>NZ_BBJS01000029.1 GCF_000739895.2 Sphingomonas paucimobilis NBRC 13935
GGGGTGTTCCGGTCGGCGAAGTGAGACCTAGCTCATAGCTGGCGACACCCCTCCACTATGCTGCGCATGGTCCCCCTCCCCTTGCAGGGGAGGATGTTTTTTAGATCAGCCCCAGTTCCACCAGCTTGCCGACCAGTACCGGCGGCATCGTCTCGATCCCCGTCGCGGCGCCACTCAGGTCGGGCGGGGCGTCCGCCGCCTCCAGATAGCGCCAGCCCTGATGCGCCCGCTTGGGCAGCGCCTGGACCAGCACCAGCGCCGGATCGATATGGATCGCGCAACGCCCGCCCTCGGCCTCGCCAAAGGACAGGATCGGCGACCGCGCGACCAGTTGATGCTTCAGAATCCAGAAGAGCGATCCCTGCCCCGCTACCTCGTCATGCCGTTTGGGCAGATAGCGCGTGGTGAGGAAGACCGGGCCGTCCTTCGCCCGCAAGGCCAGTCGTTCGGCCAGATGATCGATACTGGCCGCCCCGAACGCGACCTTGGTCAAATGCAGCGCCATGTCGCCGCCCATGTGGGGGCGGAGAGCTGGTTAGGCTAGGTCGTGATGATGTTCGATGGGCCCAATTTCGTCATGGCCAGCCGTGCAAAGCGATACGGGGCGTCTTGTCTGAACGCTGGACAGACCGCGCCCCATCGACTGAAATAGGACGATTTTTTTCTACCCGGCTAATCCACGTCTGCGAATGACGCGTGGGCTTCTCTTATGGCAAACTGTTGGGACATATCGGCGGCCATCATGGACCGTACGAGGACCAGGGTCGAGGGAGGCCAAAATAGCGTATCCGATTCATCGATATGAGGCATTCGCGGCACTGACGCCCGGCGAGGCGCGGGCGCTGGCTGAACTGGGCGATGGCGAGGTGGTCCGGCGGCGTGGTGAGATTTTCCAGCGCGAAGGCGAGGCGACCAACGGATTCCATCTCCACGTCCGGGGCTGGGTCACCTCGTCCATCGTCCTGCGCAGCGGCAACCGCCTGATCCAGAAGGTGCATCTGCCCGGCGACATGCTCGGCACGCCCAGCATGGTGTTACCCGAGGCGGCCGACACGCTGACCGCGGTCACCGAGTCCGTCACGGCCTTCGTTCCCTATGAACGCTTCGGCAAGCTGTACGAGACCTTCCCGCGTCTCGCCGCGCTGTTCACCATCGCGACCCAGATGGAACGGCTGGCGCTGATGGATGCACTGGCGATGACGGGCAACGCCTCGGCACGCGAGCGGATGGCCCGACTGCTGGTCGATTTCCATACGCGGCTCAGCCCGATCGACCTTGTGGTCGATGACGGCTTCCACCTGCCGCTGACGCAGGAGATCATAGGCGATCTGCTGGGGCTGACGGCGGTGCATGTGAACCGCACGATCCGGGGACTGGAAGAAGAGGGGCTCCTGGCGCGACAGGGACACCGATTCCAGTTGCTCGACCTGCCCGCGCTGCGACGCCTGTCCTCGCTGCCGCCACGGCGGCCGAAGTTCGAGCCCAACTGGCTGCCACCCGCGCGCTGAACCCCTTTGCCTTCCCCGACGAAAAAGGGCGCCGGTGGAACCCCACCGACGCCCTTTTCGATTTCCGGCGCTAACCGTCAGTCGCTGTTCAAGCGGCCTGCGGCAGAGCGGCCTTCGCCTGTGCGACGATCGCCGAGAAGGCTTCGCCCTCGTGCATCGCGATGTCGGCCAGGACCTTCCGGTCCAGTTCGATGCCTGCCAGCTTGCACCCGTGCATGAACTGCGAATAGGTCAGACCCTCGGCGCGGACACCGGCGTTGATACGCTGGATCCACAGACCACGGAAGGTCCGCTTCTTAACCTTGCGGTCGCGATACGCATATTGACCAGCCTTTTCGACGGCCTGGCGCGCGATGCGGATGGTGTTCTTGCGACGGCCATAATAGCCCTTCGCCTGATCCAAAATCCGCTTATGCTTCGCCTTGGTGGTCGTGCCCCGCTTGACGCGTGCCATATCTCTCTATCCTTCCAGAAATCAGTTCAGGCCGTAAGGCGCCCAGGCCTTCACGGTCTTGGTGTCGGCATCGGACAGGACCGAGGTGCCGCGGTTCTGGCGGATATACTTGCCGTTATGGCTGATCAGGCGGTGGCGCTTGCCGGCGACGCCGTGCTTGAGCTTGCCGGTCGCGGTGAGCTTGAAGCGCTTCTTGACGCCGCTCTTAGTCTTGAGCTTGGGCATTTTGGTCCTTTCGCTATGAGCAAGGCAGAAACGGCCGCGGCAGCCCTGATGGCCGGGCCGTTCGTGACACCTCGCTCGGGAAGCGGGCCGCTTAGACGAAGTGACGCCGGAATGCAACCGATAGCGCCGGCACCCGTCCGGGGGAACCGCCGCTTCGCTCGGACGCTTGGAAAGGCCATGGATCAGCTATCCGCGGCCGAAACGAACGCCAGCCCCGCCGTCCGCCGCGCCCGGTGGCGGCGATGGGCATTGCGGGTCGGGGTTGGCCTGCTGCTCGTCATCGCCGCGATCTGGCTGGTGCTGTTCGTCACCAAAGGGCGTTTCCTGCGCCATCCCTTCGAATCGGTCGTGGGAAAGCTGACCCACCGAACGGTGACGGTGGGGGGCGACTTCCAGCTCTATTTCGCGCCCTGGCGGATCAAGTTCGTCGCCGAGCGGATCGCCATCTCCAATCCCGATTGGGCCAGCCGCCCCAATTTGTTCACCGCCGACCGGATCGATTCGCGGATCGCGCCGCTGTCGCTGCTGTTCGGCAAGCGGCGCTTCACCTGGCTGGAATTGACCAACGGCGCGGTCGATCTGGAATGGACGCCCGATCACCGCACCAACAGCTGGACCTTCAGCCAGAAGAAGGGTGGCAAGCCGCTGGAATTTCCCCGGATCGACACGGCCAATGTCACGGGGACGACGATACGCTATCGCGATCCCCGGATGCGGGTGACCGCCGACCTCGCACTGGACGATATCCGGTCGCAGGATGCGCGCATCGGCCAGGCGGTCGGGGTGCGCGGCAAGGGCGTGATCCGCAGCACGCCCTTCAAACTTACCGCGCAGCTTCTATCGCCCGATGCGACCGCCAATCGCGGCAAGAACGAACTGATCGCGCGGATGCGCGCGGCCGGCAATGTGATCGATGTGGCGGGCACCCTGCCCTCGATCGCGGATATCGAGAATGTGCCGCTGCGCACGCGGGCCCGTGGCAAGGATATGTCGACCCTGCTCGACATCATCGGCGTCGTCATCCCGCGCACTCGTACTTATGATTTGCGGGCCCAAATGGTGAAGGATGGCGAGGCCTATCGCTTCACCCGCATGGCCGGCACCTTCGGTGACAGCGACCTGGCGGGGCGGCTGACCGTCACCAATGGCCAGCGGCTGCACCTCGATTCGGCGCTCACCACCAAGAAACTCGACATCATCGATGCCGCGCCGTTCATCGGCTACAATCCCGATATCGTCGCGACCAAGGGCGCACAGGCCGCCGCCGCTGCGACCGGTGCGGGCGCGCAGCGGCTGTTGCCCGATGCGGCATTGCCGGTGGCGACGATGCAGCGCTTCGATGCCGATCTGAAATGGACGATCGGCACGGTCCGATCGCGCAAGGTGCCGATCTCCAATGTCGATCTGACGCTGGCGCTCGATCGCGGCAAGCTGACCCTCTCGCCGTTGCGCTTTGCCATGGCGCGTGGGGACGTATCCTCCGACCTGGTGTTCGACACGCGGCCCAGGCCCAGCCGCATCGGCTATGACATCCGCCTGTCGCCGACGCCGCTCGGCCGCTTGCTCGCCGGCTGGGGCGTGGCGGAGGCAGGGACGAGCGGCACCGTGAAGGGCCGCATCCAGTTGCAGGGGCGTGGCGACACCATCCATGATTCGCTGGCCAGCGCGAACGGGCGCATGGCCTTCATCCTGCCCGCCGGCTCGCTCTGGACCCGCAATGCGCAATTGGCCGAACTCGACATCGGCACCTTCGTCCAGAAGATGTTCGAGGAGCGACTGAAGGAACCGGTGCGGATCAATTGCGGGCTGATTGCCTTTACCGTCCGCAATGGCGTGGCGGCGGCGGACCCGATCCTGATCGACACGTCCAAGAACGTCATCGTCGGGCGCGGCGGCTTCAGTTTCCGCAACGAGGCCATCGACATGGCGATTCGCGCCGACGCCAAGAAGTTCAGCCTGTTCTCGGGCCAGTCGCCGGTCGGCCTGACCGGCAATTTCGCCGCGCCGGGGATCAACCCGATCAGCGGCGATCTGCTGGCGCGGGCAGGCGCCGGGCTGGGCTTGGCAGTCGTTGCGACACCGCTGGCGGGGGTGCTGGCGTTCGTCGATGTCGGCGACGCCAAGGCGGCGGCATGCGGCCCGGTATTGTCGGGTGCCCGCGCCAATGCCCAGCGTACGACCAAGGGCGCGCCGCGTGACGATGTCGGCAATGGCACCACCGCCAAGTCCAAGGACGGCCGCCAGACAAAAGGTGAGGCCAAGGCGCAGCGCAAGAAGTTCCTGGGAATCTTCTGATCCTCCCCGGCCCGAGGAGGGGGGAGCCATGCGCAGCATGGTGGAAGGGCATGCTGCAAGGAACGTCCTGTACGGCATCCCCCCGTCAGGCCTTGCGCCTGCCACCTCCCCTCGTAGGGGAGGTCCTTCAATCAGTGATCATGCCCATGATCATGCGGCACGTTACGCAGCGCCTCCAGCACCTCTTCCGTGCGCGCGGGATCGCCGATCGCCAGCACATGGCCCGCGCTGTCGGCGGTCAGCGGATCGCCGTTCCAGTCGCACATCCGTCCGCCCGCGCCCTCGACCACCGGCACCAGGGCAGCGAAGTCGTGCAGCTTCAGCCCCGATTCGCAAACGATGTCGACATGGCCGCTCGCCAGCAGCCCATAATTGTAACAGTCGCCGCCATAGACCGGCCCCTGGCGTGGGGACTGGCCGCTGATCGCGGTGACCAGCGCCATATAGTGCGGCACATCCTCGTCCTCGAACAGATGCGGGCTGGTGGTCGCGATCGTCGCACCTTCCAGTGCCGCGCAGGGCCGCGTCCGCGCCGGCTGTCCGTTGAACAGGGTCGGCCGCCCCATCACGCCCAGCCAGCGCTCCCCGGCGATCGGCTGGTCGATGATGCCCAGCACCGGCCAGCCATTGTCGACCAGCGCGATCAGCGTGCCGAAGATCGGCCGCCCCACGGTGAAGCTGCGGGTGCCGTCGATCGGGTCGAGCACCCATTGCCGCCCGGTCACCCCATCCTTGACGCCATATTCCTCGCCATGAATGCCGTCACCCGAGCGCTCGGCCTCCAGGATGCGCCGCATCGCCGCCTCCGCCTCGCGATCGGCCAGGGTCACGGGCGAGTTATCCGCCTTGATCTCCAGCCCCATTTCACGGCGGAAATAAGGGCGGATCGCCGCGCCCGCAGCGTCGGCCAAAGCGAGGGCCAAGTTGATATCGGATTTATGCACGGACATGAGACAGGCGATAGGATAGCATCACGCGATCAGCAATGGACGGCGTCCATGCGAAAGGTTACGCGTTAACCTTGTTTTTGGAGGGATTCATCGCGATGCGTGTCTTGTTCGGCGTCTTTCTTGCGCTGCTTGCCGTCCCGGCCAGCGCCGCCTTGCGCCCGGGCGCTGTGGCTCCCGATTTCACGACGCGCGGCGCGGTGGCGGGCAAGGTCTTCACGCTGAACCTGAAGGATCAGCTACGGCACGGCCCCGTCGTCCTGTATTTCTTCCCCGCCGCCTTCACCAGCGGGTGCAGCGCCGAGGCGCGCGCCTTTGCCGAGAAGATCGACGCCTTCCGCGCCGCCGGCGCCCGGGTGATCGGCATGTCGGCCGATCCGGTCGACAAGCTCGCCGCCTTTTCCAAGGCCGAATGCGCGGGCAAATTCCCGGTGGCCAGCGCAGGCCCGGCGATCGTGAAGGGCTATGACGTCGCGCTCGGCCGCCAGATGGAAGGGCGCGATATCACCTCGCGCACGAGCTATGTCATTGGTCGCGATGGCCGAATCGCGTTCGTGCACGACGATATGAACCCCGCCGAGCATGTGGCCACGACACTGGCCGCGGTGCGTGGACTGACCGCCAAGCGCTGAGTATAGCGCGGCCGGGGGCTAGACATGAATCAAGGGAAGGATGTCCAATCGACGCGGGATCGCCGCCAGGGTAACCTGGTACCCGCAACGATTGCGATGGATAGCGCGGGTATCGCGCGATGACATCGACGGACAAGCTATATCAACGCATCGGCCAGTTTCTGGAGGATCACCGCCTGGTCCCGGACCCGGCGCATTATGCGTTCGTCCATGCCATCCTGACCCAGCCGAACAGCAGCCTGGCCAAGGCCGCCGCCGCGCTGATCGACGGCGGCGTGCGTTTGCATCAGGATGATATCCAGCGGCTGGGCGGCCCTACCGCCGGGCAGCGTCAGGCACCGCCGCCCGCGCCCCCGACGCGCGACCATCTGGTCGACGCGGCCGCGACCCGCACCGATGCGCTGGCGGAGCAGACCCAGGATCATGTCGAGACCCTGTCAGCGATGATCCGCACGATGCAGGCCGACACCTCGGCGTTCAGCGCCAATCTGGAACGCAGCGCGGCGGAGATTCAGCGGGGCGAACCGATCGGGCTGGCCACACTGGCCAAGCTGACCGGCGAGATGCTGGAGCGTATCCATGACAGCGAGCGGCGGCTGGAACAGGCAACCGCAGAGGCCGATGCGCTGCGCGAAAAGCTGGTCGAGGCGCGCGCCTCGGCCCGCCGTGATCCGCTGACCGGGCTGGCCAATCGACTGGCGTTCAACGAGTCGATCGGACAGTGTTTCCAGTCGCCGGAGTCCTGCTATCTCGCGCTGTGCGATGTCGACCGGTTCAAGCGAATCAATGACGAACATGGCCATGCGGTGGGCGACCGGGTGCTCAACGCGATCGGCCAGATCCTGAGCGAGGAAGGGCGCGGTCATTTGGTCTGTCGTCATGGTGGCGAGGAATTCGCGATCCTGATGACGAAATTGACCATGACCGAGGCCAGGGCGCTGATCGACCGGGCGCGCGATGCGGTGCGCGAAAAGCGGCTGCGGGTACGCGAAACCGGAGAAGCGATCGGTGAGGTTACCTTCTCTGCCGGCATCACCGCCTTCCGCCCCGACGACACGCATGAGACGGTGTTCGCGCGTGCCGATGCCCTGCTCTATCGCGCGAAGAATGAAGGCCGCAACCGAATCTGCGCCGACTGAAAATTCCGCCATCGGGTGGCGGAATTTTCCCATTGGAATGGCGCAATTTGCTGAAATCGATGCAGCCTTTTTATTTTCTCTTATATTTCAATGGTTTAGAAAACTGGCACGCCCCCTGCAAAGCTCCCAGCATCGGTCATCAGCCAGTTGGTGACCGGATCGACAAAGGGAGTTTTGCCATGTTCCAGACCGTTCAAGCCCGCCAGTTCCTCGTTTCCTGCCTGGGTGCCCTGGTGTTCGCCGGGCTGGCCATCACCAGCGCCGCGCCGATCTTTCCGATCGCCTGACGCTCATGCGTCAGACGCTCGCCATAGGCCGGGTCGTCCTGTCTCGACGCCCGGCCTGATGGCCGCCTCAGGAGGTCAGGCGATCGCGCCGACCGGCCCCACGGGCGCTTCCTCCTCGCGCGAATAGGTCCCGGTCAGCACTCCGGCAGCCAGCACATGCCCCGCCATCGCGTCCAGCATCGCCCCGCGCCCCGGCGTCTCGCCGCCGATCTCAACCACCGCATCCAGCGCGAACAATTGGAAGACATAACGATGCTCGCCATGCCCGCGCGGCGGATCGGGCGGCAGCCAGCCCTCGCCCAGATAGGAATTGCGGCCGACATCGCCCTGCTCGGCCGAACCCGGGCCATCGGCGACGATCGCCCCCTCGGCCAATTCACCGGCCCGCGGCGGCAGGTTCCATAGGATCGCATGGACCAATGGCTGCGGTGTCGGCGCGTCGGCATCCTCGACCAACAGCGCCAGCATCGCGGTGCCTGCCGGCGGGTCACTCCAGAAAAGCGGCGGGGACACGCCTGCGCCATCGGCGGTAAATCGTTCGGGCAGGCGAGCCATGTCGCCAAAGGCCGGGCTGTTGAGCGACAGGCTAGCTGTTGGGACCAGATCGGCCCGGGTGATAGCCAGCGACTCGACGCCGGCGCGCCAGCCGCTCATCGCCTTGCCCAGCCAAGCGGGCAGATGTTCGAGCATGATCCTCTCCTTGCCTGTATCTCAGCCTTTACCGGGTGCCGGCGGGCACAGCGCGGGCACGCCACACGCTCAGCGTATCGATCGCGCCGCGACATTCGGTCATCACCGCCGCGCTCAGCAGGCGGAAGCGCGTCCCGTCCCAGCCATATTGCGCCGCATCCCCACAATCGCCGAGCCCTCGCCCCTTGGCCCAGCTCGACAGACGGCCGTCAGGCGACCAGTCGGTGTTGACGAGCGTCTGGGGTTGGCCGGGCGGTTTGGGCTCGCCGAAGCGGAAGGCATAGTCGAAGGCGGCGGGGGTCAGCCGCTTGTCGCGCCAGATCAGCGGCTGGACCATGTAATTATAGGCCCCCGCGCCGCAGGACAGCAGGACCAGCGTCGCGCGCGCATCCAGTCGATATGCGTCGGCACTCACCGGACTGCCATCATCGGTCGCGCAGCCGAACTGGCGCCGTGCAGCGTTGATCGCGGCGCCGGGAATGGTCGGCGCCTTACCCGGCGGTGGCGTGACGATCCGCACCACGGGCAAGGCAGGCGGCGTGCCGCGATAGGGACGTGCGCCCTTGGCCACCAGCGCCGTCTTCGTGCCCGCGCGCCGCTGACGATCGTCCATGTAGCGGAAGGCCGCCGCTGCGCCCCGCAGCGACAAGGGATGCGCGCTCGGGGTCAGGATCGCCGCCTTTCGCCCCCTCACCAGGGCGACAGCGAGTGCCTTGGCCGGTGCGCCGCGCCATGTCCCCTCGACCTGTCGGGCCAGGGGTGTGGAGGCGACGGCGCGGCCATCGATCCGGACCGTGGCCTGCGGCGCCTTGCCGGTCATGTCCGCCACCCGCACCGACAGCGCGCCATCCGCGTCGCGCCGCACCAGCAGGCCGGCATCCTGCAACATGCCGTCATCCGGCGACAGCGACGCGGCCTCGCATCTCCCTCCATTGTCGCAGGCGACGATCCAGTCCTGGAAGAGCCTGGGCTTGACCGGCACGGGATCGCCCGGTGCGGCGGCGGTGGCGGCCGGCAAAGTGGCGACCAGGATCAGCGGAGCCAGGCGGTGTCGGATCATGTCCGATCAAACCCGTCTGCTGGCGGTCGCGTTCCGAAACGGATAGGGCGTCGGGCAAAGACATAAGGAGAGTTTTGCGATGAAGTCCGTAGGTGTGATCGGAGCCGGGCAGATGGGCGCCGGCATTGCGCAGGTGTCGGCGGCGGCGGGCTATGCGGTGAAACTGGCCGACATCTCGGCCGAGCGCGCCGAGGCGGGCAAGGCGGGGATCGCCAAGGCACTCGACCGGCTGATCTCCAAGGAGAAGACGACTCGCGCCGATGCCGATGCGCTGCTCGCGCGGATCACGCCGGTGGGCAGCCTGTCGCCCATGAGCGATTGCGAACTGGTGATCGAGGCGGCGACCGAGCGTGAGACCATCAAGCGCGCGATCTTCGAGGAGGTCGGCAAGACCCTGTCCGACACCGCGATCCTGGCGACCAACACCTCGTCCATCCCGATCACCCGACTGGCCCAGGCCGCGCCCGATGCGGGGCGGTTCGTCGGCGTCCATTTCTTCAACCCCGTGCCGGTCATGGGGCTGATCGAGCTGATCCGCGGCCTCGCCACCTCGGACGAAACGGTCGCCAAGGTCGAGGCGTTCGCACAGGAACTGGGCAAGCGGGTCGTCCATGCCAATGACGCGCCGGGCTTCATCGTCAACCGCGTGCTGATGCCGATGATCAACGAGGCGATCTTCGCGCTGGGCGAGGGCGTGGCAACGATTCCGGATATCGACGCAGCCTGCCAGCTGGGGTTGAACCATCCGATGGGGCCGCTGACCTTGGCGGATTTCATCGGGCTCGACACCTGTCTGGAAATCACCCGCGTGCTGTTCGAGGGGACGGGTGACCCCAAATTCCGCCCCGCCCCGCTGCTGATCAAATATGTCGAGGCGGGCTGGTATGGCCGCAAGAGCAAGCGGGGCTTTTACGATTATACCGGCGCGGAGCCCGTGCCGACGCGGTGATTTGTTCCTCCCCGTACCGGGGAGGATCAAAACGCCCCGTGCACCCTTAGCGCGAACACCTCGGCCGGCCCGCGATCGCGGTTGTAGCCGGGATGTTCGATATATTGCGCATCCAGCGTGACCGCGAGCGAGCGGAACAGCGCTACGTCATAATAGGCCTCGGCAATCTCCTCCGCGCCCGCATGGGGCAGCTTGCCGTCGCCGACCAGCACACCCAGGCCACCCGCCGCCAGATAGCGGCGATGCTCGGCCGAAATGCCATTGGCGACCAGTGCGAGCCCGACCCGGTCCTGCGCCCGGCCCCAGCCCTTGCCGGAGAGCGACCCGCCGATTTGCGCGGTCCGGTCGATATCGGTGAAGTCATAGGGCTCGATCGACCCGTCGCTGACCCCGACCCGCGCGAACAGGCCGAGCGTATCGGTCAGCGCCTGGTCCATGTTCATATAGCCGCCGATCCGCGTCATCCGTCGCCGGGTGAGCGAAGGATCGACCACGCCGCCCGTCGCGGCGGCCAGCGCCAGCGCCTCGTCGAAGCGGCTGAACTTGCCCCGGTTGCGGAAGATGCCGAAGCGCACCGATCCCGGCCGTCCGGCGACCTCATGGCAATGCTCGATCTCGCCATCCATCTGATATTGGCCGAAACCATGCTCCAGCCGCTCGCCATTGGGAACGGTCGACAGGTTGAACAACCCGGCGCGCAGCGTCCAGTCACCGCGATAGACTTCGCCGGCGATGCCGGTGGTATAGCCCCAGGCGTCAGCGGCATAATCGAAGCTGCCGGTGTCGACGACCGCCCAATTGAGGAAGTCGCCGCGCGGGTCATGCGCATAAGGATTCGTGTCGAACACGTCGCCGACCCCGAATTTGCCGATGGTCAGCACGATCCGGTCGACGGGACGCGATCCGCCCAATTGGTTGGCGGTGCCGGCCACTCCCTCGCGCGCATCGCCGAGCGCGAATGTCTGGCGGAAAAAGGCGCGTTGCAGCCGGAAATAGGGCTCCGACCGGCCGACCTTATAGGCCTCGGCACTCGGGAAACCGGCGACGCCCAGCGTGTTGGACAGGCCGAAGCCCTGGTCGATCTCCGGATTCACCCACAGCTCGCCGCCATTCCAGGGGCGCGCGCCGAGATAGGCCGTGAGGTCGGTGGTTTCCTTGACCTGATGCGGGGTCAGGCTGTTGGGGCCGATATAGGGCGAGGTGAAACCGCCCACGCCTTGCGCCACCAGCGTGGCCTGCGCGTGCAGGGCGACATCCTCCTGGCGCGGCAGGTCCTGCGCGGCGGCGGCGCGCGCGAAGAGCAACAGGCCGCACAGCGCGGCCCGCGATACGATCCGGGTCATGAAGGGATTCCTTGAGAGCGGGCGGTCAGGCCGAGGGGCTGGTCCGGCGAATCGCCTGGGGCCGGGTGGACGCGACGGCGCGGAGCAACCGCGCGCGCTCAAGGGGAACACTGGCCATCACGGTGGCGAGCGACTGGGCGCGGACATGCGCGCGGAACATCTTACGGGTCATGGCAGACCTCCTTCGGGTTCGTGTGGTCGAGCCCGGCGGAAGGTCGGCGACAAACGGCTTTAGCGGGCCGACATCGTCGACCCCGTCAGGCCCGTCAAACGGCTGGCGAGCAAGTGGACGCGGGTGCGTCTACTGTCCTCGTCGCCGGACAAGGGACTAGATCGGGGCATTTTGATCCTATGTGCAGGCCGGCCACGATTGCAGCCGACAGGGCGCGCCATAACGCCCTCTCGTACAGAGGATCAACCCCGAATGGCGATCAGGCGATCAGCAACCCCGCCAGCGCCGCCGACATCAGGTTGGCGAGACTGCCCGCGATCAGCGCGCGGATGCCGAGCCGGGCGATGGTCGGCCGCTGGTTGGGGGCGAGACTCCCCGTCACCGCCATCTGGATCGCGATCGAGGAGAAATTGGCGAAGCCGCACAAAGCGAAGGTCACGACCGCGACGGTACGCGGCGAAAGCTGTGCCGCCTGCTTGCCCAGATCGATATAGGCGACGAACTCGTTGAGCACGATCTTCTCGCCGAACAGACCGCCGGCGATCCCCGCCTCGTTCCACGGCACGTTGAGCAGCGCCATGATCGGCTGGAACACATAGCCGAGCAACGCCTGGAAGCTGAGCCCTGGAATGCCGACCAGATTGCCCAATCCGCCGAGCAACCCGTTGGCCAGTGCGACCAGCGCGACGAAGGCCAGCACCATCGCACCGACCGCGACGGCCAGCTTCACACCGGTCTGCGCGCCCTGCGCGGCCGCCATGATGATGTTGGCGGGCTTTTCCTCGTCATGGGTGGCCTCGGCCAGCGCGATCTTCTCGTCCTCGATCACGTCACCCAGCGGCAATTGCCCGGCCGGCGGCTCGATCCGGTCGGGCATTATGATCTTGGCCATCAATATGCCGCCGGGCGCCGCCATGAAGCTGGCCGCCAGCAGATATTCGATCGAGATGCCCATCGAGGCATAGGCGGCGAGGATCGTCCCCGCCACGCCCGCCATGCCGCTGGTCATCACCGTGAAGAGCTGCGGTGGCGAGAGCCCTGCCAGATAGGGGCGGATGACGAGCGGCGATTCGGATTGGCCGACGAACACATTGGCCGCCGCGCAGAGCGATTCGACCTTCGACACACCGATCACCTTCTCGATCGCGCCGCCCAGCCAGCGCACGACGAGCTGCATGATCCCCAGATAATAGAGGATCGAGACGAGCGCGGCGAAGAAGATGATGACCGGCAGCGCCTGGATCGCGAAGTTGCGGCCCAGCGGATCGGAGGCCAGCGCGCCGAACAGGAACTTGGTCCCCTCATTGGCATAGCCGAGCAGGCCCGCAACCCCGGCCGACAAGGTCTGAAGCACCTTCTTGCCCCAGGGGACATAGAGGACGAGGACGGCGATCCCCGCCTGCAACGCAAAGGCCGCACCGACGACACGCGGGCGGATGGCACGGCGATCGGTGGACAGGGCGACTGCGATCGCCAGGATGACAAGGATGCCGGCGATACCGATGGCAAAACGATTCATGCGCGCTGCTTAACTATCCGCGTTACGGGTGGAGACATGACGCGGCCCCCCGGCTGCGCGGGGGTGCATCATAAGCATGGCGCGGGGCGACCGCTATAGTTTTGATTGGGTGATGGAATCGCGGGAAAAAATCCTCCCTTGCAAGGGGAGGAATTTATGTCACCCCGTCAGCCCCGATGCGGTCGCCAGTCCCAGAAACGCCAGGAAGCCGATCGAATCGGTCGTCATCGTCACGAACACCGACGAGGCCACCGCCGGGTCGGCATCGAGCCGATCGAGCGTCACCGGCACCAACACGCCCGCCAGCCCCGCGACGAGGATATTGGTCATCATCGCCGCCGCGATCACCAGCCCCAGCGCGGGGTTGGCGAAAACCAGGCTGACCCCCAGTCCGATCACCACGGCGACGGTCGCGCCATTCATCATCGCCACGCGAATCTCGCGCATGATCGCGCGCGCCGTATTGGACCGGGTCAACTGGTTGGTTGCCAGCGCGCGCACCGTCACCGCCAGCGTCTGCGTCCCCGCATTGCCGCCCACGCCCGCGACGATCGGCATCAGCGTGGCGAGCGCCACCATCCGCGCGATCGTCCCCTCGAACGCGGCGATCACCGACGAGGCGACCATCGCGGTGACAAGATTGGCGATCAGCCAGCGGACGCGGCTCTTGTAGCTGTCGAAGACCGGCTCGTTGATGTCGCCCTCGCCCGCGCCCGACAGGCGCAGCACGTCCTCGCCCGCCTCCTGCTGGATAATGTGAACGATGTCGTCGACGGTGATCATACCAACCAGCCGCCCGCTGGCATCGACCACGGCGGCCGAGATCAGCGCATATTTCTGGAAGCGCAGCGCCACCTCTTCCTGATCCATATCGACCGGGATCAGCGTCTGTTCGCGCTTCATCACGTCGCCGATCGCGATTCCGCCCGGCGCGCGCAGGATCCAAGACAACTGACAGGTGCCGATCGGCCGGTGGCCCGGATCGACGACGAAGATTTCCCAGAAGTCGGTGGTCAATTCCTCGTCGCCGCGCAGGAACTCGATCGTCTCGGCCACCGTCCAATGTTCGGGCACCGCGATCAGCTCGCGCTGCATCAGGCGGCCGGCGGACTCCTCGGGGAAGGACAAAGCCTCCTCGATCGCGGCGCGGTCATCGGGGTCGAGCGCGCGCAGCACCGCGCGTTGCTCGTCCTCGTCCATGTCCTCGATGATCGCCACCGCATCGTCGGTGTCGAGTTCGGAGGCGATGTCGGCGACTTCATGCGGTTCGAGCGCTTGGATCAGCTGCTCGCGCACATAGTCGTTCATCTCGGCGAACACGTCGCCGTTCAGCAGGTCCGCGACCGCGCGCGCGAGGTTGACGCGCTCCTCGTCCCCCACCAGCTCGAACAGGTCGGCGATGTCGGCGGGGTGCAGCGGCTCGACCAGCGCGCGGGCGCCTTCGTCGTCACCCGCCTCCAGCGCATCGAGGACCGCCGTCACATATTCGGGCTTCAGCCGGTCGTCCTCGTCGAGTTGCGTCTCGGGTGGCAGGGCCTCGGCTTCGAGTTCGGGGAGTTCGGTGTCGCTGATCTCGGCCTCCCGCAATGGAACATGAACGCGATGTCACGCCTCTATCCCGAGGCGCCTGCATTTGCCAGCGGGCACGGGAATGCCTACCTGCGGCACATCAACCAAGGAAGACCCTTATGGCCGAGACTTTTTCCAAGCTGACCCTGACGCTCGACAGCGGCGATGTCGTCATCACCCTGCGTCCCGACCTGGCGCCCGAGCATGTCGCGCGCATCGGCGGGCTTGCCAATGAAGGCTTTTACGACGGCGTCGTGTTCCACCGCGTGATTCCCGGTTTCATGGCGCAGGGCGGCGATCCCACCGGCACCGGCATGTCGGGTTCGGACAAGCCCAATTTGAAGCAGGAATTCAACGCCGAGCCGCATGTGCGCGGCACCTGCTCGATGGCGCGGACCAACGATCCGAACTCGGCCAATTCGCAGTTCTTCATCTGCTTCGACGACGCGCGCTTCCTCGACCGTCAGTACACGGTGTGGGGCCAGGTCGAGAGCGGCATGGAGCATGTCGACGCGCTTCCCAAGGGCGAGCCCCCCCGCAATCCGGGCAAGATCATCAAGGCGACTGCGGAGTAATCTTCGCGCGCCGGATGGAATGGGGGAGTCTCGAAAGAGGCTCCCCTTTTTCATGTCCGCCCGTCATGACGAACATGGGTCAGGCGTCGCGGAACGCCGGTCGCCGCCGCTCCATATTCGCCCGCACCGCTTCTCGGTGGTTCGCACCCTGCATCAGCGCCACCTGCTCGGCGCTTTCCATCGCCAGCATCGCCGCCGATTCGGTGGTCGCCATCGTGCCGAACAGCCGCTTGGCGCTGCGCACCGCATCGGGGCTGCGTTCGGCGATCTTACCGGCCAAAGCCAGGGCCTCGCCGCGCGGATCCTCGCTCAGCCGCGTGACGAACCCCGCCGCCAGCGCCTCGGCCGCATCGAACTCGCGCGCGGTATAGATCCACTCGCGCAAGGCATCCTCGCGCACGCCGCGCCACAGCGCAAAGCCGCCCATGTCGGGGACGATTCCCCAATGCACCTCGCGGATCGCGAAGCGGGTCGCCGGATGCGCGATCCGGATGTCCGCGCCGCCCATGATCTGCGTCCCCCCGCCGAACGCCACGCCGTGAACCGCCGCGATCACGGGCACCGGCAAGGTCTGCCAGCCCCAGGCCACCTGCTGCACGAGGTTCGCCGGGCCATGGGTCCGCGCCGACAGGTCCAGCCCCGCCAGATCGCCCCCCGCCATCGCCGCCATGTCGAGACCGGAGCAGAAGCCGTCCCCCTTCCCCGACAGCACCACCGCGCGCAGATCGGGCCGGTCCGACAGCGTGGCGATCGCCTCCGCCAGCGCATCGAACATGGCGCGATCGATCGCGTTCAGCTTCTCCCCGCGCGCCAGCCGGACATCGGCGACGCCGTCCGTCACCTCGATCGTCACCCGGTCCTGCATCGCTCTCTCCTTTTGCGCTGGGGCATGCCCCCGGTGTAGACCATGGGCTTATGGGGTTCGATATGGAACGCTTCGTGGCGATGGGCGGCCTGGGTGGCGGACATGGCCAGCAGCTCGGCATCGCCTATCGCGCGCATGGCGAGGATTGGGCCGAACTAGCGCTGCCCTATGACGCGCGGCTGATCGGCGATCCGACCAGCGGCGTGATCGCCTCCGGCCCGATCGTCGCGATGATGGACATGGCGACCAGCGTGGCGGTCTGGCTGAAGCGGGGCAAGTTCGAGGCGCATGTGACACTGGACCTGCGGGTCGATTACCTGCGCCCCGCCGTGCCCGAACGGACGGTGATCGGGCGCGGCGAATGCTATCGGCTGACGCGCAGCATCGCCTTTGTCCGGGGTATCGCGCATGACGGCGACCCCAACGATCCGGTCGCGCATGTCGCGGGCACCTTTATCGGAATGACCGCATGACCACGCCCCCGCGCACCGCGATTGGGCAGGCGATGGTCCTGCCGCCTTATGCCGAATGGCTCGGCTGTTCGATCGATTGGGTCGAGGGCGATCCGCACCTCGTCATGCCGTTCGGCGAGCATGTGATGGGCTGGCCGGGGCTGCTGCAAGGCGGCGCGATCGCAGGCCTGTTGGAGGTGGCGGGGATCGCCGCGCTCACCCACCGGTTGGCGGGCGACGGGTCCGCCCGGATCAAGCCGGTGACGATCACCACCAATTATCTGCGCACCGGGCGCGACCAGCATCCGACCCGCGCGGTCGGCATCATCCTGCGTCTCGGCCAGCGCACCGCCAATGTCGAGGCGGTCGCCTGGCAGGAGGATCGCGACCAACCGATCGCGACCGCACGGCTGAACTACCGCATCCTGCGCGGCTGAGGCTTGGCCAGCGCCTGTTTGATCGCGGCATTGGCAACCGGCGCCATGGCGGCATAGCCCGCTTCATTGGGATGCACGCCATCGGTGCCGAAGGCCGGGTTCAGCGCGTCACCGACATGCAGCGCCGACCAGTAATCGGCATAGGTCGCCCCGACCCGTTTCGCATAATCCTTCAACCACGCATTCATCGCGGCGATACGGGGCGCGGGCTTCAACCCCGGCTTCCATTCGAAATGATCGGCGGGCGGGATCGAGGCCAGGATGACGCGGATGCCATGCGCCTGCGCCAGCTCGACCATCGACATGATATTGGCCTGCACCTGCGCATCGGTGGTGGGGCCGGTGTTGCCCGCGATATCGTTGGTGCCCGCCATGATCTGCACTACCGCCGGGTGCAGATCGATCACGTCCTGACGAAAGCGCAGCAGCATCTGCGAGGTGGTCTGTCCGCTGATCCCGCGTCCGACCCGGCCGGGCACGAAGAATTGCGGCATCTTGCCGACCCAGCCCTCGGTGATCGAATCGCCCATGAAGACCACGCGCGGCTGTCCGGCCACGGGCGCGCCGAGCTTCGCATTGTCGTCGCGGTAGCGCGCCAGATAGCCGAAGTCATTGTGCAACCGCTCCTCCCATTCGCGGGTCCAGCGCTGCGCGTCCGTCTCCTTCTGCTGCGCGGATGCGGGCGCGGCGAAGGTCAGTGCCATCAGCGCGGCCAGGACGAGGCGGCTCACGGACGCAGCTCCGCGCTGGTGGCGGTGACGTTCCAGCCGCGAAGCGCGACGCTGGGCTTGTCCGCCTTGGCGGAGGGGTAACGGATTTCGATCACGCGCGTCTCTCCGGGCAACAGGGTGACGTAATTGTCGCTGAAATAGGCGGGCAGAACCTGGGTCCCGTCCGCATTCATGACGGTCAGCTTGGTCTCGATCGCCGGCACCGATCCGCTATTGGTCAGGGTGACATTGGCCAGCGTCTCCTCGCCTTGGCCCTGCAGGCTGGTGGTCGCGCTGACGGTGGCCGCGCCCATGCCGGTCAGCGCGCGGTAGCCCGCCTCGTCCTGCGCCTGCCAATAGCTGTTGGTGGACAGGATCTGGCCGCCTGCATCGGTCGCCTCCAGCCGGACGAGCACGGGCCCACGCTTCATCGCCGAGGCGAGATCGAGGGTCAGCGCCGGCGTCACCCCCTCGGCATTGGCAGCGATCTTCGCCTCCTGCTCGCCCTCGGACCGGCCGTCCAGCCCGACGATCTTTGCGCGCACCTGCACGCCCTTCAGCGCGTCACGGGTGTTGTTGACCAACACCACCCGGTAATCGGGCAGGTTCATCTGGACATGGATCGGCTCGGCGGCCTTCTTCACCCCGTAAAAGGCGGCATGGGTGTCATAGTCGGACGAGAAGATCTGCCACGCCGAAGACGGCCAGGCGGGCTGCGTCATCCACAGCATCCGCCCCGAATTCTCGGTCCACAGCCCCGCATTCATCCCCTCAAAAATGGCACGATAGGATTCATATTCCATCATCTGCGCCTTGCGCTCGAAATCCTCGAGGCCGGTGGCGGGGCCAAAGCGGCGTTCGAGCACGTCGGTGAAACTCTTGACCGCGCCGTTCCCGGTCTGGTGCCAGTCATGATAGGCCCAGACATCGCCGATCGGCCAGCGATCCGCCTCGGCCGGGATGGCGCGCTTCCAGGCCTCCAGCGTCGGCAGCGAGGGCGTGCCGACCTCGACCGAGAAGCCCTTGGCATGATCGGTGAAATATTCGACCGGCGGCCGCCAGTTATACGGCCCCGAGCCTTGCAGGTTCACCGCGTTGGACGAGGGCATGTAAAGCCGCGTCCCGTCCTCGGCGCGCAGCAGCGTGTCGAGCCCGTTATTGAGGATCGGCTGGGGCACACCCTCGTTCCGCCCGAACCAGGCGACGATCGAGGGGTGGTTGCGGAAGCGGCGCACCACATCGGTCGCGTTGGCGAGGAACAGCTGCGGGTCCTCGGCCTCCATATTATAATCCTGGGTCGACTCCCAGAAGTCGGACAGGACCATCAGGCCATATTCGTCGGCCAGATCGAAGAAGCTCTCCTCGGTATTCTGGCCCACCCAGTTGCGGATGATATTGAGATGCGCGTCGCGGTGGAGGCGGAAGAACGGCTCCAGATGCGCACGGTCGACGCGCTTCATGAAGTCGTCCATGCCGATATTGCCGCCCCGCGCGGCGATCCGCACGCCGTTGACGCGCAGCACGAGGTACGGGGCGAGGCGCGGATCGTCCTGCACCTTCGTCACGGCCGCCGACTGGTCCGCGCCGGGTGTGAAGCTCATCGCCCAGCCGTTCGCCGTCTTGCGGATGCCCTTGTGGCTGGTATCAATGATCCGCTGCGCCCCCCGGACGCGGTTGAGGTCGAGCGTCACCCGCTCCAGATCGCCATCGCCGTCGAACAGCGACAGGTCATAGGTCACCTGCCGCATGCCGAAACGGACATCCTTCGAATCGGACAGCGCGCCATCGACCGCCGCCGTCAGGGCCAGCTTGTGCAGCGCCGGCTCGCCATAGCCATTGGGCCACCAGAGGCGCGGATTCTTGACCGAGAGCTGCGCGAATTCGGACGGCGACAGGACGGCCTTCACCGTCTGGCCCGGGGCGACCGTCACCGGCTTTTCGACGACGACATCGTCGAACACCGCGCGCACGGTCGTCGTCACCGGTGCCTGGCCGTTATTGGTGACCGGCACCGTGATCTCGACATCGGCGACCGAATTGTCGGGCTTGGGCAGCGTCGTGACCACTTGCGGATCACCGATCACCGCCGGGCCGGTCGCGGCCAGCGTCACGCCCTGCCACAGCCCGGTGTTGCGATCGCGGACGGAGGGAATCCAGTCCCACCCTTCCGTCGCGACGAAGGTCGGGCCATCCAGCATCTGGACGCCGCCATTCTCGCCGACCCCCGCCGTCATCGATTCCTCATGTGCGAGGCCGGGATGTGGCGGCGGCGAGACGCGGACCGCGATGGCATTGCGCCCCGCCGTCAGCGTCACGGGGAAGCGGCCCCGGATGAAGGCGCCCTTCATCGTCCCCGCCATCCGGCCATTGACCCACACCTCGGCGGAATAGTTGACGCCGTTAAAGGTCAGCCACATCTGCCGCCCGGCGGCCTCGGGCGGCGTGTCGAACTCGGTGCGGTACCAGTAATCCTGCCGGGCCAGCGTCTCGGGGATGGACAGGCTGTTCAGCCCCACCGCCGGATCGGGATAGACGCCGCGATCGACCAGCGTGGTCAGCACCGTGCCCGGCACGGTGGCCGCATACCATTTGCCGGCATCATAATTGCCCTGCGACAGATCGGCGCCGCCGGGGCCGATCTTGGCCGCCTCGATCAGCCGCCAGCCATTCACCGCCCATTGGCCGGTCGCGGTGGACACCAGTGGGGGGTCCTTGGATTCGGGCTTGGCCGTGCCGCTGGTCGGGATCGGCGCCTTGGACTGGGGGAGCGTCCAGGCGTCTTGCGGGGCGGTCTGCCCCTGCATCTGGCGGGTCTGATAGGGCCAGCTCGGGCTGCCGGTCTGGAGCGCCAGGCGAGCCGGATCGGGCGCCCGCCTGGCGGCGACGCGGATGGCCAGCGGATCGACGACCTCGCGCACCATGCGGAAGTCGACCACCTTGCCGGCGAAGACGGGCAGATAGCCGCGCGGCGCCAGCGTTGCGACGCCGGGCACGGGCGCCAGGGTCAGGCCGCGCTGCACCACCTGTCGCCCGTTCACGAACAGCCGCACGACCTTACCGTCATAGCTGGCGGCAATATGCGTCCATTTGTTGCGATCGGCGTCGCTGCCGCCCTGGACCACACCGGCCTCGGTCACCAGCGCGGGCTTCCCGTCGACCAGCGCCAGGAAACGGCGCGGGCCGCCGGCCGGATCGCCGAATCCCCCGATCAGCATCGTGCCCTTGGACACGACATCGCGCGGCTGGACCCAGGCGGACAATGTCCAGTTGGGCGCCACCACCGGGCTCGCGACGATCGCGCGGCGATAGGCATCGCCGCCCTGCGGCAGATCGGCGTTGATCGGGCCCAGCGGCGGGGTGGCCGGGTTGGCGGCGGGCGGGGTCGTCTGCGCGGTGGCGGCCAGGCCCCACATCAGCGCCGTCACCGATGCCAGAGCCCCCATCGCCCCAGTCTTCGCCACGCCCATGCCCGCTCCCTTTTCGATCGTCGCCGGATAAAGCAAATGAAATGCCGTAAAGTCAAAGGCCCCGGCCCGTCTCAACTCCCGAAGCGGGCAATCGCCTCATCGATGCCGCCCCAAATGCGCGCCAGTTGCTCGGGCGTAATGGAATAGGGCGGCATGACATAGATGCTATTGCCCATCGGCCGGACGAGCAGATCGCGCTCCCGGAAATGGGCCAGCAACCGGGGTCCCAGATCGGAGAGATAATCCTGCCCCGCCCCCAGTTCGAACGCCGCGATGGTGCCGAGCGCGCGCGGGTTTCGCACCGCATCCCGCCCCGCGATCGTCGCCAGATGCGCCCGCTGCCGCTCGGCGAGCGCGTCGATCCGCGCCTGCACCGGCTCCTCGCGCCAGATCGCCAGATTGGCGGCCGCCGCCGCGCAGGCGATCGGGTTGGCGGTGTAGCTGGACGAGTGGAAGAACTGCTTCGACCGATCGGTTTCCGACCAGTGCGCCTGGAAGATCGCCTCGGTCGCCAGTGTCACCGCCAGCGGTACCGCACCGCCGGTCAGCCCCTTGGACAGGCAGAGGATATCGGGGACCACGCCCGCCTGGTCACAGGCGAAGATCGTGCCGGTGCGCCCCCATCCGGTCATCACCTCATCAGCGATGAACAGCACGCCATGCGCCGCGCATATCTCACGCATCGCGGCCAGCGTTTCGGCGGCGTAGAAGAGCATGCCCCCCGCCCCCAGCACCAGCGGCTCGACGATGAACGCCGCCGCGCCCGCCCGGCACTCCGCCTCCAGCGTGTCGAGCGTCGCCTGTATGTCGGTCGGATAGGGGATGGTGCCGACATCGAACAGCAACGGCGCATAAGCCTGGTTGTATACCCCCCGCGCGCCGACCGACATCGCGCCGATCGTGTCGCCATGATAGCTGTGTTCGAGGACGAGGATGCGGTGGCGCGGCTCGCCCCGGTGGAGCCAGTAGCCCAGCGCCATCTTCAGCGCGACCTCGACCGCCGTCGAACCAGAATCGGAAAAGAACACCCGCGTCAGCTTGGGCGGCGTGATCCGTACCAGCTCGGCGGCAACCTCCTCGGCCGGCTCATGGGTCCAGCCGGCGAAGATGATCTGGTCGAGCTTGCCTGCCTGCTCGGCGATGGCGGCGCTGATGCGGGGATGGTTGTGCCCGTGCGTGGTCACCCACCAGCTAGAGATGGCATCGATCACCTCGCGGCCATCGACGGTGGTCAGCACCGCGCCAGAGGCGGAAGCCACCTTAGGAATCGGCTCGCCCAGACCATGCTGGGTGAAGGGATGCCAGACCGGCGAGGTCATCGGAAATCCTCGCTCCGGAAATGCGCCGCGAACGCCTCGGTCAGTGTCTCGCGATTTAGCGTGGCCAGACGCGGCAGGCGGCCGAGTCGCTTCACCCCGCCGATCGCGGCGATGGTGGCCTCGCTATCCTCGACTGCGTCACCGACGAACGCGACCCCCAGCACGTCCACGCCGCGCGCGCGCAACGCCTCGATCGACAACAGGCTGTGGTTGATCGTCCCCAGCCCGGTCCGCGCGACCAGCACCACCGGCCGGCCCCAGCGGGCGAAGAGATCGGCGAACAGCAACTGCCGCGTCACCGGCACCAGCACGCCGCCCGCCCCCTCGGCGACCAGCGGCCCGTCCACCTGCGGCAGCACCAGCCGATCGATCTCGATCGTCACCCCGTCGATCTCGGCGGCCAGATGCGGCGAGCAGGGCGTCTTCAACCGATAGGCGGAGGGCAGGACCGGACGTCCGCTCAGGGCCGACACCGTCTCGGCATCGCCATGCCCTTCCTCGTCGGTTCCCGCCTGGACCGGCTTCCAATAGCTCGCCCCCAACGCGCCGGTCAGCGCGGCGGAGAAGACGGTCTTGCCGATCTCGGTATCAGTGCCGGTGACGATGATGGCGCTCATGCCAGAACCTCTTGCAATGCTTGGTCGAGGGCGAGGATGTCCGCCGCCTCGACATTCAAAGTGATCGACAGCCGCAGCCGCGCCGAGCCCACGGGCACGGTCGGCGGGCGGATGCCGCGTATGTCATAGCCAAGCGCCTGCAGCGCCTCAGCGGCGCGCATGGTGCGGCCATTGTCGTGCAGGATCAGCGGCAGGATCGGCGTGCCCTGCGCCAGCGCACCGCGGCGGCCCAGCCGCGCGCCCGCCAGCGCGATCCGGTCGTGCAGCGCGGTGCGCCGCTCGGGCTCGTCGGCCAGGATGCGAAGCGCCTCGCGCACCCCGCGTGCCATCAGCGGCGAGGGCGCGGTCGAGAAGATGAAGCCCCTCCCGCGATTGACCAGATAGTCGCGCACGATCGTCGGCCCGGCGACCAGCGCACCCTCGCAGCCCATCGCCTTGCCACAGGTGTGGAGCGTCACCACCCGCTCGCCTGCGATGCTCAGCCCCTGTCCCCGCTCGCCGAAGACGCCGGTGGCATGCGCCTCGTCCACCACCAGCATCGCATCGTGCCGATCGGCGGCCGCCTGGAGATCGGCGAGCGGCGCGGTGTCGCCGTCCATGCTGTAAAGGCTTTCGACCGCGATCCACACGGTGCCCTTGCCGCCCTGGTCGCGCCATGCCCGGATCGCATCCTCGAAGGCCGATGCATCGTTATGCGCCGCCGCCACGGCCTCGGCACGCGACAGGCGCATCCCCTCATGCATGCTGGCATGGACGAGCGAGTCGTGGACGATCAGGTCGCCGCGCTGTGGCAGCGTCGCCAGGATCGCGACATTGGCACCGTAGCCCGAGGAGAAATACAGGCTCGCCTCCGCCCCGAAGAACGCGGCGGCGTCCGCCTCCAGCGCCTCATGTTCGGGGTGATTGCCGCGCAGCAATCGCGATCCGCCCGACCCAACGGGGACGCCCTCCTCGACCGCGGCGGCGATGGCGGCGGCGAGGCGGGGGCTGTTCGCCAAGCCCAGATAATCGTTGGACGCGAAATCCTTGCCACGCTGCGGGGCCAGCACCCGCAATCGGTCCCGCGCGGCCAGTCGGGCCAGATCGGCGCGATGAAAGTCCAGCATGGGGGCTTCCCTACCCAGCTAGGCAGGAGAGCGGAACCCGGAAAGGTTAGGGATTCCCGTGGCCTTCGACTTCGCTCCACCCGCCGTCAGGCAGGCTCCGCCAAGGTCACGATCGAAACCCCCGGGGTCATCGGCACACGGCCGACCAGATGCCGCTCCAACCGGAAGATCGCCTCGAACGTTTTGTTGAGCGGCGCGGGCGGTGGCGAGTCGTCGCTGTCGTCGCGCCCCGTGATCCGTCCGGCGATCCGCGCGGCCGCGGCGAGCGGGAAGAGCAGCGAGTTGAAATAGCCGAGCTTGCGGGGTTTCAGGCCCGCCTTCTCGATCGCGGACCCCAAGGTCGTCTTCGAATACCGACGATGGTGATGGTTCACCACGTCATGCGCCGACCACATCCATTGATGCGCCGGGACCGCGATCAGGATCTTGCCACCCGGCTTGAGGCACGCCTTCATCGCGGCGAGCGCGGCGACATCATCCTCGATATGCTCGACGACATCGAGCACCGCGATCAGGTCATAGGCGTCGCGCTCGATCCCCGGCAGCTCGGGCAGCGGCGCATCGCCGACCGGACGGCCGAGTCGCTCCGACGCGATGGCGCGCGCGGCGGGATCGATCTCGATCGCGTCGACCGTGCCGAACGCGGCCAGCATCGGCAGATTATGCCCGGTGCCGCAACCGATCTCCAGGATGCGGGCGGCCTTGGGCAGCTTGCCATAGCGGGTCAGATAATCGGCCAGAATGTCGCGACGGGCGCGGTACCACCAATGGGTGGAATCATGCGCCGCCATGCGGTCGTAAACGATACGGTCCATGAACTTATCCGAAGACCCATTGGCGGTTGAGCGCGAAGGTCGCGATCGGCGTGATCGTGACCACCGGGATCAGCGCGACCCAGGGTTGTTGATGCAAGAGGCCCGTCACGATCCAGGTGAAGAGCGCGTTGAGGGCAAGGCCAAAGCCTTGGACGACGAGGAATTTCAGATGCTGCTTGCCGCTCGAATCGCGGCTTCCGTGGCCGCGAAAGCTCCATGCGCTGTGCAAGAAAAAGCCGAAGATCACCGCGACCAGGAAGGATGGCGGCACCGCCAGCACGGCTTGCGACTCGGGCAGCACCCAGGCGGTCAGCGGCAGATAGACCGCCGAATAGACGACCGTCGACAATCCGCCCGCAATCCCGAACCGGATCAACTGGCCGAGCATGCCGCTGCTCCGCCACCGATCGATCTGATGCTGAAGAGTCGCCACCGTGCCGCTCTGCCCCAACCTTGCCCTTTGCGCCGCCCGCGATAGAGCGGCGCGATACTGGTCCTATCGTCCGGGCCTTAGGCCGCGGGCGGGTGTGAGGGAAGCGTCTTTGGAACGTCTGCAAGGCGAGATCGACCGCAACTGGCGGCAATGGGTGATGATCGTCTGGCTCGCGGTGACCGCCTGGTATCTCCAGGAGCGCTGGGGGCAGATCCGCTGGTGGTCGCTGGGCGACACCGACGACAATATCCGCCTGATGCAGGTGCGCGCCTGGATGGCGGGGCAGGGATGGTATGACCTGCGCCAGTACCGACTCAATCCGCCGGTCGGGTTCGACATCCATTGGAGCCGCATCGTCGACCTGCCGATCGCCGGGCTGATCCTGTTCTTCCGCCTGTTCACCACCCCGGCCTGGGCGGAGCGACTCGCTTGCGGCCTGGCGCCGCTGCTGCCGCTGTCGGTGGTCATGCTGGCGCTGTCCGCCACGCTGCGCCGGCTGGTCTCGGCCTATGCCTGGCCGGTCGGGCTGGGGCTGCTGCTGTGCGCCAATTCAACGATGCTGATGTTCATGCCGATGCGCATCGACCATCATGGATGGCAGCTGGCCATGCTGGCCGTCACCGTTGCCGGGCTGTGCGATCCTGAAGGACGGCGCGGCGGGGCGCTGGTGGGTCTCGCCAGCGCGGCGTCGCTGGCGATCGGGCTGGAAATGCTGCCCTATGCCGCGATGGCCGGCGCGATCCTGACCCTGCGCTGGGTGTGGGACCGGGCGGAGGCGCCACGCCTGGCCGTCTATGCGCTGACCTTGGGCGGGGGGAGCGCGGCGGGGTTCGCCGCCTTCGCCTCCAACGCCAATTACGCGATGCGCTGCGATGCACTCACCCCGGTATGGCTGTCGGTGACGGTGGTGGCGGGCGCGCTGCTCTTCGTGATGGCGCGAATCAATCCGGCGTCGCGGGCTGCACGGCTGGGGCTGGCGGTGGTCGCCGGCGGGATCATCGCGGGCGGCTTCGCCAGCCTGTTTCCGCAATGCCTGACCCGCCCCGAACAGGTCAGCCCCGAGCTTCAGCGCAACTGGCTGAACAATGTGCGCGAGGCCAAGCCGATCTATAAGCATCCGCTACGGGTCGCGATCCCGATGGCGATCATGCCGGTGTTCGGGATGATCGGCGCGATCGCCGCCGCGATCCGCTATCGGACGATGGGCTGGACCGCGATCGCGCTGTTCACCAGCTTCGCCTGCGCGATGCTGCTATGGCAGGTGCGCGCGGCGCCAGCGGGGCAGATGCTGGCGGTGCCGGGTATCGCGGCCCTGCTGTGGATGGCGCTGCCCTGGATAAACCGGCTGCGCTCGCCGCTGCTGCGCGTACCGGTGATGGTGCTGGCGGTGATCCTGCCGACCGGGATCGTCGCCGGTCTGGTCCTGAAGAAGCTGCCCGCCACCCAGGTCAATGCCTATGCCGCGCGCGTCAACCGCGCGACCGGGCGGTGCGTGCGCACCTCGGTGCTGACGCGGCTCAACGCCTATCCGGCGGCGACGATCTTCACCTTCGTCGATCTGGGCCCGCGCCTGATCGTGACGACGCATCATGACGCGATCGCGGGCCCCTATCACCGCAATGGCGATGCGATCCTCGACGTGCAGCATGCGTTCCAGGGGAATGAGGCACAGGCGCGCGCGATCATGAAACGGCACGGTGCGACGCTGCTGCTGATCTGCCCCGACATGGCCGAGTCGACCAATTACCGGGCGCGGGCGCCGGGTGGATTCTACGACCGGATGGCGCATGGCTGGGTACCGAACTGGCTGACCCCACTGCCGTTGCCCAAGGGGTCGCCGCTCAGGCTGTACCGGATCGACTGAGGAGCAGTTCCTCCCCGGCACGGGGAGGTGGCAGGCCGCAGGCCTGACGGAGGGGGGGCTTCCACAAAGGACGTCCTTTGCTGCCAAGCCCCCTCCACCAGGCTTCGCATGTTCCCCCTCCCCGTTCCGGGGAGGATTACTTCAGACTGGCCGTCACCCCGTCGATCACGAACTGGACCGCCAGCGCCGCGAGCAGTACGCCGAGCACGCGGGTGATCACCGCCTCGATCTTCGCGCCCAGCAACCGCATCAGCGGCCCGGCGGCCAGCAGCGCGACCAGCGTCAGGATCAGGATCGTCGCCATCGCGCCCAGCACGACCAGCGATGCCTGCAGTCCCTGGTTGCGGCTCATCAACAGCATGACGGTAGCGATCGAACCCGGCCCCGCGATCATCGGCATCGCCATGGGGAAGATCGACACATCCTCCGCCTCGTGCGGGTCGTCGGCGACCTTGGCCGCGCGATCCTCGCGCCGCTGCGTGCGCTTTTCGAACACCATCTCCAGCGCGATCAGGAACAGCATGATGCCGCCCGCGATGCGGAAGGCCGGCATCTCGATGCCCAGGCCGTGCAGCAACGCCTCGCCGAACAGCGCGAAGACGAACAGGATGACCGAGGCGACGAAGACCGCGCGGATCGCCATCGCCCGGCGATGCTGCGGCGTCGCCCCCGCCGACAGCCCCGCATAGATGGGCGCACAGCCCGGCGGGTCGATCACCACGAAGAAGGTGATGAGCGACGAGATATAGAGTTCGAGCACCGGGTTACAGCGCCGTCTGGTCGATCGCGACGCCTTCGCGCCGCCCCGCCGAAACCAGCGTGTTGCGCAGCAGGACCGCGATCGTCATCGGGCCGACACCGCCCGGCACCGGGGTGATCGCGCCCGCGCGCTCGGCGGCCGCATCATATTCGACGTCGCCGACCAGGCCGGTTTCGATCCGGTTGATGCCGACATCGATGACGCTGGCGCCGGGCTTGATCCATTCGCCCTTGACCAGGCCGGGCACGCCCACCGCCGCCACGACGATATCGGCGCGGCCGACCACCTCGGCCAGGTTGCGGGTGCGGCTATGCGCCACCGTCACGGTGCAGCTTTCGCCGAGCAGCAGCTGCGCCATCGGCTTGCCGACGATGTTGGAGCGGCCGACGACCACCGCGTCCATGCCCGACAGGCTGGGATGGATGCTCTTGAGCAGCATCAGGCAGCCCAGCGGGGTGCAGGGCACGAAGCCCTCGACACCCGTCGCCAGCCGCCCGGCATTGACCGGGTGGAATCCGTCGACATCCTTGTCCGGGTCGATCGCCTGGATCACCGCCTGCGCATCGATCTGACCCGGCAGCGGAAGCTGGACGAGGATGCCGTCCACGGTCGGATCGGCGTTCAACTGCTCGACGAGCGCCAGCAATGTCGCCTGATCGGTATCGGCGGGCAGGCGATGCTCGAAGCTCTCCATCCCCGCCTCGCGCGTCGCCTTGCCCTTGGAGCGGACATAGACGCTGGAGGCCGGGTCCTCGCCCACCAGCACGACCGCCAGCCCCGGCGCCCGGCCGGCGGCGTCGCGGAAGGTCACGACCTGGGTGGCAATACGGGTGCGGAGGCCGGCGGCGAATGCCTTGCCGTCGATGATCGTGGCGCTGGTCATGGTGCACCGCCATAAAGCGCCTCGGCCATGCGCGCCAGTATGTGTGGGTCGCCGGCGATATGCAGGCGCTTGAGCCGCGCCGTCTCGCCCGCGACGATCGTCACCGCGCGCTTGGCCACGCCGAAATGCTTGGCGACCAGCGGCACCAGCGCCGCATTGGCCGCGCCGTCGACCGGCGGGGCGGACAGGCGCGCGGCGAAATGATCCTCGGTCCCGGCGGTCAGCATATCGCGCCCGCCGCGTGGCGTCACCCGGACCGCGATCTGGATCCCGTCGTCACGCTGTGTCCAGGCGGCCACCCGCCGTCAGCCGACGACGACCGCGCCCCCATACATCTGGTTGGCGATCGCGGTATCCAGAATCTTGTCGAGGATGATGACCGCGAGCAGCACGACCATCGGCGACAGGTCGAGCGCGCCGAAATCGGGCAGGATGCGCCGGATCGGGCGATAGAGCGGATCGGTCATCCGTTGCAGCGCATACCAGACCGACCGGATGAAGTCGTTCGAGGTGTTGATGACGTTGAAGGCGATCAACCACGACAGGATCGCCTGCACGATGATCACCCACCAGACGACGTTGAGGAGAATCTGAAGGATCTGAAGGATGAGGACCAACGCAGGGAGCTCCCGATGACGGATTTATCCGTATCTAGGGCGCGAGGACGGCCGGGGCAATAATCGTGCGTCATGGTCCTGACGCAGGCGGAACGAAGCACGGGCCCGCGCGTCCCGCTTAACATGGTACAGGTTACGGATCGTCCGGGCAGGCGGCGGCATTGGGGGCGGATCGCGATCGGGTTGCTGATCGCCTTGCCACTCCTCGTTCTTTTGCTTCTGGCGGTCTTTCCCTGGGGCGTGTTGCGCGGCGCAGTGACGCGCGAGGCGACGGCGCGATTCGGGCGGCCGGTGACGATCGGATCGGTCCACCGGGTCGACACCATCGGCTTCCACCCGACGATCGCAATTGAGGATTTGCGCATTCCGCAAGCCGCCTGGGCGGGTCAGGGCGATTTCGCGGGGCTCGAACGGGCCGAAATCCGCTTCTCGGTCTGGCCGCTGCTCAAGGGCGATTTCGTGCCCGAGGATATCCGCATCTCGGGCCTGCGGCTGGCGCTGGTTCGCGACAAGCAGGGCCGTACCAACTGGTCGCGCCCCGGCGAGCCGCAACAGGGCGGCAGCGCGAGCGATCTGCAGGGGCTGGTCGTCACCGATGGCGTGGTCAGCTATCGCGACGCCAAACAGGGCCGCGAGGCGCTGGTCCGTATCGCCGCCGATCCCGATCACGGTCTGCGCGCCGAGGGCGAGGGAAGGATTCGCGGCGCGCCCGTGACCTTGCGCTTCACCGGCGCACCGGTCCGGCCGGGGCCCTGGCGCTTTGCCGCGGCGATCACCGGCGATCTGCTGACCATGAACGCGCAAGGCACGATGGATCGGCCGCTCGATACTGATGCGATGACGCTCGACCTGACGGCACGCGCCGACGACCTGAAGCGGATCGACGCGGTGATCGAGGCCGGGCTGTTCCGCACGCGTCCCGTCCAACTGCGCGCGCATGTCCGCCACGACAATCCGCGCTGGACGATCACCGACCTCAGGGGGCGAATCGGTCGCTCCGACCTGACCGGGCGGCTGACCGTCGACAAGAAGGAAGGACGCACCCTGCTCGATGGCGACGTGGCGGCCGGGCAGCTCGATTTCGACGACCTGTCCTCGCCCGAGGGTCGCGCCGAGGCGGCCGCGCTCGAACGGCGGATCGGGCCGCGCCTGGTCCCCAATACCCGGATCGACATCGGCAAGATCGACACGACCGACGGCACGATCCGGTTCAAGGTCGGGCGGGTGGTCAGCGCACAAGGCGCCTCGCCGATCACCAGCCTGTCGGGCCGGATGACGATGGACCATCAATTGCTGACCATCGGCGATATCCGCATGGCCCTGCGCGAAGGCGTGGTGCGCGGCCAGGCGGTGATCGATCAGCGCGGCGGCCGCTCGGTACCGCAATTGTCGCTCAACCTACGCCTGTCGGGGGCGAGCGTCCTGTCTCTGGCCGGACAGACCCCGATCACCGGCCAGGTCGCGGCGCATGCCAAGCTCGCCGGCAGCGGCGAGACGGTCCGCGCGGCGATCGGCCGCTCCAACGGGCGGATCGGGCTGGTCGTCGCCAATGGCACACTGCCCGATCGCTATGCGGCGGCTTTGGGATTCGATGCGGGCGCGGCGTTCATGGGCGATAGCGGCCGCGCGACGTTGCGCTGTATGATCCTGGGCGTCGACATGCGGAACGGCACCGGCCGCGCCGATCCGCTGATCGTCGATACCTCGCGCAGCCGGCTGGACGGGACCGGCACCGTGACCTTCCCCGACGAGCGGCTGGCGCTGCGGCTGACCGGGGCGCCCAAACAGGGCGCGACGCTCCGGCTGTCGGGCGCGGCGACGGTGACGGGGACGCTGGAGAAACCCGACCTCACCATCCCCCGGGAGGTGAAGTCGGTGGGCAATATCTTCAAGTCGATCGGCCGCGCGATCACCGGCGATTCGGAACCGAAGGCGCAGAATGCCGCGTGCGGGGCGCTGGCGCGGCAGGTGTTGCGGTAAGACCTTCCCTGCGCACACCCTCTCCCCGTTCAGCCTGAGCGAAGTCGAAGGCCACGCTGGAACGCTGGTAAAAGGGTGCCTGGGCCACCGGAATCCCTTGGCCTTCGACTTCGCTCAGGCTGAACGGAGCGGTGGATATCAGGCCCCCTCGGCCTTAAGCGGCCTGGCCAGCAACGCCCCGATGACGTCGCGCACATCGGCCCCGTCGAGCAACCGGCACACCGCCGCGCAGACCGGCATGTCGACGCCCGCGTCCCCCGCTGCCTGGCGCAGCACGGGGGCGGTGAAGGCGCCCTCCGCGACCGTTCGCCGATCGGCGAGCAGCTCCGCCGCCGAACGCCCCTGCCCCAGCCCGACGCCCAGCGAGAAATTGCGCGACGCGGTCGACGAACAGGTCAGCACCAGATCGCCCAGCCCCGACAGTCCGGCCAGCGTCTCCGCCCGCCCCCCGCGCGCCAGCCCGAACCGCGTCATCTCGGCAAAGCCCCGCGCGATCAGCGCGGCACGGGCGTTCTGGCCCAGCCCCGCCCCCTCGACCACGCCGCATCCGATGGCGAGGACGTTCTTGATCGCGCCGCCGATCTCCGCACCGGTCACATCGTCGGTGGCATAGGGCCGGAAATGGGGCGCGGCGATCCGCGCGGACAAGGCCTTGCGGAGGTCGGGCTCTTCGCAGGCCAGCGTCACCGCCGTCGGCAGCCCCGCCGCCACTTCATGCGCAAAGGTCGGCCCCGACAACACCGCGATCGGCGCCTCCGGAAAGAGCGACCGCGCCACCTCGCCGACCAGCCGCCGCGTGCCCGCCTCGATCCCCTTGGAACACAGGACCAGCGGCGTATGCCCCACCGGCATCGTCGCCAGCACCGCGCCCACCGCCTGGGCCGGCGTCACGACCAGCAGTGCGTCCATCTCGGCCATGGCGGCGGGATCGCTGACCGCCTCGATGCTGGGCGAGAGCGCGATGTTCGGCAGATAGAGCGGGTTGGCATGAGTGGTGTTGATCGCCTCCGCCACGGCCGGATCGCGCGCCCATATCCGCACCGGCCGGTCGCCATAGGCCGCGACCTGGGCGAGTGCGGTGCCCCAGGCGCCTGCGCCGATCACCCCGATCCTCATGCCTTTACCCCCGCGCCGCGCACCGCCTCCGCCGCCGGATCGAGTGGCCAGCGTGCCCGTGCCGGCGTGTCGAGTGGATCGGTCAGCCCCTCGCGGAACCGCTCGATCCCGGCCCAGGCGATCATCGCGGCATTGTCGGTGCACAGCCAGAGCGGCGGGGCCACGAAGCGCAACCCATGCTCGGCAGCAAGCGACTCGAGCGCCCCCCGGATCACGCCGTTCGCGGCGACGCCGCCAGCCACGACCAGCGCGGTCACCGGCGGCACGTCGGCGAGCGCGCGGCGGGTACGGTCGAGCAGACAGTCGACCACCGCCTGTTGGAAGGAGGCGGCGATGTCCTCGGGCGAATAATGCCCGACTGCCCGCGCGACCGCGCTCTTGAGACCCGCAAAGGAGAAATGCGGCTCGGCCGCCCCTTTTAGCGGGCGAGGGAGCGGCACCGCATAAGGATCGCCCTCGCGCGCCGCCGCCTCGACTCGCGGGCCGCCGGGATAGCCCAGGCCGAGCAGCTTGGCGGTCTTGTCGAACGCCTCGCCCGCCGCGTCGTCGATCGTCGTCGCCATCCGGCGATAGCGCCCGACGCCCTCGACCAGCAGCAACTGGCAATGCCCGCCCGACACCAGCAGCAGCAGATAGGGATAGGCCAGCTCCCGGTCCGACAGGCGCGGCGACAGCGCATGGCCCTCCAGATGGTTGACCGCGATCAGCGGCTTGCCCGCTGCATGCGCCAGCGCCTTGCCCGTCACCAGCCCGACCATCACCCCGCCGATCAGCCCCGGCCCCGCCGTCGCGGCGATCGCGTCGACATCGGCCAGCGTCACGCCCGCATCGGCGAAGGCGGCGGCGACCAGCGGCTCCATCGCCTCGACATGCGCGCGCGCGGCGATTTCGGGGACGACGCCGCCGAACGGGGCATGCGCCGCCTCCTGCCCGAGCAGACGATGCGCCAGCACGCGGCCGTCATCGGTGACGAGCGCGGCGGCCGTCTCGTCGCACGAGGATTCCAGTCCCAGGATCAGCATGGCCCACCCCATACCCCCTCGTATGCCCATTGTCGAAGGGGGCATTGATGCGGCAAAGGCTTGTGCCATGGTTCGTTTCCGGCTCGGTACGCGCGGTTCGCCGCTGGCCCTCACCCAGGCACATATGGTGCGCGCGGCGCTCGCCGACGCGCAAGGATGGGACGAAGACGCCATTGAGATCGTCCCCATCAAGACGACTGGCGACCGGGTGCAGGACCGCGCACTCGCCGAGATCGGCGGCAAGGCGCTGTGGACCAAGGAGCTCGACCGCGCGTTGCTCGACGGGGAGATCGACGCCTCGGTCCATTCGATGAAGGATGTCGAGACGATCCGGCCCGACTGGCTGCACATCGCCGCGATGCTGCCGCGCGCCGATGTCCGCGACCGGCTGATCGGCGCCGAGACCATCGCCGAACTCCGCCCCGGCGCGGTGGTGGGCACCAGCAGCCCGCGTCGCCGCGCGCAATTGCTGTCGCATCGCCCCGACCTGACCATCACCCTGCTGCGCGGCAATGTCGATACGCGCCTCGCCAAGCTGGCCAGCGGCGAGATGGACGCGACCCTGCTCGCCGCCGCCGGGCTCGACCGGCTGGGACGTGAGGTCGGCCATGCCGTGCCCACCGACCAGATGCTCCCCGCCCCCGCCCAAGGCGCGGTGGGGATCGAGACGCGCGCCGACGATGCAGCGGCGACCATGCTGATCGGCTCGATCGACCATGCCGAGACCCATGCCTGCGTCATGGCCGAGCGCTCGCTGCTCGCCGCGTTGCAGGCGGATTGCCATAGCCCGGTCGCCGCGCTCGCCTCGCTGTCGGGCGAGATGCTGACGCTGCGCGCGGAATTGCTGGCCGAGGATGGCTCGGCACGGGTGAGCGGCTGGGTCGAGGGGGCGCTGGGCGAGGAATTGGGCCCAAGGCTGGCGATCGACCTGCTCGACCGTGCGCCGCCCGAGGTGCGCCGCCTGTTCGCCGGGGGCTAAGCCAGCCATGGCGATCGTCGTCATCCGGCCTGAACCCGGCCATGCCGCGACGATCGCCGCGCTCGAGGATGCGGGGCTGGCGGCACGATCGCTGCCGTTCTTCGTCGCCAGGGCGCTGGATTGGACTCCGCCCGATCCCAAGACCATCGACGCGCTGCTCTTCACCAGCGCGCAGGGCGTCCGGCTGGCGGGACCGGGGCTGGCCGGGCTAGCGGCACGGCCCGTCATCGCGGTCGGCCCCGCCACCGCCGCCGCCGCCCGGGCCGCCGGGCTGTCCGTCGTGCTGACAGGCGACACGGATGCCGCCGCCGTCGTGGCAACCGCCCACGCGCGCGGCTTCGAACGGCTGCTCCATCTGGCCGGGCGAGATCGTGTGGCAACGGGGGCGATGGTGCGGATCGTCTATGCAGCCGAAGCCGTGGCCATCCCGCTCGAAACCGTGCGCAGCCTGGCCGGCGAGATCGTCCTTCTCCACTCGGCGCGTGCGGCGGCACGGTTGGCCGAACGCGTCGATGCGGCCGGTCTCGCCCGCGACACGATCGCGCTGGTCGCGATCAGCGCCAAGACCGCCGCCGCCGCCGGAAACGGATGGCGCGCGGTCGCGCTGGCCGAGGCGCCACGCGACGATGCCATGATCGCCGCGGCGCAGGCGTTGACCCGGACAGCCGCCACGGGGATAAGCGGCGCATGAACGACTTCGCGCCACTCGACCGACCGCCACCGCGCGGGCCCCGAACGGGCGCGACCATCGCGCTGATCCTGCTCGCCTTCGCCGCCGGGCTGATCCTGATGGCCTATGCGATGCGCAACCTGTCCTGGTTCGGCGGCACCACCACGACCGCACCGCGCGCCGTCACCGCCAAGCCGGGTAGCGGCACCAATGCCGAAACAGCCGGCGGCGATACCGCGCGGGCGGGAACCGATCCGGTCGCGCTCGCCACAAGGGAAGCGGCGCTGGCCGCGCAACTGGCGACGCTGGAAGCCCGCGCCGCCGCTATCGCCACCGATGCCGCCGCCGCGGGCACACAAGCCGGTCGCGCCGAATCGATCCTGGTCGCCGCCGCCGCGCGCCGCTCGATCGATCGCGGCCAGCCGCTCGGCTATCTGGAGGAGCAGCTCCGCACCCGCTTCGGCGGCAGCGAGCCGCGCGCCGTCACCGTGCTCATCATGGCCTCGCGCCAACCGGTCACGCTGGAGACGTTACGCCAGGGGCTCGACACGCTCAGCCCCGAACTGGTCGTCAACGCCAGCGACGGCTGGTGGGAGGGGCTTCGGCAGGAGCTGGGCCGGCTGATCGTCATTCGCGAGGCGACCGCCCCCTCGTCCAATCCCAATGACCGGCTCGCTCGCGCCCAGCGGCTGCTCGACAGCGGTCAGGTGGAGGCCGCCCGGGCCGAGGTGACGCGTCTGCCGGGCGCCGGTGCGGCATCGGCGCAGGCGTGGCAGCGCGCCGCGCGCCGCTATGTGCTGTCGCATCACGCGCTCGACCTGATCGAGAATGCCGCGCTGGTCGCCCCGGTCACGGCGCCGGCGCCCATCGTGACCAGTCCGGTCGTCGGCACTCCCGACACCGCGTCCGACGAAACCCCTTCGCAAGGCTCCGGCGACCAGGCGGCACCCGCCCCCACGACCCAGCCGGTCGCACCCTCCATCTGATCGATCAATCCGGGATTTTCCCGGATGCCGCGCCGGCGTGGGCTGCGCCAGACAGGATGTCATGACCGCGCCGCCCCGCCATTCCCCGATCGCGCCGGCCGGCATGGACGGTCATGCGGCGGCCGACCGGACCCGAGCCTTTAGGTGGCTCGATCGGCAGGATTGGTGGGCGCTGGCGCTCTATGCCCTGGCCTTTGCCGCCGCGCACCGCGCGTCGCATCTGTGGAGCGGATCGGGCTTCTACTCGCTCTGGTTCCCCGCCGCCGGGATCCGCCTGGCGCTGCTATGGCGGAGGGGGGCGCGGCTGACCCCGTGGATCGCGGCGGTCGAGGTCGCCGACAATGTCGCGCTGGGCTTTGTCACGCTCGACCGCGCGGGTGGGGTGATGACCATCTGGGGCATCGTCCGCCCCGTCCTCGCTTATGGTCTGACGGTTGCGGGGATCACCTGGTTCGCAAGGCGGCGGCGCGCCACATTGCTGAGCGCGCCCATGCCCTTCGGTCTGGCGGCGACCCTGGCACCGCTGGCCGCCGCCGCGCTGGCGGTCCCGCAGGCGCTCTATAATCCCGAGCTCACCGGCGTGACCAATATGCGCGAGGTCATCGTCTCGCTCTCCGCCTTTGTCGTCGGAGATCTGCTGGGCACCCTGTTCGTCGCGCCGCCGCTTTTGTGGATCAGCGATCTGGTGCGGGGGCGGTGCTGGCAGAGCCCTGCGCGCCCCTCCGCCGCGGTCCTGGCGGAAACGGTGGGCGTATTGGCCCTGGGCCTGGGGCTGTCGCGTGTGCTCGCCGCCGGGGGGCTAGGGATGCAGCCGGCGCCCGTGCTGGTCGCGGTCGCTTGGATCGGGTTGCGCTTCGGCCGGGCCATCGCCTGGGTGGCGTTGCTGATCGTCGTGCTACTCGTCCTGCCCGATACGGCGGGGGCGATGAACACGCCCGAGCGGTTGCAGCGCCATCTGGCGCTCGCGACCATCGTCGTCGCGGGTTATCTGGCGGGCAGCTTCGCCGATGCCCAAGCCACGGCGCGCGCGACGCTGGAACGACGCGACCGGCTGCTCTTCCAGGCCGAGCGACTGAAGACGCTGCGCGCCATGTCGGTCGCGGTGATCCACGAGGCGAGCCAGCCGCTGTCGACCCTGGCGATCGAAGCGCGGCATCTGCGCATGCTGACCGCGACGATCGGGGGTGAGGTGGCCGAGAGCGCGGCGCTGATCGATCGCAAGGCCGATCACCTGGCGACGATGATCCGGCGCTTACGACGCTTCGGCAGCCATGGCGCCGACCCGCCCCAGCCGGTCGCCATCGCCACGCTGATCGACATGGTCGCGCCGCTGGCCCGCGCCGAGGCGCGCGATGCCGGGGTTCCGCTGGAGATTGGGAGCGTCCCGCCAGACCGCTTCGTACTGGCGCAGGAGGTGGAGCTGGCGCAGGCGGTGATGAACCTACTGCGCAACGCGGTGCAGGCGGCCGGTGAGCTGACCCCGCCGTCACCTGTCACGCTGTCGGCCGGCGCCGAACGGGGCCGCGCGATCCTGTCGGTAACGAACCAGGCCGCCGCGACGTCCGCGCCCAAGGATGGCGGCATGGGCGTCGGCACCTTCATCGCCCGCGCGATCGTCGAGGCGCATGGCGGCGCCCTGTCGCGCACCCGGCTGGCCGACGGCACCGTCCTCGCCACCCTGTCGCTTCCGCTGGTCGAGCCACGATGACGCCACCCGCCCCCGATCCTGCCGGTGCGATCGTCCATGTCGTCGATGACGATCCCGATCTGGGTGCGGCGATCGCGCGGATGCTGGCGCGGCAGGGTTTCGTCACCCGGGCCTTTTGCGATCCCGCCACGCTTCTGGATCAATATTCCACGATGCCGGCGCATGCGGTGGTCAGCGACGTGATGATGGGTGATCTCGACGGGTTCGGCTTTGCCGATCGCCTGCGCGCGCTCGATCCGCATGTCGCGATCCTGTTCATCACCGCCTGGCCGACCACCGCCGACGCCGTCGACGCGGTGCGCCGGCATGGCGGGCTCGACTATCTCGAAAAACCGATCGACGAGGCGCGGCTGGGCGCATCCTTGCGCGAAGGAATCGCCTGGTCACGCGATCGGCGCGCGGCGGCGGCGCGGCTGGCCGAACTGTCCCCGCGCGAACGTCAGGTGTTCGATCTGATGGTCCAGGGCCATGGCAACAAGGCGATGGCGGGGCTGCTCGGCCTGTCGCCCAAGACGATCGAGGATCACCGCGCTGCCGTCTTCGCCAAGACCCGGACGCAAAGCGTGGCGCAGTTGATCGCCCTGGCTCGCTGATCGACCGGGGGAGCGCGATCCCGCTCCCTGCGTTGTAGGCGCATGGATTTGCCGGAGATTTGTGGATGATTCGCCCCAACCGCGCCAAGACATGGATCGCGGCCTGTGCCCTGCTGCCGCTCGCCGCTTGCGGCAAGGGCGGCGAGAGCCAGGACGAGACCTATACGGTCCGCACGCCCAGCCCGACCCCGTCGGCCAGCCCGACCAATGCCGAGGCGCCGGGCCCGGAGGCCACAGCTCAACCGATCAGCCGCCCCGCCGAGCCCGAAGGCGTACTCGCCTGCTCCGCCGAACGCGGGCAGGCGGCGGCGCAGCGGCTGGTGAAGATCTGCACCTCCGTGTCTCCGGCCACCCATCCGCCCTGCAATGTGGCCAATAGCTGCGCGCTGATCGAGGACGAGATCGCACGCAGTTGCGCGCTGCTGGGCGAGGATGCCTCGACGACGTCCGGCTGTTCGGTCGACGCCAAGAGCGACGCGGCCGCCGCGGCCGTGGTCCGGCGCTACTATGCCGCGCTCAACGCGCATGACTATTCCACGGCGTGGCAGCAATGGGGGCCCGACGGCCGACCGGGCCAGCGTTTCACCGATTTCCAGAAGGGCTTTGCGGAGACCCGCGCGACCCGCGTGACGATCGGCCGCATGGGCCCCAGCGAGGGTGCGGCAGGGTCGATCTATGCGACGATCCCGGTGACCGTCGATGCGCAGCTCGATGATGGGAAGCAGCAGCGCTTCACGGGGCAATATGTCGTGCGGCGGGTCAATGACGTGCCCGGTGCCAGCGCGGATCAGTTGCGGTGGCACATCGATTCGGCGACGCTGAAGCCGGTGGGATAATCGCCTGGCCTTCGACTTCGCTCAGGCTGAACGGCGGTTAGGACCATATCCCACCCTCCGTTCGCACTGAGCGAAGTCGAAGTGCATGCCCCACAACCCGCCGTTAAATCGGATGCCCTTCGGTATCGCGAAGCACCTCACGCCGGCCGACATGATCCGGGCGGCCGACAATACCGTCGGTCTCCATCCGCTCAATGAGCCGCGCCGCCGAGTTATAGCCGATCCGCAACTGCCGCTGAAGCCAGGAGGTCGAGGCCTTCTGGCTCTCGCACACCAGCTGGATCGCCGCGCGATATTGCTGGTCCTCGGCTGAATCCTCGCCCGTGGGCGCGCCGTCGAGCGCGAAGCTCTCCGCCGGCTCCTCGGTGACCGACGAGATATAGTCGGGCTGCCCCTGCGACCGCCAATGGTCCGCCACACGGTGCACTTCGTCGTCCGAGACGAAGGGGCCATGGACGCGCACGATGCCCTTGCCGCCCGGCATATAGAGCATGTCGCCCCGGCCCAGCAGCTGTTCGGCCCCCTGCTCGCCCAGGATGGTGCGCGAGTCGATCTTCGAGGTGACGTGGAAGGAGATACGGGTCGGCAAATTCGCCTTGATGACGCCGGTGATGACGTCGACCGAGGGGCGCTGCGTCGCCATGATCAGGTGGATGCCCGCCGCGCGCGCCTTTTGCGCCAGCCGCTGGATCAGGAATTCGACTTCCTTGCCCGCCGTCATCATCAGGTCGGCCAGCTCGTCGACGATCACGACAATCTGCGGCAGCGGTTCGTATTCGAGCTTTTCCTCCTCATAGACCGGCTGGCCGGTTTCCGGGTGATAGCCCGTCTGCACCTTGCGGCCGAGCGGCTGGCCCTTGGCCTTGGCCGCGCGCACCTTGTCGTTGAAGCTGGCGAGGCTGCGCACGCCGACCGAGGACATTTGGCGATAGCGGTCCTCCATCGTCTCGACCGCCCATTTCAGCGCGCGGACCGCCTTGGCGGGATCGGTGACGACCGGGGACAGAAGGTGCGGAATGTCGTCATACATCGACAGTTCGAGCATCTTGGGGTCGATCATGATCATCCGGCACTGCTCGGGCGTCAGACGGTAGAGCAGCGACAGGATCATGCCGTTGAGGCCGACCGACTTGCCCGAACCCGTCGTACCCGCGACCAGCAGATGGGGCATCGGCGCGAGGTCCGCCACGACCGGGTCGCCCGCGATATTCTTGCCCAGGATGATGGGCAATTGTGCCGCCTGATCGGCGAAGCTCTGCGACGCGACGAGTTCGTGCAGCGACACCATCTCGCGCTTGGCGTTGGGCAGTTCGATGCCGATCACGTTGCGCCCCGGAATCACCGCGACGCGCGCCGAGATCGCCGACATGTTGCGCGCGATATCGTCGGCCAGCGCGATGACGCGGTTCGCCTTGATGCCGGGCGCCGGCTCCAGTTCGTACATGGTGACGACCGGGCCGGGGCGCACCTCGACGATCGCGCCCTGCACGCGGAAGTCGTCGAGCACATTTTCGAGCAGCCGCGCATTGCGCTCCAGCGCCGCCTTGTCGATCGCGCCGGCCGAGGACGGCGGCGACGGGGTCAGCAGGTCGAGACCGGGCAGTTGATAGGGCGCATCGCGATCGGCGCTCGCCTTGGGCCGCGCCGGCGCGGGCGCGAGCTGGCGATCGGCGATGACCGGGGCGGGACGATCCTCGCGCACCGGCACCGCCTTGCGCGCCAGGGTCAGCGGCTCCTCATCCTCTTCCTCATCGGCGTAGAGCGACTCGTCCTCATCGTCCCACGGCATCCCGTCGGCCTCGTCGCCCGACGCGTCGGCCCGGCGACGGCGCAGCCGCGCAAGCCCGCGTTCGGCCAGATCGAGCTCCAGGCTGCGGCCCCACAAAAACGCGCCACCGATCGCGAAGGCGAGGCCGATCCCCACCGATCCCCAGGTGACCACCGCCGGCTGCCCGCTGAGCGCCAGCGCCCAGCGCACGACATTGACGACCGACAGCCCGATCACCCCGCCCCAACCGGCGGGCAGCGCCAGCACCGCCGAGTCGGAGACGAAGGACAAGGCACAGGCCATCAGCGCCACGCCGATCACCGCCTGCCGCAGCATCCGCACCCAGCGCCCCGCCGGACGGTCGCGCCACAGCCGGGTCGCGATGATCGGCCCGACCGGCAGGATCAGTGCGACGGCGGGCCCGAACAGGGTCAGCGCGATATCGGCGATCCACGCGCCGGGCAGCCCCAGCCAGTTGGCGGGCACCGCGCCCGAGGCGGTGTTGAGCGCGGGGTCGCTTGCCCGGTAGCTGGCCAGCGCCAGCACCAGCATCAGCGTGACGGCAAATAATGCGATCGCCGTGACCAGCGCGCCGCTGCGCACGGCCCCCGCCTTCACCGTCTCGCGCCATAATACCGGCTGCGCGCGGCTGGCCATGGGTGTTGTCCTTCAGGAATGTCCGAAAATCCGAGGAAAATTCATCGCCTCTGGCGGTTCTCCCGTCAAGGCGGGAGCGTCTGCCGCATTGTTTGGCGCGGTGGTAAGGTCTAGGAGCATTCCCATGGATAGCGACGTCATCATCCTCGGCGGCGGCCTGGTCGGCGCGACTTTGGGCGTCGGGCTGGCCGCGCATGGCCTGTCTTCGATCATCGTCGATCCCGCCGACCCGGCGGTGATCCTGGCCCCCGGTTTCGACGGTCGCGCTTCGGCCGTCGCCTCGGCGAGCTGGCGGATGCTGGACGCGATCGGAATCGGCGCGAAACTGGCGGGCCAGGGTTGCGAGATCCGGCATATCCGGGTCAGCGACGGGCTGGAGCCGGGCGCGCTCGACTTCATTCCCGATGCCGATGACGGCGCGCTGGGCACGATGTTCGAGAACAAGCTGCTGCGCCGTGCGATCCATGAAGCCGCCAAGGAGGCGGAACTGGTCGACCTGCGGATGCAGACGCGCGCGGTATCGGTCGAGCGGGGGCCTGCGGGCGTCACCGCTACTTTAAGCGACGGCACCACCGTCCGCGCGCCGCTGCTCATTGCCGCCGAGGGGCGCCAATCGCCGACTCGCGAAGCGGCGGGAATCAAGGTGGCGCGCTGGTCGTACGACCACAAGGCGATCATCAGCGCCTTCCACCACGAGGTTGCCCACGAAAATATCGCGTTCGAGATCTTCTATCCCACCGGCCCCTTTGCGCTGCTGCCCCTGCCGGACGACGAGATCGGGCATCGCTCGGCGATCGTCTGGTCGGTGCCGGGGCGCGATGGCGATGCCATGCTCAAACTGTCCGACCGCGCCTTCCTGGCCGAGGCGGAGAAGAGCATGGGCGGGTTCCTGGGTACGCTCAGCCATGCCTCCCCGCGTTCGGCCTATCCGCTGGGTTTCCACCGCGCCGCGACGATGACGGGCGAGCGGCTGGTGCTGGTCGGCGACTCGGCGCATGGCATCCACCCAATCGCGGGCCAGGGCGTAAATCTGGGGTATCGCGACGTCGCCGCACTGGTCGAGGTGCTGGTCGAGGGCAAGCGGACCGGCATGGATCTGGGCGATGCCGCGCTTCTCCAGCGCTATCAGCAATGGCGCGGGCTCGACACGCTGATGGTGTCGGTGGCGACCGACAGCTTCAACCGCATCTTCGGCGTGCCGGGCAAGACCGCGAGCGCGATCCGGCGGCTGGGCATCACCGCGATCAACCATATCCCGCCGCTCAAGAACCGCTTCATGGCAGAGGCGCGCGGTGAAACCGGCCAACTGCCCCGGTTGTTGCAGGGCGTGATGGTCTGACCACAGGAGCAAGATAGCGATGCGGCCCGATATCATTCCCTGCCTCCGGTACGAGAATGCGCCGCGCGCCATCGATTTCCTCTGTGAAGCCTTCGGGTTCGAACGGCATGCGGTGTTTGCCGATCCGGACGATCCGACCGTCATCCATCATGCGCAACTGCTCTGGCAGGACCGCATGATCATGGTGTCGAGCGCGCTGTTCACGCCCCATGCCGCCGTCGCGGGATCGAAGACACCGACCCAGGCGGGCGGGGTGACGATGGACCTGTATCTGGTCGTCAAGGATGTCGATGCCCATGCGACGCAGGCGCGTGCGGGTGGCGCGACGATCCTCATGGAACCGGAGGACAAGCCCTATGGCGGCCGAGGCTATGCCGCGCGCGACCCCGAAGGCCATGTCTGGAGCTTTGGCAGCTATGATCCCTGGGCCTGATTATCCTAGCCACCCCGCCCGCCCCGCCCGAGGGCCGATCCGCGACCGGCGCCAGAGCGGCGTCGCGCGCGGCATGGGCGTGGCCTTACTGGTCGTCATTTTGACTCTGGCGGTGAGTTGGAGCTTTGCCCCCATCCTGTCGCCGACCGACCGGGTCCTGCGCGCGGTGGCGGCGGCGACGGTCGCGGCTTTATGGCTGGCGGCGGCGATCGGGCATGTCGCGGCGCTCCGCTTCGAATCGCCGGCCGATATCGATGCGGCGGCGGGCGGGGGCGGCGATTCGCCGCGTGTCGTCATGGCCAATGCGGTGCTCCGCAACACGCTGGAGCAGGTGGTGCTGGCGATCCCGGCCTATCTGGCGCTGGCCTGGGTAGTGGAAGGATCGGGCGTGATGGTCCCGGCGCTCGCCACGCTGTTCTCGATCGGGCGGACGCTGTTCTGGACCAACTACGCGCGTGGCGCGGTGGCGCGCAGCTTTGGTTTCGCGCTGAGTTTCTATTCCAGCGTGGCGGCGCTGGTTATCGTGTTGGTGGCGCTGATCGCGCGGTTGATGTGAATCCTTACCTCCGATCGTACTGAGCGAAGTCGAAGTGCACGTTATGCCCTTGCGGATGGCCCCTTCCCTTGGCCTTCGACTTCGCTCAGGCTGAACTGGGGTTGGGGTTAGGCCCGAACGGTGCGTGGGCTCAGAGTTCCCGCGCTTCCTCGACCAACATCACCGGCACGCCGTCGCGGATGGGATAGGCGAGCCCCGCCGCCTCCGACACCAGCTCCTGGGCGGCCTCGTCATAACGCAGGGGCGTCCGCGTCACCGGGCAGACCAGCCGTTCGAGCAGCCATGGGTCCAGGCTCATTGCAACGTCACCCGATCCTCGCCGTCATGGCGTCCGAAAAACTGCATCAACTGGATGATCAGCTCGGCGCGCTGCTCCAGGTCGGGCGCTTCCAGCAAGGCCTGCTTGGCGGCGACATCGAAGGGCGCGATTTGCGCGATGCCGTTGACCAGGCTCTCGTCGTCCAGCCGACCGACCGAATCCCAATCGACCGCATAGCCCTGGAGCTCGGCAAAGCGCCGCGATTCCTGTTCGAGCGAGGCGCGGCGGCCGAGCGACAGGAGGTCTTCCTCGGCCACCGGCAGCAACTCCGCCTCGACCTGGCGGAAGGGCGTCGTCACCTCCAGCTCCCGGACGATCCGGAACAACGACACGCCCTCCAGCACCAGATTATAGCGGCCATCCTCCATCGCCTCGACCTCGGCGATGCGGCCGACGCAACCGACTTGATAGAGGCTGGGCTTCTCGCCCTCGCCCGCCGGCTGGACCATGCCGATCCGCCGGTCACGCGCCATCGCGTCGGAGACGAGCGCCCGGTAGCGCGGCTCGAAAATGTGCAGCGGCAAGGGCATTCCCGGAAAAAGGATCGCGCCCGCTAGCGGAAAGATCGAGAGCCGCGCCACCCGCTTATCCGAACAGGATGGCGGACAGCCGCCGCCGTTTCTGCGACACCCAGGGGTCGGTCATTCCGACCACCTCGAACAGCTTGAGCAGCTGCTGGCGCGCGGCATCCTCGTTCCAGCTGCGGTCGGCCGCGACGATGTGCAGGAGATTGTCCGCCGCACCGTCCCGATCGCCCGCCGCCATCTGCGCGTTGGCGAGCGCGAAGCGCTTGTCGTGATTGTCCGGGTTGGCCGCGACCTCTGCGGCGAGATCGGCATAATCCGCCGCCGGCGGGGCCGAGCGCGCCAGCGCAACAGCGGCGACCGCACGGTGGATGGCGGGGTCGTTCGCCAGCGTCTCCGGCAATGCCTCGGTCGCCGCTTCGGCTTCGTCGATCTGTCCGGCGGCGAGCAGCGCGCGGATACGGCCCGACAGCACGGCAGGATGCTCGGGCGCCATGTCGAGCAGCTGGTCGAAGATCGACAGCGCGCGCGGGGCGTCGCCGGCCTCCAGCACTTCCTCGCCCATCGCAATCAGCGGTTCCAGTTCCGCCGCCGCGTCCGCCGCCTCCGACTGGATCGGCAATTGCTTGAGCAACTGGTCGAGCATGGTACGCAGCGCGCTTTCGGTGCGCGCGCTGGTCAGATCGGCGACCAACTGCCCCTGGAACATCGCATAGACGGTCGGGATCGAGCGGATCTGGAATTGGTTGGCGATGAACTGGTTCTTGTCGGTGTCGATCTTGGCCAGCACCACGCCCTTGTCGGCATAGGCCTCGGCGACCTTCTCCAAGGTCGGCCCCAGCGCCTTGCACGGCCCGCACCATTCCGCCCAGAAATCGAGGATGACCAGCTTGGTCATCGACGGCTCGACGACATCGCGGCGGAAGGCGGTGACGGCTTCCTTGTCGGCGGGCGACATTCCCAACGTGGCCAAAAGACGCTCCTTTACGTGTTGCTCGGCCCTATGTGGGCGAGCCGGTCCGGTAATGAAAGGCCGTAGCGTAAATCAGCCGTTCAGCCGCGCGATCGTCCGTTCGCGCCCGATCAGCGGCAGGAGCGCGGCCATGTCCGGCCCCTGCGCGCGGCCGGTCAGCGCCAGTCGCAGCGGCAGGAACAGCGTCTTGCCCTTGCGCCCGGTCGCGTCCTTCAAGACGGCGGTCAAGGCGTGCCAAGGGTCGCTCGACCAGTCGATCTGTCCCGCGACTTCGGCCGCCTGCGTCAGATAGACCTGGTCGTCCTCGGCAGGTTCGGGTGCCTCGACCGGCCCCTCGATAACCTGCCACCAGTCCGCCGCCTCGGCGACGGTGTGGAGATTGGGGCGCACCGCCTCCCACTCCGCTTCGCCCATGCCGCTAGGCAGGCGATCGGCGACGGCCTCGAACGGCGTCTGATGGAGGATGCGCGCATTGAGCTGCGCCAGTTCCGCCTCATCGAACCGCGCAGGCGCACGGCCGAAGCGCGAAAAGTCGAATCCCGCGATCAGCGGCGCCATGTCGGCGACCGGCTCGACCGGATCGCTGGTGCCGATCCGCGCGAGCAGCGCGCGCACCGCCTGCGGCTCGATGCCGATCTCGCGGAAGTGATCGACGCCCAGCGAGCCGAGTCGCTTGGACAGCTTGCCCTCGTTCCCCGTCAGCAGGGCGGCATGGGCGAAGCGCGGCAATTCGGCCCCCAGCGCCTGGAACATCTGAATCTGAAGTGCGGTGTTGGACACGTGATCCTCGCCGCGCACCACTTGGGTCACGCCCATGTCGATATCGTCGATCACGGAAGGGAGCATATAGAGCCACGTCCCATCGGCGCGGCGGATCACGGGATCGCTCATCGTGGCGGGGTCGAAACGCTGGGGGCCACGTACGGCGTCGTCCCATTCGATAGGGGCGCCGTGATCCAGCTTGAAGCGCCAGTGCGGGCGAACGCCGTCCGCCTCCAGCTTGGCGCGATCGTCGTCGGTCAGCGACAAGGCGGCGCGGTCGTACACCGGCGGTAGACCCCGTCCGAGCTGAATCTTGCGCTTCAGGTCCAGCTCCTGCGCCGTTTCATAGGCCGGGTAGACATGACCGCTCGCCACCAGCTCGGCGAAGCGCGCCTCGTACAGCGCGAAACGCTGCGACTGGCGCACCTCGGCATCGGGGATCAGGCCCAGCCATTGCAAATCCGCCCGGATCGCCGCGACATAGCGTTCCTCGCTCCGCTCGGCATCGGTGTCGTCGATGCGCAGCAGGAAGCGCCCGCCAGCCTTTCGCGCGTACATCCAGTTGTGCAGCGCGGTGCGGATATTGCCGACATGCAGCCGCCCGGTGGGCGAGGGAGCGAAACGGGTCACGGTCATGTCCGCCGCCATAATCCGGGAATCGCCTTTGCGCTATTGTGACAGCGCGATTAAAGGGGCCGCGACGACGGGCTGTCTGCGGGGACGGGGTACGACCATGAAATTGATGACCGGCAATTCGAACCTGCCGCTGGCAAAGGCGATCTCCTCTTATCTGGAGGTGCCGCTGACCGAGGCGCTGGTGCGCCGCTTCGCCGATGAGGAAATCTTCGTCGAAATTCAGGAGAATGTGCGCGGCGAGGACGTGTTCGTGATCCAGTCGACCGGCTATCCGGTCAACGACAATCTCATGGAATTGCTGATCATGATCGACGCGCTGAAGCGAGCGTCGGCGCGGCGGATCACGGCGGTCATTCCCTATTTCGGCTATGCGCGCCAAGACCGGAAGCCCGGCCCGCGCACCCCGATCTCAGCCAAGCTGGTCGCCAACCTCATCACCGTCGCGGGCGCCGACCGCGTTCTGTCGGTCGACCTTCATGCCGGTCAGATCCAGGGATTCTTCGATATCCCGACCGACAATCTCTATGCCGCGCCGGTCATGTCGGCGGACATTCTGGCGCGCTTCAAGAACGACAACCTCATGGTCGTGTCGCCCGACGTTGGCGGCGTGGTCCGCGCGCGTCAGCTCGCTAAGCGGCTGAACAATGCCCCGCTCGCCATCGTCGACAAACGCCGCGAGCGCGCCGGCGAGTCGGAAGTGATGAACATCATCGGTGACGTCGAAGGGCGCTTCTGCATCCTGATCGACGATATCGTCGACTCGGCGGGCACGCTGTGCAACGCGGCCGCCGCGCTGCGTCAGGCGGGGGCCGAGGACGTCGTCGCCTATGTCACCCACGGCGTGCTGTCGGGCGGCGCGGTGGCGCGAGTCGAGGGCTCGGAGCTGCGCGAACTGGTCATCACCGACTCGATCGGCAATCACGAGTCGATCGGCGCGACCACCAAGATCCGCCACCTGCCCATCGCCCCGCTGCTGGGCGAGGCGATCAAGCGCATCGCGGACGAGACGAGCGTTTCCAGCCTGTTCGATTGATTTTGGGGCGGGGGCCGTCGGCGATCGTCATCGCCCGCGCCCCCGTCACCGATCTGGCTGCGCGCGATTCCCGTGGCCTTCGACTACGCTCAGGCTGAACGGATGCTGGTCCTTTCCCAAAGCCCCATTCACGCTGAGCGAAGTCGAAGCGCACGCCCTTCGCTCAGACCCGAGCGGCGTTACGCCCTCAGCGATTCCCCAGCGCGACGATATGCTCGAACACCGCGGGATGGAGCGGCTTGGAGAACGCGCAACCATATTTGAAGCGGTCGCGCCACGCGATCACCGCCTCCAGCGGGGCGAGGCCCGGCAGGGTCAGCCATACGATCGTGCCCGGCCATAATGTGAAGCTGGTCTCGGCTCGGAACCCCTCGGGCGACAGGTCGACCACGTCGATCTCGAACCGGGTCTGCCCCTTGTCGCGCAGATGCGCGCGCATGCGCACCGCGTGACGCAGCGAACGGCGGAGTTCCTGGCCGGGGACCGGCTCGAATGGCGGTGTGAAGACCGGTTTTTCCATAACGCTCCCCTTAAGCCACAAGAAGGTTACTTTTCCGCCAACGCCCGTTCGCGATCAACCTCGACTGCGACGCCCGCAGGGCGGCGGACCCCGGCGCGTGCGCGGCGCTTCAACTCGGCCTTCAGATCCTCGGGCTTGGGGGCGACCAGAAAGCCGAAGCTGACCGTCCCCTCCTTGGTCTCGACCACATGATGCAGCCGGTGCGCCTGGATGATCCGCTTCATATAATCGGACTTGGGCAGATAGCGCGTCGGCAGCCTTTTATGGACGATGATATCGTGAAAGCCGAAATAGATCGCGCCGTACGCCGCGATCCCCGCGCCGATCCAGGTGAAGCCCGGCCACCAGCCAAGCTGCACCCCGCCCAGGATCATCACGAAGGACGGAACGGCGAAGATCGCCGCATACAGGTCGTTGAGTTCCCAATTGCCGGTGCGCGGGCGGTGATGGCTTTCGTGCAGGAACCAGCCCGGCCCGTGCATGATCCAGCGGTGCGCGGCGTAGGCGAACCCCTCCATGAAGATCACGGTGCCGAGAAACAGAAGAATGCCGAAAGCCCAGTTCATCGAGTCGCCATAACCCATCCGCGATGAATTTGCTTCCTATTCCATTGGCCGCATGGGACGAACGGCCTGACCCCCTATAAATCGCACTTGCAATGCATTTGCATTAACGCCGTTTCGGGGTGGATTTGTCCGCCAGCCTGTGCTTTAGCCGCACCCAATTTCCCTAGAACCACCCGAGAGGCGGAAGGCTAGCGCATGAACATCCACGAATATCAGGCCAAGGAATTGCTCGCCAAGTTCGGCGTGCCCGTCCCCGCCGGCTTCGCCGCGATGACCGTCGAGGAGGCCGTCGAGGCATCGTCCAAGCTCCCCGGACCGCTCTACGTCGTCAAGGCGCAGATCCATGCGGGCGGCCGTGGCAAGGGCAAGTTCAAGGAACTCGGCCCGGACGCCAAGGGCGGTGTCCGCCTGGCCAAGACGGCCGAGGAAGTCCGTGCGCACGCCACCGACATGCTGGGCAACACGCTGGTCACCATCCAGACCGGCGAAGCGGGCAAGCAGGTCAATCGCCTGTACGTGACCGACGGCGTCGACATCGCCAAGGAATTCTACCTCGCGCTGCTCGTCAACCGCGCGACCGGCCGCGTCTCGATGGTCGCCTCGACCGAAGGCGGCATGGACATCGAGACCGTGGCGCATGACACGCCCGAGAAGATCCACTCGATCGACATCGACACCGCGACCGGCTTCATGCCGCATCACGGCCGCGCCGTCGCCGCCGCGCTGGAGCTGACCGGCGACCTCGCCAAGCAGGCCGCCAATGTCGCGTCGAAGCTGTACGCCGCGTTCCTGGGCACCGATGCCGAGCAGATCGAGATCAACCCGCTCGCCGTCACCGAGGACGGCAAGCTGATGGTGCTCGACGCCAAGGTCGGCTTCGACGGCAACGCCATGTTCCGTCACAAGGACCTGATGGAACTGCGCGACACCACCGAGGAAGACGCGATGGAGCTGGAGGCGTCGAAGTACGACCTGGCCTACATCAAGCTCGACGGTGACATTGGCTGCATGGTCAACGGCGCCGGCCTCGCCATGGCGACGATGGACATCATCAAGCTGAACGGCATGTTCCCGGCCAACTTCCTCGACGTCGGCGGCGGCGCGAACAAGGAGAAGGTCACTGCGGCGTTCAAGATCATCCTGAGCGATCCCGCCGTGAAGGGCATCCTGGTCAACATCTTCGGCGGCATCATGCGCTGCGACATCATCGCCGACGGCATCGTCGCGGCGGCGAAGGAAGTGAACCTGCAGGTTCCGCTGGTCGTCCGCCTCGAGGGTACGAATGTCGAGAAGGGCAAGGAAATCCTCGCCAATTCGGGTCTCGCCATCGTCCCCGCCAACGATCTGGGCGATGCCGCCAAGAAGATCGTCGCCGAGGTGCAGAAGGTCGCCTGATCCGCACCTTCGGCCCTGACGGACCAATAAAAGGGGGGCTCGGGCGGAAACGTCCGGGCCCCTTTTCGTTGGTCGGGTGTACCTCTTGCGATGCGCTCGCAACGCCGCCAAAGACGACGGCATATTTGGCTGTTCAGCCGGGAAGGAACCGCGATGAAGATCGTCGTGCCCGTGAAGCGGGTGTTGGATTACAATGTGAAGCCGCGTGTGAAGGCGGACGGGACGGGCGTCGATCTGGCGAACGTGAAGATGTCGATGAACCCGTTCGACGAGATCGCGGTGGAAGAGGCGATCCGGCTGAAGGAAAAGGGGGCGGCGACCGAGGTCGTCGTCGTCTCGATCGGCGAGCCCAAGGCGGCGGACACGCTGCGCACCGCGCTCGCCATGGGCGCGGACCGGGCGATCCTCATCACCGCCGACCAGCCGGTCGAGCCGCTGGGCGTCGCCAAGCTGCTGGCCAAGGTCGTGGAAGAGGAACAGCCGGGCCTGGTGATCCTGGGCAAGCAGGCGATCGACGGCGACAACAACCAGACCGGCCAGATGCTGGCGGGGCTGCTCGGCTGGGCGCAGGGCACCTTCGCCTCGAAGGTCGAGATCGATGGAGAGACCGCCAACGTCACCCGTGAGGTCGATGGCGGTCTGGAGACGGTGGCCCTCACGCTGCCCGCGATCGTCACCACCGACCTGCGCCTCAACGAGCCGCGCTATGCGTCGCTGCCCAACATCATGAAGGCCAAGTCCAAGCCGATGGCGACCAAGACCACCGCCGACTACGGCGTCGACGTCGCGCCCCGGCTGACGATCACCCATGTCGCCGAGCCCGGTAAGCGCCAGGCGGGCGTCAAGGTCGGCTCGGTCGATGAGCTGGTCGAGAAACTC
>NZ_BBJS01000028.1 GCF_000739895.2 Sphingomonas paucimobilis NBRC 13935
GGGGTGTCACGGCCAGGGGGGACACCCCTCCACCATCCTTCGGATGGTCCCCCTCCCCTTATAGGGGAGGAATATTTTCCAGCGCATTCATCGCGGCATGCACCTTTGCTTCGGCCTCGGCGCGGGGCAGGCCCGGCGGGATCACCTCACCGAACCGCAGCGTCACCACCCCCGGCCGCTTCAGCCCCTTGCGCGGCCACACCCGTCCCGAATCGGTCGCCACCGGCACCACCGGCAGGTTCAGCATCCGGTACAACCCCGCAAAACCGGGCTTGAGCGGCGGCGTCTCGCCGGGCTTCACCCGCGTGCCTTCGGGAAAGATCATGATCGACCGCCCCTCGCCCACCGCGCCTTGCGCGTCGCGCATCATGCCGCGCATCGCCTTGGCCGAGGCGGCACGGTCGACGACGATCGCGCCATATTTGCGCACCGCCCAGCCCCAGAGCGGAATGTTCGCCAGTTCGCGCTTCAGCACCATGGCAGGCGCATCCAGCATCCGCTGCAGTTCCATCGTCTCGAACATCGCCTGGTGCTTGGCCGGATAGAGCGCGGGCGTCGTGGGCCGCGTCCCCTCCACCACCACGCAGATACCCAATATCCAGCGGGTGCAGATCCGATGGAATCGCGTCCAGGTCGTCGCCCAGTGGATCACCGCCTGCCGCCCGCCCACCGCGATCGCCGGCGACAGCAGCGCCATGATCGCCGACACCGGATAGAAGATGGCGACGAAGATGATGTTGCGAAGAAGAATCACGCGCCAATCCCCGTCCAAAGCGCGATCCTGCGCAGGATCAGCTTGTTATATTCGTTGACCAATGTGCCCAGCCTGGGCTCCGACGGCACCCCGTCGCCCAGCACCACCACTTGTGGCCCCAGCGCCGCGACCAGTTCCATCCGCGCGCGCGGCAAATGCCAGTCGGAGGTGACCAGCCGCACCGTGCGATAGCCATGCTCGCGCACCCAGCGCGCCGTCTCCTCGGCGTTCGAGCGCGTGTCGACCGCCTCCAGACCCAGATCGATACAGCAGGAAAACAGCGATGGCGCGGTACGATAGGTGCGCGCCAGGTCGATCGGCCGCACGCCCGGCGCGACCCCGGTCACCAGCATCCGCTTGGCCTGATGCGCCTGAAGCAGCGCGATGCCGCGATCGATCCGCCCCGCCCCGCCGGTCGGCACCACGATCGCATCGGTGGTGTTGTTCTCCAACGGATGCGGCAGGCTGAGCATGAAGGCGGCGAACCCCAGGCACCAGCCGAGCGCGACGAGACCGATCAGCCGCAGCATCAGAGCATCCGCCGCATCTGGGCCAGCACCGCCAGCCGCGCCGCGACCACCGCCAGCGCGACGAAGCCGAAGGGCAAGGCGATCAGCATCGCCAGATCGCCCATCGCCAGCTTCAGGCCACCAAGCAGTTGCGATTCGAGCGCCCCGACCTGCCGCGCGACGATCAGGATCGCGATCGCCGCGACCACACTGCCCGCCACTGCGCCGATCCCGGCGTCGAGCGCGATGCGCCGCTGGAACAGGCGGGCGACCTGGCGATCGGTCGCGCCCAGCATATGGATGACCTCGATCGTGCCGCGATGCGCCTCCAGCCCGGCCCGCGCGGCCAGCATGACGACCGCCGCCGTCGCGCCCAGCATCAACAGGATGATCGCCCCGGCCAGCCAGGCGGCGGTATCGAGCAGCCGTCCGACCGGGCCCAGCCAGGTGGCGTGCGAATCGACCCGCGCCGCCGGGCTCGCCCGCGTCACCGCCGCCGCCACCCGCGCCACCGCCGCGCCGCTATCGCTGGTCAGATCGACATCGATCAGCGCCGGCACGGGCAGCCCGGCGGCGGCCGCATCACTGCCGAGCCAGGGCTGGAGCATCCGCGCCAGTTCGGCCTGCGGCACCGGGGTCGCGCGCGCGACATCGGCCTGGGCACGAAGCACGCCCAGCACGCGCGCGGCGGCGGCATCGCGCCGCTGCGGCTCGCCCTCGACGATCTGCACCGTCAGACGACCCGCCATCTGCCGGTCGAGCGCACCGGCCGCCTGCCCGGTCGCCAGCCCCGCCGCCGCGGTCAGCAGGGTCAGGAACAGCATGATCGCGATGACCCAGCTCATGACATGCGCCCCGCCGACATCGTCGAGCGCCCGCGCCTCCGCGCCCGATTCCTTGCGCGTCATAGGCCACTCCGCGCGAGGGTCGAACGCGGCGGCTCGGGCGGCGACACCGGCTCGGGATCGACCAGCCGACCGCGCTTCAGGTGCAGGCGGTGGCCACCCGGCACCCTATCGATCAGATGCCAGTCATGGGTCGCCATGACGACCGTGGTGCCCAGCCGGTGCAGCGAATGGAACAGATGGAGCAGCCGCTCGGCCATGGCCGGGTCGACATTGCCGGTGGGTTCGTCCGCGACCAGCATTTCGGGCCGTGCGATCACCGCGCGGGCGATCGCCACCCGCTGCTGCTCGCCGCCCGACAGGGTCGCGGGGCGCGCGCCGGCGCGTTCGGACAGGCCGATCCAGTCGAGCATCTCGCGCACCGCGCGCGCAATCTCCGATTCGGCCATGCCCGCGACACGCAAGGGGAGCGCGATATTGTCCGCCGCGCTCAGATGCGGGATCAGGCGGAAATCCTGGAACACCACGCCGATCCGCCGCCGAAAACCGGGCAGCCGGTCGCGCGGCAGGATCACCGCATCCTCGCCGAACAGGCGGATGATGCCCCGGCTCGGCCGCTGCGCGAGGTAAAGGAGCCGCAGCAGCGACGTCTTGCCCGCGCCGCTCGCCCCGGTCAGGAAATAGAATTGCCCGGATCGCAGCGTGAAACTGACGTCACACAGCGTCTCCTCGCCCGCGCCGTATCGCAGACCGACATTCTCGAACTGGACGATGTTCGCCATGCCCGGATGGCCTTGGCATGGCCCGCTCCTCGCTTCAAGTTCCGCGCTTCAAGCTTGCCACGCCTAGGGGCGGCGTGCTTACTGGAATACTTGGGGGCCTGATCCGGATGGCCTCGTCCTGTCCGTTGAAGTGCCGTTCCGCATGATCCTCGAATGCCCTGAATGCCGCACCCGCTATCTGGTGCCCGACAGTGCGATCGGGCCCGAGGGAAGGACCGTTCGCTGCGCCCATTGCCGGCATAGCTGGTTTCAGAATCCGGCCGATCCGGATGAACCGGCGCCGGTACCGACCCAGGACGATGCGAGCGCCGACGCGTTCGAGGCGCCGATCGCGGCCGAACCCGTACCCCCGCCGCCCCCGGTCATCGTGCCGCCGCCGGCTCCGCCGATCCTGTCGCCGGGCGATCCCGGCTTTGACGCCTTTGCCCATCGCCCGCCCTTCCGCGCGCGCCGCAACCCGGTGCGCCGCTGGACGATCGGCGCGGTCGCCGCCGGCCTGCTGATGCTGGTCGCGACGGCGGCGATCCTGTGGACGGGGATGCCGGGCATCGGCGGCTGGCTGGGCTTCGGTTCGACCGAATCGGCGCTGGAACTGCGTTCCAACCCGATCGAGCGGCGCGAGCTGGAAAATGGTTCGGAGCTGTTCGCCATTTCGGGGCAGATCATCAATCCGTCCTCGGGCCAGCAGCGCGTGCCCGATCTTCGCGCCGAGTTGAAGGATGCCCAGGGCCGCGTCGTCTTTTCCTGGACGATCGCGCCGCAGCAGCGGACGCTGGGGCCCGGCGCCTCGATGGACTTCAACTCGGCCAAGCTCGACGTGCCGCCCAGTTCCAAGCGGCTGGACCTGAGCTTCGCAGGCGAAAGCGACCCGGCGAACTGACCGGTCAGGCGGGGCGCGACCCCGCCTGCAACCGGCGCGCGACGATCGCGAAGCGCGCGCCGTGCAGCATCGCCGCGACCAGCATCCCCGCCGCCGAGGCCCAGGCGAGCGCCGCCGCGCCCCATCCGGCGCTGACCAGCCACCAGCCGATGCCGCCGGTTACCAGGAAATAGGCGATGATGCTGTTGATACCGGCCGCCACCTGATCCCCCAGCGAGCGCAGCGCATAGACCAGCACCACCTGCATCCCGTCGAACAGGATGAAGGGCGCCCAGATCGCCAGCATCGCGATCGCCACCGCATGTGCCTGGGGCAGTGCGGGGAACAGCGCGACGACGGGCCCCGGCGCCAACAGCAGCCCCAGGCTGCACAGCCCCATGGCAAGTGCGGCGAGACCGACCGCCAGCAGCGTGCGCGGCACCGCCGCGATCGCCTGCCCCTCACCCACCGCATTGCCGGCCCGCACCCCCGCCGCCGATCCCAGGCCGAGCGCCAGCGCGAAGGTGACATTATGGGCCGAGAAGACGATCTGGAAGCCATGCGCGGTGGCATCGCCGAGCCGCGTCGACAGCGCGATCAGAATGGCGAAACCCGCCAGTTCCAGGCCAGAGGCAATGGCCGGTACCGTGCCGAACCGTGCCAGCCCCCAGGCACCCGCCAGCGTCGGGGCCCAGGCGGCACGGTCCATGCGTTGTACACCACGCTCCGCCCCGCGCGGCAGCGTCACCGCGCTGGCCACCATCGCGACCGCCCCCAGGGCCGAGGCGATCACCGTCGCCAGCGCCGCGCCGACCGCGCCCAGCGCCGGCAAGCCCCACTGCCCGCCCGCCAGGGCCCAGGCGAGCAGAGCGTTGATCGGCAGGATCGACAGATTGACCACGGTCACCCGGCGCGGCCGGCTGATCCCCTCCAGAAAGAAGCTGGCGGCGATCAGCACCATCTGGAACGGATAGCCCAGCGCCATGACCGCCACGACCCGCGCGCCCGGTTCGATCAGCAACGGCGCGACACCGATCCCGCGCAACAGAGCGGCCCCGCCCAGCCCCAGGATCAGCATCGCCGCCACCCCCAGCATCAGTCCCAGCACCATCCCGTCGCGCAGCGCCTGTCCGGTCGCGGGCAGGTCGCCTGCGCCATCGGCGCGCGAGGCACGGACCAGCACGCCCGACAACCAGGCCAGACCGGTGACGATCGCGATATAGGTGAGCGAACGGCTGGCCGAGAGCGCCGCCACCTCATGCTCGCCGACCATCCCGACCACGATGACATCGGTGACGTGCAGGATCGTCCAGTTGAGGCTGGTCAGCATCACCGGCCAGGCCAAGCCGAACAGACGGAGGACTTCCGCCCGCCGGGGCGTGCGATCGGGGGGAAGCGGCGCGGTCATGCCCGCCTGCCTAGTCCTGCTGGTCCGACAGCGAAACCCGTCATGGCCGAACGAAAGGCCCCTTGCGCAGGCCGTATCGCTTTGCTAGGGGCACCCGCCTACCAGCCCTCCGGCTTGCCGGTGGTGACTATCGAGTGCGGTCGTGGCGGAATTGGTAGACGCGCAACGTTGAGGTCGTTGTGGCCGAAAGGCCGTGGAAGTTCGAGTCTTCTCGACCGCACCAATATCCGCCCATGGGGGCGGATTTTTTCATTTAGAATGATGGGGACGGAGCCAGGCGCTTCGTCATCACGTTCATCCTCCCCTTGCAGGGGAGGAATTGGAAGTGCGCGCACCCGGTCGAAACATCAGGATTCAGCCCGAAAGCCGGACATCACCGCCGTACGACGATCGCCGCCAGCGTGTCGATCGGCAGGGGCGAGACGAAGCGGAAGCCGAATCGGTCGTCGCGCACCCAGCAGATGGTGCCGAAGATCGCCGTGCCCATCGGCCGCACGATGATCTGTCCGGCCAGCCCGACCACGACCTCACTATCGGCGCGCAACTTGGCGCCGCCGGCGGAAATATCGAGCATCTCGGCGGCGAATTTGCGATCGCCCACCCGGACATCGGCCGCCAGCGAAATTTCGAATCGCGGAGGACGCGGGATCGTCTCGTCCTCATTCTCGTGCAGGAATATCCGCTCATAGGGCTGGGGCGAATCGAACTCGATGCCCGCCTTGGCCCCGCGTACCCATCGTACCGTCCCACGGACGGGGGGCAGGCCGCGCACCTCGATGCATATCGATTCCCCGACCGAGGGCACATCGACGAATCGCGCCATCAGGCCAGTAGCGGAGATGTTGTGGACCAGACACACGCCGGGTCGATCGCCGCATAGCTTGCCCAGCAACAGGACGGCCGAGTGCCGCTTGCCGGCCCGCCGCTCCAGCGACGCGCTCTCCTGTTGTTCGACTTGCTCCATCCCTGCCCTTTCCGCCGTGATCACGTTGGCGCGACACGGCTCGCCGTTCGTCTTAATCGATCATCTGTAAAAAAATACCAACTTTGACGCGCGGTGCGACCCCGAAACGCATATTCGCCGCAGCGTATGGCCGCGCCGTCCGTCGCAGCGGGGTGAGCAGGCGACTTGTGATCGCCCCCAAAGCCCTGTAATTCGCGAGGCGTCCCATGCCTCGCGCACCGTCTTCCCGGTCTTCCCGGCCTCGTTCGTCCAAGCCCCGCTCTCCTTGGCGGCGCCGGATCGTCGTAACCCTGCAGATTCTTGTCGGCCTGGCCGTGCTCGCGATCGGCGCGCTGGCCATCGCGGTCTTCGTCGCCAAGTCGCAATTGCCGAGCTTCGAGGAACTGAAATCCTCGCCCAACGGCCAGATGATCCGCGTCCATGCCGTCGACGGCACGGTGATCGTGTCGCTCGGGCCGAGCTATGGCGAATGGCTGTCCTATGACAAGATTCCGAAGGTCATGCGCGATGCGACGGTGGCGGTCGAGGATCGCCGGTTCCGCGAACATCCCGGCGTCGATCCGATCGGTATCGCCCGCTCGGTCGAGGTCCGGCTGGAAAAGGGCCGCTGGAAACAGGGCGGCTCGACCATCACCCAGCAGATCACGCGCACCATCTTCCTGAACAATCAGAAGAAGTTCGCGCGCAAGTTCCGCGAGGCGATCCTGGCCCTGGCGATGGAGCTGAAATTCTCCAAGGACCAGATCCTCGAGCTGTATCTGAACAAGGTCTATTATGGCGGCGGGGCCTATGGCATCGATGCCGCCAGCCGCAAATTCTTCGGCCACGGCGCGGATCATCTCAGCCTGTCGGAAGCCGCGGTGATCGCCGGGCTGGTCAAGGCGCCGTCCAACTATTCGCCGACCGCCGATGCCGAGGCCGCTGTCGGCCGCGCCGGCGTGGTCATCGGGCAGATGGAGCGCAACGGCTTCATTTCGGCCGAACAGGCCGCCAATGCCGATCCGCAGGCGCTCAAGCTCGCGCCCGAGCCGAAGCAGAATTCGGTTCGCTATTTCACCGACTGGGCGCTGCCCCAGCTCGACACGCTGATCGACGAGCAGACCGCGCCGCTCGACGTGTGGACGACGCTCGACCTCAACATGCAGCGCGCCGCCGATACCGCGATCCGCGCCGATGCGCCCCCGGGGACGCAGGGCGCGCTGGTCAGCCTGGACCGCGACGGCGCGGTGCGCGCGATGGTGGGGGGCAAGGATTATGTCACCACCAACTATAATCGCGCGGTGACGGCCGTTCGCCAGCCCGGTTCGGCGTTCAAGCTGTTCGTCTATCTCGCCGCGCTGGAGGCCGGACACAAGCCCGAGGACCGGGTGGTCGACGAGCCCGTCACCATCGACGGCTGGTCCCCGCGCAACGATTCGCGCCGCAATTCGGGCAGCGTGACGCTGCGCACCGCCTTCGCCTATTCGCTCAACACCGTGGCGGCGAAACTCGGCCAGGAAGTCGGCTTCCAGACGGTCGCCGACATGGCGCGTCGCTTCGGTATCACCACGCCGGTCAACACCCATCCCTCGATGGTGCTCGGCACTTCCGAAGTGCGGGTGATCGACATGACCAGCGCCTTTGCCAGCGTCGCGAACAAGGGGGTAAAGGTCACCCCCTATGGCATCACCAAGGTGATCGCCAACGGCCAGACCATCTATACCCATGAGGTCGATCGCAGCCATGTGCTGGTCGCCCCCTATGTCGCCGCCGAGATGACCGATCTGCTTCAGACCGCCGTCAACACCGGCACGGGTCGCGCCGCGCAGATCGGCCGACCGGTCGCGGGCAAGACGGGCACGACCAGCAGTTCAAAGGACGGCTGGTTCCTGGGCTTCTCCAGCGGGATCACCACGGGCGTCTGGATGGGCCGCGACAATGGCAAGCCGGTCGCCGGCCTGCACGGCGGCACCGCCCCCGCCAAGGCCTTTGCCGATTATATGAAGGTCGCCGTCGCCAACCGGCCGATCGAGCAGTTCGAGACTCAGGTCACGCTGCCCGAATGGCAGTTGGAGCCCGATGAGGAGAGCTATTTCGGCCAGCCCGATGACGGCGTGACGGCGGTGGATGCCGATGGCAATCCGCTGCCCCCGCCCACCGCCGGCGCGGCGCCGGATGGCAGCGAGGCGGTGGAAATCCCGATGCACCGCGATCCGGCCGCGCCTGCGCCGATCCAGCAACCGGCGCAACCCGACCAGCCCAGTGCGCCCGATGCGCCGCCACCCCCGGCGCAACAGCGATTGGATCAGGCGTGGATCGACCGGGTCACGGGCCGTGGTGCGGGATCAGCGCCGCGCGGTGATCCGCGCGATCCGCGTACCCCGCGCCCCGCGCCCCCACGCGAGCGTCAGGACGATCGCCCGTACCAGTGAAGCCCCGCGCCATGCTGCCGCAACCAGGCGGTGGCGGGTGCCGGGTCGCTACCCAGCAGTTCCGCGACCAGCGCGTGAAAAGCCGGCGCATGGTTCATATGGACGCGGTGCGCGACCTCATGCGCGACGGTGGCGCGGCGGACGAAGACTGGCGCCAGGATCAGCCGCCAGCTATAGCGGATCGCCCCTGACGAGGCGCAGCTACCCCAGCGCGCCTTGGGATCGGCGACGCTGACCTTCGACACCGCGACGCCTGCAAGGAGGGCGAACTCGGCCGTTTCGCGCGCCAATACCTCCAGTGCCTGCCGCTTCAGCCAGGTCTCGATCCGGCGGCCGAGCGTCTCGATCGGGCCCGAGGCGAGCAACCGGTCCTGCTCGCGCTGGATCACCCGGCGGCTGCCGGCTTCCCAATGCAGCGTCAGCGTCTCGTCGCCAAAGGGGATGGCCGCGCCGGGGGTGAAGGGGCGCGGCATGGGCAGGCGCGCGCGCTGCTCTGCGATCCAGCCCTGCTTCTCCTCGGCCCAGGCCAGCGCGGATTTCAGCGCGGCGCGCTTGGGCACCACCAGCCGCGCGGTGCCGGTGGCGGGATCGACGCTCAGCCGGATACGCTTGGCGGTCGGATGCCGCACGACTTCGTCGATCACAATTCCCGGTCCACGATATGGTTTTCGAAATCGCCGGCATCATCCTCGCTGATCGTCCAGCCGCGCACCGACTGGCCGGCGCGGTGCACCGCCTCGCGGTCGCCGCAGACCAGATAATGCCAGTCGGGCAGCGGCTCGTTCGCGGCGCGCAGGCGATAGGCGCAGGTGGTGGGCAGCCAGTCGATCGACCGGACATTGCCCATGGTCAGCCGTACGCATTCGGAGACGTAAGCGCGGCGGTGGCGATAATTGGAGCATTGTCCGCTGCGCCGGTCGAGCAGACGGCACGCGACATTGGTCGGCACCAGCTCGCCCGTCTCCTCATCCTCCAGCTTGTGGATGCAGCATTTGCCGCAACCGTCGCACAACGCCTCCCACTGCGCGCGGTCGAGGCTTTCGATCGGCTTTTCCCAAAAGCGCTCCATCACTGCACCCAGCGGTCGAGCGTGGCGGCGACCGCCTGCGGCCCTTCGTCCGAGGGGACCAGTGCCAGCGGCTTGCCCGCCGGGTCCATCAGATAGACCTGGCGGCTATGGTTGACGAGATAGCCGCCGCCCGGCGCCGGATCGCCCTTTTGCGACCAGACGGCATAGGCCTTTTTCGCCGCGTCGATCTGCGCCGGCGTGCCGGTCAGCCCGACGATGCGCGGGTCGAAGGCGGCGGCGAAGCGGCCGACCACCTCCGGCGTATCGCGCTCGGGATCGACGGTGACGAACACGGCCGCGATCTTCTTCGCCTTGGCCGGCGCGCTCTTGTCGAGCAGTTTCAGGCCGGCCGCGATCGCCTGCATGTCGGTGGGGCAAACATCGGGGCAGAAGGTATAGCCGAAATACATGACCCGGTAGCGCCCTGCGAAATCGCGATCGGTGACGGTGCGGCCATCGGCACCGGTCAGGCGGAATGGCCCGCCGATCTTCGCGCCCGCGAGCGGCGGCTGCTCCTGCGCAGACGTCTGGGGGCCGGAGCCGCAGCCGGCGACGGCTAGTGCCAGGGCGCCTGCAAAGAACGGGAATAATCGGGTCATGACGGCGACAGCCTTGCTGTGATAAATCGCCACTTGCAAGTCATGCCCTATCGTTCAGGATCTCGCTTCATGTCCCTTCGCCCCCTGCTGGCCGCCGCGCTTCTGGGTAGCCTCGCCCTGCCCGCCACGGCGCAGATGATGCAGTCGGAAAGCTACAAGTTCCTGCAGGCGGTGAAGGACGCCAAGGGCAATGAGGTGACGAACATGCTGGATCGCCCCGGCGCCAGCATCATCAACACCCGCGACGTGACGAACGGCGAAGGCGCACTGCACATCGTCATCAAGCGCGGCGACGAGACGTACTTGCGCTTCCTGCTGCAAAAAGGCGCCGATCCCAATCTGCGCGACGGGCGCGGGAACACGCCGCTGCTGCTGGCGGTGGCGGGCGGCCAGCCCGACATGATCCGCATCCTGACCGCGGCCAAGGCCAATCCCAATATCGGCAATTCGGGTGGCGAAACCCCGCTGATCCGCGCGGTCCAGCGCCATGACATCGCGATGGTCCGCGAATTGCTCGCCGCCGGGGCCGATCCCGACCAGGCCGACAATATCGCCGGCCTGAGCGCGCGCGACTATGCCACCCAGGATTCGCGCAACGCCGCCATCGCCAAGCTGCTCGCCGAAACGCCGAAAAAAGCCCGTGCGGCGGTGGCGGGCCCGAAGTTCTGAATTCTCATTCCTCCCCTGCAAGGGGAGGTGG
>NZ_BBJS01000027.1 GCF_000739895.2 Sphingomonas paucimobilis NBRC 13935
GTGTTCCCCCTCTCGATAGCGCCCCCCTCCGTCAGGCCTTCGGCCTGCCACCTCTCCTGCAAGGGGAGGAAAGAGAAAGGGGTGGCTGCCGCAGCACCCGCCCCCCTTCCATCACGCCGCGCGCGATTGTTCGTCGAGCGTGGGATAGTCGATATAACCCTCGGGTCCCTGGCTGTACCAGGTCGCCATGTCGCTCTGATTCAGCGGCGCACCAGTGCGCAGCCGTTCGGGCAGATCCGGATTCGCCAGGAAGGTCCGACCGAACGCGATCGCATCCGCCACGCCCGAGTCGAGCGCGGCTTGCGCCTTTTCCCGGCTGTCGAAATCGCTGTTGAGGATCAGCGGCCCCTGGAACACTTCACGAATCTGCGGCGACAGCTTGGGCACGTCGGTGTGGCCATAGGTGCCGTCCGGCCCGATCTCACGCAGTTCGAGGAAGGCGATTCCCAGGTCCGACAGCATCTTGGCGGCGGGCACGAAGACCGAGGCCGGATCGCTGTCGTCCACCCCCTGGCTGTCGCCATTGGGCGAAAGGCGGACGCCGACGCGCTCCTTGCCGGCGACCGAAATCACCCGCTCGGTGATCTCGCGGAGCAGGCGGATGCGGTTCTCGGGCGAGCCGCCATATTCATCCTCGCGGAAATTGGCGTTGTCGCGCAGGAATTCGTCGATCAGATAGCCATTGGCGGCGTGGATCTGCACGCCGTCGAACCCGGCGGCGAGCGCATTGCGGGTCGCCAGTTCGTAATCATCGAGCAGACGCGGGATTTCCGACAGTTCGAGCGGCCGCGCCGTCTCGAAATCCTGCTTGCCCTCATAGGTATGCGCCTGACCCTCGGTCCGCGTCGCCGAGGACGAAACCGGCTGCATCCCCGTCACCGAGCTGTGCACCTGCCGGCCCATATGCCAGAGTTGGGCGACGATGCGGCCACCGGCCTTGTGCACGGCGTCGGTCACCGGCTTCCAATGTTCGACCTGCTCGTCGGTCCACAGGCCCGGCGCATAGGGCCAGCCCAGCCCTTCGCGGCTGATGCCGGTGGCCTCCGAGATGATGAGACCCGCACTGGCGCGTTGGGCATAATATTGCGCCATGATCGGCGTCGGCACCGCCTCGCGGGTCGCCCGGGCGCGAGTGAGCGGCGCCATGAGGATACGGTTAGGGGCGTGAATGGCGCCCAGATCGATGGGATCGAATAACGTCGGCATCAAAATGCAATCCTTTTGCGGCCTTTCCGGCCTGACGCAACGCAGATAGGGCGTTAAGGGAGCCCATGCCCGTGTCCCGCCCCCCAAGAAAAAGTGAACGCGTTGAAAGCGATAGTCTTTCGGACCGCGCCGGGCCGAATACGACGCCGCCGCTGGCCTTTGTCGCGGTCATCATCGCCAATGTCGCGCTCGCCTTTGGGCCGCTCCTGGTACGCATGGCGGATACCGGGCCGGTCGCCTCCGCCTTCTGGCGCATCACCCTTGCCGCGCCGATGCTGGCCCTGGTCGCGCTGATCGGCCCCGCGCGGCCCCGCGCCCCGGGCAAGGGGCAGGCGGGGCTCTGGGCACTGCTGCTGATCGGCGGCGTCGCCTTTGCCGGCGATCTCGGCACCTGGCATATTGGCATCCGTCAGACGACCATGGCCAACGCCACGCTGTTCGGCAATTCGGCGACCTTCATCTTCCCGCTCTACGGCTTTCTCGTCGCGCGCGCCTGGCCGTCGCGCAGCCAGGGGATCGCGCTGATCCTGGCGGCGGTGGGGGCCGGGTTGCTGATGGGCCGCTCCTATCAGGTCGATCCGCGCCATCTGGTCGGCGATCTGATGTGCGTGCTGGCGGGGCTGCTCTACGCGGTCTATTTCATCCTGATGTCGCGGGTTCGCGCCACCATGCCGCCGGTCCCGGCGCTCGCCTGGTCGACGGTGGCCAGCATCCTGCCCCTGCTCGTCTTCGCGGTCGCGCTGGGCGAGCGGGTCTGGCCCGATCACTGGAGCGCGCTGATCCTGCTCGCGCTGGGGAGCCAGATCATCGGCCAGGGGTTGATGATCTATGCGCTGGGGCTGCTCAGCCCGCTGGTCATCGGCCTGGCGCTGCTGGTGCAGCCGATGGTCGCGACGGCGATCGGCTGGATCGTCTATGGCGAGACGCTGGCCTTGCCCGATCTGGTCGGCGTGGCGATGGTGGCGACCGCATTGGTGCTGGTACGGCGCGGATCGCCCAAGACGGTTGCCAAGCCCGGCGACATGGAAGACGGACGAGAGACGCGATAAGATGACCGAGGTGGCGATGACCGATGTTCACGACCTGACTCTCGACGAGGTGCGCGTCGCGCTGGCCGACGGCATCGCGTCCAACGCCGCGTTCGACGGTTGGGGCGACGAGGCGCGCGACATGGCGGCCGACGCGGCGGGCATCGACCGCGATATCGCGCGACTCGCGTTCAAGGACGGGCCGGTTGCGATGATCGACGCTTGGTTTGGGGCGATCGATGCCGCGATGGTCGCGGCGGTACCGCGCGAACAGGCCGCCGCGATGAAGATCCGCCAGCGCATCACCGCGCTGGTCGAGGCACGGCTGGAGGCGCTCTCCCCCAATCGCGAAGCCCTGCGCCGCGCGCTGACCATCCTCGCCATGCCGCAAAATGCCGCAAGCGGCGCGCGACTCGGGTGGCGGACGGTCGATACGATCTGGGCGCAGGCGGGCGATACCGCGACCGATTACAACCACTATACCAAGCGCGCGACGCTCTTCGCGGTCTATGCCGCGACCATCGCCGCCTTCCTGAACGACGAGAGCGAAGGGCATGCCGATACCAGCGCCTTCCTCGCCCGCCGGATCGAGGGGATCATGCGGTTCGAGAAATGGAAGGCGGGCGTGGTCAAGCGCGGTGAGAATATGCCTAGCCTGTCAAGGTTTATCGGGCGGTTGCGGTATCCTGCGGTGTGAGTCGGTTTGGGGTTAATGGATTCCCTTGGCCTTCGACTTCGCTCAGGCTGAACGGCGCGGGGGAATGGCTGAACGGCGCGGGAAATAGGTCTGGATACCAACCTCCGTTCAGTCTGAGCGAAGTCGAAGCCCACGCCCCCAAACCTCACACCCATTTCATCAACGGGTAATTGATAATCAATCGCACCGGGGTTATGTAGGCTGCATGGCGATGTTGAGCAGTCTCGAAACCCTTCCCCGCCGGCAACCGGCGACCGTGGCCGCGATCGACTGGACCCAGTTGGCTTTGCCCGAGGCGCGTCGCTTGCGCGAACTGGGCTTTGACGAAGGTGTGGGGGTCGAGGTGCTGCATCGGGCGACGCTGGGCGGTGGCCCGATCGCCTGCCGGATCGGCCGGATGACCGTGGCGCTGCGCCGCCGGGTCGCTGCCTCGATCCGCGTCGCGCCGGGTGCTTGAAACCCGGCCTTCTCCCATGCCCATCGCCATCTGATGAACGCCGCACCGCTGGTTGCGCTCGTCGGCAATCCCAATGCCGGCAAAAGTGCCCTGTTCAACGCGCTGACCGGCGCGCGGCAGAAGGTGGGCAATTATCCCGGCGTCACCGTCGAGCGGCATTCGGGTCGGCTGGTGCTCGACGATGGCCGCCCGGTCGAGCTGGTCGACCTCCCCGGCGCTTATAGCCTCGATCCCGGCAGCCTCGACGAGCAGGTCACGCGCAACGTCGTGATGGGATCGCAGGCGGGCGAGCGCCGGCCCGACGCATTGGTCGTGGTCGTCGATGCCGCCAATCTCGACAATCACCTCCGCTTCGCCTTGCAACTCATCGCGCTGGGCCTGCCGGTCGTCATCGCGCTCAACATGGTCGATCTGGCCGAGCGGGACGGGCTGACGCTCGATCCGGAAGTTCTGTCGCGCGAACTGGGGGTGACGGTCATCCCCACCGTTGCAGTGCGCCGTCGCGGGCTCGATACGCTCAAGGCCGAGATCGATCGGCTGGTCACGCAGGGCCGCGCCCAGCCTGTGACCGCCGCCGAACGAATCGACGATATCGTCACCCTGCAACGCCGCGCGCGCCAGTTGGCCGCCGCCGCGACCGTGTCGGAAACGCCGACCCGCCGCTGGACGCATATGCTCGACTCGGTCGCGTTGCATCCCATCGCGGGGCCGGTCCTGCTGGTCGCGCTCCTTTTCGTCATGTTCCAGGCGGTCTTTGCCTGGTCCGAAGCGCCGATCGGCTGGATCGAGCAGGGCTTTGTCTGGCTGGAGGCGCAAGTGGGTGCCTTCCTGCCCGAAGGCTGGTTCCGGAGCCTGATCACCGACGGCTTGATCGCCGGGGTCGGCGCGGTCATCGTCTTCCTGCCGCAGATCCTGATCCTGTTCCTGTTCATCCTGGTGCTGGAGGCGACCGGATACATGGTCCGCGCCGCCTTCCTGATGGACCGGCTGATGGCGCAGGTGGGGCTCTCGGGCCGCGCCTTCATTCCGCTCCTCTCCTCCTTCGCCTGCGCGGTGCCGGGCATCATGGCGACGCGGACGATCGATGACGAGAAGGACCGGCTGACCACCATCTTGATCGCGCCGCTGATGACCTGTTCGGCGCGGCTGCCCGTCTATACGATCATCATCGGCGCCTTCATTCCCGATCGGCAGGTGCTGCCTTTCGTCGGACTTCAGGGGCTGGTGCTGCTGGGGCTCTACCTGATGGGCATCGTCGGCGCGTTCGTCGCCGCCCTGCTGCTGCGTCGCACCGTCACCAAGGGCGCCTCGTCGGGCTTCATGATGGAGATGCCCAAATATCAGTGGCCGCATATCCGCGACGTGGTGCTGGGCCTGTGGAGCCGTGCGCTGATCTTCCTCAAGCGCGCCGGCACCACCATCGCGCTGACCACCGTCATCCTCTGGGCGCTGCTGTCCTTCCCCAAGCCGCCGGAAGGATCGGGTATCTCACCGGTGAATTATTCGATCGCCGGGCGGATCGCCAACGGGATCGAGGTCGTGGTTCGCCCCATCGGCTTCAACCGCGACATCGCGCTCGCGCTCGTCCCCGCCATGGCGGCGCGCGAGGTGGCGGTGGCCGCGATCGGCACCGTCTATGCCATCGACGATACCGAGCATGAAGGCGGTCAGAAGGCGATGACCGAGAAGCTCAAGCGCAACTGGTCGCTGCCCACCGCACTCGCTTTCCTGATGTGGTTCGTCTTCGCGCCCCAGTGCATTTCGACGATCGCGGTGACGCGGCGCGAAACCAATGGCTGGAAGTGGCCCGCCTTCATGGTGGCGTACTTGTTCATCACGGCCTATGTGATGGCAGGCATAACATATTGGGTGGCCGTTTTCGCCGGCCTCTAGAACACATACGGGACTGATACATGGCGGGCAGCGTCAACAAGGTGATTCTCGTCGGCAATCTGGGACGCGATCCCGAGAGCCGCTCCTTCCAGAATGGCGGCAAGGTGGTCGAGCTGCGCATCGCCACGTCCGAATCGTGGAAGGACCGCAACAGCGGCGAGCGCAAGGAAAAGACCGAGTGGCACACGGTCAAGATCTTCAACGAAGGTCTGGCCAATGTCGCCGAGCGCTTCCTGCGCAAGGGCTCGAAAGTCTATATCGAGGGCGCGCTGACCACCCGCAAATGGCAGGACCAGCAGGGTAACGACCGCTATTCGACCGAAGTGACGCTGCAGGGCTTCAACTCGGTGCTGACCATGCTCGACGGCCCCGGCGGCGGTCAGGGCGGCGGTGGCCGTGGCGGCAGCGACTTCGGTGGCGGCGATGATTTCGGCGGCGGCGACTTTGGTGGCGGATCGAGCGGCTATGGCGGCGGCGGTGGCGCCTCGGCCGGCGGTTATGGCGGCGGGTCGCGTGGCGGCTCGGCTCCGTCGGGCGGCGGGAGCCAGAATGGGAACGGGGGCAACCGTGGCGGGTTCGGACAGGGCGGCGGCTTCGCCGACGATCTGGATGACGACGTGCCCTTCTGATCGGGCATAACCGATTCCAGGGGGTGGAATGCTGATCACGGAGGTTGAGGACAGGATGGCGACCGGCCAGGCAGATGGGACGATCGCATGCCCATTGGCGGTGTCGGAGCCGGAGCGCGCCGAAGTCATCCAGGCCTATGACCTGGCCGGCTATCGCGAGGATGGTGGGCTCGACGACCTGGCCTCTTTCGCCGCCGAACTGTGCCAGACCGAGGTGGCGCTGGTCAGCCTGGTCGAGGAAGCGCGCCAACGCTTCCTGGCCGCGGTCGGCTTCGACCAGCCGGAAACGGCACGCGACACCTCTTTCTGCGCCCATGCCATGCTCGGCGACGAGCCGGTCATGGTCATTCCCGATGCGCAGCTTGATCCGCGTTTCGCACCCATGTCGCTGGTCGCCGGGCCGCCGCATATCCGCTTCTATGCCGGCGCTCGGCTGATCTCGCGCGAGGGCGTGCCGCTCGGGGCCATCTGCGTCATCTCCGGCACGCCCCGCCCCGAAGGGCTCACCGATTTCCAGCGGCGAGGGCTGGAGGTGCTGGCCACCGCGGTCATGGGCCGGTTGCAGGACCGCCGCGCGCGGCTGGAGCATGTTCAGGCCGTCGAAGCGTCCGAGGCGCGCGTCGCCGATAGCGAGCAGCGGTTCCGCACCCTGGCCGACACCATGCCGCAGATGGTGTGGTCGACCCTGCCCGACGGTTTCCACGATTATTACAACGCCCGCTGGTACGACTTCACCGGCATGCCCGAGGGGTCGACCGATGGCGAGGCGTGGAACGGCATGTTCCATCCCGACGATCAGGAACGTGCCTGGGCCCGGTGGCGGCACAGCCTGGCCACGGGCGATCCCTATCAGATCGAATATCGCCTGCGGCACCGCGATGGCACCTATCGCTGGGTCTTGGGCCGCGCCCTGCCGATCCGCGATGCGGCGGGGCAGATCACCCGCTGGTTCGGCACCTGCACCGACATCCATGAGCAGAAGCTGGCATTGGAAGAGCGCGAGATCGTCAGCCAGGAACTGAGCCACCGGATCAAGAATATCTTCGCGGTGATTTCCGGCCTGATCGCCTTTGCCGCACGCAACAATCCGGCCTTTGCCGGCATCGCCAGCGACCTGCGCGACCGGATCATGGCACTGGGTCGCGCGCACGACTTCGTCCGGCCGCACAGCCCGCAATCCCGCCCCAAGGCGCAGCAGGATAGCCTGCACGGATTGCTGAGCGATTTGTTCGATCCCTATCGCCAGGACAATGCGCCGCGATTCCTTCTGTCGGGCGACGATGTCCGCGTCGATGATCGTTCGGCGACGCCTCTCGCGCTGCTGTTCCACGAACTGGCGACCAATGCCGCCAAATATGGTGCGCTGTCGGTGATGACCGGCGCGGTCGAATTGCAGACCGAACAGCATGGCGAGACGGTTCGCATCTATTGGCGCGAGCGGGGCGGCCCGACCGTCGCGACGCCGCCCGAGCGGGCGGGCTTCGGCTCACAACTGGTCGAATTGTCGGCGGTCCGTCAACTGGGGGGACAGGTCACGCGCGAATGGCGGCCAGAGGGGCTGGAGATCACGATCGACGTGCCGCTGGCATCCTTTAGCCGGCCGGTTGGAACTGGCCCCGGGCGTTAGACGAAAGCGTCACATCGGGGGTCAGGCGGTCGCACCCAGCGGAATGACGTCCGCGCAAGCCAGCGTTTCATCGCCGGTGGCCAGCGCCGCAGCAGCCAGGATCGACTTTTCGCTGAACGGCTTGCGGATATAGCCCAGCGCCTGGATATCGGTGGCGATCTGCGAGGGGTTGGCGGTCACGAACACGACCTTGACACCATAATCCTGGACGATCCGCCGAGCGATCTCGGGCCCCGTCGCCCCGTCACGCAGATTGACGTCGACAAAGGCGAATGCGCATCCCGGTGCGACTTCCAGGGCGGTACGGCTGTCGGCCGCGATTCCCGCCACTTGGTAACCTGCATCAGTCAGAATGCGCTCGAGATCGAGGGCGACGAAAATCTCGTCTTCCACGATCAGGGCGGTTGGGCTCATGTCAGATTCCTGTCACTTTCCGCACCAACATCTTGATCCAGATAAAGTTCCTCAAATGTTGTCATTTCACCGACGTAATAGAAAAACAGCATGTTCGGCGCGGAAATTGGCCGCCGCCGCGCTGGTCGGACGGCCGCGTGACAGGAACCAACTGCCCTCGACGGTGATCCGCCGTTCACGAACGAAGGCGCGAAAATCGTCGATCGTGACATGGTGGATGTTGGGCGTGTCATACCATTGTTCGGGCAGCAATTTCGTCACCGGCATCCGCCCGCCCCAGAGCAGCGACAGGCGCACCCGCCAATGCGCGAAATTGGGGAAGGAGACGAAAGCGCGCTGACCGATGCGCAGCAGATGGTCGAGCACTTGGTCGGGCGCGCGCGCGGTCTGCAGCGTCTGGCTGAGGATCGCATAGTCGAACCCCTTGTCGGGATAGCCGGCCAGATCGACATCGGCATCGCCCTGCACCACCGCCAGCCCGCGCGCGACGGCCGAGGCGACATTGGCCGGATCGATCTCCAGCCCGCGCGCATCCACCCCCGCCTTGTCGCGCAGCGCCGCCATCAACTGCCCGTCGCCGCAGCCGACATCCAGCACGCGGGCGCCGCGTGCGACATGGTTGGCGATGATCGCCAGATCGGGGCGTAGTGCCTCGCTCATGGCTCGGCCCGCAGGAAGCCGTCGATCACCCGGTTCATCTCGGGCGCTTCGAGCAGGAAGGCGTCATGGCCATAGGGGCTGGACAGCTCGACGAAACTCGCCGCCGCGCCGGCCGCGTTGAGCGCCTGCACCACGGCCCGCGACTCGGCGGTGGGATAAAGCCAGTCAGTGTCGAAGCTGACGAGGCAGAAGCGGGTCTTCGTGCCCCGGAACGCACTGGCGAGCAGCCCGCCATGCTCCTCGGCCAGATCGAAATAATCGAGCGCGCGGGTGATGTAGAGATACGAGTTGGCGTCGAACCGGTCGACGAAGCTCAACCCCTGATGCCGCAAATAGCTTTCGACCTGAAAGTCCGCATCGAAGCCGAAGCTCTTGGCCCCATCCGGGCGGTCGGGCCGTGCCTGCAGCCGCCGCCCGAATTTCTCGGTCAGCCCGGCCTCGGACAGATAGGTGATGTGCGCCGCCATGCGCGCGACCGCGAGGCCCGCCGCAGGAGGATCGTTCGACTCGTAATAGGCGCCACCGCGCCATTTCGGGTCGGCCATGATCGCCTGGCGCCCGACCTCGTGGAACGCGATATTCTGCGCCGAATGCCGCGCGGTCGAGGCGACCATGACGCAGGCGCGCACCCGCTCGGGGAAGGTGGCGGCCCAGCTCAGCGCCTGCATGCCCCCCATCGATCCGCCGACCACCGCCTTCAACACGCCGACGCCCAGATGGTCGAGCAGCATCGCCTGCGCGCGCACCATGTCGCGGATGGTGATGACCGGAAAGCGCATCCCCCAGGGCTCGGCGGTCGAAGGATCGACCGTCGCCGGCCCAGACGATCCCATGCAGCTGCCGATGACGTTCGAGCAGATGATGAAATGCCGCGCCGGGTCGATCGGCTTGTCCTCACCCACCAACCGAGTCCACCAGCCGGGCTTGCCGGTGCGCGGATGGGGTGAGGCGACATGCTGGTCGCCGGTCAGCGCGTGGCAGATCAGGATGGCGTTGGAGCCATCCGCATTCAGCGTGCCATAGGTTTCATAGCCGATCTCGACCGGCGACAGCAGCGCACCGCCATCCAGCCGGAGGGGACCGGGCAGGACGATATGGCGCGACAGACCGAAACGCTGGTCGTCGCTATGGGATAAAGCGGAAACGGAAGCGGCCATGGAGTCCTATCCGCTAAGCCGCGATGCTTGGCAACGCAAGGGCGGGACCGCTATGGCGGGCCTCATGACCGAGCTTACCGCACCCGAACCGATCTCCTGGGTCAAGGCGATCGCGCCCTATGTCCCCGGCCGCGCGACGACCGATGACGGGCGCAAGGTCGCCAAACTCTCGTCCAACGAAAATCCGCTGGGCACCAGTGAGAAGGCGCGCGCCGCATTCGCCGCCGCCGCCAATAATCTGGAACGCTATCCGGATGCGGGCGCGACCGCGTTGCGCGAGGCGATCGGTGCCGTGCATGGGCTCGATCCCGCACGGATCATCTATGGCACCGGCTCAGACGAGATCCTCCATCTGGCGGCGGGTGCGTTCGCCGGGCCGGGGGATGAGATCATCCATGTCCGCTATGGCTTTGCGGTCTATGAGATCGCGACCCGGCGTGTGGGCGCCGAGCCGGTGGTGGTCGCCGACCATGACTATGCTACCGATGTCGACGCGATCCTGGCGGCGGTGACGGACAAGACCAAGGTCGTCTTCGTCGCCAATCCCAATAACCCGACCGGCACCTATGCGGGCGCAGGCGAGATCGCGCGGCTCCATGCGGGACTGCTGCCGCATGTCCTGCTCGTCCTCGACCAGGCCTATGCCGAATATCTGGCCGAGGGCGAGGATGATGGCGGCCTGACGCTGGCCGAGCAGGCGGGCAACGTGCTGGTCTCGCGCACTTTCTCCAAGATCCATGGCCTTGCCGCCGAGCGGATCGGCTGGGGCTATGCCGCCGCGCCCATCATCGACGCGCTCCACCGTATCCGCGCGCCGTTCAACGTAACCATCGCTGGGCAGAATGCCGCGATCGAGGCGATCCGCGACCGCAGCTTCGTCGCAGCGTCGCGCGCACATAATGCCAAATGGCTGGGCTGGTTCGAGGAGCAGATCGCCAGCCTCGGCAATGCGGGCCTGCGGTGCGTGCCGTCCAAGGCCAATTTCTCGCTGGTGCTGTTCGAAGGCGCCCTGACCGCCGAGCGGGCCTATCACGGCCTGATGGACGCTGGATATATCGTCCGCTGGCTGCCGAGCCAGGGGCTGGGCCATGGTCTGCGCATCACCATCGGCACCGAAGATGAGGTGAAGGGCGTCGTGGCTGCGCTCCGCGCCATGGTAGACGCAGCGTAATGCTGCCTTTCGCCCGGATCACCATCATCGGGCTCGGCCTGATCGGCTCCTCGGTGGCGCGCGCCGTGCGCAAGGCGATGCCGACCGCGCGGATCACCGCTTATGACGCCGACCGCCAAGTGCGCGAGACGGTACGCGCGCTCGATCTGGCCGATGATGTCGCCGACACGGCCGGTGCGAGCGTGATCGACGCCGACTTCGTCATCCTGTGCGTGCCGGTCGGCGCGATGGGCGCGGTCGCCGCCGAATTCGCCGACGACCTGCCCGAGGATGCGATCGTCTCCGACGTCGGCAGTTGCAAGGGTGCGGTCCTGACCGCGCTGACCGAGGCGCTGCCGGGCGCGACGATCATCCCGGCCCACCCTGTGGCGGGCACCGAGCGCAGCGGGCCGGAGGCGGGCTTTGCCACCTTGTTCCAGAAGCGCTGGTGCATCGTCACGCCGCCGGACGGCGCCGATGCCTTGGCGGTCGAGCGAGTCGCCGAATTCTGGCGACGGCTGGGCGCCGATGTCGAGTTGATGGCCCCCGATCATCATGACCGGGTGCTCGCCGTCACCAGCCATTTGCCGCACCTGATCGCCTACACGATCGTCGGCACCGCCAGCGACCTGGAGGAAGTAACCCAGTCCGAGGTCATCAAATATTCGGCGGGCGGCTTCCGCGACTTCACCCGCATCGCCGCCTCCGACCCGACCATGTGGCGCGACGTGTTCCTGACCAATCGCGAGGCGGTGCTGGAGATGCTGCAGCGATTCTCGGAGGATCTCAGCCAGCTTCAGCGCGCGATCCGCTGGGGCAAGGGCGACGAGCTGTTCGACCTGTTCAGCCGCACCCGCGCCATCCGCCGTTCGATCATCGACCAGGGCCAGGACGACGCGCGCGAGGATTTCGGGCGCAGCCACGCGGAAT
>NZ_BBJS01000026.1 GCF_000739895.2 Sphingomonas paucimobilis NBRC 13935
CCCTTGCAGGGGAGGAATTTGATAGTTCGACTGGGCCCCGGCCTTCGCCGGGGCGGGCGCTCTTTGCGCTGATGCGCTCAGAGCGCCCGCTTGAACGCCCAGCTGACATGCGCACCACCGGCCGGAGTCTCGCCGATCACGACGAGCTGCTGGGTCGCGACCGGACGGCCGGTGCCGTCGATCCACAGCGACTCCTCGATCGCCAGCACACCGCCGCGGCAGCGGAACTGCCACAGCGCGCCGTCGTCGAGGCGCAGGATCGCCTGGCCGCTCTCGGCGGTCACCATCGCCTCCACGCCGTCGCCGAGATGGAAACGCAGCGCGAAGCTCGTGCTGCCCGCCTGCCGCTTGCGCCCCTGCGGCAACAGCGCATCCTCGCCGCGCAACTCGCGGCCGTCGCCGGTCAGCAGCAACTGGCGACGATGGGTGAAGCCGTAACGGCGGACATAGCCGTCATGGCTCGCCTCGATGCGGCTGGCGGCGTCCGATTCCTGGCGGCTGAGCTCCACCTCTGCGACGCCGCGCCCCAGCGTGCCGTCGGCATGGATGGCAGTGGAGTTGCTGTCGCCCAGCGTCAGCGTCGAATGCGCCGCCGTGGTGCGCAGGCCGTGCGCGAGGCTGGCGGGCACCTGCGCCACGGTCGCACGCGCGCCGCCGCAATTGACGACGATCCGCTGCGCGCCGTCGGAGAATTCGAAGGCCAGGGTCGAGGCGCATCCGCCCTCGATCGCCCGCGCGATCGGCGGGGGGGCGGCGTCCATGACCAGCACCGCCTGCGCCGCCGCCAGCCTTTGATAGCCCCAGTCGCCGGCCTGGCGTAGCGGCCGGGTGCGCACACCCGACGCCTCGATGACGGCGGCGATCTTCTCGGGCGTCTCGGGTCCCGATCCCTGCCAGCTCGACAGCGCGCGGTCGCCGTGCATGACGCCGAGCAGCGCCGAAATCATCTTCTGAAGCCGCGCCTGGAAATGCTCCGGAAACACCAGCCCGCGCGCGTCATAGACTTCACGCATCATGGTCAACAGCATGACCGCGTCGAGCTGTACCGAAGGGCTGCGCGCGATGACGCCGCCGTCCCCGAACAGCCCGGTGTCCAGCGCGCGGTTCAGTCCGGCCTCGCCAAAGGCCTGGCGCGGATCGCCCCCTGCCAGCAACAGTCCCGCCGCGACCACGCCGCACCAGGCGGCAATGCGCGCCACGCCCGCAGGCGCCTTGTCCGCACCGCGATCGAGATGCCGCGCGCCCCGTGCCAGCGTGTTGAGCACCCGCGAGCGATAGACCAGGTCGGTCGAGGACAGGATCAACGGCGCATGCGCGGTCCAGAACAGGATGCGCCGGCCCCATAGATCGGGCCGCCACGCCGTCGCATCGACCGTCTCGGCAAAGGCATCGAGCCAGCGGCCCATCAGATATTCGGCGATCGGCGCGCCTTGCGCCCGCGTCGCCACGGTCGATAGGTCACGCAACCACGCAAAGCTGTGCAGATGATCGGCAAAACCGGTCGACCAGTCGGGATGGGCGAAATCGATCGACTCGACCCCGCGCTCCTCGCCACGCCAGTCGAGCACGCCTCCGAGCAACGCATGGCCGCGCTCCATATCACCGAGGATCGGGTCCTCGGGCACCGCCATCAGCTTCAAGGGGTGACGCCCCTTCAGCCGCAGCGAATGCAGCGGGGTGCGCCAGGTCAGCCGGTGGAGATGCTCGCTCAACCGGTCGGCGAGCGACAGGCCCCCGGTGCTGACGCGGACGAGCCTTTTGCCTTCCTCGATGCTGTCGGCGCCCTGCGCGGTCGCGCCACCATCCGTCGCTTCGCGCATCAGGGTCAACCGCGCAGGGCGGCGATGTTGGCGGTGTATTGCGATGGACCGCCCCGGAAGGCCGCCGTCCCCGCGACCAGGGCGTCCGCTCCGGCCTCGATACAGCGCTTGGCCCAGTGCGGATCAACACCGCCATCGACCTCCAGATCGATGGCGCGTCCGCTATGCTCGATCATCTTGCGGATCGCCGAAATCTTCTTGAGCTGGCTTTCGATGAAGCTCTGTCCGCCAAAGCCGGGATTCACGCTCATCACCAGGACCAGGTCGACCATGTCGATCAGATAGTCGAGCATCTTGGCGGGCGTGGCCGGGTTCAAGACAACGCCGGCCCGCTTGCCCAATCCCTTGATATGCTGGATCGTGCGATGGATGTGCGGCCCCGCCTCCGGGTGGACGGTGATCGTGTCCGCCCCTGCCTCGGCAAAGGCGTCCAGATAGGCATCGATCGGCGAGATCATCAGATGCACGTCGAACGGCTTGGCGGTGTGCGGGCGCAGCGCCTTCACCACCGCCGGGCCGATGGTGATGTTGGGCACGAAATGCCCGTCCATCACATCGATGTGGATCCAGTCGGCGCCGGCGGCGTCGATGGCCCGAACTTCTTCGCCTAAGCGGGCGAAATCGGCGGACAGGATGGAGGGAGCGATACGCACGGGAAGCATGGTTGTGGCCTGTACCCCGATATCGCGCCCAAGTCAGCCTTTGCGTTGCAACATCGCGATGAAGAAACCGTCGAGCCGCCCCTCCTTTGCGAGGAGCGTGGGCAGCGTGCGGATCGTACCCTCGGCGGTCAGGCCGGGCCAGTCGCCGGTGATGGGCACGAGCGCGTAATCGGGGCGTTCGGCCAGGAAGCTTTCGATCTGACGCTCACCCTCTTCGGGCTCCAGCGAGCAGGTGGCATAGACCATTTTCCCGCCGGGCTTCAGCCAGTTGGCGGCGCGGGTCAGGATCACGCGCTGCAATTCCGCCATCTCGGCGATGATTGCCGGGCGGACGCGGTAGAGCACGTCGGGGTGGCGGCGGAAGATGCCGCTGGCGCTGCACGGCGCGTCGACCAAGATCGCGTCAGCGGCTTCCTTGGGTTCCCATTCGCGCAGGTCGGCCGTCACCACCTCGGCCGACTGGTTGGTGCGCTCCAGATTCTCGGCGAGCCGGGCGAGTCGCGACTCGGACTGGTCGATCGCGGTGACCGTCCAACCGGCGGCGGCCAACTGCAACGTCTTGCCTCCCGGCGCGGCGCACAGGTCGAGGACATGGCCCCTGCCCTCGCCCAACAAGCGCGCGGGGATCGAGGCGGCGAGGTCCTGCACCCACCAGGCGCCTTCGTCGAAGCCCTGCAACTCCATAACCGAGTTGCCCGAGGGCAAACGGACATGGCCGGGCAGCAGGCTGATCCCGCCCAGCTTTTCCGCCCATTCCCCGGTCGCAGCCGGATCGGCCAGCGTCAGGTCGAGCGGCGGGGGTGCCGCGATGGCATGGGCGGCGGCCTCGACCATCTCCTCGCCCCAATTTTCTTCCCAGCGGGCTTCGGTCGCCTCCGGCAGTGCGGGAATTTCGGGGAGCAGCACGCCGCTCTTGGTGATGGTGCTGAACACGCCGTGGACCAGCTTGCGCGGGCCGCCATCGACCAGCGGCAGCACGGTCGCGATCGCGGCATGCGGCGGCGTGCCCAGCGCCAGCACCTGAACGAGCGCGATACGCAGGGCAAAGCGCGCCTTGGCATCATCGGGCAGCCGCTGCTTGGTCGCCGAGTCGATCAGTGCGTCGAGATCGGGCAGGCGGCGCAGCGTCTCCGCCGCGATGGCATGGGCAAGTCCGCGATCCGGCCCCCCCGACAACGCCCGCGTCGCCGAGGCGAGCGCCGCCTCCAGCGGCTCGCCCCGGCGCAGCACCGCGTCGAGCAGGCGGATGGCGGCGCGGCGGGTGGCGGTGCCCAGCGGCTCGGAGGGGCGCTGCGGTCCCCCGCGCCGATCACCGCCCTTGGGGGCGCCGCGCCGATCGGGACGGCCACGGGTCGGCGATTGGGGAGGACGTGTCACTTGGCAAAACTCCTGTCAGCCCCGACATGGGCTGCAATCATCGCCCTTTAGTCGAAAGGACCGCCCATGGGCCAGCGCCCCGACCATGTGAAACCGCCCGCCTATCTGTCGCAGAACCCGCCGGTGCCGCAGCCCGAGGCCAAGCCCGAGCCGCAGGAGGACCCGTTGGGGAAGAATCCGGTGCGCTATGGCGATTGGGAATTGAAGGGGATCGCGGTCGATTTCTAACCGCTTTCCGTTTTCTTGGTGGGCGGTGGGGCGTGGGCTTCGACTTCGCTCAGCCTGAACGGGTGCTTGTATAACGCCCTATCCCCCAAACTCCCTTCAGCCTGAGCGAAGTCGAAGGCCACGCCCCAACCTCGCCTCAGACCAAAAGCTACCGGCGGACGAGCGTACCCGCACCCTGCTTGGTGAAGATCTCCAGGAGCATCCCATGCGGCACGCGCCCATCCAGGATCACCGCCGCATCCACCCCGGCCTCGACCGCGGAGACGCAGGTGTCCAGCTTGGGGATCATCCCGCCCGAGATCGTCCCGTCGGCGCGCAGTTCCGCGATCCGCGCCGGGTTCAGGTCGGTCATCAACTCGCCCTGCTTGTCCAGCACGCCCGCGACATCGGTCAGCAGGAAGAAGCGCGACGCACCCAGTCGCGCGGCGATCGCGCCCGCCATGGTGTCGGCGTTGATGTTATAGGTGTGCCCGTCCAGCCCGATACCGACCGGCGCGATCACGGGGATGATGCCGTCGGCGCACAGGCTTTCGATCAGGCGCGGGTCGACCGACACCGGCTCGCCGACGAAGCCCAGATCGACATGGCGCTCGATGCCCTTCAGCGGATCGGCCTCGCGACCCTGCACCTTCTCGGCGATGACCAGGCCGGCATCCTTGCCCGAGATGCCGACCGCGCGGCCCCCGGCGGCGGCGATCCAGCTGACGATTTCCTTGTTGATCGATCCCGCCAGAACCATCTCGGCGATCTGCGCCGTTTCCTTGTCGGTGACGCGCAGGCCGTTGACGAACTGCGACTCGACGCCCAGCCGCTTGAGCATCGCGCCGATCTGCGGCCCGCCGCCGTGGACAACTACCGGATTGATGCCGACCGCCTTCAGGAGGACCATGTCCTCGGCGAAGTCGCGCTGCCGCTCGGGAGCGCCCATGGCGTGGCCGCCATATTTCACCACGAAGGTCTTGCCCGCGTAACGCTGGAGATAGGGCAACGCCTCGGTCAGCGTCTCGGCCTTGGCGAGCAGGGCGGCGTCGGGATCGTGGTTGGTCATCCCCGCCCTTTATCGCGGGGCGGCGGCGGGGAAAACCGGCAATATGTCCGGTGTCGAGGTCAGGCCCGGTCCAGCTTGCGCCCCAACCCCACGAACACATAGATCAGCGGCGGGATCAGTATGGCGGACAGCGCGACTTTGGCGATCATCTGGCCCACGATCAGCGGGCCGATCGGAAACTCGCCGTAAAAGGCGATGGTCACGAACAGCAGCGTGTCGACGATCTGGCTGAGCATGCTGGCGATCGCCGCGCGCAGCCAGAGGAGCTTGCCGCCCTCCCTGCCCTTCAGCGCGGCGAAGATGGTGACGTTCAGCGTCTGCGACACGCCGTAAGCGACGATACCGCCCAGCCAGATCCGCCAGGTGGACCCCAGCACCAGCTGGATCGCGTCGCGATTGGCCGGGACCATCTCGGGCGAGGCGGGCAGCGAATAGACGATGAAGGACAGCGCCAGCGACACCAGCAACGGCACGAAGCCCACCCGCACCAGCCGCCCGGCGACCTGCGGCCCATGCAGTTCGGCGACCGCGCTCGACGTCACGACCAGCAGCAGGAAGGCGAAGATCCCCGCCTCCACCGCCAGCGGCCCCAGCGCCACCTGCTTGTTGCCCAGCACGCCCGCGATACACACCATGCCGCCGTAGAAGATCGACAGCGCGAACAGCGAGGGCGAGATCAGGCGGGGGCGAGCGGCAATGTCGGGCTGGTCCATCGGCGACTGCTAGCGCGAAAACGGTCCGGGGCAAAGGATTAGGCGCGTTTCCTGCCGCTCGCGGGTATGGCCTGCGGCCATGCCCCTCCACCATCCTTCGGATGGTCCCCCTCCCCAAGGGCGTGGTGGAGGGGCATCACCGCCAACGACTTGCGCGCACCGTCCCGACACGCTCTATTCCCCGCCGACACGGGAAAAAGAGGGGGATCATATGCGGTTGGCAAAATGGCTCGGCGGGGTGGCCGCAGCACTGGCGATTCCCGGGGCGATACTGCCCGGCCTCGCGGCGGCACAGTATCGGCCCGACCAGAAGGCGTTCTTCGACCTCTACAAACAGCTAATCGAGACCAACACCGCGCTGTCGGTGGGCAGCTGTACCCAGGCCGCGTCGCAGATCGCCGACCGGCTGAAGACGGCGGGCTATAGCGACGCCGACATCACCCTGTTCTCGGTGCCCGACCATCCCAAGGACGGTGGCATCGTCGCGGTCCTGCCCGGCACCGACAAGAGGCTGAAGCCGATGCTGCTGCTCGGCCATCTCGACGTGGTCGAGGCCAAGCGCGAGGACTGGACCCGCGATCCGTTCAAGCTGATCGAGGAAGGCGGCTATTATTACGGTCGCGGCACTGTCGACGACAAGGCGATGAGCGCGGTCTGGGCCGATACCATGATCCGCCTGAAGAAGACGCCGCCCAAGCGCACGATCAAGATGGCGCTGACCTGTGGCGAGGAGACGACCTTCGCCTTCAACGGCGCGGAATGGCTGGCCAAGAACAAGCCCGATCTGATCGCCGCCGAGTTCGTCCTGAACGAGGGCGGCGGCGGTCGGCTCGACGACCAAGGACAGCGGCAGCTGCTGGCGGTACAGGTCGGCGAGAAGGCGGCGCAGAACTACACCTTCCTGGCCACCAACCCCGGCGGCCACAGCTCGCAACCGACGCCGGAAAACGCGATCTATGAGCTCGCCGATGCGGTGAAGGCGGTGCAGGGTTACGAATTTCCCGTCATCCTGACCGATACGACCCGCGCCTTCCTGACCGCGACCGCACAGCGCGTCGGCGGCCAGCTGGGCGATGCGATCACCCGGTTGCTCGCCGATCCGACCGACAAGGCGGCCGATGCGATCGTCAGCCGCGACAAGGCGCTGCACTCCACGCTGCGCACCACCTGCGTCGCGACGCTGCTGCAGGCCGGCCATGCCGAAAACGCCCTGCCCCAGCGCGCGACCGCCAATATCAACTGCCGCATCTTTCCCGGCGAGACGGTCGAGGGGACGCTGGCGAAGCTGAAGGCATTGGCGGGGCCCAAGATCACCGTCACCGCCAACCAGCCGGTGCGCCCGACCGCGATCCCGCCCAAGCTGGACCCGAAGATCATCGGCCCGATGAAGGCGGTCGCGGCCAAGCACTTCCCCGGCGTCGCGATGGTGCCGATGATGTCGACCGGCGCGACCGACGGCATCTTCTTCCAGGCGATCGGCATCCCCGTCTACGGCGCGCCGGGCATCTTCATCGAGAAGGATATGTCGGGCATCCACGGCCTGAACGAGCGGATTCCGGTCAAGTCGCTCTATGACGGGCGCGACTATCTCTACGATCTGGTGCGAGCCTACGCCTATTGAGGGATACTGGGTGGTGCCGAGGACGGCGCCACCCATCCTGTTCAGCCGGCCAGTGCCTCCGCCCGAATCTGCGGCAGGCGTTCGAGTTCGGGCCGGGCATACCAGTAGCCCTGGTGATAGCGGACACCCAAGTCGTTCAGCACCGCCGCTTCGGCCGCGGTCTCAATGCCCTCGGCGATCAGCAGCGTGTCGAGTTCCTGGCACATGCCCACCATCGACCGCACGATGGCGCGACGACGCGCATTGGTGTCGATGTCGCGGATCAGGTCCATATCGAGCTTGATCTCGTCGGGCACGAAGCGCGCGAACATGTCGAGGCCCGAATGCCCGGCACCGAAATCGTCGATCGCGACCGAAAAGCCGATCTGCTTATAGGTATCGATGATGCCCGTGACATGCTCGGGCGAGCCCATTTCCTCATTCTCGGTGAATTCGAAGATCAGCCGGTCGACCGGCATGGCCACCGCCTGCGCCGTGCGCATGGTCAATTGGATACAGGCCATCGGCGAATAGACGGCATTGGGCAGGAAGTTGATCGACAGCCGCGCATCCGATTCCATCAGCCCGGCCGCCATGGCACTTTCGATCGCCTTGACCCGGCACGCCTGATCGAAGGAGTAGCGGTTTTCGTCGGTCACGCGCGACAGAACGCCGAACGCGCCCGAGCCGTCGGCCCCCCGGACCAGCGCCTCATAGGCAAAGGGCCGACCGGTCCGGGTATCGACGATCGGCTGGAACGCCATCGCAAACGGGATGTCGAAATCGATACCGTCCCGGCACCCGCTGCAGATTTTGCGCATTTCCATACCCTCAGCTTGCCCGAGATTGGTTAAGCGCCCGTCAAGACCGGAGGATGGGCCGATGACCTTCCTCCGCCAAGGCCAAGCTGCCTGCGCGATGAACATGCCAGCCACCGACGGTTCAGACGAGAACGCGCAGCTTCCTGGTCACCGGGAGCCAGATTGCATTGGAATATGGGTCATGAAGACGCTGAAGACAGGCATAATGCTCGCCCTGGCCGGCGGGGCGATGGTGGCGGCAACGGCGGCCGAGGCGCAGGACTGGCGCTATGACGATTACATGGCGCATCGCGCCGGGCGCGGAGCCGAAATCCACGCCTATCAGGCCGGACGCGACCAGCGCGCCGCCGATACCGCGGCCTATTATGGCGATTACCGCGCCGCCGACGCCTATGCCCATGCCGCCGCGGTTCGGCGGGCCGAGGCACGACGCGACGCCCGCTTTGCCCGGCATGAGCGACATGCCGCACGCTGGGATTATTGGCATGGCGGAGGCTGGGGTTACTGACCGCGAGTCCGCCGCATAGCAAAAGGGCCGGTGCGAGCGTTCGCACCGGCCCTTTTCATATCCTGTTACCGGAACGGCGGATCAGCCGTCGTAATCGGCACCCAGATTCTGGTTGCGCGGCGGGGCAGCGGCAGTCAGACGCAGCGCCTCGGCAGAGGCCTGCAGGCTGCCGACATCGTCCGCCTCGTCCTCGTCGTCGATCTGGACGCGCTGCAGGCTGTTGACGACAGCTTCTTCCAGATGAGTCGGACGAACGGTTTCCTCGGCGATCTCGCGCAGAGCGACGACCGGATTTTTATCGCGATCGCGATCGACGGTCAGATCCGCGCCGCCCGAAATCTGACGGGCCCGCTGCGCCGCGAACAGCACCAGATCGAAACGGTTGGGAACCTTGTCGACGCAATCCTCGACGGTGACGCGCGCCATGCGTGTGTCCTTCGCAAATAATGCTGGGATGAAAGCAGGCCGCCTAGCAGCAAAGCCGCCCCAAGTCAAAAGCCATGGCCGGTGCAACGCGCCTGTCACCTCGACCGTTACGTTTTCGACAGAATCATTCGCCGGAGAACCCGCATCATTTCCGCCCCCTCGCCTCCCGAACAACCCCTATTCCAGGTGGACGGGCATCGGCTAACCCTGCTCGACACGGGACCGCGACGGCTGGAGGCGTTGCTGGCGCTGATCGGGGGGGCGCGGGAGAGCCTGCGCATCCTCTATTATATCTATGCCGACGATGCGACCGGGCGGCGGGTGCGCGACGCGATGATCGCCGCCACCCGGCGCGGGGTGGCGGTAACGGTGATCGTCGACGGCTTCGGCGCGGGCGCGGACGAGGAATTCTTTCGCCCGCTGGTCGAGGCGGGGGCGCGGCTGTCCCGGTTCGAGCCGCGGTTCGGTCGCCGCTACCTCCTGCGCAATCACCAGAAGCTGGCACTCGCCGATGCCGGGCGCGATCCCCGGATCATCATCGGCGGTTTCAATATCGAGGATGATTATTTCGGCACCCCCGCCGATCAGAGCTGGCGCGACCTGGGGCTGCTGCTCGAAGGACCGGCGGCGGCGCGTATGGCGGGCTATTTCGATGCGCTGTTCGCCTGGACGGAAAATCCCAAGGGTCGGCTGCGCGACCTGAACCGCGCGCTGGCGCATTGGAGCGAGTCGACGGGACGGCTGCGCTGGCTGATCGGCGGGCCGACGCGGCGGCTATCGCCGTGGGCTCGCACGGTGCGCGACGATATGCGACGCGGGCGGCGGATCGACGTGATCGCCGCCTATTTCACCCCCAGCCCCACCATGCTGCGCCGGCTGGATCGCGCCGGACGCCGCGACGCCGAGGTGCGGATCGTGACCGCCGGCAAATCCGACAATGAGGCAACGATCGCGGCGGCGCGCTTCACCTATGCCGGGTTGCTGCGCAAGGGGGTACGCATCTTCGAATATCAGCTGACCAAGCTGCACACGAAATTATATGTGATCGACGATGCGGTGCATGTCGGCTCGGCCAATTTCGATATGCGCAGCCTGTTCGTGAATCTGGAGCTGATGCTCCGGATCAAGGATATCGCCTTCGCCGCGCATGTCCGCGCCTATATCGATGGCGAGGTTGCGCGGTCGGAGGCGATCACGCCGGAATGGTATAAGCGCCATACCGGCTGGTTCCAGCGGCTGCGCCAGTTCGCGGCCTATCTGCTGATCGCGGTGATCGATCCGTCGGTGTCGCGGGGACTCAATTTCGGGATCGAGTCGCCCGACGGCGATTGATCCTCCCCGGCACGGGGAGGATTGTTTCAGTCCTTCCAGGCCCAGTAAAGCTGCGCCGGCGGCACGTTCCACCATTCCATGTCATGATCAATATTGTCCCAGTGCGGAACCAGGAAGTCCTTCACCTTGGGGCTGAACTGATAGACCAGGAAGGCGCCACCGGGGCGCAGCACGGCATGCGTGCCTTGCGCGATCGCCGGGCCGACGCCGGGCGGCAGGGTCGAGAAAGGAAGACCCGACAGGACATAGTCGGCATGGTCGAAGCCATGGTCGCGCACGATCTTCTGCACGTCCGCCGCCGATCCGTTCACCGCCTTGAAGCGCGAATCGATGATGGTGTGGCGCAGATAATCGCAGAAATCGGCATTGGTATCGATCGCGATCAGCATCGCGTCGGGCGCCATCCGCTCCAGGATCGGCCTGCAGAAGGTGCCGACGCCCGGGCCATATTCGACGAACAGCTTGGTGTTGGCCCAATCGACGGGCGCGAGCATCTTGCGGATCAGCTTGCCCGACGACGGAATGATCGAGCCGACCATCACCGGATGCTTCAGGAACTGCTGAAAGAACATCTGGCCGGGCGATGGATAACCCGTGGCGTCGGTGCGGGACTTGCGCGCGGCGGTGGTCGAGCTGGGCATCGAGTTCCTGTCGTTCGTGATCCCCGCGAGGAGGACGCGCGAGGGAAACCCCCTCGTCGCACAGGTGCCGAACGACTTTCAAGCTATTGGGTTGCGCGCAAGGGGTGCATTCCGTCGCAAAGCGGACAGGTGCAAGGGGGCGGATAATGGATCGAACGGGGCAGATTGCGGTAATTTTCGTGTCGCAACGGACAGATAGCGATCCGGCGGGCTATGCCGGGGCGGCCGAGACGATGGCGGCCCTCGCTGCGCGGCAACCGGGCTATTGCGGCGTCGACAGTGCGCGCGGCGCGGACGGGTTGGGGATCACCGTCAGTTGGTGGGCCGACGAGGCGAGCGCGCTGGCCTGGCGCGCGCATCCGGACCATGCCGCGATCCGCAACCAGGGCCGGGCGGATTGGTATTCCGCGTATGAGGTCGCGGTAGCGGCGGTCGGGCGCAGTTATCGGTGGAAAGCGTAAGCCTTCCCGTGAAGATGGGGGCCTTTCCCCACCGGCGGCCTGCCGATCGAGAAAGGCCCGAGAGTCCCCAGGGCGACGGATCGGGCGTTACGGCTGCTTGTCGCCGCGCGGCGTCAGCATCCCCGGTGCGATGAAGCCGATCGGCTGGATCGCCGCCGCTTCCTGCTTCAGCTTGGCCGCGATCTGTTCGTAATCGCGCTCCATCTCCGGGGTGACGCTCGCCCGCGCCTCGGTCAGCGCTTCGTCGAACGCCGCCATATCGACCTCGCTCGCCCCGATCGAGCGGCGCAGCGCGATCAGGCCCGCGCGGCGCACCACATCGCCCAGATCCGCGCCGGTGAAGCGGTCGGTGCGTGCCGCCACATCGTCCAGATCGACATCCGCCGCGAGCGGCATCTTGGCGGTGTGGATGCCCAAGATTCGCCGACGCCCCGCCTTGTCGGGCACGCCGACATAGATGAGCTCGTCGAACCGCCCCGGCCGGAGCAGTGCGGGGTCGACCAGATTGGGCCGGTTGGTCGCGCCGATGACGACGACCGACTGAAGCTCCTCCAACCCATCCATCTCGGCGAGGATGGTGTTGACCACCCGCTCGATCACCTGCGGCTCGCCCAGCCCGCCACCGCGCGCGGGCACCAGCGAATCGAGTTCGTCGATGAAGATCACCGTCGGCGCCACCTGCCGCGCCCGCTGGAACAGCCGGGTGATCTGCTGCTCGCTCTCGCCATACCATTTGGAGAGCAGGTCACTCGACTTGGTGGCGATGAAATTCGCCTCCGCCTCGCGCGCGACCGCCTTGGCGAGTAGCGTCTTGCCGGTGCCGGGCGGGCCATAGAGCAGGAAACCCTTGGCCGGCCGAATGCCTAGGCGCCGGAAGGCATCCGGGTCCTTGAGCGGCAGTTCGACGCCTTCCTTCAGCTTCATCTGCGCGGTGTCGAGCCCGCCGACATCCTCCCAGCGAACGGTCGGCGCCTGCACCATCACCTCGCGCATCGCCGAGGGCTGGACGCGCTTCAACGCCTCCATGAAGTCCTCGCGCGTCACCGACAGCGTGTCGAGCACTTCAGCGGGGATCGTCCGCTCTTCCAGATTGAGGCGCGGCATGATCCGCCGCACCGCCTCGATCGCCGCCTCACGGGTCAGCGCGGCCAGATCGGCGCCGACGAAACCGAAGGTCGTCCGCGCCAGCTCGGCCAGATCGACCTTGTCTCCCAAAGGCATACCACGTGTATGAATGCCCAGAATCTCACGCCGCCCGCGCTCGTCGGGGACGCCGACCACGATTTCGCGGTCGAACCGGCCCGGCCGCCGCAGCGCCTCGTCGATCGCCTCGGGGCGGTTGGTGGCGGCGATGATGACGAGATTCGCGCGCGCTTCCAGCCCGTCCATCAGGGTGAGGAGCTGCGCGACCAAGCGCTTTTCCGCTTCGCCCTGCACCCGGTCGCGTTTTGGGGCGATCGAGTCGATCTCGTCGATGAAGACGATCGAGGGGGCGGACTTGGTCGCCTCCTCGAAGATCTCGCGCAGGCGCTGTTCGGACTCGCCATAGGCCGAGCCCATGATCTCCGGCCCGTTGATCAGGAAGAATTGCGCATCCGACTCGTTGGCCACAGCACGGGCGAGCCGCGTCTTGCCCGTACCGGGCGGGCCATGGAGCAGCACGCCCTTGGGCGGCTCGACGCCCAGCCGCTCGAACAATTCGGGATAACGCAGCGGCAGTTCGACCATCTCGCGCAACTGGTCGATGGTCGAGGCCATGCCGCCGATATCGTCATAGGTGACATCGGCGCGCCGGGCTTCGCGCGGTTCCTCATATTCGGGGCGCAACTCGACCTCGGTATTTTCATCGATATGGACCACACCCTTGGGGCTGGCCGCCACGACCGCGAGGCGGATTTCCTGCAATGCATAGGCCGGCGCGTTCATGAACTGCGCGACGCCCGGCGGCATGTTGGTGACGCGCTGTTGCCCGGCGGTCGCCACCACGTCGCCCTGACAGAGCGGACGATTGAAGAAGGTCCGCTTCAACGCCTGCGCCGAACCTTGGAGCCGCAGATTCTGCTGGGCGGGTGCGAACACCACGCGAGTCGCAGGTTTCGATTCGACGCGCCGCACCTCGACGAAATCGCCCGAGCCGACCCCGGCATTGGCCCGCTGCAACCCGTCGATACGCAGCAGGTCGAGGCCTTCATCTTCCGGATAGGGCGCGACGGCGCGCGCCGGGGTCGCCTGTTTGCCGACGATCTCGACGACATCGCCCTCGGTAATGCCCAGTGCCGCCATCAGCGTGCGCGGAAGATGGGCCAGGCCGCGCCCGGAATCCTCGGGGCGGCTGTTCGCCACCTGTATCTTGCGGGTCGGCGCGTCGCTGTCGGCCATGATCGTCCCTTGCCCAGTATCTGAAACACGAAAGCGCGGGACTTGGGGGCGGGTTCCTGCCCGTGAAAGGGCGGACCGCCGAATGGAGACAAAAAAAAGGGCCGATCGAAACGACCAGCCCGTAAAAGTTTTTAGGAGAGGATGCCTGAAAGGCCCGTTCCTTTTGCGTCGCAGCACGCTATGTTGCAAGTGCGAAAAGCTTGGCTATGATTGCACTTTATGCAATCCTCTGGCCCAGAGGGTATCAAACGACAGGTGTGAGATGCGCAGGCTCCCCCCTTTGGGTGCGATCGAAGCCTTCGTCCAGGTGGTGCGCCTGGGCTCCATCAAGGCGGCCGCCGAGGAACTGGCGCTGTCCGCGCCCGCCCTCAGCCGGCGGGTGCAGACGCTGGAGCGTTTCGTCGGCAAGCCGCTGTTCGCCCGGCGCCATCAGGCGATGGTGCCCAATGAGGACGGCCAGACGCTGATGGAACAGATCGCGCCGCTGCTCGACCAATTGTCCGATGCGGTAGAGGCGATGACCAGCGGGCAGGAGGTGTTGCGGCTGCGGCTCGGCGTGCTGCCACTCTATGCGGCGCAGCGACTGTTCCCGCATATGGGGCTGCTGCGTGCGGCGCATCCCGAACTGCATCTCGACATCGATACCGCCGGGCATGGCATCGCGCGGCTGGGCGAAGGGCTGGACGCGGTCATTGCGCTGGGCCGCGACATCGACCCCTCGCTCTATGCCAAGCGGCTGGATTTCAACAAAGTCTATGTCATCGGCTCGAAGCGGCTGATCGAGGGCCCCCATCCCCTACTCCGCCCCGAACAGATGAACGGCATGACTGCGCTGCTGCACCGCGAAATGCCCGATGCCTTCACCGCCTGGTGCCAGGCGGCGGGGCTGACCAACATCAAGCCCAAGGCGATCGACTTTTTCGACTCGGGTGGCCTGATGCTGGAGGCCGCCGCGCAGGGGCTGGGCGTCGCCTTCATGCATGCCAGCCATTTCGAACATGCGCAGGACCCGCGTCTGGTCCGCCTGTTCGATATCGAGGTGGACAGCCCGTACAGCCACTGGTTCGTCTGCCGCCCGCGCGCACTCCAGCAGAAGTCGGTGAAGCTGTTCCACGACTGGCTGATTCGCACGCTTTATCCGGCGGCGGCCTAAGTTCGTCCCAACGACAAAAAGCCGCGCGTCCATGGGGACGGCGGCTTCACGCCTTCAAGCCTTTACGGGGCGACCCGAAGGTCGCCGCCCGCAATTACTTGATCTTGGCTTCCTTGAATTCGACATGCTTGCGCACGACCGGGTCGTACTTGTTGAAGCTCAGCTTCTCGGTCTTGGTGCGCGGGTTCTTCTTGGTGACGTAAAAGAAGCCGGTATCAGCCGAGCTGACGAGCTTGATCTTGACGGTGGTCGGCTTGGCCATGACCTGGTTCCTGTATGCGTGAAAAAGCGAAAGCGGCAGCCGGAGCCGCCGCTATATAAGGGCCGCGCATGGCCCAATGGCGCGCGCGAGTCAAGTATGACGCCCCATTTAAGCCGCTCTTTACGCGGAAGAGCGTAGCGTTACACCCCCGCGCAGAGCGGGGCGTCCGGCATGAAGGCCGAACGGGAACGCCATGGGACGAAGCCAATGGGTGCAAGCGAATCGGGAGGGGGACGCGAATCGGCGTCCGACATTCGGGCCGAGCTCTGGGCGCGAATCGCCGCGCTGGACGTGAGCGTTCCCTATGCCGCCGCCACCGACCTGGCGGGGGAGGTGGAGACGATTCGCCGGATCGCCCATGCCCATGGCCTGACCCCCGCCGTCACCGTCACCCATTTCATCGAGCGGGCGCTGGCACGGGGTCAGGGCATGCCACCAGTTCATGGCTGGCTCGCCATGCTGACCGATGCGGTGGCGAGCGAGCGACAGGATTATGAGGCCGCCGACCGCTTCGCCACGGCCTGTTCGCTGCGACTGGCGGGCTGAATGGATGCGCTGATGACTGCCCTGGTCGTCACGCTGTTCGCACATGCGGGCGGGCGATTGGCGGTCCTCGCCGCCCAGACGGTCGATCAAACCGGCCGGCCGGGTGCGGTGATCCTGGGCATCGTCATCGCCCAATTGGCGATCGCGGCCTTGGCGGTCCAGCTCGGCACGGTGCTCGGCCCCGGCCTGACGCCGGAGGGACGGACGCTGTTGCTCGGACTGGCGATTGCGGGCGCCGGCATCGGCATGCTCGGGCGGCTTCCCCAGCGCGGTTCGCCTTATGGGTTACCCCAGTTGGGGGCGATGGGCACCGCGCTGCTGGGCGGCGCCGTGCTGATGCTCGTCGATTCGCCCGCTTTCGTCATCGCAGTGGCCGCCGCTAGGTCGCCTTTGCCTTGGGCTGCGCTGCCCGGCGCGGTGATCGGGACGGCGGGCGCGACCCTGCCCGCCATCCTGCTGGGTGAGCGGGCATGGCGGCGTCTGCCGCTACGGCTGATCCGGACGGGGGCGGGCGTGGTGATGCTGCTGGCCGGCCTCATCATCGCCTTGGCGGCAAAGGGCTTGATCTAGGCTATCGATCACTCTGCCAAGGCTTTTGCGCATGGATTTGCGGGAGCAATTGGGCCATCGGTTCGTTCACGCAACGATCCAGACAGCGGGAGCCAAGTCCATGTCCGATATCAATCCGGCGCTCGATACGCCGACCGATCTGAACCGCAACGCGACCGCCAGCGTCGCCGACGCGCTCAACGGCGCGCTGGCCGATTGCTATGCGCTGTACCTGAAGACCAAGAATTTCCACTGGCACGTCTCGGGCCCCCATTTCCGCGACTATCACCTGATGCTCGACGATCAGGCGACGCAGATCCTGGGCGTGACCGACGCGATCGCCGAGCGCGTGCGCAAGACCGGCAATGTCACGCTGCGCTCGATCGGCGACATCGCCCGCCGCCAGACCATCGTCGACAATGACCGCGAATTCGTGCCAGCCGCCGACATGCTGGTCGAGTTGCGCGACGACAATCTGAAGCTCGTCGAACGCTTCCGCACCGTCAAGGACGCCGCCGAAGAGGCCAAGGACAATGCCACCAGCGGCATCGTCGACGAATGGACCGACCAGGCTGAAGAGCGCGCCTGGTTCCTGTTCGAGGCTGGTCGCAAGGGCTAATCGCCGAACCACGCCCATAAAAAAGGCCCCGAGCGGAAGCCGGGGCCTTTTTTGTGTCAGAGCGCCATCGGCCGAACGGACAGCTACCGGGTCAAAAAATCCCGACCGCGCCGTCCAGCCAGATCAGCGTCACGACCGAGAGCGCCGCGCCGATGGCCAACAGGCGCTGACGGGGCCGGCGGAACCAACGCAATACCAGTTCGACAGAGAGGCCGAGCCCGCCGAGAAGCAGGGCGCCGGCCGCGAAGTCATAGGGCGTCCAGCGGACTTCGTCAGTGAACTGCATGGCGATCAGCGGCGCCGTCAGGAGCAGCGCCAACACGCCCCAGAGAAGAAGATGCCGGGGAGCCGGCATGACGCGATGATCGTGGCGTGTCGGTGTCATGCAACCCTGCCCTGTCAGACCGCGCCCCTTGTACCGCAGCGCGCCGACGATCGACAAGAGAGACTCTGGTCCGCACGGGCCGGCCATCGGAACACCGACCCTCCCCGCCGGTTAAGCCCTTATCAGGTCAGGAGGATTGCCCCATGCTCAAGCTCGCCATCACATTTCTCGTCGTCGGCCTTATTCTCGGCGCGCTCGGTTTCGGCGGGATCGGCGGTGCGTTCGTCGGCATCGCCAAGATCCTGTTTTTCATCGCGATCGCGCTGTTCGTGATCTTCCTCGTGCTCGGGCTGGTCGCGGGCAAGTCGGTGAAGAACGCGATCGACTGATCCGCCGATGCGCGACTTTGCCGCGCTGCTCGACGCGTTGATCTACACGCGGTCGCGCAACGCCAAGCTGAAGCTGGTCGCGGACTATCTCGCCGCCACGCCCGATCCCGACCGGGGTTGGGCGATGGCGGCGTTGACGGGCGATCTCGACTTGCCCGGCGTCAAGCCTGCGCTGATTCGCGCGTTGATCGAACAGCAGGTCGATCCCGTGCTATTCCGCATGAGCCGCGATTATGTCGGCGACACGGCGGAGACGGTCGCGCTGCTCTGGCCCGCCCCCAACCGTCCCCTTGATTCCGAACCGCTGTCGGTCAGCGCGGTGGTGGAGCGGTTGCGCCACCTCTCCCGCTCCGACGCGCCCGCCGTTCTGGCCGATATGCTCGACCGGATGACGGCGGAGGAGCGGTTCGCGCTGCTCAAGATGGCCACCGGCGGCTTGCGCATCGGCCTGTCGGCGCGGCTCGCCAAGACCGCTTTCGCGCAAGCTTTCGGGCTGGATGTGGAGGCGGTGGAGGAAGTCTGGCACGGCCTCACCCCACCCTATGCCGAACTTTTCGCCTGGGGTGAGGGCGCGGGCGCGCAGCCGACGCCCGCCGATGTACCGGTCTTCCGCCCCTTCATGCTTGCCCATCCGCTGGAGGATTTGCGGGTCGACCTGACCGACTATGCCGCCGAATGGAAATGGGACGGCATCCGGGTGCAGATCGTCCATGTCGCCGGACAGACCCGGCTCTACAGCCGCACCGGCGACGACGTGACCCACGCCTTTCCCGATGTCGCCAGCGCCTTCGACGCAATCGGGGCGGTCGATGGTGAATTGCTGGTCAAGGGCGAGCATCAGGGCGGTACGCTGGAGGATGGCGGGGGTGCCGCCAGCTTCAACGCGTTGCAACAAAGGCTGGGGCGCAAGACGGTGTCGGCCAGGATGCTGGCCGACTATCCCGCCTTCGTCCGGCTCTACGACATTCTCGTCGACGGGACCGAGGATGTCCGCGCCCTCCCCTGGACGGAGCGGCGCCAGCGGCTGGAGGCGTTCGCCACCCGGCTCGACCCCGATCGCTTCGACGTCAGCGCGGTGATCGAGGCAGACGATTTCACTGCGCTGGAAGCCCTGCGCGCCACCGCGCGTGATGCCGCGATCGAGGGGATGATGCTCAAGCGCCGCGATTCGCCCTATAGCGGCGGGCGGCGCGTCGGCCTGTGGTACAAATGGAAGCGCGATCCGCTGACCGCCGATTGCGTGATGATGTATGCACAGCGCGGCAATGGCCGGCGGTCGAGCTATTATAGCGATTATACCTTCGGCTGCTGGACCGAGGATGGCGAGTTACTCCCCGTCGGCAAGGCGTATTCCGGGATCACCGACGAAGAGTTGCGGCAACTCGACCGTTTCGTGCGGGCGCATACCGTCCAGCGCTTCGGACCGGTGCGCGAGGTGGAAAAGACACTGGTGCTGGAGATCGCGTTCGATTCGATTCACGAATCGAAGCGACACAAATCCGGGGTCGCGATGCGCTTCCCCCGCATCGCGCGCATCCGCACCGACAAGCCGGCGGCCGAGGCCGACCGGGTGGAGACGCTGCGGCGGTTGGTGACGTAGGGAACTCTATTCCTCCCCTGCAAGGGGAGGGGGACCATCCGAAGGATGGTGGAGGGGTGTCGCGCTCTCGATAGCGGGACACCCCTCCGTCAGCGCTATGCGCTGCCACCTCCCCTTACAGGGGAGGAAATGGGTTTAGTCCCCGACGCGCTCGATATCGGCACCTACCGCCGACAGCTTTTCCTCCAGCCGCTCATAACCGCGGTCGAGGTGATAGACGCGGCTCACCGACGTCTCGCCCTCGGCGGCGAGACCCGCCAGGATCAGGCTCATCGAGGCGCGCAGGTCGGTCGCCATTACCGGCGCGCCGGTCAGCTTCTCCACGCCCTTGACCATCGCGGTCCGGCCATGGACCTGAATGTCCGCACCCATCCGCGCCAACTCGGGCACGTGCATGTAGCGGTTCTCGAAGATCGTCTCGGTCAGCGTGCTGGTGCCCTCGGCCTTGCACAGCATCGCCATGAACTGCGCCTGCATGTCGGTCGCGAAGCCTGGGAAGGGCGCGGTCGACAGGTTCAGCGGCTGCAGCGGACCATGGGCGGTGACGCGGATCGAGTCGCGGCTCTCCTCTACCGTCACGCCAGCCTGGGTCAGCGCGGCAAGCGTCGCGCGCATATCCTCGGCACAGGCGCCGACCAGTTCCAGATCGCCACCGGTGATCGCGGCGGCACAGGCATAGGAGCCCGCCTCGATCCGGTCGGGCATCACCGAATAGGTGGCGCCGTGCAGCCGATCGACACCCTCGATGGTCAGCGTTTCGGTACCCACGCCGTCGATCCGCGCGCCCATCGCGATCAGCAGGCGGCACAGGTCGACGATCTCGGGCTCGCGCGCGGCATTGCCCAGCACGGTCGTGCCCTTGGCAGTGACCGCGGCCATCAGCGCATTCTCGGTCGCGCCGACCGACACCACCGGGAAGGTATAGCGCCCGCCCGACAGGCGCCCGCCCGGCGCGCTGGCCTTGACGTAACCGGCGGTCAGTTCGATCTCGGCGCCGATCGCTTCGAGCGCCTTCAGGTGAAGATCGATCGGGCGGTTGCCGATCGCGCAGCCGCCGGGCAGCGACACCCGCGCCTCGCCCGCACGCGCCAAAATGGGGCCGAGCACCAGGATCGACGCGCGCATCTTGCGCACGATGTCGTATGGCGCCTCGGTCGAGAAGAGCTGGCCCGCACGGATCGTCATGACCCGGCCGAAATCCTCGGGCCGCGTGCCCTCGACCCGCGTCGAAGCGCCGATCTGGTTGAGCAGATGGCCGAAGCCGTCGACATCGGCGAGGCGCGGCAGGTTGCGCAGCGTCACCGGCTCGTCGGTCAGGATCGCGCAGGGCATCAGGGTGAGCGCGGCGTTCTTCGCGCCCGAGATTTTCAGGCGGCCCGACAGCCGGTTGCCGCCGCGAATGAGGATACGGTCCATAGACCGGCCCTCCTAGCGGACGCATGCGCCACCGCCAAGGGTCGTGCATGCTTTTGGCCCGGCGATCGGGTGACGCCGTGCCGCCATCGGGATCGATCGCGAAAGCCGACGATCGCGCCAGCCGAGGGCCGGTTGATCGATATTAATGCAACGACGTGTCTTCCATGGCTAAGGCACTTGTCCGCTGGGAAAATGGAGTGTCAGTGTCAAAAAGCGGACTTGCGGATCGCCTCCACAAATGGATCGCCCTGACCCCGGCCGAGCGACAGACGCTGGCCCGGTTCGAGGAACGGCCCCGGTCGCTACGACGTGGCGCGGTGCTGATCGACGAGCATTCACGGAATGACGAACTGTTCGTGGTCCAGCAAGGCACGCTGATGTGCTATGTGCTGCTCGACGATGGCAGCCGGCAGATCGTGCGCTTCCTGTTCCCCGGCGACCTGTTCGCCCTGTCGGCGCTGGTCTATGGCCGCTCGCTCGATACGATCGTGGCGGTGACCAACTCGGTCGTCTGCGCCTTTGAGCGGACTCAGATGGCGCGGCTGGCGGAGGAGCATCCGCGGCTGATGAGCCTGCTTCTGGTGCTCAACCAGATCGAGCGGGTGATCACCACCGATCGGCTGGCGGGACTGGGTCGCACCTCGGCGCGCGAGCGGGTGGCGACGCTGTTGCTGTCGCTGCGCGGCCAGATGCGCCAAGCCGGGGTGGAGGTCGGCGATTCCTTCGCGCTGGGGCTGACCCAGGAGGAAATGGGCGATGCGATCGGGCTGACCGCGGTTCATGTGAACCGGATGCTGCGCCAGTTGGAGGAAGAAGGCCTGATCGCGCGCAACAGCGGCCGCGTCCAGTTGCTCGACGAACCCCGGCTGGTGCGCGAGGCGCGCTATGTCGACCGGTTCGACGGGCTGGACCTGAGCTGGTTGCCCGAGGGGCGGTGACGCGGGACTAACGCCCCCTCGCCCAGCGCCGCATCGCCGCAATCTCTCGGCGGCAGAGCGGACAAGCGCCGTCATACCAGACCTTCACTTGGGCCATCGCCATCTCCGCCGGCCGTCGGGGCGATCCGATCCGGACCGCCCCTGTTGCCGTCAGAACAGATCGGCGGTCATCACCTTGGTCCACACCCGCACGAAGTCGCGGACCATGCGCGGCTGCGCATCCTCGGCGGCGTAGAATTCGGCGATGTTGCGCAGTTGCGAATTGGCGCCGAAGATCAGGTCGTTGCGCGTCGCGGTGAACCGCGTCTCGCCGCTGTCGCGGTCATCGAGCGTGAAGCGCAGGCCGGCCTCATCCTGCTTGGTCCAGACATAGTCCATGCTGGTCAGCACGCGGAAGAAGTCGTTGCTGAGCACCCCAACCCGGTCGGTGAACAGGCCCGCCTCGCTCTCGTCCCAATTCGCACCCAAGGCGCGCAGACCGCCGGTCAGCACCACCCATTCGGGCGCGCTGAGCTTGAGCAGCGCCGCCTTGTCGAGGAACAGTTCCTCGGGCGCGACGCGGCCCGCCGTCACCTCGGCGAACTGATCATCGACATAGTTACGGAAGCCATCGACCACCGGCTTGAGCCATTCGAAGCTGTCGGCATCGGTCAATTCATCGGTCGTGTCACGACGCCCGGCGGTGAAGGGCACGTCCTGCGCCAAGCCCGCATCCGCCGCCGCCTTCTCGACCGCCGCCGTGCCGCCCAGCACGATCAGGTCGGCGAGCGACACGCGCTTGCCGCCGGCCGCACCCTGGTTGAACGCATCCATGATCTCGCGGAGCTTGGCGATGACGGGAACGGTGCGACGGTTGACCGCCCAATCCTTTTGCGGGGCAAGCGCCAGCCGCGCGCCATTGGCGCCACCGCGCTTGTCGCTATCGCGATAGGTGACGGCGGCCGAGAAAGCGGTGAAGACCAGGTCCGACACCGACAGGCCGCTGCCCAGAAGCTGCTGCTTCAACTGTGCGATGTCGGCCGCGTCGATCAGTTCGTAGTCGCGCTCGGGAATCGGATCCTGCCACAACAGGTCCGGCTCGATCGTGACCTCGGGGCCGACATAGCGCTCGCGCGGGCCCATGTCGCGGTGGGTCAGCTTGTACCAGGCCTTGGAGAATTGCTCGGTGAAATAGTCAAAGTCGTTCAGGAACCGCTCGCAGATCGGGCGATAGACGGGATCGACCTTCAGCGCGATGTCGCTGGTCATCATCATCAGTGCATGGCTCTTGCCCGCGATATGCGCATCCGGCGTGCGCGGCGCGTCGGCATTGACCGGCGTCCATTGCAGCGCGCCCGCCGGGCTGCGTGTCTGCTCCCATTCCAGGCCCAGCAGATTTTCGAGATAGCTGTTATCCCACTGGGTCGGGTTCTGGGTCCAGCTCCCCTCGATGCCGTTGGTCATGGTGAACTCGGCATTGCCGGTGCCTTCGGGATTGTGCCAGCCCAGGCCCATTTCCTCGATGGCCGCGATTTCCGGCGGCGCGCCGATCCGGTCGGCCTTCACCATGCCATGGCTCTTGCCGAAGGCATGGCCGCCGGCGATCAGCGCCACCGTCTCCTCATCGTTCATCGCCATACGGGTGAAGGTGATGCGGATGTCGCGCGCCGAGGCCATCGGATCGCCGCTGGCATAGGGGCCTTCCGGGTTCACATAGATGAGCGACTGGTGCGAGGCGGCCAGCGGTTGTTCCAGATCATAATCGGCATCGCCATTCTGGCCGCGCCAGCGCTTGTCGCGATTGACCATCTCGTCGAACGAATCGACCTTGGTCATGTCGAAGACTTCAGGGCCCCAATAGGTCGCGTCATCGGCCTCCCAGGCATCCTCGCGCCCGCCGCCGAAACCATAGGTCGGCAGCCCCATGATCTCGAGCGAGCAATTGCCGGTCAGGACGATCAGGTCCGCCCAGGACAGCGCGGCACCGTATTTCTGCTTGATCGGCCAGAGCAGGCGACGCGACTTGTCGACATTGCCATTGTCCCACCAGCTATTGATCGGCGCGAAACGCTGCATCGCCTCGCCAGCACCACCGCGCCCGTCGGCGATGCGATAGCTGCCCGCCGAGTGCCACGACATGCGGATCATCTGCGGCCCGTAATTGCCATAGTCGGAGGGCCACCAGGCGACCGAGCTGGTCAAGAAGCGCTTGATCTCGGCCTTCAGCTCTTGAAGGTCGATCTTGGCGAATGCGGCGCGATAATCGAAGTCTTCGCCGAGCGGATTGGCCTGCGGCCCATGGCGGTGAAGCTGTTCGACGCGCAGCCGGTTCGGGTACCATTCGGTCAAGGTCGGCGGCGTGGTGAAGGCCCCGCCGATCCGGTCGCCGCCAAAGGGGCATTTGCCTTCGAGTACCGTCTTATAGTCTTCCATGCCTTCGCCTCATGCTCGCCTTAGCGGGAAAGAAAATGGCGCTTGGCCAAGCACATGCCGGCAAGATGATGACCAATACCCGGCCAATCTCAGCCTTGTGCGTTCGACGTTGCGCGATGAAAATGGCGGCATGTCTTCGTCCAAAGGCGGACAAACCCGCCGCTCCTCGCGCGTAACAACGTGCCCATCGGCCGGTTGATCCTCCATTCGGGCTCAGTCCGAATAAAAAATCATCATGGATCAATCCCAATGCTTGCGACCAAGATGCGGATCATTTGCGATCACCGCGCGTAACCATCGGGCTCGTGCAGGCATTATGGTGGCAGAGAGATTATGGTGCGTTCGGCGGCGATCATCGGGGCGGGCATGGCGGGTCTGGCCTGCGCGACGCGGCTGGCCGCGGCGGGATGCGCCGTCCGCCTGTTCGACAAGGGGCGCCGTCCGGGCGGACGTATGGCAAGCAAATCGCTATCGGCGGGCGGCCATGACTTTGCCTTCGACTATGGCGCGCAATATCTGACGGCACGCGATCCGGCCTTCCTGGCGCAGGTCACCGATTGGGAGGGTGCGGGCATCATTGCCCGCTGGCCCGCCGCCGGTGAGGACGCTTGGGTCGGCGTGCCCAGCATGGCCGCCATTGTGGCGCATATGGCGGAGAAGCAGGACGTCCGCTGGTCAACCCATATCCGGGCGGTGGAGCGGGACGCCGCCGGCTGGATCCTGATCGATGACGAAGGGCGTGAAGGGCCGTTCGATGCACTGGTGCTGGCAATCCCGGCCGAGCAGGTTCCGCCGCTGATCGCCTCGCATGATCCGTCACTCGCGGAGCGCGCCATGGCCTGCCCTTCGGGCCCGTGCTGGACGGTGATGCTGGGGTTCGAGACGCGGCTGGCGGTGGCGGATATTGCTGACATCCGCGATCCGATCGACTGGGCGGCGCGCCATTCGGCCAAACCGGGGCATGACGGTGGCGAGGCCTGGACGATCCATGCGGCGCCCGACTGGTCGCGGCATCATCTCGAAAGCGATCGAGAGACCGTGGTGGCGGCGCTGCTCCATGCTTTCGAGGAGCAGACCGGACCGCTTCCCGAACCCGTGCATGCGGCGGCGCATCGCTGGCGCTATGCGCGGTCGGGCAAGACGGGGATCGGGGCCTATTCCCGGCCCGAGATCGGCCTGGCGGCGTGCGGCGACTGGCTCATCGCGCCGAGAGTGGAGAGCGCCTGGTTGTCCGGTCGGCAGGCGGCGAAGGCGTTACTTTGATGTCGTGATCCTCTCCCGCATGGGGAGGGGGATCGCAGCAAAGCGGTGGTGGAGGGACGTGCCACAGAGGACGTCCTGCATGAAAGTCCCCCTCCGTCAGGGCTTCGCCCTGTCACCTCCCGGTACCAGGGAGGCGTTAACGGCCGTCGCTTACGCCTTTTCCAGCGTGCATTGCAGAGGATGCTGATTGGCGCGGGCGAAGTCGATCACCTGCGCCACCTTGGTTTCGGCGACCTCATAAGAGAAGACGCCGCACACCCCCACGCCGCGCTGATGCACGTGCAGCATCACCCGGGTCGCATCGTCCATGCTCATCCGGAAGAAGCGCTGCAGACACAGCACGACGAATTCCATCGGCGTATAATCGTCGTTGAGCATCAGGACGCGGTACGGCGTCGGCTGCTTGGTACGCGCGCGGGTACGGGTCGCGACGCCCAGGCCATTGCCCTCGTCATCGCCGTGATCCGGGCCATGACCGGGACCTTGGCCGGGCCCATTGCCGGCCATCCCCAGAGGATGGGTGAGAAGATCGCTGTTCGGGGCCATGGCGCTAAAATATGGCATGGCGGGGGGTGCGCACAAGCCCTTGGAGACAGGGTCGATCGTATAAATCGGCATGGTCATGGGGCAGAACCTCCTCGCCCTTGCGGTGCTTCGCGCCTCCCTTCCAGTTGGAGGGGAAGGGTGATGGTGGTTGCCCTAATGGAAATCGCGCGAACGGGGCAGCAGCCGGACGTCGCGCGGATGGACGCCGCGCTGGGCGACAGGACCGCGTGGATCGTGCGAGCGGGTGGGCGCGACGCGCACATCCTCCAGCCGGGCGAGCATCGCGCTGCGATCCTCGACGCCGGCGGTCATCAGATGGACGACGCCCTCTTCGCTGCGCTGGACGACGCCGTGGATCAGCATCAGCCGCGAAGCCATCACCGCGCGCCGGTTCGCCTCGAAATCGCGCGCCCATAGCAGCGCGTTGACGATTCCCGTCTCGTCCTCGATCGTGATGAAGATCGCATTACCCTTGCCCGGCCGCTGGCGCACCAGCACCACCCCTGCCACCTTGGCGCGGCGCCCATCGGCCAGGTTATGGAGATCGGCGGCGGACAATATGCCCTCACTCGCCAGTTCGCGGCGCAGGAACGCCATGGGATGGCCCTTCAGCGACAGCCGGGTCGCCCGATAATCGGCGCTGACCTGTTCGGACAGCGGCATGGGTGGCAGATCCACCTCCGGCTCGGCGGCCATTTCGGGGGCCTGCATAGCGGCGAACAGCGGCAGTTGCGCCGACTTCATCCGCCGTGCCTCCCACTGCCCCTCGCGCCGTCCGCGTCCCAGCGAGCGATAGGCATCGGCCTGCGCCAGCAGGTCGAGCGCGCGGCGGGGCAGTTTCGCGCGTATCGCGACCGACTCGATGGCTTCATAAGGGGCGTGATCGGCGATGTGGGTTCCCCATTCCTCCCGAAACCCGTCGACCTGCCGGAAGCCCAGCCGCAGCGCCAGCGCGCCGTCCTCGCGCCGCTCCAGCCGATTGTCCCAGCCGCTATAGTTCACATCGACCGGCCGCACCTCGACCTTGCCATTCTCGCGCGCGTCGCGGACGAGCTGGGCGGGCGCATAAAAGCCCATCGGCTGGGCATTGAGCAGCGCGCAGGTGAAGATCGCGGGCTGATGGCATTTCAGCCAGGCCGAGACATAGACCAGCCGCGCAAAGGACAAAGCATGGCTTTCGGGAAAGCCATAGGAGCCGAACCCCTCAATCTGCTTGAAGCAGCGTTCGGCAAAGTCCTGTTCATAACCGCGCTTGACCATCCCGCCGACCATCTTCTCCCGGAAATTCTGGATGGTGCCGACATTGCGGAACGTCGCCATGGCGCGGCGGAGTTGATTGGCCTCGTCGGGCGTGAACTTGGCCGCGACAATGGCCAGCTTCATCGCCTGTTCCTGAAACAGCGGCACGCCGTACGTGTCCTTCAGAATGGCCTTCAACTCGTCAGCATCCCCCTCCCAGGGATGAGGAGAGGGATATTCGACCTTCTCCTTGTTCGCCCGGCGACGCAGATAGGGATGGACCATGTCGCCCTCGATCGGTCCCGGCCTGACGATCGCCACCTGTACGACCAGATCATAGAATCGCGCGGGCTTCAGCCGGGGCAGCATGTTGATCTGGGCACGGCTCTCCACCTGGAACACGCCGATGCTATCGCCCTTTTGCAGCATCTCATAGACGCACTTGTCTTCGTCCTGCGCCAGCGTATCCAGCTTGGGGCGCGGCAATCCGTTCGCCGCCATCAGGTCGAACGCCTTGCGGATACAGGTCAGCATCCCCAGCGCCAGGATATCGACCTTCATGATCCGAAGCTCGTCGATATCGTCCTTGTCCCATTCGATGAAGGTCCGCCCCTCCATCGCGCCGTTGTGGATCGGCACGGTCTCGTCGAGCCTGCCTTGCGTCAGTACGAAGCCGCCGACATGCTGCGACAGATGGCGCGGCGCGCCCAGCAACCGGTCGACCAAGGTCCGCAGCCGCCCGATCTCGGGATTGTCGGGGGAAAAGCCGGTCTCGTGGAACCGCTTCTCCTCGAAACGCTGCGAGAAACTGCCCCAGACGGTGCTGGTCAGCCTTTGCGTGATATCCTCGCTCAGCCCCAGCGCACGGCCGACCTCGCGCACTGTGCTGCGCGGTCGGTAATGGATCACGGTCGCGGCGATCGCGGCGCGGTGACGGCCGTATCGCTCATAGATATATTGGATCACCTCCTCGCGCCGCTCATGCTCGAAATCGATGTCGATATCGGGAGGCTCCTTGCGCTCGGCCGAGACGAAGCGCGAGAAGAGCAGATCATGTTTGGTCGGATCGACCGAGGTCACGCCCAGGATCCAGCACACCGCAGAATTGGCCGCCGAACCCCGGCCCTGGCACAGAATGGGTGGCTCCAGGCTGCGCGCATACCGCACGACATCGTGCACGGTCAGGAAATAATGCGCATACTCGCTCTCTCGGATCAGTTTGAGCTCCTCGTCCAGCGTGGCCCGCAGCTTGGGGGGCACGCCCTCGGGAAATCGCTCCGCGGCCCCCTGCCGGACCAGTTCCTCCAGCCAGTCCTGCGCCTCCCACCCTTCGGGCACCGGCTCGTCGGGATATTGGTAGGAGATATGATTCAGCCGAAACTCGATCCGGTCGAGGATGGCGAGGCTCTCCGCTACCGCCCCTGGCCTGTCGGCGAATAGCCGCGCCATCTCCGCTGCCGGTTTCAGATGCCGTTCGGCATTCGCCGCCAGTTGCCGCCCCGCGCTGCGGATGGTCAGCCCTTCGCGGATGCAGGTCAGTATATCCTGTACCGGTCGGTCGGCGGGTTCGGCGAACAGCGCATCGGTGGTGGCGAGCAGCGGCACGCCGCGCGACTCCGCCAAGGCTGCCTGCGCCGCCAGCCGCCGCCGGTCCGCGCCCTCCCTCGGCATGGTCACGCCCAGCCACACCCGGCCCGGCGCCACCGCCACCAGCCGGTCGAGCGTCGCCGCCAATCCCGGATCGGCGCGTTTGGGCGGCAGCATCGCGTCCGGTATCGGCTCGCACGGCCGCGCGGTGGATTCCGGGCGGACGATCAGCAGGAGATCCTCGGCATGACGGGTCAGATCGCCTAGCCCGAGGATACAGCCGCCTTTCTTCGCGCGCGAGTTGCCCCGGGTCAGCAACCGAGTCAGCCGTCCCCAGCCTGCGCGATTGACGGGATAGACGACGATGTCCGGCGTCCCGTCGGCAAAGACGAGGCGGGCCCCAACGACCAGTTCGAAGAGCCCCATCTTCTTGCCAAACTTCTCGCGAAGCTCGCGCAAGGCCCGATGCGCTCGCACCACACCCGCCACCGTGTTGCGATCGGCAATGCCGATACCGTCCAGCCCCAACGCGATTGCCTGCGTAACCATCGCTTCCGCCGCACTCGCGCCGTCGAGAAAGGAGTAATGCGTCGCCGCGACCAGTTCGGCGAAGCCTCTCACGCGAACAGGCCGTGCACATACCAGCGCGGCCGTTCTGTCTCGCTGTAAAGGCCGTGGCGGAAGATCCAGAAGCGCCGCCCGCGCACATCCTCGACCCGGTAATAGTCGCGGGTCGGCGGCGCCATGTCGGCGCGGCGCCACCATTCGCCCGCGATCCGCTCGGGCCCCTCGGCGCGCGCCACGTCGTGTAGTTTCCGCCGCCAGCGAAAGCGTGCCGGCGGCCCGTCGGGCGTCTCGGCGGCCAGCGACTCGATCGGCTGAGGCGGGTCGAACAGATGGATGGGGCGCAGCGGCGGCTCGCCAGGCTCGGGCCGGGTCCATTCGGCCTTGGGCGCGCTGTCGGTCGCGGGCAGCAGCAATTCGGCCTGTTCGGGCATATGACTGTCGCGCGGATGGATTCGCCGCACCCGCTCGCGCCCCAGTCGCGTGCCCAGCCGATCGATCAGCGCGGCGACCGCCTCTGCCTTGGCTTCCCCGCCTTCCAGCCGGAGTTGCACGGCATCCAACTTCTCGGCCAGCCCGACATCCAGCCGGATCAGGTCATAGCCGAAACCGGGATCGAGCGGATCGGCCAGCGCCTCGATCCGCTCGCGAAACAGCCGCAGCAGCACGGCCGGGTCCCGCGTCGGCTGCCCCGTCTCGACCCGCAACGCCTGCACCTCGCCATCGGCGCGGAACAGCCGCGCGTCCCAGCGGCGCCCACCCTCATGCCGTTCCTCCAGCGCACGCGCCGCCTCCCCCGCCAGTTCCTCCAGCACGCCCAGCATATGCTCGGTCCGCGCCACCGGTTCGGCAAAGCGGCGCTCCACCCCGATCGGTGCGGCGACGACGCGCGGGGTCAGCGGACTGTCCTCCTCGCCGGTCAGCCGCCGGAGCGCCGTCGCCGCCTCGCGTCCGAAGCGCGCCGCGATCGTCGCCATCGGCCGGGCCAGCACATCGCCGACCGATTTCAACCCCGCCGCCATCAGCGCCGCGCACGCATCCTCGTCCAGTTCCAGCGCGGCGGCGGGCAGGCGGCGGATCGCCCCCATCTCGTCCGGGGCCGGGGTTCCGGCATGCCGGGCCAGCGCCCGCGCCGCCTCGGGCGTGTCGCCATAGGCCAGCCGCACGGTGATGCCGCGCCGCGCCATCCGCGTCTCGATATCCTCGGCCAGTCCGCGCTCGCCGCCGAACAGATGGTCCGCACCGGCGCTGTCGAGTACCAACCCCTGTGGCGGGTCGAGCGCCACGGCCGGGCTGTAACGCCGCGCTCCCTCGGCTAGCCGCTCCAGCCAATCGGCATCGGCGGCCGGATCATAGGGGAATATCTCCAGCGTCGGCACCCGTGCCCGCGCATCGGCCAGCGTCAGCCCGACCGACAGCCCCGCCGCGCGCGCCGCCGGATCGAGCGCGGCCAGGCGAATCGCGCCACCCACCGATTCGGCAAAGGCGATCGGGGCCTCATCGCGTGCCACGAACAGGTGCGGGCGGCCGATCCGCAACCGTTCGATCGGCAACCAGGGGAAGACGAGCGCCAGATAGCGGCGCGGGATCGAAGCTTTGCATGTCACGGTTCCACTCCACACGCCACCGGGCGCCCGCGGGCCCTCCCCGTCGGCGCAGCAATTCGAGGTCATAGGCTGGCGCGCCCGGCGCATCCGCCGCCAGTGCGCGCGAGGGCGCCGACGCGACCGACCAGCGGGTTACCGCCGCGCTGGGCGCCACCTGTCCGCCGACGCGCAACAGAATCATCACCACGCCCGAGGCTTCGGCCGCCAGCATCAGCCGGCGCGACGCGGTCAGGTCATAACCGCGCATCGCGCCCCACCCCTCGGCGATCACCGTGCCGAGCCCGGGGCAGCGCGCCCCATCGGCCGCCGCGCGCAGCAGCGCCGAATCATCGGCGACCACCACCACGACCAGATCCTGCGGGTCGAGCCCCATCGCGATCAGCCCCGGCCCATGGAGTCGCCCACCCTGCCGCTCGGCCGCTTCGGTGCGCAGCCACAGGATCGGCCGGGCGCTGGCGACCAGCACGCATCCGATCGCAAAGCCGGCGGCACTGGCCGCCTCTTCCTGCAAAAATGCATGAATCTCATGCAGTTGTGCACGGCCCAGCCCTTGCGCCAGCGCATCGCCGGCATTCCGCTCGCCCTCCTCGGCGCGCGCCGCCAGGCTGGCGGCACGACGCAGACGGTCGATCAGTGCGAAGGGCTCCTCCATATATGTTCTTGTAATGTTCTCATGACGGAGTCGCCAATGCAAAATTTTTGAAAAAAGCGCTTGCCGGTTCGAAAACCCCCATCTATTAGCGCGCCTCACCCCGCCGGGATCTACCGGCCGGAACGCCAGAGCGGGCGTAGCTCAGGGGTAGAGCACAACCTTGCCAAGGTTGGGGTCGAGGGTTCGAATCCCTTCGCCCGCTCCAGCGACTTACTCTATAAGTCGCTCGATCGTCAGGGACGATCCTTCAGACATCATAACCCAGATTAGACGGCCCATCATGGCGCGTCCTGCCGCATCGCGTTTAGACTGGCGCGATGAACAAGCTTTCCCCCTTTGGCGTCTTGCTGATCTTCGGGTTCATCGGCCTGCTGACCGGCAAGTTCGGGCTGTGGTTTCCGCTCGGCCTGCTGGCCGCCGTGGTGGTGGCCATCGCGCAGAACGCCCGGCGAAGCTGAAGCCTCTGCCCCGCCGGTGCCCTGCCCTTATGGTCGGTGACGTTCGATCCAGCGGCCTTCGGCGAACATCAGCTTGTCGAGCAGCCGCCGTTCGATGAAGCCGTCGGGCACGCGTGCCGGATCGGCCATGTCCTCGCCGCCTGCGCCGGCCCGGAAATCCGCGATCAGCCGATCGCGTGCCGCCCGAAAGTCAGGCTTTTCCCGTTCGTCCTCTCGCGCCCGCGCACAGGCCTGCCAGAAGCCGGGATAATCATGCCCGCCATTCCGACGATAGAGGCTGTTCAGTCGCCGCCATCCGGTGTGCCCACCCCGATGCCAGTCGCGATAGCGGGCCGCCTTGCTGGCCAAGCGATCCCAGATAAAGACATCTGCCTCGGGCCGGGCGAAGGTCGCGATCTTGCTCGCGGCGGAGCTATGTTGCCGCGTAGGTCCTCCCGTCGGCAGATTCATGGCCAATGTCGGAATCTCTTCCAGCGGATCGAAAGCCTGCATTGCCCGCACATCCATGATCGCTTGGGCGACGCCCTCTGTCTGCCAGGCGACCCGGTTGGTCAGTAGAAAGGTGATGAGAAAGCGATGCGCATCCTCCTTTGTCACGTCACCGGCAAACAGCGATAGCCAATGCGTATCCGGCAGACGTCGCCCATCGACTCGCTGATCCTTAGGGCAGCACCAGCGGCGGACATCCGCCTCGGCCTCCGTCAGCAATTGGGCCCGAATATCTTGTGAAAATGGCATGATCTTCCTCCCGCGCGTGGCGTTAGGGCCGGGTTTCGGTATGACGCTATCCGGGAGGAATCCGGATTGCCGTCTCCCCCTTCGAACCGGAGAAGCCCCATGCCGATTCGCCCCGCGACACAGCACGACGCCACCGCCATCGCCGCGATCATCCTGCCGGTGATCCGCGCGGGCGAGACCTATGCGCTCGACCCGGCGATGACGCAGGAGACGGCGCTCGCCTATTGGCTGGGGGCGGACCGGGCGAGCTTCGTGTTCGAGGAGGATGGCCGGATCCTCGGCACCTATTATCTGCGCGCCAATCAGGCGGGCGGCGGGGACCATGTCGCCAATGCGGGCTATATGACCCATCCCGCCGCGCGCGGGCGCGGGGTGGCGCGGGCGATGGCGCTGCACTCCCTTGACGAAGCGCGGGACCAGGGGTTCACGGCGATGCAGTTCAACTTCGTGGTAAGCGCCAACGCCGCCGCCGTCCATCTCTGGCAATCGCTGGGCTTTGCGATCGTCGGCCGGGTGCCCGGCGCCTTCCGACACCCCGCCCTGGGGGCGGTCGATGCGCTGGTGATGCACCGACCGCTCTGAACCCCTTACCCCTGCCGCGCGACCTGGAAGCCGGCAAAGGACTGGCTGACCGGCATCAGTTCCAGCCGGTTGATGTTGAGATGCGGCGGCAATTCGGCGACCCAGAGCAAGGTCGCGGCGATATCCTCGGCGGTCATCGGGTTGGAACCGGCATAGAGCGCGTCCGACGCCGCCTGGTCGCCACCGGTACGGACGGTGGTGAACTCGGTCTCGACCATGCCCGGCTCGATCGAGGTGACGCGCACCCCCTTGCCATGCAGGTCGGCGCGCAGGTTGAGCGAGAATTGCTTCACGAACGCCTTGGTCCCACCATAGACGTTGCCGCCGGTATAGGGATAATTCGCCGCCACCGACGACAGGTTGATGATGCCCCCGCGTCGCTCGATCAGGCGGGGGAGCAGCCGGTGGGTGATGGTGATCAACCCGTCGATATTGGTCGCGATCATCGTGCGCCATTGGGCGAGATCGCTGTCCTGCGCCGGCTTGGTGCCGAGCGCGAGCCCCGCATTGTTGATGAGCAGATCGATGGCCGCGAAATCCTGCGGCAGGCTGGCCAATCCGGCGTCGAGCGCAGCCTCATCGGTGATGTCGAAGGCGAGCGAGTGGAATGCCTCGCCCAGTTCGTCGGCCAGCGCCTGCAACCGGTCGGCGCGGCGTCCCGTCCCGATCACCCGCCATCCCGCCGCGACAAAGGCGCGCGCGGTCGCGGCTCCGATCCCGGCGGTGGCACCAGTGACGAGCACAGTTCGGGTCATGGGCTTAACTCCTTGGTCGCAGGCGCGGCGGGGCGCGGAAAGAGGGTGTCCGGTCAAAGGGCGAAACGCAGCTTTGCGTTCCCGCCCCTTTGCCCAGGCGTTCGGCTTTCCCACATAGGGTCCAACGCCGTTCGCGGCCACGTCAATCAGGACCGCCCATGCCCCGCCCGCTTCGTATCGACTTCGTCTCCGACATTTCCTGCCCCTGGTGCATCATCGGGCTGCGCGGGCTGGAGATCGCGCTGGAGCGGATGGGCGATGCGGTCGAGGCCGATATCCATTTTCAGCCCTTCGAGCTGAATCCCGCCATGGCCCCCGAGGGTGAGAATATCGTCGAGCATATCGGTCGCAAATATGGCGCGACGCCCGAGCAGTCAGCGGCCAACCGCGCCAATATCCGCGAGCGGGCCGCCTCGGTCGGCTTCACCATGACGATGGGCGACGATGCGCGAATCTATAACAGCTTCGACGCGCACCGGCTTCTTCACTGGGCAGAGATGGAAGGTCGGCAGGCCGCGCTGAAGCACGCCTTGTTCGACAGCTATTTCACGCGCGGCGAGGATATCTCCAACCACGACGTCCTGCTCGCCGCCGTCACCCGTGCGGGTTTGCCGGAAGACGAGGCTCGCGCGATCCTGTCCTCCGACCGCTACGCCGCCGAAGTCCGCGAGGCCGAGCGACTGTGGCAGGGGCGCGGTATCCAGTCGGTGCCCGCCATCGTGATTGACAATCGCTATCTCATCTCGGGTGGCCAGCCGCCCGAATCCTTCGAGCAGGCGCTGCGCCAGATCGCCGCCGAACCTGCCCAAGCCTGACCTTTTCGAAAGGAGCCCCCTATGGCCGACACCCGTTATGCCAAGACCGAGGAAGCCCTGTCGCGGCTGACCCCCGAGCAATATTATGTGACCCAGCAGAGCGGCACCGAGCGCCCCGGCACCGGCGAATATCTGAACACGCGCGAGCCGGGCCTGTATGTCGACATCGTCTCGGGCGAGCCGCTCTTCGCCTCGGCGGACAAGTTCGATTCGCATTGCGGCTGGCCCAGCTTCACCCGGCCGATCGAGCCCGCCCATGTCAACGAACTGCGCGACACCACCCATGGGATGATCCGCACCGAGGTCCGCTCGGCGCATGGCGACAGCCATCTGGGCCATGTCTTCCCCGACGGCCCGCGCGATCGCGGCGGCCTGCGCTACTGCATCAACTCGGCGGCGCTGCGCTTCGTGCCGCTCGAAGAGATGGAGGAGCAGGGGTACGGGGAATATATCGACCAGGTCCGTAGCGCGGTGAACGAAGCCTGACCCACTCCTCCCCGGCACGGGGAGGTGGCAGGGCGTAAGCCCTGACGGAGGGGGGCCTGCCCCATAGGACTGACCTGGCGGCACGCCCCCTCCACCATCCTTAGGATGGCCCCCCGTACCGGGGAGGATTGACGCATACGGCACCTTTTCCCGACCGGATCGTTTGCCTGCCGCAACGATAAGGTTCGGGGACAAGGGGTTATGAACAGGGCGATGATCTGGGGCTGGGCGCCGATAATGGCCGCCGCACCGGTGGCGGCCACTGCCCAGCAGACCACCGATCCGGTACCGACCGCATCGCGCGTCATCCCCGAAGCCGCCACCGGCGATACGCAGCGCCCGCCCCGCCGCCGCGCGGTGCGCCCCTCCGACAGCGCCCCCTCCGCCATCACCGCCGACACCCGCCGTACACCGCCGCCGGGGCTGATCGGCGACTGGCACGACATCCGCACCCGGCTGGGGCGGCGCGGCATTACCGTGACCGCGCGCTATGCCTCGGAAAGCGCGGTCAACGTCACCGGCGGGCGCAAGACGCTGTTCCGCGAGACGGGGCAGTTCGATGCCGGCGCGCTGTTCGATCTGGAAAAGGTGATGGGGCTGAAGGGCGGCGCGTTCCAGGCGACGCTGACCTATCGCCGCGGTCGCAACCTGACCGAGGATGCCGGGCTGGGCGCGCTGCAACAGGTGCAGGAGGTCTATGGCCGGGGCCAGACGCTGCGCCTGACCCAATTCTGGTATGAACAGCGGATCGGCGACCGGTTCGAGGTGAAGCTCGGTCGCACCAATCCGGGCGAGGACTTCGCCATCTTCTCCTGCCACTTCATGAACTTGAGCTTCTGCGGCGCGCAGCCGGGCAATCTGGTCGGCGATACTTGGCAGAATTGGCCGGTCAGCCAATGGGGCCTGCGGCTGCGCTACGAACCGCGCGACGATCTGTATGTCCAGGGCGCGGTTTATGAGATCAATCCGCGCAACCTGGATAACGACTTCTTCATCGGCCATTTCAAGGGCGCGACCGGGGTGCTGGTCCCGGCCGAGATCGGCTGGATCAACCATCCCAGCGCCGGGCGGATCGGATCGTACAAGCTGGGCGGCTGGGTCGGCACCGCCGATGCGCCGGACGTGTTCCTCGACGTCAATCGCAGACCCGTAGCGATCACTGGCCTGGCCCCGCTCGAGCGCACCAGCCGCTACGGCGTCTATATCAACATCCAGCAACAGCTGACCGGCGCAACCAAGGACGGCAAGGCGGAAAACGGCCTCAGCGTCTTCGTCAACGCCACCCAGGCGGACCGGGCGACCAGCGTCACCGACAATCAGGTCGCCGCCGGCCTGTTCTACAAGGGGCTGGTCCCCGCCGTGCCCGGCGACGTGCTGGGGATCGGCGTGGCGCGGACCCATGTGAACGGGCGCGTGGCCGAAGGGCAAAGGCTCGACCCGACGCGGCCTGCGGTGCAGGGATCGGAATATGCCGCCGAGGTGTATTACAGCATTCACCCCGCCGAATGGCTGGAGATGCGCCCCAACATTCAGTTCATCCATCATCCGGGCGGCTATGCCCAGGCGGACGACGTCACCGTGCTGGGGCTGAAGGCCGCGCTGACGCTGTAACCTTCGCCGATTCACGACCCGTTCAATAGGCCGCGCGCATGAGTGACGGCTCCAAAGGAGTGTTTTGATGATCCGTTCGATGATGGCGTCCGCCCTGCTGGCGCCGACCGCCATGGCGATGGTCGCCGCCCCCGTGCCCGCCCTGGCGCAAGCCGGCGGCGATCTGGCGGCGGTGCAGCGCTCGCTTCAGGCGCTGACGACGATGACCGCCGATTTCACCCAGACCGATCGCGCCGGCAAGGTGCTGACCGGTACGCTGACCATGAAGAAGCCGGGCAAGATCCGCTTCCAATATGAAAAGGGCGTGCCGTTGCTGATCGTCGCCGATGGCGGCGCGTTGACCTTCATCGACTATTCGGTGCGCCAGGTGCAGCGCTGGCCGATCAAGAATTCGCCGCTCGGCGTGCTGATCGACCCCAGCCGCGATATCGGCCGCTATGCCAAGGTCGTGCCCAGCGCCGACTCGCGCCTGCTCTCGGTCGAGGCCAATGATCCCAAGCATCCCGAATATGGCAAGATCACGCTGGTCTTCGCTCGCGATCCCGCCGCGCCCGGCGGGCTGATGCTGCAAGGCTGGGTCGCGCTCGATAGCCAGAATAACCGGACGACGATTCGCCTGTCGAATCAGCGTTATGGTGTGGCGGTGGACGACAAGGCGTTCCGATTCAACGACCCACGGAGGTCGGCGGCACGAAACTGAACGCCAACGGACAATTTCATTCATCCGGGCGACAGGTTTCCTGTCCTATCAGGGCGTTGCGGTTGAGGGGCCTTCGAGATTCCCCCCTGTTGCTCGAATGAGTGCCCTCATCCCGCCTGCGTGACGAACGCTAGGTCGGCCCTCGCTCCATGCCCCCGGAGCGAGGGCCTTTCCTTTTTTGGGTTGCCGCCCCCCCCTCATTCCACCCCTTGCAGGGGAGGAATCCCAAGGCCGGGTAATCTTGTCTCCCGCCCTGCCCGCCGCTACATCCGGCCTCGTGAAAATCGCCTCTTGGAACATCAATTCGGTGCGGTTCCGCGCCGCCATCGTCGAGCAGTTTCTGACCGAGGCCGCGCCCGACATCCTGTGTCTTCAGGAGACGAAGGTCGTCGATGACGACTTTCCCTTCGATCTGTTCCGCGCCGCCGGCTATGAGCATATCATCATCCATGGCCAGCGGATGCACCACGGCGTCGCGATTGCCAGCCGCGTGCCGATCGTCGAGGACGATCGCCTCGACTGGCAGGCCAATGCCGAGGCGCGGCATGTCGGCGTGCGCCTGCCCAACGGCGTGCGGCTGGAGAATGTCTATATCCCCGCGGGCGGCGACGTGCCCGACCGCGAGGTGAATCCGAAATTCGGCCAGAAGCTCGATTTTCTGGGCCGCATGATCGAATGGTCGGGAAAGCTCGATTGCCCGACCATCCTGACCGGCGATTTCAACATCGCCCCGCTTGAATCGGACGTGTGGAGCCACAAGCAGCTGCTCGACGTGGTCAGCCATACGCCGATCGAGGTCGAGACGCTGGCCAGCCTCCAGGCCTCGAACGACTGGGTCGATCTGGGCCGCCACTTCATCCCCGCGCCCCAGAGGCTCTATACCTGGTGGAGCTACCGCGCGAAGGATTGGGCGGCGTCGGATCGCGGGCGGCGGCTCGACCACATGTGGGCGACGCGCGACGTGGCCGAAAAGGCGATCGGCCACCGCGTGTTCGAGGGGTGCCGGAGCTGGCTCAAACCCTCCGACCATATCCCGATCATGACGGAATTCGATTTTTGAGCGCAGACCCCAAAGCCGCCGCGCGCGCCATCGATGCGCTGCGCCGGGGGTGGCCGATCGCGATCGACGGCACGGCCCTGCTGGCGGTCGAGACGGCGGACCCGATCCGCCTCGCCGCGTTCGATCCCGAGGCTCAGGCGCCGGTCCTGATCTCGGCCGGGCGCGCGGCGACGCTGAAGCTCGCCAACCAGGCCGAGGCCGCCGATCCCGATGCGCCGGTATTGGTCGAGCGCGCGCCCTGGATCGATTTCCCGGCGGCCACCGCGCTGGCCGATCCGCAATTCGATCTCGCGACGCCGCTGAAGGGCCCCTATCGCGCGCTTGCCCTGCCCGATCCGGCGGTCGCGGCGGCGGCGATCCGGTTCGCGCGGATTGCGGGGATGCTGCCGGCCTTTTTCGTCGGCGGGACGGGGGTGGAGGCGGCGCTCTCCGTCGCCGATATCGTCGCGCATGAAAATGCCGAAGCGCTGGCCATCGCCACCCGCGCGCGCCTGCCCGTCGCAGGCGCCGAGGATGCCGAGATCGTCGCCTTTCGCTCGCCCCATGCGGCGGGCGAGCATGTCGCGCTGCTGATCGGCCAGCCGAACGGCCAGCCGCCGCTGGTGCGCCTCCACAGCGAGTGCCTGACCGGCGATGTGTTGGGCAGCCTGAAATGCGATTGTGGGCCACAGCTTCACGCCGCGATCCATGCCATTGCCACATCGGGCTGGGGCATATTGCTCTATCTGCGGCAGGAGGGGCGCGGCATCGGCCTCGTCAACAAGCTGCGCGCCTATCAGCTTCAGGATCAGGGATTTGACACGGTCGACGCAAACACCCGGCTGGGCTTTGCGATCGACGCACGCGATTTCGGCGTGGCGGCGCGGATGCTGACGCTACTCGGGCAGAACGAGGTGCGGTTGCTGACCAACAACCCCGCCAAGGTCGCCGGGCTGAACGCGGCTGGGGTGCAGGTGGTCGAGCGGGTGGCGCACAGCCTACCCCCCAATCCGCATAACGAGCGCTACCTTGCGACCAAACGGGACCGGACCGGGCATCAGTTGTAGGAAGGCCCCGTCCCATCCTCCGTTCAGCCTGAGCGAAGTCGAAGGCTACGGGATTGGCCTTCGTGGCTGAGCGCGGAACGTGCGCTTCGACTTCGCTCAGCGTGAACGGGGGTTGGAGGATCAGAACCCCAATTCGCGCCGCACATCGGCATAGTCCTGCGCGATCGCCGACACGCCGATCTCACGCAGCCGCTGGTCATGCCCGACCGCGCAGTGGGTGCCCATGCACATGCCGATGACATAGCCGCCGCTCGCCACCGCGCCGCTCGCACCGACGGGGGAGTCCTCCAGGATGGCGCAGTCCTCGATCCGTACGCCCAGCCGGTCGGCGGCGTAGAGATACAGATCCGGCGCCGGCTTCCCACGCGTCACATGCTCCCGCCCGCTATAGATATGGTCGCCGAACGCCTCGCGCAGGCCGAGATGGCGCAGATGGCGGTCGATCCACACCGTCGGGCTGGACGACACCACCGCCTTGAGGAAGTCGGCGGGCAGCGTGCGGACGAAGTCGACCGCGCCGGCAATCGCCGCGACGCCCTCGTCCATCGCCCGGATATCCTCGGCTCGGCGCGCCTCGTGAAAATCATCGGGCAGGGTCTGGCCGATACGGCCTTCGATCGCCGACAGGAAATCCTCGCCCGCCAGCCCCATATAATGGTGCATCGCCTCTTCGGGCGTGTGCGGGTGGCCATTGGCGGTCAGCCATTCGGCGAGGTGGCGATTGCCCTCATATTCGCTGTCGATCAGGACGCCGTCGAAATCGAACAGCAGTGCGGCGAAGCGGCTCATGCGCGGGCTCCGAACAAGGCGCTGCCGACGCGCACATGGCTGGCGCCCAGCATCGCGGCGACCTCATAATCCTCGGACATGCCCATGCTGAGCTTGGTCAGCCCCAGTTCGCGCGCCATCTTGGCAAGCAGCGCGAAATAGGGCGCGGCGTCCAGCCCGTGCGGCGGAATCGCCATCAGGCCGATGGTCGGCAGCCCGGCGGCACGCGCCTGTGCCAGCATCGCAGGGACTTCGGCGATGGCGCAGCCGCCCTTCTGCTCCTCCTCGCCGATATTGACCTGCAGGAAGCAATCGGGGCGCTTGCCGCTCTTGTCCATCGCTTGGGCCAGACCCGCGATCAGCGAGGGGCGGTCGACAGTGTGGATCACATCGAAGAGCGCGACCGCGTCCTCGGCCTTGTTGGATTGCAACTGGCCGATCAGATGGAGTTCGACGCCCGGATAGTCCGCGCGCAAAGCTGGCCACTTCGCGGCGGCTTCCTGGACGCGATTCTCGCCGAACACCCGGTGCCCGGCGTCGAGCAAGGGCCGGATCGTGTCGGCATCATGCGTCTTCGACACCGCGATCAGGGTCGGGGTCGCGTGATCGCCGAGCTTGGCGGCACGCTGAAGCGCGGTGGAGACGGTGGCAAGGCGGGAAACGCTGTCGTCGGTCATGCCCGGCGCTATAGTCACAGCGATGGCCGACCGATACCCCGTGACATGGCTGATGACCGATGAGCGGCTGGGCGACGGACTCTGGGCGGCGCTGCGTCGGCTGCCGCCAGGATCGGGGGTCGTGTTCCGTCACCACGCAACGCCCCCGGGCAAGCGCCGGGCGATTCATCGCCGGGTCTGGCGAATCGCCAGGGCGCGGGGGTTGGTGCTGCTGGTCGCCGGAGGTGGTCTGCCCGGCGATGGCGTACACAAATGGGGCGGACGCAAAGGCTTGCGAAGCTGGCCCGCGCATGACCGGGCTGAGGCCATTGCAGGGTGGAAGGCCGGGGCAGACCTATTGTTCGTCTCGCCGCTGTTCCCCACCCGGTCGCATCCGGGCGCACCTAGCATCAAACCGGCACGGGCGGCACGGATCGGACGCGGCCTTGGCCTGGCGCAAATCGCGTTGGGCGGCATGAACGCGGAACGCTTTCGTCGTTTGCGGGGGCGATTCGACGGTTGGGCAGCGATCGACGCCTGGGGCGGTGCGGGCTAGGTAATGAGGACGCAAACTGCGCCTGCTCCGACGACAGCCTCGTTCCGCAAATGAATGTGTTCGCGCGGAGACGCGAAGGTGTCCGGCGCGGAGCAACACCATGCCTTGCCAAGGGGGCGTGGAATGAGGACAGGCATCCGATCTGGGCCTGGCACCCTCTGCGTCCTCGGGGCGAACACTCTCTTCTTTTAAAAGGCTCGAACCGAACGCCGATGATTACATCCGGCCATCGGCGAGCCCCCTCATTTTAAACCGGGATCAGGGGAAAAGAGGCACAAGGCGTCGGGTAGCGACGCTCCAACGAAGCGTCACACCTGCAAAATCGCATCACGCGAAGGTCAGAACCGGAAAGCGGTTCCTAGATATACCGCCTGGCTGTTGCGGCGATCGTCATCCAGCCGCGCCAGACGCTCGCGGTCCGAGCGATAGCGGACGCCCGCCGTCACATCCAGGTTGCGGGTCAGCGCATAGGAGCCGCCCATGTCGAGCGAATAGCTGGACGGCGTGTCGATCAGCTTGGCGACGCCCTCGATCGGGCGATCGGTCGAGGCCTTCACGCGGCCGGTAAAGCGATTCGCGGTATAGCTGACCGCGACATCGGCGGTCTCGCGGCTGCCCGGCAAGCCGGCCAGATCAACGCGAGCGATATCGCTGGACACCGCCAGCCGCTTCCAGCCCACCGAAACGCCCAGATTGTACGAGATCGGCGCCAGGCCGACCGTCGGCGCGGTGTTGGCGGCGATCCGTTCGTCATTGGTGCGGCTGGTCCGCGCGCGAACCGCAACCGTCACCGCACGATTGGCGCCGCGCTGGCTTTCCGCCGGGGTGAAGCGCAGGTCACCGGCATCGAGGCCGCTGCGGGCGAAGATGGCGGCGAGACGGGGATCGGCGGCGGCCGGAGTGAAACCACCGGCACCCCGCAGGGTCAGCATCCGCTTGGCCTGACGCACACTCTGGTCCACCGCACCGATGGCGGGCGCGACCAATGCCGTCGTGGCGGCCAGCGCCCCGATAGCAAGTCCGATCACCACACGCCCGAACGACACGGTCCACCCCTTTGGCCTGAGACCCCTCTTCAAGACCGGTCCTAACATGGAATCATGTCGGAGTGATCCCATTGTTACGCGTCCGATCGCGAATCTTGTCCGACTGTTGCCCCGTATCCACAGAATCGCGACCATCGCACGCCCGCTTGCCGGGGTGGCGGGGCCCCTGTAGAGCGATACGCAACCCTTATTCCCAGTCAGGATAATGCCGATGCTTCGCCGTTCCGCCACCGCGTTCGCGGTAATCGCCGCTCTGTCGCTCGGCGCCTGTGCCGGCAAGAAGGATCGCCCGCAGGCCGATCTGGCCGCATCGAAGATCACCACGATCGGCGTGAATTCCTATCTGTGGCGCGCCAGCCTGGATACGCTGAGCTTCATGCCACTGACCGAAACCGACTCCAATGGCGGCGTGATCGTGACCGACTGGTACATCAACCCGCAGGTCCCGACCGAGCGGATGAAGGTGACCGTCACCATCCTCGACCAGGATCTGCGCGCCGACGCGCTGCGCGTGACCGCGCTGCGCGAGGTCAATCGCGGTGGCCAGTGGGTCGCCGCCCCCGTCCAGGCCGCGACCACGCAGAAGCTGGAAGACATCATCCTCACCAAGGCGCGCGACCTGCGCCGTGCCTCGATCACGAAGTAAAAGACGAGAAGAATGGCCTCGCGTTTCAACGCCCTGAAATCGGATTCGACCTGGCAGCGGATCTGGGAGGAGCGGCGCACCTTCGCCGCCGACGATCACAGCCCCAAGCCGCGCTCCTACGTCCTCGAGATGTTCCCTTATCCGTCGGGGCGCATCCATATGGGGCATGTCCGCAACTATACGATGGGCGACGTGCTGGCGCGTTATCGCCGGATGATCGGGCATGAGGTGCTCCACCCGATGGGCTGGGACGCGTTCGGCATGCCCGCCGAGAATGCCGCGATGGAAAAGGGCGTCCATCCGGGCGGCTGGACCCGCGACAATATCGCGACGATGAAGGCGCAGCTGAAGCGGCTGGGCTTCGCGCTCGACTGGACGCGCGAGATCGCGACCTGCGAGCCGGACTATTACGGCCATGAGCAGGCGCTGTTCCTCGACCTGTATGCGGGCGGCTTGGTCTATCGCAAGGAATCGGCGGTCAACTGGGACCCGGTCGACATGACCGTGCTCGCCAACGAACAGGTGATCGACGGGCGCGGCTGGCGCTCGGGCGCGCTGGTCGAGAAGCGCAAGCTAAACCAGTGGTTCTTGAAGATCACCGACTTCGCCGACGAGCTGCTGGAGGGGCTGACGACGCTCGAGCATTGGCCCGACAAGGTGAAGCTGATGCAGGAGAACTGGATCGGCCGCAGCAAGGGCCTGCAGTTCCGCTTCGCCCCGGTCGCGCCCTTCGCCGAGTCGATCGAGGTCTATTCGACCCGCCCCGACACGATCTTCGGCGCGAGCTTCGTCGCGATCGCGGCGGATCACCCGATCGCACGCGAATTGGCCGAGACGAACGCCGAAGCAGCGGCCTTCATCGAACGCTGCAAAGCGGGTGGCACGACGGCGGCCGAGTTGGAAACCCAGGAAAAGCTGGGCTTCGACACCGGCTATCGGATGCAGCATCCGATGGACGCGAGCGTCACGCTGCCCGTCTATATCGCGAACTTCGTGCTGATGGAGTATGGCACGGGCGCGGTGATGGGCGTGCCCGCGCATGACCAGCGCGACCTCGATTTTGCGCGCAAATACGGGCTGAGCGTCACCCGCGTCGTCGCCGATGGCGATACCACCGATCCGGTGTTCGAGGGCGACACCGCCTATACCGGCAGCGGCCGTCTGGTGAACTCCGGCCCGCTTGACGGGCTGGACGTGGAAGCCGCCAAGGCCGCCGTCATCGCCCGCGCCGAAAGCGAAGGCTGGGGCCAAGGCCAGACCGTCTACCGCCTGCGCGACTGGGGCGTCAGCCGCCAGCGTTACTGGGGCACGCCGATCCCGATCATCCATTGCGAGGATTGCGGCGCGGTGCCGGTGCCCAAGGACCAGTTGCCGGTCACCTTGCCCGAGGACGTCACCTTCGACGTGCCCGGCAACCCGCTCGACCGCCACGCGACGTGGAAGCATGTCGACTGCCCGAGCTGTGGCAAGCCCGCCCGGCGCGAGACCGACACGCTCGACACCTTCGTCGATTCGTCCTGGTATTTCATCCGCTTCGCCAGCCAGCCCAAGGATCGCCAGTTCGATCCCGAGGTCGTCAAGAAGTGGCTGCCGGTCGGCCAGTATATCGGCGGCGTCGAGCATGCGATCCTGCATCTTCTCTATGCCCGCTTCTGGACGCGCGCCCTGAAGCATATCGGCCTGATCGACGTGGCGGAGCCGTTCGCGGGCCTGTTCACGCAAGGGATGGTCACGCACGAGAGCTACAAATCCTCCGACGGCCGCTGGCTGGCGCCGGGCGAAATCCGCGACGGCATCGAAATCGCGACCGGGCAGCCGATCACCGTCGGCCGCGTCGAGAAGATGTCCAAGTCCAAGAAGAACACCGTCGATCCCGAGCCCATCGTGGATCAGTACGGTGCGGACGCGGTGCGCTGGTTTATGCTATCCGACAGCCCGCCCGAGCGCGACCTGCCCTGGTCGGAATCGGGTATCGAGGGCTCGTGGCGCTTCGTCCAGCGCTTGTGGCGTCTGTTCGATGGTTCGGAAGCGGCCGAGGGCGAAGACAAGGCGCTTTCCCGGAAATTACACCAGACCATCGCGGGCGTCGCGGCGGATATCGAAGCGCTGGCCTTCAACAAAGCGGTCGCCAAGCTGTACGAGTTGGTCAACGCGATCGAAAAGGCCAAGCCGTCGGCCAGCCGGAACGAGGCGATCCGCACCACCATGCTGCTGGTCGCGCCGATGGTTCCGCATCTGGCCGAGGAAGCCTGGGCCGGGATGGGGCAAGAGGGCCTGATCGCGGACGCCGCTTGGCCGGAGGTCGACGAAAGCCTGCTGGTCGAGGACGAGGTCACCGTCGCGGTGCAGGTCAACGGCAAGCTGCGCGACACGCTGACCGTGGCCAAGGGCAGCCCCAAGGACGTGCTGGAAGCGACCGCGCTGGCGTCGGACAAGATCGTCCGGGCGCTCGACGGCGCGACCCCGAAAAAGGTGATCGTGGTGCCCGACCGTCTGGTAAACATCGTCGCATGATGCGCCCCTTCCCCCTGATCGCCGCCGCCCTGGGGCTGACGCTCGCTCTGTCGGGCTGTGGCCTGCACCCGCTTTATGCCGGGGGCAGCCAGGGCGCGGTGGCGACCGCCTTGTCGGGGGTGGAGGTCGCCCCCATTCAGGGCAAGGCCGGCTGGCTGATGGCCAATGCCCTGCGCGACCGGCTGGGCGATGGCCAGGGCGGCGGCGCGCGGTACCGGCTGGACGTCAAGCTCGACGACCAGATCAAGGGCCTGGGTGTGCGGCGCGACGACTCGGTTACGCGCGAACGCCGGATCCTGCGCGCGCGCTATCAGCTGATCGACCAGGCCAGCAACGCGGTGCTGGTCGATGCGACGGCCGGATCGGATGCCGGTATCGATGTCGTCCGGTCCGAATATGCCACGATCGCGGCGGAAAACACCGCGCTGGAGCGGCTGGCGGTCATCGTCGCGGACGAGATCGTCGCGCGGCTGGCGACCTATGCCCGGTCGCGCCCGGGCGGGACGCCGGCCGGCCAGCCGTGAAGGCCAATGCCGGTCAGATCCGCCAGGCGCTGAGCCGCCCTTCGGCCGATATCCGGCTCTATCTGCTCCACGGTCCCGACGAAGCGGGCGCGAGCGAACTGGCGCGCCTGCTCGCCGAGGCGATGGGGCGCGAGGCCGAGCGGATCGACCTCGACTCGGCGACGCTGAAGAGCGACCCCGCGCGGCTGACCGACGAGGCGGCGGCGCTGTCGCTGTTCGGGGGGCCGCGCTTCATCCGCATCGCCGGTATCGGCGAGGAAGGGCTGGCGGCGTTCACCGCGCTGCTGGAGGCGGAGTCGGCGGGCAATCCGGTCGTCGCCATCGCCCCCACGGTCAAGACCACCGCCAAGATCGTCAAGCTGGCGCTCGATTCGCCGCGTGCCATGGCGTTCGGCTGCTACGCCCCCACCGCCGCCGATGCCGAGCGGCTGGCGGTGACGATGGCGAGCGAGATGGGCTTGCGGCTGGCCGCCGGGGTGCCGGCGAGGCTGGTCGAGGCCGCCGGCGCGGACCGCGCGGTCATCACGCGCGAGTTGGAGAAGCTGGCGCTTTATCTCGACGCCGATACCGACCGCCCGCGTGAGGCCGATCATGCCGCAATGGACGCGATCGGCGCAGATCTGGGCGAGGCGGAGATGGGCGACGCGGTCGAGGCGGTGGTCGAGGGCCGCGTCGGCGATCTGGGCGGCGAACTGGCGCTGCTCGATGAGGGCGGCGCCTCCCCCATCCCCTGGTTGCGTGCGCTCGCCCGCCGCCTCATCGCGCTGGCCGAGATGCGCGCCGATATCGACAAGGGCGAACCCGTCGAGGCGGTAATGAAGCGCCACCGCGTCTTCTTTCGCGACGAGGCGAAGACCGCGCGCGCGTTGCGCCGCTGGACGCCCGCCATGCTGGCCCGCGCGCTGACCCGCATTCGCGCGGCCGAACGCGCGGTGATGGCCCCCGGCAATGCCGGTGCCGTGCTGGCCGAGGCGGAAGCGACGATCATCGCGCAAGGCATCGCGCGGCGGGGCTGACATAGCTCGAAATCCTCCCCTGT
>NZ_BBJS01000024.1 GCF_000739895.2 Sphingomonas paucimobilis NBRC 13935
GGGGAGGAATAGGCTCAGGCCGCCAGCGCCGTCCCGCCGACCGTTAGCCCTTCGACCAGCAGCGTTGGCTGGCCCACACCGGCGGGCACGCTCTGCCCACCCTTGCCGCAAACCCCGACACCCTCGTCGAGCGCAAAGTCGTTGCCGATGCCCGTCACCTTGGTCAGCACGCTCGGCCCGTCGCCGATCAGCGTCGCGCCCTTGATCGGCGCGCCCAGCTTGCCATTCTCGATGCGGTAGGCCTCGGTGCAGGAGAAGACGAACTTGCCCGACACGATGTCGACCTGCCCGCCGCCGAAGGACTTGGCGAAAATGCCGTTCTTGACGCGCGACAACAGTTCGGCGGGATCGTCCTGGCCGCCCTTCATGAAGGTGTTGGTCATGCGCGGCATCGGCGCATGGGCGAAGCTTTCGCGGCGGCCATTGCCGGTCGGTGCGACGCCCATCAGTCGCGCGTTGAGCCGGTCCTGCATATAACCCTTCAGGATACCGTCCTCGATCAGCACCACCTCGCGCGTCGGCGTGCCTTCGTCATCGATCGACAGCGAGCCGCGCCGGTCGGCGAGGCTCCCGTCATCGACCACGGTGACGCCGGGCGCCGCGACCCGCTCGCCAATGCGCCCCGAAAAAGCCGAGGTGCCCTTGCGGTTGAAGTCGCCCTCCAGCCCATGGCCGATCGCCTCGTGCAGCAGCACGCCCGGCCAGCCCGGCCCGAGCAGCACGGTCATTTCGCCCGCCGGGGCCGCGACTGAGTCGAGATTGACCAAAGCCTGTGCCAGCGCGACGTCGATGCCGCGCTCCCAGGTTTCGCGCGCAACCAGGCGGTCGTAGAGATAGCGTCCACCGATGCCGAAGCTGCCGGTCTCGCGCCGTCCATTTTGTTCGACCACGACCGAGATGTTGAGCCGCACCAGCGGCCGTACATCGGTGGCGACGAAACCGTCGGCACGGACGATCTCCACCACGCTCCAGCTTCCCGACAGCCCGACCGATACCTGCACCACACGCGGATCGCGCGCCCGAGCGGCGGCGTCGATCGTCTGGCAGAGCGACACCTTCTCGGCAAAGGGGATCAGGTCGAGCGGATCGGTCGCGGTGTAGAGATGGCGGTTGGTGCCCTGCGGCGGGGGAGCGGCGTTGCCCTTGGCGGGGTCGATCAGCGCCATGGTCTGAGCGGCGCGCTGGATCGCGGCTTCGGACAATTCATTGGCATGGGCGAAGGCGGTCATCTCGCCCGACACCGCACGCAGGCCGAAGCCCGAATGCGTGTCGTAGCTCGCCGTCTTCAGCCGCCCGTCGTCGAAGCCGAACGCCTCCGATCGCTTATATTGCAGATAGAGCTCGCCATCATCCGCACGCGCCAAAGCGTTGGCGGTCAGCCGCAACGCCGCGTCGGGGTCCAGGGTATCGCGGTAGAGGAACGAGCGGGGATCGGTGGGCGATGTCATGCCACCGAATATAGGGGGCTCAGCGGCCCGCGCCATCCCCATGGTCGGGAAGCTGCGACTGGTCGGCGCCGTCGGCCGGGCCGCCGATCAGGATGAAGCGACGGTCGCAATAGCCACAATCGACATAGCCGGTCTCGTCGATCTGCAACCAGACGCGCGGATGGCCAAGGGCTGCGCCGCCGGGAATGTCGGTGGCACCGTCGCAAGCGACGCGGGTCTGGGTGACGCGGGTGGTTTCGGGCGGCGGCAACATAGGGTTGGGCGATAGCAAGGCGTGGAGCCCCGTGCAATTGCCCAAAACAGGGCGAAACCGGCTTGGCCTCTCTGCGTCACGCGCCTATCGCTGGACCCATGACCTCTCCCACCGAAGCCGCCATTTCGATCCAGGGCATCGCCAAGACCTATCAGGGCGGCAAGCGCGCGCTCGACGGGGTCAGTTTCGACGTCCCGCGCGGCCAGATTTTCGGGCTGCTCGGCCCCAATGGTGCCGGCAAGTCGACGCTGATCAATATCCTGGCGGGCCTCGTCATGAAGACCGAAGGGTCCGCGTCGATCTGGGGCTTCGACATCGACAAGCATCCGCGCAACGCCAAGGCGTCGATCGGCATCGTCAACCAGGAAATCCTGTTCGACCCCTTCTTCACCCCGCTGGAGACGCTGGAGATTCAGGGCGGGCTGTACGGCGTGCCCAAGGCGCAGCGCCGCTCGATGGAGTTGCTGCGCGCGGTGCATCTGGAGGACAAGGCCAACGCCTATTCGCGTACCCTGTCAGGCGGCATGAAGCGCCGCCTGATGGTCGCCAAGGCGATGGTCCATTCGCCGCCCGTCCTCGTCCTCGACGAACCGACCGCCGGCGTCGATATCGAACTGCGCCAGCAACTTTGGGCCTATGTGCGCCAGCTCAACGAGCAGGGTGTGACGGTGGTGCTGACAACGCACTATCTGGAAGAGGCCGAGGAGTTGTGCGACCGGATCGCGATCATCAACCATGGTCGCCTGGTCGCCAACGAACCGACCCGCGAACTGGTCGGCAAGGCGCAGGAAAAGATCGTTGCGGTGACCGTCGATCGCGACGTAGCGGCGGTGCCCGACCATGCCAGCTTCGGCAAGATCGTCCTGAAGGGTGCCCGCACGCTGGAAATCACCTACGCCAAGGACAAGGTGAATGCCGGCCAGGTGCTCGCGGCGGTGCAGGCGGATGGGTATGGGATCGTCGATGTGTCGACCAAGGAAGCCGATCTGGAGGATGTGTTCCTGTCACTGACACGGAGTGTGGGGTCCTAAGGCCAAGAGATTCCCTTGGCCTTCGACTTCGCTCAGGCTGAACGGGGGTTTGTTCGCGCGGAGGATGCAGAGATGTCTGGTGCTGGGAGATGACATCCCTAGCCCATCACGTTCGCGGCGAGGGGCGTCTAGAAGAGCAGAAGCCCGACATCTCTTCGCCCTCCGGGCCTCCGCGCGAACTTCAAGAATACCACCATCCGTTCAGGCTGAGCGAAGTCGAAGCCCACGCCCCGCCCTCACCTCTCGTCCCGCACCCGCTCCAGCACCCAGTCCTGATTGACCACGATAATCGACCGCACCGGCCGCCCATCGGCATCGCGTGACGGGTCATAACGGTAACGCTGCTCGATCAGCCGGCACGTCGTCTCGTCCAGCGCGGCATTGCCGCTGCTTTGTGTGACGACGCAACCGCTGACCCGGCCATCGACATTGACGAAATAGCGGACCTGCACCGTCCCGCTCGCCCCGGCATCGGCGGCGGCTTCGGGATAGTCCGAATCCTTGATCCGCCCCTTGATCCGGCGCGGCGGGGTTTCCTCGCCATAGCCGTCTCCGTCGCCCGATCCCCCGCTGCCCCTGCCGTTGCCGATCCCGCCCGCACCGGTACCGGGGCCCGGCCGGTCGGACGCGCCCTGGCTGGGGTCCGCGCCGGTGCCCGCGACGGGAGCGACGATCACCGGCGCGGGCGGCGGGGGCAGCACGACGATCGGCGGCGGGGCGACGACCTCGGTCGCCTGCGAGCGGATATTGGGCGGCGCAGCGGCCCCACGCGGGCGGTGTGTCTGCACCTTCTTGGGCTGGATGCGCGGCGGCGGTGGGGGTGCCGGCGGGGTCACGTCGAAACTGTCGAGCGCGGGCGCCGGGACCGGCAGCGGCGGCGCATAACCCAGCCCGATGACCAGCGCATAGCCGAGCCCGGCCACGATCACCCCGGTGGGGATCGCCGCGCGCAGACGGTCACGCCAATCGGGTCGAGCCAGCGTCATGGACAAGAGTTGGGAAGGCCGATCGCCCGCGGCAAGACGCGACTACCCCCTGTCCCAACCCCTTGGACCATGCCAGAGGGTACAAAATGTATCCCGCCACCGCGCCCCAAGGAGCTCGCGTATGACCGAATCCGATATTCTGATCGTCGGATCGGGCGCGGCCGGGCTGACCGCCGCCTTGAACCTGGCCGACCGGTTCAAGGTCACGGTGCTGGCCAAGGGCAAGCTGCACGAAGGCTCGACCGCCTGGGCGCAAGGGGGCATCGCCGCCGTGCTCGAACCCGGCGACACGTTCGACAGCCATATCGAGGATACGATGGTCGCGGGTGCCGGCCTCAACGACCGCGCCACCGTCGAGTTCGTCGTCGAGAACGCCCCCGCCGCGATCGAGCGGCTCCAGAAGCTGGGCGTCCCCTTCGCGACGGAGGGCAACATGCTGCACCTGACGCGCGAGGGCGGGCATTCGCATCGCCGGATCGTGCATGTCGCCGACGCGACCGGCTGGGCGGTGCTCGACGCGCTACTCCGCGCCGCCGACGCGCATCCCAACATCACCATGGTCCCCGATCAGGTCGCGATCGACCTCGCCACCAGCCGTCACGAGATGCGCTATTCGGGGGCGGGGCATGTCTGGGGCATCTATGCCGTCGATCGGCGGACGGGCCGCGTCATGCTGCACACCGCGCGCGCGACCATTCTCGCGACCGGGGGAGCAGGCCGCACCTATCAATTCTCCACCGCGCCCAAGGGGGCGACCGGGGACGGCATCGCCATGGCCTGGCGCGCGGGTGCCCGCGTCTCCAACATGGAATTCATGCAGTTCCACCCGACCTGCCTCTACAACACCCAGGTCAAGAATTTCCTGATCACCGAGGCGGTTCGCGGCGAAGGCGGGCATCTGAAGATCCCCGAGACCGGCCACCGCTTCATGCCCGATTTCGACCCCCGCGCCGAACTGGCCCCGCGCGATATCGTCGCACGCGCGATCGACCATGAGATCAAGCGGCTGGGCCTCGACTATGTCCATCTCGACATCAGCCACCAGCCGCCCGCCTTCGTCCGCGAGCATTTCCCCAACATCCACGAAAAGCTGCTGAGCCTCGGCATCGATATGACGGTGCAGCCGATCCCAGTGGTGCCGGCGCAGCATTATACCTGCGGCGGCGTCATCGTCGACCGCGACGGGCGCACCGACCTGCCCGGCCTCTATGCGGCGGGCGAAGTGACCCAAAGCGGGCTGCATGGCGCCAATCGCCTCGCGTCCAATTCGCTGCTCGAATGCTTCGTCTATGGCGAGGCGTGCGCCAACCATATTGCGCAGCATTGGGATGACCTGCCTCCGCCACCCGCCATCCGCGCCTGGGACGAAAGCCGCGTCACCGATTCGGACGAAGAGGTGGTCATCAAGCAGAACTGGACCGAAATCCGCCGCTTCATGTGGAATTATGTCGGCATCGTGCGCACCACCAAGCGGCTGGAGCGCGCGCAGCACCGCATCCGCATGCTGACCGACGAGATCAACGATTATTACGGCCATTTCCGCGTGACGCCCGACCTGATCGAGCTGCGCAACCTGCTGCAGACCGCCGAGCTGATCGTCCGATGTGCCCTGCACCGCAAGGAAAGCCGGGGGCTGCATTATACTCTCGATTATCCCGAGACGCTGGCGGATGCCGTCGATACCGTCCTGATCCCCTGATTTGTGCGGGTTTCGCGCTTTGTCGCGCCCGCGCGGCCGTTCGTCGCAACAGGACAGGCGGGGGATTTCGCCAACCTCGCCAGTAGGTAAGGGTTCGCAGGTGCAGCGGGGTATGGCGGTGACGAAGCGAGTATCGAACGGTGTCCGGCGGGTATGTGCAACCGGGCTCCTCCTGACCCTGGCATCCCTGTCCCTGTCGGCCTGCGGTACGGATAGCCGGCCAAGCGCCAGCGCCCATGCCCCCAGCGTTCCCGAACCGGCGGTCGCCGTCTCGATGCCGCTGCCCCCGCCCCGCCCTGTGCGCAGCCCCTCCGCCCCCGCCGGTCTGGTCAGCGCGATCAACAGCCTGTCGGCCAGCTTCAGCGGCAAGAAGGGCATTGCGGTCCGCGCCGTCGATGACGGCTGGACGGTCGAAGTCGGCGGGCGCCAGCGCCTGCCGCAGCAATCCGTGTCCAAGCTATGGGTCGCGATCACCCTGCTCGATCTGCGCGATCAGGGCCGCGCGCGGCTCGACGAACCGCTGGTCGTCCGCCGCGAGGACCTGACCCTGTTCCACCAGCCGATCGCGATGCTGGTCAAGGGCGATGGCTATCACACCACGGTCGGCGAGTTGCTGACCCGCGCGCTGACCCAGAGCGACAATACCGCCAACGACCGGCTGCTGACCTATGTCGGCGGGCCGCAGGTGGTGCGGACGATGATCGCCAACAAGCGGTTGGGCGATATCCGCTTCGGCCCCGGCGAGCGGCTGCTCCAGGCGAAGACGGCGGGCCTCACCTGGCAACCCGCCTTCGCGGCGGCGGGTGCGTTCCAGGCGGCGCGCAACCGGCTCGATCCCGCCGCCCGCAAGGCTGCGCTCGATGCCTATGTCAATGATCCGCCCGACGGCGCCGCGCCGATCGCGATCGCCGACGCGCTCGCCCGGTTGGCGCGCGGCGAGCTGTTGTCCGAGACCTCGACCCGCATCCTGCTCGACACGATGGAGGCCTCGCGCACCGGCCATGCCCGTCTACGCGCCGCCGTGCCCTCGGGCTGGAAGATCGCGCACAAGACCGGCACCGGCCAGGATCTGGGCCGCCGCAATGCGGGCTTCAACGATGTCGGCCTGCTGACCGCTCCCGACGGCCGCCGCTTCGCCATCGCGGTGATGATCGGCGACACGACCGAGGATATCCGACTGCGCCAACGACTGATCCAGAATGTCGCGGCGGCCGTGGCCAGCTATGCCGGCCCACCGCGCGGACCGGTGCTGTCGGCGAACTGACATCATTCCTCCCATGACCGGGAAGGAATGATGGATGCCCAGCGTGGCCCATTGGCCACATCTCGGCAAAACCGGTGATAACAGGGACTGTTTACCCTCTCTCTGTTCCGCTAAACCGCGCGCACCATGCCCCATCTCTATCTCGTCGACGGCTCCGGCTATATCTTTCGCGCCTATCATCGCCTGCCGCCGCTGACGAACAAGCATGGCGAGCCGGTGGGGGCGGTCTATGGCTATACCACCATGCTCTGGAAGCTGGTGGACGAGATCAACGCCGCCGACGGGCCGACGCATATGGCGGTGGTGCTCGACAAGTCGTCCAAGACCTTCCGCAACGAGATGTACGACCAGTATAAGGCGCACCGGCCCCCGCCCCCGCCCGATCTGGTGCCGCAATTCCCGATGATCCGCGACGCCACCCGCGCCTTCTCGCTGCCCTGCATCGAGGAAGAGGGGCTGGAGGCCGACGACCTGATCGCCTGCTATGCCCGCGCCGCGATGGCGGAAGGGTGGCAGGTCACGATCGTGTCGGGCGACAAGGACCTGATGCAGCTGGTCGAGGATGGCAGCCTCGACATGCTCGACACGATGAACAACCGGCGTCTGGGCGAGGCCTATGTTCAGGAGAAGTTCGGCGTCGGGCCGAAACAGCTGGGCGATGTCCTCGCGCTGATGGGCGACAGCGTCGATAACGTGCCGGGCGTGCCCGGTGTCGGCCCGAAGACCGCCTCCAAGCTGATCGTCGAGCATGGCGACTTGGAATCCGTCCTCGCCGCCGCGCCCGAGATGAAGAAGGGCAAGCTGCGCGACAACCTGATCGAACATGCCGACAATGCCCGGCTGTCCAAGCGGCTGGTCACGCTGGAGTGCAACGCGCCGCTGCCGCAGCCACTGGAGGAACTGGCGCTGCACGCCAGCATCCCCGATGCGCCGCTTCGCGCCTTTCTCGAGCATCACGGCTTCCGCTCGCTGATCGCCAAGATGGGGCAGATCACCGAGGACGCCCCCGCGCCCGTCGCTGGAGATACCGCCCCGGCCGCGCCGATGGACGATGACGAGCCGTGCAACCTCGACGGCTATACCACGGTGCAGGACCTGGAGACGCTCGACCGGTGGGTGGCGGACGCCCGCCATCAGGGCTTTATCGCGATCGATACCGAGACCAGCTCGACCGACGCGACCCAGGCCGAACTGGTCGGGGTCAGCCTGTGCCTGTCGCCCAACAAGGCGTGCTACATTCCGTTGGGGCATGGCGGCACCGACCTGTTGTCGGAAGTGCCGGTGCAGATTCCGGTGGCGGAAGCGCTCGAGCGGATCAAGGCGCTGTGCGAGGACCCGTCGGTCCTGAAGATCGGCCAGAATTTGAAGTTCGACATGATCGTGCTGGGCGAGCGCGGCATTTCCATCGCGCCGCATGACGATACGATCGTGATGAGCTTCGACCTCGACGCGGGGCTTCATGGCCACGGCATGGACGAGCTGGCCGCGACGCACCTGTCGCACACCTGCCTCGCCTTCAAGGAAGTGGTGGGCACCGGCAAGAAGCAGCTCGGCTTCCACGAAGTCGATCTCAAGACCGCCACCCGCTACGCCGCCGAGGACGCCGACGTCACGCTGCGGCTGTGGAAGCGGTTCAAGGCGCGGCTGCCGATGGAGCAGGCGACCCGCGTCTATGAGATGGTCGACCGCCCGCTCGTGCCCGTCATCGCGAACATGGAGCGACGCGGGATCAAGGTCGATCGCGAGCGGCTGTCGCAGCTTTCGACCGAGTTCGCCGGGCAGATCGCCGGACTGGAGGGCGAAATCCATACGCTCGCCGGTACGCCCTTCACCATCGGCAGCCCCAAGCAGCTCGGCGAGATCCTGTTCGATCGCCTCGGCCTGAAAGGCGGACGCAAGGGCAAGTCGGGCGTCTATTCGACCGACGTGACCGAACTCGAACGCCTCGCCCGCGATGGCGGCGAGGAGATCGTGCGCAAGATCCTGGAATGGCGCCAGCTCTCCAAGCTGAAGAGCACCTATACCGACGCGCTCCAGGCGCAGATCAACCCCAAGACCGGCCGCGTCCACACCAGCTACAGCCTGACCGGCGCGCAGACCGGCCGGCTGTCCTCGACCGAGCCGAACCTGCAGAACATCCCGATCCGCACCGAGGTCGGGCGGCAGCTGCGCGAGGCGTTCATCGCCGAGGACGGCCATGTCCTGATCGCCGCCGACTATTCACAGATCGAATTGCGCCTCGCCGCGCATATGGCGGACGTTCCCGCCCTGCGCGACGCATTCGCGAATGGCGACGACATCCACAGCCTGACCGCAAAAGAGCTGTTCGGCGAGGTCAATCGCGACACGCGCGGGCGCGCCAAGACGATCAACTTCGCCATCCTCTATGGCATTTCGCGCTGGGGCCTCGCCGGCCGCCTCGACGTATCGGCGGACGAGGCGCAAGCGATGATCGACCGCTATTTCGAGCGTTTCCCCGGCATCAACCGCTATATCGCCGAGACGCTGTCGTCGGTGCGCGAGAAGGGGTTCACCGAAACCCTGTTCGGCCGCAAGACGCATTTCCCGCGCATCGCCTCGCGCAATCAGGGCGAACGGCAGGGGGCCGAGCGCGCCGCGATCAACGCGCCGATCCAGGGGACCAGCGCCGACATCATCAAGCGCGCCATGGTTCGCATGGAACCCGCGCTCGCCGCCGCCGGCCTCGGCCATGTGCGGATGCTGCTTCAAGTGCACGACGAACTCGTCTTCGAGGCGCCCGAAGCCGATGCCGAGGCCGCCGGCGCGGTGATCCGCGAGGTGATGGCGGGCGCCGCCGAACCGGCGGTGAAACTGTCGGTGCCGCTGGGCGTCGAAATCGGGGTGGGCAAGAATTGGGGGGCGGCGCATTGAGCCCCCTTTTCCTCCGGCACGGGTCCCGCGCCCGCTGATGGCGCAAAGCCAGGACATCGATACGCTCGCCAAGGGGGGGCGCACCAATATCGCGGGCTTCGTCCTGCGCTTGGCGGCGCGCATCCCCTTTCTGTTCATCGCCGGTCGCATCTATGGCCCCGATCTGGTCGGGCGCTTCGCGATCGCCGTCGTGGTCGTCGAACTGGCGGCGCTGATCGCGACCTTGGGCATGAAGCGGGGCCTGGCGCAGGCGCTGGCCTCGACCGAGCGGCCGCATGCCCATGTCGTATGGGACGCGATGGCGCTGGCCTTTCTCGTCTCGATCGCGGCGAGTTGTTTCCTCTTCCTCTTCCCCGAGCTGGTCTATCCCAATAGCGCGATCGGCGGGCTCGACCGCTGGCTGCCCGCGATCATCGTCGCCATCGCCTGGTCCGATGTCAGCCTGGCCGCGCTCGCCTATCGCCTGAACGTCAAGGCGGCGGTGACCGCGCGTGCGGTGGTCGAGCCCTGGACGGTATCGATCGCCGCCTGGATCTTCTCCTTCTTCACGATCCGCGACGGGCTGGTCCTGTCCTATGTCGCCTCGATGATCGCCGCGCTGATCGCCAGCCTGGTGCCGTTCCTGCGCAGCTATGGCCTGCCCCGGGGCTGGAGCCCGCATCTGGCCCGCGTCTTCGCGCTCGCCCGCGCCAATGCGCCGCTGGCGGGGGCCGACGCGCTGGAATGGGGCACGCGCAATGTCGACCGCTTCATCCTGGGCGTGATGTTCGAGCCGCGCATCGTCGGCATCTATTATATGGCGCAGCAGGTCTCCTCGCTGCCGCAAAAGCTGAAGACCAGCTTCGACCCGATCCTCGGTCCCGTCATCACCCAGAGCCTGGCCAATGGCGATATGGGCGCGATCGCGCGGCAGGTGCGGCAGGTCGCTTTCTGGATCATGGCGGCGCAGGGGTGCCTGGCGCTGATGGGATCGATCCCGGGCGAGGCGGTGATGGGCGTCGTTGGCCCGCAATTCGTCTCCGGCACCGCCGCGCTCGCCTTTCTGCTGTTCGCCGAGCTGCTGGCCTCGACCGGCGCGGTGTGTGAATCGGCGCTGGTCTATACGGCGCGGCATCGCAACCTGATGATCTCGATCGCGATGCTGGGGGTGCAGATCGGACTCAGCTTCGCGCTGATCCTCGGCATGCGTTCGCTGGGCTGGCCCGAGACGTGGCAGGCGGCGGGTCCGGCGGTGGCGCTGGCGGTGAGCGTGGCGATCACCTCGGTCATCAAGGCGCGGGTGCTGTCGGGGATCTTGCAGGCCCCCGTCTCCCCCTTCCGCTGGCCGCTGGTCTGGGCGACCGGGGCGGCGATCATCGTGGGTGGCGCCTTCACGCTGCTGCCCAAGCGTCTGGAATGGGCCGAATTGCTGTTCGGCGAACCGGCGATCGCGGCGACCTATCTGCTGGTTCTGTGGCGCTGGGCGTTCGGCCCGGCGGATCGTGCGCTGTTCAGCAAGGCGCCCAATGCGGAAGAGGCGACGCTGCCCTATGCGGGCGGGATAACGCGGTAGATTTTTCCTCCCCTGCAAGGGGAGGTGG
>NZ_BBJS01000023.1 GCF_000739895.2 Sphingomonas paucimobilis NBRC 13935
GGGGAGGAATCCATCTGAGCCGACCGTCGGCTTGGCCGCCTAAGATCATTTGGCCCGCCCCTTGCAGGGAGACGCGCATGATCGCTTTGCCACCGCTTCACCAGTTCCTTGATCCGGCCGCGCTTGCCATCGTGCTGGGCGGGACCTTGATCGCCACCTTGCTGCGCACGCCCTGGGGGGATGCGCGGCGAGCGGTACGGGCTTTGACGGTGCTGATCCGCCGGCCCTTCTCGGCCGATCCGCTGGTCGAGCAGATCGCGCATCTGTCGCGCGTCGCCAAACGCCACGGCGTGCTGACGCTCGACCGATCGGTCATTACCGATCCCGACCTGGCCGAGGCGATCGCCGCGATCGTCGATGGCGAAGGTGCCGAATCCGTCACGAACCGGCTCGCCATGGCGCGTCAGGGTCGGGTCGAACGACATGTCGCGATCGCCGATATCTGGGCCGGTGCGGCCGAAGCCGCCCCCGCCATGGGCATGGTCGGCACGCTGATCGGTCTGGCGGCCATGTTCGCGACGATGAACGACCCTCAGCGGATCGGCGGCGCGATGGCGATCGCGCTGCTCGCCACGCTCTATGGCGCGCTGTTCGCCAATCTGGTCGCACAGCCCATCGCCATCCGTCTGCGCCGTGCCGCCCGGATCGAGGCGTTCGAGCGCACCCGCCTCGTCGCCCCGCTGGCCTTGCTCGCCGCGCGCGAGGCACCGCGTCCGGGGCGCACGCCCCTCACCCCCGGCAAGCCCGGCGGCGGCCCCAATCTGGTGAGCGTGGCATGACCGATCCCGTCTTTCCCGAAGCCGCGCCCGCGCGGCCCATCTGGCTCGTCACCCTGGCCGACCTCGCCTTGCTGCTGGTCGGCTTCCTGGTTCTCGTTCAGGCGACGGGGACGGAGCGCCGGCCGGCGCTGCTCAACGGCTTGCGCGCGCAATTCGGGTCGAGCAAGTCCTTGGTCGACCAGGCGATGCGCCTGCCGCCCGAACCACCACCCGCCATGCCGGTGGCGGCCGCCGCGCTGCGCTTCGCGCCCGGCTCGGCGACACCGGTCGACCCCGACGTGCTCTTCGTCCCCTGGGCGCATGAGGCGCTGGCCGATCCGCGCGTCCGGCTGTCGGTCGTCGGCGCCACCGATGGCAGTGCCGCCGATGTCGATCCCGTCACCCATAGCGCGGTGGTCCTCGCCGCCGATCGTGCGCGCGCCGCCGCCGCGCTGATCGGTCCGGCCGCCGTCGACCGCCTGATCCTTTCCACCGCCGCAAAGCCCGGCCAGCGCATCGCGATGGTCACCTTGGTCTTTGCCGGCGAACCATCACGGAGACACCAATGATCCTCTCCCTGTTGCTGGCGGGTGCCGCCAATTTCCAGGATATCGGCGCGCTCGACGCCGCCGTCGCCACCTTTACCGGCCGACCGATCGGGGTAGAGGGCGGGGCGCGGGCGCCGGTCGACACCCGGCTGAAGCTCGCGCAGTGCGCCACCGTATCGCTGTCCTGGCGGACCGAGGCGCATGATGCCGTCGTGGTTAATTGCGCAGGCCCCCAATGGCGGATCTTCGTGCCGGTGCTCAGCGCGCCCCGCCCCGCCGCCGCGCCGCGCGCCATGCCCGCCATCGCGGTGAAGGCCGAACCCGTCATCCGGCGCGGAGACCCCGTCGTGATCGAGGCCGGCTCGGACGGATTTTCCATTACCCGCGAAGGGGTTGCGATGGCCGATGCCGCGCCCGGCGGCCATTTCCCGGTGCGCATCGACGCCGCGCGCCAACCGATCCAGGCGGTCGCGCTGGCCAGCGGCCGCGCCACCCTGCCCGGCTGGTCGGAATGATTGGCAGAAATGCGCGGGGGTCCGTAAATTCCCGCTAAAGATTCCCGGCCCGGGGCCGTTATACCCCATGTCAGCGAAACCAACGGGTGCGGACATGGTCGATGTAACAAGGCTCAGTGCCGGGGAAACGAGGGTCGCGCGGATCGCCGGCGTGTCGCGTCCCGGCGCGCTCGCCGCGGAAGCGCAGACCGCCGCAACGCCCGCCAAGGCGATGGGCGAGACGAGCGGGGTGGGCAATCTAGCCCGCACGCTGGCCGCCGAACCGCCGGTCGATATGGACCGGATCGCCGAGATTAAGAAGGCGATCGCCAACGGCAATTTCCCGATCCTGCCGGCGACCATCGCCGACCAGATGATCGCGTTGAAGCTCGACTGGAATGGTAAATGACGCGGCGTGACGCTCTGATCCGGGTCATCGAGGCCCTTCATCGTGAAATCGCGGCCCTGAAGTCGAACGACGTCGTCGCGCTGGAACGCGCTACCACCGAAAAGCTGGCCGCGATCGAGGATGTCGCCTCGCTCGGCACCGGTCCGGCCGGTCCCGACCTGCGCGAGCTCGCCGACGAGGCCAATCGCCTGAACGAGACCTGCCGCATCTATGTGAACCTGATGGCGGCCAATGTGCGGCGCAAGCTGCAGACGCTGACCGGCGATGCCGGGGGCGGCTATCGCCCGATGATGCGCGCCTACGCCTGATCGTCCTATTTGCCGTTGCCGGCCGGCAAGCGCTTGCCGTTTTGCCGAAACCCACGATCTCTCTGCCCCTCTACCCTTGCCGACCAAGGCCCCGAACACCGTAAACCCACGGTTTTCCGGGCCTTTTTGATTCCGCCCCTGGACCGACGCAAAAACTGGCACGGCCTTTGCTGAGTGAAGCCCGAACAAGGGCATTTACCAAACAGCATGACCGTCCAACCCGTCTCTCAATCCCGGATCCAGTCGGCGATCGCGCTGGCCTCCAGCCGCACGGGGGTCGATTTCGGCTATCTGCTGGGCCAGGCCAAGCTCGAGTCCGGGCTGAACGCCAATGCGCGCGCCGGCACCTCCTCCGCCTCGGGGCTCTATCAGTTCGTCGAGCAGAGCTGGCTCGCCGTGCTCAAGAAGCATGGCGCCGAACATGGGATGGGCTGGGCCGCCGATGCGATCGGCCAGTCGGGCGGGCGCTATTATGTCAGCGGCGGCGCGCGGGCCGCGGTGATGGGGCTGCGCAACGACCCCACCGCCGCCTCGCTAATGGCCGCCGAACATGCCTCCGACAACAAGGCCGCGCTGGAATCGACGCTGGGCCGCGAAACGAACGGCACCGACCTGTATATGGCGCATTTCCTGGGCCTGGGCGGCGCGACCAAGTTCCTGTCCAAGCTGGCCTCCAGCCCGCAGACGACGGGTGCCGCGCTGTTCCCCGCCGCCGCGCGCGCCAACCGCTCGGTCTTCTATGCCGCGAACGGCCAGCCGCGCACCGTCGCCGACATCTATGACCGGTTCGCCAACAAGCTGGCCGGCAGCTCGGCGGACAGCGACGCGACCCGCGCCGCCAACATGCAGTTCGCTGCCCAGGCGCTGGCGCTGCAGGGTCAGGGCGACGCGACCGTCGTCACCGGCAATAATGAAAGCGCCAGCGACGCGCTCGCCTGGGCGACCAGCACGATGAACCAGTTGGGCCTGCGCGGGGCTGCGACCGCCAATGCCACGGGCGACAGCCTGTTGCGGCCCAAGCCCGACCACGCCCGGCTGGCGTACATGATGCTGGCGAGCATGGGGGGCTAAGCGATGGGCAAGCTTTTCGCCAATGGCCGCACCATGGCCCTGCCCGCCGCGATCCTGCTGCTGGTGCTCGTCATGGTCGTGCCGATCCCGCCGGCGCTGCTCGACATCTTCTTCGTCGCCAATATCGCGATCAGCCTCGCGGTGCTGATGGTCGCACTGAACGCCGAAAAGCCGCTCGACTTCTCGGCCTTCCCGACCGTCCTCCTGTTCGCGACCCTGTTCCGCCTAGGCCTCAACGTCGCCTCGACCCGCATCGTGCTGGTCCATGGCCATGAGGGCGAGAGCGCGGCGGGCCACGTCATCGAGGCGTTCGGCACCTTCCTGATCGGCGGCGACTATGTCGTCGGCCTCTTCGTCTTCGCGATCCTGATGATCATCAACCTGATCGTCGTGACCAAGGGCGCAGGGCGCGTGTCCGAAGTGTCGGCGCGCTTCACCCTGGACGCCTTGCCCGGCAAGCAGATGGCGATCGACGCCGATCTGAACGCCGGCCTGATCACCCCCGACCAGGCCAAGGCGCGCCGCGTCGAGGTGTCCACCGAGGCCGATTTCTACGGCTCGATGGACGGCTCGTCCAAGTTCGTGAAGGGCGACGCGGTCGCCGCGATGCTGATCCTGGCGGCCAATATCATCGGCGGCCTGATCCTGGGTCCGGTCAGCCATGGCATGGGCGTGGCCGACGCGGCCAAGACCTATATCCTGCTCGCGATCGGTGACGCGCTGGTCGCGCAGCTTCCTTCGCTGATGCTGTCGATCGCTGCCGCCGCCATCGTCACCCGCGTCTCGTCCGACAAGGACCTGGCCGGCCAGATCGGCTCACAGTTCGGCGCGTCCAAGACCTGGCTGCCGGTCGCGGTCATCCTGGGCCTGCTGGGCATGCTGCCGGGCATGCCGCACATGATCCTGCTGCCCGCCGCCGCCATTGCCGGGTTCACCGCGTGGAAACTGCGCCAGATCGAGAAGCGGCCGGTCCCCGTCCCCCCGCCCCCCGCCGCCGAGCCGGTCGATCCCTCGCGCATCGGTTGGGACGAGGTGATCGACGGGATGCAGGTGCATATCGACATCGGTTACGGCCTGGTGCCGCTGGTCGACGAGCGTCGCGGTGCGCCGCTGATGGCCCGCATCACCGGTGTCCGCCGACAGTTGTCCAAGGATCTCGGCTTCGTCGTGCCGCAGGCGCGGGTCCGCGACGACATCAATCTCGGGCCGTATAACTACCGGATCATCATCAACGGCGTCGTCGCCGCCGAGGATCAGGTGTCGCCCGACGAAATGCTGGCGCTCGACACCGGCCAGGCCTTTGGCACGCTCAACGGCAAGCCGGTCAAGGACCCCACCTTCGGCCTGCCCGCCACTTGGATCCTGAAGGGCGACGCCGATGCCGCCACCGGCATGGGCTACCTCGTCGTCGATCCGGGCACCGTCATGGCGACGCACCTGAACCACATCCTGTCCTCGAACGCCGCCGAGCTGCTCGGCCCCGACGAGGTCCAGTCGCTGCTCGACGGGCTGAAGGAGCGCGCCGCGCAACTCGCCGCCTCGCTCAGCCCCAATCCTTTGCCGCTCACCACCCTGACCCAGGTTCTCAAGGGCCTTCTTTCGGAGAATATCACCTTGAAGGAGTTCCGCCGCATCGCCAGCGCGATCGCCGTGGCGGCCCAGAAGACGCTCGACGCCGAAGAGATTGTCGAGCTGATCCGGCCGCAGTTGGGCGCGCTCATCATCCAGAAGCTGTGTGGCATGCGCGAGCCGCTGCGCGTCATGACGCTGGACGGTCAGCTCGAAGGGCTGCTCGCCCAGGCGATGCGCGCCGATACCGGTCGCCGCCACGTGATCGAGCCCGATCTGGGCCGCCGCATCACCGAGGCACTGACCCATGCCGCGCAGCCGCTGCTCGCCGAGGCCAAGCCCTTCGCGCTGGTCGTCCAGCCGGGCGTGCGGATCGCGATGCGCAAGCTGCTGCGCACCTGCCTGCCCGACACGCCGGTCCTGTCCTTCTTCGAGGTGCCCGAGGAGAAGGCGGTCGAGGTCGTCGCCGTGATCGGCGCACCGCAGGCGCTGGCGGCATGAGCGCGCACCCCTTGAGCGGCGCGTTCCTGAACGCCCAGGCGATCAACCCGGTCAATTTCGACCCGGCACTCGCCAACCCCACGGTCGCCGACCAGCCGATCACCTATCGCCCGGCACCGCGTCGGCGTGGCGGGATCGAGGCGGATGCGATCATCCGTCAACACCTGCCGCTGGTCCGCCGGATCGCGTGGCATGTGCATGGATCGATGTCGAGCCTGATCGAGGTCGAGGATCTGGTCCAGGTCGGCCTGGTCGCGCTGGTCGAGGCCGCCGCCTCGTTCGAGGAGCGCGGGGTCGAGTTCGGCCATTATCTGAAGGCGCGTCTGCGCGGCGCGATGATCGACGAACTGCGCCGCCAGGCGACGACGACGCGCGGCGCGATGCGCCGCCGCCGCCAGTATCACGAGGCGGTGACCGCGCTGTCGCAGGTCGCGGGCCAGGTCCCGACCGACGAGGCGGTGGCCGAGAAGCTGGGCGTCACGACCGAAAAGCTGCGCACCGACTATAAGACGGCCGAGGCCGTGCGGATGGAGCCGATCGACGACGTCTATGCCGACGACCTCCCCTGGTTCGCCGACGACACCCCCGACGCCTTCGAGCAACTCGCCGAAAGCGACCTGCGCGACGCGCTGATCGCCGCGATCGCGTCGCTGCCCGAGCGCGAGGCGATGGTGATCCAGCTTTATTATGTCGAGGAACTCAATCTGGAGGAAATCGGCCAGGTGCTGGGCGTCGGCGCGGCGCGCGTCTGCCAGATCAAGAGCGCGGCGCATGCCCGGTTGAAAAAGGCGCTGTCCGCACAGCGTTAAGATCCGGCTTTTCGGGGGCGGCAAGGGCCGCCCCCATAAATTGGTTAGGCGAGCCGCGCCTCTGCGCCTAAGCACTTCCCCCATGTTTGGGGGAAGACGGTGCTTGCGCGCCATGAACGCCATCTGATCGCGCGCTATCTCTGGCCAGGGGCCGGCGGGCGGCTCGTCCTGCTCGTTGCCGCGATCGGCTGTACCGGTGTGATGATCGGTGTCGCCGCGCTGGTTCTGGTCATCGCGGTCATGAACGGCGCGCAGACCAAATTGGCCGACAGCGTCGCGCCCGTCGACGGGCATCTCAGCATTGGGGTGCCACCCGACGCCAGGCGAACCATGGGGCAGGTCGCCGCGATGATCGCCCGCCTGCCCGGCGTCGCGCGTACCGAGCCGATTCGCGAGGTCACCGCCGGGCTGTCGATCGACGGCCGTATCACGCCTGTGAAAGTACAGGGCCGCGACCCGCGCACACTCTATAGACTCGTGCCGACGATGCGCTCGGCGCTAGCGCATAGCCCCGACCCGGCGGGTGCCGTGGCAATCGGTCAGAATGCCGCGCTGCAACTAGGGCTGTTCCCGGGCGATCCGGTCGCGATCGGCCGGGTGAATGTCGGCCCCGAGCGCACCCTGTCGCTCGATCTGACCCCGGCGCGGATCGCGGCCTTCTATCCCGATGACGATCAGGGCGGCGAGCAGGTGACGCTGTTCGCTCCGCTCGACTCGCTGCCTGTCCTGAAGGACGATGCGGTGGTGACCCGCCGCGTCGCCGTGGTGCTGACCGGCGCCGACCGGGAAGCGGCGGTGAGGGCAGCCATCCAGCGGCGACTTGGCCCCGGCTATCCGATCACCAGTTGGCGGCAGGCGAATCGGGCGCTGCTGGCGGCGCTCGTCACCGAAAAGATCGGGATGACGATCGCGGTCGGGCTGGTGACACTGGTCGCGCTGTTCAACATCCTGTCGTCGATGACCTTGCTCGCGCGGGCCAAGCGGCGCGAGATCGCCATCCTGCGCACCATGGGGGTATCGGCCGCCAGCATCATGCGGATCTTTGCCACCGTAGGCAGCATCATCGCGCTGATCGGGGCAGGGATCGGCCTGACGCTTGCCGCCGCCCTGCTGACGCAGCGCGGCGCGATCGTCGCGGGCGTGCGTCATCTGTCGCCGGCGCGGCAGGCGGAATGGGACGTGTTTCTGTCTTTGCCGATCGGCATTTCGGCGCGCGAGCTGGCCGTCATCGCCTTCAGCGTGATGGCCGGCGCCATCTTGGCCAGCCTTTATCCCGCCTGGCGAGCGGGGCGGACATCGCCGGCGATCGTGCTGCGCGCCGATTGAGGTGCGGCTTTCCCAATTGCAAGTAAACCCCGGCGGCATGACTGCCGCCGGGGTTTGTCCTGCGAACCGACCTGCGAGAGACTCGTGGCCGGTCGGCCCCGCCACCCGAGTGGGGGCGCGGTGCCGGGGCGCTCAGGAACCGGTTGTTACTGACCGAGCAGCTTGAGCACGCCCTGCTGCGACTGGTTGGCCTGGCTCAGCATCGCGGTCGACGCCTGGCTCAGAATCTGAGCCTTGGCGAGCGCGGTGGTTTCGGCCGAGAAATCGGTGTCCTCGATGCGGCTGCGCGCGTCGGTCAGGTTGGTGACGTTCGAAGTCAGGTTGTTGACCGCCGACTGAAGCCGGTTCTGCGTGGCGCCTAGCCCTGCGCGGATGTTGGCGACCTTACCGATGGCGGAGTCGAACTTCTCCAGCGTCGCAGCGGCGGCGATGGTGCTGGGTCCGGTGGCCGGATCGACGACATCGATGGCCCCAGTGATGTCAGCGTCGATGGTGAGGTTGCTGAAGGTCATGTTGATGGCATCGCTGGTGTTCGCGCCAGCCTGGATGGCCACGACCCCGGACGCACCTGCCGAACCGTCGAGCAGCTTCTGGCCATTGAACTGGGTATTGAACAGAATATTCGACACCTGCGACGCCAGCGCATTCTGCTCGGCGGTGATGTTCGCCTTGTCATTGGTGGAATAGATGCCGTTGGCCTTCTGCACCGCCAGTTCGCGCATCCGCTGGAGCATGTTGCTCACCTCGTCCAGCGCGCCTTCGGCGGTCTGCGCCATCGAGATGCCGTCGTTCGAATTGCGGATGGCCTGGTTCATGCCGCGCACCTGCGAGGTCATCGAGGCGGCGATGGCGAGGCCGGCGGCATCGTCCTTTGCGGAATTGATTCGCTTGCCGGTGGACAGGCGCTGCATCGACACGTTCAGCGCTTCCGTCGCGGCGCCGTTGGCGCTCGATGCGCGTAACGCCGAAATATTACTGGCGATAACCGTCATGGTCGTTCTCCAAAGCCGGAGCTCTCCGCCGCCCCCAAGGCGAAGGTCGAGCTGCCAAGACGGGTAACGACCGCTTGGAACCGTGCTTTAGAGAAAAAGTGAAATGGGCGCATTTTTTCGGGCGGAGCCCCCCGGCACCCTATTATAAGGTACCGGGGGGTCCACCTTCCGCGACCGAGGGGATAACCGCGGTCGGCATTCGCCCAGGGCGATTAGCCGAGGAGCTTCAGCACGCCCTGCTGCGACTGGTTGGCCTGGCTCAGCATCGCGGTCGACGCCTGGCTCAGGATCTGCGCCTTGGCGAGCGCGGTGGTTTCTTCCGAGAAGTCGGTGTCCTGGATGCGGCTGCGCGCTTCGGTCAGGTTGATCATGTTCGAGGTCGCGCTGTTGACCGCCGACTGGAGCCGGTTCTGCACCGCGCCCAGGCCAGCCCGGATCTTCGACACGTCGGCGATGGCGTTGTCATAGTTCGCCAGCGTGTCCGACTTCAGCGGGGTCGTGGCGGCGGCGTCGAAGTCGACGACAGCGCTCAGCTGCGAGCCGGTGTCGGCCGCGCCACCCGTGCCGGCGGCATAGGTCGCGGTCAGGTCGCGCAGGTTGATGTCGACCGAGTCGGCGGTGGTCGCGCCGGTCTGGATCTTCACCGCTGCGGTGGCGGCCGTCGCGTCGAACAACGTCTTGCCGTTGAACTTGGTGTTCTGAACCACCGACTTGATCTGCGCGGCCAGCGAGGTCTGCTCGTTGGTGATGTTCGCCTTGTCGTCGTTCGAATAGGTGCCGTTCGAGGACTGAACCTTCAGCTCACGCATGCGCTGCAGCATGTTGCTCACTTCGTTCAGCGCGCCTTCCGCCGTCTGCGCCATCGAAATGCCGTCGTTCGAGTTGCGGATGCCCTGCGCCATGCCCTTGATCTGCGCGGTCATCGAGTTGCTGATCGCCAGACCGGCGGCATCGTCCTTCGCCGAGTTGATGCGGCTGCCGGTCGACAGGCGCTGCATCGAGACGCTGAGCGCATTCTGCGCCGAGGTCGATGCGGAAGTTGCACGCAAAGCACTGACATTGCTGGCAATAACGGTCATGTCTTGTCTCCATATCTGCTCGGCGATCCGTCTGTGTCCCCTCTGGACCACCGAGCCGCCAAGTGGAGTAACGGCCGCTTTCCGGCAGGCTTTAGCCGGTCCCATGCAAATTTTTGCCGGTCGCCTTGCCGGTTTTGCCGGCCCCGTCGCGCGCGCGGTGGCGCGTCGCGAGCACACATACGGGCGCGCGTCGCGCCCGGAAAAAACTTGCCGGCAAGCGGCGGGGATTAACCACGGCTTTACCAAGGAGAGGGCATTAGCGAGTCACGAAAGGACTGATGCCTGATGTCGTCGATTCACCCCTCCGCTGCGCTGGTTAAGCAGAAATACGCGCTGATCTCCGCGCTGCGTGCGCAGGGCCTGGCGATTGCCGAACCCGGTGCCGCTTTCTTGCCGGGCGATACCGCCCTGGTGACCGAGGGCGATGCGATCGCGCATCCGGCACGCACCGTCATCGTCAATGACGGCCCCGTCCCCGCCCTCACCCCGGCACAGGGCGGCCGCCCCGCCATGGTGACCTATCCGGCGAGCGAAGCCGGCGTCGGCAACAGCTTCGTCCGCGCGCTCGTCGCCGGGCCGGAGATGCCGACCGCCGCCGACCCGGAGAGCCTGGCCCTCTTCACCTTGGCCGAGCGGGTGGCGCAGGCCGACATCACCGTCCTGATCAACGGCCCCACCGGCACCGGCAAGGAAGTGGTGGCCCGCGCCATCCATGCCCAGTCGCCCCGTGCCGGCAAGCCCTTCGTCGCGATCAACTGTGCCGCTTTGCCGGAATCGATGCTCGAAGCGCTGCTCTTCGGTCACCAGAAGGGTGCGTTCACCGGCGCGGCACAGGCGGGCGAAGGTTTCTTCCGTGCGGCCGATGGCGGCACGCTGCTGCTCGACGAGATCGCCGAGATGCCGCTCCAGCTCCAGGCCAAGCTGCTGCGCGTGCTGCAGGAGCGCGAGGTGATCCCGCTCGGCGCGTCGATGCCGCAGTCCGTCGACGTCCGCGTCATCGCCTGCGCCAACCGTGACCTGCAGGCCGAAGTGGCCGCCGGCCGGTTCCGCGCCGACTTGTACTATCGCCTGTCGGTCTTCCCGCTGACGACCAAGTCGCTGAACGAGCGTCGCATGGACATTCCCGCGCTCGCCGCGACGATGATCTTGCGCCACGCCGCCAGCCGCGCCGTCATGCCCTGGCCCAGCGTCGCCGCGATCGAGAAGCTGGCGATGCACAACTGGCCCGGCAATGTCCGCGAGCTGGAAAACGTCATCCAGCGCGCCCTCCTGTTCGCCGGCGGGGCGACGATCGAGCCCGAGCATATCGTGTTCGACCGCCCGATGGTTGCCAACGACACCGACGAGACCCCGCTGACCGTGACGACCGCGGAAGCCACGCTGGGCAAGGTCGTGCAGATGAGCGAGTTCGCCGCAATCCGCGAGATGCTGGCTGCCTGCGGCGGCAATCGTTTGGAAACGGCCAAGCGCCTCGGCATCTCGGAGCGCACGCTGCGCTACCGCCTCGCCAAGGCGCGCGAGCAGGGCGAGGAGATCATCCGCCCGTCTAGCCGGGCCATGATGGCATGAGCGTCGGCGGTGTCGGCGGCGCGATGAGCGTCGACCGGGTGATGGCGCTTCGGGCGCAGATCCTGGAACGCAATCAAGCGCTCAAGGCGGCAAGCCAGGCCGGTGCCAACCAAGCGGCACAGGCCGCCCAGACTCAGCCGGTCGCCCCGCCGACCAGCTTTGCCGATACGCTGGAATCCGCGCTGAAGGGCGTGAACGAAGGCCAGCAGCAGGCCGCCCGCCTGTCCGAATCCTACGAACGCGGCGAAACCGTCGACATCGCCAAGGTGATGATGGCCCGCCAGCAGGCCTCGGTCGGGTTCGAGGCGACGCTGCAAGTCCGTAACAAACTCCTGTCCGCCTATAAGGACATCATGAGCATGCCGGTGTAAGATGAGCACTGCCCTCACCCCCGCATCGACCAATTCCGCAACCGCGCTGCCGCCTTTGCCGGAAAAATTCGCCAACCCGCTTCGCCAGATCAAATCGGTGATGGCGCAGCCCGCCGTCCGCCGCTCGGCGCCGATGGCGCTGCTGATCGGTCTGGTCGCCGCCGCCGCACTCGCCTGGATGGCGCTGTCGAGCCCGCCGCAGAAGACGCTGTTCGAAAATCTCTCGGACGCGGACAAGCAGGCGGTGACCACCGCGCTGTCGGCCGCGAACATCAAGAGCAAGATCAACGACGGCACCGGCGCGCTGACCGTGAACGAGGAGGATTACTCGAAGGCGCGGATGCTGCTGGCGGGTCAGGGCCTGCCGAAACAGGCGCCCGGTGGCTATGCGATCCTCGACCAGTTGCCGATGGGCGTCAGCCGCGCGGTCGAGGGCGAACGCCTTCGCCAGGCGCGCGAGAGCGAACTGGCCCGCTCGATCGAGGAGATCGATGCGGTCGCCGAGGCGCGCGTGCATCTCGCCATGCCCGAGGCGTCGGTCTTCGTCCGCGACAAGGCGTCGCCGTCGGCGTCGGTGGTGCTCAAGCTCAATGCCGGGCGCGCGCTGTCCGAGGCGCAGGTCCAGTCGATCATCAATCTCGTCGCCTCGTCGGTGCCAGGGATGAAGCCCGAGGACGTCACCGTCGTCGACCAGATGGGCGGCCTTCTCTCCAAGAAGGGCGCGGACGGCGCGAGCGGTGACGATCGCCGCATCGATTTCCAGCGCCGCCTGGAAGAGAAATACCGTACCCAGCTGATCCAGCTGCTGACCCCGCTGGTCGGCGCGGGCAATTTCACCGCCGAGGTGCAGGCGGATGTCAATCTCGACGAAACCAGCGCGACCAGCGAACGCTATGACAAGGACGGTGCGCTGCGCGCCGAAACCGGCAACTGGACCGGCAATCAGAAGGATCCGACCCCGCCGGGTGGCATTCCGGGCGCCCTGTCCAACACGCCGCCGCCCGCCAGCACCCTGCAACAACCGCAGGCCGCCAATGGCGCGAATGGGGCACCGCCCGCCGATGGCAAGCCGGTCGCGGGTGGTCCGGGCCTGAACCCGGAAAAGCAGTCCGATGCCTTCCAGCGTGCCTATGACCTGAACAAGCAGGTTTCGGTGACCCGCGCCGCGCCGGGTTCGATCAAGCGGCTGACCGTTGCCGTCCTGCTGCGCGACCCCGCCACGGGCAAGCGCAGCCAGATGGAGATCACCCAGATTTCCGATCTGGTGAAGTCGGCGGTCGGCTTCGATCAGCAGCGCAACGACAATGTCACCGTGATCAGCCGCAAGTTCGCCGACGCAGGCGTCGAGGACAAGCGCGCCTGGTACGACAATAGCTGGCTGCCGATCGTGGCGCGCAACGCCACCGCGCTGGTCATCGCGCTCCTCGTCCTGCTGCTGGGCGTGCGCCCGCTGGTCAAGGCGATGACGAAGAAGAAGGATGAGGCCGAGGCCGCCAAGGCGCTGCCCATGGGTGCCGCCGATGGCACGGCCACAGCGGCTCAAGGTGGGGCTCCTCGCGTCGACGCCGATGGCCAGCCGCTGCCCGAGCAGATCGCGATCCAGCCCGCCGTCACGCTCGACGAGATCGAAGAGACGAACAATTTCGACGATCGCATCGTCAAGGTGCGTGGCTTCACCCGCGACAATCCGGCGCGCGCCGCGCTCGCCATACGTGACATGATCCGATCGGAGGCGCAGTCGTGACGGTGACCGCATCCGAAGGAGGCCGCGTCTATTCGGGCGTCGAACGCGCTGCGGTGCTGATGATGCTGGTCGGCGAGGAGGAAGCCTCGGCCATCCTGCAGAAGCTGGAGCCCGACGAGGTCCGCGAACTGGGCAAGGCGATGTATTCGATCGCCGATGTCAGCGAGCAGGATGTCGGCTTCGTGCTCGACGATTTCGTCGGCTGTGCCCGGGCCCGCGCCTCGATCGCCTTCCAGCCCAAGCCGATGGTCGAAAGCCTGATGAACCGCGCGCTCGGTCCCGAACGTGCCGGCAGTGTGCTGTCGCGTATCATGCCGCCCAAGGCGCAGTGCGAGATCGAGATGCTCGGCTGGCTCGATCCGGTCGACATCGCCAAGATCGTCGAGAAGGAGCATCCCCAGATCGGCGCGGTCCTGATCGCCAATTGCGACCCCGTGGTCGCCGGCAAGGTCCTGGAACTGCTGCCCGATGCCATGCAGCCCGATATCCTTCACCGTGTCGCCCGGCTGGGTCCGGTGACGCCGCAGGCGATCGAGACGCTGAACGCGGTGCTCCAGCGCTGGAGCGAGGGCGGTAGCGGCGGCCAGGGTCTGGCGCTGGGCGGTTCGCGCGAGGCGGCCAAGATCCTGTCGAGCGCGCGCAAGGCGACCGAACAGCGGGTCATGCCCAAGCTGTTCAAGATCGACCGCGACGTCGCCAAGCAGATCGAGGAAGCGCTGTTCATCTTCGAGAATCTGCTCGACATGGACGACAAGAATTTGGGCACGCTCATCCGCAACGTCGATGGCGAGATCCTCACCCGCGCGCTCAAGGGCGCGGACGAGGCGGCGCGCGAACGCTTCCTGGGCTGCATGTCGGCACGTGCGGCGGCCGGTATCCGCGACGAGATCGAGTCGCGCGGGCCGATGAAGCTGTCCGAGGTGCTGGAGGCGCAGAAGGCGATGATCACCGTCGCGCGCAACTTGGCCAAGGAAGGCACGATCATGATGGGCGGAGGCGAGGACGATTATGTCTGATTTCGTCGCTGGTTTCTCCGCGCGTCACGATGCGGCGGCCGCGCTGCAACGCGCCTTCATGCCGCCGGGTGGTTTCGCGCCCTCGGGCATGCCGGGCATCGGCCTCAGCGGCGATGGCGGTCCCGTGTCCTTCCGCGCCCGCGCGCCGATGGGCGATGGCGCATCGGCGTCGGACGCACATGGTGCCGGTCAGCCGCGCCATTTCCATCCCGCCAATCGCGATCATGACCCGACCGAGGGCTGGGACCCGTTCGGCGCGTGCAACGACGCGCCCGGCGAGACGATGCACGATCCGATCGGCGCGGCGCACGCGGCCGGCCATGCCGAAGGCTATGCCGAGGGGATGGCCGTCGCCGCGCAGCAATTCCAGGCCCGCGCCGAAGCCGAGGCCCGCGACGGCCAGTTGATCGACGCGATCGCCCAGGCCATTTCCTCGCGTGTCGACCGCCAGGCCGTGGCCGAGCAGTTGCGCCAGACCGTGCTGGTCCTGGTCACCAAGCTGGTCGGCGAAATCGGTGTCGATGGCGAGCGGCTGGCCGGCCGGATCGAGGCGGCGATCGACCTGATGGCGGACGCGCAGGAAGCCGCGCTGCTGCGTGTTCATCCGGACGATGTCGCATTGCTCGAAGGTCGTCTGCCGCAGAGCATCTTCCCCGTCGGCGACGCCGCCTTGGAACGCGGCAGCTTCGTCCTGGAAAGCGCCTCGACCGTCGTCGAGGACGGCCCGTCCATGTGGCTGGACCAACTGGCGGCCGCGATCGACAAGGTACCCGTTCCGCAATGTTGAACCGTTTCACGGCCGATTATCTGGAAACGCTGGCCCAGGCGGATTTCGCGCCGCGCGCCACCGTGGCGGGGCGGCTGGCCTCCTATGACGGGTTGCTGATGGAGGCGGTCGGCCTCTCGCTGCCGGTCGGTACCGTCTGTGCGATCGGCGACAAGGCCGAGGAACGCGTCGAGGCCGAGGTGATCGGGTTCCGCAACGGCCGCACGCTGATGATGAATCTGGGCGGCCCCGCCCCCCTGCTCCCGCGCGCACCGGTGCGCCCGCTCGGTCCTCCGGGCGAGGCGGAAGTCGGCGCGGCGATGCTCGGCCGCGTGGTCGACGGATCGGGCAAGCCGATCGACGGCCTGGGCCCCATTCGCGGTGCCGGTCGCTGGCCACTGGCGGGCAAGATGCAGTCGCCGCTCGATCGCGGTCGTGTTCTGGAGCCGCTCGATGTGGGGGTGCGCGCGATCAATGGCCTGCTGACCATCGGTCAGGGCCAGCGTGTCGGCATCATGGCGGGATCGGGCGTCGGCAAGTCGGTGCTGCTCGGCATGATGGTCCGCGCGGCCAAGGCCGACGTCATCGTCATCGGCCTGATCGGCGAGCGCAGCCGCGAAGTCGCCGACTTCCTCGAAACCAAGGTCGCAGGCGAGGCACGCGCGCGCTCGGTCGTGGTCGCGGTGCCCGCCAATCATTCGCCGGTGCTGCGTATTCGCGGCGCCCTGCGTGCCACCGCCATTGCCGAGGCGTTCCGCGCCGAGGGCAAGAAGGTCCTACTGATCATGGATTCGCTGACCCGCGTCGCCCATGCCGGTCGCGAGATCGGGTTGGCGCTGGGTGAGCCGGCCTCGGCACGCGGCTATCCGCCATCCGCCATCGCGATGCTGCCCAATCTGATCGAGCGGGCGGGTGCGGATGCGCACGGGACCGGCTCGATCACCGCCATCTACACCGTGCTGGCGGATGGCGACGACGGCAACGACCCTGTGGTCGACTCGGCACGTTCGATCCTCGACGGGCATATCGTCCTCAATCGCCATCTGGCCGAGCGCGGCGTCTATCCGGCGATCGATATCGGCCCTTCGGTCAGCCGCGTGATGACCGACATCGTCGCCAAGCCCCATGCCCAGGCCGCGCGGACGCTGCGCCGGCATCTGGCGACGTACGAGGAGAATCGCGACCTGGTGCTGATGGGCGCGTACCGCTCCGGCGCCGACCCGGCGATCGACGCCGCCATCGCCTGCCACCCGGCGGTGATGGAGTATATCCGGCAGGACGCCGACGAGGTCGTGCCGCTCGACCATGCGGTCGAGGAACTGGTGGGCGTGTTCGGCCAGCCCGCCGGCTAATTCATCTCAAAGGGGGGGACATTCATGGCATCCCGGCAACAGACGATGCTGACCCGGCTCCACCGGGTCCGCACCCTGCAACTCAACCTGACGATGGCGGAGGAGGCGCGCGCGCAAGAGCGCGTCGCGACCGAACAGCAATTGTCCCACCGCATCGGCCAGTTGATCCAGGCGGTGTCCCCCACCCCGACGCCGTCGGCCTCGGCCGCGTCGCTGATGGCGAGCGCGCATTTCCGCCACCGGCTGATCGAGTCGGCCGATGCCGCCACGCGCCGTGTCGAAGTCGCCGAACAGCGCGCCGCCCATGCCGGCGAACAGACCAAGGCCGCCAAGCGCGACCAGACCGCCGTTGAAAAGCTGATCGACCGCGCGCGCGTCGCCGCGATCCGTGCCGAGATGCGCGCGCTGGAGGATATGCCGGCCAGCGGCGGTCGCCGTAATCGGCACGATCCTTGCTGACAGACCTGTCATGATCACTTCGCTCTCTTCGATCATCGCACCCGGCACCGCCGCGGCCCCCGGTTCGCCGGCCCTGGCCGGCGGCGGCAATGCGATGACATCGGCCTTTGCGATGCTCTTCGCGCTGATGCCCGGCATGGCCGAGGACGCACCGCCCGTCGTCGGCGATGGCAAGGCCAAGGACGACAGCGCCGCCCCGCAGGACGGCAGCAAGGCCGAGAAGGACGGCAAGGACTTGCCGCCCGACGCCATTCTCTTGCCGATCGCGCCAACGCTTCCGTTCGCACTGCCGCCGGTCGCCGATGCCCCGGCCGAGGCCGCGACACCCGTTCGCGCCAGCACCGCTTCCGCCGCCCCGATCGCCAGCCTGCTCGCCGCGATGCCTACCCTGTCCCCGGTCGCCACTGGCGATACGCCGACAGCAAGCTTAGCCGGCCCGGCCCCCGCGACCGAGGCTCCGACACCGGTGGCGGCCAAGGCCTCACCGGTCGCCGCCATCCGCCTTCCAGCCGGCATGGAACCGGTCGAGGCGCCGGACGCCCTTCCCGTGTCCGATCTTGCCGCGCCGCCGATGGACGAAGGCCAGGTCGTCACCATGCGGACGGCACCCGTCCCCGTTCAACCGACCACCGCTCAACCGCTGGTCGAGGTGCCCGTCCAGTCGCAGAGCGAGGTACCTGTCCGGTCGCGGAGCGAGATGTCGGCCCAGGTCAGCCCGGACCCGATCGCGCCGGCCAGCCCGACCACCGACCAATCGAGGCTGGCGGCGAACGTCCTGGCCGCTCGCCATGGCGAGGCCCCGGCCGAAAGCGCTAGCGATCAACCGGCCCCCATCGGAACGACACCGCAGGCGCGTGCCATGGATCCAAGCGTACGTTTTGCCTCGGCACCGACGATCGCGCCGCTCACCGACATGGTCGAGGCCAACGGCCAGCCCCGCCAGGCCGACCTCCCTCCGCTACCCATGGCCACCAGTCTTGAAATGCCGGCTCGTTTTACCGGCACGCCGCTATGGCGATCCGCAGGAAACATGGCAGCCCGTCCCGAAATGCCGGCTCGTTTTGCCGCGACCACGGCGCAGACGGCCACCCCACTCCCTGTCGAGGCCCCCGCCCTCGCCATCCAGCCGGGCCAGACCGCCCCTGCGATGCAGATGTTCGCGAGAGTCATGCGCGCCGTGCCGCAGGACGAGGCCGATCCCTTGCGCGAGCGCGCGAAGCCCACCGGTCCCGCGATGATCGATCCCGCGAGTCTGGGCGCTACCCCCTTGCTGACCCCCGTCGCCGCCACGACCGGCGCCGATCAGGCGCCGCTCGACATGACCCAGCATCATTGGCCCCAGGCCATGATCGATCGCATCGACCGGATGCGTGAAGACGCCGCCACCGCCGATTCGCGCATTCAGCTCTCGCCCGACGCGCTGGGCGGCATCGCGGTCGCGATCCGGCGTGAGGACGGGGCGACGCATATCCACTTCACCGCCGAACAGGCCCAGACCGCCACCCTTCTCGCCGATGCGCAGCCGACCCTCGTGCGCCTGGCCGAGGACAAGGGGATGCGCCTGGGCCAGACCGCGGTCGATCTCGGCCATTCGGGCGGCGGCGAGCGCCAGGCGCCGCAGCGCCAGCCCGAACCCGTCATTCCGGCCCGCCCCGCCTTCGCCGGCGCGGTGCCTATCGGCGATGCCGGCGACTCGCCGGACATGGCCACCACCCGAATTGCGTGAGGATTGAGAGATGAGCGACGAGAAGGAAGAAAAGGCGCCCAAGAAAAAGGGCAAGCTGGGCAAGATCCTGGTGATGGTGGTCGGCGTGCTCGTCCTGCTGGGCGGGGGCGTCGGCGCGGGACTCTATGCCGCCAATTCGGGGTTGATCGGCGGCGGCCATGGCAAGGGGCATGACGCCGAGGCCGAAGCCGACGCCAATCATCCCGGCCCCAAGCTGGTCCCCAAGTCGGAGCAGAAGCGCGCCGGCGAGGGCGGTGAGGGTGAAGGCGGCCATGGCGGCGGCGGCGAAGGCGGCGGTCACGGCGAAGAGGGCGGCGAGGCCAAGAAGAATGTCGGCATGCCCACCCCCATCGGCGATGGCGGCGAACGCTATGCCTCCAACTATTATGAGATGCCCAAGGACTTCACCTCGAACCTGCGCGACTCGGTGCATGTCATCCAGGTCGGGCTCGCGATTTCGACCCCCTATGACGACACGGTCATCAACAATCTGAAGACCAACGACCTGGCGGTGCGCTCGGCGATCCTGATGACTCTGGGCGACGCCAATGAGGAGCAGGTGTTCAGCAGCGAGGGCAAGCGCGATCTGCAGCGCAAGCTGGTGAATTCGATCAACGAGATTCTGCGGCAAAAAGAAGGATTCGGGGGTATCGCTAACGTCTACTTTACCAATTTCGTTGTTCAGTGAGGCATGGTTAACGCCACCGCCCAGATAGACGAACGCGAGCGTCTTCGTCCCCAAAGCGCCGATCACGGCGTATTGGGGACGACCAAGCTCAATCCGTTCGGCGATCTGCACACGATGCAGCATCTGTCCGCGCGTCTCGCGCGGTCGTTGCGGGGGCTGTTCGAATCGCTTCTTCGTGAGGAACTGCGCTGCTGGGCCGAACCTTTGGTGGTCCAGCGCTTTGCCGATTACCGGGCCGAGCGCGGCGATGGCCTGAGCGCGTGGCTGCCGATGACGATGACGTCGATCGGCGGCCCGGCGATCCAGGCCGATGCCAAGGCGCTGTGCGTCGTCGAGGGCGGCTTCATGCTGTCGCTGATCGACCTGTTCTTCGGCGGCGCCGGCCGCGCGCCCGATACTTTGCCCACCGAATTCTCGCCCGCCGTCGATGCCATGATCGCCCATCTGGGCGACATGATGGCCACGCCGATGCGCCAGGCCTGGGAATCGCTGGCGCGGATCGAGTTCCACCCCGGCGCGCCCGAAAGCTCGCCCGCGATGCTTGCCAAGATGGATGGCGAGGACGCGATGATCGTCACCCGCTTCGGCATCGCCGGGCAGGATCGCCGGCCGACCATGCTCGACATCCTCTATCCGGTCGCCGCCTTGAAGCCACATGGCTCGGCGCTGACCGGCAAGGTCGTCGACAAGCAGGCCGAGGCCGATCCCACCTGGCGCGGCGACCTGACCCGCGCGGTGATGACGGTGCGCTTTCCGGTCCGCTCGGTGCTGGCCGAACCCGTCGTCTCGCTCAGCCGCCTGATGGAGTTGAAGACCGGCGACGTGATTCCGATCAGCTTCGGCCCCGAAGTGCCGGTGATGGTCGGTGGCGATCTGCTCGGCATGGGCACGGTCGGCACCGCCAATGGCCGCGCCGCCGTCCAGCTCACCTCGCTTGCCCGGTCCGCCGAAGGTCTGGCGCAGAATTTCCACGAAGGACACGCAGAATGAACGACATGGCCGGCGGATTCCCGGTCGACACTTCGGTCGCGGCCAATTTCCGGCTGCTCCAGGATGTCGACGTCAAGCTGACCGTCGAGATCGGTTCGACCCAGCTGTCGCTGCGCGAGCTGCTGGCGCTGTCCGAATCGAGCGTGATCGAACTGGACCGTCAGGCCAACGAGCTGCTCGACGTGCTGGTCAACGGCACGCTGATCGGGCGCGGCGAGGTGGTGACGGTCGGCGACCGCTTCGGCGTGCGCATGACCGAGCTGGTCAATCCCGACAAGCGCGGCTGATCCACGCCATGCTCTGGTCCTATGTCCTCAAGCTCGTCATCCTGCTGCCGCTGATCTGCGGCCTGATGATCGGCTGCCTGTATCTCTGGCGGCGGCTGGAAACCCGGATGCCGGGCCGCCCCGCCACCCGGCTGATCCATGTGCGCGAGACGATGATGATCTCGCCCGGCCTGCGCCTGGCGGTCATCGAGTTCGAGGGGCGCAACCTGCTCGTCTCGGTCGGGCGTGGCGGCGTGCAGCTGGTCGACAAGGTCGAGGGCAAGGGCGGCACGCCCGCCCCCGCCGCGCCGCCCCCCCCGGTGCCGCCGCGTCGTACCGATTTCGTCTCGCGCTTCGCGCCCAAGCCGACGCAGACCGACCTGTGAGCATCTCCGTCACCCGCCGGGGCACCGGCCCCGCGCTGATCCGCCCGCGTCAGGACGCCGCGCCGAAGCGCAGCCTGAAGCCGCTCTGGATCCTCCTCGCCCTGCTGCTCGCCTTCATCATCGCGATGCCGGCCTTTGCGCAGGCCGCTCCCGCCGCCGCACCGGCAGCCGCGCCCGCCCCGGGCGTCGGCGACGCGGTCGACCGCGCGATCGGCCAGCTAGGCGGTGGCGGCAATGGCAGCACCGGCTCGCTGAGCCTGTCGCTCCAGGTCCTGATCATCATGGGCCTCCTGACGATCCTGCCGGGCATCATCCTGATGATGACCAGCTTTACCCGGATCGTCATCGTGCTCGCCATCCTGCGTCAGGCGCTGGGCCTGCAACAGACGCCGCCCAATCAGGTGCTGATCGGACTGGCCATGTTCCTGTCGCTGTTCATCATGGCGCCGACGATCAGCCAGATGAACGCCAACGCGATCCAGCCCTATGCCGAGGGTCGCCTGCCCGGCACCGAGATGATCAAGGCCGCTGGCGCGCCGCTCCACGCCTTCATGGCCAAGCAGACGCGGGTGAAGGACGTGACGATGTTCGCGCAGATGGCGAAGTCGGGCCCCTATGCCAGCCCCAACGACATTCCCTATGCGGTGCTGCTGCCGGCCTTCGTCACCTCGGAATTGAAGACCGCGTTCCAGATCGGCTTCCTGATCTTCCTGCCCTTCATCGTCATCGATCTGGTCGTCGCCACAGTGCTGATGGCGTTGGGCATGATGATGCTCTCGCCCTCGATCATCTCGCTACCGTTCAAGCTGCTGCTGTTCGTACTGGTCGACGGATGGGCGCTGACCATGGGCAGTCTGGCGAACAGTTTCGCCACCTGAGTCCCTTGGGCTTCGACTTCGGCGCTATGCACCGAAGTTTATCCTGGGCGGCTGACTTGCCAGCCAGCCGAAGGGCTCAGCCTGAACGGCTGTAGGGGCAGGCCTTCATTAACCAATATTGACCATAACCCCGTTCAGCCTGAGCGAAGTCGAAGGCCAAGGGAAACCCTCTCCCCGGGAAGCACACGAGCATCATGGACGCCCAATATTTCCTGACGCTGGCCAACCAGACCATGTGGGTGCTGGCGCTCGCCGCCGCGCCGATCCTGCTGCCCGTGCTCGTCTCGGGCCTGGTGATCGGCATGATCCAGGCGGCGACCTCGATCAACGAACAGACCCTGTCCTTCGTCCCCAAGCTGATCGTCGTCGCCATCTCCATCCTGATCTTCGGTAGCATGATCATGGGGCTGCTCAGCGACTTCACCGTCAGCATGTTCGAGCGCATCCCGGACCTGGTAAAGTGAAGGTCCGGGTAGAATAACATGCTCGGCTTCGGCCTCTCGATCGAGCCGCAGGCTTGGGCGATCCTGTTCCTCATGATCCGGATCGGGGCGGCGTTCATCACCGCGCCCGTGTTCGGCGCGGTGTCGATCCCCCTGCCCGTGCGGGTCAGCCTGGCCGGGGCCATCGCCTTCCTCGTCAACTCGGTCCATCCGGTCGTGCCGCCGCCGGTCATCTTCTCGCTGCCCACCATCATGTCGGTCGCGGCCGAGGCGATCGTCGGCCTGGCGCTGGGCCTGATCCTGCAGGTCGCCTTCACCGCACCGCTCGTCGCCAGCGAACTGATCGGCGGGTCGATGGGGATCAACTTCGCCGCGACCATCGATCCGCTCAATGGCCGCTCGACCCAGGCGCTGGGCCAGTTCTTCACCGTCATGCTGACCTTGCTGTTCCTGTCGGTCGATGGGCACCTTGTCCTGGTCGACATGATCGTCAAAAGCTATGACGCGCTGCCCCCCGGCCGCGCCTGGATGGCCCCGGCGCAGTTCCGCGCGATCGCGCTGTTCGGGGGCTATGCCTTTCTCGCCGGCCTGCTGCTCGCGCTGCCGGTCGGGTTCCTGCTGCTCTGCCTCAACCTGGTGGTCGGGATGATGAGCCGTGCCGCGCCCTCGCTCAACCTCTTCTCGGTGGGCCTGCCCGCCGCGCTCGGCGTCGGCGTCATCGCCATCGCCGTCGCCTTTCCCGCCATGGGCGATTACATGCTCGTGATCATCCGCGAGGCGCTGTCCGCCACCGAAAATCTGGTGATGGGCTGATGTCGGAGGGCGGCGAGAAAACAGAAGCCCCAACCCAAAAGCGCCGCCAAAAGGCGCGCGAGGATGGGCAGATCCTGCGCAGCCGCGACCTGGCGGCCGCCTTGGTGATGATGGCGGGTATCGCCTGGCTGATGTTCGCGGGCCCCACACTGCTCGGCGCGTGCAAGGCGGTGATGGCGGCGAGCTTTCAGTTCAGCCATGCCGATGTCGAGGATTTCGAGCCCTTCCGCCCGCTGATGGAGGCGGGTTGGAAGCTCCTTCCCTCGCTCGCCTCGCTGTTCGCGGTCACCATCGTCGCGACGATCGCCTCGCAGGCGGGACTGGGTTCGCTACAATTCAATCCCAAGGCGCTGACGCCCAAGCCGTCCAAGCTCAACCCCGCCTCGGGCCTGAAGCGCATCTTCGGCATGCAGGGCTGGACCGAGCTGGGCAAATCGCTGCTCAAGATCGTGCTGCTCGGCGCGCTCGGCGGCTATATGCTGTGGACGTCGTCGCGCGCGACGCTGGGGCTGGCGCAGTCGGACCTGAACAGCGCGATCGGGTCGCTGGGCGGCACCTTCATCACCATCCTGCTGGTCATGGGCTTCGGTTTGGTGTTGATCGCCGGTTTCGACGTGCCGATCCAGATCTTCCAGCTGCTGTCCAAGCTCAAGATGACCAAGCAGGAGATCAAGGACGAGCATAAGGAGAGCGAAGGCAATCCGGAAGCCAAGGCGCATATCCGCGCCAAGCAGCGCGAGATGTCGCACCGCGCGGTCCGCGCGGCGGTGCAGGAAGCGCATGTCATCCTGACCAACCCGACCCATTTCGCGGTCGCGCTGCGCTACGAACGCGGCAAGGACGAGGTGCCGGTGGTCGTCGCCAAGGGCCGCGGGGCGACCGCGCTCGCCATTCGCGAACTGGCCGCCGAACTGGCTACGCCGGTGCTGGAATATCCGCAGCTCGCCCGCGCGGTCTATTATACCAGCCGCGAAGGCCAGGAAGTGCGCGCCGACCTGTATCAGGCGATCGCCGTCGTCCTCGCTTTCGTCTTCGGCATCAATGCAGGCGCGGGCGGCACCGCGCAGCCGCCGGTCGAGGTCCCGACGACCGCGCGCTTTGACGAAAACGGCGTGGCGCAACCGTGATATTCGCGACGATGATCGCCGTCGGTTCGTCGCATCGCCCTAAAGCCCGGCGGATCGCGGCCGTTAAGCATGGCAAGCGCGCGCCGGAGTATCGTCGATGACCACTGTTTCCTCGAGCACATCGTCCTCCACCGCCTCGACGACCAGCACGTCGTCGACCTCGTCGAGCAGTACTTCTCAGGCCGCGACCAAGAATGCCGCGCAGGCACTGTTCAACTCGTTGCAGACAGGCTCGGGCATCGATCTGTCGACGCTGGTGCCCTCGCTGATCGAGGCGCAATTCTCCGCCAAGACCGCCGCGCTGAAGGCCAAGGCCGACACGCTGACCGCGCAGATTTCGGACGTGTCGTCGATCAAGAGCTCGATCACCGATTTCGCCTCGGCGCTGGCGTCGCTGGCCAAGGGCGGAACGCTGGCAACCCAGGCGGTGAGTTCGGACACCGCCAGCCTGGGCGTCACCACCTCTGCAGGGGCCAAGCTGTCGGGCCTGTCCAAGTCGATCAGCATCAATGCGCTGGCCAGTGCCCAGGTGTCGTCGACCAAATCGGCCTATTCCAGCACCGACTCGCTCGGCACCGGCAGCCTGTCGATCAAGGTCGGCTCCAAGGATGCCGTGTCGATCGATATTGCCAGCGGCGATTCGACGCCCGCCGCGCTCGCCGCCAAGATCAACGCCGCCAATGCCGGCGTCAAAGCCTCGGTCATCACCGACTCCAGCGGCAATGCCTATCTCTCCTTCACGGGTGCCAGCGGCAAGGACAACAGCTTCACCATCACCGCGACCGAAGGTGATACCGCCGGTCTGTCGCGGCTGAACGTCGGCAACGACGCGACCGGCACGACCACCAGCTCGACCGCCGCCAATGCCAGCATCACGATGGACGGCGTGACCGTGGAGCGCGCGTCGAACACGGTGAACGATCTGGTCGACGGGGTGACGATGACCCTGTCGGCGGTGACGAGCAAGGCGGTCTCATTGACCGGATCGACGCCGACCTCGGCGCTCAGCACCGTGGTGTCGAACTTCGTGTCGACCTTCAACGACAACATGACCGCGCTGAACAAGGCGATCGATCCGATCACCGGCGATCTGCGCAGCGACCCCGCCGCGCGGTCGCTGGCTCAGAGCCTGCGCGGGCTGACGACCACCAAGCTCGTTCCGGGCAGTGACGCCGGCCCCCAGACGCTGGCCGATCTGGGCGTGCGGACCGAAAAGGACGGCACGCTGACGGTCGACTCGACGGTCCTGTCGCAGGCGCTGAGCAAATATCCCGACGCCGTCGAAAAGATGTTCCAGGCCAGTGGCGATAATATCATCGGCTTGTCGGCGCGGATGAATACCGTCCAGATGTCGACGACCAGCAGCGTCTATGGCCTGACCGCGTCGTACAACAACCTGACGCAGCAGCAGTCGGACAATTCCGACGCCCAGGCCAAGCTGGAAGACAGTCGCAAAACCGCCACCGACACGATGACCGCACGCTTCGCGTCGATGAACAGCCGCGTCTCCGCCTATAAATCGGTGCAGAACTTCATGGATCAACAGGTCAAGATGTGGACCAAGAGCAACTGACATGACCTATGCGTCCGCTTTCCTGACCGATCCCGCCGCCGTCTATCGCCAAATCGACGTGGTCGGCCGCACCGCGATGGCCGACGGCCCCGCGCTGGTGCAGCTGCTCTACGAGGAACTGATCGCCGCGTTGCGCTCCGCCGCCTGGGCGACCGAGCATGGCCAGCTCGCACGCAAGAGCGAGCGGGTGACGCGCGCCACCGCCATCCTGTTCGCGCTGGAAGCGGGGCTCGACTTCGACAATGGCGGCGAAATGTCGATCACCTTCGCCAAGCTCTATGCGGGTGCACGCAAGCAGATCGTCGATGGCTCGCTGGGCCAGGACGCCAATGTCTTCCGCGCGGTCGCCGCCAATATGGTCGAGATCGCCGAGGCCTGGGAAACGGTGCGCAAGATGAATGCGGGCAACACCAAGAACTGAACCCCAGGCCCCGTTCAGCCTGAGCGAAGTCGAAGGCCATGGGAATTCCTTCGCCATCGAACGCGGACCATGCGCTTCGACAGTGCTCAGCGTGAACGGCGGGAGGTAAGGCTCACCGCCGGAACCAGTGGCGCTGGACGAAATAGATGACGATCCCCGCCGCGATCAGCGCGCAGGCGCCCAGGATCGCGTCGAACGCCCAGGGCTGCTCGGCATAGGGCAGGTTCTTGACGTTCATTCCGTAGAGTCCGGTGATGAAGGTCAGCGGCAGGAACACCATCGCCACGATCGAAATGAGCAGCGCGCGATTGTCGATCTGCTCCGCCCGCAAATCGGTCAGCGTTTCGTGGATCAGCGCGGCACGCTCGCGGATCGATTCCAGTTCCTCGGCCATGCGCGCCGCACGATCGGCGGCGGCGGACAGATGGAGCCGATCGTCATCGGCCAGCCAGTCGCCGGGCAAGGCCGCCAGCTTTTCGAGCGCCGCGCGCTGCGGATTGAGGAAGCGGCGATAGCCGATCGCGGCAACGCGCGCCCGGCTGACCGTGCGGCGCAACTGAAAGACGCGGTGCTCGTCCAACTGCTCCTCGCAATCATCCAGATCGTCGCCCAGGCTCGCCACATCGGGGTCGAGGTCGCTGGTGATGGCGGTCGCGAAGGCGGTGATGAGGTCGCCCGGGTCGACCACTTCACCACGCTCGACGCATTGGCGCACCTCATCCACCGCGAGCAGCGGGCGGCGCGTCACCGAATAGACCCGGCCCTTGACCGCCCAGATGCGCACTGAGGCGAGCATGTCCGACCCGTCGAGCGGTTCGCTGCTGCGCCCGCGCAGGTTCAGGAACGCCCCCTCGCCTACCGCCTCGCACCGTGGGCGAGTCTCGGTCGCGGTCAGCGCATCCACGACATAGTCGGGCAGATGCGCGGAATCGTGCAACCAGCGCTGGGCGACCGCGTCGTTGGTCTCCAGATGCACCCAGACGAGCCGCGCGTCGACCGACACCGCCTCGCGCACCCCGATCGCCTCGGCCTGGCCCTTGTCCAGGCGATAGGCAAAGCCGGTCATGCCGGGCCCGCCATCGACAGATCGACCACCTGCCCCTCGCCGACCTCGGCGGGAAGGCTGTCGCTGGCGATGCGCACCGCGTCGGCGCGTGCACGGTCGAGAATGGCGGACGGCACATCGCCGCGGTGATAGACGCGGTCGGCGGCGGCCAGTGCTCGTGCCTGGCGCAGGGTGAGATCGTCAGGATCGGTCGAGGTCAGCACGAAAGCCTCGACGCGCGCGCCCGGGCGATCGGCGCTCGCCAGCCAGGCATCGACGTCATGCTCCTCCGCCAACGGATCGAGCGCACCGCCCGGCGACAGTGCCGCCCCGATCGCCCGCCGCCGCTCCGCCCCATCGGGGAAGCGCGCACGCAAAGCGGTGCGGGCGGCATACAGCCCCTCGGCCAGCGCACCGAGGCCGGCGGGCAGCAATGTCTCCAGCCGCTGGCGAAGCGCCGCCGCCAGGCCCGCCGACACGCCGCCCGTCCCGATCGCGATGATCACCGGCCCGCGCTCGACGATGGCGGGCAGGGTGAAGTCGCAGACGGCTGGCCGGTCCACCGCGTTGACCAGTATGCCGCGCGCCTTCAGCCGGGCGATGGCGGCTTGCGCCGCGTCTTCATCCTCGATCGCGACGATGGCGAGGGTGGCGGGGGCGTCCTCCCCCACGACGAGTGCCCCGGCACGGTCGAGCAGGCGGCGCTTAGCTTCGGCCGGCTCGCCCTCGCCGAGCAGGATCACCGGGCGGCCCCCCAGCCGGACGAACAAAGGCAGACTGGCGAGACTCACTTCGCCATTCCTCCCCTGTAAAGGGAGGGGAACCAGCGAAGCTGGTAGAGGGGTGTCACCGCTGGAGAGGAAGCGATTCCTCGCGACCGGTGCCCCCCCTCCGTCAGGCCTGCGGCCTGCCACCTCCCCTTCCAGGGGAGGAAGGCCGCAGGTCGCGCCGTCACTTCTTCAGCCACTCCGGCACGCGCTCGGCGGCGATGATCGTCTCGGCGGCGATGCGATCGGCGACGACGGCGAAGCGATCGCCCTCGACCATCACCTCGGGGACCAGCGGGCGGCTGTTATAGGTCGACGCCATGGTCGCGCCGTAAGCGCCTGCGGTGCGGAACACGGCGAGGTCGCCCGACTTCACCACATCGATCTCGCGGTTCATCGCGAAGGTGTCGCCGGTCTCGCACACCGGCCCGGCGATGTTGGCCATCATCGTCTCGCCGGTCGGCTTCACCGCGACGAAGTCGTGATAGGCGTCATAGAGCGCCGGTCGCGCGAGGTCGTTCATCGCCGCATCAACGATGACATAGGGGTTGGCGACGCCGGGCTTCACCCAGACGACTTCGGTCGCCAGCACACCGGCATTGCCCGCGATCACCCGACCGGGCTCGAACATCAGCTCGACGTCCCAGTCCTTGGTCACGCGTGCCACCATCTCGCCATAAGCGGCTGGCGCGGGCATCACATCGCCGGGCTTGTAAGGAACACCCAGACCACCGCCCAGATCGACGCGGGTGACGCGATGCCCCGCGCCGCGCAGTTCGGCAACGAGTTCGCCGACGCGCTTATAGGCGGCCTCGAGCGGGGCAAGATCGCCCAACTGGCTGCCAATGTGACAGGCAACACCCTTCAGGTCGATGCCCGGCAGCCCGGCCAAACGGTCGAACATGCCGAGTGCCTGATCAATCGGCACACCGAACTTGTTTTCCTTGCGGCCGGTCGAGATCTTGGCGTGGGTGCCGGCATCGACGTCCGGGTTCACGCGCAGCGTGGCGGGCGCGACGAGGCCGCGCTCATGCGCCAGCTCGGCAAGCACCGCGCCTTCTTCCTCCAGCTCCAGGTTGAACTGGCCGATTCCGGCTTCCAGCGCGGCGATCAGTTCGGCGCGCGTCTTGCCGACGCCGGAGAACACGATGTCCTCCGCCTTCATCCCCGCTGCCAGCGCGCGGCGCATCTCGCCGACCGACACGACGTCCGCGCCGTATCCTTCATCGGCCAGCACGCGCAGCACGGCGAGGTTCGGGTTCGCCTTGATCGCATAGGCCAGATGCACGCGCGGCAACGCGCTCAGGCCTTCGCGGAACACCTGCGCATGGCGGCGGAAGGTCGAGGCGGAATAGATATAGACCGGCGTGCCGACTTCGGCCGCGATCCGGGCGACGGGGACGTCCTCGACATGGAGTTCGCCGTTCGAAAAGTGAAAATGGTCCATCAGCGGGGGGGCAAATCAAATTCGTCCGAGCGGCGTTCCTGCGACTGAGTCATCAGTTCGTCGGACCGCTGCGGGCGTTGTTGGGGGGTCGGCGTCAGCAATTGCTGCGCCGTGGGACGGGTGGTCGCACCGCGCGGCGCGACCGGCAGCGGCTCGCCCTTGGGCGGTTGCAGCCGGTTGGCCGCGCCACAGGCCGAAAGGCCGAACGCGATCAGCAGGACGAGCGCCCGCTTCAAGGCCGCACCCCCCGCGCGGTGGCGATGGCGGCGCGCACATTGGCGGGCGCGGTACCGCCGAAGCTGACCCGGCTGGCAACCGAAGCATCGACCGACAGCACGTCATAGATGCCGTCATTGATCCGCGCGTCAATCGCGGTCAGATCGTCGATCGACAGCTCGTGCAGCATCACGCCCTTCTCCTCGGCAAGCTTCACGGCGCGGCCGGTGATATGATGCGCCTCGCGGAAGGGAATGCCGCCAACGCGGACCAGCCAGTCGGCCAGATCGGTCGCGGTCGAGAAGCCCGCTTCCGCCACGGCGCGCATCCGCGGCGTCCGGAAGGTCGCGCTCTCGACCATGCCGGTCATCGCCGCGATCGACAGCGCCAGCAGGTCGTGCGCCTCGAACACCGGCGGCTTGTCGTCCTGCATGTCCTTGGAATAGGCGAGCGGCAGGCCCTTCATCGTGACCATCAGGCTGGTCATGCAGCCCATGATGCGCCCGGCATGGCCGCGCACCAATTCGGCCGCGTCGGGGTTGCGCTTCTGCGGCATGATCGAGCTGCCGGTCGACCATTGGTCGGACAGCGCCACGAAGCCGAAGGGCTGCGACGCCCAGAGCACGAACTCCTCGGCCAGGCGCGACAGGTGGAGCGAGCAGTTGGTCGCAGCCTGCAGATAGTCGATCGCGAAGTCGCGGTCGCTGACCGCGTCCAGCGAGTTGCGCGTCGGCGCGTCGAACCCCAGCGCCTCAGCCGTCATGTGGCGGTCGATCGGGAAACCCGTCCCCGCCAGCGCCGCCGAGCCCAGCGGGCACTGGTTCATCCGCGCGCGCGCGTCCGCAAAGCGGCTGGCGTCGCGCACGATCATCTCGTGATAGGCCATCAGGTGATGACCCAGCGTCACCGGCTGCGCGGATTGCAGATGGGTGAAGCCCGGCATCACGCTGTCGGCATGTTCCTCGGCACGGATCAGCAGCGCTTCCCGCAAAGCCCCCAGCGCCGTCAGCGTCTCGTCGATCGCATCGCGCACCCACAGACGGAAGTCGGTCGCCACCTGGTCGTTGCGCGACCGCGCGGTGTGCAGGCGTCCCGCCACCGGCCCGATCAACTGGGCCAGCTTCGCCTCGGTCTGCATATGGATGTCTTCGAGGGTCAGGTCCTCGGCCACGCCATTGGCGGCATAATCCTCGGCGACCTTATCCAGCCCGGCGGCGATCGTCGCGGCGTCCTCGGCCGAGACGATGCCCTGTTTGCCCAGCATGGCGACATGCGCTTTCGACCCGGCGATGTCCTGTTTCCACAATCGCTTGTCGAAGGGGATGGACGCGTTTATCTCGCGCATCACCGCGGCGGGACCTTCTGCGAAGCGCCCGCCCCACATTGCGTTGGAGCCGCCCATGTCGTCGCGTACCGTGATCGCCTGTCTCCTGGGGCTGATGGTCGCCGGGTGCGATAAGCAAAGCCCCGCCCCGGAGCAAGCCGGCAACACCTCCAGCGGAGAAGTTTCGAGCGGCGAAGTGACCGCCGCCCCCGCACCCGAAGCACCCAAGCCCGCCGGCGCGGTCGACCGTGCCCACAAGGGCGAGGCGGCGCCCGCGCTGGGCTTCACCACCCTCGACGGCAAGCCGACGACGCTGGCCGATTTCCGTGGCAAGCCGGTGCTGGTCAATCTCTGGGCGACCTGGTGCGGACCATGCGTGGCGGAAATGCCGACGCTGGCCACCACCGCCGAGCGGCTGAAGGGCAAGGTCGCGGTGATCGCGGTCAGCCAGGACCTGGACGGTGCGGCCAAGGTCACGCCGTTCCTGGCCGGCCGCAAGCTCGACGCATTGCCCGTCTATCTCGACCCCAAGCTGGGGCTGAGCACCCATTACCGTGCCAATCTGCCGACCACGATTCTCTATGACGCGACCGGCAAGGAAATCTGGCGCGTGACCGGCGGCTTCGACTGGGCCGGCGCCGAGGCGCAAAAGCTGCTAGCCGAGGTTTAGGGGACAGGCCGCTGCCTTGACCTATGGTTTAAGCCCCCTCCCCCGTTCAGGCTGAGCCCTTCGGCTGGCTGGCAAGCCAGCCGCTCAGGATAAACTTCGGCGCATAGCGCCGAAGTCGAAGCCCACGCCGCAATCGCCAAGTGCTTCCCGTACCCTTCGACTTCGCTCAGCGCGGACGGAGGAATGGGGCGAGGTGGAGATGCATCCGGATAAAAAAGAACCCCGCCCGGCATGACGCCGGACGGGGTAGTCTGGGGTAAGATGCGCAAGCCCGCTGGTCGATGGGGGCGACGGATCGCCGCCCCGACCCGACATCAGAATTCAGCGGTCAGGCCGATGAACACGGTCCGGCCGACCGCATCGTACAGGCCCGGATAGGTGTTGCCGTTGCCGAACGAGGTCAGCAGGCCCTGGGCGATGATCGGCGGGTCCTTGTCGAAGACGTTGTTCACGCCGGCGCGGAAGACGATGCCGTCCTGCACCTTGGCGGTGCCGGCGAGGTCGAAATAGTTGTACGCCTTGATCCGGCTGTTGAACGCGGACGGCGTGCCGGCCAGGTTCGGGTCGGACGAGTTGCTGGTCAGGTTCGTCGCCCCGATATAGCGCCAGTTGAGCGACAGCGTGCCGACCTTGGCCGCATCGGTCCAGGTGAAGCGCGCCTGGTGCCGCCATTCGGGCGTCGGCTGGCCGCAGACGGGACCGAAGAAGCCGACGCAGTCATAGGAACCGAGCCCCGGCACCGGCTCGTTGACGAACTTGCGGTTCCAGTTGCCCTGGAAATCGACGCCCAGCGATCCGGCGCCGCCCAGCGGCTGGAGATAGTTGAGGCCGAAATCGATGCCCGAGGTGTGCAGCGAGCCCGTATTCTGCGTCGTCGAGACGATATAGCCCTGGTCGCCGAAGATGATGCCGCCGCGCGGATCGCGGTTGAACAGCTTGCAGAAGAACGGATTGCCCGTCTGGATGCACTGGCTGATCGTCTGGTTGACCGAAATCGAGCCGATATAGTCGCGCACCCGGATGTCGTAATAGTCGACCGAGAAGGTCAGGCGGCGCAGGAAGCTGGGCGTGAAGACGATGCCCGCCGTATAGGTGTCGGCGGTTTCGGGCTTCAGTGCCGGGTTGCCGCCGAACTGCGCGGTGCAAGTTTCCGCAGGGCAGTCGGTGATGCGGCCATATTGCGCCTGGGTCACACCGGTACGCGCGCACTGGGCGAAGGTCGCGGTCGGCGTCGCGGTGGCGCAGGGATCCTGCGCGCTGACATTGCCGTTGAACTGCGGCCCGAACAGTTCGGACACGTTGGCGGCGCGGATCGCGCGGTTGTAGCTGCCGCGCAGGCGGATGTCGCTGCTCGGCGCCCAAGACAACTCGGCCTTGTAGGTCGAGACGATCTTGGACAGGTTGCTGTAATCCGATCCGCGATAGCCGGCGTTGAGCGACAGGTCCTTGAAGAACGGCTTGTTCTGGATCAGCGGCACTTCGATTTCGGCGAAGACCTCGTTCACGTCGAACCGGCCCTCGGTCTCCTTGGTCCCCTTTTGCAGGGCGAGCGCGTCGGCCTTGAACTCCAGGCTTTCGTAACGATGCTCGACGCCCAGGACGACGCCAATGCCATCGTCCGACCAGGGCGACTTCACGCCATAGGTTCCCAGGTCCGCGCTGATATTGCCGCTGAGCACGGTTTCCTTATCGACACCGCGGGTCGAGGTCGGCGCGTAGATATAGCTGAACGCCGCGTCCGAAATGCCGTTGTAGCGGAAGATGTCGAGCGGCACGCAATTCGGATCGGTGCCGTCGATCACCGACTTGCAGGTCGGCGTGCCGTTGCGGTTGACGACCTGGATCGCACGGTTGGCGCGGCTCGGGTCGATATCGTTCGAATAGGTCTCGTTGAACAACACCGTCGAGAACAGCGCGTTGGCGTCATAGCGGATGCCCTCGGCGATCTGGCCGCGCACGCCGCCCGAGAAGCGGTAATCGGTATGGCGCAGATCGTCGCGACGCGGCCGTGCATTCCCCGCGACCGGGCGATAGCCGATATAGGCCTGTTGCGAGGCGTTGGTGCCATAGGCGTTGCCGCACAGGATCTGTCCCTGCTGCGCGCTCAGGAACGGATTGTCGCAATTGACCGTGTAGGTGAAGCCCTGGAACAGTGCGGAGGGGGCGACCTGCGAATTGGTGTGATCGTCCATGAACATGACGCTGCCATAGGCCTCGATCGCGGGCGTGATCTCGTACTTGGCGAAGGCACCGGCGGTGTAGCGCGTGTCGTTGCGCTGGAAATAGTTGAGCGGCGCATAATTGTAGCGGAAGCTGGCATCATAGGGGACCCAGGTCCGGTTGCCGTCACGCGTGTTGTTGAACCGGCCCAGATCGGCGCTGGGGCCGGTGATAGGATCGAACAGGCCATATTGGTTGTTGCTCGACCCGCCGCAGGTCAGGGTGGAATTGCCCGCGCCCGCCGGATCGAAGGCGCAGGACGAGACGTCGCGGTCGGCCTGCAGCACCGGCTTGGTGTCACGATAGCCGAAATAGGCGGTCACATTGCCGCGGCCATCGGGGAAGTTGGTGCCGAAGGTGAGGTTGACGTCCAGCTTCTGCCCATCGAGGATCATAGGCTGAGCGAGGCGGTAATTGGCCTCGCGCTGGATGCCGCGTGCGAAGCTGTTGTCGTTCTGGTGCTGGGCAAAGCCATATTGCACATCGGCGCGCACGCCGTTCAGATCGTCGCGCAAGATGAAATTGACCACGCCCGAAATCGCGTCCGAACCATAAACTGCCGAGGCGCCGCCGGTCACCACGTCGACGCGCTTGATCAGCGCGGTCGGCACGAAGTTCAGGTCGTTGGCCTGCACCGGCAGCATGCGCTGGCCGTTGATCAGCACTAGGTTGCGGTTGCTGCCCAAGTTGCGCAGGTTGACGCGCGCGGTGCCGTCCGACCCGTTGGAGCTGTTCTCGTTCGCGTCCGGCGTCACCTGCGGCAGGCGGTTGAGCACATTCTCGACCTGAACCGCGCCCTGATAGCGGATTTCGGTCGCATCGACGACAGTCAGCGGGCTGTTGCTGGTCAGGTTGGGGCGTTGCAGGCGGGTGCCGGTGACGACGATCGCCTCGCCATCCTGGGGTGCCGAAGCATCGTTTGAGGCCTTCGCAGCGTCCGACGTAGCTATCTGTTCCTGAGCGTGTGCCGCCGACACGGAAAGCAGCGCAATCGCAATCGCACCGGCCGAGCAGGCCAGTTTCTTGTAATTTTTAGTCACGAATGACCCCCTCTTTGGTCTTATTCATTGGAAGGCTGGCCTAAGAATACGCTCATGTCAAATATATTATACCGTATTTAGAATGCCATTTTGGGGAGGATGATCGGGCGGTCAGCGCCAGGCAACCGATCATCGCATGTTGCGTTGCACCAAAGGATCGTTGCGCCCAGCGAACTATCGAGCGTGACGCAGATGGAGCTTCAGGGAGCCGATGATGCAGGCCAATCGCCGCGAACTGATCGCCGCCTTCACCATTCTGGGACTGTCCCCGGCCATGGCCACCCGGCTTGCCGCGCAGACCCGGGCCGCCCTGGGCTCGGCACAGCCCTTTTCCTGGACGGCACTCCAGACCCGCGCCGAGCAACTGGCGCGCCAGCCTTATAAACCCCAGGCCAAGGTCGAGGCGGCGGCCGCAATCGACTATGATGCGGTTGGCACCATCCGCTATCGCGATGACCAGACGCTGGCCGGCGGCATCCGCCTGTTCCCGCTGGGCCGCTCTGCGCCCAACCCGGTCGGCATCCACATCGTCGAGAACGGCGAGGCGCGCAGCGTCCCCTTCTCACCCTCGCTGTTCACCGCCGAGGCGGGGCATGCGCCGCCGCTCGGCATCGCCGGCTTCCGCGCGATGACGGCGGACGGCAAAAGCGACTGGCTGGCCTTTCAGGGCGCCTCCTATTTCCGCACCGCGGGCGCGCAGGACCAGTACGGCCTGTCGGCGCGGGGGATCGCGATCGACACCGGCATCGACGGGCGCGAGGAGTTCCCCGCCTTCACCGACTTCTGGATCGAGCGGACGGGGGCGCAGGCCTATACCGTCTATGCGCTGCTCGACGGGCCGAGCGTCACCGGGGCCTATCGGATCGAGTCGGCCAAGGGCGCGAACGGCGTCGAACAGCGCGTATCCGCCATCCTCTTCTTCCGCCGCGATGTCGAACGCCTGGGCATCGCGCCCGCGACCAGCATGTTCTGGTATGGCGAGGGCAATCGCGCGGCGGGCAGCGACTGGCGGCCCGAGATTCACGATTCGGACGGCCTCGCGCTGCTGACCGGGGCTGGCGAGCGGTTGTGGCGGCCCTTGGTCAATCCGCCGCGCCCGACGCTCGACAGCTTCGCCGACACCAATCCGCGCGGCTTCGGGCTGCTCCAGCGCGACCGAGCGTTCGACCATTATCAGGATGACGGCGCATTTTACGACCGCCGCGCCAATCTGTGGGTCCAGCCGGAAGGAAATTGGGGCCGGGGCCAGGTGATGCTCTATGCCTTTCCCACCGCGTCGGAGACGGTCGACAATATCGTCGCCTTCTGGAACCCCGCCGACGCGCCCAAGGCCGGGCAGAAGCGCCAGTTCGACTACCGGTTGAGCTGGGGCTCGACCGACCCGACCGTGGTGCCAGCGGTCGCGCACGCGGTCGACCAGTGGACCGGAGCCGCCGGACGCCCCGGTGCCGAGCCAACGCCCGGCGCGCGCAAGCTGGTCGTGGATTTCGTCGGTCCGGCGCTGGCCGGGCTCGATCGGCAGAGCGGCGTCACCGCCGATATCTCCGTCACGCGCGGCAAGCTGCTGACCCAGGCTGCCTATCCGGTGGTCGGGCAGAGCAATCGCTGGCGTGTCACCGCCGATATCGCGCCCGAGGGTCAGGGCCCCGCCGATGTGCGACTGTTCCTGAAGCGCGGGACCAAGGCGCTGACCGAGACGGTGCTGGCGCCGGTCTTCCTGCCATGAGCCGACCCCATGCCATGATGCCCGAGCCGGCGCCGCTGGAAATGCCGGTCCAGCGGTTCGATGGCCCGCCGCCGCCGCACAATGCGCCCGAGCCCCGGCCCGGCATCAACCTATCCCCCGACGACATATTGACGCGCCGCCTGTTGCTGGTGCTGCTGACCGGCCTGCTCGCCACCGCCGCCTCGGCCTCGGTGAAGGAGGCGTTGCTCAGCGACGGATTCAGCCTGCTCGACGGTCTGTTGCTGCTGCTCTTCTTCCCGCTCTTTGCCTGGATTTCGTTCGGCTTCGTGACGGCGGCGATCGGCTTCATCCTGCTCATCTCGCGCGCGCATCCGGGCATCACCTCGGCCCCGCGAGAGGCCGCGCCGCCGACCGCGCGGACGGCCGTGCTGGTGCCCGTGCATAATGAGGATGTCGATGCGGTGTTCGACCGGATCGCGCGCATGGCGACGATGATCGAGCGCGCCGGCTCCGCCGACCGTTTCGCCTTCTTCGTCTTGTCCGATTCGGGCGAAGCGGCGGAAGCCGAGGAAGTCGCCGCCTGGGAACGCCTCGCGCCGCTCCTGCGCGTGCCGCTCCATTATCGCCGCCGGACCGAGAATGTCGGGCGCAAGCCCGGCAACGTCGCCGACTGGGTGCGCCACCATGGCGGCGCGTACGACTTCATGCTGATGCTCGACGCCGACAGCCTGATGGGCGGCGACACCATCATCGGCATGGCGCAGATCATGGAGCAGCGCCCCTCCATTGCCCTCCTTCAGACCGTGCCCATGATCATCGGCGCGACGACCTTCTTCCAGCGCTGGATGCAGTTCGCGAGCCGCTTCTACGGGCCGATCTCGACCGCTGGCCTCGTCTGGTGGTCGGGGTCCGAGTCTACCTTCTGGGGCCATAATGCGCTGATCCGCATCCGCGCCTTTGCGGAAAGCTGCGGCCTGCCCGACCTGCCCGGACGCCCGCCCTTCGGCGGCACGATCATGAGCCATGACATGGTCGAGGCGGCGCTGCTCCGGCGGCGCGGCTGGCGGCTGCACATGCTGATGGTCGAGGACAGTTTTGAGGAATTCCCACCCACCCTGATCGACCAGGCGGTGCGCGACCGGCGCTGGGCGCAGGGCAATATCCAGCATCTGAAACTGCTCGGCGCGAGCGGTTTCCACTGGATCAGCCGGTTGCAGCTATTGATCGGCGCCTCGGCCTATCTGATGTCGCCCGCCTGGCTGATCCTGATCGCCACCTCGATCGCGCAGAGCCTGTCCGACGATGCCGCCACGGTGCGGGAGGTGACCTCGACCCAGGTGCTGGTGGTGACTTTGGTCCTGCTGTTCGGTCCGAAGATCCTCAGCATCATCTGGGCGATGGCGGACCGTGAGCGACGGGCGAGCTATGGCGGGGCGAGAGCAATCCTGGCCTCGGTCGCGCTCGACGTACCGCTGTCGATCCTGACCGCGCCGGTGATCGCGCTGACCCAGACGATCGATCTGATCAACATCGTGCGCGGCAAGCCGTCGGGCTGGAGCCCGCAGAGCCGGGTGCGCAATGGCTTGGCGGCGGCGGACGCGATGCCGCGTTATTACTGGCATCTGGGGGTGGGGGCCGCGTTGGTGGTCGTGTCGTTCCTGAACCCGATGCTGGGGGCGTGGCTGTCGCCGGTGACGCTGGGATTGCTGCTGGCGCCATGGCTGGCGATGGAGACCGCCAAGGTTCGGCCGGGCGAGCGATTGGCGAAGAAGGGCGTGTTCGCGGTGCCGGGGTCTAGGGTGGCGGAGCCGGTTCGACCCTTGGCGTTGGCGTGAGGGACGGGCGTGGGCTTCGACTTCGCTCAGCCTGAAGGGAGCGAGGGAATGGATCTGGACAGGGAGTGTCAGGAATTTCGTGTGCGGGCGGGCGGCTGAACATTACGCCGCCATGGCCCTGATGAAGCGTTCGCCGAAGATGACGGCGAACTGTGCCTTGGCCATGGTCCACTCACGTGGTGGCATCCTCCACTCTTTTTCCGACCGGTTCAAGATCAGGTAGAGCAGCTTGGTGGCGGCCTCGTCGCTGGGGAAATGGCCGCGTGCACGGACGGCCCGGCGCAGTTTCGAGTTCAGCGCCTCGATGGCGTTGGTGGTGTAGATGATCCGCCGAACCTCGTCGGGAAAGGCGAAGAACGGGATGACCTCGGCCCAGGCGCGCCGCCAGCTCTGGGCAATGGCGGGATAGCGGGTTCCCCAAGGACCCGCCTCGAACGCAGTCAGGGCCTGCTCGGCCGCCTCGGCACTGGGCGCGCGGTAGATCTCCTTCAACGCAGTCGCCAGGCCCTTGCGGTCCTTCCAGGACACAAAGTCCATGGAATTGCGCAGCAGATGGACGATGCATGTCTGAACCACGGCGTCGGGGAACACGGCCGTGATCGCTTCCGGAAAGCCCTTCAGGCCATCGACCACGGCGAGCAGGATGTCCTCGGTGCCGCGGTTCCTCAGCTCGTTCATGACCCTGAGCCAGAATTTGGCCCCTTCGTTCTGCTCCAGCCACAGGCCCAGCACCTCCTTGGCGCCGTCGGCGCGGACGCCGAGCGCGATGTGGATCGCCTTGTTGCGCACCATGCCTTCGTCACGGATCTTCACCCGCAAGGCGTCGAAAAATACGAGCGGGTAGACCGGGTCGAGCGGCCGCTGCTGCCAGATCGCCACCTCGTCGAGCACCGCGTCGGTCACGCTCGAGATCAGGTCCGGCGATACGTCGATGCCGTACAGATCGTGCAGGTGTCCTGTGATCTCGCGGGTACTCATGCCGCGCGCGTACATCGACACGATCTTCTCGTCGAAGCCCGGAAAGCGCCGCTGGTATTTGGCGATCAGCTGCGGGTCGAAACTGCTCTGCCGGTCACGTGGTACGTCGATCGCCAGCTTGCCGGTATCGGTCGTGATCGTCTTCCGGCCGTAGCCGTTGCGCGAGTTGCCGGTGCCGTCGTCTCCGGCCAGATGATAATCCATCTCCGCGTTCAAAGCGCGCTCCGTCAGCGCCTTCTTCAGCGCATCCAGCAGGCCGCCCTGCGCCAGCGCGGTACCAGCATCAGCGCCAGCCAGCAGCTGATCCAGCAGATCGTTCGGTATCGCAGGCTCTTTGCGTCGGGACATTTCGGGGCTCCTTCTTTCCCATTATGCCCGCCCGCACACGAAATTCCTGACACTCCCATCTGGACACCAACCCCCGTTCAGTCTGAGCGAAGTCGAAGCCCACGCTACACCCCCTCAATCATCCTCATCCTCAAACCCCACCAACGCCAGCGCCCGCGCCTTCATCTGCCGCGTCTCGCACCAGTGGACCAACGCCTCCTCGCGCCCATGCGTCACCCACACCTCACGCGGTGCGATCTCGGTCAGCGTCTGGGTCAGTTCATCCCAATCGGCATGGTCGGACAGGATCAGCGGCAGCTCGACATTCTTCTGCCGCGCGCGCTGACGCACCCGCATCCAGCCGCTGGCCATCGCGGTGATCGGATCGGGCAGCCGCCGCGACCAGCGATCGTTGAGCGCACCCGGTGGGCACATCACGACATGCCCCGCCATCTCTGCCTTGGGCGTATCGGCGACCATGCGCAGTTCGCCCAGATCGACGCCATGCTCCTGATACAGCGTGCATAGCCGCGCCAATGCGCCATGGAGATAGATGGGTGCCTCATGCCCGCGCACGCGCAGCTCGGCGATCACCCGCTGCGCCTTGCCCAGCGCATAGGCCCCGACCAGCACGCAGCGGGTCGGATTGGCGTGGAGCCGCGCGATCAGCTTGTCGATCTCGTCCCCCGTCTCGGGATGGCGAAAGACGGGCAGCGCGAAGGTCGCCTCGGTGACGAACACGTCGCACTTCACCGGCTCGAACGGCGCACAGGTCGGGTCCGCGCGGCGCTTGTAATCGCCCGACACGACCACCCGCTCATCCCGATAATCGAGCACGATCTGCGCCGATCCCAGCACATGTCCGGCGGGCACGAAGCTGACATCCACCTCGCCCAGCCGGATCGTCTCGCCATAGCCGACCGAAACCCCGGTCTGCGGGCCGTAGCGGGCTTCCATGATCGCCAGCGTTTCCGGCGTCGCCCACACCGTACCGTGCCCGCCGCGCGCATGGTCGGCATGGCCGTGGGTCACCAGCGCCTTGGCTTCCGGTTCGGACGGATCGACCCACACATCGGCGGGAGCCACGTAAATCCCGCGTTTATGGGGCTGTATCCAGTCGCCGAGCTTGACCATGATACCTATATCCTTCGGGATGCTCCCCGGTTCCCTTCCCTCCGCCCTGACCGACTGGTTCGCCGCCAAGGGCTGGCAACCGCGCACGCACCAGTTGGCGATGCTGGAGGAAGCGCGCGCCGGGCGTCACGCGCTGCTGGTCGCCACCACCGGCGCGGGCAAGACGCTGGCGGGGTTCCTGCCGACGCTGACCGAATTGATCGAAGAGCCGAGCGAAGGGCTGCACACCCTGTACGTCTCGCCGTTGAAAGCATTGGCGGTCGATATCCGCCGCAACCTCGTCACGCCGATCGAAGAAATGGGCCTCGACATAAGGGTCGAGACGCGGACCGGCGACACGTCGTCGGACAAGAAGGCGCGGCAGCGGGTGAAGCCGCCGCACATCCTGCTGACCACGCCGGAATCGCTGTCGCTGCTGCTCAGCTATCCCGATGCCGCGACCATGTTCGCGGGGTTGAAGACGATCGTGGTCGATGAAGTCCACGCCTTCGCCACCGGCAAGCGCGGCGACCTGCTGTCCTTGTGCATGGCGCGGTTGCAGCACCTGTCCCCCGATCTTCGCCGGGTCGCGCTGTCGGCAACGGTGGCGGACCCGGATGGCTATCGCGCCTGGCTCGCGCCCGACGGCGACATCGATGCGGTCGGCCTGGTCAACGGCGAACCCGGCGCACCGTCGGACATCTCGATCCTGCTGCCGAAGGATCGTATCCCCTGGGCGGGCCATTCGGGCCGCTACGCCGCCGCGCAGGTGATGCGGGTGATCGAGGCGAACCGGACCACCATCGTCTTCTGCAACACCCGCAGCCTCGCCGAACTCATCTTCCAGGATTTGTGGAAAGCGAACGACAAGAGCCTGCCGATCGGTGTCCATCACGGCTCGCTGTCGCTGGAAGCGCGGCAAAAGGTGGAAGCCGCGATGGCGGACGGCCAGCTCCGCGCACTGGTCGCCACCGCCAGCCTGGACCTCGGCGTCGACTGGGGCGATGTCGATTGCGTGATTCAGATGGGCGCACCCAAGGGGTCGTCGCGGCTGCTCCAACGGATCGGCCGCGCCAATCACCGGCTGGACGAATCGAGCCGCGCGATCCTGGTCCCCGGCAATCGCTTCGAATATCTGGAGGCGCGCGCCGCACTCGATGCGGTGGAGGCGGGCGAACTCGACCCCGACCTGTTCCGCCCAGGCGCGCTCGACGTGCTGGCGCAGCATGTCATGGCCTGCGCGTGCGCCGCGCCGTTCGAGCAGGGCGCATTGCTCGACGAGATCCGCTCGGCCATGCCCTATTCAGCGCTGGACGACGAAACGTTCGAGCGGGTGCTGCGCTTCATCGCGGACGGCGGCTATGCGCTCAAGGCCTATGACCGGTTCAAGCGGCTGGTGCAGCAGCCGGACGGCCTGTGGCGCGTCACCCATCCGCAGTTCGTCGCACAGCATCGCCTCAACGCCGGGATCATCGTCGAGGCGACGATGCTCAAGGTCCGCTTCCGCAACGGCCGCCAGCTTGGCCGGGTTGAGGAAGGCTTCGCCGCGACGCTGGCGCCCGGCGACACCTTCTTCTTCGCCGGTCTCAGCCTGGAGGTAGAATCGATCGACGGCGAGGATCTGATCGTCCGCGCGACCAGTCGCCCCGCGCGCATCCCCACCTATGGCGGCAGCCGGATGCCGCTATCGACCAGCCTCGCCGACCGGGTGCGCGAATTTCTCGCGGACCGGCGCGAATGGGATCGTTTTCCCCCGGACGTGCACGACTGGCTGGAGATGCAGGACCGCCGCTCGGTCCTCCCTCGGCGCGGCCAGCTCTTGGTCGAGACCTTCCCGCGCGAGGGGCGGCATTACATGGTCGCCTATAGCTTCGAGGGGTGGAATGCCCACCAGTCGCTGGGGATGCTGATCACCCGGCGGATGGAGGCGCAGGGGCTGAAGCCGCTTGGCTTCGTCGCCAGCGACTATGCGCTCGCCTGTTACGGGCTGGAGAAGGTCACCGATCCGGCCAGCCTCTTCTCGCCCGACATCCTCGAAAACGAGTTCGTCGATTGGGTTCAGCAATCGCACCTCCTCAAGCGCGCCTTTCGCGAGGTCGCGGTGATCGGCGGGCTGGTCGACCGCCAACATCCCGGCAAGCGCAAGACCGGGCGGCAGGTGATCTTTTCGACCGACCTGATCTACGACGTGCTGCGCAAATATGAGCCGGGCCATCTGCTGCTCCAGGCGGCGTGGGACGATGCCCGGGCGCGGATGACCGATGTGGGGCGGCTGGCCAATCTGCTCGACCGGGCGGGCGGCACGATGCTGCACGTCGATCTGGAGCGGGTTAGCCCGCTCGCCGTGCCGGTGCTGGTGCTGATCGGGCGGGAGAAGGTGGCGACCGGGAGTGCGGACGACGATCTGTTGATCGAGGCGGAGGCCTTGGCGGCGGAGGCTATGGGAGAGTGAGGCCACGCTACGCCCTCTCATCAACCCCCGCCCCACCTTCAAACAAGTCATCCAATCACCCTGATCGCATCAAAAATGTTGCATTGCCTATCCCTACCCCGCAAATCTGATTTCGTGCTCCGCCAATATGAACTCGTCGACCGCGTGCTCGACTATGACCCCCAGGCCGATGAGGCGCTGCTGAACCGCGCCTATGTCTTCTCGATGAAGGCGCATGGCAGCCAGAAGCGTGCCTCGGGCGATCCCTATTTCAGCCATCCGATCGAGGTGGCCGGCATCCTGACCGACCTGCATCTGGATGACGAGACGATCGCCACCGCCATCCTGCACGACACGATCGAGGATACGGTCGCCACCTATGACGAGATCGAGCGGCTGTTCGGTCCCAATGTCGCGCGGCTGGTCGATGGCGTCACCAAGCTGTCCAAGATCGAGGCGCAGACCGAAAGCGAGCGCGCCGCCGAGAATCTGCGCAAATTTCTGCTCGCCATGTCGGACGATATCCGCGTCCTGCTGGTGAAGCTGGCGGATCGCCTCCACAATATGCGGACTCTCCATCACATCGCGAAGCCGGAAAAGCGCCGCCGCATCGCGAAGGAGACGATGGACATCTATGCCCCGCTCGCCGAGCGGATCGGCATGTACGAGTTCATGAAGGAGATGCAGATGCTCGCCTTCCAGCAACTCGAACCCGAGGCGTATGAATCGATCACGCTCCGCCTCGCCCAGATGAAGGAAGGCGGCGGCGATCGGATCACGCGGATCGCCTCGGGCTTGAAACTCCTGATGTCGCGCGGCGGTGTAGAGGCACAGGTCACGGGGCGCGAGAAGTCCGCCTTCTCGATCTTCCGCAAGATGAACGAGCGGCACATCAGCTTCGAGCAGTTGTCCGACGTCATGGCCTTCCGCGCGATCGTGCCCACGGAAGAGGATTGCTACCGCGCGCTGGGCCTGATCCATCGTCGCTGGCCGATGGTGCCGGGGCGGTTCAAGGATTATATCTCGACGCCCAAGCGCAACGGATACCGCTCGCTGCACACCAGCGTGATCCATGCCGACAATGCGCGGATCGAGATCCAGATTCGCACCGCCGAAATGCATGCCGAGGCCGATTTCGGCCTGGCGGCGCACTGGACCTACAAGCAGGCGACGCGCCACGACGCACAGGTGAGCTGGATTCGTGACCTCGTCGAAATCCTCGATACGGCGGGCAGCCCGGAAGAGCTGATCGAACATACGAAGATGGCGATGTATCAGGATCGCATCTTCGCCTTCACGCCGAAGGGCGAGCTGATCCAGTTGCCCAAGGGCGCCACGCCGATCGACTTCGCCTATGCCGTGCATACCGATCTGGGCGACCAGGCGGTGGGGGCCAAGCTGAACGGTCGCGTCGTGCCGCTGTCGACGGTCATCTCGAACGGCGACCAGGTGCAGATTTTGCGCTCGGCCGGACAGACGCCGCAGGCCAATTGGCTGAACCTCGCCATCACCGGCAAGGCGCTGGCCGCCATTCGCCGCCACTTGCGCCATGCCGAACGCGCCGAGCAGGTGACGCTGGGGGCCAAGCTCTATGACGATATCGTCCGGCGCTTGCCCGCGCAGATCGGCCCCGACGCGCTGACTCATGCACTGCAGCGTCTGAAGATGCCCGACGAGGCGCATCTGATGATCGCGATCGCCAGGCGAACCGTGTCGGACGCCGCCGTGATGGAGGCGCTGATGCCGGGTTCGGCGGGCGCCGACGTCGCCGCGCTGCCGCCGCAGTCGAGCGCGATTTCGATCAAGGGGCTGACGCCGGGCGTCGCCTATGACCTCGCGCAATGCTGTCACCCCGTTCCGGGGGATCGCATCGTCGGTCTGCGCCGCCCGGATGCGGGGATCGAGGTCCATGCGATCCAGTGCCCGGTGCTGACCGACCTTGCCGACCGGTCGGAAGAGGAGACCGACTGGGTCGATGTCTCCTGGGGCGACGACAGCGAGGGCGCGACCGCGCGCATCTCGGTCATGGTCAAGAACGAGCCCGGCGCGCTCGGCATCCTGGCGACGATCATCGGCCAGCATAAGGCCAATATCATCAACGTCCGGCTGGATACACGCGACACGCGCTTCCATACCAACCTGATCGATGTCGAGGTGCACGACGTCCAGCACCTGATGCGCCTGATCGCGGCCTTGCGCGCCGCCGATGTGGTGAGTTCGGTCGAGCGGGTCTGAAGTTCGCGCGGAGACGCGAACAAACTCTTCTTTGAGACCGTCGACGGCCGGGTCCAACCGTAACACGCAATCCGAGGCGCGTTGCAGATGCCTCCCCCGCATCGCATGGCGCACCATCAGCGGCGAAGAAACTGGGCCCTGGCCTTCGCCGGAGCACAAGGGCAGTTGCGATATCCTGACATCCGGATGACGCCAGCGTAACAAAATACTGGAACCCGCAAGGCCCACGCGCTTTGAAAAGCGCAAACAGGGAGCCCGTCACCGATGCGTTTCATCACTGCCGCCGCCATGCTTGCGCTCGTCGCGCCCGTCGCCACCCCGGCCATCGCGCAGCAGGCGCGGTCGATCTCGGCCTCCGACAAGGCGCAAGGCGCGCAGGCCAATCCGCAGCTCGTGGCGCAATATGGCGGCCGCTATTCCGGCCCGCAGGCGGCCTTTGTCGAGCGCGTCGGCAAGCGCGTGGCGGTCCAGTCGGGCCTGTCCAACGCACAGGGCGATTTCACCGTGACGACGCTCAACTCGCCGGTGGAGAACGCCTTCGCCATTCCCGGCGGCTATATCTATGTCACCCGACAACTGCTCGCGCTGATGAATTCGGAGGCGGAGCTTGCCTCGGTGCTGGGGCATGAAGTCGGCCATGTCGCCGCGCGCCATTCGCAGAGCCGCAACACCCGCTCCACCATCGGCTCTATCCTGGCGGCGGGCGCGGGGTTGCTGACCGGCAGCAATCTGGCGACCCAGTTGGTCGGCACCGGTGCGCAACTCTACACGCTGAAATATGGCCGCGATCAGGAATATCAGGCCGATGGTCTGGGCATCCGCTACATGACCGCCGCCGGCTATGACCCCTACGCCTCGGCCGACATGCTCGCCTCGCTGGCCGCGTCGAGCAACCTCGCCGCGCGGACCGCCGGGCGTGATGCCAATGCCGTGCCCACTTGGGCCTCGACCCATCCCAACAGCGCGGACCGTGTGCGCCGCGCCGCCGCGCTGGCGCAAGCGACCGGCCGTCCGGAGACGACGCCGGCGCAGGACACCGCTTTCCTGCGGATGCTCGATGGCATGCCCTATGACGATGATCCCAAGGAAGGCATCGTCGATGGCCAGACCTTCCGCCATCCGGGCCTCAAGCTGAAATTCACCGCGCCCAGCGGCTATCGCATCGCCAATGCCAGCGATGCGGTGAGCATCGTCGGACAGGGCGGCCAAGCCGAAATGCGGCTGGCGCAAGGCAGCGACCTGGGACAGGCGATCACCCAGCGGTTCGGTCAACTCGGCACCGGCACGCCCACCGGCCAGCTTCAGAACGGCACCGCCAACGGCATCCCCTTCGCCTATATCACCACACGCGCCGCCGCCAACCGGCGCGCGGTGGACGCCACCGTGGTCGCCTATCGCTTCCCCTCGGCGATCTATACCTTCACCCTGGTCACGCCCGCCGGCTCCGGCATCGGGCCGTTCCAGCCGCTGCTCGCTTCGGTCGCGCCGCTCTCGACCGCCGAGGCGAACGCCATTCGGGGCAAGAAGATCAGCATCGTGACGGTCCGTCAGGGCGACACGATCGACAGCCTGGCGGCGCGCATGGCCTATCCCGATTACAAGCGTGAGCGGTTCGTGACGCTCAACGGCCTCGACCCCAATCAACCGCTGACGCCGGGCCGCCTGGTGAAGCTCGTCGTAGGCGGGTGACGGACGCGTCTGACGCCGCTAAACCAGCGGCGTCATGAAGCGCCCTGCCCTGTCCGTCGTCGTCCCCTGCTATAACGAAGCCGCCTGTCTGGACGTGCTCCACGCCCGCATTTCGGGCGCGGCGCGCGCGGCGGTGGGTGAGGATTATGAGATCGTCCTGATCAACGACGGCTCGCGCGACGATAGCTGGCCGGTGATGCAGCGGCTCGCCGCCGCCGACCCGCATCTGGTCGCGATCAACCTGTCGCGCAACCACGGGCACCAGCTCGCATTGACCGCCGGGCTGGACCTGTGCGCGGGCGAGCAGATCCTGATCATCGATGCCGATCTTCAGGACCCGCCCGAACTCCTCACCGAGATGCGCGCGACCATGGCGGCACAGGAGGCGGACGTGGTCTATGCCGTGCGCCGCAAGCGTGCCGGCGAGACGCTGTTCAAAAAGGCGACGGCGGCCATTTTCTACCGGATGCTCGACCGGCTGACCGATACGCCGATCCCACTCGACACCGGCGATTTCCGACTGATGAGCCGCCGCGCCCTCAATGCGCTGCAATCGCTCCCCGAACAAGCGCGCTTCATCCGGGGCATGGTCGCCTGGGTCGGCTTCCGCCAGGTCCCCTTCCCCTATGACCGCGCCGAGCGTCATGCGGGAGAGACCCATTATCCGCTGGGCAAGATGATCGCGCTCGCCTTCGACGCGGTGACCGGCTTCTCGACCGCCCCCCTGCGCTGGGCCAGCCATATCGGCCTTGCGCTGACGGCGGCGTCGCTGTTGCTGCTGGTCTATATCGCGATCGGCTGGCTGACCGGATCGGCGGTGCAGGGCTGGACCTCGACCATGCTCGTCACCGTCATCTTGGGCGCGGTGCAGATGTTCGTGCTGGGCATGATCGGCGAATATCTGGGACGCCTCTATATCGAGGCGAAGCGGCGACCGCTCTATCTGGTCGCCGATGTCGCCGGCCCCGTGCAGGGCCATGCCCGGCTGGGCTATAGCGCGCATGAAGGGGCCGACGCGCGACCGCGCTGATCCGCCATCCATCTCGCCGATCGCGATATTGATCTGTTCGAGCGAGGAGGCCTGTTGCTTGGCGGTGCTGGCCATGCCCGTCATCAGGCCGCTGATCTCGTTGATCCGGCCGCTGATCCGCTGCAACGCCTGCCCGGTTTCGACGACCAGCTTGCTGCCGGTGCCGACCTGTTCGGAGCTGGCGGTGATCGCCGCGGCGCTTTCCTCCAGCGAGGCGGCCTGTTGCTCGGTCCGACGCGACAGATCGTCGGCGGCCGAGCGAATCTCGTCCGTGCCGCTGCGAATGACGCCCGAGGTCTGCGAGACGCCGCCGATGGTGGTGCACAGCGAGTCCATCGCGGCGTTGAAATCGGTCCGCAGCTCGGCGAAGCGGTCCGGGAAATCCTCGGTGATACGGCCGGTCAACTGCCCGGCGGCCAGGCCGCGAATCCGGTCGAGCAGCACCGTCACCGCCTGCCGCTGTTCCAATTCGAGCGCCTTGGAATCATGGATGTCGACCAGCGAGCCGCTGGCGCGGCGCACCTTGCCCCTGCGGTCCTTGACGACGCCACCGGTCGCCTGAAACCAGCGATAGGCGCCGCTCTTCACCTTCAGCCGGTAGATCACATTATAGGGAATGCCCGTCTCCACCGTCTTGCCGAACGCGGTGAAGGTCGGCGCGACGTCATCGGGGTGGAGCAGATCCGACCAGGAGGTCATCAGATTGGGAAAATCCGCCTCCGAGCTATAGCCGCACAGACGGCGAAATTCGGACGACCAGGTCCAGCGTGATTTCGCATGGGCCGCGTCCCCGTTATGGATCACGGCGTCCCACAAGCCGACCCCCGAATAGTTGGAAAGCGTCGCCAACCATTCCAGCTTGTTTCTGACTCCCAGCATTCACTCATCCTAACTCGGCGCAAAGGTCGACCGGAACGCTAGGCAGAGAGCTTTAACGAGTCGTTGTGGGGCCGAAAGCGGGCTGGACGCCCCAAAGCACAATCACCCCGTTATCAATCATTTATCGCGCCAGAAATTTTTGGCGGCCCGTGTGATGCTGAGGAGGCAGTGGCAAAAAAAGAGGCCCGGATCGCTCCGGGCCTCCCTTTTTCCGGTCTAGCCGATCGGGATCAGTCGCGATCACCGGTCAGGAAGGCCGGCGCGAACTCCGGCGCGCTGCCCTGTTCGCTGCCTTCGCGACGGGGACGGTCGCCCCGGTCGCGGCGGGGACCGCCACGGCCTTCGCCACCACGATCGCCGCCATCGCGGCGCGGACCACGACCGCCCTCGCGGTCGCCACGCGGGCCACGGTCACCGCGCGGCTCACGCGGTTCGCGCGCCGGACGATTGTCCTCCAGCTCGGCACCGGTTTCCTGGTCGACGACGCGCATCGACAGGCGGACCTTGCCGCGCGGATCGATCTCGAGGACCTTGACCTTGACTTCCTGGCCTTCGCTCAGAACGTCCGAGACCTTCTCGACGCGCTCGTTCTTGATCTCCGAGACGTGAACCAGACCGTCCTTGCCGCCCATGAAGTTCACGAACGCCCCGAAATCGACCAGGTTGACGACCTTGCCGTTGTAGATCTTGCCGACCTCGGCCTCTTCGACGATGCCCTTGATCCAGTTCATCGCGGCTTCGATCTGCGCGGAGTCGGACGAGCTGATCTTGATCACGCCCTCGTCGTCGATGTCGACCTTGGCGCCGGTGGTGGCGACGATCTCGCGGATCACCTTGCCGCCGGTGCCGATCACGTCGCGAATCTTCGACTTGTCGATCGTCATCGTCTCGATGCGCGGGGCATGGGCCGACAGCTCGGTGCGGGTCTCGCCCAGCGCCTTGTTCATCTCGCCCAGGATGTGCGCACGGCCGTCCTTGGCCTGCGCCAGCGCGGCTTCGAAGATCTCCTTGGTGATGCCGGCGATCTTGATGTCCATCTGCATCGTGGTGATGCCTTCGGACGTGCCCGCCACCTTGAAGTCCATGTCGCCCAGATGATCCTCGTCACCCAGGATGTCGGACAGGATCGCATAATCCTTGCCCTCCAGGATCAGGCCCATGGCGATGCCCGAAACGGGGCGCTTCAGCGGAACGCCCGCATCCATCAGCGACAGCGAGCCGCCGCAGACGGTGGCCATCGACGACGAGCCGTTCGACTCGGTGATGTCGCTGGTCACGCGGATGGTGTAGGGGAATTCCTCCTTCGACGGCAGCACGGGGTGCAGCGCACGCCATGCCAGCTTGCCATGGCCAATCTCGCGACGGCCCGGCGCGCCGAAGCGGCCCACTTCGCCGACCGAATAGGGCGGGAAGTTATAGTGCAGCATGAAGTGTTGATACGACAGGCCGTTCAGACCGTCGATCATCTGCTCGGCATCCTTGGTGCCCAGCGTCGTGGTCGCGATCGTCTGGGTCTCGCCACGGGTGAACAGCGCCGAGCCGTGCGCGCGCGGCAGGAAGTGGACTTCCGACTCGATCGGGCGGATCTGCGTGGTCGAACGGCCGTCGATACGGCGACCGTCCTTCAGGATCGCGGTACGGACGATCTCGGCTTCCAGCTTCTTGACGAGCTTGGCGGCGGCCAGCTGCTCCTGCGGGGTGCGGTCGGCCATGGCGGCCTTCGCCTTGGCGCGGGCCTCGCCCAGCGCGGTCTGGCGCGCCTGCTTGTCGGTCAGCTTGTAGGCCGCCGTGATGTCCTTGCCGACCAGCTTCTTCAGCTCGGCCTTCACGGCCTTCTGGTCGTCGCCGACGTTCAGTTCCCACGGATCCTTGGCGGCCTGCTCGGCGAGGTCGATGATCGCCTCGATCACCTGCCCGCTCGCCTTGTGCGCGAACATCACCGCGCCCAGCATCACCTCTTCGGACAGCTCCTTGGCTTCCGATTCGACCATCATCACCGCGTCATGCGTGGCGGCGACGACCAGGTCGAGTTCGCCCTCGAGCACTTCGCTGTCCGACGGGTTGAGCTGATACTCGCCATTCTTGTAACCGACGCGCGCGGCGCCGATCGGGCCCATGAAGGGGACGCCCGAGATGGTCAGCGCCGCCGAGGCCGCGATCATCGCCAGGATGTCGGGCTCATTCTCGCCATCATAGGAGAGAACCTGCGCGATGCAGTTGATCTCGTTGTAGAAACCTTCGGGGAACAGCGGGCGGATCGGACGGTCGATCAGGCGGCTGATCAGTGTCTCACGCTCGGTTGCGCCGCGTTCGCGCTTGAAGAAACCGCCGGGGATGCGGCCCGCCGACGAGAATTTTTCCTGATAGTGAACGGTGAGCGGGAAGAAATCCTGCCCTTCCTTCACATTCTTGGCGGCCGTCACGGCGCACAGCACCACCGTCTCGCCCAGCGTCGCGATCACCGCGCCGTCGGCCTGACGGGCCACCTTGCCGGTTTCGAGGGTCAGCGTCTTGCCGCCCCACTCGATGGCCACTTTCTTGGTATTGAACATGGAATATCCTTCACTCCGACGGGCCTATCCCGCCGGGGCCTATGGGTTGAGCCAAAATTGGCTCTGGAGGTCGGCCGAATTGCCGCCCTTCCGATTGCTCTACCCGGGCTTTGTACCGGGTTTGATGACATTGAGGCTTTGAGGATGCGCCCTTGCGGCATCCGGTCGGCCCGGTGCTTCATACACCAGCCGATAAAAAAAGGGCACCCCCTGATGGGAGTGCCCTTTTTGTGGCTTAGCGTCCCGCTCTTACTTGCGGAGGCCGAGCTTGGCGATCAGCGCCAGATAGCGGTCGCCATCCTTGTGACGCAGATAGTCGAGCAGCGAGCGGCGCTTGTTGACCAGCATCAGCAGACCGCGACGCGAATGGTTGTCCTTCGCGTGCGTCTTGAAGTGCTCGGTCAGGTTCTGAATACGCTGGGTCAGGATCGCGACCTGGACTTCGGGCGAACCCGTGTCGCCTTCGGCGCGGGCGTGATCCTTGATGATTTCCTGGCGGCGTTCAGCGGTGATCGACATCGTGGTCCTTTCTTAATCGAGGTTGAAACCGCGAACGACCCGGACCTGTGCGTCCAGCGCCTCCACCAGCGCCACCGGAGTATCCCCCAGCATCGCGAAATATTGGCCATCGTCCACGGCAATCCCGGCCAGCACACGCCCCTGACGGAGCGCCCCTGCCTGGTCGGGGTCGAGAGCAAGAGCCGGGATGTCGTCCAGCCCCGCCCTCAGCGGCAGGAGTATCTGTTCAAGAGTGCGCGCCTGCCCCATTTCGTTCAATTTGTCCAGCGATATCGCCGGGGCCAGGGTGAAGGGCCCCGCCTTGATGCGACGGAGCATGGTGACGTGCCCCACGGTGCCGAGCGCCAGCGCGATGTCGCGGGCGAGCGAGCGGATATAGGTGCCCTTCGAGACATGGGCGGTGAGGGTGATGTCCTGAAGTTCCTCCCCGGCACGGGGAGGGGGACCGCCAGCCGCAGGCTGGGGGTGGAGGGGGGCTTCGGCAAGGGACTCGCCCAGTGGCCCTCCCCCTCCACCATTCGCTGACGCGAACGGTCCCCCTCCCCGTTCCGGGGAGGAGATGAGCGAATGAATCGTCACACGGCGACTCGCGAGAACCACCTCTTCGCCAGCGCGCGCCAGGTCATAGGCGCGCTCGCCGTCGATCTTCAGCGCGGAATAGGCGGGCGGCACCTGGTCGATCGGCCCGGTGAAACGCGGCAGCACCGCCTCCAGCGCCTCGCGGGTCGGGCGCACATTGCTCTCCGCCACCACCTCTCCCTCGGCGTCCAGCGTCGAAGTCTGCACGCCGAAACGGATGGTGAAGTCATACACCTTGTCGCTGTCGAGCATCCGCCCGGCCAGCTTGGTCGCCTCGCCCACCGCGATCGGCAGTACGCCGGTCGCCAGCGGATCGAGCGTGCCGCCATGGCCGACCTTGATCCCCTTGCCATAGCCGCCCTGGCGCAGCACGCGCTTGACCGCGCTCACCCCTTGGGTCGAGCCGAGCCCCAGCGGCTTGTCGAGTATGATCCATCCATGCATCGCGCAGGCGTTAGTCGGGCTTGGTCCCGCCCTCAAGCACCGCCGCGCCCGCCAGCGCCTCGCCGAAATGGCGGCGGCACAGCGCGATATAGCGGTCATTGCCACCGATCTCGGTCTGTGCGCCCTCGGCGATCGCGTGGCCTTGTGCATCGACGCGCAGGTTCATCGTCGCCTTGGCCCCGCAGACACACACCGATTTAATCTCGCTGAGCGCATCGGCCAGCGCCAGCAGCCGGGCCGAGCCGGGAAAGAGCTGGCCCTTGAAGTCGGTCCTGAGACCATAGCACAGGACCGGAATCCGATGCCGGTCGGCCAGCCGCGCCAGCTGGTCCACCTGATCCGGCGTCAGGAACTGCGCCTCATCGACCAGGATACAGGCGAGCGGAGTCTTTCCGTGCCGCTCCAGCGCACAGGCCTCCAGATCGGTCGTCGCCTGGAACGGCGTCGCGGGCTGCGACAGGCCGATGCGCGAGGCGATGGTGCCATAGGCGAAGCGGTCGTCGATCGCGGCGGTGAACAGCATCGTGTTCATCCCCCGCTCGCGATAGTTGAAATCGGCCTGCAGCAGCATGGTCGATTTCCCTGCATTCATACTGGCATAGTAAAAATAGAGCTTGGCCATATCCCGCCCTTATCGGAAGGGAGCCGCCATATCGAGCATCGGAGCGAAACGGGCATGTGGGTTGGCACGCGAAGGGCCATGGCAATGATGGCCCTGCTGATGGGCAGCGCCGGATCGACGGCCACCCCCGGCTCGTTCGCCTATAGCATCGATCCCGCCCAGGCGCGCGTGCAGGCGAAGGTCGGCTTTTTCGGGCTGGGCAGCAAGACGGCGCACTTTCCCCGGCTGGAGGGCCGCGTCGCGCTGTCCGACCGGGATGCCAAAGCGGTGACGCTGGACGTGCGGATCGATGCGCAAGCCCTGGAGGCGGGGGATTCGCTCACCCGGTCGCGGCTGCGCGGGCCCGACTTCTTCGATGTCGAGCGCTACCCCCGCGTGACCTTCCATGGTTCGACCATGACCCGCACCGGACCGCATAGCGCGCAGGTGACAGGGACGATCACCGCGCGCGGGGTGGCTCGGCCGGCGGCGCTGGCGGTGGATTTCTCGCGCGACTTCACCGCGATGACCGGCCGCGAGCCAGTGCATATCGCCGCCACGACGCGGATCGACCGGCGGGATTTCGGGATGACGGCCTATCCGTTGATCGTCGGGCGGCAGGTGACGATCGCGATCGACGCGGATTTGCTGCCGGTCGGGGGGTAAGTGTCCGCCACCCGTTCAGCCTGAGCGAAGTCGAAGGCCAAGGGAAGCCATATCGTCTTGCTTCGCGCAGAGATGCGGAGGACGCAGAGGGGTTCTGCGCAATCCCCCCACCACTCCACCCCGGCGAAGGCCGGGGTCCCGGTGCAGCGGATGCGCGATGGCGCGAGACATTGGCCTCCCCCGCCTTGGCAAGACGCACCATCAACGCCCTGGATGCTGGCCCCCGGCGGAGGCCGGGGTGGAGTGCCCTATTGAATGCGGGGTCTTCTTCTCCGCGTCCTCCGCGCCTTTGCGCGAACCTGAATCCCGTGGCCTTTGACGTCGCTCAGGCTGAACGGAGGTTGGGTGTCAGTCCTTGGACGACTCTCCCTCCTCCAGGTCCTGCGACACCTTGGGCGAGCGGAGGAGCGAGTCGATATGGCTGCCCTCATCGAAACTCTCGTCCGCCAGGAACTTCAGCTTGGCGGCGTATTTCATCTTCACCCGGTGCGCGACCTCACGCTGGAGATACGCGGTGTTGGTGCGCAGCGCCTTGATCACCACCTCCTCGTCCTTGCCCAGCAGCGGCTTCACGAAGACCGTCGCGTGGCGCAGGTCGGGCGACATGCGCACTTCGGTGACGCTGACCATGTGCTTGGCCAGCGTCTCGTCATGCACGTCGCCGCGCGCAAGGATTTCGGACAGGATATGACGCACCTGCTCGCCGACGCGCAGCAGGCGGACCGAGGGTTCGGCGGGGTTTTTGGCTTGGACCATGTCAGTTCTTCTTCAAACGGAAATCGCGGCCGCCCGACGGGCGACCGCGATCATGTCCGGCAGAGGCGGGAGGCAGGAGTGATCCCACCACCCTGCCCGCATCAGAGCGAACGCTCGCGCAGTTCGACCTCGAAGGTTTCGAGATAGTCGCCCGGCTTGATGTCGGTGAAGTTCTGCGTGAACGTCACACCGCACTCCAGGCCAGCGCGAACCTCGGCGACATCGTCCTTAAACCGGCGGAGCGAGTTGATCTCGCCCTGGTAGATGATGACGTCGTTGCGGGTGATACGCGCCTTGAGCGCCTTGCGGATGACACCCTCGGTGACCAGCAGACCAGCGGCCTTGCCGATCTTGCCCGCCGAGAAGACCTCGCGGATTTCGGCGCGGCCAACGACCGTTTCGAACGCCTCGGGGCCCAGCTCGCCGGCCATGCCCGCGCGGATCTCGTCGATCAGGTCGTAGATGACGTCGTAATATTTCAACGCCACCTTGTTCCGCTCGGCGATCTCGCGCGCCTTGGCATTGGCACGGACGTTGAAGCCGATGATCGGCGCACCGCTGGCGGCCGCCAGCGTCACGTCAGACTCGGTGATACCACCGACGCCCGAATGCAGGATGCGCGCCTTGATGAGGTCGGACGCGATCTTATTGATCGACGCCACGATCGCCTCGACCGTCCCTTGCGTATCCGCCTTGACGACCAGCGGATATTCCTTGGCCTGGTTCGCCTTCAGCGCCGAGAACATCGACTCCAGGCTGGCCGGGGCCGAGGTGGTGCGCTTCTGGAGCAGCACGCTTTGGCGGTATTCGGCGACCTCGCGGGCGCGCGCCTCGTTCTCGACGACCTGGAGCAGGTCGCCCGCCTGGGGCACGCCCGACAGACCGAGCACCTCGACTGGCATCGCAGGCCCTGCTTCCTTCACCTGGCGGCCCTTGTCGTCGACCAGCGCCCGGACCTTGCCGCTTTCCGCGCCGACCACGAACACGTCGCCGACCTTCAGCGTGCCGCGCGTGACGAGCACGGTCGCGACCGGACCACGGCCCTTGTCGAGCTTGGCCTCGACCACGCTGCCCTCGGCGGCGCGATCGGGGTTGGCCGACAGTTCGAGCAGTTCGGCCTGAAGCTGGATCTTCTCGATCAACTGATCCAGACCGATCTTCTTGAGCGCCGACACTTCAACGTCCTGGGTTTCACCACCCATTTCCTCGACCTGCACGTCATGCTCGAGCAGACGCTCGCGGACGCGCTGGGCGTTGGCGTCGTGCTTGTCGATCTTGTTGATCGCCACGATCATCGGCTTGCCCGCCGCCTTGGTGTGGTTGATCGCCTCGATCGTCTGCGGCATCAGCCCGTCATCGGCCGCGACCACCAGCACCACGATATCCGTGACGTCGGCACCGCGGGCGCGCATCTGGGTGAAGGCCTCGTGGCCCGGCGTGTCGAGGAAGGTGATCTTCGACTTGTCCTTCAGCGTGACCTGATAGGCGCCGATATGCTGGGTGATGCCACCGGCCTCGCCGCGTACCACGTCGGTGCCGCGCAGCGCGTCGAGCAGCGAGGTCTTGCCGTGGTCAACGTGACCCATGATCGTCACGACCGGCGGGCGCGGCTGCAGGCTCTCGGCCGCATCCTCGCTGGTGTCGAGCGCCAGATCAATGTCACTGTCGGAGACACGGACGATGTTGTGGCCGAATTCGGTCACCAGCAACTCGGCCGTGTCCTGGTCGATGGTCTGCGTCATCGTGACGGGCATGCCCATCTTGAACAGCGCCTTGACCAGATCCGCGCCCTTCTCGGCCATACGGTTGGCCAGTTCCTGGACGGTAATCGCCTCCGGCACCTGCACGTCGCGGACCTGCTTGACCTGCGGCTCACGCGGGCCGCCAAAGCCACGCTTTTCCTTCTCGCGGGCACGCTTCAGCGCGGCGAGCGAGCGGGCGCGAGCGCCGTCCTCGTTCAAGGCACGGTTGACGGTCAGCTTGCCGCCGCGACGCTCGTCACCCTTGCGGTCACGCTGCTGCGGACGGCTGGGCGGCGCGTTGCGCGGAGTCGGCTGGCCAGACGGCATGGAGCGCGGCGCGCCACCCGAGGGAGCCGACGCATTGCCGCTGGGCGCGCTGGCCGCCGCCGGAGCGGGGGCAGGCGCGGCGGCGGGCTTGGGCGCGGGCTTCGGGATTTCGGGACGCTGCACCGGCGAGAAGCGGCGCGGCGCTGGCATCGACGGATCGCGACCCAGCACGGGCGGAGTCGGCACCGCCGGAGCGGGCGCAGACACAGGCTTGGCCGCGACCGGAGCCGGTGCGGGCGTCGGCGCAGGGGCCGGAGTCGGCGCCGGAGCGGCCGCCTCGACCTTGGGCTCTTCCGCCTTGGGCTGCGGCGCTGGGATCACCGGGCGCTCGACCGGGCGGAAAGGGCGTGCCTGAACCGAAATGGTCGGCGCGGCCGGAGCGGGCTCCGCCTCGGCGACGGGCGCAGGAGCCGAAGTCGGCTCGGGGGCCGGCGCGGGCTCGGGAGCCGGTTCCGGCGCAGGCGGCGGGGCGGCGGCAGCCTCGGCGGCGGCACGCGCACGCTCTTCGGCCCGCGCACGCTCGTCCTCGACGCGCTGCTGACGCTCGGCGTCCTCGCGACGGCGGATCTCTTCCTGCATGGCGAGGCGCTGTTCCTCGGCCTCACGCAGCAGGCGGGCCTGCCGCTCCTGCGGGGTCTCATTCGACGGAACCGGGCGCGGCGGCGCGACCGGCGCCGCTGCGGCGGGGCCGCAGGCGCAGGGGTCGGCGCAGGCGCAGGCGCGGCCGCCTCGGGCGCTCCACCCTGCGGGCCCAGGACGCGACGGCGCTTCGTCTCGACGATCACGGTGTTCGAGCGGCCGTGGCTGAAGCTCTGCTTCACCTTGCCGGTCTCGACCGTGCGCTTCAGCCCCAAAGGCTGGCGCATCCCGAGTTTCGGCTTGTCGTTGTCGGTCTCGCTCACTCAAAATCCTCGTGTACGGTCACGGCCGGTCGGTCACCAGTAAGGTCGGACGCCGATGCGCCTTGCGAGGCCGTTTCGCAAGGCGTTGCCACAGGGTCGGGTCCGATAAAATGCAGCCAGCGGTCGAGCGCTTCGCTCACCCGCTTTGCCGCGTTACGATCTGTCAGGCCGATGTGTACCACATTTTCGCGGCCCAACGCCATTGACAATATGGGGCGTGTGGCGGGCAACGCCAACCCCTTGAGATCGGAACCTTCACGGTCCGTTCCCACGCGCCACGCCTGCGCCAGCTTGCGGCATCCATCCTCGCCCGCATCGGACGCGTGATAGAGCGCATGCAACTGCCCCGAGCGTGCCGCCGTCGCGATCTTGTCCGATCCGGTCAGCAGCATGCCGGACCGCGACTCGAGGCCGAGCCTATCGAGCGCATTCCGCTCCAAAGCGGAGGCGATCAGATCGGGCAGGTCGTCGGGGATGGTGAACTCGCCCGTCTTGAACGCGCGCGCCAAGGCCCCCTTCAATCGTCCCTTTTGAATCGCGGTTTCCAGCTCGCCACGAGTCACGCCGATCCAGCCGCCCCGGCCCGGCGCCTTGGCGCGGACATCGGGCAGCACCCGACCATCCGGCGCAAGCGCGAGTCGGATCAGATGCGGACGCGCGTCATGCTCGCCCGACAGGATGCAGCGGCGGACCGGCCCGTCGATCGAGTCGCGGGCGGCCTTGGCGGATGCTCTGGGGCTCCGGCCCTTTCCGGCCGGAGCGGTGTCTACGCCACCGCGCTCATTGTCCCGGTTCCGCATGCGCGTCTCCCCGGGTGCTAGGAGCGTCACGGTCGGCGATCAGCTGACCGCCCGCGCCGTAATTTTCGGTCGAGACCTCCTCGATCACGATCTGGACGGCGGCCGGGTTCTTGCCCAGCCGCTCCACCAGCGAACGAGTCACGTCGGCGACGATCTCGGCCTTTTGCTGCTTGGAGGCGGTGCCCGCCAGACGGATCGAGACGAACGGCATCAGGCGTCCTCGCCCTCCGCTTCACCAGCCTCGGCGACGGGTTCGTCCTCATCGGTAAACCAGTGCGCGCGGGCGGCCATGATGATCTCGTTACCCTGCTCGTCGCTCAGGCCATATTCGGCCAGGATGCCGCCCTTGGGGGCCGCGCGCGGGGCATCGTCGCCACGACGACGCGGCTCCGAACGCTTCTTCTCGACCAGTTCGTCGGTCGCGAGGTCGGCGAGATCGTCGAGCGTCTTGATCCCTGCCTTGCCCAGCGTGACCAGCATCGCCTCGGTCAGGTACGGCATCTCGGCCAGCGCGTCCTCGACGCCCAGCGCACGACGCTCGTCGCGGGCAGCCTGTTCGCGGCGGTCCAGCGCTTCCTGCGCCCGGCTCTGCAGCTCTTGCGCCAGGTCCTCGTCGAAGCCCTCGATCGCGGCCAGCTCGTCGAGCTCGACATAGGCGACCTCTTCCAGCGCGCCGAAGCCCTCGGCGACCAGCAGCTGCGCCAGCGTCTCGTCCACGTCCAGCTCGTTCTGGAACATCTCGGAGTTCGCGACGAATTCCTTCTGGCGCTTCTCGGACGCGTCGGCCTCAGTCAGGATGTCGATCGCCTTGGCGGTCAGCTGGCTGGCGAGGCGGACATTCTGACCGCGACGGCCGATGGCGAGGCTGAGCTGATCGTCGGGAACGACGACCTCGATACGGTCCTCTTCCTCGTCGATCACGACGCGGCTGACATTGGCGGGCTGGAGCGCGTTGACCACGAAGGTCGCGGTGTCGGGCGACCAGGGGATGATGTCGATCTTCTCGCCCTGCATTTCCTGCACGACGGCCTGGACGCGGCTGCCCTTCATGCCGACGCAGGCGCCGACCGGGTCGATGCTCGAGTCGTGCGAAATCACGCCGATCTTGGCGCGGCTGCCCGGATCGCGGGCTGCGGCCTTGATCTCGATGATGCCGTCATAGATTTCGGGCACTTCCTGCGCGAACAGCTTCTTCATGAAGTCGGGATGCGCGCGGGACAGGAAGATCTGCGGCCCGCGATTCTCGCGGCGGACGTTCAGGATCAGCGAGCGGATGCGGTCGTTCACACGGACGACTTCGCGCGGGATCTGCTGGTCGCGACGGATCACGCCCTCGGCGCGGCCGAGATCGACGACGATGTGGCCGAACTCGACGCGCTTGACGACGCCGGTGATGATCTCGCCCTGACGGTCCTTGAACTCGTCATATTGACGGTCGCGCTCGGCATCGCGGACCTTCTGGAAGATGACCTGCTTGGCCGCCTGCGCGGCGATGCGGCCGAATTCGATCGGGGGCAGCGGGTCGACGATGAAGTCACCGATCGCGGCACCCTTTTGCAGCTTCTCGGCGCCCTTCAGGTCGATCTGCTTGTAATAATCATCGACCTGCTCGACCACCTCGACGACGCGCCACAGACGCAGGTCACCCGAGTTCGGGTCGAGCTTAGCGCGGATGTCGTTCTCGGCACCGTAGCGGGCCCGGGCGGCGCGCTGGATCGCGTCCTCCATCGCCTCGATGACGATGCCCTTGTCGATCATCTTTTCCGAGGCGACCGCATTCGCGATCGCGATCAGTTCCGCCTTGTTGGCGGAAATGGCGGTAGCCATCAGTGCCGTCCTTCCGTGGTGGCGCCGTCCTGTTCGGGCGCGTCCTGATAATAAACCTCTTCCGCGCCTTCGGGAGACAGCGGCACCGTCGCGGCGATCAGCCGGTCGGTCATGACGAGCTTGGCATCCTCGATCGCGGCGAAGGGCAGTTTGTGGCGAACCTCTTCCCCATCGACGATGATGACGTTGTCGCCCTCGATGCCAGCCAGATCGCCCTTGAACTGCTTGCGACCGTTCAGCTTCTCGGCGAGCGTGATCCGTGCCTCATGCCCCGCCCAGTCGGCGAAGTCCTTCAGCCGGGTCAGCGGGCGGTCGATACCGGGCGAGGACACCTCCAGCCGGTACGCATGGTCGATCGGGTCGCGGCCCTGCTCCTCCAGCGCGTCCATCACGTCGGAGATGCGGCGCGACAGGTCGGCGCAGTCGTCGATGTTGAGCTGGCGCGTGTCGGGGCGCTCGGCCATCACCTGCAGCGTGGGGTCCGACGTGCCGCCATACATCTTCACGCGCACGAGTTCGAAGCCGAGTGCCTTGGCCTCGGGTTCGATGAGTTGCGTCAGAAGGGCGATGTCCGCCATGAAAGCTCCAGATGTGCCGGATCGGTGCCGCGGAACCCGTCCCGCAGCCTCTTTCACCCGACGATGTAAGAGAATGCCGCAGTATATAGCTGGAACGCGGTTACGAAACAAGCTTCCATATCGAAGCGTTAGCGGCCCGTCGGGCCGAAACGGCCCATTCGGGAGAGTCGCTCATGAAGATGCCGTTGCTTGCCGCCCTGCCGGTGGCGCTTATCGCCTGCTCGGGTAACGGGCCCGGTCCCGATGAGACGGGGGGAACGCCCCCGGTGACGGTGTCCCCCGGCACGCCCAGCCCCTCGCCCTCCGCCTCGGCCACCCCGCCCGCGACGGTCGTGAACGGCCAGCCCTTTGGCCGCACCGTGATCGCCGATTTCGACGCACCCTGGGCGATGACCTTCCTGCCCGACCGGCGGATGCTGGTGACCGAGAAGGACGGCCGGATGCTGCTCGTCTCCGCCGATGGTCAGCAGCGGCAGACGGTGGCGCAGATCGGCGTCGATTCGGCGGGGCAAGGCGGGCTGATGGACGTGGTCCTCGCCCCCGACTTCGCGCAGAGCGGGCGCGTCTATTTCAGCTATTCGGCCGCCGCCGATGGCGGCAAGCGCGTCGTGCTGGCGCGCGGCCGCTTGCAAGAGGCGAACGGCACCGCCCAGCTGACCGGCATCGAGACGCTGTGGAACGCCACACCCGCCGTGACTGGCGATGGCCATTATTCGGGTCGCATCGCCTTCTCGCCCGATGGCCAGTATCTGTTCTTCACGGCGGGCGACCGGCAGAAGTTCACGCCCGCACAGGATCCCAAGGCTACGCTCGGCAAGGTGCTGCGCCTGACCCCGGACGGCCAGCCGGCGCCGGGCAACCCGCTGGCCGCGCAAGGGTTCGATCCGGCCGTCTGGTCCTATGGCCATCGCAATCTGCTCGGCATCGCCTTCGACGGCGCGGGCAATTTGTGGGAACAGGAAATGGGGCCGAAGGGCGGGGACGAGGTCAATCTGATCCTGCCGGGCCGCAATTATGGCTGGCCCAATGCCTCCAACGGATCGCATTATGACGGCCGCGACATTCCCGACCACCGTGCCGGCGACGGCTATGAAGCGCCCAAGGTCTGGTGGAACCCGGTCATCTCGCCGGGCGGGTTGATGATCTATTCGGGCTCGCTTTTCCCGCAATGGCGCGGCGACGCCTTTATCGGCGGCCTGTCGAGCAAGGCGCTGGTCCGTGTCGACCTGAACGGCACCGATGCCGCCAAGGGCGACCAATGGGATATGGGCGCGCGCATCCGCGAAGTCGAGCAGGGTCCCGACGGTGCCATTTACGTGCTGGAGGATGGCGGCGATTCGCAAGGGCGCCTGATCAAGCTGACACCAGCCTGATCGCCCGCTCCCCCGATCCGTGCCGTTATCGTTTGCGCGAAGGTGACGGCACGGCTTGACCTGACACCCCCATCGTGTCGAAGAAGCGGTGGGGAGAGATATAAATGACATCGCCGCACCCGATTCCACCGGGCCGCCGCCGCGCCGAGGGACATTCGCGCGACGCCCGGCTGTCGCGCGGGCTGTCGGGCACCAATTTGGAGCGTGCGGGCGATTATAATTTGCGTACCGTGCTGCAGGTCATCCGCGTCCACCGCGAGTCGACCCGCGTCGCGATCGCCCAGCAGACCGGGCTGACCGCGCCGACCATCGCCAACATCACCGGCCGCTTGATGGAGATGGGACTGGTCCGCAATGCCGGGCGCCTCCACGGCGGGCGCGGCCAGCCGGCGCTCAAGATCGAACTGTGCCCCGACGGCGCGTTCGGCATCGGGCTGACCATCGATCGCGACCATCTGTCGCTCGCCATTCTTGACCTGGCCGGCCGGGTGCGCGCCCGGACGACGCAGGAGATCGCCTTTGCCGGCCCCGATCAGGTCCTGGCCTTTGTCCAGGGCGCGCTGCCCCCCGCTCTAGCCGAGGGGGATGTGACGCGCGAACGGGTGCTGGGGGTCGGCGTTGCCATGCCCGACGATGTCGGCCGCTCGCTGCCCGACCAGCCCCAGGGTTACGACCAGTGGGATGCGATCGACCTCGACGCGCTGCTCGGCCCCGTCCTCCCCTGGCCGATCTACCGCGACAATGACGCCGCCGCCGCCGCGCTGGGCGAGACGCAATATGACGAGGCGTTCGGCTGCCCCAGCTTCTTCTATCTACTGATCACCGCCGGGCTTGGCGGCGGGCTGGTGATCGATCGCAGCTATCATCGCGGCGCGCATGGCCGGTCGGGGGAGATCGGCCTGATGCCCGATCCCACCGCCGGGCGGCCGGGGGCGGTGGTGCAGGACTGCGTCTCGCTCGCCGCGCTGCGCACCCGACTGGCGGCGGTGGGGCAGAGCCTGACCTCGCCCGAGATGCTGGCGACGCAGGACGATCCGCAGGCGTTGGCCGTGATCGACCAGTGGATCGCCGACTCGGTCGCGGCGCTGGTCCAGCCCTTGGTGGCGGTCACCACTTTGTTCGATCCCGACGCGATCTTGATCGGCGGACGTTTGCCGGCCGATCTCAACACCCGGCTGGCAGCGGCGATCGGGGAGGCGCTGGCGGCGATCGATCTGCCCACCCGGCCCGACATCCGCCCTGCGCATATGGCGCAGGATGCCCCCGCGATCGGGGCGGCGATGCTGCCCTTCATGGACCGGTTGCTGCCCTCCGACTCGATCCTGATCCAGGCGGGGCGGGGATAGGGACGCCCCACTCCCCCATTCCCCCCACTCCGTTCAGCCTGAGCGCAGTCGAAGGCCACGCGGTGACATCAACCCATGCATACGCTCAATCATCTGGTCTTCGGACTGAGCGGGGCGGGTGGCGCAAAGGCAGCGACGCGGATGGGGTGACCGCATTTGCATGCTGTCGCCATCCGTCGGTAAATAGCCGCACGCAGTGGAGAAAGCGGCGGCTCATGTTTCGCGGGTTGATCGCCTGGATGGATCGTGACTGGGCCAGGCAGGATTACAATGTGACATTCCGGTCGTGGCAGCGTGTCCTGTGGGTTCTGCCCGTATTGGTCAGCTTGATTCTTGCCGACATGCTGGAGGTCTTCGGTCTGCCGAGCAATGGCGCGGTCGGGCTTACCATATTCGCCTTTGGGGTCGTCACCTCGTTGGTGGTCACGGCCGTCTCGCTCTATCGCTGGGCCATGGGTTACGGCCGGTCGGATTATCAGGAGCGCAAGGCGGCAGAGCTTAAGGCCGCGTTGGCGGCGCGGCGGGCCGGATCGAACGGCGTCAATCGAAACCCAAAGGGTAAGAAGGACCGGTAGGCGCCTGTCCTACCGGTCCATGGGCGATCCGATTTCACGCCGCCTGCAACGCCTCCATCGCCACCGCCGCGATGTCATTGCCCAACTGGTCCACCCGCGCCGGATCGGCGTCCCAGGCGAACATGAACCGCGCGCCGCCGCCGATGAAGGTGTAGAATCGCCAGCCCCGCGCCCGCAGCCCATCGAGCACCGCCGGCGGCGCACTGAGGAACACCGCATTCGCCTCGACCGCGAACATGGGCGCGATGCCGGGCAGCCCCGCGACCCGGGCCGCCAGTCGCTGCGCACAGGCATTGGCATGGGCGGCGTTGCGCAGCCAGGCACCGCTGTCGAGCATCCCGATCCAGGGCGCGGCCAGATAGCGCATCTTGGACGCGAGCTGCCCCGCCTGTTTGCAGCGATAGTCGAAATCCTCCGCCAGCACGGGGTCGAAGAACAGGATCGCCTCGCCGACCGCCATGCCGTTCTTGGTCCCGCCGAAGCACAGCACGTCGACGCCTGCCCGCCATGTCATGTCGGCGGGCGAGCAGCCGAGCGCCGCACAGGCATTGGCGAAGCGCGCCCCGTCCATGTGCAGCCGCAGGCCCAGATCCCGGCATGTCGCTGACAGCGCCTGAATCTCGGCGAGCGTATAGACCTGTCCCGTTTCGGTCGGCTGGGTGATCGTCACAGCGCGGGGTTTGGGGAAATGGATATCCGAGCGGCCGGTGGCGAGGGCGCGGACCGCGTCGGGGGTCAGCTTGCCGTCCTCGGTCTGTGCGACGAGCAGCTTCGACCCGTTGGAGAAGAATTCGGGCGCGCCGCACTCGTCGGTCTCGACATGCGCCGAGGCCGAGCAGATCACGCTATGATAGCTCTGGCACAGGGCGGCGAGCGCCAGCGAATTGGCCGCCGTGCCGTTGAACGCGAAGAACACCTCGCACTTGGTCTGGAACAGCGTGCGGAACGCGTCCGCCGCGCGGTCGGTGAAGGGGTCTTCGCCATAAGCGGGGACATAGCCCTGATTCGCCTCGGCCATCGCTGCCCAGGCCTCGGGGCAGATTCCGGCATAGTTGTCGCTGGCGAATTGCTGGGGGCCGAATGGCTGGGGCATGACCGCGTTCATCACAAATCCTTCTGTCCGTGTCGCGAGTCGGATGAAGGAAAGTGGCGGTTCGTCCCGTTGTTGCCGGTTCGGCCACATCCCTCCCCGTGTCTGGAGAGGCACCACCTTGCCGGGGGGCAGGTTGGTGCCGGGCGACGGCCCGACTCTTGATGCTGGCGCGGCGCTTAACCGCATGGGATGGCGGAATCAAGCAGGGGGACGTGCGCTCACCTCCACAAAAGGGACGCGGAGCATTGCGTATCCGGTCCGAAAAGTGGAAGCGTAAACGTTATGAGCATCAAGACTACGCGGCGCGGCAGCAGCGCTCCCACGATCAGCGATGTCGCGCGCGCCGCCGGCGTGTCGTTGATGACCGTCTCGCGCGTCATCAACAACGAGGCCAATGTTCGCCCCGTCACCCGCGAAAAGGTGGAAGCGGCGATCGCGCAGCTCAATTACGCGCCCAACCCGGCGGCGCGCAGCCTGGCAGGCGCTGCGCAAATCCGCATCGGCATGCTCTACAGCAATCCCAGCCAAGGCTTCCTCAGCGAGTTCCTGCTCGGCACGCTCGATCAGGCGTCACGGCTGGACGTGCAGATGGTGGTCGAGAAATGCGAGATCGGCGACCATGAGGTGGAGGTGGCGCGCCATCTGATCGCCGGCGGGATCGACGGGGTGATCCTGCCACCGCCCCTGTGCGAGGCGGAGGCGGTGCTGTCGCTGCTGCGCGAAGCCGGGGTGCCTGCGGTGGTGGTCGCGACCGGTCGTCCCCCGGAGGAGATGCCCGAGGCGACCATGGCCGTGCGGATCGACGACCGTGCGGCGGCCGAGGCGATGACCCGCCACGTCATGACTTTGGGCCATCGCCGCATCGGTTTCATCTGCGGCAACCCCAATCTGACTGCCAGTGCGCGGCGGTATGAGGGGTTCCGCGCCGCACTGGACGCCGCGAGCGTGCCGTTCGACGAGGATCTGGTGGCGCCCGGCCTCTATACCTATCGCTCGGGGCTGGACGCGGCGGAGCGGCTGCTCGACCTGTCCGAACCGCCGACCGCGATCATCGCCTCCAACGACGATATGGCGGCGGCGACGGTGGCGGTGGCGCATCGCCGCGGGCTCGACGTGCCTAGCGACCTGACCGTTTGCGGTTTCGACGACACCACGCTGTCGACGACGATCTGGCCCGAGCTGACCACGATCCACCAGCCGATCGCCGACATGGCGCGTGCGGCGGTGGAGATGATGGCAACCGTCATCCGCCAGAAAAATGCCGAGGCCGCGCCGCATCGCCTGCTCGACTTTAGCCTGATCCGGCGCCAGTCGGATGCCGCGCCGCGCCGGCGCCCCCGTGAGATATGACGGGCGGGATATGATAGGGGCGCATCCGCGCAGCCGCTTGACGCGGCGATGTTTTAAGATAGCGTTACCATCGAACGCCGGTCGCATGTTGCGCTGGTGACAGGACGAGCTCGTGCGGATAGGCGAAGACGCCACGCGCGGACGAGGAGAGGGCCCGAGTGACCGATAATGTGAGAGGATTGGACGCCGCACGCGTCAATCATGGTTTCATCGCCGCGATCGTGGTCGTCGCGACCATCGGCGGCTTCATGTTCGGCTATGACTCAGGCGTCATCAACGGCACCCAGAAGGGGCTGGAGGCCGCCTTCGACCTCGGCCGGCTGGGCGTGGGCGTCAATGTCGGCGCGATCCTGGTCGGCTCGGCGATCGGTGCGTTCGGCGCCGGCCGGTTGGCCGATGCGATCGGCCGCCGCAACGTGATGATGCTCGCCGCCGGACTGTTCCTGGTCAGCGCCATTCTGGCGGGCGCGGCGAACAGCTCGGCCATCTTCATCCTGGCTCGCATCATCGGCGGCTTGGGCGTCGGCGCGGCCAGCGTCATCTCGCCCGTCTATATCTCCGAAGTGACCCCCGCCTCGATTCGCGGCCGGCTGTCGAGCGTGCAGCAGGTGATGATCATCACCGGTCTGACTGGCGCCTTTGTCGCTAACTTCGCGCTCGCCCGCTATGCCGGGGGCTCGACCGCCGAATTCTGGCTGGGCTTCCCCGCCTGGCGCTGGATGTTCTGGCTGCAGGCGATTCCGGCCGCCATCTATTTCGCGGCGCTGTCGATCATCCCCGAAAGCCCGCGCTTCCTGGTCGCCAAGAGCCGCGATGCCGACGCGCATACCGTCCTGACCAAGCTGTTCGGCGAGGCCGAGGCGACCCGGAAGGTGGCCGAGATCCGCGCCAGCCTGGCCGCCGATCACCACAAGCCCAAGCTGTCCGACCTGATCGACAAGACGACCGGCAAGATCCGCCCCATCCTGTGGGCGGGTATCGGCCTGGCGGTGTTCCAGCAGCTCGTCGGCATCAACGTCGTCTTCTATTACGGGGCGACCCTGTGGGAAGCGGTCGGCTTCTCGGAAGATTACGCGCTCCAGACCAACATCCTGTCGGGCGTGCTGTCGATCGCGGCCTGCCTGTTCACCATCGCGACCGTCGACAAGATCGGCCGCAAGCCGCTGCTGCTGATCGGCTCGGCGGGCATGGCGGTGACGCTGGCGATCGTCGCCTATGCCTTCTCGACCGCCGTCACCGGCGCGAACGGCGCGGTGAGCCTGCCCGGCAACAACGGCGTGATCGCGCTGGTCGCCGCCAACCTCTATGTCATCTTCTTCAACGCCAGCTGGGGCCCGGTCATGTGGGTCATGCTGGGCGAGATGTTCCCGAACCAGATTCGCGGATCGGGCCTGGCGGTCTCGGGCTTTGCCCAGTGGATCGCCAATGCCGCCATCTCGGTCAGCTTCCCGACGCTGGCGGTATCGCCGGGTCTGAGCATCACCTATTTCGGCTATGCGTTCTTCGCGGCGGTGTCGTTCTTCTTCGTCCGCGCGATGGTGAACGAAACCCGGGGTCGCGAGCTGGAAGACATGGCGGGATAAACGCCATACCGATGTGAGACGCCTGACGGCCCGCCTCCCCAAGGAGGCGGGTCTTTTTTTGCCTGGATACCTCGCTCTCCATTCAGCCTGACCGTCCAGCGGTTCAACAATGACGCGGTTCCATCGGCAGGACCGCGACGCAAGGCGATCAGTTGGCGCGGTCGAGTTCTATCTCCACCCGGCGATTGCGCGCGCGGCCGGCGCTGTCGTCGGTGCCGTCGGGCTTGGCATTGGGGGCGATGGGGCGCGTCTCGCCAAGGGCGATCACCTTCATCCTGGCGGACGCGATCCCCTTGCCCGCCAGATAGTCGCGCGCCGCTTCGGCGCGCTGGCGCGACATGCGCCGATTGCCCGCGTCATCGCCGTCGCTGTCCGAATGGCCGCGCAGGATCAGGTGCCCCTGCCGTACCGCCGGATCGGCCGCCAACCGGTCGAGCGCAGCCTTGGCCTCGCGGTCGAGTTCGGCACCGCCCTCGGGAAAGCCGATCGTCGTCGCACTCGCGTCGGGCTGGGCCGGCGGCTTCGCTGCGCTGCGTGCCGTCGCGCCGGGCGAAGGTTCAGGGATGGGCAGTTCGATCGAAGTCCCGTTGGAGCCGGCCTGACGCGCCACCTCGCCGCCCTCGCCGCAGCCGCTCAACATAGTGGCAAGCCCGGCCATCATCCCCCAGGCCCCCAATCGCAATCGCATGTCCCTACCCCGTCATCCGGCCCGATCCCCCCTGGCCGGTCCGCCCGGGCGCGGACCATAGGTAAGGCATTGGAACCACGCAAACCGACTTTGCGTGCGCCCCCGGTCTGAAACGGGCCAGATATCGCTATTCGGTCTCCGCCTCGGGAAGCGCGACGCCGCGCTCCTCGCTCAGGATGCGCCAGCCCGCCAGGAACAGGGCCGCGACGACCGGGCCGACGACGATACCGCTCAGCCCCAGCACCTCGATGCCGCCCAGCGTGGTCAGCAGCACGATCCAGTCGGGCAGGCCCGTGTCGCGACCGACCAGGATGGGCCGCAGGATATTGTCGGCCAGCCCGATGACCAGCACGCCCGAGACAATGACCACCGCCCCCTGCCAGATTGCACCCGTGGCGAGCAGATAGACGGCAACCGGCCCCCAGATGATGGCCGGCCCGATCGCGGGCAGCAGCGCCGCGATCGCCATCAGCACCCCCCAGAGCAGCGCCGCCGGCAACCCGACGATCCAGAAGGTGATCGCCCCCAGTGCGCCCTGCACCAGCCCGACGATGACCGATCCCTTGATCGTCGCGCGCACCACCGCCACGAACGTCTCGACCAGCCGTGCGGCGACGCCCTGCTCCAGCGGCAGCGCGCGGACGAAGGCGGGACCGAGACGCTCGCCATCGCGGATCAGGAAGAAGGCGATATAGAGCCCCACGCCGAATGTCAGCGCGAAGGCAAAGGCATTGCGCCCGATCGACAGCGCCTGGGTGGCGATCTGGCTGACGCTGCTGCTCAAGGTGCGCGAGATGCGCGATTGCAGCCCCTCCAGGCTACCGACGCCCGAATTGTCCATCGCCTGGCGCAGACGGGTGGGGAGGGCATCGCGAATCTGCTGGAAATATTGGGCGAAATCGATCTGGCCGCTGCGCATCTTCAGATAGACGCCCGATGCCTGATCGACGACCATGCTGCCGATGAGCAGGGTCGGCACCACCACGGCGAAGGTGATGATCAGCATGGTCAGCCCGGCCGCCAGATTGCGCCGGCCGCCGGTCTGCGCCAGCAACCATTGGAACAGCGAGCGGAACAGGATCGCCGCCAACGCCGCCCAGAGCAGCGCGATCAGGAAGCTGGAAATCACCGCCGTCAGCGCGATGGTGATAAGCGCGAGGAAAAGGATGAATCCCCCTCGCTCGATCCGTTGGCGGTCGATGGTCATGCTGCCGTCCCCTTTTCGCATCGCGCCCCAACCGTCACGTCGCCGCAACGGTTCCGTGATTTGGATTAGGAGGATGATGGCGACTGCAGGAATAAAAATCCCCCGCCCCGTTCAGCCTAAGCGAAGTCGAAGGTCATGCGGGGCGCTCTCCGCAAGCGTGAGGCGACCGGATTCCCTTGGCCTTCGACTTCGCTCAGGCTCAACGGAGGTTTTGGCTATTCCTCCCCCTACAAGGGGAGGTGGCAGCCCGAAGGGTTGACGAAGGGGTGTCGCCGTCAGCCGGAACACCCCTCCGTCAAATCTTACTCCGCCGCCACCGCCGCGACAGAGTCGTCCAGCGGATGCGCCAGGCGGGTCAGCATTTCCTTCGGGCAGACCTGCCAGAAATGCCCGGCCACCCGGTCCCAATCCTCCAGCAGGCCCTTCGACCACTTGCTGTCGGTGCGTGCGGCATGTTCCTCGATCAGGCCGCGCAGCACGCCTTCCCAATGTGCAGAGGCGAGGCGCTGCCACACGATATTCTCGGGGTTGGCACGGCGCGCGAAACGCTCTTCGGGGTCGTAGATGAAGGCCATGCCGCCGGTCATGCCCGCGCCGAAATTGGCGCCGACCTCACCCAGCACCACGGCGGTGCCGCCGGTCATATATTCGCACCCGTTCGCGCCGCAGCCCTCGACCACCACGGTCGCGCCCGAGTTGCGCACCGCGAAACGCTCGCCCGCCTGGCCCGCCGCGAACAGCTTGCCCGAGGTCGCGCCGTAAAGGACGGTGTTGCCGATGATCGTGTTCTTCTGGCTGGCCAGCGGCGAGCTGACCGCCGGGCGCACGATGATGGTGCCGCCCGACAGGCCCTTGCCGACATAGTCGTTGGCGTCGCCGAACACTTCCAGCGTCACGCCCTTGCACAGGAAGGCGCCCAGCGACTGGCCCGCGCTCCCACGCAGCCGCACGGTGACATGCCCGTCGGCCAGCTTGCTCATGCCGAACTTGCGCGTGATCTCCGACGACAGCCGGGTGCCGACCGCGCGGTGCGTGTTGCGCACCGAATAGGTCAGCTGCATCTTCTCGCCGCGCGAGAAGACGGCACTCGCATCCTTGATGATCTGCGCGTCCAGGCTGTCGGGCACCTCGTTGCGGAAGGTCGACAGGCTGAACCGCCGCTCGGCATCGGTCGCATCGACCTTGGCCAGCACCGGGTTGAGGTCGAGATCATCGAGATGCTCGGCTCCACGGCTGACCTGGCGCAGCAGCTCGGTGCGCCCGATCACCTCGTCCAGCGAGCGCACGCCCAGGCGCGCCAGAATGTCGCGGACTTCCTCGGCGATGAAGGTCATCAGGTTGATGACCTTTTCCGGCGTGCCGGTGAACTTGGCGCGAAGCCGCTCGTCCTGCACGCAGACGCCCACGGGGCAGGTGTTGCTATGGCACTGGCGCACCATGATGCAGCCCATCGCCACGAGGCTGAGCGTGCCGATGCCGAACTCCTCCGCACCCAGGATCGCCGCGATCACGATGTCGCGCCCGGTCTTCAGGCCACCATCGGCACGCAGGCGGATGCGCCCGCGCAGACCGTTGAGGGTCAGCGTCTGGTTGACCTCCGAAAGACCCATTTCCCAGGGCGTGCCGGCGTATTTGATCGAGGTCTGGGGCGACGCGCCCGTGCCGCCGACATGGCCCGACACCAGGATGACGTCGGCATGTGCCTTGGCCACGCCCGCCGCGACCGTGCCGATGCCCGCGGACGACACCAGCTTCACGCAGACCCGCGCACGCGGGTTGATCTGCTTGCAGTCATAGATGAGCTGCGCGAGATCCTCGATCGAGTAGATGTCGTGGTGCGGCGGCGGCGAGATGAGGGTCACACCCGGCGTCGCATGGCGCAGCTTGGCGATGAACTCGGTCACCTTGAAGCCGGGCAACTGCCCGCCCTCGCCGGGCTTGGCACCCTGCGCGACCTTGATCTCGATCTCGTCGCAGGCGTTCAGATATTCCGCCGTGACGCCGAAGCGACCGGACGCGATCTGCTTGATCGTCGAGTTGGCGTTGTCGCCATTGTCATAGGGCTGATAGCGCAACTTGTCCTCGCCGCCCTCGCCCGACACGGCCTTCGCGCCGATCCGGTTCATCGCGATCGCCAGCGTCTCATGCGCTTCGGGCGACAGCGCGCCCAGCGACATGCCCGGCGTCACGAAACGCTTGCGGATTTCGGTGATCGCCTCGACCTGATCGACCGGCACGCCCTCGTTCGGGAAGTTGAACTGGAGCAGGTCGCGCAAGTAAACCGGCGGCAGGTCGCCGACGCCGCGCGCGAATTGCAGGTACGTCGAATAGCTGTCGGTCGCGACCGCCGTCTGCAACAGGTGCATCAGCTGCGCCGAATAGGCATGGGTCTCACCGCCGTCGCGCTGGCGATAGAAGCCGCCGATCGGCAGCGTCGCGACATGCTGGTCCCAGGCCGCTTCGTGGCGGACCATCGCCGAGTAATGGAGCGAGTTATACCCCTCGCCCGAGATTTTGGCGGGCATGCCCGGGAACAGGTCGTTGACCAGCGCGCGGCTGAGACCCACCGCTTCGAAATTATAGCCGCCACGATAGCTGGAGATCACTGCGATCCCCATCTTCGCCATGATCTTGAGCAGGCCATCCTCGATCGCGGTGCGATGGTTGGCCAGGCACTGGTCGATCGACAGGTCGCCGAACAGCCCGCGCTGGTGACGGTCGACAATCGCGGCCTCGGCGAGATAGGCGTTCACCGTCGTCGCGCCGACGCCGATCAGCACCGCGTAATAATGGGTGTCGAGGCATTCGGCCGACCGCACGTTGATCGACGCGTAAGAGCGCAGGCCCCGGCGGACGAGGTGCGTGTGCACCGCCGCCGCCGCCAGCACGCCCGCGATCGCGACCCGGTCCTCGCCGACATGCTCGTCGGTCAGGAACAGCTCGGAGCGCCCTTCGCGCACCGCCTGTTCGGCCTGGTTGCGGATGCGCTGGATCGCGGCGCGCAGGCGGTCGGGGCCGCCATCGGCCTCGAAGGTGCAGTCGATCTCCGCCGCCGAACGGCCGAAATGCGCCTTCAGTCGGTGCCAGTCGGCGCCGGTCAGGACCGGAGACGGCAGGACCAGCACCCGCTCGCGCCGATCCTCGGTGTCGAGGATGTTGGCGAGATTGCCGAACCGGGTCTTGAGCGACATCACATAGCGTTCGCGAAGCGAGTCGATCGGCGGGTTCGTCACCTGCGAGAAATTTTGGCGGAAGAACTGGCTGATGAGACGCGGCTTGTCGGAGATGACCGCCAGCGGCGTGTCATCGCCCATCGAGCCGATGGCTTCCTTGCCGCCCTCGGCCATGGGCGACAGGATCAGCTCCATATCTTCCATGGTCTGGCCCGCCGCGACCTGACGGCGCAGCATCTCAGCCCGCGGCATCCGCACCAGCGCTTCGCCCTCGGACGGCTGGGGCAGCTGGTCCATGGTCAGGAACTCGCCGATCATCGCGGCATAGTCCTGTTCGCCCGCGATCTGGTCCTTGATTGCGCGGTCGTCGTACAGCTTGCCCTCGGCCAGATCGACGGCGATCATCTGCCCCGGCCCCAGACGCCCCTTGGCGGTGATGGTGGCTTCCGGCACCACGACCATGCCGCTTTCCGAACCCACGATCAGCAGGCCGTCGGCGGTCAGCGTGTAGCGCAGCGGGCGCAGCGCGTTGCGGTCCATGCCCGCCACCGCCCAGCGGCCATCGGTCATCGCCAGCGCGGCGGGGCCGTCCCACGGCTCCATGACGGAGGCGAGATACTGGTACATCTCGGCATGCGCCTTGGGCGTGTCGAGGTCCTTCTGCCACGCCTCGGGCACCAGCATCAGCTTGGCGGTCGGCGCGTCGCGGCCCGAACGGCAGATCGCCTCGAACACCGCGTCGAGGGCAGCGGTGTCGGACGCGCCCGCCGGGATCACCGGCTTGATATCCTCCGAATTGTCGCCGAACGCGATCGAGGCCATCCGGATCTCGTGGCTGAGCATCCAGTTCTTGTTGCCGCGGATCGTGTTGATCTCACCGTTATGCGCCAGGCAGCGGAAGGGCTGCGCCAGCCACCATTGCGGGAAGGTGTTGGTCGAATAACGCTGGTGGAAGATCGCCACGCGGCTCTCGAACCGATGGTCCTGCAGGTCGGGATAGAAGACCGACAGGCTCTCGGCGAGGAACAGCCCCTTGTAGATGATCGAGCGGCAGGACAGCGAACAGATGTAGAAACCGCTGATCTGCGCCGCGATCACGCGCTTTTCGATGCGACGGCGGATCAGATACAGGTTCTTCTCGAACTCGGCGGCATCGACCTCGTCGGGCATCGGCCCGGCGATCATGATCTGCTCGATCTCGGGGCGCGTCGCCTGCGCCTTCATGCCGATGACCGAGACGTCGACCGGCACCTGGCGCCAGCCATAGATGGTGTAGCCCGCCTCGATGATGACGCTCTCGACGATGGTGCGGCAGGTTTCCTGCGCGCCCAGATCGGTGCGCGGCATGAAGATCATGCCGACCGCCAGCCGGTTGGGCAGGACCTTGTGCCCCGACGCGGCGATCGCATCGTCGAAGAAACGGTGCGGCAGATCGACATGCAGGCCTGCACCGTCGCCGGTCTTGCCGTCCGCATCGACCGCGCCGCGGTGCCACACGGCCTTCAGCGCGTCGATCGCCGACTGGACGACCCGACGCGAGGGCTGGCCATCGGTGGCCGCGACCATACCGACGCCGCACGCATCGCCCTCGAACTCGGGGCGGTACATGCCGTGTTCGGCGAGGCGCTGCTTTTCGGTTTCAAAAGTCATGGATGTCACCCCTTCAGGCTGCCGGCCGCTGGTCGGCGGGGATAAGATGTTCGATCGTCGCCTTCATGGCCGCTTCGCCGGTTTCGCGACCGACCTTCACGCCCATCGGAAACAGGCGCCGTTGCAATTCCGGCATTACCGACAGGGTCTTCTGACCCAGTGGCGTACCGTAAAAGGCGGCGAGATCGCGCAGTTCGGCCGTGGTGAAGGCGCGCGCATATTCCTGATCGGTCATGGCGCGCATTTCCGGGTAGCGGGCCCGAAACGCCTTGCCAAAACGCTCGGCGAAATCACGCTTGAACGCCGCCATCCGGGTCGGATCGGACAAGGCTTCACGCAGTTTGGTGGGAACCTGATTGTTATGCTCCAGCCCGTCGAATAGCTGGCTGGTCGCCAATGGGATCATCTGGGCCATGATCGCGTCATATTGCCGCTCAAGCCCCATCTTGGTCATCAGCGCATCGGCCGCCGCGATCCGATCGGGATCGTCCTGCGCCGCCGGAGCCGGACCAGTCTGCCCTGATACCGGCGCTGCCAACAGCAACGCCGCGAAAGCAAGCACATGCATCACGCCGCCACCTTCTCGCGCGCACCCGTCTTCGCCCGCGTCTTCAGCCACTGGTGCATCGCCTTGGCCACGTCGCGGCCGTCGCGGATCGCCCACACCACAAGGCTCGCCCCGCGCACGATGTCGCCGGCGGCGAACACGCCGTCCAGGCTGGTCATCAGCGTGCGGCCATCGACCAGCACCGTGCCCCAGCGGCTGACGCCCAGCTCGGCGGTGCCGAACAGGCTCGGCAGATCCTCGGCATCGAAGCCCAGCGCCTTGATGACCATGTCCGCTTCGAGCAGATGGTCGGCACCCGGCTCGGCCTCCGGCGCGCGGCGGCCGCTGGCGTCCGGCGCACCCAGCCGCATCTTGGCGGCGCGGACGCCCGTCACGGTCTCACCACCTTCGAAGCCGAGCGGCGCGGACAGCCAGACGAACTCGGCGCCTTCCTCCTCGGCATTGGCGACTTCGCGCTGCGAGCCCGGCATGTTGGCGCGGTCGCGGCGATAGAGGCACTTCACCGACTTGGCGCCCTGGCGGATCGCGGTGCGGACACAATCCATCGCGGTGTCGCCGCCGCCGATCACGACGACATTCTTGCCCTCGGCGTTCAGCGAGCCATTCTCGAACGCCTCGACCGTGTCGCCGAAGCTCTTGCGGTTGGACGCGGTCAGATAGTCGAGCGCGGCGATCACGCCGTTCGCGGCCGCGCCATCCACATCGACATTGCGCGCCTTGTACACGCCGGTCGCGATCAGCACCGCGTCATGACGACGGCGCAGTTCCTCCAGCGTCGCATCCTCGCCGACCGCGAACCCTTCGTGGAAGACGATACCGCCCGCCTTCAGTCGCTCGACTCGGCGCATGACGACGGGCTTCTCCAGCTTGAAGCCGGGGATGCCATAAGTCAGCAGCCCGCCCGCGCGGTCATGCCGGTCATAGACATGGACCTCATACCCCGACACGCGCAGATATTCTGCGGCGGTCAGGCCGGCAGGCCCCGCGCCGATCACAGCGATCGATTGGCCGCGCTCCGGTCCGGGGACCAGCGGCTCGACCCAGCCCTCTTCCCAGGCGGTGTCGGTGATGAACTTCTCGACCGAGCCGATCGTGACCGCGCCATGGCCGGAAAACTCGATGACGCAATTGCCTTCGCACAGCCGGTCCTGCGGACAGATGCGACCGCAAATCTCGGGCATGGTCGAGGTGGCGTTGGACAGCTCATAGGCTTCGCGCAGACGCCCCTCGGCGGTCAGGCGCAGCCAGTCGGGGATATGGTTGTGCAGCGGGCAATGGACCGAGCAATAGGGCACGCCGCATTGCGAGCAGCGCCCCGCCTGATCCTCCGCCGCCGGCGGCGCATAGCGTTCGGCGATTTCGCGGAAATCCTCCGTACGGTCCGATGCAGATCGCTTGGCAGGATAGGCCTGCTCGCGAGTCACGAATTTCAGCATAGAATCGTTCGCCATATGCGCCTCCGAAGAGCCGGATATTGCGCGAACGCCCCGCTGTCACGGGAGAATCGACATATACGACAGCATTCACTCCCTATTTAATGTCAATTCTGGCAGACGGACCGTCTTATTGCGACCCACCCGCAAGTAAATAGGTCCGCTTTGGCATCAATGCAGCGTCAGCAGCGCCAGTGCGATGCTTCCGGCGACGATTCGATACCAGGCGAATGGCCCAAATCCATGTTTGCCGACGATGCCGACGAACCAACGCACCACCAGCAGTGCGACGATGAAGGACACGACGAAGCCGACCCCGATCTCCAGGGGGCCGATGCTGCTGCCGGCGCGCATTGCGTCCAGATGCCCCGCCGTCTCGACCACGCTCGCGCCCAGCATGGTCGGGATCGCCAGGAAGAAGCTAAACTCCGCCGCCGTGCGCCGCTCAACGCCCAGGGTCAGCGCGCCCAGGATCGTCGCGCCCGAGCGGCTGACGCCCGGGATCATCGCCAGACACTGAAGGAAACCGACCCCCAATGCGGTCTTGGCCGGAACGGCCGCGATGCCGCGCGTCGTGCCGGGCTTCACCAGCCGCTCGATGACCAGGATCGCAATACCGCCGACGATCAGCGCGATGGCGACCACCTTGGGCTGGAGCAGCAGCGCCTCGATATGCTTCTTGGCCAGGACGCCGATGACGGCGGCGGGAATGAAGGCGATCAATAGGTTGCGCACGAAGCGAATCGAACCCGGATCGCGCTTGGCGAGGCCGACCATGACGGTCCAGAAGGTCCGCCAATACAGGACGACCACCGCCAGGATCGCGCCGAGCTGGATGACGATGTTGAACATCTGCCAGCGCGCATCGTCATAGCCGAGCAGCGCGCCCGCCAGGATCAGGTGCCCAGTGGAGGATACGGGCAGGAATTCGGTGACACCCTCGACGATGCCCAGGATGATGGCGGCCAGCAGATCGTTCACATGCGTCCCCAAGAAAAAGCCCCGCCGCCATAAGGCGACGGGGCGTTCAGCGAAACGACAAAGACGTTTGTCGCGGGACGGTTCAGGCCGCCAGCGTCTCGGTCCGCCGTCCGAAGCGGCCCGCCTTGCGGAAACGGACCAGATACTCCGGCGCAACGGCGGCTAGCGGCTCGGGCGTGACGCCCAGTTCGGCCAGGCCCGGCGTGCCAGCGGCGGCGACATTGTCCTGCTGCAGCATCAGCCACTGATCCCAGCTGATCGGCGAGCCCGGCAGCCGCGCGAGCAGCGCACCGGCAAAGTCGGGCAGCTCGATGAAATTCGGCTTGCGACCCAGGGTCTGCGCGATCCAGCGGACCAGCTCGCCCATCGAGATCACATCGGGGCCGCCCAGCTCATAGGTGCGGCCGCCATGCGCCTCGGGATGGCGCAGCGCGGCGGCGATCGCTTCGCCGACATCGCCGGCAAAGACCGGCTGGAACTTCACGCCCGCGCGCAGGATCGGCACGACCGGCGCCGACACCATGCCGGCAAAGCGGTTCACGAACTGGTCCTCGCGCCCGAAGACGATCGAGGGGCGCAGGATGGTGGCGTTCGGGAAGGCCTGGCGCACCGCCGTCTCACCCTCGCCCTTGGAACGCGCATAGGCGGCCTGGCCGTTGGCATCGGCGCCGATCGCCGAGACATGGGCGAGCGCTGTCACGCCGGCGGCCCGGGCGGCCTCTGCCACGGCGCGTGCGCCATCGACATGGATGCGCTGCATATTGCCGCCCATCACACCGACCAGATTGACGACCGCATCCGCCCCCTCGACCGCACGCGCGACCGTGTCGGGCCGCGCGATATCGGCCGCGACGAACTGAGTCTGGCCCAGCCCGCCTTGCGTGCGCAGGAAATAGGCCTGGCGCGGATCGCGCTGCGCCACCCGCACCCGCGTTCCGTCGCGCATCAACTCGCGTGCGACATAGCGGCCCAGAAAACCCCCGCCGCCGATCAGCGTCACCAGCTTGTTCGTCATGACCGTCCCTATTTTCCGAAAAATCGTGCCGCGCCCCTTTGCCCCGCAAAAAAGCCGTTGACAAGGATTCGAACCCTCCCCTAAAGGCGCGGGCCTACCCCGTGCCCAGATGGCGGAATTGGTAGACGCACCAGCTTCAGGTGCTGGCGATCGCAAGGTCGTGGAGGTTCGAGTCCTCTTCTGGGCACCATTCCCCTGTTCGCCATAGTGCGTTCACGGTCGACAAAACCCCGGAAAAATGCGAAAAACGGCCTCGAGCCGACCGGGGGCGTTCGCTATCGTTCGTCCAAATTCGGGGGCTCTCGGGGGCCCCTTTGGGGGCCTGCCGGTTTAAACGTCGAGCGAGGCCCCCAATGCCCCTGTCGGACACGGCGATACGATCAGCAAAGCCTAGTGCTGCGGCAAAGAAGCTGACTGACGAGAAGGGGCTTTACCTGCTCCTGACCCCCACGGGGGGCAAACTGTGGAAACTGAAATACCGTTTTGCCGGTAAGGAGAAGAAGCTCTCCTTCGGCTCCTACCCTGAGGTATCGCTGAAAGAAGCGCGTCAGCGTCGGGATGACGCTCGATCCCTGCTTGCGACCGGCATTGATCCTGGTGAAGCAAAGCGCGCCAAGGTCGAGGCCCAAGAGGAAAGCTCAAGAAACACGTTCGGCGTTATCGCAGGGGAATATCTTGACCACATGAGCCGAGACGGGCGGGCAGCTGTGACCATTGGAAAGGCTCGGTGGCTGTTCAGCCTCTTGGAAGGCGACCTCGCCAGCCGACCAGTGGCCGACATAAAGCCAGCAGAGCTTCTAAAAACCCTGCGCAAGGTGGAAGCCGCCGGGCATTACGAAACGGCCCGGCGCATGCGCTCACTTGCAAGTCGAATATTCCGCTTTGCTGTTGCGAGCTCGAGGGCGGAGTCCGATCCCACCGCCCTGCTCCGGGGCGCGCTGGTTGCGCCCAAGGTAAGGCATCACAGCGCAATTACTGACTGGCCTCGCGCCGGCGCGTTAATGCGTGCCATCAACAATTACGACGGGCAGCCGCTGACGAAGCTGGCCCTCCAGTTGACGCCGCATGTTTTTGTCCGGCCTGGTGAGTTGCGGAGGGCCGAGTGGCATGAATTTGACCTGGAACAATCAGTTTGGACGATTCCAGCTGAAAAGATGAAGATGGGCCGCCCACATCGTGTGCCGCTATCTCGGCAGGCTCGTTCGATCTTAATCGCTTGCCGCGCTCTCAGCGGCCGACAAACTTACGTCTTCTCCTCGTTATATCCCGGCACTCGGCCTATGTCGGAAAACACGATCAACGCAGCGCTGCGACGGCTTGGCTACTCGAGCGATGAGATGACCGCCCATGGGTTCCGCTCAATGGCAAGCACGCTGCTGAACGAATCCGGCCAATGGAGCGCAGATGCGATCGAACGCGCGCTAGCTCATCAAGACTCTAGTATGGTCAGGGCCGCCTACCACAGAGGCGAACACTGGGATGAGCGCGTGAAGATGGCACAGTGGTGGAGTGACGAACTCGACCGGGCATGCGCCACGCAGGGGCAGATTGCAGTTAATCAGCAAACCACATAAGCATCCTAAACTGCGGATTTTACAGCCTAATTGGACGTACTGCCGCCATTTTGCTACCTTTGCATTGCTTGGTCGGACTAGACCGATCGAGCAGAAGGGAGGGCAAATGTGGCGCGACAAGCTGCAAAGGTCGTCCGGGAAAGCGACGTGCGTCGCGTGCTGGATCGAGCCTCACAATACCGAAATCCGGAGCGTAACATAGCCATGGTCCTGCTCAGCTTCAAAGCTGGGCTAAGGGCCTGTGAGATCGCCGGTCTGAGCTGGACAATGGTGTTGAACACAAACGGCCGGATCGCGATGCATGCCGATGTCAGCAATGGCATTGCAAAATACGGAAGCGGAAGGCGCATACCTCTGCATCCCGAACTTCGCTCGGCGCTGACTTCTCTATATAACTCGCAGAAGCGCCCAAACGAAGGGCCGGTTATCCGGTCCGAACGCGGTGGGCATATGACCGCCCGTAGCGTGGTCAATTGGTTCCGGGCAACCTACACCGAACTTGGCCTTATCGGCTGCTCCTCCCATTCCGGACGCCGGACATTCATCACACGGTCAGCGCGCGCGATCACCAAGACCGGAGGATCGCTGCGCGACGTACAGGAACTCGCTGGGCATCGGGCACTCAGCACCACCGAACGGTACATCCAAGGCGACCGTGACGCTCAACGGAAGCTGATCCGCCTGATCTAGGCGGCCAACCTAACCTCCACATCATCAGAGAGGACCTTCAACATGGATTTCCATGAACAGGAGAGCTTTGCCTGCGACACACGATCGCAGCGTGCATCCAGAATCCGCGCGCTGAACGATCGGCTGCGAACCGAGCGGCGAGGTGGGGAGTTGTTCATCACCGAAGGCATTTGCGGCCTGCACGGCATGGCACCGTTGATCGTCGCCGCAGTGGCGTCCTTTGACGAGTTTACGGCCGGGAATGATCCTTACGGCGAGCACGATTTCGGCGCACTTACGGTGCTGGGGCATCGAGTGCTGTGGAAGATAGACTATTATGACCACAGCTTGACGGCGGCCTCTCCCGACCCTGCGGATGAAAGCGTCACGATCAGGGTCCTCACGATCATGCTGGCATCCGAATACTGATGCCGCGCAAGCCGCCCACTATCACGCTGACGCACCCAATTTCCAAGGAGCTGTTTGAGAGGATCGAACAAGCAGTGCGTGAGGCCGGCCACTCCCCTGCTATCGATGTCTCTGAAAACATCGAGCCCCCTACCACCGGCAAACAGCTGGCGGCCGAAGCAATCTACGTCATATGCAACTCCGGCATGAGCAACCGTACCGCCGTGGGAATTTTCGAGCGGTGTATGGCGGCCCTCCGAGCCGGCCGCTCCGCAAAAACGGTTTATGGACATCCCGGCAAATCGGCTGCCATCGATGAGATCTGGCGGAAGCGGCGATCCCTTATCCGCGAGTTCCGGGCGACAGACGATGTCATCGCATTCTGCGCCCGCCTACCTTGGCTAGGGCCAATCACGAAGTTTCATTTGGCTAAGAACCTCGGCGTTGACGTAGCCAAGCCGGATGTTCACCTAAACCGGTTAGCCAAGCTGGAAGGCGTCACTGCGCAGGAATTGTGCGAAAGGCTCGCCTCAGAAACAGGATACCGTGCCGCGACGATAGACCTGATTCTGTGGCGAGCTTGCGCAGATGGCATCATCCATTCACGGTAGGAGCGTCAGGCCACGCTTCTACGCAGGCGGAATGCGCACGCAGTGTTGTCGACCATTACACTTGTCTCAGGGGTGTATAAGTCCGGCAGCGAACGTATGGAGACATGCACGCTCACGTAACTCCACGTGATCGATGGGCACTATCCGCAAATAGCTGTACGTTTTGCACAAGGCTCCATACCCGACTTCGTTACCCTGATTCCGAGCAGCAGCACCAAGTCTTGGATTCGCCACCGGGCTAACCACAGCAGCACCTCGGAATGCATTGGCTCCTTAATTCTGTGTTTCCTGCGTTGCCGTTTTGATCGTTCATTCTGGGCGACGAAGGAGGCCTTAGCGGGCCAGAACCCTTGGAATGGGTACGTCAACGGACGCGGAAGATTGTCGAGTGGAGCCCTGCTGCGATGGACTCGCTGGACGTCCGAGCCGTCTTTCCTCTGATGTTTCGACTTAAAGCTAGGCTGGCCCCTCAGGCGGTCAATGACTCCAATCATCCCACCTGTACAGTAGCCATGAAAGTGGATGACGTAGACACCTTTGGTCGGATCGTGCTCGCCATGGATGCCGACGATCAACCAACCGCCAACCTGACCCGCCCCTGCTCTATTAAAAGCAGCCCTGAGCCGCTCGAGCATCTTGACCGGATCGACCAAGGCCAAGCTATCGCAATCTACCTTTCCCCATTTCGGAATAAGCGTGAATGTTGCTCCGGTCCTACCGTCCAGGTCATGCTGAAGCCAAACATGCCCGCCTAAACGGATACGGCGTTTACGCATATAGCAGCTTGAGGCACAGCAGGAAGCCGACTTGATGCCAGTAATGGCCTTGTCCACCTCATCGCGCTTGCCCTTCTCAACTAGACTCGCACAGTAGCTTTTTAGCTTCCGAATCCGCTGGTTATCTTCCGCCCTTGCCGCCGCTTTCGTCTCGAACCCCGCCCCCACCTTGAGGTTGGGACGAAAACGCCGAGGAGGTTTGGGCAGCTGTCCGACGTTACGCCTGCCCATCACCGCTTCTCCGGCGCCGTGGCCTCATCCACTAGAGCCTGAACGCTCTCGAGAGTGATGAGAGTACGACGACCAATCTTCGCAACCCGCAGATGACCCAAATTAATGTGTTTGTAGATAGTGGAACGTTGCACAGACAAAATGCTGCAAACTTCAGGAATAGTAGCCAACAACTGCTTCATTTTTACTTCCTCATTTTGACACGACCACTCAGTTCAGGAAGCGGAAGCTTCCGGATCATTACATGCCGTCGAAAGGGGCTGACGCCCGGTAAGTGGGACACCGTTAAATGAACGACCGGCCTTGCCGCGTGAGCTTCAAGGTCGGGCGATCTGTGCGCCACAGCTCTTCATTGCCTTTCGCTGTTCGCAGCTGCCATTCTAGAATCTGGTGGACAGAGATGTCGTGCTCGCAGCATGACGTAGGCTGAAACGCATGCGAGGATGGCTAAGCGATGGGCAAGACTTCTGCGGGGTATCGGCGAATGTATGTGGTAGGGACGGTGACGCCGATGAAAAAAGCTACCGCAGCAGCGGCAACACTCGCCATTTGGGACGAGCACAACCGCCGCCTTAAGTTCGATGGCGTTAACGAAGGTTTTGCGCCCACAAAAAATGAGAACGCGAAGAATTTCTTACGAAGAGAAATTTATATTCTTGGACGAGAATTGATACGGGTACCGCCTCAACGCTGGACTGTAGCAGATCTTGCAAGAAGCATCCGCCCAGTGCCTCTTGGCCGAGACGAACCACTTGCCCATGTGTTTCACGCATTATTAATGTCAGTCTATGAAGACGACTCGCAGATTTCGCGTCAAGAGCGTTGGCTAATGGCACGAGAGCTCGAATATGCCCATCGACACAATGTACCGTCAGCTTTATTGGCGGGCTTCCTTCTACAAAGCGGTCTCCGTACCGACATACCAGCCAAGATTAAATCCGGCTACATTGAGCCCGCCTTTCGCTAGTCAGATCCCGACATTATCTTTGTCCAACTTGTGGCAAAACTGGTATAATGTACTGAGTTAGACGCGCATACTATCAGTACCCAGCTGCGGCTAGCAGCTTAGAAGGCGAAATCTGCAGTACGACAGCCACACGCTCAATATTGAGCAGGGTGACATTGCGCTCGCCCCGCTCAATCTTGCCCATATGCGAGCGATCGATACCGCAGGCATGGGCCAACCCCTCTTGCGAGAGGCCGAGTTCTCGACGCCGGACGCGAATGGCGCAGCCCAAGCCGACCAAGATGCCCTGCTCAGAGGATGTTCCTGAAACTCGCTGCCGCACACCTTAAAAAAGCGTCCATAGGCTGGACTGGCCACGGCATTTACGACCCATTATATTGCCTGCTAGGGGGCCCGGCAGCACCCAAGCAATTTTAGCAGGGACTTAACTTTATGAAGATCGATTACGGATGCCTGGCATGCTCGCTGGCGCTCCTCTCTGCATGCTCCCCCGACCCCCTTGAACCGGATGCGCGTCGGTCTTTGCAAAACCTAGTCTCAAACAACGCTAAATTTCGCGATCTTACTAAATCTACGAATCCCCAAAATCCCAAAGATGTGGTTATATGTGGGAAAGTCAAGGATAGAGAAGACAAAGATTACGTGCGATTCATTGGACATCTCCCACCAGCCATGCCCACGTTCTTCGAACGGGGCGGAACCCAGAGCTTGCTGCTCAATTTAGCATGGGGTGTATGCGAAGGGAGATGGAATGATCCCATTTCTTCAGACCCGTCGCAGGGCGATCCTAAACCCGATTGGGAGGAAAATGGCACATCCACGAACGTCCCCGACGAAAGCAAAACTGATCAAGAGGGCTTAGAATCGGCGCCGCAGCAGGCCGAGACGTCCCCAGATGCTACGGCTCGCACCGTCGAGCCATCGAACCATCGGCCCACTCAGGCCGACCTAGATGCTGCGGAACTCGATCGTTTGGCAAACAGGCAGTAGCGCAGCTTCAGGCAACGACGTCCCCGCCACAATCATGCACGAACCCCGTATGCTGTCATGATAGCCTACTGTTGCGTACTCAGCGCCGGCCGCACCAGCCGCAGCCTAAAGTGATGGGCATCGGCCTGCCCGCTATTGAGCGCGCCGTTGGGATTAGCGGTAGTTCGTTCACAGCCGCCGGTTGGCTACTATGTGCCCCAGCTTCGCTCGCTTGAAGCGAGCAGCGCCGCACCCGTGAGCTACCGCCGATTCACGCGGGGACCTTGCTCCCCAACCTGCGGTCTTCAAACGGTCTTTGCTTGCCGTGGATCATGCGCCGGTCTAGCCCGCGAGACAAGGAAGATTGGATAGCACGTCGCTAGAGAGCTGAAACACCCAGCCGGGGAATTGAATGTTCGTCTCCACCGTATTCGCTCGAAATCCACGACGAGTTTATGGGTGCGCCCTACGATCTTCGGCGACCAACCCGAATTCGGGTCGACCGTTTCGGCATGATCACGCCAATAGACCGCCTTCGCATCGATCGAGGCACCATTGTCGGGTTTCATAGGACATTTACCAAAAATGACCCCGATGGGTGATGATTCGATAAAAATCTTTTAGATGGCGATGACCTAGAGTTGCTTAGGCAATTAGCCCCCCCAACGATCATTCAAACTCCAAAGAATGCATTCGCCAACCATATGGCGAGGGCGAAACTTCATGGCAGCGACTATTTTTTTAATGCTCTGCACCTCAATTACAACGCTGCGACTTCCGATTTCGTAGCGAGACGAGATATTCAGATTATCGTGATCGTTGGCCTTGGTCTACGGGGCACGTACAGCCGGATGTTGAATAATGATCTCAACGCCATTCTTTACACGGCTGTTCAGATACAGGACTTCTGCCGCAAAGACTCCGACTGAGGATTTCTTGACTGAAGTTCTCTCCGAGCTGATTTCCCGCGCACCACATTCGATCCAGACCGAACTCATCTGCGAAGCGTTCCTGCCGCAATTCCTTCGTTCTAATTTTCGCGAGATCACGCGGGGTCAAACTATCAACGCGCGCTCACAAATGTCGATTGAACAAGGTCGCTCCATCGACCTTGTTATCTTTTCAGGCGGCAAGCCGGTAATCGCGGTGGAAAGCAAGGTCGGCGCGGCCTTCCAGTATCATCGGCGCAGGCTCGTCCCGTCGACCGAACTCAACGAGACCGACGCGCAATATGATCACCAGCTCGCGACCTACGGTCAGTGGCTTGCAGGAAGTGCGACCAAGCCGGACAGCTGGCCCGGCGTAATCACGTTGCTGACACATCGCTCCCTCGCTCCGCCAAACTTTGCTCCCGGAGGTGAACCTACATTTGGCTCCGTGCCGCACCAGAGCAGCTGGCGCTCGCTTGCCGGACGGATTGGCTCGCTCATTCGCCGATATGATGAAAGTGACGCCGGATGGCGTTTTGTTGCGATCGAACTCTGCAAATTTCTTGAGGATAAAAACATGGCAGCCACCGATCTGAGTTCGACCGACATTTCGGCACTGAACCTCTCTATGGAGCGATTGCGCGATACAGCTTCGATGTTCGCAGAAGTGTCGTCGGAGCTTGTGCATCGCCTCCCGACCGAGCTGAACGGCCGCCGTAAAGGCAGTGACAACGATGCCGTATCGAGCCGTGTATGGGGCTGGACGTTCTTCCAAGGCACGACGGAGGTCTATCTCGGATACGGGCTGTATTTCCCGCCGCTGTTCGATCATTTCAGGGAATTGGACGGAAAAGTTGGACCTCATGAGCAGGCGTTCATCGCGGTTGGCTCTGACGCGCGGGCCATTACCGCATCGCTCGACCGGGTTCCCTCAAACTGGTTCGGCGTAGCCGAGAACTGGCTGTTCGTGCGCCCGGTACCGCTCAGTCAGCGGCTTGAGGGCGAACGGTTTCCAGAATTTCTCGTCCGGTCCGTTCATCAGTATATCGACGACATCCGGACGCTCGTCACGCTGTTTCGCGAACCTGGACCGGCCTCGGCCTGAACCGAGTCATCGCGCCGCCTCGCCGTGTAAGGCCTGCGCCCCCAGACGGCGGCTGACGCCTTTTCGGCAAGAAGGTCTACTTGACGCATCCAAGACATGGCCAGCTATTTTGACCTCGAAGGGTCTGCCAACCTCTTGTGAGACGGAATATTTGGGACGCCGATCTGCTTGGAAAGCGCGACTGCAGATGCCAAGATCGGCGGTGGAGGGGTAATGACTGAGAACCTGCCAATTGCTGATTCGGGCGTTGCCAGCATCCGGCCTCGCGCACGCCTCATCTCTCTGATCGGTGAGGAGCTGATCAGCGATGAGCCTGTAGCGCTGGTGGAGCTAGTGAAGAATGCTTTCGATGCCGATGCGTCCCGCGTCGAGGTCCGCTTCAGCGGAGCCGATGTAGCGGCCCCGACCTCGATTTTGATCGAGGATGACGGCATTGGCATGACGCTGGGCACCGTTCTTAACGCTTGGCTGGAACCCGGTACGGTCCTCAAGAAGCGCATGGATCGTTCGCCGGGCGGGCGCCCGTACCAAGGTGCGAAGGGCATTGGCAGGTTTGCATCCGCTCGTCTCGGCAGCACACTGCTGATGGAGACGAAGGCCGTCGATCAGGACCGGCAGGTGAGCGTGCTGCTCGAGTGGGGTCGCTTTGACGATGATAGCTATCTTGAGGACATTAAGGTCGAATATGAGGTCGTCGCGAAGCCTGATAGCTCGCAGGGGACGTCTCTGCAAATCGAGGGTCTCAAGCCCGGAGCATGGGACAGCAACGGATACCAGCGTCTTCATGCCCGGCTGAGCCGACTGATCTCACCCTTTGACGATGTCGATGATTTCGATATCCTGCTGGAAATTCCTGCTGCGCCGGAATTGTCGGGCCGCGTTCAGCCGCCTCAGGTTGTACTCAAGCCGCGCTATCTCCTGCGCGGCGCGCTTGACAGCAACGGTACCTTTGCGGGAACGATCGTCATTGACGGTGCCGAGACGCCGGTCACGCGCGATTTGGCGAGGGGAGACCGGCCCGGCTGCGGCCCATTCGAGGTCGAGGTGCGGGCATGGGACCGCGACCGCGAAGGCCTCGATCCGATCGCGGTCCGCGAGAACATGACGGTCGCGCAGATCCGCCAGACGCTGAACCTCTACAGCGGCGTCAGCATCTACCGTGACGGATTCCGCGTCCACCCCTACGGCGAGAGCGGTAACGACTGGCTGAACCTTGATCTGCGCAGCCGGCAGAATCCTGTGCGCAATCTTGCCAACAACCAGCTGATCGCCGCGATCCGCATCTCGCGGGACCTCAATCCGGAGCTTCAAGACCGAAGTACGCGCGAGGGAATGATTCGCAACCCCGCGCACGCGGAACTGGAGGAATGGTTCAAACGCGTGCTGGTACTCCTCGAGGAGCAGCGCTACCGTGCCCGGCCGCGCCGCGACGAGCCAAAATCACAGGACCAGCTGTTCGAGACGTTCGATCTACAGTCGTCGGTTGCCGAGGTCGTCAAGCAGCTGGGTGCAAATCACCCGGTCACGCGAATAGTCCAAGACGCCGCACGCAAGGTCGACGAGGGTGTCGAGCGGGTGCAGGATGTGCTGTCACGCCTGCTGATGTCGGCCGGCCTGGGACACATGATAGACATCGTCATCCATGAGATTGGTGCCCCCGTCGGCAAGATTTCCCGCGAACTCACCATCACGGAAAAGATCCTCGAGAAGAAGAACGGGACCTTCTTTCGTGATTGGGTGGGCGAGAATTTCGATGCGATGCGGACATGGCTCGACCAGATCCAAGCCTTGCGTCAGCGGCTCGATCCCCAGTCCGGCTCACGCAGGCAACGCGCGACGAAGTTCAATGTGGTTGCCGAGGTCCGCTCGACCGTCGGTCTCCATGACGCAATCCTCGCAAAGCACGGCATCTCGGTCGAGTTCCAGCTCCCTGATGAACCGTTGCAGGTACGGATGCCGCAAGCCGTGCTGTCGCAGGTCGTGGCCAATCTCGTCGACAACGCCACCTACTGGACGGCGGCAAACGGCGGCGATGGCAAGGATGCCGGAAGGATCATCGTCCACGTCGAGCCGATCCCGGACGGGTTTGTGGTCCGTGTTTCCGACAACGGGAAGGGGGTATCGGAAGCCGACCGCGAACTGATTTTCGAGCCGTACTTCTCGCAGAAAACCAACGGGATCGGGCTTGGTTTGTACATCGCGCGGCTTGTCACGGAGCCTTATGGTCGTATCATCTATCGCGACGACGGGCCGTTGCCGGGGGCATGTTTCGAGGCTCGGTTCGAAAAAGGGGTGGGACGTTGAGCGGTCTTGATATTCTCGTCGTTGACGATGATCCGGAGGTAATGCGCCAGCTGAAGGCCCTTCTGCCGGAGACTGCCGGCGACATTCCGCTGTCCTACCAGTACGAGACAGATTTCGACCATGCGGTCACTCTGCTGGCGAGGTATCGGTACGATATCTTAATTTCCGATATCTATGTTGCCCGGGAAACGAAGCACAAGAAACCCGGAGATGCTGACGTCAAGGCCCGCGCGTTGCTGGCGCAGATCAGGGGACTGCGCGCATGTCCGGTCATCCTGTTCACGGATGGTCAGCTTCCCGAGGAATTTGGCGGCCATCCCTTCGTAGCGACGCTGGACAAGGGTTCAGCGCGTTTCACCGACGCGCTCGAGGAAACGCTGGTCGCCCTGATCGCGACCGGCATCCCGGGAATCAGCCGCAGATTGCACGAGGAACTGGATCGGTACGCCGGATCCTATCTGTGGGGTTTCCTTGAGAAGAACTGGGCGCAGCTGCGGGCCGATCCGAACGGGTTCGATGAGGCCGCGCTGGAGCGGGTGGTACGCCGTCGCGCGGCGTTCCAGCTTGCGCGACTGACCGACCAAGACGGAGAGTTGCAGGAAAGGCAAAATGCCGACCCCTGCGACTATTACATTATGCCGCCGATCGGTTCGCACATGCGGCTGGGCGAGATTTTGCGCAATAACGAGACCGACGCGTTCTGCGTAGTCCTCACACCGCATTGCCATCTTGTAGTGCAGCCAAACAAGGACAGGCCCAAAGCAGACTTCCTGCTTACGCTGAAAACGGTGAAGGCCACGACACTGCTCGCGGACAAGCAATGGGGTGGAAATCCCGGCTCCAAATTGCGGTCGCGCAGTGCGATCCCGGCGCGCGATGTCGGCCTTCCCGAAGAGCGGTACTGCTTCCTCCCCGGTTTTCTAGACGTGCCGGATCTATACTGCGATCTAATGCAGACGGAGGCGATCGCCTATGACGATATCGGCAACAGATGGACCCGCGTCGCCGCGCTCGACACCCCGTTTGCTGAAGCACTGCAGTCATCGTTCGCCAAGCTCTTCGGCTCTGTCGGACTGCCCCTGCTGAACACAGACCGGATCATGCACCTCTTGCCTGGCGCGGCTGCTATTGAGGGCAGGAGCGCCGGGGCTGGTCCGGCACCGGCGGGCGCGTCTAACGGCGCATGATATGATCCGGTCATATGCCCCGGACTGGACCAGCGTTACGCGCGCGTGATGCGCGGCGTCGACCACTTGGCGGTAGTGCACTGGACCGAAACGCTCGGCCCGATCAAAGGGGGCAGGGTCCACTCGTGCCTTGGTGAGCGAGTGTCGTAGATGGCGCGCCACAGTTCAATGGCATGTTGTACACCTTCTGATTTGCTGCGGGGCGCTTTGATCAGAAGCAGAACGGAGATAGAACAAAACGCAGCAATCTCGTCGCAAATAGCTTGACGCTGGGACGTTGAGCGGACACTAAGTCCGACTAGATTCCCCATCCGAAAGCGAAGCCTGCATGACCGAACATCTCTCCAAGACGGGCTTTGAGGTTTTGGCGAAAGCGCGTGAGCTCTATACCCAGAAAGAGCTCGGCGATCTGATTCGCAGGTCCAGCAAGCAGATCAGCCGTTGGGAGAAATCGCAGGCCGTGCCGCCGGAGCTTGTTCCGGCTCTGGAACGCGCGATCGCCAACCGCGCGGTTGTCCGCGACGATCAGGATGCGGACTTCACGTTCATCGACCTGTTCGCGGGTATCGGCGGGATCCGGCTCGGCTTCGAGGCGGCGGGCGGCCGTTGCGTCTTTACAAGCGAGTGGGACAAATACGCGCAGAAGACCTACATCGAAAACTTCGGCGAGGAGCACGAGATCGCCGGAGACATCACGAAGGTTGACGCCGACGACATCCCCGACCACGATGTCTTGCTTGCCGGCTTTCCGTGTCAGCCCTTCAGCTTGGCCGGTGTCTCGAAGAAGAACGCACTCGGTCGGCCGCACGGCTTCGAATGCACTACCCAAGGCACGCTGTTCTTCGACGTCCAGCGCATCATCGCGACGCGTATGCCTAAGGCCTTCCTGCTCGAGAATGTGAAGAACCTCGTCAGCCATGACAGAGGCAACACCTTCAAGGTAATCATGGATGTGCTGGAGCGGCAGCTCGGCTATGTGGTCCGGCCGATGGTGGTGGACGGCCGCCGCTTCGTTCCGCAGCACCGGCAGCGCATCCTGCTGGTCGGCTTCCAGAAGGACGTGGGCTTCGACTGGGAGAAGGTGCTGGCGAAGATGCCGGCCGTGGCGGACGGCCCTAAGCTCGCCTCGATCCTTCATCGCGAGGACGGGACCGAGGAGGAGGGTGAAGACGACGACCGCCGGTTCATCCTCGCCGACGGCAAGGTGCAGAAGAAGTACGTGCTGACAGATCGCCTGTGGCAGTATCTGCAAGGCTATGCAGAGAAGCACCGGCAGGCGGGCAACGGTTTCGGCTGCAGCGTCGTCGGCCCGAAGGACACTAGCCGGACGCTGTCCGCCCGGTACTATAAGGACGGGTCGGAGATCCTGATCTCGCGCGGCGGCATGAGGAACCCGCGACGTCTGACACCACGCGAGTGCGCTAGACTGATGGGCTACCCGGACACGTTCCGCATCCCCGTATCGGACACTCGGGCTTACAAGCAGTTCGGCAACTCGGTAGTTGTGCCGCTCATCAGCGAAGTTGCGAAGGCGATGAAGCCAGGCATCATGCATCTGGTGAAGGGCGAGCCGCTACAGCTCGAGCTTCCACAGGACTGACCGGCAGTGGCTGACGTTGTCGACGCGGCGACGCGCAGCCGCATGATGGCCGGCATTCGCGGGCGAGACACGAAGATCGAGATCGCGGTACGAAAGGCGCTGCACGCCCGCGGGCTGCGCTACCGCACCGATGTGCGCGGCCTGCCCGGGCGGCCGGACATCGTCCTGCCGCGCTGGAAGGCGGCAATCCTTGTGCACGGCTGCTTCTGGCACGCGCACGATTGCGGCTTGTGCCGGATACCCGCCACGCGACCAGATTTCTGGCGCGAGAAGCTAGAGGGCAACGCGGCTCGCGATCGCAGGAACGAGGGGGCACTGTGCGCCGCCGGTTGGCGAGTCGCGATCGTCTGGGAATGTGCCTTGCGCGGCAAGGGTGAGCGCGCTCTTATCGACGTCGCTGACCGACTCACCGAGTGGGTCCGGGGAGACGAAGCAATGATCGAGTTGCGCGGATGAAGAGCGGGCACCTTTCGGAATACTTTAAGCAGGTCGCATGGAAGCCGCTGTCGGCGGTCGACGCCGAAGCGCATCGATCAAATCAACACGAGTTTGGCGGCGTCGGCAAGCTCCGGGCAATCCTCGGCGACGATGACCGGCTCGAGATCCCGACGACCTTCATCTACCTCAACGATGACGATCCCGAGCCGATGCAGGAGCACCGCTGGCTGAGCTGGTATGACACTCGGCGCAACCAGCCGCATCGCAGCGCTGAATACCGCCTATACTTTCCCGACAACATCGTCACCGACAACGCGGCCGAGGGCGACCTGCTGATCATCGGCGTGCGTCCCGACGAGACGCTGATGGCGATCATCGCCGAAGGGGGGTCGACGATTGAACGGCAGCTCATCTGGCTATTCGGCGGCGGCGACCTGACGCATCCCGGATATTCGGTGCAGGGTGAGATTGAGGCCGACCAGACGCAACTTGAGTTCGCATCGCGCTACATCCTCGAGCAGCTCGGCGTGGTTATCGAGGAGGAGGCGCCGAACTACTTGGACGACATGCTGGCACGGTTTGGCGGCAAATTCCCGCCGACGCGCATCTTCTCGGCCTACGCACGCGACACGGTTGATCACTGCGATCTGGTCGCCGGTCCCGACGCCGCGATCATGGCCATGATGGAGCGGGAGGAGATCCTGTTCAGGACGCTAGAGCGGCATCTTATCGGCGACCGCCTGCAAGCCGGGTTCGGCGAAATCGACGACTTCCTCCAGTTCAGCCTGTCGGTCCAGAACCGCCGCAAGTCGCGCGCCGGTAGCGCGCTGGAGAACCACCTCGAGCACATGTTCGCCACCCTAGGCATCGTCGGAGATCGGACGCCGGTGACGGAGGGCAAGGCGAAGCCGGACTTCCTCTTCCCGGGCACCAAGGCATATCAAGACGAAAACTTCCCACCCGAGCTGCTGACGATGCTGGGCGTGAAGTCGACGTGCAAGGACCGGTGGCGGCAGGTTCTCGCCGAAGCTGACAAGATCCCGGACAAACACCTGCTGACGCTCGAGCCCTCCATCAGCGCGAACCAGACAGACGAGATGCAGCAGCGCCGGCTACAGCTTATTGTGCCGAGCGGCCTGCACCACACTTACACGGCCGCGCAGCAGAGGTGGCTTATGAGCGTCGGAAATCTCATTGAATTGCTGCGCAAGCGGCAGAGGGACGCCGGACTGTGACGGAAAATGCGGTCAAGGTGGAGCTCGCCAGCGTCCTGGCCGCCGTGCGCACTTCACACGACATCGTGCCGTTCATGGCGAGGCTGAAGCCGATCGGTGACATAGCTTGGGAAGCCGTTGCCTGACGAGATGCCGGCCATACACGTCAGCTCGACGGATTACCGACCGGTGACCGCTGGCGGCTGGCCCACATGGTTCGACATCGCAACCAACGTGCTCGCGCTGGCATGATTGACGTGGCGGCTATCCCGGCTGGGTGCTGTACGGCTTGGCTTTGATGTTGATCTAGCAAAAGGGGACGACTCCCTCCGCCACTGCGTCGAGCGCGAAACCGACCTCCGCGCCGCCAGCGATGCGACCGGCTTGGAGGTGTTGCCGCGTGTCGACTACTGTGCGGCCGAACTAGTATTCTTGCTGGACGCGGCCTGAATGTCGAAGAAGAATATACCTTCCCGACGATCCATGCTGATATGTGATTGCCTCCACGGCGATCCACGCCGGCAAGGAGGAAAAAAAATGACCACGAAGAAGACGCCCCAGCAGATCTGGGATCAGCACAAGGCGGGCCTGCCGCTCGACACCGGCCACACCGTCATCGAGCACACGCACATGGACCCCGATAACAGCGATTTCGTCAATGACGGCGACGAGCTGTGGGAGCGGAAGGGCGGTGAGACCGACTGGAACGTTGTCCCCCAAATGGAGGGGTAACGAGGTTAGCGGCTCCGCTTTTACAACGGAGTGGAGCCGTTCATGGGGTGCAGTCAGCAACCTGCCGCATCGTGCCGCATCGTGCCGCATCGTGCCGCATCATGTGCAAACGCATGCGCAGCTGCATACCCCTCCGGATAGGTGTCTGTACGGATTGTGTCACACCTGCGGTGGGACCGGCTAAACGGCGTAGCGAATTTTGCGGGCTCACAGCGTCGAAAGTCCCGCTTTGCCAACGCTACCTTGATTTTTATCAGCAACCACGGACTTTATGCGTCAAAGGAGACAGCCGGGGGCCTTTTTGGGGGCCTTTGTCGGTACGCAGACCTAATTATCCTTAATTCTTAAAACTTTATAACAAGATCGCGAGTCCTCTTCTGGCACCACTTTCTGGCGCTAAGTGCGTCCAGCAACGTCCAGCAAGCGTCTGGTTTGACAGCATAAATCGACGGATGATCGCCGGCTAATTTTCCGGTGACGTCCGGCTAGGACCACCAACAGCCCCCCCGCGATTGGGGTGCCTTTGATGGCCTCGGATCGACCCGGCTTGCTGGGATGATTCCAATGCTGACTCACATCAAGATCACGTCCGCGAAGCCCTCAGAAAAGCTCTACAAGCTTCACGATACCCTCGGCCTGTATCTCGCGGTCAAGCCCAACGGCTCCAAATTGTGGCGCATGAACTACCGTTTCTTGGGCAAGCAGAAGACGCTTCACCTGGGGAAATGGCCTGCCGTCGGCCTCGCCGCCGCCCGGGCGAAGCGGGACGAGGCGCGCGAGCAGATTGCCGCCGGAATGGACCCTGCCATCGAGAAGAAGCGGGCACGGATCGCCGCCAGGCATGCCGCGGCCACCACGTTCGAGTTGGTTGCGAAGGAATGGCTGGTGAAGTGCGAGCGCGATGGATTGGCGCCGGTTACCATCGACAAGATCCGGTGGCTGCTCGACAAGGCCTATCCGGTGATCGGCGACCTCCCGATCGCCCAGATCACGCCACACGAGGCGCTGACCGTCCTGCGCAAGATCGAGGCGACGGGTGCGTATGAGAGCGCCCGGCGCATGCGCAGCGTGCTCAGCAGGGTATTCCGCTATGGCGTCGCGACCGTGCGATGCGAAAAGGACGTCGCAGCCGATCTGCGAGGCGCGATCGCGACGCCGAAGCCCAGGCACTTCGCCGCAATAACAAAGCCTTCCGAAGTCGGTGCTCTGCTGCGCGCCATAGACGGTCCTGACCGCTTGCCGGTCAGGCGCATGGCGATGCGTCTCTCGCCGCATGTGCTCCTGCGCCCGGGCGAACTCAGGCAAGCCCTGTGGTGCGATATCGATCTGGACGACAGGGTCTGGTCGATCCCGGCGGAACGGATGAAGATGCGTCGGCCGCACCGTGTGCCGCTATCCCGCCAGGTGATCAGCATGCTCGAGGAGTTGCATGCGCTTACGGGGCACTGGCCGCACATGTTTACGTGCAGTATCCGACCGCGCAACATGATGTCGGAGAACGTCGTGAACCAGGGATTGCGTCGGCTCGGCTATGCGGAGATGCAGGTCGTAGCACTCCCCGATCTCTACGCGGGAAAGATCGCCGCCGCGCTCGACCGCCAGCACCCGCGCGACCTTTTCGACATCCTCTACCTCTACGAGAACGAGGGCATCACCGACGATCTCTTCAAGGCGTTCCTCGTCTATCTCGTCAGCCACAACCGCCCGGCGCACGAACTGCTCGACCCCCACCTGCTCGACCTCGAAAGCATCTATTTCGGCGAGTTCAGCGGCATGACCGTGGAACCGGTGCCGCTCGCAGCGCTGCTCGACGTGCGAAAGAGACTGGTCGCCGACATCCAAGAGCGCGCCCGCGAAGGTGCCCCTGCTGCCTTCCTGCGATCCTTCTTCGCGGGCGAGCCCGACTGGTCGCAGCTTGGCTTGCCGATCGACCCGTCCCGGCTTCCAGCGGTGCAGTGGAAGCTGCAGAACCTTGGACGCCTCCGGGCGGAGCAGGGGGAGAAGTTCGAGGACCAGCTTGCCAGGCTCGATGAGGTGCTCGTCGGTCCAGAGGGCGAGCAGTAGGATGCCCAAGCCGGCTCGGCATCGCTAGGGCGGATGTCAGCCGGGCGGGGGCGCTGCCATCAGCTCCGCCGCCCAGTCGAGCCCGGCGTCGCGCAGGAAGGCCTCGGCGAGACGGTCGCAGCCATGCTCGGCAACGATAGCGTCGATCCGCGCCTGTGCGGCTGGATCGGATGCGCCGCACAGCGCCAGCGCGGCAGGGCCGAGCCCGAGCTCGAACAACCGGTTGCCGCGTGCGGACTGCAGGTAATAGTGGCGCTTACGCCAGGCTTGCTGCTGCCCATTGCGTCGCCGCCCAGATGCCCGCGAGTATGATCGCGAGCACGACGAGGATCTGTCCGATCAGCAGCTTCGTCGGGGTCATGCGAGCCTCCGCCAGCAGGCGACTCATTCGCTCGCGGGCTGACCCAAGCATCCAAGAATCGGCGAGCAGGCATCAGGCACCCGCCGGTGTCCTCAGCTACGTTCCTGGTGCAGCTGACGCATCAGGGCCCTTCCAACGCTAGGCGCCCGACCGGCGGCTTGCGACCCCGAGCCCTCGAAGCATCCCTGCCTTAGCCAGTCCCGAAGGCTCGGCTTCGCAAGTTCCAGATTGTGTGGCTGCCCATCCGCCGGCGACAAGCTGGGCATGGATGACTTCATGCTCCTGGCCGGAGCTGGGCTGTTGGCAGGCGCGATGAACGCGCTGGCCGGCGGCGGCTCGTTCGTGACGCTGCCGGCCCTACTAGCCACTGGTGTTCCGTCAGTCGTGGCCAACGCATCGAGCAGTGTCGCGCTCTACCCGGGGGGTGCGGCAAGCGCCTGGGTATATCGCAAGGATCTGAGGCGAGTTGCCGGAGCATCGCCCACGATGATGGCGGTTACGTCCCTTATGGGCGGGCTTGCCGGAAGCGTGATTCTGCTGGCCACGCCATCTGAACTGTTCGATCTCGTCCTTCCTGGCTGCTGCTTGCCGCGACACTCGCGCTTTGCTTCGGCAAAGCGCTATCGACGCGCTTCCATGGCGAGGCCGAGGCGGGGGCCCCCGCGATCCTCGCCGGGCAGGTATTGCTGGGGATCTATGGAGGCTATTTCGGCGGTGCCGTCGGCATCATGATGATGGCCTTCTGGAGCGTGGTCACGAAAGCGGACCTGAAGGACCTGCAGGCCCCCCGCACGTTGCTCGTCACGGCAGCCAACACTGCGGCCATCGTGATCTTCGCGCTCATGGGCGCAGTGAGATGGGACGCGATCCTGCTGCTTGCCCCCTCTGCAATCGTCGGCGGGTATCTCGGCGCGCAACTCGGCCGACGATTGCCCGCCCAGCAGGTAAGGTTTGCCACCCTGATCCTCGCCTCGGGGATCACGCTTGCCTTCTTCGCCAGGGCTTATGCCTGACAGTGCGTCACGGCACGGGCGGGACCTCAAGTTCGAACATGGCAACGCGGATCGTAAAGCTTCCATCTTTCGCGATGCTCAGGGCACTACGGACACTCACGGACGCCATGTCCTGAAGAGATAGGATCGCGTCGACATGGGATTTGGGCGTCCGCATCCTTTCAACCCAGGAACAAAACTCCCTCGGAAGATCGTGTATTGCCAGGCCTCGGATCTGGAACCCCGCCTTCTGCAGGGCATCGGACCATTCATCGACGCGGTAGTCACGCACATGGCTGGGATCCCGAAGAAGCTCGATCGCCTGCAGATGGGTGTCCGAAGCAGGATCGCCGGGTGCCACCACATCGACCATGACGGCTAGCCCGCCGGGTCGCAGGATGCGCCGCGCTTCCCGCAACCCTGCGCCAAGATCGCTCCAGTGATGGGCACTGAGGCGGCAGATCAGCATGTCGAACTCGCCGTCGGCGAACGGCAGCTGCTCTGCAGCAGCCTGCTTGACCGAAACGTTCGATAGACTTCGCCGTGACGCTTCTACAGAGGCCGGCATGAATGGGCAAGCCGTTGTCGATGGATCTGCGGTCGCGAGCGCTGGCCGCGGTTGACGAGGGGATGAGTTGCCGGGCTGCGGCGACGCGATTTGGTGTGGCGGCCGCGACGGTGATCCGCTGGCACGATCAGCGCCGCAGCACCGGTAGCTGTGCCGCTAAACCGCAGCGCGGGGACACGCGGTCGCGGCGGATCGAGGCGCATCGGGAGACGGTGCTGGCGCTGCACGAAGCGCGGCGCGACATCACGCTGGACGAACTGCGTCGTGAGCTGAGCCAGGCCGGCGTGACGGTGGCGATCTCGACGCTGCACCGCTTCTTCGCCCGACACGGCATCACGCGCAAAAAAAGACCGGGCATGCGATCGAGCGGGATCGCGCCGACGTCCTGAGTGCGCGCCGATGGTGCTCGACGGTCCGATCAACCGCGATGCTTTCGTCGCCTATGTCCGGCAGGTTCTCGTGCCCGACCTCGGACGCGGCGACGTGGTCATCATGGACATGTGTGGACGCCCCCGTTGAAGCAAGCTGAATCTGAAGAAGCGAACGGCGCGCGGATCGGGTGCTGACATGTGTCCGGCCTTCATGCGGCCATGACATGCCGCGGGCCCGTATGGGAGTTCGAGGATCGGCTCCAAAACAACCTGGCGCTTGGATAGCGCTTGTCCATGAACTGGCTCACCGACCCCGTCTCACGACCGTTGCGCCATACTCTCCTTCGCCCTCAGCCTGCTTCACGGCACCCACGACCCTGACGGCTTACGCTACCATGGCCGGAGCTCGGTAGACCCCGCCATGGCGAGCAGCGCCCAGACTATTCGGGTAATTTTGTTGGCGAGTGCGACCCGCACCAGCATTGGCGGCTTGCGCGTCATCATGCTGGCCAACCACGATCCCGGCTTTGCGCCCTTGCGAGACGCCCAGCCGGCGACGGCGCTCGCCCCTACGATGAGCAGGCGTCGCAATGTGCGTTCGCCCATCTTGGAGATGCGACCTAGCCGTTCTTTGCCGCCGCTTGATCGCTGCACTGGCGTGAGCCCCAGCCAGGCGGCGAAATCACGCCCCCGCCGGAACGTTGCAGCCGATGGCGCCAATGCCACCAGAGCCGTCGCCGTGATCGCTCCAATACCGGGAATGGTCATCAGCCGCCTTGCAACTGGATCATTTTTCGCGCGGTGCACGATCTCGGCATCAAGCTTGAGAACCCGCTCGTCAAGCGCACGCAGTTCGACGATGAGCACCTCCAGCACGACGCGTGCTGACTCGGGGAGATCAGAGTCCGGATCTCCGACAATGGCAATCAGCCTAGCGACGTGCATGGGCCCTTGCGCGACGACCATACCGAACTCGGTCATGTGACCACGAAGCGCGTTGATGGGCTGCGTTCGCTGCCGGACCAACAGGTCGCGGGTGCGGAACGCCAGAGGAGAAGCCTGTGCCGCTTCGCTCTTCACCGACACGAATCGCATGGTAGGGCGCTGCGCGGCCTCGCAGATCGCCTCGGCATCGGCCATGTCGTTCTTTTCTCGCTTCACGAAGGGCTTCACATAGGCTGGCGCAATCAGCTTCACGTCGTGACCAAGCCGTCCGATCTCCCGCGCCCAGTGATGCGCACCGCCGCACGCCTCCATCGCCACCGTGCAGCGTGGCAATTCCGCGAAAAAGGGTAGAAGCTGCTCACGCCGAAGCTTCTTGCGCACAACGACTGCGCCGTCGCGATCCGCGCCATGCACCTAAAAAACGTGCTTCGCCAAATCTAGCCCGACTGTGATAATTTGTTTCACGGACGCCTCCTTGGTGGTCTGCAGCACCACCACTCTGCCACATAGATGCCGCTGGGGGCGTCCACCCCATCAACCCGTCCAGCCACAAGGCACCCGCCGCAAGCTGCTCTTTCTTCCGCCCTACAGCCCCGATTTCAACCCGATCGAGAAGGCCTTCGCCCGCCTCAAGGCCATGCTCCGAAAGGCTGGAGAGCGCACCGTGTCCAGCTTGTGGTCCCTCATCGGCAGGCTGGTCGACCTGTTCCAACCACAGGAATGCGCCAACTACTTCAACTAATGCGGCTATGACCCAAACTGATCAGAATCCGCTCTAAAGCGGCGGGCGTCGCTTCGTCCTGCCGTACGGGAGGGGATGGTCCCGCCATAAGCAGCAAGGTGCCCGCCTCCTATTTAAAAACGATCCGAAGCGTTTGATGCCCGCTTAGCCCCCAAGAGCGCGCCTTTCTGTCTGAGCGCCTTACCAAGGCCAGCCGAAATTAGCCTAGGGCGAACTAAGCATGCTCCTTCCCGGCGGCGCTGCCTGACAACAGTAGGATTCCCCTTTTTGTTCGCCAGTGATGGACAGGCAGGTTGATTACTGAAAGGCTATGCAGGGTCGGACTCATCCGACAGGCACCGCTAGGACCTATGCATACCGAAAGCGAATTGCGCCCCTCTGTCACTATCAACCTGATGGCCGGCTTCGGTTCAGCGTAATGAGCGCTGCCCATCGCCCGCGTCTATTCGGCACGAACCTCGAGCGTGCAGCCGACCATAACCAACGGATCACACTTCATGCAATTCGGGTATGCGGCGCGCTGACCAGAGTGGAATTGGCCTCGATCACCGGCTTGACGACGGCTGCCATCGCCAACATTACCCGCCGCCTCCTCAACGATGGGTTGATCGAAGAGGCGGGCCAACAACGTGGCGGTCGCGGCCAGCCTCCGACGAGGCTTGTGATCCGTCACAAGGCCTGCTTCGCGTTGGGGATCAATATCGATCGCGATCATGTCACGATCGTACTTGTGGATTTTGCCGGGGAGACGGTCGCCCGAATCTCTGAGGATATCGCGTTCGCGCTCCCCGGGCAGGTCGCGACGCTGTACCGCACGTCGATTCGTAAGATGCTGCAGGCTGCGCGTATCACCGTCGATCAACTGGTCGGACTCGGCGTCGCCAGCCCCGATCAGCTCGGGAGTATCGATCTCCCCGGCCGACCGGCTGCCTATGCTGATTGGGATGAGGTCGACATGGCAAAGCTCTTTGCCCGCCCCTTCGCGCTTCCGGTGTTCACCGAGAACGACGCCGCTGCCGCCGCGATGGGCGAAATGCAATTCGGCCTAGGACAGCGTCATGCCAGCTTCTTCTACATCCTGATATCCTCGGGACTTGGCGGGGGCGTGGTCGTTGATAATGCCTATATTCGCGGGGCAGACGGGCGCAGCGGGGAGCTGGGTTTCCTCCGAACCGCTACAGGCGCGCAGGTGCAAACGCTGGTATCCCGTTCCGGTCTGGCCATGCACTTAAACAGGGATGGCTTCGCGCTCGCCGACATCCCATGCGACAACGACACCGGCGGCCATGCGGTTCAGGACAGCGTCGAGGCGTGGATCGAAGCCGCCGCAACGCAACTTGTAGAACCTCTGACGGCGGTCAACTGTCTGTTGAATCCGGCGATCGTCCTCGTCGGCGGCCGGCTGCCCGCCGCCGTGCTGGATGGGCTGACGAACCGTCTCAATACCCGGCTGGCCGAAGCGTGTGACGGCATCCCGGCCCTCGCACCGGTCGCGCGTGCCGCACTATCCGCCGACGCTCCGGCCGTCGGCGCCGCGATCCTTCCCTTCAGCCATTTTCTGCTTCCCAAGCCGGGCGCGCTTTGGAAGACACCTGGCCATGATCAGTAGGACACATTCTGGCGAAGCGCTCGCCGTTTTCGCAGCGTCATGACCGGGTCCGACGCCAGGGACATCACGTTCGTGGCGAGGACAGCGAGGGTGGCCGATCCGCCGGGGCGGTGCCGAAGCGTGATGGCTTTCCGCCCATCTTGAATACGAGCTCACCGCCCTGGATGAGATCAGCGTGCGAAATCCAGTTTCGAGTCCAGGCTTTGTCGTTCCACCAGACCGACTGGACATAGGGTCTGTCGGGTGCGTTGCCCTGCGCCCGAATGCGCAGTGTACGTCCGTTCTGTAGATCCACCTCCACATCGTCGAAGAGCGGCGATCCGAAGACATAGACGGCGCTGACCGGATCCACCGGATAGAAGCCCAGTGCGCTCAGGATGAACCACGCGCTTGTCTGCCCGCAATCGTCATTGCCGATCACGCCGTCGGGCTCGGCCCTGTACATCTCGTTCAGCAGACGCCGGACCATCGCCTGCGTCTTCCAGGGCATGCCCGCATAGGCATAGAGATAGGCGACGTGCTGGTTGGGTTCGTTGCCGTGCGCATATTGGCCAACCAGACCGGAGATGTCCGGCGGCGCATTGTCGGGCAGGGTCGAGGGCGCTGAGAACAATGCGTCCAGACGCGCCTCGAATGCCTTGTCGCCGCCCATATGGGCGATCAGCCCGTGCACGTCATGCTGGTTGAGGAAGGTCGCCTGCCAGCCATTAGCCTCGGTATAATCGCGCCATCCGGGCTTGGGCATATGGCCTAGCTGGATCGGGTCATAGGGCGCCCACCATTGGCCATTGGCGAATTTAGGCCGGGCGAAGCCGATCTTGGCATCTATCACGTTCCGGTAATTGCGACTGCGCCGCCGCAATGCCTCGGCATCGCCTGGCTCACCCGCCGCCTCGGCCAGTACCGCCATTGCCCAGTCGTCATAGGCATATTCCTGCGTACGGCTGACCGATTCCCAGACCAGATCCGCTGGAATATAGCCGCGGTCGTAATAATCCCCGCGGCCGAGCGAACCGTCGGAATCCTTGAATGCCCGATCGAAGGCGCGTCGGCGGATATTGGGCCAAGCGGCGGCGTAATCCGCCTCGATCCCCTTGGCTTTCGCCTCCGCCATGATCGACACGGAATGCCAGCCGATCATCGTTCCGGTTTCCACGCCCTGAAGCTGCCAGACTGGCGGACCATAGGGGCTCTGCTGTGTCTGGCGGACGAGGTCGTGGGTGAAGAGGGCGGCCTGGCGAGGCTTGATGAGGGTCAGCAATGGATGGAGTGCGCGATAGGTGTCCCACGTCGAATAGGTGCTGAACGCGGGTTGGTCGACCGGAGCCTGATGCACCTGCCTGTCCATGCCCACATAGCGGCCGTCACGGTCCGAGAACAGCGTCGGCGCCAGCAGCGCATGATAGAGTGCGCTGGCCATGATCGTGCGCTGCGCCTCGGTGCCGCCGGACACGCGGATACAGTCGAGTTCCTTCGCCCAAAGCGATCGCGCCGCACGACATTGTGCGTCGAAGTCCCAGCCGGGTGCTTCCTCGGCCAGCGCCTTTCGCGCGCCTGCGACGGACACGGCGGAGAGGCCTGTCTTGATCAGGATCGGCTCCCCACCGGCCTGATCGAAGAATAAAGCGAGCTTCAATTTGCGACCGCTGACGTCACGGGCGTTACCGGCGACCGGTGTGTCGCCATCGCCGAAGAACTGCATGCGGTCAGGCTTGCGCGACAACCGCATCGCGAAATGGATATCGCGCCCTCTGGCCCAGCGATTGACCGTCCGGCTTCCGGTCAGCACGCCATCGGCGTCCAATGCCAGCGAAGCCCGCTCGATCACCTCGCCCTTGTCCCAGCTATCGACGATGACATGCGCGAAGTCGATTAGGATGTGCCCCGCGCCCTGCGGGAAGCGATAGCGATGGAGGCCGACGCGCTCGGTAACGGTCAATTCGGCCTGCACCCCGCTTTCCAGTCGCGCGCGGTAATAACCAGGCTCGGCAAATTCCTCCGAGAAGCGCTGTCGATAGCCGAGATCGGGGTCGCCGAGCTTGCCTGGCGTCAATTTGAGTGGGCCGCGGCTCGGCACGACCAGCACGTCCAGCATGTCGCCGATCCCGGTGCCGGACAGATGCGTGTGGCTGAACCCCATGATCGACGCGTCGTCGCGGTGATAGCCCGAACAGGCATCCCAGCGGGCATTGTCCGTGTCCGGGCTGAGCTGCGCCATGCCGAAGGGCAGCGAGGCGCCGGGAAAGGTGTGCCCGTGCCCGCCGGTGCCGATGAAGACATCGGGCTTGCCGGCGGCCGGAGCCGCCGCGAAGACGCGGGTCGGCACCATGCCCGCAACGAGGGTAAGTCCCGTGCCCGACATAAGCTGCCGCCGGTTTGCCGTGGTCATCGTCTTTCCCCTTATGCCGTATAGGGTGCGGCAAGCAGCGCGGGCCTGCGCCGCGCCACGTCCAATATGAAGTCTCCGAACAGCCCGTTGGCCCATGCGAACCAGCTTCGCGTGAACTTTGTCGGATCGTCCTTGTGAAAGCTCTCGTGCATGAAGCCGGTGCCGCCATGGGTCGTGCGCAGCCACGCCAAGCACTGACGGATGAGGGCATCGTCGTCGCTGAGCAGCCCCCGGGTGATGATCGACATCGGCCAGATCATGTCCATGCCGACATGCGGCCCGCCGATACCATCCGCTGCCCGCCCGGCAAAGAAATAGGGGTTGCGCGGGCTCCAGGCCAAGGCGGCGGTGCGCCGATAGAGCGGATCGTTGCGCTCCGCCGCGCCCAGGAGCGGCAAGGCGGACAGGCTGGGCACATTCGCATCGTCCATGAAGATCGCGTTGCCATAGCCATCGACCTCGAAGGCCCAGACCTCATGTCCCTGGCCATCGGCCATCTTGCCATGCGCATCGAGCGCCTTAGCGACGGTGTCGGCGAGCGCGCGGGCGTCGGTCGCACCCGCCGTGTCGCCGCATGCCTCGTTCAGCACCACCGCCAAACCACGAAGCGCGGCGACGGCGAACAGGTTGGACGGGATCAGGAATGGATAGACACAGGCATCGTCGGACGGCCGAAATCCCGAATGGATCAACCCGACCTTCCGGGTGGGCGCGCCGTATCCGCCGAACATCAGCGTCTCGGTCGGCGAAACGTCGCGGCGCTGGAAATGATAGGGTCCGGGCCCATTCAGCCGCTGCTGCTCGCGAAGGGTCGCTACCGCCCGCGCCATGCCCTGCCGCCACAACGCGTCGAACGGGGCCCGATCGCGGGTCGCCGTCCAATAGGCATGGGCCAGCCGCATCGGATAGCAGAGCGAATCGATCTCCCATTTCCGCTCCGCCACGCCTGGCTTCATCTCGGTGACGTCCCCCGCCGCCGACAGGGTGGTGCGCGCCGTCGGATCTTTCATGAAGGCGTTGGCATAGGGGTCCAGCAGGATGCACCGGGCTTGCCGCTGCATGGCGCCATGGAACAGTGTCCGCAAGGCCGGGTCCCGCGGTGTCAGGTGTACATAGGTCTGCAACTGGGCCGAACTGTCGCGCAGCCACATCGCGTCGATGTCGCCGGTGATGACGAAGGTGTCGGGCTTGCCGTCCACGGTGCCCGGCTGGACCGTGGTATCCAGCGTGTTGGGGTAGCAATTCTCGAACAGCCAGGCGAGTTGCGGGTCGGCGATCTTCGCCTTCACCCGCTTGATCTCATCCTCGACCGCCGGGCTGGTGAAGGCGCGTTCGCCGTGCGGCGGGCGCTTGCTGGGCAGCACGGCGCCCGGCGCTGCGCTGGCCGCGCCGAACGGCAGCGACGCCGACAACGCTACTCCGCCCAATACCAGATTACGACGGTTCATCGCGATGGGAGTCATGGACGTACGGCTCCCGGCTGGCTCATCGAGAATGGTACGGCGGCCGCGCTGCTGGCCCAGGCGGTGTTGGGCTTGGGCCCCATGACGAAGGTCAGCTTGCCGCCGCCCTGCAAGTCTTGCCTCGACAACCAAGCCTTGTCGTAGCGTCGCCCGTTGAGCGTGGCCGACTGGATATAGACATTGTCCGGCCCGTTGTTTTGCGCCTCGATGGTCAGGCGCTTGCCGCCCGGCATGGTCAATTCGACCTGGCGAAACAGCGGACTGCCGATCGCATATTGGCCGACCGTCGGCGTCACGGGGTAAAAACCGAGCGCCGAGAAGACGTACCAGGCCGATGTCTGGCCGTTATCCTCGTCACCCGGATAGCCGTCGGGCGTGGCGGCGTAGAGTTTCCGCATCACGTCACGCACATGATATTGCGTCTTCCATGGCGCGCCGACCCAGTCGTAAAGGTAGATCATGTGCTGGATCGGCTGGTTGCCATGCGCATATTGGCCCATGTCGACGATCTGCATCTCGCGGATCTCGTGGATGGTCTGGCCGTAATAGCTGTCGTCGAACAAAGGCGGCGTGGTGAAGATCGAATCCAGCCGCGCCTCGAACGCCTTGTTGCCGCCCATCAGCTCGGCCAGACCGCGAACGTCCTGCATCACCGACCAGCTATAGTGGAGCGCGTTGCCCTCCGTGAAGGCATCGCCCCATTTCAGCGGGTTGAACGGCGTTTCCCAACTCCCGTCCTGATTGCGGCCGCGCATCCAGCCCGTCTGGGGATCGTAAAGCTTGCGGTAGTTCTGCGCCTGAGCCGCATATTTGCGTGCATCGTCGGTCTTGCCGAGTGCCGCCGCCAGCCGCGACAGCGAAAAGTCCGCGGTCGCATATTCGAGCGTGCGTGCGGCATTCTCGTTGATCCCGACATCGTACGGGACATAACCGAGCCTGTTGTAATATTCGACGCCCTCTCTCCCGACCGCGTCGAGGACGTTCCCCTTCTTGTCGCGCGGCCGCCCCTCGGAAGTGGTCGCGTTCTTGACCATGGCCTCGTAGAGCGTGTTGACGTCGAAGCCGCGCACGCCGTTAAGATAGGCGTCGGCGATGATATTGGCCGAATTCGACCCGATCATCACGCTGCGGTGGCCCGGGCTCGCCCATTCGGGGAGCCAGCCGGACTCCTTGTAGGTGTTGACCAGCCCCTGCATGATCTCACCGTCCACGTCCGGGTACATCAGCGCGAAATAGGGGAAGACGGCGCGCCACGTGTCCCAGAAGCCGTTGTCGGTGTAGAGCGGCCCGTCATGGACCTTGCCGTCATAGGGGCTGTAGTGGACCTTCCGCCCCCGCGCGTCATATTCGTAGAAGCGACGCGGAAATTGCAGCATCCGGTAAAGTGCCGAATAGAAGGTGCGACGATTGTCGATGCTGGGATCGATGACGCGGACGCGGCCCAATTCCTTGTCCCAGACCGCCTTGGCCTTGGCCTCGGTCTGCGCGAAACCGTCGGTACCAATTTCCTTCGTCAGGTTTCGCTCGGCCTGCTCGGCGCTGATGAACGACGACGCGACCTTTACGCCGATCTGCTCGCCCTTCCTTGTCTTGAAGCTGACGACGGCGCCGACATGCCCGCCTTCGCTCTTCAAGGCATCGTGAAGCTGCCAGTTTTCGTCCCATGTGCGCGAGACGACGAAGTCGTGGTCGAATTCAAGCACGAAGTAATTGTGGAAATTGTCCGGCACCCCTCCGCTATTGTTGCGGACATAGCCGGTGATGCGCCGTCGCTGCGGATCGACGGTTACCATCGACCCCTTGTTATAGGCGTCGAGTACGATGTGTGCGTCATCACTCTGGGGAAAGGTGAACCGGAACTGCGCCGCGCGAGAGGTCGGCACCACCTCGGCGGTCACGTCATGATCGGCCAGATACACCTTGTATTTATAGGGATGGCTTTCCTCCGCCTTATGGCTGAACCACGACGCCCGCTCATCCTGCTTGATGCGCACCGGGCCGGTTTCCGCCATGATCTCGAACGCGGCGTAATCGTTCATCCAGGGGCTGGGCTGGTGCGTCTGCTTAATGCCGCTGATTTTCTTGTCGTGATAGGTATAGCCCCAGCCCGAACCCATCTTCCCCGTGACCGGTGACCAGAAGTTCATGCCCCATGGCACCGCGACCGCCGGATAGGTGTTGCCATAGGACAAAGTATAGTCGGAGTCGGTGCCCATCAGCGGATTGACCAGATCGGCCAGCGACTCCGTCTGCGTCGCCCCGCGCGCCTGTGCGATCGCGATGGACGGCATCGGCAGGATCAAGCCAATCGCCGACAGTGTCGCCAGGGAGTTGCGTACAGTCGCTCCAAAAGCCTTGCTCACCATCAATCTCCCCATATTCTCTTGCCTGCGTGTCATTTTGCGCGGCGGATCGGTCGCGGCTTCACGCCGTCGTTGGTCATCACGACCGGACGGATCGTGCCGTCAGCGTTGAAATACATCCGGTCGATCGCGATCTGCCGATGCTCGCCCCGGTCGGTCGCCAACGGACGCCGATGATAGGCGATAAACCAGTCGTCCGTGCCCGGTACGTTCACGACGGAATGATGCCCCGCCCCGCGGGCGATGCGGAAATCCTGGGTCAGGATCTTGCCCATCGGCTTGAACGGCCCGACCGCGCTCGTCCCCATGGCATAGGCGACGCTATAGTCGGGACCGGTCCACCCGCCCTCCGACCACATGAGATAATAGACCCCCTTGCGCTCGACGAGGAAGGAGCCCTCGACATAGCCGGGGGGCGTGATCTCCTTGTACGTCGTCCCGTCCGCGAAGGGCAGAACCGACTTCAGATCGCGGCTCAGGCGGACGACGTTGCAGTGCCCCCACCCGCCATAGAACAGATAGACCTGCCCGTCATGATCGCGGAAGGCGAAGGGATCGATCGGTTGCGCGCCGTTGTGAAAGGCGTCGATCAACGGTTTGCCCAACGCATCCTTGAACGGGCCGCCCGGCGTGTCGCTGACCGCCAGTCCGATACCGCCAAGCTCGCGATCGCTCTGAATGTCGTTGGCACTGAAGAACATGTAATAGCGGCCATTGGCGGCGATGACCGAGGGCGCCCAGATCGCATAGGCCGCCCATGCGGCGCGCGTCACATCGAAGACATGGGGGTGCTTGGTCCAGTGGACGAGATCGGGCGACGAAAAGGCGTTGAAAAACGTCTGATAGGCATAGGACGGGCGCACGGTATGGCGTTTGCGCGCCTCCTGTTGCGCCGCGGAGAACCGGGAGGTTCGGTCCGGTACGCCGTCATCGTCGGAATAGGTCGGGTAGATCCAGTACCGGTCGCCGAACGCGCGGATCTCGGGGTCGGCATACCAGCCACGCACGATCGGATTCGATGCCGACGCCATAGCGGCCAAGCCGATCGAGGCCAGCGTGGCGATCCATTTGGGAGCGAGATGTCGAATGACGCGCGATCCTCATCCATCGAGAAAGAAAAGAGGGTGGCTTCATGAGAAGCCACCCCAGGGGGGCCTTAAAACTTGTAGGACACTCCGACATAGGCGCGCCGACCCGAATAGACGTTCGAGATGAAACGGTCCTTCGTGTCGTTGCCCAAATGTGCCCGTTCCTCCGACTTGGTCAGGTTGATGACCGAGGCGGTTAACTGGAGATTGTCGATCAGGTTGAAGGCGGCGTTCAGATCGACCTGCTGATACGGGTCAGAATAGACGTTCAGGCCGGAGGACAGGCCGCGCACGACCTCGCCGCGCCGGTTGTAGGAGGCGCGGAGCAGCACCGGCCCATGCTCGTAGAACACCGAGGCGTTGACCTGCGTCCTGGCGCTGCCGACGAGAGGCGAACTGCCGACCGAAGAACCGTTGAGCGACACGTCGGCCGTGGACGTGTCGTTGAAGGTGAAGTTCACCTGCGCCCCGAGGCCGAAGGGCAGCGTATGCTGTGCATAAACCTCGACACCCTGCGACACCGCCTTCGATCCGTTGGCCTGGGTGGCATATTGCTGCACCGTGACCGTCTCGCCCGCGACCTCCTGCTGAAGGTCGATCACTACCGGAACGATGAAGTTCGACACATCCTTGCGGAACAACGTCGCGCCGATGACCGAGCCGCGATGGAAATACCATTCGACGCCCACATCATATTGCCAGGCGCTGAAGGGCTTCAGGTCGAAATTACCGCCATTGCCGAACCAGCCCGGCAGCGCGCCGAACTCCTTGCGATCGAAGACGAACGGATCGGCATTGAACGTCAGCCCCCGCGCCCCGGCCAGGTCGCCGAAATTCGGTCGTGAGATGACCTTCGACACCGCGCCGCGCAGAAGCAGATCGGACGTCGCGTCCCAAGAAATGTTGAAGCTGGGAAGTATGTCCGTGTAGCTCTTGCGCTCGCTATTCTGGCTGAACACCCTGAGTTCGCGCTGGCTTTGCGGGATGACCAGGCAATTGCCGTCCTCGCCCAGGGGGCGATTGGGGTCGAACGGTCCGCCAGGGCCGTTCTGGCAATAGTCGTTTTCGTAATAAAGAACGTCGGTCGAAAGTCCGCTCTGACGCGTATTGACCAGGCGCACGCCAAGATTGCCCCGCACCCGGTCGGACTTGAAGTTCAGCTGAGCGTAGCCCGCCCAGATCCGTTCGCCGATGTCATAGACGTTCTGCGGTTCGGCGACGCGCACCGGGCCATTATAGGTTTGGTTCAAATAATCGATATATTTCGAGATATTGATTGCCGGGAAAGCGGTCGTCTCGAACCCGCCTGCGATATTGCCCAGCGAATTGGGGAAAAAGATTTCCGGCAGCGCCAGCGCACCGCCCGGTGTATCCTGAAACCTCAGTGTATTCCCCGCGTCGGAATACCATTCGAAACGCCCCGTCTCGCGGTGGATCTTCCCGTCGCGCCACTTCACACCCAGTTGCAGCGAGTCGATGAACGTCTCGAAATGGCGCGTGACGTCGACCTGGGCGTAACGCTGCGAGATCGAGCTGTTGGTGAAGCCCGACCCCGTCGACCCCAGGTCGATCTGCGCCACGCCGTTCAGCATGTTCTGGATGATGTCGGGTGAGAACTGCATCGCGATCGACTGGTCGGTGAAGTTCCACGCACTGAGCGAGTTGCCGTTGACAGTGCCGTTGCGAGGTTTGGCCTGCGCATAGAACTGGAAGGACGGTCCGCCTTTCGCCTTCGTCTTGCCGAGGATAAAGCTGGCCTCCAGCCGGTCGTGCGACCAATCGCCGCGTACGTCATATGTGTTGGAGACGGTTTTTTCGCGTGTGTATGTGTCCTGCGGCGCGGGCGTTTCCATCGTGCACAGATTGCCAGCCACGCGACACCCGGTGCCCTCAGGGGGAACCTGGAAGTTGGCGCCGGTCAACACCGTTCCGCTCCTGTCCAGCGTGCCCCCGGTGAAGAAATTGCCATAGCCCCATTCGGGGATCTTGATCGTGCTGCTGGTATAGTCGCCGTTGAGCTGGAACCGGAAGTAATTGGCCGTGATCGTCATGTTGTCGAACGGCTTCATCTGGGCCGTCGCCTGGATGCCCAGCCGCTTGCGCTTCTGATCGAGGATCGTCTCGCTGACCGATTGCGGCGCCCAATAGCCGCTATAGCGCTTACTATCGCGCGTGCTAACACCGCCATTCTGGCCGTCATTCCAATAGTTTATGGCATCGTCATTGGCATAGGCCTTGCCGTTCACATCCGTCGCGGGCTGTGTCGTCCTGTCGTCCGTCCACCAGTGCCAGGAATCACCCGATGCGCTCAGCGAGCGGTTTGTACGTTCCTGATAGGTCGCGCCGAGCAGCAGGCCGAAGGTCTTCTCTTCATTATGCCAGGAGACGAGGCCCGAGACGTTGGGTTCGACCTTACGCGTGACATCGGCATAGGTGCCCTCGACCGAGATGTTGCCCGACCATGGCTTGAGATCGAAAGGTCGACGGGTCCGGTTGATGATGACGCCGCCCACCCCGCCTTCGTCGAGCCGCGCCTCGGAGGATTTGTAGACCTCGACGCTGCCGATCAGCGTCGAGGGCAGCAACAGATAGTTGAACGAGCGCGACGGGTCACCGCTGTCGGCCGAGGCGATGAAATTGCCGTTGAGTTCGGTCAGCGTCAGGTCGGAGCTGAGGCCGCGAATGCTGACCCGGCTACCTTCGCCACCATCGCGATCGATGATGACGCCAGGCACGCGCTGCAGCGAGTCCGCGACGTTCTTGTCGGGAAACTTGCCAACATCTTCGGCCGTGATGACATCGACAAAGGCGTTGGCCTCGCGCTTCTGCGACAGGCTTTCCTCGATCGACCGGCGATAGCCGGTGACGACGATATCCCCCGCGTCGCTCGTCGCCTGGGCATTGCCGGCCGCGGAGGAGTCGCCGGTCACGCCGGAATCGGCCTGGTTGCTCAGCGGGTCCTGGACTTGGCCCGCCACCGGGGCCTGCTGGGCATGCGCCGCCGGGGTCATGGCCGCCATGACGCTGACCGACGATAAGAGACCGATTGCCATCCTGCGGCGCAGGGCTGCCGATCCCACTCTATGCACGAAGCTCATTTCCTGTTTCCTCCCTCTATGCCACGGCACCGATGGCGGCTTTTCGGCCGGCTCGTTGCTTCTAGCCCGTGGCGTTCATCTCACCCTGACAAGTGAAGCATGTCGTCAATTTCGTCGGACTGGTTGACCAGTTCTGCTATGTGAAACTCCGCAGGCATCGCGCATGCGCCCAGGACGACCGGATGGCTGCGTCAGCGCCCCTCCTCCTGCCGCCAGAGCGGTGCGGCGATCGCCGCGAATGCCTCGGGCGATGCCTTTTCTACCGCGCGGTCGAAGGTCAGCAGGCCGTTGATCTCGTCTTCGACGTCGGTGGTTTGGGTGTAGACGGCGGCACTCAGCCCGTGATCGCGCGCCTGGCGGATCACCCTCTCCATCTTGAGACGATACCGGGCGAGGTAGTCCGCGCCGTCTTTGGCCGCCTGATACCCCCAATTGGTCTTGCCCGGCCGCCAGAGGTGAGCGGCAACCGGCAGGCCTATCCCGCCATATTCTCCAAGGACCAGCGCGCGACGGCTCTGTCGCGTCGGGGTGTTGGGAACATCCTCATAGGTATGGATATCGAACACGTCGGAGACATCGGGTGCGACGTCCAGCCATCCGCTGTCGGCGTTGACCAGGCGGCTGGGATCCATGCCCTTGACGTAGCGCGCTAAGGTCGCGGAGTCGTACTGCCCCCATCCCTCGTTGTTGACGACCCACAACACGATCGACGGAAAGGCGCGAAGCCCGCCGATCATGCGCGTCAGTTCGTTCTGGTTCTCCGCCATCATATCGGACGACATCACGGCCTGCGCCTTGCTCGCGCCCGTGACGAACTGGTCCTCGCCACCGCCCGAAGGCATGTCCTGCCAGATCAGCATGCCGAGCCGGTCCGCATCGTGATAATATTGTGCGGGCTCGACCTTGATGTGCTTGCGGACCATGTTGAAGCCCGCTTTCTTCAACCATTCCAGGTCATACCGCATCGCCTCTTCGGACGGCGGGGTCCACAGGCCGTCGGGCCACCAGCCCTGATCCAGCGTACCGTTCTGAAAATAGGGTTTGTTGTTCAGCAACAAGGCGGGCTGGCCTGCTACCTGGCCTGGCCCAACCGAGATCTTGCGCATCGCGAAATAGCCTTCGACCATGTCGCGTGGCGCGCCCGTCACCACGGCCCGGGCATAGTTCTGATCCTCTGAGGGCGTGAAGCGCGCATCATATGCAACGCGATCGCGTTCCGACTTGCCCGCATAGGGATCACGGACCGTCACCAATTCCGTGGTCAGATCATAGAGGAAAGGCTGTTCCGGCGACCAAAGCCGGGCATTCGGGATCGCCAGCGTGGCGCGACGATTGGCACGGATGACGGTCGACGCGATGGCCTTGCCGCCGCTATGCGCGGTGATCCGCACGGCGTCGGTATCGGAAGCCCAGGCGTTGAGCGCCACTTCGACATCGATGACGCCGCGGTCGATGTCGGGGGTCGCGCGGACATCCGCGATATGCAATTTGGGCACCGGCTCCAGCCACACCGTCTGCCAGATCCCGCTGACCGCTGTATACCAGATGCCCGAGGGATCGAGGCTCTGCTTGCCGCGTGGTTGGCTTCCCGAGGACGTCGGGTCGGCCACCTGAACCAGCAACTCGTTCTCGCCGGGCTTCAACTGGTTCGTGATGTCGAAGCCGAAGGCATCGAAGCCGCCCTTATGCGATCCGGCGACCGCGCCGTTGACCCAGACGACCGTACTGTGGTCGACGCCGCCGAAGTTGAGCATCACCCGCTGCCCCGCCCAGTCCGCTGGTACGGTAAAGCGCCGCCGGTACCAAATGCGGTCTTCGGGCAGGACGCGACGCGCCACACCCGACAGGCGCGACTCCACCGGGAATGGTACGAGAATCCGTCCATCCATCCGGCTCGGCTGCGGTGCCGACGCCTTGGTGATCGCATAATCCCAGCGGCCGTTCAGGTTCTGCCAGGCGGTGCGCTTCATCTGCGGCCGTGGATAGCTTTGCCAGACATTGTCGGCCGTCACGGCCCGGCCCCAGCGTGTCGCAATCAGGCCAGTATAAACTCCGTCCTTGACGCCATTCTGCGCGGTCTGCGCCTGGGCGCCGCTCGTGGTCGCAAAGGCCAGGAGCATGGCGGCGGCAAGTCTTGGCATGGGCATTCCCATCATGGCTTCTGACCTTCTGCGGACATCGATGGCGGCGCGGCGTCGGGCGCGCTTCCCCATTCGCGGTTGGGGTTCGGCCCCATGACGAATGCCAGCACGGCCCCGTTCTTGATGTCGTCATGGCTGAACCAGGGCTTAGTCCAGGGGCGGCCGTTGAGCGTCGCCGACTGGATGTACCGGTTGGTCGCGGAGTTGTTGGTCGCGACCACCTCCAGCGTGCGACCATTGCCCAGCCGCATCTTGATCCGCTCGAAAATCGGGCTGCCGATCACATAAAAAGGCATCGACGGATCGACGGGGTAAAAGCCCATCGCGCTCAGCACATACCAGGACGAGGTCGATCCCTGGTCGTCCATGCCCGGATAGCCGTTGCCCGTGGCATCGCTGCCATACAGGTCCGCCAGAATGCGCCGGACCAGGGCCTGTGTCTTCCAGGGCTGACCCGCCCAGGCATAGAGATAGGGCGCATGCTGATCGGGCTGGTTGCCCTGCACATATTGCCCGATCACACCGGTGCAATCGCGGCATATCCCCTTCGGCGCATAGGGCGTGGTGAAAAACGCATCCAGCTTCGCCGCGAACGCCGCGCGTCCGCCCAGCAAGTCGCGCAGGCCCGACACGTCGTGGGGCACGAGCCACAGGTTCGACCAGCCCGATGCCTCCTTGCTAGCGAAATTATAATAGGGCTCACGCGGATCGAAGGGAGATATCCAGCGACCATCCTCGGTCCGGCCGCGCATGAAGCCCGTCTTGCGATCGAAGACGTTGCGATAATTGCTCGCGCGCCGGGCAAACATCACCGCATCCTCGGTCCGTCCCAGCCGTGTCGCCATTACCGACAGGGCATGATCGTCCCACGCATATTCCAGCGTCTTGTCCATGCCCGCCTTGCCACCGGCATAGGGCGGGCTCGGGCTGCCCTCCGGCACGATGTCCGAAATCCAGCCGCGCGCCAGATATTCGTTCAGATAGGCGCGCGGCCCCTTGGGATCGGTGGCGTTGCGCCGGAGCGCTTCGTAAGCGGCGGCGTAGTCGAACGGCACGCCTCGCTGCATCGCCCCCAGATACATCAGAACCGCGTGATCGCCGTGGAACGAGCTGTTCATGAACCCACGCTCGCCCGCATCGTCCAGTTCGGACTGCATCACGCGCGCCAGCAATTTGGGCTCCATCAACTCGAGCAGCGAGAGCTGATTACGTGCCGTATCCCAATAGGGGACCGCGCTGTAGCGATCATGCGATACCGTCACCGTTCCGCGTGGGCCAGTCAGCGTCTCCCCCGCCTTGGCGATGAGACGTGGGCTGGCAAAGGACTGAAACAGCGTGGAATAAAATAGCCGCCGCTGTTGTGGCGTGCCACCCACCACCTCGACCCGATCGAGCAGATCTGCCCAAGCACCGCGCGCCGAAGCGCGGATACGATCGAAATCCCAGCCGGGATTTTCGGCCGCTAGCCGACGCTCAGCCTCGGCATAGCTATGGCCGTGTGCGATCTTGACCAGGATCGTCTCGCCCTGTTGCGTCGCGAAGCTCGCATAGGCTCCGGCAAAGGCACCGGAGACCTTGCGCCGGTCGGCGGTGACATCCTTGTCGCCGATGCCCCAGACCGGCCGATCGCCGGGCGCCTTGCGAAAGGTCCCCATGTCGCGGATCGGACGGGAGAACATCGCCACAAAGTAGGGACCGTCCGCGGAGTCTTCGTCCTGCCCATCCTGCGCTGCGCCGCGGATCGTCCGGTCGCCGACCATTTCCACCGTGCCCCCTGCCCGCGGCAGATTGATGATGATGCTGGCACGGTCGGTCCGGGGAAAGGTGAAACGCATCATGCCGGTCCAGCGGGTCGCGGTCAGTTCCGTTTTCGTCCCGTTGTCCAGATTGACAGAATAATATCCCGGGGCAGCGTTTTCCCGCGCCTTGTCGTAATGTACGGACGTGTAGGCGGGGGGCACCGTCCAGTCGCCGACGATCGGCATGAAGATCGGCTTGGCCCGGCCGCCATAGGTCGCGCCGCCGCCTGCCGTGAAGCCTAGCATCGTCGGGTTCGGATAGTGGTAGGGCGTAGGAACGCCAGTCGGGTAGCTGAGCTCGATATTAACGTTGACCGGCGCGACCTCCACCGAGCTGTGCGGTAATCTTGCACCCGGCGAGGTCTGGCCGGAATAAACCGGCTCGCCAGGCGGAGGCGCATTGCCGATCAGGTCGCGCCTGTCCAACGGCGCGGTACCGACCAATGGACTGGCCAAATCGACGGGCGTGCTAGGTTCCGATGGAAGCGATTGGCCGGAAACCGCGGTCGTCAGCAAGATACTCGCGGTAGTAAGCGATCCAATCATGATCGACGGCAAATGACGGACGCGTGGCGTCAACTCTCGTAAACCGGACACGCTAACACCCCTCCACATTCGGGTGGCTTTTCTACCGCCCTGCTAATTTACGCCGTGGACTGACGAATCATTATTCCACCACGGTAAATTAGATAATCAAATTGTCAATTAATTGAGAGTTTACAGCAGTCAGTGAAATGTTAACGATAACATAAATAATTGAGGTGCTTCTTCCGTATGTATACGACGTGTGCTGTAATCGATTGTATTAGGTCTAACGTCGATATGCCATTTAGCATTTAACGCCAATTGGAATAACCGAAACTCGACCTGAATAATATATTATGATAGCGCTATCCATGAGCGTTTGGCATGCATTGAAAAATTTACAGCTCAAGCGCTGCTGCCAATTGAATGTAATTGACGCATTCTTGCGATTGCTGCTCCGTTCAAAGTGGTCGGCCTGCCCCTCCCCTTTGAGGTTGCCGCCGTGGGACGCTCGCTCCCAAAGCGGGATGGTGCGTGTGACCGCAAGGCAAGGTCGATCTGTTCTTCGCAATCAAACGGACGTCGAAGATCGCTTTTGCCAGCCTTCGCGACCAGGCAAACATCGCCAATGCCGTCGCCTTCCTCGACAAATTGGTCGATACAGTGCCCTATACGACCTACTTTTGGTCACAAAAGCCCCCTGCCGGCTTTCGGGTATCGGACATCCATCCGTGCCAGCCTCAGCAATCCGCTATGGCCGGATGAGATGTCCAATTTGTCAGGATAGGATGACGGTGTCCCCGCCCCTCGTACGCACGACAACCGAGCCAAACAGTTGAAATCATGGACGTACAGCGGCGAGCGACTTCCGTCAGATGCCCCGGGATGCTTTAATGCGACCATGAAGCATTTCCGCCCAGGTGCCGCGCTGGCCCTGCTCGCCAGCTTTGCCGCGATGCCACTGTCAGCGCAATCGACCTACGATCAGGTCGACCCGATGATCGGCACGGGTGGGGAAGGCCACACCTTCCCCGGGGCAGTCGCACCTTTTGGCATGGTGCAATTCTCGCCCGATACCGACACAACTTGCGTCATCCGGGAATGCTATAGCCATGCGGCGGGCTATCGTTATGAAGATCCGACCATCCAAGGTTTCTCGCTGACGCACTTCTCCGGTGCCGGGCATTCGGATCTCGGCGATTTCCTCATGATGCCGGTCAGCGGGGATAGCGCGCCACTGGAGCCCGGCAACGCAGGCAAGCCCGGGTCGGGTTATCGCTCGCGCTACCATCACGCGACAGAGGTCGCGCGGCCAGGCTATTACGCCGTCAAGCTGGAGGATCGAGGCGTCCAGGCGGAGCTGACCGCGGGGACGCGGATCGGCGTCGCCCGCTATCGTACCACGTCCGGCGCGCCGCCCATGCATCTGGTGCTGGATCTGCGCAGCTCACTCTACAACTACCCTGGCAAGGTCCTGTGGTCCTCGATCAGGTTGCGCCCCGACGGCATCGTTACCGGCTGCCGACAGACGCGCGGCTGGGCGCCCGACCGCAACCTGTGCTTTGCGATCCGTTTTTCCGAGCCGCTAAAGGGGCATGCGTTCGTCTCGACCGAGACGGACGTCCCTTATAAGGGCTTCCAGGGACCGGGGCGCGGCAGTGACGCCGTTGCGGAGCGCGCCGGACGCGCCTTGGTCGCCCGCTTCGATTTCGGCCCCCTAAACCGACCGCTTGAAGTGACAAGCGCGATCTCATCGGTCGATGAGGCGGGCGCGATCGCAAACCTGGCGAGCGAACCCGGTGATTTCGATGCCGTCCGGACAAAGACCACACAGGCATGGCGCGCAGCCCTCGACACGGTGAAGATCGCCGCGCCTGCCCCGATGGCGAAGTCCGTGGCGACTGCGCTGTATCACAGCTTGCTAGCACCCGCCGTCGCCAGCGATGCGGACGGTCGCTATCGCGGGCCCGACAATCAGGTGCACCGTGCGGAAGGCTATACATTCCGTTCGACCTTCTCGCTTTGGGATACGTTCCGTGCCGAGCATCCACTGCTGACACTCATCCAGCCGGCCAGCCTGTCGAGCGAGATCGTTCGGTCGCTCGTGGCCAGCCGCGAAGACAGTCCTGATGGCATCCTGCCCGTCTGGCAGTTCCAGGGGCGTGAGACGTGGACGATGATCGGCTATCACGCCGCACCCGTTATCGCCGACGCCTATCTGAAGGGGATCAGAGGTTTCGATGCGGACGCAGCGCTTGCTGCCATGGTGGCGAGCGCGACCTACGCGCCGTACGGCGGCTTGGGCGAATATATGAAGCGCGGCTATGTGCCGATCGATCATGAGCCGGAGGCCGCCTCCAAGACTGTCGAATATGCCTATGACGATTGGACGATCGCACGGATGGCGCGCGCCATGGGCCGTACAGACATTGCCGCGACATTCGAAAGACGTGCAGGCAACTGGCGCAATAGTTTTGATGCCCAGACCGGCTTCATCCGTGCGCGCAAGAGCGACGGGTCGTTCCGCACGCCGTTCGATCCAACGGCGATCAACTACGGATCGGATTATACCGAGGGTAATGCCTGGCAATATAGCTGGTTCGTGCTGCAGGATCAGGCTGCGCTCGTCGGCGCGCTTGGCGGCGATGCGGCCGCCATCGCCAAGCTGGATGCCATGTTCGAATTTGACAATTCAAAACTCGACTATAGTCATGCCGAAGATATCGCTGGGCTGATCGGTCAGTACATCCATGGCAACGAACCCAGCCACCATGTCGCCTATCTCTACAGCTATGCTGGCGCACCGTGGCGGACACAGGCGCGGTTAAAGCAAATCGTCGAGAGCCAGTATCACCCGACGCCCGACGGGCTGTCCGGCAACGACGATCTCGGGCAGATGTCCGCCTGGCTCGTCTTCACGGCGCTGGGCTTCTACCCGGTAACGCCTGGCAGCCTGGAATATGTCATCGGCCGACCCTTCGTGAACCGGGCGACGCTTTCGCTGCCCAACGGGCGGCAACTCACCATGATCGCCGATCGGCTAGACGACCGGCACCCCTATGTCGGGAAGGTCATGCTGAACGGGAAACCCATCAGGCGGGCCTATCTGCGGCACGACGAGATTGTGGCCGGGGGTGAATTGCGCTTCACGATGCAGGCCACCCCCAACACCTCCTGGGCAACCCACCCCAAGGAGCGACCATATTCGGCGAGCACGGTGCGATGACGACGACCCATTCCTAGCCGCTCAGCGTATCTGGCCGACCTTCCAAGACCTGACGCTCGTTCATCCGGCCAGTCACTCAGACGAAGCTCGGCTGATTGACCGCGGCAACGCTCGTCTATTAGGCTGCCCCCTAGCGCGGCTCTCGCACGCGCTACGCCACTGGCGGCGGGCCGAGATACCGCTCGGGCGCGGAGCAGAAGGCTCGGTCTGCGGCGAGCGTCCTCAACAGCGCCACGCGCCAGTCGTTGCGGCCGTAGGACGCCACCAAGGCAGCGGAGGAGCGGTGCAGGTACTCGCTGAAGACCGCTTCGCCGGCGACGTGCAGCATCAGCATCGCCGTGCGCTGTTCCGATAGATACTTGTTCAATAGATACTTGTTCACCTGCGCGCGGTAACGGGCGTTCAGCTTCAGCCGCTCCAGCTGGAACTGGAGTTTGGCGGCGAGAGCCGGATCCATAGCGGGATTCTCCACGCGGAACGTGACCGACAGCGTCCCGTCGGCGTCGAAGTCGGCGTCCGCCTGCAGGAAGTCCTCGTCCGGCAGCGGCTGGAAGTAGGCGTGTATCAGCCCCGGGCCCTGCGCGGCCGGCATTCCGGGATACACCGTTCGCTTGGCGTTGTTGCACGGTCCGCAGCTCGGCACGAGGTTGCGGGATAGATGGCAAGCTCGCCGTAGGTGCCGCGCGGCAGGTAGTGGTCGAGGTCCTTCACCTCGCCGAACCCGCAATACGGACAGGCCTGCGTCGAAGCCAGGATGCGCGCCCGCAGGTCCTCCAGCTGCCCTTCGCGACCTCGGTGACCGTCCGGTCGACGTCGCGCACAACGATTTCGTCGACTATCGCCTGGTCGATGCCTTTATCGGGCATGGCGAGCATGTCCGCTCCGGATCGCCCGCGCAGAACGCCGATCGGATCAAGGCGCCTGTCCTGCTGTTCCATGGTGATCTTGACCAGAATGTCGCGGTCGGCGAGTCACAGTTGATGGAGAGCAAGCTGCGCACTGCTGGTAAACAGGTGCGGTTCGTCGAGTATAAGGGACTGACGCATCAGCTCGACGACTCGGACGTGCGCACCGATATGCTCGGCAAGAGCGACGCGTTCCTGCGTGCCACGCTTGGGATGAAGGACTAATTCGTAGGAAGGACATGGGAGCGAGCGAGGGGAACGTCGCATAAGTGCGCATTACTTAGGGGCCGCCCGCCTGACCACTGAATCACCTCTACGCCCAAAGCGGATGGTTGGCTTCACGCATTCGCAGCGCTCTCATGCCTAATTCGAGCCGATACTGTCTCGAAGGTCGACATGAATGAACGTCTGAAGTGCGAAAGCAGGCAGGGGGCAATGAATGTCTGGGTTTAGGTCAGTTCCACCAGTTTCTCCTTCGTCATCTCTACTCTGGCGGCGCCGTTCTTATTCGATCGGCGAGCCTGGAATAATAAGCAGCGCTGCCGAGGTTATTTTGCGCTGCGAAGCGGCGTGAGGTAGCTAGCGCAGACGCAGTAGCCGTGCGGAACACGTCCTCGTCTTCACTCGCTTTCAGGCCATCGCTGACAACAACGCGGCGGTTTTTATCAAAGCGGATAGCAACCATCATAAGCCCGTCCCTGCGCAGCAGCACACCATCCACAAGCTTACCCCCCGCCATCCGGCCGGCAAAAAACTCATAGGGTTCGGCTTTGCCAGCGCGCATCACACCAAGGCCATCCGCGACACCGTTGGAGCAATCGCCCAGCCACTGGGCAGGCGCGAGCGATAGGTTCGCAGGCACTTGTGCCCGACAAGGAGACGACGGACGTCCTGATTTGACCGCCTCCGCATCTCCATGCGTAGGTGATCCGCATGCGGCGGCAAGAAACCCAAGAGCCGCCGCGATGGCATGGGCGCGTTTCATCGAGTAATCCCTTTCATGAGCACGCTGCCGAGCTCGAAGTGCATGGGGTCGGCTCGACCTGCAGAACGATAACCGCCGCCCCAGTACCAACCGGCACGGTTAAAGTACGGCACAAGTGCGTCCAATCCCTTGAGTGAATAGCTGGCTCCGAAGGGCACAAGTGTACCGTCAACGCGGAGGTCGATCGCGCTGCCCCAGGCGTGATTGGATACCTTCGTACGGCTGCCGCGCTGGAGTCGATTTACCTCGATGCCCGCGCTGCTGAGCAGAGCCAGCAGGTCGGGCAGATCGCGGGGCACTTCCGCAAGCACGGCCCGCAGACTAACTATCGCACGGCGAAGGCCAGTAACGCGGAAGGGCCCGACGGACTCGGTAGCAATCATATATTTTAGCTGCGGGTTGGTTATTGGCGAGTCGTTTTGTGACATATGCGCGCTCGGCATGCCGCCAAAGCGCGTGATCTGTTCCGAACTTGATGGAGAAGTCAGTCCAACATTGACGGTCCCTGCTTTTGGCAAAGGCGTGCGCATGGTCCAATAACCTGGTTCCCGTCGCGACGATCATGGCGCGGCGGGTACGCAATCAGCCGAGGCACCTTTGGTGTGCGTCTCTGCAAATATGCGGTTGAACACCCCCGTCCGCGACACGCGAACGCAGCGCGCATCAAGAGTTCGCGCGCTAAACAATCGGCCGCGAACCGAACAGCGAGGTGGGGAGTTATCATCACCGAAGGCATTTGCCACCTGCACGGCATGACACCGTTGGTTGTCGCCGCAGTTGCGTCTTTTGACGAGTTCACGGCTCGCAATGATCCTTATTGCGCACCGACTTCGCGGTGATCGAGCGCTAAGTAAGGATATGCTCCGACAAGGCGGGCGTCGTGGCATTCACCTGCTTCCCGGCGTTCGCCTCCATCCGCCCTGATTCACCTCCGGCCCGTTGCCGTCAGGCACAGGAAGGCACGATGACGATCGGCGCAAAGGTGATGAGCGTCGCGGCAAAGCCGACCCAGCCTAGCGCCACCGCGGCACGGTCGAGTGAGGTCGCCCGGTGCCGGGTCAGCCTCAGCGCCAGCATCAGTGTCACGGCAAGCGAACCCGCCCACGCCGCCAACAGCGTCCAGCGATGAACGCTGAGTCCAACGAAGGGAAGACGGTCCCATCCCCCGGCGCAACCGAGCCCGTGCAGCGCATAGATCAGGCAGAAAGCGGCGGCCCAGCCGATCAGGCCGGCGGAGAGGCGCAGCAGCACCATCATGCGAACCACCCCGGCACGACCAGCAGCACCGCGACAAAGGCCCCCGCCCCCGCGCCATGGTCGCTCCACAACCGCATGATGCGTGGCTCGCCGGCGCGCGCGGCCGAGTGGAAACCCGCTTTGGCCCGCGCCATCAGGAAGGCCACCATGACCGCCGCCAGCCCGGCATGGAAAATACCATAGGCGGCCAACGCGGCGCTGGTCGCGGCATAGGCATGGCTGGACGGGCTCGGCGCACTGGCGAGCAGCAGGATGAGCGCCCCGATGATCGCGAGGTGCCCGGCCAGCGCGATCGGCATCCGCCCCGCGCGGCTGGCGATCATCGCGGTCGCAGCCCCGCCGATCGCGAGCAACGGCACGATCAGCGAGGGCGGGATCAGTGCGGGCGGCGGCCAGTTCGGCGCGATGGTCCAGAGAAAGCCATAGCCGAAGAGCAGCGAGGCGAAGAGCGTCGCGCTGGCGGCCAGGGCGAACACGCTGCCCCACCAGCCGGTCGTCCGCTGCGCCTCGAAACTGGTCGGCAGCGACAGGCCACCGCCCGTCGGCAGCGCCCCGATATCGGCCCGGCTGCCATTGGTCCAAGCCCAACGCCATCCCAGCCAGATAGTACCGATCAGGAAGATCGGCGCGACGACATAGATGCCGGCCAGCATCGCGACAAAAAATCCGCCAAGCATCGCCGCCGTGGCGATCGGCAGCCAGCTATTGCCCGGCAGGATCACGATATGGTCGGGCGCGCCGGTGGTCATGTCGACCGCCAGCGTCTCGCGCCAGCCATGGCGTATGTCGGCGAGCAGCCCCTCACCCCGCGCCAGCGCCACGCCCAGATCGGGATCGTCGGCCAGTGGATCGCGCGTCGATACGGTCGGCAGGCTGGCGAAATTATAGGCGGGTGCCGGGATCGGCATCGCCCACTCCAGCGTCGTCGCGCCCCAGGGATTGCGGCGATGGATTCGCCCCAGCCAGATCTGCAGCACCACATCGATCAGGAACAACGCGAAGCCGAACGCCTGCAGAAAGCCGCCGACCGAGGACAGCAGGTTGAGCCAGGTCCACCCCATCCCCTCCGCATAGGTGTCGATCCGCCGCGGCATGCCGAGCAGCCCGGTCAGATGCATCATGAAGAAGGTCAGGTTGAAGCCGATGAAGATCAGCCAGAACGCCGCCTCACCCACGCGCATCACCCGCTCGCGCCCCGTGAAATGCGGCAGCCAGTAATAGGCGGCGGCCAGCATGGGGAAGACGAAGCCGCCGACCAGCACATAATGAAGATGCGCGGTGACGAAGGCGGTGTCGTGCGCCTGCGCGTCGAACGGGACCATGGCTAGCATCACGCCGGTCAGGCCGCCAATCACGAACATGATGAAGAAACCGATCAGATAGAGCATCGGCAGCTTCATCTCGGGCCGTCCCTGCCACAGGGTACCGAGCCAAGCGAACATCTGCACCGCCGTCGGGATCGCCACCAGCGCGGACGCCGCCGAGAAGAAGCCGAGCGCCATATGCGGAATGCCGGTGGTGAACATATGGTGTACCCACAGCCCGAAGCTGAGGAAAGCGAGCGCCAGGATCGCCGCGACGATGGCCCCGTGGCCGAGCAGCCGGGTGCGCGCCATCACCGGCAAAATGGTGGAGACCGCGCCGGCCGCCGGCAGGAAGATGATGTAGACCTCGGGATGGCCGAACAGCCAGAACAGATGCTGCCATAAAAGCGGCGATCCACCGAGCTCGGGCGAGTAGAAGGGCCAGCCGAAAGCGCGCTCCACCTCCAGCAGGATCGACCCCAGGATCAGCGGCGGAAAGCCGAACACCATCATCCCGGCGGTCGCCAGCAGATACCAGGCGAAGATCGGCATGCGGTCGAGCCGCATGCCCGCCGCGCGCAGCTTCAGGATCGACACGGTAATCTCGATCGCCGCGCACATCGCCGAAATCTCGACAAAGGTGACGCCGAGCAGCCAGACATCGGAGTTGATGCCGGGCGTATAGGTCTTGCCCGACAACGGTGGGTAGAGGAACCAGCCCGCATCGGGCGCCACCCCGGCCAGCATCGCGATGACGATGATCGTGCCCCCGAAGAGATAGCACCACCAGCCGAGCGACGAGAGGCGCGGAAAGGCCAGGTCGCGGCTGCCCAGCATCTTGGGCAGCAGATACATGGTCAGCCCCTCGAACATGGGGATGGCGAACAGGAACATCATGATGCTGCCATGCATCGTGAAAAGCTGGTTATAGACCTCGGGCCCGACAAAGGCGCTGCGCGGCGTGGCGAGCTGGGCACGGATCAGCATCGCCAGCACGCCGCCGATCGCGAAGAAGGCGAAGGCCGCGACGATGAACCGCTTGCCGATGTCGCTATGGTTGACGGAGCGCAGATAGCCGCGCCACCCCGGCTCGTTCCGCCAGATCGCCGTCAGATCATAATGCCGCTTCAGCGCGCTCATCCCGCTTCCCCCGTGAACGCCGCCCACCCTGCCGCGTCATGCGCGACGACGGTGAAACCATGGTTCTTGTGCCCCACGCCGCAATATTCGGCGCACTCGCCGCGATAGGTGCCGGGCGCATCGGCGACGATGCGCAGGCGGTTGGTGTGACCGGGGATCGCATCCATCTTGCCCGCCAGCCGGGGTATCCAGAAACTGTGGATGACATCGGTCGAGGTGATGACCAGATCGGCGGGGCGCCCGGCGGGTATGTGCAGCACATTCTGCGTACGGATGCCGCCGGGATGCACCATGTCCCAGGCATATTGTCGCGCGGTCACCCGAATCTCGACCGCACGGGGGTCCGCCGTCGGCAGCGTGCCGATGCCGACCGTCAGCGCATAACCGACCAGCGCGAGCAGGACGATGCCGGGCATGGCGAGACCGAGCCCGCCGATCCACAGCCGGCCCGAGGCCGCGGTCCGCTCCCCGTCGCGACGGCGGAACGCCAGCGCGAGCAGCACGAAGACGAGACCGGCCAGGATCACCGCACCGCCCAGCATCATCCACCACATGGTCGCGACCGAACGTGCATGGGGCCCCGCCGGATCGATGGTCGACAACGCGCCCGTGCAACCCGAAAGCGTGATGAGCGTTGTCGCGCACATGCCGGCGCGGCCCGCCCCGGTCAGGAGAGCCATGCACCGATGATCACCGACACCGCCCGCCAAGAGGTTGCCGAGACCCGCCTGGTCGATCCCGTCGAACAACGGCCGTCCTTCGACCGCACCGAATCGAAGATCGCGGTCGCCGGTCACCCGATCCATGCCATGCTGGTCGCCTTCCCCATCGCGCTGACCACCTGCACCCTGGGCGCCGATCTGCTCTACTGGTGGACGGGCGATATCTTCTGGGCGCGGGCGGCGTTGTGGGCCTCGGGCGCGGGCTTTCTGTTCGGTGTGCTCGCCGGCATCGCGGGCACCGTCGAGCTGCTGATGGTCCCCGGCATCCGCGCCCGCTCGGCGAGCTGGACGCACTTCATCATCGCGGTGATGCTGCTGTCGATCCTGGGCGCCAATTGGGGATACCGCCTGACCGGTTTCGAACAGGCGGTCCTGCCCTATGGCCTGCTGCTGTCGCTGTTCGCAGTCGGCTTCACGGGCTTCACCGGGTGGCACGGCGGCAAGCTGGTGTTCGAGTATCAAATCGGTGTCTCTTCGACAGGGAGCTGACGATGTTGCGGCGTCTTCAGCCACGCTGGCGCGATATCGGGCACGACCGGCTTGGCGAGGACGAGCAGCAGGACCACCGTCATGGTCGCGATGCTGCCGATGATCAGCGGCAGGGGTGACGGCGGCGTATATTGGCCCCGCCGCTCGCTCATCAGCAGGACGGTGTGACCGACCAGCGCGTGAAGGCAGACGAGCAGGCCGACCGCGACCAGCTTGGCGAACATCCATGGCTCGAACACCCCGCGCAGATAGATGAGCGCGGTTCCGGCCGCGATCGCGATCACGGCGGCCGGGGTCACGATCATCGTATAGCTGTCATGCGTCAGCAGCCGGAGCCGGGCATAATCCGCCTGCCCCTCATCCAGCCGATGCTTGCCCAGCATCAGCGGCAGCGCCACCAGCCCTGCGCACCACAGGATCAGCGCGGCGATGTGCAGCCCCTTGACGATGCTCAGGATCATGCCGCCGCCATCCGCCGCCATGTCGACCGCGCGATCAGCGCGCCGACCACCGCATAGGGGACCAGCCCGATCACCCACATGGCGAGCCCGGCCAGTTGCTGGTCGGCCACCGGCCCGATCCCGAACGGCACGGTCGTCGCCAAATGCGTGCCGTAGAGCGGCCGCGTGACGAAGGTCAGTATCGCGCCGAGCATCCCCATCTGCGCGGCCCCTGTCGCGATCAGGGTCAGCGCAACCGGCGGATCGGCGCGGCGGACCGCATCCCAATAGCTCCAGGCCGTGGCGAGCAGGCTCGCCTGCATCGTCCAGTAGATGAGCTTGTTGGCCAAGGCGGCATCATAGGCGGCGGGGATATGCCAGAACCACAAGGTGATCGTCGCCACCGAGAGCGCGATCGCGGGCGGCAGTGGCGTCCGCGTCGGCACGGCGACCGCCAGCAAGGGCGCGGCCACGCCGATCAGCAGCAGATGGTGCAGGGTCCGCATCGAAAAGAGCGCGACCGACAAGGCGCAGAGCGGCGAGACGAAGACGATGGCCAGAATGGCGATGGCGATCAGCCCGGCGCGGCGCTCGCCCCCGCGCAACGCCATCATCGTCCCGGCGGCAAGCACCAACGCCGTGATCAGAACGGCATCGCCATTCCACCGCTCCAGCCAGGATGCGGCGGTGGGTGCCGACCCGCAATAGCTGCCGAATATATCGAGCATGACGTCCCCTTTTGCGGACGAAACGCCCGCGTAACGTGTCGGGTCCGCTCCGAATTGCGACTAATTGTTGCTGAAGAGACTTGGAAAGTGCGCCTTGTCAGGGACCTTCGGACATTACCCTTTCTCTACAACGGGATCGTTCCACCGCTATATTGCGGGGAACGACATCGGACCTTTGTTATCGATGTCCGATTCAACCAGCCCCCCGGCCGGCATGGCCGGAGGCTGGTGACGATCGTTCAGAAGCGGGCGCGCAGGCCGGCCAGCGCGAGGCGGTGCGCCGGGGCGGGCGCCGGCAGGCGAAGACAGGAGGGCGCTCCACGCAAGAGTACCCAGCCTGACGACGTGACAGTTGATCTGCATTACATTCCCCTTTTCCCGGCCGCGCCGCAAAGCGGAATGAGAGTCACTATCAATATCAGCGTTGTGTTGTTTGGTTGATCGGATGGTAAGTGGCGGTACCGGCAAGGAAATGGTTTCGCGCCGGAGCCCTATTCGGTTCCGTCCTCGGACGAAGCCGCGCTGCCGTCGCGGGGCGCTCGCGATGGCGGCGCCTCATCCAGCCCCCGCGCCTGCGCCTTGCGTCGCTTGAGATTCTCGCGGAGCGCCGCCGCCAGCCGCTCGGCCTTTTCGTCCTTTGCCATGCTCATTCGCATAATCCGACGAACAAGCGCTTGACAATGTCCCGCCAATCGTCTCTAGGCGCGCTTCCCGCGTCGAGACGCGAGTGCTGCCGTAGCTCAGTGGTAGAGCGCATCCTTGGTAAGGCTGAGGTCGTGAGTTCAATCCTCACCGGCAGCACCATTCTCCCCCAGCCCCCGACGGGCGTCGGTCCGCCCCGCAAGTGGCGCGAATTGGGGAGCTTTCTTCCACCCACGCAAAACTTGGTTGGGATCGTTTGCCCGGCTCGCTAGCTATGGTCGGATGAGATTCCGTTTTTCCTTCGGCGCCCAGGTGTTCGTCGGCATGGCCGTCGGCCTGCTGCTCGGCCTGCTCGCCCGGTCGCAGGGGCTGGCCGGCCTGGCCGAGGGCCTGCGCATCATCGGCGAGAGCTTCGTCCAGCTCCTCAAGGTGCTGGTCGTGCCGCTGGTGTTCACCGCCATCGTCGCCTCGATCGCCGCTTTGCGTGACCTGAACAATGCCGCGCGGCTGGTCGCCGCGACCTTCATCTGGTTCGCCATCACCGCGCTGATCGCGGTCAGCATCGGGCTGACGCTGGGCACGGTATTGCAGCCCGGACTCCACGCCGGCATCGCGCCGGGCAGCGCGGTGCGGCCCGACACCGCCGGGTCGTGGCTCGATTTCCTGCGCGGGCTGATCCCCTCCAACATCCTCGGTCTCTCCGCCTCGACCAGTGCGGGCGATGGCGGCGCGCTGAAGACCGGGCTGTCGTTCAACATCCTCCAGATCATCGTCATGGCGGTGGCGATCGGCGTCGCGGCGGTGCGGGTCGGCGACAAGGGCGAGAGCTTCCTGTCGTTCAACGCCTCGGCGCTCGCCATCTTCCGGCGTATCCTCTCCTGGGTGATCCGGCTGACTCCGATCGGCTCGGGCGCGCTGCTCGGCAATGCGATCGTGCGCTATGGCTGGCAGTCGCTGTCCGCGCTCGGCAGCTTCGCGCTGGCCGTCTATATCGGGCTCGGCCTCGTCCTGTTCGTCGTCTATCCGCTGCTGTTGCTGGCCAACGGACTGTCGCCCAAGCGTTTCTTCGCCGCCGCCTGGCCCGCCATCCAGCTCGGCTTCGTGTCGCGCTCGTCGATCGCCACCCTGCCCGTCACCGAGGACACGGTCGAGCGGCGCTTGGGCGTGCCGCGTGCCTATTCGGCCTTTGCGGTGCCCTTTGCCGCGACGACCAAGATGGACGGGTGCGCCGCCATCTATCCGGCGATCTCGGCGCTGTTCGTCGCGCAATATTATGGCCTGCCGCTGCATGTCGGCGATTATGTGCTGATCGTGCTGGTGTCGGTGCTGGGCTCGGCCGCGACCGCCGGGCTGACCGGTGCGGTCGTCATGCTGACGCTGACCCTGTCGACGCTGGGCCTGCCGCTGGAGGGTGCGGGGTTACTGCTCGCCATCGATCCGATCCTCGACATGGGGCGGACCGCGATCAATGTCGCGGGGCAGGCCCTGGTCCCGACCATCGTCGCGCACCGTGCCGGCCTGATCGAGGACACGCCCCCTGCGGAGCGCTTGCCGGAGGTGCCGCAAACAGGGTAAACACGGGGCCATGCTTGCGCTCGGTGTTCTGGTAAAGTAATACACGAGTGGCCGACCACCGGAACCCTGCGATGCGCCCCGACCCGTTCAATCCCGACCGCGTGCCGATCGACCGCCCCTATGAGCCGGTCGGGCATCACTACCCGCTCTATGATGCGGAGACGCAAAGCTGGTCCTTCGGCCCCGATGAGGACGATATCCCGTCCGCGCCGCCGCGCCGTCGCATCCGCTGGGGCCGGTGGATCGCGCGCGGCGCGGGCGCGGGCATCATCCTACTGGTCATCGCGATCATCTGGCTGGCGATCACCGCGCCCCTGTCGCGCTCGCTCCAGCCGCCGACGCCGCCCTCGATCACGCTGACCGCCGATGACGGCACGCCGATCGCGCGGCGCGGCGCGATCATCGGTGCGCCGGTCGATGCCGCCAAGCTACCCGCCCATGTGCGCGAGGCGTTCTTCGCGATCGAGGACCGGCGTTTCTATTCCCATTGGGGCATCGACCCGCGCGGTATCCTGCGCGCCGCCTGGCACAATCTGGGTTCGGGCGGGGTGCGTGAGGGCGGATCGACCATCACCCAGCAGCTCGCCAAGAACGCCTTTCTCGATTCCGACCGCACCGCAGGCCGCAAAATCCGCGAGGCGATGATCGCCTTCTGGCTGGAGGCGTGGCTGACCAAGGACGAAATCCTCTCGCGCTATCTGTCGAACGTCTATTTCGGCGACAATGTGTACGGGATCACCGCCGCCTCGAAACATTATTTCGGCCGAACCCCGGACAAGCTGAACATCGGCCAGGCGGCGATGCTGGCGGGGCTGGTCAAGGCGCCCTCGCGTCTGGCCCCCACCACCAATTTGAAGGGCGCGCGGGCGCGGCAGGCGGTCGTGGTCGCCGCGATGGAGGATGCGGGCTTCCTGACCAAGGCGGAGGCCGATGCCGTCCAGCCGCAGCGCGTGCTCGCCGCGCGGCCCGAGACGTTGCCCTCGGGCACCTATTTCGCCGACTGGGTCCTGCCCGAAGCCCGCGACCAGGCGGGCGAGATCAAGACCGAGGCGACCGTCCAGACCACGCTCAACCCCCGGCTCCAGCGTATTGCCGAACGGACCGTGCGCAGCGCGGGGCTCAATCAGGCACAGGTCGCTTTGGTCGCGATGCGCCCCGATGGCCGCGTCGTCGCGATGGTCGGCGGCAAGGATTATTCCAAGAGCCCGTTCAACCGCGCCACCCAAGCGCGTCGCCAGCCGGGTTCGGCCTTCAAGCTGTTCGTCTATCTGGCGGCGCTGCGTTCCGGCATGACGCCGGACTCGACGGTCGAGGACGAGCCGGTCGACATCGCCGGGTGGAAGCCGCGCAACAGTGACGGGCGCTATCTGGGCAAGATCACGCTGCGCCAGGCGTTCGCGCGGTCATCGAACGTCGCCGCCGCGCGGCTGACCCAGGCGGTCGGCGTGAAGTCGGTCATCAAGGCGGCGCGCGACCTGGGTATCACCACGCCGATCCCGAACGAGGCGACGATCGCGCTGGGCACCTCGACCGTCAGCCTGCTGGAGCTGACCGCCGCCTATGCCGCGGTGGCCAATGAAAGCTATCCGGTCGCCGCGCGCGGGCTGAACGACGTCAAGGAAAAGGGCTGGTACCAGTCGCTGACCGAGCGCAAGACCGGCTTTGCCTCGGCGGTGCATGACGGGATGCTCGATCTGCTGTCGTCTTCGATCAAGACGGGGACGGGGCGGCAGGCGCTGCTGACCGTCGATGCCTATGGCAAGACCGGCACGACGCAGGATTCGCGCGACGCGCTGTTCATGGGCTTCGCCCGCGATCTGGTGGTGGGCGTCTGGGTCGGCAATGACGACAACACGCCCAATCCCGGCCTGTCGGGCGGCGGCGTGCCCGCGCGAATCTGGCGCGCCTTCATGCAGTCCGCGCTCGACATCCCGCCGGTGGCGGCCCCGGTCGTGCAGGAAGAGGTCGATCCCGACGCGATCGCCAACGGCATGGAGGAAGAAACCATGCCCACCGCCGATCCGGTCGGCGACATCATCCAGGGCCTCGGCATCGACCTGCATACCGGCGACGACGGATCGATCACCGTCGGCCCCGGCCGCCGCCGCCCAGAACGCGCCGGCCCCGGCCCCGACGATCGCCGCCCGCCGGACGAACGTTATGAGGGCGAGGGGGAATAGGGCGAAGACTGATTATCCTCTCCTGCAAGGGGAGGGTGTGTCCAGCATGGTGGAGGGGTGCCCCCTCCGTCAGGCCTTCGGCCTACCCCTTCCCCTTACAGGGGCACAGTTTACCTCTGATTGGCATGAGATGTCGGTTGAGGAAGAGGTCGAGAGTGATGGCGAGTATCTCCCATGATTTGGAGAAACGCTGGGAGCGGCGGTTGAGGCGGGCCAGATTGTCTTGGATGGAAGAGTGGGTGGACCCGATGAGGTGGGTCTGCGCCTTGGTTTGAGCGTGAGGGGCGAGGACGCCGTGGCGCTGGACGGCGAGGCGGTAGTAAGAATGGCGTCGGTGAAGAGGGCGGCGATGTCGGGTACGACGCGGCGGGCGCGGTCGTAGAACTCTGGGGCCGAGACTCAGTCAAAGCCAGAGGGCGAGTGCGGTTGCGATCGCAACGCCTGACAGGCAGTTGGCGGCAAGTTTGTCATAGCGGGTGGCGACGCGGCGGAAGTCTTTGAGACGGCAAAAGGCGTTCTCGATCCGGTGGCGGTCGCGGTATCTGTCCTTGTCGTAGCGGATTGGCGTTTGCGGTTTCGTCGTCCGGGAATGACGGGAACGGCCCCGGCGTCACGTAGCCAACGGCGTAGCCGGTCGGCATCGTAGCCTTTGTCAGCAAGGAGGTAACGCATGCGACCGGCCCATTCGAGGAACGCAGGCGCCGCTTTCACGTCGCTGACATTGCCGGCCGTCAGCATCGGCACATAGGGGCGGCCGATGACATCGGTGAGCGCGTGGACCTTCGTCGTCCATCTGCCGCGCGAACGGCCGATCGCCTGGGTCTGGCGCCCCCTTTTCCGCCGAAGGCCGCGCGTTGCGCCTTGATGTAGGTGCTGTCGATCGCGGTACTCTTTGTCCCGTCGACACCGGCGACAGGCGTGTCCTTTATGACCGCCCCTCGCTACTGCGCCCTAGACGCGCAGCTTGAGGCCTTTGGTCGCAAATGACCACGAGCCCCCCTTTTCACATTACGGGCTGTCGAAATCGCCACCAGAAGATACGGTGGCGGTTCCGCCACAAGGGTTATGCCGTCCGCTATTCCAAATCGCACTATAGGTCGAAAGAGTTTATCCCCATCGTCGAACCGTTGGCGCTTTCGCTGGCCGCAGGGCCCTTGGGGGCCTCACCCCTGATCGAGACGAAATATGGCCAGCCGTTCGCCGAGAAGGGCTTCTATGCCTTTGAAGGATGCCTGCATCGATGCTGGCCTCGCACATTGCCAGCTTCACGGCCTGCGCAAGGCTGCTGCCCGACGATGCCGAGAATCAGGAGGCAGCGATGAAGAGGGCATCGCGATAACCGGCCACAAGACCGTCAAATAGTATCGCCTGTACGCTGGATCGGACGCTCGGCCGGAGGTTGTTGATGCCGCCATGCACAAGGTGATGGCCAACCATTCCGCAAAGGTAGCCACCGATGGGGATCAAGCCGTTGCATAATGAGCGATTTCTTGATGTCTCTGGATGCCCCGTGAGGATTCGAACCTCAATTAACGGAGTCAGAGTCCGTGGTCTTACCTTTAGACGACGGGGCACCGGACAGGGGCGTGCGTCTAGGCGGGGCGATCGGGCTTGTCAACCGACTTTGCGCACTTGGTCGGGCGGTGCGTCTTGTCGCAACGGTAACGACTCGCTACCTTGGGGTCCAAGCACCGGCGGACACTCATGTCCGTGACGGATAGAACAGAATAAAGCGAGATACGGCGATGGGGGATGGTCCCACCCGAAGGCCGTACCGGCAGGCCAAGCCCCCTGCCCGTCCGGCACCGCCCCGGCCCCAGCGTGGCCGCTGGTCCGATGCGCAGGCCTATGCCGCGCTCGACCTGGGCACGAACAATTGCCGCCTGCTGATCGCGCGTCCGCAAGGCGGCGGCTTTGCGGTGGTCGATGCCTTTTCGCGGATCGTGCGGTTGGGCGAAGGACTGGCGACGACCGGCCGCTTGTCCGATGCCGCGATCGACCGCACCATCGCCGCCCTTCGCGTGTGTGCCGACAAGCTGAAGCGCCGCAACGTCACCCTGTCGCGCGCGGTCGCGACCGAGGCGTGCCGGCGTGCCGCCAACGGCCCCGCCTTCATCGCGCGGGCGCTGGCCGAGACCGGTATCCATCTGGACATCATCTCGGCGGAGGAAGAGGCGCGGCTCGCCGTGCTCGGCTGCCATGCGCTGATCGAGCCGGGCGAGGACCCCGCGCTGATCTTCGACATTGGCGGCGGATCGACCGAGTTGGTGCTAGTCGATACGAGCGGCAAGGTTCCGCGCATCCTCGACTGGCATTCCGCGCCCTGGGGCGTCGTCTCGCTGACCGAAAGTGCCGGCGGCGGCGAGGGCGAGGTGGGGCGGCTGGAGGCCTATGCCCGGATGCGCGGCATCGTCGCGGACAGTTTCGCCCCCTTCGCCGCGCGCCTGCCGACCGACCTGACGCGTCCGCGGCTGCTGGGCACCAGCGGGACGGTGACGACATTGGGCAGCGTCCATCTGGGGCTCAGCCAATATGACCGCGCCGCCGTGGACGGGCTGATTGTGCCCACCTCGGCAATGCGCGAGATCAGCGCCGACCTGTCGCGCAAGAGCTTGGCCGCGCGCGGCAAGGTGGCGTGCATCGGCCCCGAGCGCGCCGATCTGGTCGTCGCCGGCTGCGCCATTCTCGAGACGATATTGGACCTCTGGCCCGCCGAGCGGCTAGGGATCGCCGACCGTGGGATTCGCGAGGGAATCCTGCGCCGTTTGATGGGAATCGCCAGACCGTGAGCAGAGGAAATTCGGGCCTGCACCAGCGCGTGCGCACCGCCCGGAACCGCACCGCGCAATCGACCCGCTGGCTGGAGCGCCAGTTGAACGACCCCTATGTCCGCCGCGCCAAGGCGGAGGGGTATCGCAGCCGCGCCGCCTATAAGCTGATCGAGCTGGACGAGCGGTTCGGCTTCCTGCGCGGCAAGAAGCGCATCATCGACCTTGGCATCGCGCCGGGCGGCTGGAGCCAGGTGGTGCGGCGCAAGCTGCCGAACGCGGCGGTCGTCGGCATCGACCTGTTGCCGGTCGACCCGATCGACGGCGTCACCATCTTCGAGATGGACTTCATGGACGATGCGGCGCCGGACAGGCTGATGGAGGCGCTGGGCGGCGCGCCCGACCTCGTCATGTCGGACATGGCGGCCAACACCGTCGGCCATCCCCAGACCGACGCGCTGCGTACCATGGGACTGGTCGAGACGGCCTTCGCCTTTGCCTGCGACGTGCTGTCGCCAGGCGGGGTGTTCGTGTCGAAGGTGTTCGCGGGCGGTGCCGATTCGCAGCTCGTTGCCGAGATGAAGCGCCACTTCGCCACCGTGAAGCACGCCAAGCCGCCATCAAGCCGCAAGGGATCGGTGGAATGGTTCGTCGTCGCGCAGGGGTTCAAGGGGCGCAAGGCGTCGGTGGGCGAGGATGATTCGGGGGGGTAAGCGCCGCAGGCTTGGATGAGGTTCGCGCGGAGGCGCGGAGGACGCGGAGATGTTAGTTCTTGGGGATAGTTCTTCCCGAACCAACACCTGTAAAAGACAACCTGCCTGCCGACCGAAGAGAGCCCCCTCTGCGTCCTCCGCGCCTCCGCGCGAACCAAAAATCTTCTACGTCCGCCCTCCGTTCAGCCTGAGCCCTTCGGCTGGCTCAGGATAAACTTCAGCGCAAAGCGCTGAAGTCGAAGGCCACGGGATGACGTTCGTGGCCGGGGCCGGGACGTGCACTTCGACTTCGCTCAGTGCGAACGTGCCTTGGGATTTTGACCGAAGGGAGATTGTCCCCCCCTCACACCAAAGCGTTCACCGCCTCCATGAAGCGCATCAGGCTGATCGGCTTGGACACATAAGCGTCCGCCCCCGCCGCGCGGATGCGGTCCTCATCCTCGCGGCCGGCATAGGCGGTGACCGCCATCACCGGGATGCGGCGCAATTCCTCGTCCGCCTTCAACTCCAGGATGAGCTCATAGCCGGTGACGTGCGGCATCTGGATATCCATGATGATCAGATCGGGCTGGAACGCCCGCGCGTACGCGACCGCTTCGCGCCCGTCGCGCACCGGCTCAGCGATGAAGCCGTGCACGCGCAAAAGGTCGCAGAAGAGTTTCAGATTGAGTTCGTTGTCCTCGACAACGAGCACCTTTCTTGCCACGCCCGCTCCAACAGTCACCATGGACGACGATAGGCAATGCCCGGACCGGATACAATCGAGCGCGCCATGAACCTGGCGCTTCAGGCCCTGGTTTGGACATTGGAAAGCCCCGCCCGGGCCGAACGCCTGCTGGCGCTGACCGGTCTGTCGCCCGCCGAACTGCGCGGCGGCGCGGGCGAACCCGGCGTGCTGGCGGCGATTCTGGCCTTTCTGGAGGCGCATGAGGCCGATCTCGTCGCTTGTGCCGAGGCGCTGGACGAACGGCCCGAGGCGCTGGTCGCGGCGCGCCGGGCGCTGGAGGAGGCCGCATGAAGCCGCTGCTGATCTGCGACTGCGACGAGGTGCTGGTCCATATGGTGCGGCATTTCCGTAGCTGGCTGGACGAATCGCACGACATGGACTTCGCGCTCGACACCCATGACTTTTTCGGATCGATGACCCGGCGGGGCGGACAGCCCGCACCGACCCCGGCCGAGGCATGGGATCTGCTGCACGGCTTCTTCCCCGACCAGATGGAGCGCCAGACGCTGGTGCCCCATGCCGCCGAGGCGCTGTCGGTGCTGGGACAGACCGCCGATATCGTCATCCTGACCAATCTGGTCGAGGAATGCCGGGTTCCCCGAATCGAGCAGCTTGCCCGCTTCGGCATCCATCATCACGTCCAGTGCAACACGGGCGGCAAGGGCGAGCCGGTAGCCAGGCTGGTCGCCGATCATGGCCACCCCGTCACCGTCTTCGTCGACGATCTGGCCCAGCATCACGCCTCGGTCGCGACCCATGCGCCCCAGGTCCATCGGCTGCACATGGTGTCGGAACCCGAAATGGCCCCGCACGTGCCGCCCGCGCCGGACGCCCATGCGCGCATCGACGACTGGCGGCAGGCGAAAGCCTGGATCGCGGCGCGTTTCGCCGAGGGGCGCCCCGCCACCGCTTGACCGGCGGGGGCCGAGCGCGCCATGTCTCGCCCTATGACCACGCATATCGATCGCGCGCTCGAGCAACTCGGCCTCACCCTGCCGGAGGCTGCCGCCCCCGTCGCCGCCTATGTCCCCGTCGTCGAGGCGGGCGGGCTTCTCCACATCTCGGGCCAGTTGCCCTTTATCGATGGCCAGCTCGTCACCGGGCGACTGGGCGAGGGCGTCTCGCTAGAGGATGGGCAGAAGGCCGCGCAGGCTTGTGGCCTGATGCTGGTCGCGCAGATCAAGAAATATCTGAACGGCGATCTGTCGCGCGTCGCGCGCATCGTGAAGCTGGGCGTGTTCGTCAATTCGGCCGGTGACTTCACCGACCAGCCCAAGGTGGCCAATGGCGCGTCCGAGCTGATGGTGTCGCTGTTCGGCGAAGCCGGCCGCCATGCCCGCTCGGCGGTCGGCGTGCCGGTGCTGCCGCTTGGTGCCGCCGTCGAGGTCGACGCCATCGTAGCTTTGGCCTGAAACCATTTTCCTTCCCCGTGAGGGGGGGCAGGCCGAACGCCTGACGGAGGGGGGGGCCGCCAGCGATCTGCCGTGCCGCCCGCCCCCTCCACCACCGCTTCGCGGCGGTCCCCCTCCCCGTGCCGGGGAGGATATTGACGGGCCCCTTGTCGCGCTTCGCTGGGCACCGCATATCTTTGGGCGATGATCACCGCCATCGCGCGTATCCTGTCCGGCGTCGCTGCCCTGTCCTCCGATGAGTGGGACGCCTGCGCCGGAACGGCCAATCCCTTCGTCTCCCACGCCTTCCTGACCGCGCTGGAGGAATCGCACAGCGTCGGCGGTCGGTCCGGCTGGACCCCCGCGCCGATCGTCGTCGACGGCCCGGACGGTCGCCCTGCCGCCATCGCCCCCGCCTATCTGAAAGCGCATAGCCAGGGCGAATATGTCTTCGATCATGGCTGGGCGGATGCCTGGGAGCGGGCGGGTGGGCGCTATTATCCCAAGCTTCAGATCGCCTCCCCCTTTTCGCCGGTGCCGGGGCCCCGGCTGCTGCTGCGCGATCCGGCGCTCGCCCCTGCGCTGATCGCGGCGATCGAGGCGGTGACCGACCAGAATGAGCTGTCTTCCGCCCACGTCACCTTCGTCACGCCCGAGCAGGTTCGGCATTTCGAGGCCGCCGGCTGGCTGATCCGCGAAGGGGTGCAGTTCCACTGGCACAATGACGGCTATGCCCGCTTCGACGATTTCCTGGAGGCGCTGGCCAGCCGCAAGCGGAAGGCGATCCGCAAGGAACGCGCCGCCGCCGTCGAGGGGCTGACCATCCGCCACCTGAGCGGTGCGGAGATAGGCTCGGAGCATTGGGACGCTTTCTGGGCCTTCTATCAGGACACCGGCAGCCGCAAATGGGGGCGTCCCTATCTGACCCGCGCCGCCTTCGACCGGATCGGCGAGCGGCTGGGCGACAAGGTGCTGCTGATCCTGGCCGAGCGGGATGGGGCCCCGATCGCCGGCGCGCTCAACCTGATCGGCGAGGATACGCTCTACGGCCGCTATTGGGGGGCGACGGAGGAGGTGCCCTTCCTCCATTTCGAGCTCTGCTATTACCAGGCGATCGACGCGGCGATCGCACGGGGCCTGAAGACGGTGGAGGCGGGCGCCCAGGGCGAGCACAAGCTGGCGCGCGGCTATGTCCCCGTGCCGACCTTCTCGGCACACTATATCCCCCACCCCGCCTTTCGCCGCGCGGTCGCCGAGTTCGTCGAGCGGGAGCGCGAGGCCATCGCCGCCGAAAGCGAGTTTCTGGGCGAGCTCACGCCCTTCCGGCGGGGCTGAACGGCTTAATCGTCGTCCTTGTCGGGCGGGGTGCTGCGCCGCGCAGGGGGCGGGCGACGATCGTCCTCGGGATTGGGCCGGCTCAATATCTCATAAGCGGTAGGGTCGATGATCGGCCGCCGATCGTCGATCCGGTAGAGCACATCGCGGCCCGAGCGCCAGATCGGCGTCATGCCCCGCGTCAGTGCCTCGTCATAGCGCGGCGGATGGACCAGCCAGACATAGTCGAAGGCATCGCGCGGCAACAGCTTGAGCGCGGTCTCGATCGGCCGCCACCATTGGCCCCGGCAGCGGCGCTGGGTCACGATCTCCGACGGGTCATGCGCGAACCGCTTGGCGGGCGCATAGCGAACGGTCAGCAACTGGCCCCCCGCCATCGACCATTGGTCATTGGCATAGGCGAGCTTGCGCTCCAGCGCGAGGCCGGCGACATGCTCCAGCCGGCTCGACGGCCAGACATCGGCGCAATATTGGCGGCCCACGAAGGTCAGCAGACGCGCACGCGGCGGCACATGATCCAGCGCGGTCAGCACCCGGTCATAGTCATTGCTGTACATCACATAGCTGACCGTGGTCGCCCCGATCCGCACCACGAAGAACAGCAACCCGACGATCGCCAGCGTCGAGGCGCCTCGGAAGGACAGCCCGCGCCGGGGCCGCAGCGCGATCAGCGCGATCGCGAGCACATAGGGGGCGAGGCGCATATCGGCATAGGCCGAGCCGAAGACGATGCGCGGCAACAGGACATAGACGACCGCCAGGAACGCCGCCGACAGCACCAGATTGCGCGAATATTCGACCCGTTCGTCGCGCACGCCCTTGAGCAGCACGAGGAACAGCACGGTCACCGAGGCAAGGTCGAACGCCATCCAGCGATCGCGCAGTGCCATCGTCACCCAATTGATCTTCCAGCGCCAGTTGAACCAGTCGCCGGTCTGGCCGGTGACATGCTCGCCCGACCGCCACAGCACCATGAGCACCATGGGCAGCGCCAGTGGGATGCAGCCGATGCCAGCGTGGAAGGCGGATTCGACCCATCCCTTCAATCCACGCGCGCCGCGTGCCCGGCGGATGTCGTGCTGGCGGATCAGCTCGGCCGAAAAGGCCAGCACGCCCAGCACGCCCCAGCCAAAGGTGTGCGCCAGCCACAACAGGCAGGACAAAGGCACGAACAGCACCATGCGCAACCGCACCGCGCCCAGCCGTCCCATCCGCAGCCACAAAGCGAACAGGTTGAGCGCCAGCGCCATCGACAGCGCGAAGTTTACGAACCCGAACTGGAAGGGGTAGCTATAGGCCAGCGGCAGCGCGAACAGCGCGGTGGCGGGAATGCGCCCCTGAACCTCGCGCGCGATCCAGAGGAGACCGGTGACGGTCAGCACCGGAATCGCGATCACGATCAGCTTGACCGCCAGTTCCAGCCCGAAGATCGGCGCCAGCGGCTCGATCAGCAGGTCGATGCCCAGATTGCCGATCATCTGCCATTCGAAATGATACCACTGCGCCAGCCAGGGCTGGTCGGCATATTCGAGCTGGACCCGGTAGCGCCCCATATGGCCGGCCAGATCGACCAGCGGCGGTACGGTCGGCCAGAGGAGCGGCACGGCGGCCAGCAGCGCCATCGCCGCCACAAACCACCGCGTCTGCCACCAGTTGAGCTTTCCCCCGTTCATCCGTCGGTGCCTAGCGGACCGAAGGGGGCTTGGACAAGCACCGGCCGCGCCGAACGCGATAGACGGCGGAATCCCCCTTTGCCCAGATCGGGACCAGATCGGGGGAACGCGCCCGCCCCACAGGGAAACCGATCGTCCAGACCGCATCGAAGGTACAGCGGTTGAAGTCGCGGATCGCCTCGTCGAAATCGGTCGCCCGATCCTCGCTTCCCGGCGGGAAGACGAAGGAGGAGGGATCCTGATCATAGGGCGCGGCCCGACCGAGCCTGGAGCGGATCAGATGCTGACCGGGGACGGCCCATTGGGTGTTGGTGAAGACCCCGGCACGCACGATCGCCAAGCCCGCGACATGCCAGCGTCGCGGCGCGGCCCAAGGCGCTTCGCCACTGGCGTCCGTCAGGACCAGCACCGCTCCGCCTGGCGGTAGCGCGGCGATGGCGCGCCAGTCGCGCTCCTGTCCCTGCGTCAATTGGGCGAAGGCCAGCGTCGTGCCGACCAGCCGCGCCACAAAGAACAGCGTCCCCAACACCGCCAGCCGGCCTGCCAGATCCGGTGCGCGCACCCGCACCGCCAGCAAAAGCAGCATCGTCGCCGGTGCCAGCATGCGCATGTCGAGATAGGCGCCGCCCCGATACGCATAGGGCAGAACCAGGAAGATCGCGAAGCCGATCGCGGCAGGCACGCCAAGAACGGGGCGAATTGCCAGGCGGCGCGACCGGAGAACGGCATAACCAAAGAGCAGCAGCACGACCATGGCCGCCGCATCCCAGGCCAGCCAGCGCTCCTGTAACAGGGTCAACAGCCATCGCGCCTTGTAGACGAGCGCCCAGCCCCCGCTCTCCCCGGCCACTTGGTCGCCGCCACCACGGATCATCCACAGCGCGGGCAGCGCCATGGGGGCGACCATGACGGCGGCACGGCCCAGTGCGCCGGGCCATGACTCCCCCTGTTCGCCCCGCCGCCCTATCTCAGCGCCGAAGGTATAGGCGACCAGCATCGCCCAGCCGAGCGCGTGGCACAGCCAGATGACGGGCGCGATGACGGCGAACAGACCGATGCGCCAGGCCGGGGCATGCGTCTTCGCCAGCCGCAACCAAAGCGCCAGCGAGAGCAGGACCAGGGCCTGCGCTAGCGCAAAATTGACGAAACCCATCTGAAAGGCGGAGGCATAGGCCAGCGGGAAGGCCAGCATCGCGCTGGCAGGCAGATCGCCATGCACCGCGCGAGCCAATGCGATCATGCCCGCGACCGTCAGCGGCGGGATCGCCAGAACCGTGAATTTGGCGGCAGGCTCGATCCCGATGCCGAACAGCCCGTGCAAGGCTAGGACGATCGCCTCGACACCCAGATTGCCGACCGCTGCCCAATGCACCTCATAATAGCGCGACAACGGCCCTCGCCCCGCCTCGGCGAGGATACGATAGCTGCCGATATGGTCGCCCATATCGGTCAGGGGCGGCACGGCGGCCCAGAGCAGCGGCACCGCCGAGAGAAGAATACAGGCCCATAAGAAGGGGCGGGACTGCCACCACAGCCCCGCCCGCTTGTCGGGCATCCCATCCTGACGGCGATCCATACCCATGATGTGGCTGCCAGGACGGGTTGGCTGGAGATCAGATCCGGTCGCGACGGCCCAGCAGGCGCAGGCGCAGCGCATTGAGCTTGATGAAGCCCGCCGCGTCGCGCTGGTCATAGGCGCCTTGGTCGTCTTCAAAGGTGACGACCTTTTCCGAGTACAGGCTGTACGGCGACTTGCGGCCCGTCACGATCGCCTGACCCTTGTACAGCTTCAGCCGGACGGTGCCCGTCACCTTCTCCTGGCTGTAGTTGACGGCGGCCTGCAGCATCTCGCGTTCCGGCGAGAACCAGAAGCCGTTATAGACCAGCTCGGCATAGCGGGGCGCCAGTTCGTCCTTCAGATGCGCGGCACCCCGGTCAAGCGTGATCTGCTCGATGCCGCGATGCGCCAGCGCATAGATGGTGCCGCCCGGCGTCTCGTACATGCCGCGGCTCTTCATGCCGACGAAGCGGTTCTCGACGAGATCGAGGCGGCCGATGCCGTGCTTGCGGCCCAGCTCGTTGAGCTTGGTCAGCAGCGTCGCGGGCGAGCACGCCTCGCCGTTCAGCGCGACGCCGTCGCCACGCTCGAAATCGATGGTGATCGTTTCGGGCTGATCGGGCGCGTCTTCCGGATTGACGGTGCGCGAATAGACATAATCGGGGACCTCATCCCACGGGTCCTCCAGCACCTTGCCCTCGGACGAGGTGTGCAGCAGATTCGCGTCGGTCGAGAAGGGCGCTTCGCCGCGCTTGTCCTTCGACACCGGAATCTGGTGCGCCTCGGCGAATTCGATCAGCTTGGTGCGGCTGGTCAGGTCCCATTCGCGCCACGGCGCGATGACCTTGATGTCGGGGTTCAGCGCATAATAGCCCAGCTCGAAACGGACCTGGTCGTTGCCCTTGCCGGTCGCGCCATGGCTGACCGCGTCGGCATTGACCATCTTGGCGATCTCGATCTGGCGCTTGGCGATCAGCGGCCGCGCGATCGAGGTGCCGAGCAGGTACAGCCCCTCATAGAGCGCATTGGCGCGCATCATCGGGAAGACATAATCCTTGACGAACTCCTCGCGCAGATCGTCGATGAAAATGTGCTCGGGCTTCACGCCCGCCATCTCCGCCTTCTTGCGCGCGGGCTCCAGCTCTTCGCCCTGGCCCAGATCGGCGGTGAAGGTCACGACCTCGCAGCCATAATGCTGCTGCAGCCACTTGAGGATGACGCTGGTGTCGAGGCCGCCCGAATAGGCGAGGACGACGCGCTTGATATCTTCGCTCACGGCAAAGTCCTTACGAAGAGGGGATGGATTTGCCTCGCGCCCTATGCGCTGTCGCGCGCCCACGCAACCTTGGCGTGGCCTCGTTCATTCCCCCGACAGCCAAAGGCCGTCAGGAGCGGCCGTGATGATCCGTTCAGGAGCCTTTTTGATGACCCGTTTCCTCGTCGCCGGCCTGGTCGCCGCCACGCTTGCCCTGCCCGCCATGGCGCAGGACACCCGCGCCTCGGCCGCCGCCAAATTCTCGCGCGAGTTCAAGGCGCGCGACACCAACAAGGACGGCGTGCTGACCAAGGCCGAGGTCAAGGCCGCGATCCTGCGCATGGGCGCGGGCAAGCAGAAGATCGACGCGGTCCATGCCCAGCGCCTTGCCGACCTGTGGTTCGAAAAGGCCGATGCGAACAAGGACGGCAAGGTGACCGAGGCCGAGGCGCAGGCGCTGCTGTCGCGAACCTTCGACGAATATGAAGCCGCCAAGGCGGCGCAGGCCAAGGCACAGCCGGCGGGACCGAAGGGGCGGTAAGGCCGCCGCCTTCGGTCCACCTACCCCCACCCCCGTTCAGCCTGAGCGAAGTCGAAGGCCACGCCGCGCCCTAGCCGCGAGCGATCCCCGTGCACTTCGACTTCGCTCAGTGCGAACGGATGTTTGGAAATCCCCCACCCACAAAAAAAGGCCCGGTGCGTTGCCGCACCGGGCTTAGGTCGTCCGCAGGAGGAACGTCGTGGGGTACGGGGGTTCTTGGCGCCCCCGCTCCCGATCAGTTGTAGGCGCGTTCCCCGTGCTCGCCGAGGTCGAGGCCTTCCTGCTCGACTTCCTGCGAGACGCGCAGCCCGGTGATCGCCTTGGCGACATACATGGCGATGACGGTGCCGATGGCGGCCCAGACGATGGTGGTGCCGACCGCGCCGAGTTGGACCAGCAGCTTGGCGCCCATGTCGTAATCCGCCGCACCCGGGCCGCCCAGCGAGGGGGCATAGACCACGGCGGTACCGATCGCGCCGACCATGCCGCCGATGCCGTGCACGCCGAAGGCGTCGAGCGCGTCGTCATAGCCGAGCTTGGGCTTAAGCACCGAGACCGCGTAGAAGCAGACCACGCTGGCGATCGCGCCGAGCACGATGGCACCGAACGGGCCCGAGTTGCCGGCCGCCGGCGTCACCGCGACCAGACCCGCGACGATGCCCGAGCAGAAGCCCAGCGCCGACCCCTTATGCCCCGCCAGACGCTCGGCGAGCATCCAGAACAGGCCGCCGCTGGCGGTGGCGACGAAGGTGTTGATCATCGCCAGACCCGCCGAGCCATTGGCCTCCAGCGCCGAGCCGGCATTGAACCCGAACCAGCCGACCCACAGCAGACCCGTGCCGACACCGGTCAGCGTCAGCGAGTGCGGGGGCATCGGCGTGGTCGGATAGCCCATGCGCTTGCCCAGGATCAGCGAGGCGACCAGTGCCGAGACGCCGGCGTTGATGTGCACCACCGTACCGCCCGCGAAATCGAGCGCGCCCGCCTTGAAGAACAGGCCCGACGCCGCCCACACCATGTGCGCGACGGGGAAATAGACGATGGTCAGCCACACCGCGACGAACGCCATCACCGCCGAAAACTTCATCCGCTCGACCACCGAGCCCAGGACCAGCGCGGCGGTGATCGCGGCGAAGGTCATCTGGAAACAGATGAAGACATATTCGGGGATCTCAACGCCGGCGGTGAAGGTCGCCGCCTGGCTGGCGGGCGTGACGCCCTTTAGGAAGGCCTTGCCCAGACCGGCGATGAAGTTGGATGCGCCCCCCGACACGTCCGGCCCGAAGGCCAGGCTATAGCCGTACATCACCCAGATCAGCATCGCGAGGCAGGCTGCCGCGCCGATCTGGGTCATGGTCGCCAGCATGTTCTTCGCGCGGGTCAGGCCGCCATAGAACAGCGCCAGGCCCGGCAGGATCATCATCATGACCAGCACGGTCGCGGTCATCATCCAGGCGGTGTCGCCCTTGTTGACGGTCGCGGCGGGCGCGGCGCTCGCCGGCGACTGGAGCGCGGCGGCATCCTGGGCCCAGGCGGGCAATGCGGCGAAGAGGGCGATGCCAAGGCCGGTCGCCCCGCTCGCCACACGCGTGAGGTGCTTCATCAAATCCCCCCTTCTCAGAGCGCCGAGTCGTCGGTTTCGCCGGTGCGGATCCGCACGGCCTGGCCGACATCGAGCATGAAGATCTTGCCGTCGCCGATCGCGCCGGTGTTGGCGGCGGCCTGGATCGCTTCGACGACGCGGTCGGCGATCTCGGTGGCGCAGACCACCTCGATCTTGATCTTGGGCACCATGTTGGTGCTGTACTCGGCTCCGCGATAGATTTCGGTCTGCCCCTTCTGGCGACCGAACCCCTTGACCTCGGTGACCGTCATGCCCGCCACACCCAAGGTGGTCAGTGCCTCGCGCACTTCGTCCAGCTTGAACGGCTTGATGATGGCAATGATCAGCTTCATTGCGCCCCCTTTGCGTTACCCGCTGACATGATCTGCAATGCCCGTGCCAATTTACAATTTGGTGACTTTTCCGTGTCGGCGGCATGGGGCGGCGAACCTCCGCGCGCCCTTCTGCCCATCAAAAAATCAGCACGGGGCCATCACTGCCCAAATTTCAGGCAGCATCGGGAGCAAAGCCGCCCGCCACCGGTTGGCCTGTCAGAGAGGTGCAAAAAGGGAGGTCGATCATGGCCGATATATCAGGCGAACCGCTGGCCGGGACGGTGGCCGACGCCCTGGCCGAACGCGGTGAGGCGAAGGCGGTATCGGTGCTGTGGCTCGGCATCGCGGCGGGCTTGCAGATCGGGTTTGGCGGGATCGCCTATCTGGTCGCCAGTGCGGGCATGCCGTCGGGATCAGGGGCGACGCACCTGCTCGCCGGGCTCGCCTTTTCCAGCGGGCTGATGCTGGTGATGGTGACCGGGGCACATCTGTTCACCGGCCATGCGATGCTGTCGCTGCCGCTCGCGCAAGGGCGCGTGACCGGAGCGGGGCTGGCCAAGGCGCTGGGGCTGGTGTGGCTCGCCAATCTGGTCGGCAGTCTGATCGTGGTCGGCCTGTTCGTCGCGGCAGGCGGACCGGAAGCGGTGGACGGCGCGGTCGCCGCCATCGCGCGCGAGACCGCCATGTCCAAGATCGCCAAGTCGAGCTTCACGCTGATCGCCTCGGGCATCCTCGCCAATATGCTGGTGTGCCTGGCGGTCTGGATGGCGAGTGGCACGACATCGGTGGCCGGCAAGATCGTCGCGGTGATCGCGCCGATCACCCTGTTCGTTGCCGCCGGGTTCGAGCATTCGATCGCGAACATGACGCTGCTGCCGCTCGGCTGGGCGCTCGACCCGGTGGCGGTACCGATCGGGGGGATCGCACATAATCTGGCAATGTCGACGCTGGGCAATCTGATCGGCGGCGGTGTGATCGCGCTGTTGCTGGGTGCGGGGCACGGGGCGTTAGCCAAGCCTAATTCCTCCCCTTTGAGGGGAGGTGGCAGGCCGCAGGCTTGACGGAGGGGTGTCCCGGCTTGCGAGGACGGGCTGTCCTCGCAAGCGGCGACAC
>NZ_BBJS01000022.1 GCF_000739895.2 Sphingomonas paucimobilis NBRC 13935
CCACCTCCCCTTGCAGGGGAGGATGGGTTTTATCATGACCGTCACGGCGTGGCCTTCGGCTTCGCTCGGGCTGAACGGGGTTCGGGTGGCCAACCTCAGCAAAGGCCGGTCTCAAATCCCCAAACCCCGTTCGGCCTGAGCGAATTCGAAGGCCAAGTCCCGCCCCGCTCCCCACGCCCACTCACCCACGGCACCAACCCATGGTCTTGGTGTTGTCGCTCAGCCGCTCTATGGAAGCGGGCCAGAGATAAGGGAAACGCGCTTGATCCTGCCCATGCTCGCCGCCGCCAGCGGCCATATCCGGTTCGAGGATCTGGGGTTGCACCCGGATGTCTTGTCGATCGGCTTCTTCACGCTCCGCTGGTACAGCCTGGCCTATATCGTCGGCATCCTGGTCGGCTGGTGGTATCTGGGCAAGATGCTCGACCGGCCGGGCGCGCCCATGTCGCGCGCCCATGCCGACGATCTCGTCTTCTATGCGACGCTGGGCATCATCCTGGGCGGGCGGATCGGCTATGTGATCTTCTACGCGCCCGAGATGTTCCTGCATCCGCTTCGCATCCTGCGCCTGTGGGATGGCGGCATGAGCTTTCACGGCGGCGCGATCGGCGTCGGCGTCGGCGTCTGGCTGTTCGCGCGCAAGCACAAGCTGCAGTGGTTGCGCATCGTCGACTATCTGGTCTGCACCGCGCCGTTCGGTCTGTTCCTGGGCCGTCTCGCCAATTTCGTGAATGGCGAACTGTGGGGCAAGCCGACCGACGTGCCCTGGGCGATCATCTTCCCGCGCACCGTGCCCTTCGGCCTGCCCGACCCTGCGCGCCATCCTAGCCAGCTTTACGAGGCGGGTCTCGAGGGTCTCGTCCTGCTCGCGGTGATGAGCTTCGCCTTCTGGCGGACCAAGGCGCGCTACGATCCGGGCAAGCTGACCGGCCTGTTCCTGCTCGGCTATGGCATTGCGCGCTTCATCGTCGAATTTTTCCGCGAACCCGATCAGCAACTGCGCGCCTTTGCGCAAGCGACCGGGCTGCACATGGGCCAGTGGCTGTGCGTGCCGATGATCCTGGGCGGGCTTTACCTGATGAACTCGGCCAAGGCGCGCCGCGTCCGGGTCGAGCCGATCGCGGGAACCGACAGCGTTTCCTGATCCTCTTGCAGGCAAACGGCCGGGGCGGCAGAGCGGGGGCATGACGAACCCGCTGGTCCCGCCCGCCGATCACAAGCCCGAGCCCGAGGACGCGCTGCCCGAACGCCTCGCCCGCGCCATCGCGCTGGCCGGGCCGATCCCGGTCGCGCAGTTCATGGCCGCCGCCAATGCGCATTATTACGGCACGCGCGATCCGCTGGGCGCGGGCGGCGACTTCACCACCAGCCCCGAAATCAGCCAGATGTTCGGCGAGCTGGTCGGCCTGTGGTGCGCCGACCTGTGGGACCGGGCGGGACGGCCCGAGGTGCACTGGGTCGAGCTGGGTCCGGGGCGCGGCACGCTGGCGGCGGATGCCCGGCGCGCCATGGCCAAGGCGGGGCTGACCCCGACCACCCATTTCGTCGAGACCAGCGCTACGCTCCGCTCGGCGCAAGGCGAGCGGGTTCCGGATGCCGAGTGGCATGACTCGGTCGACACGCTGCCCACCGACCGGCCGCTGATCGTCGTCGCCAACGAGTTTTTCGACGCGCTTCCTATCCGCCAACTCGTCCGACGTGGCGATGGCTGGCACGAGCGGCTGGTCGCGGCGCAGGATCTGCTGTTCCTGCCGATCGCCGGGCCGCCGGTGCCGAGCGAGATCATCCCCGAGCCCCTGCGTGAGGCCGAGGCCGGATCGGTGATCGAGGTCTCGCCCGCCAGCGTCGCGGTGATGCGCCAGCTTGCCGCGCGGATCGCCGCGCAGGGCGGGGCCGCACTGATCATCGATTATGGCTATGAAGGCCCCGCCATCGCTGATACGCTGCAGGCGGTGCGCGGCCATGCGTTCGCCAATCCCTTCGACCGGCCGGGCGAACAGGATCTTAGCGCGCATGTCGATTTCACGACGCTTGCCGCCGCTGCGCAAGGATCGGGGCTCGCTGCCTTCGGCCCGGTGACGCAGCGTGATCTGCTGGGTGCGCTCGGCATCGACCAGCGGACCGCCAGCCTGGCTCGTGCGCATCCGGACCGTGCCGATGCGCTGCTCGCCGACCGCAACCGGCTGATGCAGGATATGGGCACACTGTTCCGCGCGCTGGCGATCACCCGGCCCGACTGGCCGGCGCCGGCGGGATATGGCGAATGATCGTCTATCGCGACGCGCGGCCGGATGACGGCAAGGCGCTGGCCACGATGGCCCGCACCGCCTTCACCGAGACATTCGGCACGCTCTACAAACCCGCCGACCTCGCCGCCTTTCTGGACGAGGCGTTCGGGCCCGACGGCCTCCCTGCGCAGATCGGCGATCCTGCCTTCACCATTCGCGTGGCGACCCAGGGCGAGGCGATCATCGGTTTCGCCAAGATCGGCCCTGTCGCCTTTCCCGGCGACTGGCCCGAACGGGCGGTCGAGCTCTATCAACTCTACGTGCTGTCCAGCCATTTGGGGGCGGGGATCGGCCCGGCGCTGATGGACTGGGCGATCGAAGCCGCCCGCGCGCGCGGCGCATCCGACCTGATGCTCTCCGTCTATGTCGACAATCACCGGGCCAAGGCCTTTTACAAGCGCTACGGTTTCGTCGATGTCGGCCGCTATGATTTCCCGGTGGGCGACACCATCGACGAGGATCGGATCATGAGGTTGGCACTATGACCGTCGAGGCGATCCGCACGCCCCTGCTGGGTGATATCCCCCATGGTTTTCTCGGGCGGCGCGGCGGGGTGTCGGCGGGCATCCATGGCGGGCTGAACGTCGGGCTCGGCTCGGAGGATGATACCGATGCCGTCGCCGAGAATCGCCGCCGCGCACGCGACGCGGTGCTGCCCGGCGCGCGGCTGATCACCTGCTATCAGATCCACTCGGCCGAGGCGGTGACCGTGCTGGCCCCGCCGGAGGACGATATCCGCCCGCATGGCGATGCGCTGGTCACCGACTGCCCGGGGCTGCTGCTCGGCATCCTGACCGCCGATTGCGCGCCGGTGCTGTTCGCCGATGCCCAGGCCGGCGTCGTGGGCGCAGCGCATGCCGGGTGGAAGGGGGCGTTCGGCGGCATCACGGATGCCACCCTGCTCGCCATGGAAGCACTGGGCGCCAGCCGCGACCGGATCGTCGCCGCGATCGGGCCGTGCATCGCGCGCGCCAGCTATGAGGTCGACGCGGCCTTTCTGCGCCGCTTCGTCGAGCAGGCACCCGAAAACGAACGCTTCTTCGCCGATGGCCGCCGCGCGGACCATTACCAGTTCGATCTGGAGGCCTATGTCGCCCATCGCCTCGCCGCTGCCGGGATCGCACGCGTCGCTGCGCTGGGCGAGGATACCTATGCGCAGGAAGACCGCTTCTTCAGCTTCCGCCGCGCGACCCATCGCAGCGAACCCTCTTATGGCCGTCAGATTTCGCTGATCGGGCTGGGCTAAGCCTCGCCAAAGCCGTTTGCCGCGCTATCCTGGGGACATAGCCGCCGACAGAGCGGCCCCATGTTCCGAGGAGATTATCATGCCAACCGAATCCGATCTGACCGGCGTTCTGCCCCAGAGTCAGATGGCCGAGCGTTCGAGCGAGCCGACCAGCATCGGCGATCGCAAGCTCAAGCCCTCGACGCTGATGATGGGCTATGGCTTCGATCCCGTCCTGTCCGAAGGATCGCTGAAGCCGCCGATCTTCCTGACCTCGACCTTCGTCTTTCCCAATGCCGCCGCCGGCAAGCGCCATTTCGAGGGCGTGACCGGCAAGCGTCCGGGCGGCGCCGACGGGCTGGTCTATTCGCGCTTCAACGGGCCGAACCAGGAAATTTTGGAGGACCGCCTGGCGATCTGGGACGAGGCCGAGGATGCGCTGGCCTTTTCCAGCGGCATGGCGGCGATCGCCACCCTGTTCCTGTCGATGGTCCAGCCGGGCGACGTCATCGTCCATTCCGGCCCGCTCTATGCCGCGACCGAAACGCTGATCGGCCGCATCCTGGGTCGGTTCGGGGTCAAGTGGCTCGACTTTCCCGCCGGCGCGACTCGCGCAGAGATCGACGCGGTGCTGGCCAAGGCCGCCGCGCTCGGCCGGGTCGCGATGATCTATTTGGAGAGCCCCGCCAACCCGACCAATGCGCTAGTCGATATCGAGGCGGTGGCGGCCGCGCGCGACGCGGCCTTTGCCGATGCGGCCGAAAAGCCCCCGATCGCGATCGACAACACCTTTCTCGGCCCGCTGTGGCAGCGTCCGCTCAAACACGGCGCCGATCTGGTCGTCTATTCGCTGACCAAATATGCCGGCGGCCATTCGGATCTGGTCGCGGGCGGCGTACTGGGGTCGAAGGCGCACATCACCACCATCCGGTCAATGCGCAACACGATCGGCACCATCTGCGACCCCAATACCGCCTGGATGTTGCTCCGTTCGCTGGAGACGCTGGAGCTGCGGATGAGCCGCGCCGGCGAGAATGCCGCCAAGGTCTGCGCTTACCTGCGCGATCACCCCAAGGTCGAGCGCGTCGGCTATCTCGGCTTTCTGGAGGGCACGCCGGGCATGGAGCGGCAGGCGGATATCTATCGCCGGCACTGCTCGGGCGGCGGATCGACCTTCTCGCTCTATCTTAAGGGCGGCGAAGCGGAATCATTCCGTTTCCTCGATGCGCTGCGCATCGCCAAGCTGGCGGTCAGCCTGGGCGGGACCGAGACGCTGGCCAGCCACCCGGCGGCGATGACGCATCTGTCGGTCCCCGACGAGCGCAAGGCGGCGCTGGGCATCACCGACAATCTGGTCCGCATCTCGATCGGGGTCGAGGATGCCGACGACCTGATCGCCGATTGCGAACAGGCGCTGGCCGCGATCTGAATCGGGGCGGGGGGAGTTCACCCCCCCTGCCCTCACCCGGCGCTGGCGAGCGCGGTATAGAGCCGCGCCGTCAGCCGCCCCAGCGTCGCGCGGAACAGTCCCGGATCGTCGAGGGCCCGCGACAGGGTGATCGCACCCTGGATGCCGCTGACCCCGTCCTGCGCCAGCGTCAGGGCATGGTCCGCCGCCACGCCGCCCCGGACCAGCGCCCCCTGCAGCGCGCCGATCCAGCGTTGAAAATAGCCCGCGATCGCCTCGGCAAAGGGATCGCGCGTGGCCCCCAATCCCCAGGCCCCCATCAGGCATGCCCGCTGGCCCGATTGGAAATAGCGATCGATCGCGACCATCATCGACTCGATCCCGGCGCGCGGGTCCTCCGCCTCGGCCAGTGGCGTGAAGACCGCGCCCTCGAACCAGGCGGCGATGTCGGCGAGCACCGCCTCGGCCATCTCGCGCTTTCCGCCGGGGAAGAAATGGTACAGGCTCCCCCGGCCGAGCCCCGTCGCTTCGCCGATTACTGACAGGCTGGCCCCGGCATAGCCGTGTTCGCGAAACGCCTCGGCCAGTCCCGGCAGCGTATCCGCACGCTCGGCCACCATCCGCGCCATCGGCCCTAGAGCCCCAGCGCGCTCAGCGAGGAATGATCGGCGGGACGCGGGCCCAGCGGCCAATGAAACAGCCGATCCTGCTCGGCGATCGGCAGGTCGTTGATCGACGCAATTCGCCGCGCCATCCGGCCGTCCTCGGCAAAATCCCAATTCTCATTGCCATAGGATCGGTGCCACTGGCCGCTATCGTCATGCCATTCATAGGCGAAGCGCACCGCGATCCGGCTGCCCTCCTGCGCCCAGAGTTCCTTGATCAGCCTATAGTCGAGCTCGCGTGCCCATTTGCGGCGGAGAAAGGCGACGATCTCGTCATGTCCGGTCACGAACTCGACACGATTCCGCCAATGACAGTCGGGCGTATAGGCCTGCACCACCCGTTCCGGATCGCAGCTGTTCCAGGCATCTTCGGCGGCGCGGACCTTTTGGACCGCGCTGTCCGTAGTGAAGGGAGGAAATGGGGGCCGCATCGCACCTCTCTCGATCGAAACATTCCGTTGTACCGATCGGTACAGGACCGCCCCCCATAGAGCAAGCCGATCGATGGTTACGCCATCATGATTCCCAACAATAGCGTCAGGCCACCAAGGCCGATCGACAAGACCCAGCGCAAACGCCACCAGCCCGGCATCTCGCTGGCCAGCCGGCCGATCGCCTTGTCCGCGACAGGCGAGATCAGGATGACGATGCCCAGCACCATCAACGCCCCCGCCATGCCCATCAGCCCGACGAGCGGCGCCAGCCAGGCCGCCCAGCCGATCAGGCTTGGCAGCACCGCGACGACATAAGGGGTGGCGCGCCGATCGCCTCGGACCAGCGCCTCCATCCACCACAAGCCGCCCAAGAAAGACAGGATCAGCGCCGCGTAAAGCCCGCCCGCGATTCCCGCCAATATCCGATGCTCGGGCAAGAAGACGGCCATGGCGACGCAGATCGCCTGCGGCAGGATACCGGCAGGGCCGAGCAGGCGGACAGGAGTCGGCAGGGGCTGGCGAGACATCGGGCGTTCCGTTCCTATGAAGTCCGAAGCGGTTTACGCCGCGATGGCGCGATTGTTCATTGCCACCTATGGAAAGCGCCTGGTCGCTGACCGCGAGTGCGCAGAGACCGCAAGGCAACTCGAATGGCGTGTTGCGTGCGCGGACCGGCTCCCCAATGTGGATGACATCGGGCCAATCCAGAACCCGTGATCGAACGTCTTCTGCCATACCACTCGGCAGATGCCGCGGGCAGCCCCTCAGCGCGTCATCGCTAACCATCGGACGATACGCGGCGGCTTGAGTGTTTCGCTGAGGCCAACCGCCGAGTGCGCTTTTTCATGGCTCCGAAAACGAAAAGGCCCGGCGTCGCATCGCTGCAACGCCGGGCCCTGTCGCCCGAAAAGGGATGGCTTTGAGGCCGAGAGGCTTAGCCCTCGTTCTGCAGGTTCACCGCAGCGTATTTGCCGCGACGGTCAACCTCGATCTCGAACTGCAGGCGATCGCCCTCGTTCAGCGAGCCCATGCCGGCACGCTCGACGGCCGAGATGTGCACGAACGCGTCGGGCTGGCCATCGTCGCGCTGAATGAAGCCGAAGCCCTTCATCGCGTTGAAGAACTTGACCGTGCCGGTCGCCTTCTCGCCGGTCAGCTGGCGCTGCGGCGCGCCACCGAAACCGCCGGCTGCGCCACCGCGCGGGCCACGATCACGATCGCCACCGAAACCGCCTTCACGCGGCTCGCGGGGGGCGCGTTCCTGGACCGGAAGCGGCTCGCCCTCGATCTTCAGCTCGGTGGCCGAGATGCGGCCGCCGCGATCGACCAGGGTAAAGCCGAGCGGCTGACCCTCGGCCAGACCGGTCAGACCCGCCTGCTCGACGGCCGAGATGTGAACGAACACATCCTCGCCACCGTCATCACGCACGACGAAGCCGAAACCCTTCTGCGCGTTGAAGAACTTGACCACGCCGGTGCCTTCGCCAACGACCTGGGGGGGCATGCCGCCGCCGCCACGGCCGCCGCCGAAGCCGCCACCACCGCCGCCACGGAAACCGCCGCCGCCGCCACCGAAGCCGCCGCGGTCACCACCGCCGAAACCGCCACGGTCGCCGCCGCCGAAGCCGCCGCCACCACCGCCGAAACGATCGCCGCCGCCGAAACCGCCGCCACCGAAGCGGTCACCGCCGCCGAAGCCGCCGCCACCGAAATCGTCGCTGCCGAAATTGTCCCGCTTGTCGCGGCCACGCGAGCCGCGATTGCCCCGGCTACCTCTATCGAAACCCATAAGCCCTGTTCGTCTTCCCGGTTCGCCCGCAAATGTCATCTTCAAGAACCGTGCGCCGGACGAAGAGCGCGGGTCTTTCGGCGCCAAACCTTTTGCGCCTAGTTCCGATCCATAACGCAGAAGGCGAGCCATCGCGAACGAAATCGTGCGAGAGCCTTCTCGCTTTGCCGCGAACCAAGCAGATTGCGTCGGAATTGTGGCCGAAACTCCACAACATCCCATAAAAAACTTGCGAATCGCCGTGCGCCGGGGGCGCATCACCGCGATCATCCATGCCAGGCCGCGACTCCGGCCCTTGGCGATTCCATCATCGTGGTTGAGGCTTGTCCCGCCGGCCGCTAGGGCGGGGACATGACCGTTCATCTGCATGAAGAAGATATTCCCGCCGATCTGTTCGCCCCCGGCGCCGCGATCGCGGTGGACACCGAGACGATGGGCCTGATCACGCCGCGCGACCGGTTGTGCGTCGTCCAGCTGTCCGATGGCGGGCCCGACGAGCATCTCGTCCGCTTTTCCCCCGACAGCGATTATGCCGCGCCCAATCTGCGCGCACTGCTCGCCGATCCGGCGCGGCTGAAGCTGTATCATTTCGGGCGGTTCGATATCGCCGCGATCCGCCATTATCTGGGCGTGGTCGCCGCCCCGGTCTATTGCACCAAGATCGCCTCGCGGCTGATCCGCACCTATACCGACCGCCACGGCCTGAAGGAGCTGGTGCGCGAGCTCCTGGGCATCGAGCTGTCCAAGGCGCAGCAATCCTCCGACTGGGGCGCGCCCGAATTGTCGGATGCGCAGCGCGAATATGCCGCGTCGGACGTGCGCTATCTGCACCGGATGAAGGTCGAACTCGACAAGCGACTCGAGCGCGAAGGCCGGATGGAACTGGCGCAGGCCTGTTTCGATTTCCTGCCGGCGCGCGCCGAACTCGATCTGGCGGGCTGGCCCGAGATCGATATCTTCGCCCACGCCTAAAATCGGGGCTTCGCAGGAAAGGCCGCCATGTCCGACATCGCCGACCGCGTCCGTACCCAGCGCCAGGTCTGGGCCGCGCCCGGCAGCCGTCACGATCGATTCGTGACGCTGGCGCGCTGGATGCTGCCCAGCGCGATCGGGGTGCTGACCGCGTTCCTGGTGATGGCGCCGATCTATTCGTCGAGCGAAGTGTCCTTCGTGCTCGACAAGAAGAAGGTCGAGGTCGCGCAGGAGCGGATGAAGATCCAGGCGGCGCAATATCGCGGCGTCGACGACAAGGGACAGCCCTTCTCGCTGGATGCCGGCTCCGCGATCCAGCGCAGCTCGGCCGAGCCGGTGGTCCAGCTCAACAAGCTGGCCGCCGAGATCCGCCTGTCCGACGGCCCCGCGACGGTCAGCGCCAATTCGGGCCGCTATGACATGCGCACCGAACAGGTGAAGCTGGACGGACCGCTCGATTTCCAATCGGCCGGCGGCTACAATCTGAAGACGCACGACGCGACGATCGATCTGCAACAGCGGATGCTGGTCTCGGGCGGGGCGGTGACCGGCCAGGTGCCGCAGGGCACGTTCCGTGCCGATAAGCTACGGGCCAATCTGGAAGATCGTACCGTCACACTGGATGGCAACGCCCGCTTGCGCATCGTCCCGCAAAGCACGAAATAGCGCGTCATGCACAAGCTCACCGCCGTGATGGCGCCTGTCCTCATCGTCCTCGCGGCTTCCGCTCCGGCCCAGACCCGGCACAACAGCCGTGCGCCGATCGATTTCGGCGCGGACCATATCGAGTTGCAGGACAAGGCGAATCGCGCCGTCCTGTCGGGCAATGTCGCGGTGCGCCAGGCGGAGATGACGCTGAACGCCGCGCGGATGACGGTCGCCTATACCGGCCAGGTGATCGGCGGCAATCCGCAGGTCTCGCGCCTCGACGCGTCAGGCGGCGTGGTGGTCAAGCGCCCCGACCAGACGGCTCGCAGCCAATATGCGATCTACGACCTCAATCGCCGGGTCATCACCATGCTGGGCAACGTCTCTTTGACCCAGGGCGGCAACACGGTGAATGGCGGGCGGCTGACCATCAACCTGGACACCGGCCGTGCGGTGATCGACGGATCGGCGGTGGCGGGCGGCGGCTCGAGCGGCGTCGGTACCACGACCCGTGCGCCTTCGGGCCGGGTGACGGGTACCTTCTCCGTCCCCGATCGCAAGTGACCCCCTGATCGTGAGGCCCGTGCATGACCGTTTGCGGTCGGCCCGGGCATCGCGCTAAAGTCCCGCCAGAAAGGGAAGACACCGGCCAATGGACATGGAAACCCCGACCCGCGAGGCGAGCGATCGCACCGGCGGCGCGCCACGCCCCGCGGCCGAGCCGCCGGTCTCGAACGGGCTGCAGGTCGTCTCGATCGCCAAAAGCTATGACAAGCGCGTCGTCCTGACCGATGTGTCGGTGTCGGTCGGGCGCGGCGAGGTGATCGGCCTGCTTGGCCCCAATGGCGCGGGCAAGACGACCTGCTTCTATTCGGTCATGGGTCTGGTGAAGCCCGATTCGGGCCGCATCATGCTCGACGGCGAGGATATCACCGGCCTGCCCATGTATCGCCGCGCGATCCTGGGCTTGGGCTATTTGCCGCAGGAAACCTCGATCTTTCGCGGACTGTCGATCGAGAAGAATATCTCGACCGTGCTCGAACTGGCCGAGCCCGATCCGGCCGAGCGCGCGCGCAAGCTCGATCGGCTGCTTGAGGAATTCGGCCTGACCCGGCTGCGCGCCGCGCCCGCCATGGCGCTGTCGGGCGGCGAGCGGCGCCGCGCCGAGATCGCCCGCGCGCTGGCCGCCGATCCCTCGATCATGCTGCTCGACGAACCGTTCGCGGGCATCGACCCGATCTCGATCGCCGATATCCGCGATCTGGTGAAGGATCTGAAGCGCCGCGACATCGGCGTACTGATCACCGATCACAATGTCCGCGAGACGCTCGACATCGTCGACCGCGCCTACATCATCTATGACGGTCGCGTGTTGTTCACCGGTTCGCCCGAGGAACTGGTCGCCGACGCCAATGTCCGCCGCCTCTATCTGGGCGAGGGCTTTTCGCTCTGACCCGATGACGGTGCCGCCCCGATCCGCACCGCTATCCTGTCCCGGCCCCGCCGGGCGCTGGACTTGCGGTGCTGAGTGGGGTTCGGTCGCATGAGCTTGGCCCCCCGTCTCGACATCCGCCAGTCGCAATCGCTGGTGATGACGCCGCAGCTTCAGCAGGCGATCAAGCTGCTGACGCTGTCCAATCTGGAGATTGAGGCGTTCATCGCCGAGGAGGTGGAGAAAAACCCCCTGCTCGATGCGGGCGCCGTGCGCGAGGTGGCGACGCCCGAGCGGACCGAGCGGGAAGCACCGGCGGGCGCCGACGAGCTGGTCGCCGGCACCGCCCCCACCGAGGATCGCGGGCTCGACCTGGATTACGCGACCGAAAGCCATCAGCAGGACAGTGTCGCTGATGGCGGCACCGGTCCCGATGGCGGCCTGTCACTGAACGGCAGCAGCAGCGGCGCGAGCCTGGGCGGCGAGGATGGGCCCGATTGGGACGCACTGGCCGATGACGCGCCCAATCTCGCCGAACATCTGGAGGCTCAGGCCTCCCTGGTCCTGTCGGGTGTGGAGCGGACCATCGCCACCCATCTGATCGATCAGTTGGACGAGGCGGGTTATCTCACCGTCTCGCTCGAGGAGATCGCCGACCGGTTGGGCGTTGCGGTGGAGCGCGTGGAATCCGTGCTGGCGGTGGTGCAGAGCTTCGATCCGACCGGCGTCGGCGCGCGCGATCTGGCGGAATGCCTGGCGCTTCAGGCGCGCGAGGCCGATCGCTATGATCCCTGCATGGCGCAGCTGATCGCCAACCTTGACCTGCTGGCACGCGGCGACCTGGCCCGGCTGAAGCGGATCTGCGGTGTCGATGACGAGGATATGGCGGACATGATCCGCGAGCTGCGCGGCTATGATCCCAAACCCGGCTGTCGCTATGGCGGCGAGTCCGTCCAGGCGGTCGTGCCCGACCTGTTCGTCACCCGCACCAAGGCCGGCTGGGGGATCGAGCTCAACACCGCCACCCTGCCCCGCGTGCTGGTCAACCGGCGCTATTATCAGGAACTGCGCCACGGACCGCAGGACAAGGGGTCCAAGGCATGGCTCGCCGACTGTCTTGCCAGCGCCAACTGGCTGATGAAGGCGCTCGACCAGCGCCAGCGCACGATCATCCGCGTCGCCACCGAGATCGTGAAGCAGCAGGAGGCCTTTTTCCTCCACGGCGTCACGCATCTGAGGCCGCTGACCCTGGCGCGCGTCGCCGAGGCGATCGGGATGCACGAATCGACCGTCAGCCGCGTGACCAGCAACAAGTATCTCAGTTGCGCACGCGGCCTGTTCGAACTCAAATTCTTCTTCACCAGCGGCATCGCGGCGGCGGACGGCGGCGATGCCGTGTCGGCCGAGGCGGTGAAGAGCGCGATCAAGACGCTGATCGCCAATGAAGGTGCCAAGATCCTGTCCGACGACACGCTTGTCGAACTGCTCCAGGCCAAGGGTTTCGATATCGCCCGGCGCACCGTCGCCAAATATCGCGAGTCAATGGGCATCGGCAGCTCGGTCCAGCGCCGCCGCGCGCGCACCCTGAACGGCTGATCCGCCCGGCCCGTTGAACGGCCGTCCAGGTGTATTATATTGCAAACACAGTTTTGCGGGAGCGCCGTGGCGATGGGCAAGAAGAAGCAGAAGAAAAAGCAGAAAAAGGCCGAGAGGGCGGCGATGGAGCAGGCGGCCAACGCACAGCCCTCGCCGCTGCACCGGGTGGGACAGGTTCTTCTCGATCAGGCGCGCAGTCCGATGGGGCGTCAGTTGATCGCCACTGGCCTGGTCGCCGCTGCGGCTGCGCTGGCACGCGACATGGGTCGCGAGACGGGCCCCAAGGCGACGGACGCCGAGCCGAAGGATACGGCTCCGCCCCCTCCCGCTGCCCGGCCCCGGTCGGATACGTCCGCCTTGGCGGGACTGGCGCTGTCGGCGCTCGACCAGTTGTTGCAGCGCAAGACGCCGACCGACAAAGCCTGAGCCGCATGACGGGAGCATCGAATGCGGAATTCGGTGCCTCATCCCAGCGTAAGCGCCTTGGGCGGCGCGCCGTGATCCACGGTTGATGCGATCGGGTTGGACGGGGGGAGCGACGGGTCGCTCGACCCCCGGTTATCGACGCGCGATGCCGGTTTCCCGGCGGCTTCCGCTCCTGCTTGTCTTTATGGGGTGCGCGGCGACGCCCTTCAGCCTAGGCGCGGTGATGCCCATTGCATAGCCAAAAAAAAGGCTGGTCCGAAGGACCAGCCGTGAAAGTTTTTAGGAGAGGATGCCTGAAAGGCCCGCTCTCTTTGGCGCAGGTTAACGATTGACACAATTGCAAGCTCAGCAATTTTTCTTGCAAAAAATGCAATCGTTTACGTCGTTTCGCTTCCATCATGATCCTCCATCTGACGAAACATGGTGACCTTCGGAGAGTGGAGTCGCCGGCATCGCTGATAATCCGCCATTTCCGGCAAATGCTATCCGGGTGAGCGCCATATTGATCCGTGTAAGAATATCGGCCCCGACAATGCTCAAATCTATCCTCGATACAAATCGCGACAGAAATATTGCATTCGAAGGCCCGAAATTACGTCTTCACAGGTTGACCCCGTGGGAATCAGCGCTAGTTCACGGGGAAATGCAACAGGAGCGTAACATGGCCGACGACCCTATCGATGTGAATGCCGTTGAATTGGCAACCGAACTGACCATCGCGTGGTTGGGCAATCCCAATACCCGTACCTCGGCGGAGGAGGTTCCCGCGTTTCTCGGCAAGATGCACGAAACCGTGTCGTCGCTTTTGGGCAGCGCGCCGCAGACGACCGATGTCGAAGCGCCGACCGAATATGTCCCGGCCGTTTCGGTTCGCAAGTCTTTGGCGTCGAAGGATCACATCATTTCGATGATCGATGGCAAGCCGTACAAGACGCTGCGCCGCCATCTGGCCACCCATGGCCTGACGCCGGAAGAATATCGCGAGCGCTATGGCCTGAAGTCGGATTATCCGATGGTCGCCGAGAGCTATTCGGAAAGCCGCCGCGCGATGGCCAAGAAGATCGGCCTCGGCCGCAAGCCCGGCCCGCGCAACGGCACCACCGCCGGGCGCAAGCCGCGCAAGGGCGCCGAGACCGCGACCGAGGAATAATCCTCGGTTCCACCTCGGTGGCGTAAAGACCGCCCGCCTTCCTCTCTTCTCCCGGAGCAGGAAGGCGGGCGTTTTTCATGATGGCGTATCAGGCGTGGCTTCCGCCCCCCTGAATGTCGATGGGATTCATGGCCTCGTAAAAGCGCCGGCACGCTATCGAAAAAACAAACCGCAAATATTCTATGTGTCGTCATTCTGCAGCGATTTCACGCGCGATAATTCAGATCATGCACGACCCCTGTTTTCCAGAATATCAATAATGTTTTCCCGTCACCCTTGTAATTTCCGACGGGCGCACGACATTGCTATTGCTATAGTCGCATATCGACGGTTTTCGGCGCTTTGCGGCCCCCTTCTCCTTCTTTCCCTGCTGTCGAAGCACGAGGATTGGCCGGTTGTCGGTCCATCCCGCATAGAAGGAAGATACTCATGAGCATGTCCGGCACCGTCAAATTCTTCAACGCCGACAAGGGCTATGGTTTCATCTCGCCCGATGGCGGCGGCAACGACGCGTTCGTCCATATCTCGGCGGTCGAGCGGGCGGGCATGATCTCGCTGAACCAGAATCAGCGGCTCAACTATGAGCTGGAGCAGGATCGTCGCGGCAAGACCAGCGCGGTCAATCTTCAGCCGACCGACTGATCAGCTTCGGGGGGACGAACCTCGTCCCCCTTTGTTTCAGGAGATGCCCGATGCGTGACAGCCAGACTTTCGCCGCCCATGCCGAACGGTGCCACCAGGAAGCGGAGGATAGCCCGCTGACCTTGGTACGCGAACGCGCCCTGCGCGCCGAAGCCGCCTGGATGGTGCTGGCCCAGCGCAGCCTGAAGACCGAAGCGATGCGCGACGCCCGTCAGCAGCGCGACGCCATGGCGGCCGCCATGCTGGTACAGGACGCGTCGTAAGATTGAGCTGCCGCCGAAGAAGGTGCTGGCCAAGCCGCTCCGCTCTTCTGCCGCCTCGGTCCCAATAATGTCCTAAAAACCGTCTGACTGTAGGGCTTCGGCATTCGCTGGAATGCCCCTGCCCACAGGGACGCAAAGCTTGGCGGAGCATACGCGGCTCCAAGGAGCGCCTGTCCCACCCAGCGCTCCTCTTCCTGAGAGAACTCGGCCTGCCATCTCTCTTACAGGAGAGCATGGACGCCCCCTTATTCCCCAAATACGCCCTTGCGATAGAGCAGGGTGATCGCCACGCGCCGGTTGCGCGGGTCGGACGGGTTGCCCGTGATCATCGGTTCGCGGTCGGCGACGCCCTCGATCCGCTCGAAGCGCGATTCGGGCAGCCCACCGGCCGCCAGACGCCGCCGGGTGGCCTCGGCACGACCCGAGGACAGCATCCAGTTGTTCATCGCGCGCGGATCGCCATAGGGGACGCTGTCGGTATGGCCACGGATCATGATCGTGTTGGGCACATCCGCCACCGTCTTGGCGATGGTACCGATCAACTGGGACGCGGCCGGCTCCAGGCTGGTGGTGCCCATCGAGAACATCGAATAATCGGCATTGTCGACCAGATCAATGCGCAGGCCGCTGTCGGTCGGGATGAAGCGGACCTGTTGCGCCAGCTTCTTCAGCTCCGGCGTGACCTCCATCTTGCGCAGCAGTTCGCGCTTCACGGCGTCGAAGGTCTTCTGGTCCCGCGCCAGCGCGTCGGGGTTGCGCAGCGAGCCCTTGTTGCCCGTGCCAGGCTTGTCGCCGCCCTGCCCGTTGACGCGGGTGACCAGCGTCTGGACGATAGCGGTGCTACTGTCCTTCTGCATCCGCCCGACACCGGCACCGCCATTCAGCACGCCGCCCCCCACACCGACTGACTTGGTGTCGAGCAGGGTCGGCGCGAAATAATCGGCAATGCCCTTCCGCTGCTTCTCGGTGGTCGCACCCAGCAGCCATAGGAGCAGGAAGAACGCCATCATCGCCGTCACGAAATCGGCATAGGCGACCTTCCACGCGCCGCCATGATGCCCGCCATGACCATCGGCGATGATCTTCTTGACGATGACGATCTTGGGCGGCTCGTTCTTGCCGTGGGGCGCGCGGGCCATGGCTTAGCGGCCCCGCAGACCGTCGAACACCTCGGCGAAGCCGGGCTGGTCCTTGTGCGCGATGCCCGAGCGGGCGGCTTCAATCACCAGCGGCTGCGGATGGCCGTGGAGCGAGGCGATGATGATCTGCTTGACCACATGATAGATGGCCGCATCGGCGTCGATCACCTGCTTCAGGCGGCCCGCGAACGGGTTGACGATACCATAGGCGAGCAGCACGCCCATGAAGGTGCCGACCAGTGCCGAGCCGATCATGCCCCCCAGCACGCTCGGCGGCTTGTCGATCGAACCCATGGTCTTCACGATGCCGAGCACCGCCGCGACGATGCCCAGCGCGGGCAGCGAGTCGGCGAGGCTCTGCAGCGTGCCCTGGGGCCCTTCGACCTCGTGGTGATGGGTCTTGATGGCGTTATCCATCACCTCTTCGACCGCATGGACGTCGAGCGTGCCCGACGACACCACGACCAGGCGCAGCGTGTCGGCGATCAGGTTGACCAGCGTATGGTCGGCGACCAGGCGGGGATATTCGGCGAAGACCGAGGAGGACTTGGGATCCTCGACATGCGGCTCCAGCGCGATCGGCCCCTCGGTGCGCAGCATCTTCATCAGTTTCGAGACGAGGAAGATGACGTCGAGATAATCCTGCTTCTTGTACTTCGGCCCCTTGAAGATCTTGCCCATCGCGCCGCCCAGCGCCTTCAACTCCTTGCCGGAATTGCCGATGACGAGCGCGCCGACGGCCGCGCCGCCGATGATGAGCATTTCGTGCGGAATCGCGTGGAACACCGGCCCCAGCTGTCCGCCGGTGATGGCGAAACCGCCGAAGACCATTCCGAGCAGGATGACCAGGCCGATGGCAGGAAACATGGTGGAATGATTCTCCAGAGAACCGGCGTGGCGGCCGTCCGAACTCCGGACTAGCGCCCTAACGTCAAAATAGGGTTACCGGGCCGCCCCAATCACTTGAGGTAATCGAACAGCGACAGGCTCGACAATTTGGTGAAGCTGGCCTGGGTCGCCTGCAACACAGTCATCGTCTGCTGAAGCTGGGTGATGGCGGTGGTCGGATCGGCGTCCTCGACGGTCGAGCGCAGGGTGGCGCGATCGGTCGCGGCCTGTTGCTGCAACCCCTGTTGCAACTCGACGCGGGCCTCCCGCGCACCGATCGACGCCTGAACGCTGGCGACATTGTCGTTCGCGGCGGACAGCTTGTCCATCGCGTCGCGGATCGTGCCGGTGACATCGCCGGTGCCGGTCTTGAGCGCGGTCACCAGATTGTTGAGCACGTTCAGCGTGTCGCTGCTGCCAGCCTTGAACACGCGTTCAGCACCGACCGATACTTCGATCGACTGACCATCGGCGATCGGGATCTCCGACACATCGGCCTGCGAATAGGTATAGGCGCCGTTCGTCATCCGGACCGCATCGGTCCCCGCCGCCGCGCCGAACAGCGGCAGGCCGCGTGCATCCTTGCTATTGGCCAGGCCGACCAGCGCGTCGCGGATCGAGGCGATCTGATCGCCGACGCTGGCGCGATTGGCGGCCGACAGCGTGCCATTGGCCGCCTGCGTCGCCAGCTCCAGCGCCTTTTGCACCTGATTGCCGATCTGGCCCAGCGTGGTGTCGGCCTGCTGAAGCAGCGAACCGGCGAGCGTCAAATTGGTCTTGTAGACCGCGTCATCGGCGTCGCGGCGATCGAACTCGGCGATCTGCGCGGCGGCGGCGGCATCGTCGGACGGGTTCTGCAGCTTCTTGCCCGTCGAAATCTCGACCATGGCCGCATTGGCCTTGCCGGTCAGCGCGTTCATGCGCCGCGACGCCATGTCATAGAAGACGTTGGTGGATATCTGCATCGCGACTACCGGATTTCGAGGATCGACTGGAAGGTTTCGCGCGCCATCTGGATGACCCGACTGGAGGCCGAATAGGCCTGCTGGAACCGCATCAACGTGACCGCTTCCGAATCGAGCGTCACGCCCGAGGCCCCCGACAGCGTCGCCTTGGCGCCGTCGCTGATCGCGGTCTGCGCCTCCGCCACGGTCTGGCGCTGCTTGAGTGCGGTGGCATTGTCGGTGACGATCTGGGTCAGCCGCCCTTCGAACTGCCCGGTGCCGCGCGCGGTCTGCAGCGCATAGAGATTGTCGGCATTGCGCGACCCCTGGCCGCCAGTCGCCGCCGCAATCTTCGACCCATCGGTCATCGCCAGCGTCATGGCGGCGGTACCGGCGGTCAGGGTGAACATCGGCGTACCCTGGTCACCGTTCAGGTCCTGACCATTGGCCTGGAGACCGTTGACGGTGTCGACGAAATCCTTGGCGACCTGGTTGAAGGCGGCCCGGGTCGTGTTGATCCGCTCCGCTCCGTCGAGCGCGCCGGCCAGAGCACCGCCAGTAGGAATGAAATCCTGGCTTTCGCCTTGCAGCGACACGGTGAAGCCGACGCTGCCATCGGCACGGCGCTGATAGCTGACCGAGCCGACCATATCGGTCGAGGCGAGGACCGGCCCGACCCGGTCGCCGAGTCGCACCGTCGCGCGCCCCAGTTCGTCGGTCGTGCTGGTGATATCGGACAGCGCGCTCATCTGCGCCAGGATCTGGTCGCGCTGATCGGTCAGCTGCGCGGAGGCGGCGGTCCCCGGCTGGGTCCGCCCCAGCCCGTCATTGACCCGCACCAGCGAGGTGGCGAGCGAGGACAGGTCGTGTGCGGCCTGCCGCGCCTGGCCGTCGAAATCGGCGTTGATCTGGTCGAAGGCCGAGTCGGTCGCGGTAAAGGCGGTCGCGGTCGACTTGGCGGTCTCCAGCATCGTCGAGCGCAGCGCGGCCGAGGTCGGTTCGGCCGCCAGCGTGCGTGCGGCGGTGAAGAAGGCGGTGAGACGGGTCTGAACCTGGTCGCCGGTCATCGCGCTCTCGATCCGCGTCAGCCAGGTCGCCCCCGTCGTGGTGCGCGACAGATCGGCGGTGGCGGCGCGGACGGCGGCGCTGGCATAGACGTCGGTGGCACGCGCGATGCCCGCCACCGCGACGCCCGACCCCGCCGACACCTTGTTGGCGGCCAAACCGGCGGCCGGCACGACCTCGCGCATCGTGACCGTCCGGCGCGAATAGCCGTCCGTTCCGACATTGGCGATATTCTCACCAACGGCGGTCAGCGCGGTCTGATATGCGCGGACGCCCGAAGCGCCGATAGAGAGCAGGTCGCTCATGCGCGTTAACTACGTCAACTCTGGTTAACAGCGGGTTGCGATTTCGCCAGGAATGCGGTCACCGCCTTGCCGATGCCCATCGGGGCATGGGCGGCCATGCTCTGCGCAACCTGTTGATCCTGCATGTCTTTGAACGTGTCGAGCGCTTTCGACTCGAACAGCGTGTCGCCCAGCTTGGTCTGGCGCATCGCCTTCAGGATCATGCCGGTGAAGATCGCCTCGAACTGCGTGCCCGCCTTGTCCAGATTGGCGCCGTTCGACAGGCGGCGGGTGTCGGTGGACACCGTGCCGGTGATGCCGGCCGCCGAGGCGGCGGATGGGGTGGATGCGATGGATTGGGTCACAGGACGATCAACTCCGCCTTGAGCGCGCCGGCTTCCTTCAGCGCTTCGAGAATGGCGACCAGGTCGGACGGCGCGGCGCCGATGGCGTTCACCGCCTTGACCACGTCGGCGAGCTTGGGACCGGGGTTCAGCAGGAACATCGGGCGACGCTCCTCCTCGACCGCGACACCCGATTTGGGGGTGACGACCGTCTGGCCGCCGCTCAAGGGGGCCGGCTGGCTGACGCGCTGATTCTCGTCGATCTTCACGGTCAGCTTGCCATGGGTGACGGCGGCCGGGCCGACGCGCACCGCCGAGTTGATGACGACCGTGCCGGTGCGCGCGTTGACGATCACCTTGGCGGGCGGCTCGGCCGAGACGACGTCGAGATTCTCGATCTCGGACATCAGTGTGGCGCGGACATCGGCGCCCATCGGCGCGCGGACCGCGACCGACACGGCGTCCATCGCCTGCGCGATGCCCATGCCGAGGCGGGCATTGATCGCCTGCGCGACATTCTGCGCAGTGGTGAAATCGGCGCGCGCCAGGTTGAAGGTCAGCATCGGCGCGCTCTCGAACCCCGTGGCGACCGCGCGTTCGACGGTCGCGCCCTCGGGGATGCGGCCGGCGGAGGGGACGTTGACGACGATCTTCGAGCCGTCCGCACCTTCCGCGCCCAGACCACCGACCGCGAGGTTACCCTGCGCCATCGCATAGATCTGACCATCGGCACCCTGGAGCGGGGTCAGGATCAGGCTGCCACCGCGAAGCGACTTGGCCTTGCCCATCGAGGCGACGGTGATGTCCAGCTTCTGCCCCGGCTTGGCGAAGGGCGGCAGCTCGGCCGTGACCATCACCACCGCCGCATTCTTCATGCCCGGATTGGCGTTGGGCGGCAGTTGCAGCCCGAAGCGCGACACCACGGCCTTCAGCGACTGGACGGTATATTCCAGATTGTCGTCGCCCGTGCCGGGCAGACCGACGACGACGCCGTAACCGGTCAACTGGTTCGAGCGGATGCCCTGGAACCCGCCCAGATCCTTGATCCGGTCGGCCTGGGCCGGCGCGGCGATCGCGAAAGTGGCGAGGAGCGCGAGGAGGAAGCGGAAGATCATGTCGTTGGGCCTCAGAACGGGCTGACGGCTTGGAAGAAGCGGCTGAGCCAGCCCTGGCGGCTGGCGCGGGCGACATCGCCCTTGCCGGTATAGGCGATCTGCGCGTCGGCGACGCGGGTCGAGGGCACGCGATTGTCGATGCCGACATCGGCCATGCGGACCAGTCCCTTGATCTGGATGAACTCGTCACCGCGATTGAGCGTCACGCGCTTCTGCCCCTGGACCAGCATGGTGCCGTTGGGGAACACCTGCGCCACGGTCACGCTGATCTCGCCGGACAGCGAGTTGGACTGGTCGGCCGCGCCCGAACCGTTAAAGTTGCGGCTGCCGCCCATGCCGATGTCGGTGGACTTCAGCAACGAACCCAGCGGCCCGGTGGTCGGCGGGTTGATGCCCAGATCACCCTTCGAGCCGAGCTTGGAATTGGCCGACTTCGACGCCGCCGTCCGCTCGACGAGTACGATGGTCAGCGGATCGCCGACCCGGCGCGCGCGCCAGCCCTCGTAGAGCGCGGCATAGCCGTCCGCCGCCTGGAAGATCGAACCGTTGGCGGGCGCGACCGGCTGGGCGGCGACGGGCAGCGGGCGGGTCGTGGTGAAATCCTCGGCCGGCTTCTTCTTGCCGAACAGGCTGGCCTGCGCCGGCGCGGTCGCCAGCACGGCAAGCGCCAGAACCAGGCCGCCACGCGAGAAAGAGGAGAGGCGCATCGTCCGGCTCACAGATTCTGGTTCGCGTACTGGAGCATCTCGTCGGTCGACTTGATCATCTTCGAGTTGACCTCATAGGCACGCTGCGTCTCGATCATGTCGACCAATTCCTCGACGACATTGACGTTCGAGCCTTCGAGCATGCCCTGGCGGATCTGGCCGCGCCCTTCGAGACCGGCGACCCCCATGTTCACCGCGCCCGAGGCGGCGGTTTCGGTCAGGTAATTGTCGCCCTTGGACTGGAGGCCCGCCGGATTGGGGAAGGTCGCGATCTGGATCTGGCCGATCTCGGCCGGTGCGGTCTGGCCCTGGATGGTCGCCGAGACGGTGCCGTCGGTGCCGATGGTGATCTGCGTCGCGCCTTCGGGCACGGTAATGCCCGGCATCACCTGATAGCCTTCCGACGTGACCAGCAGCCCCTCGGCCGAGCGCGAGAAATTGCCCGCGCGGGTATATCCCAGCGTACCGCCCGGCATCTGCACCTGGAAAAAGCCTTCGCCGTCCAGCGCCATGTCGAGGCTGTTGTTGGTGGTCTGCATCGCACCTTGCGTGTTGATGCGCGCGGTGCCCTGGATGCGCACGCCGGTACCCAGGTTCAGGCCGGTCGCGTACTTGCTCTCGGTCGAGCTGGCCGCACCCGGTGCGGTAATCGTCTGATAGGCCAGCGTCTCGAACGCGGCGCGATCGCGCTTGAACCCGGTCGTGTTGACGTTGGCCAGGTTGTTCGAGATGACCCGCATGCGCATGTCCTGGGCATCGAGCCCGGTGCGCGCGATGTGCATGGCGGCGGAAGACATAAACCTCTAATCCTCAGCTCGGCAGCCGCATCAGGGATGCGCTGTTCTCGTCCATCGACTTGGCCTCTTTCATGAGGTTGGCCTGCACCTCGTAGCTGCGCTGGTTCTCGATCATGTCGACCAGCGTCTGCGCCATGTTGACGTTCGACCCTTCGAGCGCGCCGGACTGGACGGTGGCGTCCATGTCCTGGGGCAGCGCGCCGCCGCCCTTGACGCGCAGCAGATTGTCCAGCCCCTTCACCGTCTGCGACACGCGGGCATCGGCCAGCTTCATCCGGTCGATCACCTGCGCCTGGGTGTCGGGGCCGGCGCCCAGCGGGATGATCGACACGGTGCCGTCGGGCGACACGGCCAGCGAGTTGTATGGGGGAACCGTGATCGGGCCGTTCTGGCCGATCACAGGATAGCCGTCGCCGGTCTGCAGCACGCCCGAGGCGGTCACCTCCAGGTCGCCGCGCCGGGTATAGGCCTCCGAGCCGTCGGGCGCCTGCACCGCCAGCCACGCGCTGGAGGTCGCGATCGCCACGTCCAGCGGGTTGCCGGTATGCTGCACCGTACCCGGCGCGCGGTCAGCATCGGTCACTTCCTCGGCGGTGGGCATCCGCGCCTCGAACGCCGCGCCGCCACCCTTCAGGTCGATGCGATCGAACACGACGCGGTCGGCGCGAAAGCCGATCGTCGAGGCGTTGGCCATGTTGTTGGCGATCGCCGACTGCGCCGCCATGTGCGAACGCATCCCCGTCGCCGCCGTATAGACCAGCTTGTCCATCGCTGCCCCCTGTTACCCAAACCGTTCGCTTAGCTGCGGATGTTAAAGATGGTCTGCGAGATCTGGCTCGAGGTATCGAGCGCCTTGGCGTTCGCCTGGAAGTTGCGCTGCGCCGCGATCAAGTTGACCAGTTCCTCGGTGATGTCGACGTTCGATCCCTCGATCGTGCTCGACCGGATCGCGCCGTACGCGCCCTCATTGGCGGTGCCGAACTTGGCCGCGCCCGACATGCCGGTCGCTTCCCAATAGCTGTTCCCCTCCTGGCGCAGGCCCGGCATGTTGACGAAGGTCGCCACCGCCACCTTGCCCAGCGCGGCGGTCTCGCCGTTCGAGAAGGACGCGGTGATCAGGCCGTCCTCGCCCACCGACACGCCCGACAGCAGGCCCACCGCCTTGCCGTCCTGGGTGCGCGAGTTGACCGAGAAGATCGAACCCGATTGCGACGACCCACGATAATCGACGGTCAGCGGCTGCGAGATGACCGAGGTGCGCGGCGTGAAATTGTCGAAGGCGACCGGTGCGGCCGGCGTGGTCATATTGCCGGCCGCATTGAAGGTCATTTCGACCGGTGCGGTCGAGCCGCCATTGGTGGTCATCTGCTGGTCGCCGACATAGCTGTAGACCAACCAGGTGCTGCTGCCGTCCGCCGGCTGGACCGCATTGCCATTAGCATCGACCGGCAGCGGCTTGCGGACATAATAGTTGGTCAGCGTCATGGCATTGCCCGACGTGTCGAAAATCTTGGTCTGGGTCGTGTTGTTGTACGTGCCCATGTTGGTGCGGTCGAACGCACCGGTCGGGGCGGTCGCGGTGCTCGACAGGTTGATGTCCAGCGTCACCTTCTTGGTCGCGACCGGCGTGCCGCTGGTCGGCGGCAGCTGCAAGCTGGTCAGGCCGTCATTACCGAACGAGGTGACGTTGCCGTCCTTGTCGACCGGGAACACCTGCAGGCGGTTACCTTGCGTGTCGGTGACATAGTTGTTGGTGTCGACCTGGAACGAGCCGTTGCGGGTATAGTTCAGTGTGCCGGTCGTGCCGCCCGCCTGTACCGTGAAGAAGCCGTCGCCCGAGATAGCGAGATCGAGCGCGTTGGAGGTGCTGGTGTAGTTGCCCTCCTTGAACTCCTGCCGGTTGGCCTTGACCACCGTGCCCGAGCCGACCTGCTTGAACGGATCGGTCGAGAAGTTCGCCGCCATCACGTCGGCGAATTCGGCGCGGCTCTTCTTGAAGCCGTTGGTGCCAACATTGGCCAGGTTGTGCGAGATGACCGACATGTCGGTTTGCGAGGCCTGAAGACCGCTGAGCGAGGTGTAGAAGGACATGGGCTATCTTCCTGATACGAAAAGGGGATCAGCCGACCGAACGGACGGCGGAAAGCTGGACCTGGCCGAGGCCGGCGACGGAAAGGACGGGGGTGCCGTTCGTGGGCATCGACACCGACTGGACCGGCGCCCAGACGAGCGAGCGGGCGTTCACAACATTGCTGCCGTCGAGCGCGCCGACCGAGATGGTGAAGGGGCCCGAGCCCGCTTCCTTGCCGTCCTCGGTCTTGCCGTCCCAGTCATAGCTGGCGGTGCCGGCCTTCTGCGCACCCAGCGACACCGTCTTCAGCACCGCGCCATGCGCGTCCGAAATGGTGACCGAGACATCGGTGGCGGCATTGTCGAGCTCGACCTGGCCGGCCAGCCCGCCGCTGGTGCGGCCATAGGCGGTGGTGCCTTCGGTCAGCACCGTCTTGCCGACATAGTTCATCGCGTCCGCCGGCGTCGTCGCGTTCAGCTTGGTCGCGATCGAGGCGAGCGTCGTGTTCATCTCCGAGATGCCGGCGACGCTGGAGAATTGCGCCATCTGTGCGACCATCTGGGTGTTGTCCATCGGCGCGAACGGGTCCTGGTTCTTCAGCTGCGCGGTGAGCAGCGTCAGGAAGGCGGACTGGTCGAGCGTGGTCGACTTCTTGGCCGGCGCGGCGGTCGTGCCGGCGCCCGTCGCCCCGGCACGCTTGATGCCCAGGCTGTCCAGCGTCGAATTCATCGCGGTGGAGGTCATGATCAGCGGCCCAGCTTGAGGGTATCGAGGATCAGCGACTTGGCGGTCTGCATCACCTCGACATTGTTCTGATAGGTGCGCGCGGTCTCCATCATGTCGACCAGCTCGCGGGTTTCGTCGACCGCCGCCTCGAAGACGTTGCCGTCCTTGTCGGCCAGCGGGTTATTGGGGTCGTGGCGCTTGGTGGGGTCTTCGCCGGCGGTCACGATCTTCTCGACATCGACGGTCGAAAGGCCGGTCGCGGCGTCGAAGCTGGTGCGGAACACCGGCTTCATCGTCTTGTAGGCGGTCTCGACCGACCCGGCGATGCCGCCGGCATTGGCGAGGTTCGACGCGGTGGTGTTCATCCGCACGAGCTGCGCCGACATGGCGCGGCCCGAAACCTGGAAGATGGAAAGCGGTCCGTTCGGCATCGCTTATTCGCCCTTCAGCGCGCGGGTGATGGTGGAAATGCGGCCGTTCAGGAACGACAGGGTCGTCTGATACTGGACGGCGTTCTCGGCGAAGGCGGTCTGCTCTTCGGCCAATTCGACCGTATTGCCGTCGAGCGAGGTTTCGAGGGGGACGCGGTACTTCATCGCCTTGGCGATGCCCTGATCCTGCTGTCCGCCCTCGACGGCGGCGAGCGCCGCCTTGAAATCAATGTCGCGCGCCTTGAAGCCGGGGGTGGAGGCGTTGGCGATATTGGACGCGAGCACGCCCATGCGCTGCCCCCGAACTTCGAGCGCGGCACCATGAATTCCGAACAGCGTTTCTGCGGCCATCGATCAACCTCCTTTCCCACGCGGATCATCGCGCCACCGGGGTCTCGCAACCTCCGTGCCAATTGCGCAGGCTAGGAGGGAAAGCGCGGACGGCAGCCGGCAATCGGCAAGGCGTTGCCGGATCTTGCCGGCCGGCGGCAACGAAGCGGCAGCGACGCCGGGATAGGCGGCATGCCCATCTTCCTCCCCTGCCGGGGGAGGTGGCAGCCCGAAGGCCTGACGGAGGGTGTCACGCTTGGTGAGGTTGGACCGTCCTCGCAACCGGGGACCCCCCTCCACCAGCTTCGGCTG
>NZ_BBJS01000021.1 GCF_000739895.2 Sphingomonas paucimobilis NBRC 13935
CAGCGACAGGCCGCGCACCGGATCGACCTTGATGCCGCGGTGAAGCTGCGCGACTTTTCGGGGTCGAGATTCTGCGACGCCAGCGTCGTCTGGCCGATCGAATAGTTGGCGATATAGGCCGAGCAGAATTGCGGGGTCGCCGCCGAACAGATCTGATTGGCGCCCGGATTGATGCTGTACTGGCGCAGGAACGCCGCCGGGATGCTGCTCAGCTGCTGGGTCACGTAACCCGTGGTGGGCAGCGCATTCGCCTCGCCGAACGAGGGGATGCGGAAACCGCGCGAGTAGGTGCCCCGCAAGGAGACCTGGCGGATCGGCTTGAAGATCGCGCCGAACTTGGGTGAGAAAGCGCTCTGGCCGCTCGAATAATGGTCATAGCGACCCGAGGCGTTGACCGTCAGCTGATCGAAGATCGGCGCGTTGATTTCGTAGAAGGCCGACGACACGGTGCGGTTGCCGCTGGTGCCAAAGGCATTCAGGCGGAAATAGCGCTGGGTCGGGCCGTTCTCGTCCGAGTTGGCGCTGGGTGCGTCGATCGCCTCGTAGAAGATCGAGCCGCCCACCGCGACACGCAGGTCACCGCCCGGCAGGGTCATGATCGCCTTGCCCAGGGTGAACTGCGCCTGCAGCAGGTCCGAGCTGTCGTTGGTGATGTTGGTCGGCGTCAGATAGTTCAGCGTCGCCTGGCTGTTGAGGCCCGGATTGATGAAGTTATAGCTGCCGTCCTTGATCACATCGAGCAGGTGCTGGATGTAGACATAGCCGTTCTGCTCGAGACGCAGATCGGTGTGCATCGCCGTCGCGTCGAAACGATAATCGACATCGTCGAAGATCGTGCCGTTGATCCCGAAGGCGGCGCGATAGACGCGGCTGCGGGTCTTGGTCGATTCGAAGCTGTTCGGCAGCTGGCCGACCAGACGCGCGACCTGGCCAGCGGCGGCGAACGGGTTGTTCGGGTTCAGCGTGCCGTTGGTCGCATTGCACGCGCCGACGGTCGAGCGCGGGCAGACATAGACCGGCAGCGCCAGGATCGCCGAATTGGGATCGATCGCGGGCGTCGGGTTCTGCGACGTCGAATATTGCGGGAACAGGATACCGGCGGGCGCATTGGCCGGCAGCGCCAGCTCGGCCGCGGTCGGATTATACGGATTGCCGGTGAGGCAGCCCGCCGCCGGGTTCAGCAGCTGGTAGCGGCCCAGGGCAGTGGTGTTGGTGGCATCGGCCGGACGCACATAGAAGTTCGGCGTGTTGATCGCAAAGCCATTGGTATACTGACCGTTCTGGTCCAGCCCGTTGGCGATGTTGTTGGGGCCGCAAACAGTGGTGCCGGTGCGGTTGGAGCAGATGCCGCGCTCGTCGCTCGAGTTGAACGGTCCGGGCAGCTGGCGCGCCTTCACGCCCTCCGAACGATAATAGAAGCCGCTGATATAGGCGTTATAGCCCTGCTCATCGAGGTCGCCGGTACCGGCGGTCAGCGACAGGCGCTGATTGGCGTTATAGCCCCGCTCGGAAATGCCGGCTTCGGCGCGGCCCATGACACCCTTCACCGAACGCTTGGTGATGATGTTGACCACACCCGCGATCGCGTCCGCACCATAGCTGGACGACGCGCCGTCGCGCAGCACTTCGACGCGGTCGACGATATCGTCGGGGATGGTGTTCAGATCGACGAAGTTGCGCGTGCCGTCATCCGACAGCGGATAATAAGCGGCGCGCAGGCCATCGAAGAGCACCAGCGTCGAGTTGGTCGACAGGCCGCGCAGCGACACCGACGACGCACCGCTGGCGAACGCGCCATTGGCGGTGAACGAGTTGGTCAGCGCCGGGCCGTTGTTCGACGACAGCGCTTGGATCCCCGCCTGCACCGTGTTGATGCCGCGCACGTCGAGATTCTCGGCGGTGATGGTCGACACCGGCGACGGGCCGACATCCGCGCCACGGATGATCGAGCCGGTGACGACGATGTCGCCGCCTGTTCCGGCATCGGCCTGCTCGGCCCCCTGCGCGACCTGGGCATTGGTTTCAGCGTTCTGATTGGCGTCAGGCACGCTCTGCGCAAGCGCCGGCGCGCCCAGCAGCATCGACAGCGGCGCGACAGTCGCCAACAGGCCCGGCTTGCGCAGCCCGATCCACGAATTGGTCATGGTTATTACCCCTTTTCCCATCCGACACCCGTTTTCGGTGTGTCAGCTTCCTGGCTTGATGAAATGGTTTTTCTGTATCGTTACTGAATGTTGCCTGATTGGGCATATCCAGCACCATTGTAAAGACAGGAAAATTCAACAACGCGACTGGATCTCACGCCGTCGCAAATAGGTCACACTACCTTACATAGCACAGAGATATCGATTGCAGAGGTTGGGCGGTGTCATACCGTCGATACAATTTGCGACAATATTTATGTCGGTTTTAAAAAGCTGAGACGTGTTGGCCTGTGTGTCCTCAGGTGCCGCCGCGAGCATGCAAAACCGCCGCGCGAACCATCGATTTTGGCTACGTTCTGCGTCAGAGCTGGCCGGGCGAATCGCGCATAAAAAAAGGGGCGATGGCCGAAGCCACCGCCCCCGAAAGGCATAGATCGTTATCGGATCAGAGCGTAACGCGCGCCGTGACCGAGAACAGCCGACCCAGCGGATCATAGGTCGACGGATAGGTATTGCCACTGTTGTAGGCGGTCGAACCAATCGACGAACCCACGAAAGGCGGCTTGCGGTCGAACACGTTGCGCACCGCGAAGAGCAGCGAGAAACGGTCCGTCGCCTGGAACTGCGCCGCCAGATCGAAATAGTGATAGGCGCCGATCCGCTGATAAGCGGCGACGGGCCCGCCACCCGCCGCAATGTCGTCGGCCAGGGCCAGCGGCTCATACTTGGCCGGCGACAGGAAGCGCCACAGCACCGACAGGTCGACCTTATCGATGCTCAGCGTGGTACGCTGGTTGAACGAGAACTCCGGCTGGATCGACCCGCAGTTGACCGAATAATAGCTGGTGCACTCACGGTAGATCGAGGTCGGGGTTGCCTTGAACTTCGAACGGCTGGTCCAGTTGCCGTTGAAGGCCAGGGCCAGCTTACCGAAGCCCAGATCGTGACGGTAACTGGCCGACAGATCGATACCGTCGGTCAGCAGCTGGCCGATATTGGCCAGCGGCACCGGCAGACCCGGCGTGGTCGCCGCGCTGCCGTCGAGACCACCGGTCAGCGGGTTGCGGCGGATGCCGGTGCAGGCCGCGCTGGTTGCGCTGGCGGCGGTCAGATTGGCGAAGCACGCGTTGACGACGTCACCCACGGTCGGCGAGCTGATCGCGTTGTTCACCTTGATGTTGTAATAATCGACCGTCATCGAGAAGCCCGACAGGAAGGTCGGCTGGATGACCGCACCAATCGTCACGGTCGATGCCGTCTCGACGCCCAGGTTCGGGTTGCCGCCGCCGGTCGTGTTGATCTGACCCGACGAAGGCTGAGCGATGTTGCCGATCGTGGCCGCCGGAGCGCCCTGAGCGATACAAACAGCGCGAAGGTTCGCGTTGGCAGTCGGCGCCGAGCCCGCGCAGGGATCGACCGCCAGGTTATCGAGCCCAGTCACCGCCGGCGAGAATAGCTCGCCGATGTTGGGCGCACGAACCGCACGGGTATACAGGCCACGCAGCTTAAACGCTGCCACCGGCTCCCAGCTGCCGCCCGCCTTCCAGGTCCAGTTGCCGCCCGAACGGGAATAGTCCGAATAGCGGGCACCGGCTTCCAGGGTCAGGCTGCGGAAGAAGGGCTTGTCTTCGACCAGCGGCGCGACGAGTTCGACGAAGCCTTCCTTCACGTCATAGCGACCGCTGGCATTCGGGGTCGCACCGCCATTGCCGAGCACTTCGGCCGGGGTCTGGGTAGCAGTGTCCGACGTCGTGCGCGCGGTATACTTGCGATATTCGCCACCGAACGCGATGCTGACCGGGGTGTCGGCGAATGGGCTCGACACGCCAAAGTCACCCGAGATGACGCCGCGCAGCGTACCCAGCGACGTCATCACGCCGCTGCTGGTGGTCACACCGAGCAGATACCCCAGCTGGTCGGCGGTGATGCTGCCCGCCGGACCGAACAGGTTGATCGGAACGCAGCCATTGGTCGCGGTGAGGCAGGTCGAGGTGTTGGTCGCCAGCGTCGCCTGCTGCAAACGCGAGAGCAAGCCGTTGCCCGACTGGCGCTGCGTGTTCTCGCTCTCGCCATAGGTGCCGAACACGTCATAGTTGAAGTTGCCGACCAGTGCGCCACGGACACCCGCGCGGATGTTAAACAGCTGCGTGGTGTATTCCGAGATACGCGGCCCAGCCTCGACGAAGCGCCGGAAGGCGGCCGTCGTGAAGGTGCGGTAGTTCGCATCGGTCGGGCTGGTCGCGGTGTAATAGGCATTACACTGCGCCTGGGTCGGCGCCTGACGGCCCGTGGTGGTCGGATCGGCATCGACTGCGTTCAAGCAGAAGCTGTCACGCACCCCGCCCGACAGATACGGGTTGCTGATCGGAACGGTCAGCGGATTGCCGAAGGTGCCTGACGGCGCGATGATCGTCGACACCGTGTTCTTCGAGAACATCGCCTGGCTGTAGAATTCCAGGTGGTCCGAAACCTCGTAACGGGTTGAACCGAAGATGTTGAAGCGCTTAAACGGCGTCTGATAGATGTTGTACGGATTGAAGTTGAACAGCGAATAGGTCGGGACGAACGCGGTGCCCGCCTGGTTGATCTGGCGCGTACCCGTCGATCCGACCGAGAAGCGACCCGGAACGGTCGTGCCCGAACCGCCGGCCGCACCGCTGTACGAATCGATCGACTGAATGCCGTAGGAACGATCACCCTGATAGACCGGGCTCTGGTCCTGGAAGCCGATGCTCAGCACCGCATTGCCGCGACCGTCATCCATATTGGCACCGACGGTCAGTTCGGCGCGGTAGCTATGGCCATCGCCCTTGCCGGTGATCTGGTCGGTCACCGCCACGTCGACGCCCGAGAAATCGCTGCGGGTGATGAAGTTCACCACGCCCGCGACGGCGTCCGCGCCATAGGTGGTCGACGAACCGCCGGTCAGCACGTCCATGCGCTCGATCAGCGCGAGTGGGATGTTGTTGAGGTCGGTCGCGCCGCCCAGGTTCGCGGGTGCGATACGCGCGCCGTCGAGCAGGACGAGGTTGCGGTTGACGCCCAGGCCGCGCAGGTTGACGAACGACGCGCCACCATTGCCGTTATTGACCTGCGAACCGATCGAGGGGACCGCACCCGGCAATTCGCGCAGGATTTGCTCGGCGACGTTTACCTGACGAAGGCGGATTTCCTCCTGGCTGACGACGGTGACCGGGCTGGTCGCCACGATGTTCGGATTGCGAATCAGCGTACCGGTGACGACGACGTCGCCGGTCTGGGTGGCTGGAGAGGTCGATTCGCTCGTCTGGACGCCAGGTTCTTGGGCGGCCGGCGGTGCCGCTACGGGTGCGTTGCCCGTCTGATCAGTGGTCTGTGCAAAGGCGGGTGCCGCCCCGAAGACCACCGTGCCAGCCAGCAGGCTGGTGGCCAGCAACTGGCCACGGAAAAACTGCTTCATGTCTAACCCCTTTTTATGCCCCCAGTTTGCCCGGGAGGCTCTTTCTGCGCAGGTTGGCCCTGCGGCATGGGGAACAGCGTAAACGGGCTACAAAACCTTATACAATTAGCTTTAGGTTAGATTATTACCTTTTTGCTGCATTGTAGCATAAGTGCAACAGCGTGAGATTCGCGCATATAAGGTGTGGCACAAAGAGCAAAAGCCGCAACAATCAAGCGACTTGCGGTCCGCGCGTTCACGCTGGATATCTGGGATACGGTGTCACTCTATCTCCGACGGGAATATGTCATGCTCAACATTCTGCTCCTGGCAGCGGCAGCCCAAGCCGTCGCGCCAGCGCCTGACAAACCTGTTTCCGCCCCGGCGGGAGCAGTGGCCGACAAGCCGATCTGCCGACGGATCGTGGAAACGGGTTCGTTCGTCAAAGGGCGCAAAATCTGCATGTCACGCGAACAATGGGCGCGTAGCAACCAAGAGCATCGTGCCGCGGCTCAACAGGTGGTTTCCGACGGCACCGGGAGGGTGTCGGGACAATGAAATCCCCATGGCGTTATATCAGGATCATAAGCCCAATGGCGGTCTTGGCGACTGCCGTCCCGCTCGCGGCTCAAGACGGCGGAGCCGTTCGTCAATTCGATGAACTGATCCGATGCAAGGCCATAGCCCAGAATGACGAGCGCCTTGCCTGTTATGATCGCGCCAGCGCCGCCATCGTGGCGTCGCGGGCCTCGGGCGATCTGATGGTGCTGGATCGCAAGGCCGTCATTGCCCGCAAACAATCGCGATTTGGCTTGGCCGTCCCAACGGACGAGATGTTCGGCGGCGGCAAGGCGGATGACAATACGGCTGTCCGTCAGCTCGAAAGCACGATCAAATCGGCCAAAGCCACCAACGTCTATGGACGCTGGAATTTGGAATTGGCCAATGGATCAGTTTGGCAGACGATCGACAGCATGACCTTCAGCCCCGACCCCGGCGACAAGATCGTGCTGAAAGAAGCATCGCTGGGGGGCTATCGTGCGTCGATAGAGGGCGGCCGATCGGTCTTGGTCAAACGCATTCGATAGCCGCCGCCGCCCTCAACCCATCGGCCCCGTCACCAGCAGCGGGTCGAGCTTGCGGCCGCGCCATTGCAGGCTCCAGTGGAGATGGGGGCCGGTGGCGCGGCCGGTGGCGCCGACCGCACCGATCGGCTGGCCCTGGTGGACATGCTCGCCGGGGCGGACGTCGATGCGCGACAGATGGAGGAAAGCGCTGTTCAGGCCCTGGCCGTGGTCGAGCATCAGCAGATGCCCCTCCAGCGTGAAGGGCTGGTCCGCTGCCAGAATGACCACCCCGTCGGCGGGAGCGCGGACGACGGTGCCGGTGGTCGCCGCGATGTCGGTCCCCGAATGATAGCTGCCCGGCTCGCCGCGATAGATGCGCTGCGCGCCGAACAGGCCCGAGATGCGGCCCTTGACCGGCCATTGGAGTGTCTGGCGCCAGCCCGTCGCGTCGGTCTCCTGCGCGCGGGCGGCGCGAATCTGCTCCAGCTCCGGCGGGCGCAGCCGCTGGAACTCGGGATCGGGGACGGGATATTTGGGCAGACGGTCAAGCCGTTCGATCCGCCAGGCGCGCGGGGCGATGGTCAGCGTCTGGTGGAGCTGGCGGCCATCCGACCCGGTCGTGACCAGTTGGGCGCTGGGCCCGGCATCGCGGTCGAACCCGATCAGGAAGGCCCCGTCCGGCGTCATCGGAATTTCCTGGCCATCGAGCGCAACCGACACCGTGCCGGCCGGCGCCTGCCCCCGGATCAGGCCGCCCTGGCTCAACTGTCCGGTCCAGCGGATGGGTGGCAGCGGCGCAGCGATCGGGGCGGCGGCTTGCGGCGCCATCGCCGCAACCGGGGCAAGGCCCGCCGTGAGCCATGCCAAAACGATCCCGCCGCCCATCCTCATTGCGGCGCCAGCACCTGTGCAGTCGCGTGCGCATCGGCATAGGCTTCCTGCCGCGCGGCGCTCCAATATTTCAGGTCTTCCAGCGGAATGCGCCGCCCGGTCACCGCGCAGACGACATGATCGCCCGGCGACAGGACGCGAAAGCCATTGGCCAGATAGTGGAGCCGGGCGGGGCGATCGGTGTTCGACATCAACATGGGTCTGCCTTGGATCAGAGAAGCGTGGGCTGGCTGGGCTGAGACGGATCGGCCTTCGGCTCCCGCTTGGGCTTGTCATAGGTTTTGGGTGCGGGACGCTCAAGTCCGCCCTGATCCACCGCGACATCGACCGTACCGTCGCGGAACCGTAGCGTCAGCGTATCGGCCGCCCGCGCAGCCTCCGCCGAGGACAAGGTCTCGCCGCCCGGCCGCGCGGTGATCCGGGCATAGCCGCGCTCCAGGATGCGGTCGGGGTTGAGCGACTGGACCAGCCGCCAGGTTGAGGCCAGCCGGTCGCGACCGCGCTCCACCTGACGCTCCAGGATCGCCGGGCGCAACGCCGCCCCCGCCCGGTCCAGCCCGCCGCGCGCCAGCGTCACCCGCCGCTCCAGCCCGCGATCGAGCCGCGCGCCGGCCTCATCCGCACGCTGGCGCTGGGGCCCCAACAACTGGTCGCGCTTGGGCAGCAGCCGCGCCATCGCCTCCAGCCGCTCGCGCCCCCGCTCGACATAGCGACGTGCGCAGCGCTCGGTGCGCTGGCGATGGCTGGCCACCGTCAGGCGCAGATCGGCCAGCACCGGCACCGCGATCTCCGCCGCCGCCGTCGGGGTCGGCGCACGCAAATCGGCGGCGTAGTCGCACAGCGTCGTGTCCGTCTCATGCCCGACCGCCGAGATGATCGGGATCGCGCAATCGGCGACCGCGCGGACGACGATTTCCTCGTTGAACGACCACAGATCCTCGATCGAGCCACCACCACGTGCGACGATCACCAGGTCGGGGCGCGGCACCGGTCCGCCCGGCTGGATCGCATCGAAGCCCCGGACTGCCGCAGCGACCTCTTCCGCCGAGCCCGCGCCCTGTACCTTGACCGGCCAGACGATGACATGGGTCGGGCAACGATCCTCTAGCCGGTGGAGGATGTCTCGGATCACCGCACCGGTCGGCGAGGTGACGACGCCGATCACCGGCGGCATGAAGGGCAGCGCGCGCTTGCGATCGCGGTCGAACAGCCCCTCGCCCGCCAGCTTGGCCTTCAGCTTCTCGAACAACGCCATCAGCGCGCCCGCGCCCGCCAGTTCCATCCGCTCGACGACGATCTGGTATTTGGACCGGCCGGGGAAGGTGGTCAGGCGGCCGGTGGCGATCACCTCGATTCCGTCCTGCGGCTGGAAGGGCAGCGTGTTCGCCGCCCCCTTCCACATCACCGCGTCGATGACCGCATTCTCATCCTTCAGGCTCATATAGACATGGCCGGAGGTCGCGCGCTTATAGCCCGAAATCTCGCCACGCAGGCGGACATGGCCGAACTCGCCCTCCACCATCCGCTTCAGCTTCAGGCTGAGTTCGCCGACCGATAGCGCGAGCGCGTTGTCGCCGGCGATCTCCTCGGCTACCAGCCTCGAACTTTCGTCATAGGGATAAGGATCGGGCATGAACGTCCTGCTGCTGGGATCGGGTGGCCGCGAACATGCGCTAGCGTGGAAGCTGGCACAGTCGAACGGGTTAGATACGCTCTACGCCGCGCCCGGCAACCCCGGTATTGCCGCCCATGCGACCTGCGTGGCGCTGGATGCGACCGATCACGCCGCGGTGGTGGCGTTCGTGCAGGAGCATGGGGTCGGCCTCGTCGTGGTCGGCCCCGAAGCGCCGCTGGTCGACGGGCTGGCCGATTCGCTGCGCGCGGCGGGTGTACCGGTGTTCGGGCCGTCCAAGGCCGCCGCGCAGCTGGAGGGGTCGAAGGGCTTCACCAAGGATCTGTGCCGCCGCGCCGACATCCCCACCGCCGGCTATGTCCGCGTGTCGACGCTGGAAGAGGCGCAAGCCGCGCTCGCCACGACCTTCGGCCTGCCCGTGGTCATCAAGGCCGACGGCCTGGCGGCGGGCAAGGGCGTGACCGTCGCCTTTACCAAGGCCGAGGCCGAGGCCGCGATCACCGACCTGTTCTCAGTCGCAGGCGCGGAAGTGGTGATCGAGGAATTTCTCGAGGGCGAGGAGGCCAGCCTCTTCGTCCTGACCGATGGCGAGGCGCTCCTGCCCTTCGGCTCGGCGCAGGATCACAAGCGCGTCGGCGATGGCGATACCGGCCCCAATACCGGCGGCATGGGCGCCTACAGCCCCGCGCGCGTGCTAACCCCGGAACTGGAGCAACAGGCGATCGACCGAATCGTCCGCCCCACCGTCGATACGCTGCGCGCCGAGGGGACGCACTTTTCAGGCGTGCTCTATGCCGGGCTGATGCTGACCGAACAGGGGCCGAAGCTGATCGAATATAATGCGCGCTTCGGCGATCCTGAATGTCAGGTGCTGATGCTGCGCTTCCAAGGCGATCTGCTGGCGGTGATGCTGGCGGTGGCCGAGGGACGGCTGGCCGCGTTGCCCGCGCCCACTTTCTCGGACGATCCGGCACTGACCGTCGTCATGGCCGCCTCCGGCTATCCGGGCACGCCCAAGGCCGGCGGCACGATCGACGCGATCGACGCCGCCGAAGCCACCGGCGCGGTCGTTTTCCAGGCGGGGACCCGGCAGGACGGTGACCATCTGGTCGCCAGCGGCGGCCGTGTGCTCGCCGTCACCGCCAGTGCCGCCACGGTGGGCCAGGCGCAGGCCGCTGCCTATCGCGCGGTCGATGCGATCCGCTTCCCCGACGGTTTCTGCCGCCGCGATATCGGCTGGCGCGAAGTCGCGCGTGAGGCCGACGCTACGGGAACCGCGAACTAGGGCTGTCGATTGGGCTCGCGATCGGGGCATTGGGACAATAGGGTGAAGCGATGAACGATACGACGGCAGCACCGGCTGGAAGCCTGATTCCCGATGGCGTAGCCGCCATCACGACCATCCATTTCGCCCTGATCGCGCTGGTCGCGATCGCGGCGATCGCGGCCATCCTGATCGGCATGCGCCTGAAGCGCCGCCGCACCCATGCCGCGCGGCAGGTGGACCGGAATGCGCGGGAAGCGGGCGTGAGCCTGCGCCAGCCCGACCACGCACCGCTGAGCGAAGCGGAACTGACCCAGCCGAAGCCCAAGCCGCAATCCAGCGCGACACCGACGCCCGCTCCTGCGGCGACGCCCAGCGTGGCTCCGACGCCTGCGCCGCTACCCACCACCCCGCCGGCCATGCCCGCGCCCGCCGCGTCCGAGGAACCGGCGGTCGCCAACGATCCGCTGAGCGACGAGCCGGTCGCCGCCGCAGCCCCAATGGACGCCAGCCCCGCCACCGAAGCCGCCCCCGCCCAGCCAGCGGCGGACGTGACCCGGCCCGAGGATCAGCCGATCACGCTGCTCAAAGGGCTTGGCCCCAAGCTGACCCAGAAGCTGGCGGAACATGGCATCACCACGGTCGGCGACATGGCCGCGCTGAGCGAAGCGCAGGCCCAGGCGCTCGACGCGCAGCTCGGGCCCTTTTCAGGCCGCATGGCGCGTGACCGCTGGCTGGAACAGGCGCGGCTGCTGGCATCGGGCGACCGCCAGGGGTTCGAGGCGGTGTTCGGCCGACTCTGACGCCGCCTAGCTTCGGAACGGCGATGCGGGGACGCCGTTGATGCGCGATGATCACGCTCGATCCCCGCACCACCGCCCTGATCCTCATCGACCTGCAAAAGGGCATCGTTCCCCGCGCTGAGGGTCCCCGTTCAGGCGAGGACGTCGTCCGAACCGCACAGACGCTGGCCCAGCGCTTCCGCGACGCGGGCGCGCCGGTCATCCTCGTCCATGTCGGCTTCACGCCGGAGACGATGCCCAGCCAGACGGTCGACCGACCCAGCCTACCCCCCGAAGGCACCCCGCTCGAGTTCAGCGAATTCGTGCCCGACCTGCGTCAGCCGAGCGATATCGTGGTGCTCAAACATCATTGGGGCGCCTTCACCGGCACTGATCTGGACCTGCAACTGCGGCGGCGCGGCGTGCGGACGGTGGTGATCGCCGGCATCGCCACAAACATGGGCGTGGAATCCACCGCCCGCTCGGCGTGGGAGCTGTCCTACGACGTCGTCATCGCGGAGGACGCCTGCGCCTCGCGCTCGGCCGAACTTCATGCCTTTGCCATCGAGCATATCCTACCGCAGATTTCGCGGGTGGTGGCCTCAGGGGATATCATATTGAAGGGTTGAGGCTGCCCCCCGCTATAGCCATTATTCAGTCGAGGCCGGTTTGGAGGCGGCATCATGGTTGTCATTGGCGACCTTCGCCTCGGCCGCCGCTTCGTCGTCATAGCCTTGGCGCTGTTTTTCCTGCTCGGCCAGCGGCGGCACATGCAGCGCCTGTCGCAGGGCATCCGAGATCAGCGTCCGATCATAGGGGTCCTGCGTCGTCTTGCCGGCATTGGGGACCATGAATTGCGTGCCCAGCACCTGCGGTTTGCCGATCGACTGGAGATAGCGGTCGAGCGTGGCGGCGGCGATCCACACAGCCTGCGGCTTGCCCCGTGCCGCCGCGATTGTCGCGAGCAGATGCGCCTTCAGATAGTCGTTCGGTCCATCGCCGTGCTGGAACAGGAAGGCGGCGTGGTAAAAATCGTCGCCGCTGTGAAGTGCACCCGAATCGAGCAGTTCCTGCGTCCGCGCCTTGCGCTTCCGGTCGGCCGCGCCGACCACCGCCCAGTCGATCGACGGCGTCATGCGATCCTTCTGATCCGCCTCGAAGATGGCGGTCATCTCGGCATTGGTCGGGCGCGACGTGACGGTCGGATAGGCGCGGGCGGCGTCCCACGGCCCCAATATGGGCTTGGTGGCGGGTGCCCGCACCAGATGCAGCGGATCGGTCCGGAAGGCAGCATAGGAGGCGGTCAGCGTCCCGTCCTTTTCACAATGGACGCGGAACACGTCAGGCTCGCTGTTTGGTTCGGGATCGTCGAAGGTCAGTTCCAGGTCCCCGCCCACCGGTCGCGCCGATCGTGCCACCCGCCGAACGATGGGCCCACGCACCTTCGTGACGCTTTCCTCATCCGATTCAAAATGTTGCGGCCGTTCCCAACTCGCCTCCAGTCCTTTTTCCGAGGAACGCACACCAAAGTGAAACAGTGCCGTTTCCCCGGAGTGGAATATCCAATTGCCATCGGCGCAGGGCACGGCAGAAACCGAGCTGGCCGCGAGCAATAATGGCAGAATTATCGGCATGGGCAGATCATGTCAGCATTTGCGCTGAACGACAATCACCGCCATGATTTCGACGTTCGAAAATCACCGACTATTGTCGACCTTAGGGACGACTGATAGCCTTTACACATGAGGCCTTGGTCGATCGCCACACTGCTCGCTATAACGGCCATGGCCCCGGGGGCTTTGGCCATGCGCTCTTCCGACCGCAAAGCCGAAGCATCGCTAACGATCGTGATGGCGCACACCCCGCCCGACATCTGCACGGCGAAGGTGTCGGATCAGCTCTTCACTTTGCCCAAAGACGAGGTGGCCGCGATAACGGCATTACGGGAAGCCCGTCGAACCTGGATTTCCACATCGATCGGCAGCGCGGCCGACATACCCTATCGCTGTACCGCTGCGGTGATCTACGTCGCCCAGCAGGCCGGGTTCGAGCGGATCGGCTTCGTAGCGCTGCCGCCGCCGCCGAAGCCCAAAGCGTCTAAACCTCGCTGACCAGCAGCTTGTCGATCCGGCGCCCGTCGAGATCGACCACCTCGAAGCGCCAGCCCTGTTCGACGAAGCTCTCGCCCTCGGCGGGCAGGTGGCGGAACACCGCCAGCGCCAGCCCGGCGACGGTCGCGTAATCGCGGTCGTCGGGCAGGTCGATACCGAGGCGATCGGCCAGCGCATCCGCCGCCATGGTCCCGGCGACCAGCAGCGAGCCGTCCTCGCGCTCGACTACCGAGGGCGCATCACCCGGATCGGCGTCGGAGGCGAACTCGCCCGCAATCGCGGCGAGCAGGTCGGAGGGGGTCACGATCCCTTCGAAATGGCCGTACTCGTCATGGATCAGCGCCATCGGCACCTCGGCCTGGCGCAGCGCCAGCAGCACGTCCATCGCGTCGATCCGGTCGATCACCACCGGCGCCTTGCGCATCAGCGTCTTGAGGTCGAGCGGCTCGCCCCGGAACAGCGCCATGGCGATGTCGCGCGCCTGGACGACACCGACCACCGCATCGATCGAGCCCTCGCCCACCGGCAGGCGGGTGCGCGGGCTTTCCAGCAGCTTGGCGCGAATCGCCGTATCGTCGAGCGTACAGTCGAGCCAGTCGATCTCGGTTCGCGGCGTCATCACCTCGCGCACCGGGCGGTCGGCCAAGCGCACGACGCCCGAGATGATCGACCGCTCATGCTCCTCGATCACGCCCGATTTGCTGGCCTCGGCGACGATCAGGTGCAGTTCCTCGGCCGTTACCTGATCCTCATTGTCGCGGTTCAGGCCCAGCAGCTTGAAGATGATGCCGCTGGTCGAATCGAGCACCCAGACGATTGGCGCGGTGATGATCGCCAGCCAGCGCATCGGCATCGCGACAAAGGCGGCGATCGGCTCGGGCTTGCGCAGCGCGAACTGCTTGGGGACGAGCTCTCCCAGGATCAGCGAGGCATAGGTGGTCAGGCCGATCACCAGCGCGAAGCCCAAAGTCGCGGCGGTCGCGGGCGCGATGCCCAACGCCTGCAGCCGCGCGGCCGTCGGCGTGCCGAGGCTCGCGCCCGAATAGGCACCCGCGATAATGCCGGTGAGCGTAATGCCGATCTGGACGGTCGACAGGAACTTGCCCGGATCGGCGGCCAGCGCCAGCGCGGCCTGCGCGCCCTTGCTCCCGCCCCGGGCCATCCCCTCCAGCCGCGCGCGACGGGCGGAAACGATCGCGAGTTCGCTCATCGCAAAGGCCCCGTTCAACGCGACGAGCGCGAGGATGATGAGGACGTCGATCCAGGGGAAGGGGGGCAGCGGTGCCATCGGTGTGGAGTGCTCATAGCGGGCCGGACAGGCCTTCGACAACTCCCGCCGTCATCTTCCGTTCAGATCGCTTGCGGAACAAGCGTCACCGGCTCCGCGTTTCGGGGGTAGAGACGCGACATATTAACAAGGGTTACGCGCATGAAGACGTCCGCAAAATTCCTGACCATGGCCGCGCTGTCGGCGCTGGTCGCCACTTCCGCCTGCACCACCGATCCGGAAACCGGGCAGCAGCGCCTGTCCAAGGCGGCGATCGGCGGCCTGGGCGGCGCGGTGGGCGGCTATCTGCTCGGCGATCTGGTCGGCGGTCGACGCGACCGGACCGAGAAGATCCTGGGCGCAGGGATCGGCGGCCTCGCCGGGGCCGGCATCGGCGCCTATATGGACAAGCAGGAGCGCGATCTGCGTGCCCGCACCGCCGGCACCGATGTGCAGGTGGTCCGCCAGGGCGACGACCTGCTGCTGAACCTGCCTTCGGGCATCACCTTCGCCTATGATTCGTCGACGGTGCAGCCGCAGTTCCGCCAGACGCTGGATCAGGTCGCCGACATCCTGTCGCAGTATAAGCAGACCTATATCGACGTGTACGGCCATACCGATTCGACCGGCAGCGACAGCTATAATCAGGCGCTGTCGGAGCGGCGTGCGGTGGCAGTGGCCGATTATCTCGCGTCGCGCGGGGTGCAGCCGGCCCGTATCGGTACGCGCGGCTTCGGCAAGTCGCAGCCGATCGCCTCGAACGACACCGATGCCGGCCGCGCCGCCAATCGCCGTGTCGAGATCAAGATCGTGCCGATTCGCGAGGGCGATCTGCGCTGATCGCTCCCAGTTCGAAAATCGTGTCAAAAGGGCCCGGATGGGATGCCATCCGGGTCCTTTGCCATTTGCTCAGGGAGAGCCCGTCACGTCCCCTTGTGCACTTGAACATCATCGAACCCCTCCGCGCGCGAAGGGGCCTCGAACTGCCTCGCGACCGAGATGATCGCGGACACCGGCACGATCTTGTCCGGTGAACGCCGGGCATTGCGGGCGATCGCCATGGTCAGCGGCGTGTCGATCCACACGGCGTCGATCTTCGCCCCCAGCCGCTTCGCGATCGCGACGATCTTTGCGCGGTGACGTACGCCGGGCAACGCCGCATCGAAATAGATGGTGGCCGGACATACGGGTTGCGCCGCGATCCAACTCGTCTTTCCCGCCCCCTGGATGCCGCACACCAAGATCACCCGCGCAGGATCGGAGGCGGATCGTATCGCCTGCTCCAGCGCCTCATAGGATTGGCACCAAGCAGCCGCGTTGCGCTCAGGCGTCCAAACCCGCCCATCTGAGGTTTCCAGGAAATCGTCGGGATTGATGGTGATCGACATGGGCTATCGCCGCGCCGCAAAGAAACTACGGAGGAGCGCGGCCCCTTCCGCTTCCCCGATCCCGGCGTAGATTTCCGGCCGGTGATGGCAGGTCGGCTGGCCGAAGAAGCGGGGGCCATGTTCCACCGCGCCGCCCTTGGGATCGCTGGCCGCATAATAGAGTCGCGCGATCCGGGCATGGGCGATGGCTCCGGCGCACATCGCGCAGGGCTCCAGCGTGACCCAGAGATCGCACTCCTCCAGTCGCTCTCGGCCTAGTTTCTCCGCGGCGGCGCGAATCGCCTGGATTTCGGCATGGGCGGTGGGATCATGCAGGCGGCGGGGCGCATTGGCCGCGACCGAGACGACTTGGCCGTGACGGACGATCACCGCCCCCACCGGCACCTCGCCTTCTTCCCCAGCCCGCCGGGCGGCATCGAGCGCCAGGCGCATCGGTTCGGGCAGCGGGAACATCATGTCCCCCTGCCCCGCGTCACATACGCGGGCAAGGGGGCTGGATATGAAAGTTTATTGCGCGTTGTCGGCGGGCTTTTCGACCGAGACGGTAGGCACCTCGACGGTCTTCTGGGTGGTGCCGACCGACACCTTGGGCCCTTCGGCGCGGAAGGTCGGCGCCTGCACCACGGCGGGGCGCGTCTGGTCGATGCTGATCCAGCCCATCGCCATGGCACCGGCGGCCAGCAGCAGGACGATGCCGATTAATACAAGAAAGGCGCGCATGGGTCTGGCTCCAACAGGTTCGTTGGCGTAACAACGCCCTGTTCCGAGGGCGGTTGCACGGTCGCCCATGGGGAATCGGTTGACGGGCGCACGGGAACACGGTATCCGCGCGGCCTTTCCGGGCATTGCCTGAAACCAGGATAACGATCATGTCGCGCATTTGCGAGCTGACCGGCAAGGGCCGGCAGGTGGGCAACAATGTTTCCCACGCCAACAACAAGACCAAGCGGACGTTCCTGCCGAACCTGCAGAACGTGACGCTGATTTCCGACGCGCTGGAAAAGAGCGTCCGTCTTCGCGTTTCGACCCACGGCCTGCGCTCGGTCGAGCACAATGGCGGCCTCGACAACTGGCTGGTCAAGACCTCGGACGACCAGCTTTCCTTGCGCGCCCGTCGCCTGAAGCGCGACGTCGTGAAGAAGCTGGCCGGCGCCAAGACCGAAGCCGCCGCCGCGTAATCTCGCGCAGCGTGCCTGAGGTTTCGAAGCCCGCCGCTCCCCGGAGCGGCGGGTTTTCCTCGTTGGGGTTTGGGATTCGCGTTTGCCGTGGCCTTCGACTGCGCTCAGGCGGAACGGGCCGAAGGGCGAGGCGGATAGCCGCGCTTGATACCCACATTCCGTTCAGCCTGAGCGCAGTCGAAGGCCACGCCCCTAGCGTGCACCGGCGGCCGGCCGCTGATCCAACCGGAATTTGAGCAGATAGGTCCGCTCCAACACCGTCTGATTGTCGTCCGACACCAGCCAGAGAATCGTTGCCCCGCCCTCCCGGGTCACCGCCACGCCCTCGAAATTGTCGTGGATCAGCGGTGCGTCCAGGTCCGCCAGCAGCCTGCCCCGCGCCAGATGCCCCGGTGCGATCTCCGCCGCCGGGACCCACATGATCCGATTCGAGAATCGGAACGGCAGTCGAAACCGCCGCTCGACGACGACCAGCGATCCGTCGGACAGTGCGGCGGCATCGGCGACGTCGTGATCGGGCGACACCTGATAGATGAAACGGCGGGGCCGATAGCGCAGCGGATCGCCCGCGAAGATCAGCCCCTGCCGTGTCTGCTCGCCGGCGACCTTCATCCCCCGTCGTTCGGCTTTGGACACCGTCGCCTCTTCGGAAATGGTGACGAATCGCCCATCGGGCATATGCGCCAGCGACTCGGCGCCGCCATTGCGGGGCCAGCGTGCCATGGCGCGGGGCGCGACATAGCCCTCCGCCCGGGCAAAGTCGGGGGTATAGCGCCAGATCTGGTTATAGCGCTCAAACCCCACCCAGAGCGCGCCGGTCCGGGGATCGCGAGCAAGCGATTCGCTGTCCCGGTCCTGTTTCTGCCAACCGACGCTGGGCCCTGCCGGTAGATTGCCGAAGCGCAGGCCGTGCGGCCGCCAGTCCGCTCCCATCCGGAACCGCACGAAATTGCCGCCATCGCTGAGTAACAGGAACCGGTCGCCCGTCACCACCAGCGAGGAAAAGCCACCAAAGGCCGGATCGCGACTGCGCAGCGTGACGCCGCCCAGATAGGTCAGAGCGCCCAAACGACGCCGCGCCGGATCATGCGGATCGAGCGCGACGGCGCGCACCTCCATCTGCGGCGTCGTCCCCAGCAGGGCCAGCCGCTGCTCCCCCGACCATCCGGGCACGAAGGCCAGCAGCAACAGACAGGACAGAAGCACGCGCATGCCGCCTCATACGCGCTGCACCGCAACTGGACAGCCGCCAAATCCCCGCGTCCTGTCCCACCCTTTTCCCTGAACGGCGGATAACGGCGGCATTCAGGAAGCGCTCAACGCGAATCGCCCAGAAGTCGATCAACGACGACGGACGGGACCGTCAGTCGATGAAAGATTCGGGAGTGAAGACCATGATGAAGACCCTGACCCTGGCGGCGACCACGCTGGCGATGATCGGCGGCGCAGTCCTGCCCGCCACCGCCGCGGACGCGCACCGCTATCGCCGGGGCTATCATGCCGACCGCTACAACCGTGGCTATGCCGACGGAGCCCGCGCCGAATATCAGGCCAGCAAGTGCCGCCGCTCGGGCACGACCGGCACCATCGTCGGCGCGATCGCCGGCGGTCTGCTGGGCCGGACCATCGACACCGATGGCGACCGCACGCTGGGCACCGTGATCGGCGGTGCCGGTGGCGCCCTGGCCGGCCGTGCGATCGAGCGGTCGGGCCGCCCGGGCTATTGCCGCTAAACAGTTAGGGCGGACGGGGCCAGTATCTGCCCCACCCGCCCCGGTTTTCCTCGCGTAGCGTATCGAGGACGGAACGCCGGTCTCCCCAGCGGAGGTCGGCGTTCTTGCATTCCTCAATACATATGCTGGCCGCCGTTGATCGACAGGGTCGAGCCGGTCACGAAGCCCGCCTCGTCCGAGCAGAGGAAGGCGACACCGCGCGCGATCTCATGCGCCTGGCCCAGGCGGCCGACCGGGATCTTGGCGACGATCTTTTCCAGCACGTCGGCGGGAACCGCGGCGACCATGTCGGTGTCGATATAGCCGGGTGCGATCGCGTTGACGGTCACGCCGACACGCGCTCCTTCCTGCGCCAGCGCCTTGGTAAAGCCATGGATGCCCGACTTGGCGGCGGCATAGTTAACCTGGCCATATTGGCCCGCCTGGCCGTTGATCGATCCGATGTTGACGATGCGGCCCCATCTGCGCTCGCGCATGCCAGGGAACACCGCCTTGGCCATGTTGAAGCAACCGCCAAGATTGGTGTCCATGACCTCCTTCCACATCTGGTAGGTCATCTTCAGCAGCGTGCCGTCGCGGGTGATGCCCGCATTGTTGACGACGATGTCGACCGGGCCGAGTTCCTCGGCGACCTGTGCGACACCGGCCTGCACCGCGTCATAATCGGCGACGTCCCACTTATAGGCCTTGATCCCGGTCCGCTCCGAGAATTCCCGCGCGCGCTCGTCATTGCCGGCATAATTGGCGGCGACGGTGACGCCGGCCTCCTTCAGGGCCAGGCTGATCGCCTCGCCAATACCGCGCGTACCACCCGTCACGATTGCAACCCGAGCCATCAAACCTCTCCCAAATGAGATTGTGGCTTAAAAGGGGCAAAGGTTCTCCGCAATGGCCAAGACGGACCTGATACGTAATATTACGCTACGGCAACCAGCCCTGAAGCTCGCGTTCGATCAATCCCTTCAGCATTTTTATGCCGACATCCGTGTCGTTAAGACAGGGCAGATAGGCGAAATGGGTGCCGCCGGCCTCTTCGAAACTTTCGCGGCCCCGAATCGCCAGTTCTTCGAGCGTTTCGATACAATCGGCGGAGAAGCCGGGGGCCAAAATCGCCACCTTCTTGATACCGCGCGCCGGCAGCGCCTCCAGGGTCGTGTCGGTCGCGGGTTCCAGCCATTTGGCGCGACCGAATCGCGACTGGAACGCGACCAGCAATTCGCGTCCGCCCAGCGTCTCCTTCATCGCCTCGGCGAGCAGGCGCGCGGTCTTGCGGCAATGGCAGTGATAGGGATCGCCCAGTTCCAGCGTGCGCTGCGGCATGCCGTGGAAACTGGCGACGATCGCCTCGGGCTCGAAATCGAGCGTGGCGAGCTGCGCCTCGACCTGCTGCTTCAACGCATCGATATAGAGCGCGTCGTCATAATAAGGCGGCAAGGTGCGGATCGCCGGTTGCCAGCGCATCGTGGCCAGATGCGCGAAAGCCTTGTCATTGGCGGTCGCCGTCGTCGCCGCGCAATATTGCGGATATAGGGGAGCGAGCAGGATGCGCTCGCACCCGGCATCCTTCATCGCCTGAACCTGCTCGGTGATGGCGGGCCGGCCATAGCGCATCGCCCAGTCGACCATCACGCCCGGCCCGAACGCATCCTTGAGCGCCACCGCCTGCGCGCGGGTGATCGCGGCCAGCGGTGATCCATCATCGCGCCACACCAGCGAATAGGCATGGGCGGATTTCTTAGGCCGGGTGTTCAGGATGATGCCGCGCAGGATCGGCTGCCAGAGGAGCGCGGGTATTTCGATCACGCGACGATCCGACAGGAATTCGCGCAAATACCGCTTCACCGCGCGCGGCTCGGGCGCCTCGGGCGTGCCCAGGTTCATCAGGAGCACGCCGATCTTCGGACGCGGGACGGGTGGATGATCGGGGGGCAGCATCAGGCGGGAAACTCCATCGGCAGGCTTCGTATCCGTGACGCATCCCCCAAAGTGGCCAGCGCATTGGCGATGGCGGGGGCGACCGGCGGCACGGCCAGTTCGGAAACACCGCCCGGCGCTTCGTCGGAGGCGATCAGTTCGACGGTGATGTCGGGCATGTCGGCGAGGCGCGGCAGATGGAGTTTCGCCAACCGATCGGCATCCGCCTCGCCCCGCGTGAACCCCGTCGCCGCGCCGAACAGATTGGCGAGGCCAAAGATCAGCCCGCCCTCAATCTGCTGGCGGACGATGTCCGGGTTGACGATCCGCCCGCAATCGACCGCCGCCACCAGCCGATCGACCACCGGCCGGCCGCCGGCTTCGCGATGTGCCTCGGCCAACACCGCGACATGGCTGCCGCGAAAGCGATGCGCGGCCAGCCCCTGTCCGCTACCCGCGCCGCCGCCTTCCCAGCCGCCCAGCGAGGCAGCGGTCGACAGACATTGCGCCAGCCGGGGCTCGTCGCGCAGCATTCCCAGCCGCCAATTGAGCCGATCGGCCCCGGCCTGCGCCGCCAGTTCGTCGATAAAGGATTCGGTGAAGAAACAATTCGCCACATGCGCGCCGCCCCGCACATGGCCGGTCGGCAGCGGCAGCTCGGCGGGGTGATGATGCACTGCCAGCGCCGGAATCGCATAGGCCGGCACCGCGCCGCCCATCGCGTAAGGATCGCCGTGCCGGTCGCCCGTCATGCCGAAGCGCGTCAGGCCACTGGGCAGGAGCCGCTCGGCCAGTGCCGATCCGGTCGACGACGTCGCGATCCGGCTGCGCCAACCCGTGATGCGCCCACCCTCCAGCCGCGCCGTCATCCGGGCGAGCGCGGGCGCGCGGAAGGCATCACGACGCAGATCGTCGGCGCGTGACCATTGCAGATTGACCGGCCGCTTCAGCTTGGCGGCAATCATCGCGACTTGCGCGACCGCCTCCATCTCCAGCCCGATGCCGAAACCGCCGCCGATCGGCATCGGGTGGACCACCACCCGGTCGACCGCCATCCCCGCCGCCCGTGCCGCAACGGCCTGCGCCCGCGCCGGGGCCAGCGTCGGTGCCCAGAGCTCCAGCCCATCCTCGCGCCACGCCGCCACTGCCGCGCGCGGTTCGATTGCGGCATGAACGCCGACGCCGACCCGGTAGTCGGCCGAGATCAGCCCGCCGCCCGCCAACCCCTCCGCCACGTCGCCGTGCGAAAGGACCAGCCGTCCCTCCTCGGCCAAGGCCTGTTTCAGTCCTTGCGCGATTCCCGCGCTGGTCGGGCGGGGTCCGTCGGTGATCGCTTGGGCGTGCAGCGCATCCAGCCCCTTCTGCGCGATCCACCAGCTCGCGGCGGCGACCGCCACCCAGTCGTCGCCCTCGATCACATCGACGACGCCGGTGACCTTCATCGCCGCATCACGGTCGATTCGAAGCCCGCGCATCTGCCCCAGCGGCGCGTGGCGCAGCGCGACATGCACCATGTCGGGCAGGCGGATATCGGCGGTGAAATTGGCCGAGCCATCGGCCTTGGCCGGCGAATCGAGCCGGGGCAGATCGCGCCCCGCCAATTTCCCCGCGCCGCCGCTGCCCAGCGGCAAGGGCTGCGGCACCGTCTCGCCCGCCGCCGCCTCGGCCAGCTCGGCAAAGCGCAGGCGGCGATTGCCTTGGACGATGAACCCGTCCCTGACCTCGCACAGGCTCCAGTCGACATCCCAGCGGCGCGCGGCGGCCTGTGCCATCAGGGCGCGCGCGGTCGCGGCGGCGGCGCGGGCCGGCTCCTCGAACATGCGCAGCGAACTCGACCCCGCCGTCAGCAACACCATGTCGCGCTTCAGCCATTCGTCGCGAAGGGGCTCCGGCAGGCCGCCGAACGCCCCCTCGAACAGCGAATCGACCGCGACCGGATTGGCGTAAAGCGGGCTGATCGGCGCCGGCTCGACCGCGACGGTGCGCCAGTCCGCACCCAACTCGTCGGCGACCACCTGCGCCAGGGTGGTGGCGATCCCTTGGCCATGCTCGGCCTGGGGCACCGCGACGGTGACGATGCCGTCGCGCCCAATCTTCAGCCACGCGCCGAACGCCTGCTCGCCCGGCTCCGTCGCCAGATTGGGGGCATAGGCGCGCGGCCACAGGTTCCAGGCGACGAGCAAGCCGACCCCTGCCCCACCGCCGATCAGGATGTTGCGCCTGTTGAACTTCATCGCGGCCGAGCCTTAGCGAACGGGAGGTAGGAGGCAAACCGCAGGGTTTCGCTGGCTGAAAACGACAGGGTCGATCGGCGTCTCAATCCTCCCC
>NZ_BBJS01000020.1 GCF_000739895.2 Sphingomonas paucimobilis NBRC 13935
CAGCGAAGCTGACGGTGGGGTGTCCCCGCTGATGGTGACACCCCACCGTCAGTCCTTCAGACTGTCACCTCCCCTTACAGGGTAGGAATTTTCGTTACCTCCGCGGCCCGACCAGTCCGAACCGCGCACCTTGTGGATCGCGCGCCGACAGCGAATATTCCCCGCCAGGAATTTCCATCGGCTCCATCTCGATTCCGCCCCCGGCCTCGCGAATCCGCGCCGCCGCCGCGTCGATATCATCCACCGCGAAATAGAAACGCCAGCCCGGCTGCTCGCCCGGCGGCACCCCCATCAAGGCCCCCAGCATCACCGGTCCATCGGCGAGGAAGCGATACTCGCCTAGCTCGCCCATCGGCATCCCGCCCTGCTGGGTCCAGCCGAAATGCCGGCCGAAAAAGCCGAGCGCCCGGTCGGGGTCGCTGGCGATCCGCTCGTTCCACACGACATGGCCGATCGCGGGGGCGGTGCCATGTTCGGCAAAGGCGCGCGACGGCCGCTCGTCTTCCGACGCCATGATATAGAAGGGCGCGCCCAGTGGATCGCTGACCAGCGCCATCCGCCCCACCCCTTCCATGGTCCAGGCGGGCATCAGCACCGATCCGCCGTCCTCGACGATGGCGCCCAGCGATTCGTCGACATCGACGACTGGCAGATAGCCGAGCCAAACCGGCCCGCCTGGCGAGCCCGCCGGCCGCTGCATCAGGCCGCCGATCGCCTCGCCCTCGGTGGTGGCGACGATGCGATAGTCGATGCCCGCAATGCCGCTGTCGCAGACCTGCCAGCCGAGAACGGCCGCATAGAAATCCTGCGCCGCCGCCAGATCGTCGGCCAGCAATTCGTACCAGATGAAATTCGCCATATCCCATCCCTCTTCGCGATTGTGCCGATGTCGGGCGATACGCCGCCTCTTGCCTGTCGACTCGCTGACCCGAGAATGACCCCGATATCCGATGCATGCAATCGCCCGTCAGGGGCGTCGATCCGCCATCTTCCTGCGATCACCGCCATTGAGTAGGGAGCCGCGCTTGGCCTAAGGCGTTGAGCGACGAGACGAGGGCCTGATGACCAACATCCCGAATACGCTTCCCGACAGCCGCGATACGACGATTCTCGATGCACCCGACAAGATGGTGTCGGTGCGCGACCTGTTCGGCATTGATACCGACATGGAAGTTCCGGCTTTCTCGCAAGCCGATGAGCGCGTCCCCGATCTCGATCCCGCTTATGTGTTCGATCCCGACACGACGCTCGCGATCCTGGCCGGTTTCGCGCACAACCGCCGCGTGATGGTGCAGGGCTATCACGGCACCGGCAAGTCGAGTCATATCGAGCAGGTCGCCGCCCGCCTCAACTGGCCGTGTATCCGCATCAACCTCGACGCGCACATCAGCCGCATCGACCTGATCGGCCGCGACGCCATCGTCCTGAAGGACGGGCAGCAGGTGACGGAGTTCCGTGAGGGCCTGCTCCCCTGGGCGCTCCAGACGCCGACCGCACTCGTCTTCGACGAATATGATGCCGGCCGCCCCGACGTGATGTTCGTGATCCAGCGCGTGCTGGAAACCGAGGGCAAGCTGACCCTGCTCGACCAGAACCGCGTGATCCGCCCGAACAAGTGGTTCCGGCTGTTCGCCACCGCCAATACGGTCGGCCTCGGCGACACCAGCGGGCTGTATCACGGGACGCAGCAGATCAACCAGGGCCAGATGGACCGCTGGAACATCGTGGTCACGCTCAACTATCTGCCCGCCGTCACCGAGGCGCAGATCGTGCTCGCCAAGTCGGGGGAGTATGACAAACCCGATGGCAAGCAGCTGGTCGAGAACATGGTCCGCGTCGCCGACATGACCCGCAAGGGCTTCATCAACGGCGATATCTCGACCGTGATGAGCCCGCGCACGGTCATCACCTGGGCGCAGAACACGCTGATCTTCGGCGATCCGGGCTTTGCCTTCCGCCTGTCATTCCTCAACAAGTGTGACGAGAATGAGCGTGCGCTGGTGGCGGAATATTATCAGCGCGTCTTCGGCAAGGACCTGCCCGAAAGCGTCGTCGGCCGGGCTTGATCTTTGGCGAACGAAACCCCTCTTGACCGGTTCAAGGCGGTCCTTGGCGGCACGGCGCGCACCATCGCGCAGGAGCCGGAGGTCGAGCTCGCCTTCACCGCCGATGCGCCCACCGCATCGGGCAAGCATATCCGCGTGCCGATGCCCGCGCGTGCGCTGCCTGCCGATCAGGTGGCGGAGGCGCGCGGGTTCGCCGACGCCTTCGCGCTGCGGCTGAAGCTGCACGACACCGCACTTCACGCCCGATCCGCGCCAGTCGAGGCGGTGGCGCGCGCGGTCTATGACGCGGTCGAGACGGCACGAGTCGAGGCGCTGGGCTCACGCGGCTATGCCGGGATCGGCGACAACCTAGCCCATGCGCTCGACGTGCGGCTACGCTCCGACCCAATGACCCGGGCGCGCAACCGCGACGAAGTGCCGCTGTCGACCGCGTTGGGCTTGCTCTTGCGCGAGCGGATGACGGGACGTCCCTCGCCCGCCGAGACCGCGCCCGCATTGGCGCTGGTCCGCGACTGGCTGGAGGGCGCGACCGATCTCGACGCGTTGGCGGGCGCGATGGACGACCAGAAGGCGTTCCAGACGCTGGCGGCCAAGATGCTCGCCGATCTCGAACTCGCCGAGCCCCCCGCCGAACCCGAAGAGGCCGATGAAGGCGGCAATGAGGAAGAGGGCGAGGACGAACAGCAGCAGGACGAGAGCGACGAGGATAACGACGAGCAGGGCCAAGGCGAAGGCGAGGTCGAGGCGCGCTCCGAAAAGCGTGACTCGGACAGCGAGGATGGCGAATCCCAGGACCAGAGCCAGGAATCCTTCGACGATCTCGACGGCGATCCCGGCGACGACGGCGACGAGGGCAGCCAGCCGACGCGCCCCAACCGCCCGCTGATCGATCCATCGGCGCAGTTCGATTACAAGCCCTGGACCACCCAGTTCGACGAGGTGATCGCCGCCGGTGAGCTGTGCGACGCCGACGAACTGGCGCGGCTTCGCGGTTATCTCGACCAGCAGCTGGCGCATCTGCAATCGGCGGTGTCGAAGCTTGCCAACCGGCTGCAACGCCGGTTGATGGCGCAGCAGTCGCGCTCCTGGGACTTCGACCAGGAAGAGGGCATTCTCGACGCGGCGCGGCTGGCGCGAGTCGTGGTCAATCCCGGCCAGTCGCTGTCCTACAAGATCGAGCGCGATACCGATTTCCGCGACACCGTCGTCACCCTGCTGATCGACAATTCGGGGTCTATGCGCGGGCGGCCGATCGGGATCGCCGCCATCTCCGCCGATATCCTCGCGCGCACACTGGAGCGGTGCGGGGTGAAGACCGAAATCCTCGGCTTCACCACCCGCGCGTGGAAAGGTGGGCAAAGCCGCGAAACCTGGCTCGCCGCCGGACGTCCGCCGCAGCCAGGGCGGCTGAACGATATTCGCCATATCGTCTATAAGCAGGCGGACGAGCCGTGGCGGCGCGCGCGTAACAATCTCGGCCTGATGATGCGTGAGGGGCTGCTCAAGGAGAATATCGACGGCGAGGCGCTGCTCTGGGCGCATGGCCGGTTGGTCGCGCGGCCCGAGGAGCGGCGCATCCTGATGGTCATCTCCGACGGCGCGCCGGTCGACGATTCGACCCTGTCGGTCAATTCGGGCAGCTATCTGGAGCGCCATCTGCGCCAGGTGATCGGCTGGATCGAGACCAAGAGCCCGGTCGAATTGGTCGCCATCGGCATCGGCCATGACGTGACCCGCTATTATGCCCGCGCGGTGACGATCATGGACGCCGAGCAATTGGGCGGCACGATCATCGAGCAATTGGCCAGCCTGTTCGACACGCCATGAGCCGGATCGCGGCCCCGGCGCACGGGTTCGTCGGACCGGTCAAACGCTCGATCACGATCGCGGGGCACCAGACCTCGATCAGCCTGGAACCGGTGTTCTGGACGGCGCTGGAGGACGCGGCGGAGGCGCACCAGCTTCCGCTGTCTGCTCTGGTGGCGGAGATCGACGCACTGCGGATCGTGGCGGACGATCCGCCCAACCTGGCGAGCGCGATCCGGTCCTGGCTGTTCCTGCGCCCCTCTCGCTAACCCCTGTCTTCCGTTCAGGCTGAGCGAAGTCGATGCCCACACCCCTCCATCGTCAAGGGCTTTTGCTAGTCCTGATGGTCGGATGTCGTCCCTTGGCCTTCGACTTCGCTCAAGCCGAACGGAGGGCGGGGATCGGGGCGCCCAGCCCCACCCCCGATTGACGCCGCTCCCTAGCTACGGCAGGGCGCGCCGTCTGTTTCGGGGTTCATATGGCCGGAATCACCCTTCGCGACTTGGGATTGCGGATCCATCGCTGGCTCGGGCTGGTGGTCGGGCTGCTGGCGATCGCGCTGGCTCTGTCCGGTGCGGTACTGGCCTGTGCGCCGCTGATCGGCCGGATCGCCGCCCCTGCCCGCTACCGGATCAGCGGGGAAACGCGGCTCGCCGCCAGCGCCTATGCAGAGGCCGCATACCGCCGTTTGCGGCCGGGCGAACGGATCGCGGCGCTGTCTATGGGACAAGGATCGGCACCGGTGATCGTGACGCTCGGCCGGGCGAGCGACCGGGCGCGACGCCAGCTTTTCCTCGACCCGCCGACCACGCAGATGCTGGCGAGCGCCCGGGCCGATGGCGGAATGATCGGCGTTGTCCGAAGGCTGCACCAAGGGCTGTTCCTGTCGGGGATCGGCCGCTGGATCATCGCAGTCGGGGGGATCGCTGTGTTGCTCGCCAGCCTAACCGGGCTCTGGGCTCAGCTATTCCGCCAACGCCCCAAGCCATCGGCCAAGCGTCTGGCGAAGAACGCGCGGTCGGCCCTTTGGCATCAGCGCATTGCCCTGTGGTCGGCGATTCCGGTGCTGGCGATGACCACGACCGGCACCATCCTCGCCTTTTCGGACACGATGGCGACCGTGCCATCTGCCCCGCCGGTCGCCCGCCCCGCCCTGCCCGTCCAGCGCGTCGTCGCGAGCGCCAGCGCCTGGTCGCATGGTACGCTGACCGTGATCGACTGGCCGACCGAACGTTCGGCCGACTGGACATTGCACTTTGCCGGTTCGCCACCGGCTACCATCAAGGTCGCCGACGACACCGTTGGCGCGCTGTCCGCACCGGCGCTAGCCACGCCGGTCGCGCTATCCTGGATAGGGCGGCTGCATGAAGGCCAGGCCATGCCCTGGGTCTGGGCGCCGCTTGCGGTACTGACCGGATTGCTCGCGGCCTGGACAGCGGCGACGGGGCTGGTCGCCTGGGCCCGCCGCCCGAAGGTCAGACCCGCTCGGCGTTCAGCAGATCGGCGACGTCGAGGTCTAGCAGCGTGATATGATCGCGGATGCGTGGCCACTGCACCCGCAGGAACGTCTCGCGTTCGGCAGTCCGCAGACGGTCGGCCGCGCCCGGCATCACGAACATCCCGACGCCGCGCCGCACCTCGACATAGCCGTCGTCCTGGAAGCTCTGATAGGCCTTGGCCACCGTCAGCGGGTTGGCCCCCTGCTCGGCTGCGAGCGCACGGACCGAGGGGAGCTGGTCGCCCGCCCGGTAGGTGCCGTTGAGAATACCCGCCGCGATCGTCCCGCGCAGGCGGATATAGACCGGGCTGTCGTCACCGCTAAGAGCTGTCATGCCAAGTTAATACAGCACTGGGTGAGCAAAGTCGAGCGGAGATACGATAACGTTTTCAGTGCCCCGCCCGCCCATCACACCGATGGGCCCGTCCAGTGCGAGACGATTCGATCCAGATCGGGGCGCGGCCGTTCGTCGAGCGGACGGCTGGGCGTGCCGAGGAACAGGAAGCCCGCGATCCGCTCGGGCGCCTGGCCGAAGGCATCGCGCACCGCATCCGAAAAGGCTGGCCAACCGGTCAGCCAGCCGCCGGCAAAGCCCATGGCATGGGCGGCATGAAGCAGGTTCATGCAGGCCGCACCGGCCGACAATTCCTGCTCCCATAGCGGAATATGGCTGTCGGGACGTGGGGACGACAGCACGACGACCAGGCTGGGTGCCTGATGCGCGAACTGCTCCAGCGCGGCGATCTCGGTCGCACCGGCCTGGGGTCGTTCGGACCGGTAGGCGGTGGTGATCACCTGGGCCAGCGCGCCCCGCGTCTCGGGCGCGACGACGACGAAGCGCCAGGGAGCGAGCTTGCCATGATCGGGGGTACGGCCTGCGATGCGCAGGATTTCCGTCAACTGGTCGGCATCGGGGCCCGGCGCGATCAGGTCGCGCGGCTTGCCCGAGCGGCGCGTCGCGAGCAGCGTCAGCGGGGTCGAGCGGTCGTTGAAAGTCATGTCACTCATGCGATCGATCCTTACGTCGTTGCGCATGATATTTACAGTCGCGGCTTTGGCGTTAGGTTACTCAACCATTACGCCCCCTCGCGTGCTCACGGCGCGCAGGGGGCGATCCCGATGGAGTGAACGCCGGCATGGCGACTGCGTATGAGGCCGCCGCGCGCGGCAAGACGGTTTTGGGGCATCCCCGAGGCCTGTTCCTGTTGTTCTTCACCGAGATGTGGGAGCGTTTTTCCTATTACGGAATGCGCGCCATCCTGGTCTTCTACCTGACCAAGCATTTCCTCTTCTCCGACGAGCCGGCCTTCGGCACCTATGCCGCCTATACCTCGCTGGTATACGTCACGCCGGTCATCGGCGGCTATCTGGCCGACCGTTATCTGGGGGCCCGGCGCGCGGTGCTGGCGGGCGGATTGTTCATCGCCTTCGGCCATATCCTGATCGCGGTGATGGAGGGACCGCAAGGCGCGACGGGGGCCTATCTGCAGGGCTTCTACCTCGCCCTCGCCTCGATCGTGATCGGCACCGGCTTCCTGAAGGCCAATATCTCGGTGCTGGTGGGACAGCTTTATGCGCGCGACGACATGCGCCGCGATCCCGCTTTCTCGATCTTCTATATGGGCATCAATGCCGGCGGCGCGCTCGGGCCGATCGTATGCGGTGTGCTCGGCGAGACGGTGGGCTGGGCTTATGGCTTCGGCGCAGCCGGCGTGGGCATGTTGCTCGGCCTGGTCGCCTTCGTCGCGCTGAAGCGTGAGCTGCACGGCGCGGGCGAAGCCCCGTCGCTGCCGGTGCTGCGTACACCCGTGGTCGCTGGCCTGTCGCGCGAATGGCTGATCTATCTCGGCGCGATCCTCGCCACGGTCATCACCTGGCAGTTGATCCAGCATCAGGACGCGGTCGGCACGCTGCTGGTCGTGTTCGCGGGCGCGACCGTCGCCTTCATCCTGTGGCGCGCGGTCTTCACATTGCCCAAGGTCGACCGCGACCGCATCTTCGCCGCGCTGTTCCTGATCGCGCTCTGCCCGCTCTTCTGGGCCTTGTTCGAGCAGGCGGGGTCGTCGCTGAACCTCTATACCGATCGCTCGGTCGACCGCACGCTGCTGGGCTGGACCATCCCGGCGTCCGCCTTCCAGTCGGTCAATTCGATCTTCATCATCCTGCTCGCTCCCCTGTTCGCCGCGCTCTGGACGATCCTGGGCAAGCGCGGATGGGAGCCGAGCGCGCCGTTCAAATTCGGCATCGGTCTGGTCGGCGTCGGCGCGGGCTTCATGGTGCTGGTCGCGGGTGCCGCGGCCTATGCGGGCGCGCCGACGCCGGTGATCTTCGTCATCCTCGTCTATCTGATCCACACCATGGCCGAGCTCTGCTTCTCGCCCGTCGGTCTGGCGGCGATGACGCGGCTGTCGCTGCCCAGCATGACCGGGCTGATGATGGGCACCTGGTTTCTGGCGACGGCGGCGGGCAACTTCATCGCCGGCCTGATCGCGCAGGCGACCGGTGGCGAAGGCGCGGGGCCGGACAAGGTGCTCGACGTCTATACGCGGATCGGCTGGTTCTCGATCGGGATCGGCGTGGTCGTGCTGGTCGTATCGCCCTTCGTCGCCAAGCTGATGCACCTCGACCTGCTCAAGGCGGAAGGTGCACTGGCCGGGACCAAGGAACTGGCCGAGCCGGCGGCGGCGGGTGTGGACACGCGGCTGGAGCAGAAGCCGCTTTGATGGTGGTGAGGCGGTCGGGCTTCTTCCGCCCGACCGCCCCCAATACCCACCCTCCGTTCAGGCTGAGCGAAGTCGAAGCCCAGCGTCCGCCTGTCCGCGAGCGCAATCCCGTGCACTTCGACTTCGCTCAGTGCGAACGGGGGCAGGATTCGAGGAAACGCTCAGAGCCGCGTCATCGCCATCGCCTTCTCGCCATAACGCGGTCCTGCCGTGCCACCACGCGGCGAGGCTTGGTCCAGCTTGGCGAGTTCCTCCGCCGACAGCGTCAGTTCCGCCGCCTTCATCGAATCCTCCAGCGTCGCACGCCGCTTCGAGCCCGGAATCGGCACGATGTCGTCGCCCTGCGCCAACAGCCACGCCAGCGCCACCTGCGCCGCACTGGCATCATGCGCGGCGGCGATCTGCTTCACCACCTCGACGACCTTCAAGTTGCGATCGAAATTCTCTTCGGAATAGCGCGGATCGTTGCGCCGATAATCGCCCTCGGGCAGCTCTTCGCGGCGCGTGATCTGACCGGTCAGAAAACCGCGCCCCAGCGGACTGTACGGCACGAAACCGATGCCCAGTTCGCGCACGACCGGCAGGATGTCGGCCTCGACATCGCGTTCCCAAAGCGAATATTCCGATTGCACCGCCGCGATCGGATGGACGGCGGCGGCACGGCGGATCGTCTCGGCGCTCGCCTCCGAAAGCCCCAAGCGGCGAACCTTGCCCTGTTCGACCAGCCGCCCCATGGCGCCGACCGTATCCTCGATCGGTACATGGGGATCGACGCGGTGCTGGTAGAACAGATCGATCGTCTCGATCCCCAGCCGCTTGAGCGAGCCTTCGCAGGCGCGTTGGACATTGGCGGGGGTGGAATCGACCCCGGTCATGCCGTTGTCGTCATAGCGGAAACCGAACTTGGTCGCGATCACCACCGCATCGCGCTTGCCGCGAATGGCACGACCGACCAGTTCCTCATTGACCAAGGGGCCATAGATTTCGGCGGTGTCGAACAGGGTCACGCCCAGCTCAATCGCGCGGTGGATGGTCGCGATGCTCTCCGCCTCGTTTGCCTCACCGTACATATTCCTGCCGACACCCGCCATCGGCATGCAGCCGAGACCGAGTGCGGAAACCTCGAATTCGGGGCCTAGCGTGCGATATTTCATGGGACGTCCTTGCCGGTTGTGCCGCTCCACCGCGAAACGGTCGCGGTGGCGGCAAGGTCCATGCTGACATTGCCCAGCGTCCGGAAAATATCGGGAATCGTCTCCACCGCGATCAGCAGCCCCAAGGGTGCGGCGGGCACCCCCAGCGCGACGCAGACCGGCGCGATCGAGGCGAAGAAGGTGATCTGCGATGGCAGGCTCGCCGAGCCCAGCGAGACCAGGATCGCCACAACCACCGCCGCCGCGACCGAGGCCATGTCGGGCACGATCCCGAACCAATGGGCGATATAGAGCGCGACGGCGACGTTCATCGCGGGCTGGGTCGCGCGGAACATCGCCACCGCCATGGGCAGGACCAGCCCGGAAGTGGCCGGCGCGATGCGCAAGACCTTGGTCCCCTCGATCATTGCCGGCAGGCTGGCGAGCGAGCTTTGGGTCGAGATCGCCACCGCCTGGGCCGGGGCCAGCGCGCGGGCGAAGCGGCCGGGCGCGGTGCGACCGATGATCGCCGCAACCCCATACGCCATCAGCATGACGACGATGCCGACGCTGGCGATGATCGCGATATAATGCGCCAGCGCCCCGAACGCCGCGCCGCCCGCGCTCGCGCCGACGACCAGCGCCAGGGCGAACACCCCCAGCGGCGCCAGCCACAGGACCCAGCCGATCAGGACCAGCATCGCGTCACGGATCGCCGTGAACACGCGCAACAGCAAGTCGCGTGCTTCCCCCTCGATCCGGGTGATCGCAAAGGCGAAGGCGAGCGTGAACAGGATCAGCGACAACAGCGCATTGTTGGTCGCCGCCGCGAAGATGTTGGTCGGGACGATGCCGGTGATGAACTCGGCGATGGGCGGCGACGGGGCGACCGGCTCGGCATGGCCCAGCGCCGCACGCAGCGCCTGTCCCGCGCCGCGCGGCATCGGCGCCAGCGTCAGGAGCAGCGGGGTGACGATCGCCGCCATGCTCGCGGTCAACGCGTCGAGCGACAGGAAGGTCGCGATGGCGCGGCCCGCGATCCGCCCGGCCTGCGCCGCCTGCGCGGTCGCCGCCACCCCGGTGATCAGCAGCGTCACGACCAGCGGGATGACCGTCATCTGCAACCCGTTGAGCCACAACGTGCCGATCGGTCGCGCCACCGCGATCGTCATCTCCGCACTCCCCGGGGCCAGGCTCGCGACCGCCACCCCGGCGATCAGGCCCGCGGCAAGGCTTAGAAGGATCAGCGTGGCACGCGACATGGCAATTCCATCATGGCTTCGGCCCTATTGCTTTGGGACGTTTCGGTTCTTTGAGCTTTGCGCCACCCCGCGCTAAGGACGATGTCGATCCAGGGGCGTTTGCGGCGTCCCGCTCTTAATCCGGCAGGGACCCGGCTGTATGGCAAGAAAATATTTCGGTACTGATGGCATTCGCGGGGCGACCAATGGCGCGGTGATGACCGCCGAAATGGCGATGAAGGTCGGCATGGCCGCCGGAGCCTATTTCCTGCGGGGCGACCACCGCCACCGCGTGGTGATCGGCAAGGATACCCGCCTGTCGGGCTATATGCTCGAATCCGCGCTGGTCGCCGGGTTCACCAGCGTCGGCATGGACGTGGTCATGGTCGGCCCGCTGCCGACGCCCGCCGTCGCGATGCTGACCCATTCGATGCGCGCCGATATCGGCGTGATGATCTCGGCCAGCCACAATCCCTTCGCCGACAATGGCATCAAGTTGTTCGGGCCCGATGGCTACAAACTATCCGACGAGGCCGAGGAATCGATCGAGACGCTGATCGAGGAGAAGGTGCCGCTGGTGCCCTCGGGCAAGATCGGCCGCGCCCGCCGGGTCGACGACGCCGCCGGCCGCTATATCCACTTCGCCAAGTCGACCTTCCCGCAATCGCTGCGCCTCGACGGGCTGCGCGTCGTGATCGATTGCGCGAACGGCGCGGCGTACAAGGTCGCCCCCGCCGCGCTCTGGGAACTGGGTGCCGACGTGGTCGCGATCGGCGTGACGCCCAACGGCACCAACATCAATGACGGCGTCGGCTCGACCGCGCCGCAGACGCTGGCCGAGACGGTGGTCGCGAGCGGCGCGGATATCGGCATCGCGCTCGACGGCGACGCCGACCGGCTAATCATCGTCGATGAAAAGGGCATGATCGTCGATGGCGACCAGTTGATGGCGACGATCGCCACCAGCTATGCCCGCGAGGGCCGGCTGGCCGGCGGCGGTCTGGTCGCGACCGTCATGTCCAATCTCGGGCTGGAGCGGCATCTGGCTGCGCAGGGACTGGGTCTCGTCCGCACCAAGGTTGGCGACCGCCATGTGCTGGAGGCGATGCGCACGCGCGGATACAATGTCGGCGGCGAGCAGTCGGGGCATATCATCCTGTCCGACTATGCCCGCACCGGCGACGGACTGGTCGCCGCGCTCCAGGTGCTGGCCGAGATCAAGCGCGCCGGCGCGCCCGCCAGCGAGGTGCTGCACCGTTTCGATCCGCTGCCCCAGCTTTTGAAGAATGTCCGCTTCGCGGGCGGCAAGCCGCTGGAGCATGAGAAGGTGCAGGGCGTCATCGCCGCCGCCGAGGCCGAACTGGCCGGGCGTGGTCGCCTGGTCATCCGCCCCTCGGGCACCGAGCCCGTCATCCGCGTGATGGCCGAGGGCGAGGACAAGGCCCAGGTCGAGACGCTGGTCGACCGCATCTGCGACGTGGTGCGCGAGGTCGCCGCCTGATGCTGGAGATGCGTCCCGATTGCGAGCGCTGCGGCGCGGACTTGCCCCCATCCCAGGGCGGCGCCTTCATCTGCTCGTTGGAGACCACCTTCTGCGCCGAATGCGCCGACGAACTGGACGAGACCTGCCCCGATTGCGGCGGCGAGCTGCTCGACCGGCCGACGCGCATGGGCCGCGTGCTGAAGGCCAATCCCGCTTCGACCCAGACCCGTTTCCGCGGCTGACCTCGACCCCGCCCGCCCGTCCCTCTATGCGGGCGTCATCACATTGAAGGAGTTTCCATGCCCCAGCTCGTCCTGATCCGCCACGGCCAGTCCGCCTGGAATCTGGAGAACCGCTTCACCGGCTGGTGGGACGTCGACGTGACCGCGCAGGGCGCCGCCGAGGCGCGCGCGGCGGGTGCGCTGATGGCCGAGAAGGGTCTCGACTTCGACCTGACCTTCACCAGCCTCCAGACCCGCGCGATCAAGACGCTGAACCTCGCGCTGGAGGTGATGGGCCGTCTCTGGCTGCCGACCGAAAAGCATTGGCGGTTGAACGAGCGCCATTATGGCGGGCTGACCGGCCTCGACAAGGCGGAGACGGCGGCCAAGCATGGCGACGAGCAGGTCAAGATCTGGCGCCGCAGCTTTGACGTACCCCCGCCCCCGGCCGAGGCGGGTGGCGAGTTCGATCTGTCAATCGACCGCCGTTATGCCGGCATCCCGGTGCCCGCCACCGAAAGCCTGAAGGACACGATCGAGCGCGTCCTGCCCTATTGGGACGAGCGTATCGCACCGGCGCTGCGCGACGGCAACCGCGTGCTGATCTCCGCGCACGGCAACTCGTTGCGCGCGCTGGTCAAGCATCTGTCGAACATTCCGGACGACGAGATCACCGGCCTGGAAATCCCGACCGGCCAGCCGATCGTCTATGAACTGGCCGACGACCTGACACCGACCGACCGCTATTATCTGTCGGAGCGCTGATCGATCCCTACATAAGGCCGACCCATCGCCTGGCCGATGGGTCGGTCGCGCCCGTCGCACGAGGCTTGATCCACGCCACGGATCGTGCAGTCTCAACGTCTGTTCCCGTTATCACGACAGGAAGAGCGCCATGACGACGATTCGAGCGGCCGTGGGGCGCGGAGCCCCCAACCATCCCGACGATGTCACCGCCATCCAGCGCCTGCTGGTCCGCCACGCCCGCTGGCTGGACGGCGCGCCGCCGCCAGAGGTCAACGGCCAGTATGACCCTGCCACCGCACGGGCGATACTGGGTTTTCAGAAGGACGGGGCAGCGCTGGCGGTGCCCGACGGCGTGGTGTCGCCGCGCGGCGGAACACTGGCCCGGCTCGACCTCGACCAGATCGCCGGCCCGCAGCATCGCATCTTTCGGTCGCTGTGCTGGGCGCATCAGGGTGATACGCTGACCGAGGCCGATTATGCGACGGCGGCCACGACCCTGGGGTGCGAGGTCGCCGCGATCAAGGCGGTGGCGGACACCGAGGCCAGGGACGAGCCTTGGGACATGATGGGCCGTCCAATCATCCTGTTCGAACGGCATAAATTCGCCAAGCATACGCATGGTCTCTACAATCGCAGCCACCCCGACATCTCGACCCCGCGCTGGGGCGGATATGGCCCGTCGTCGCGACAATATGATCGCCTGCGCCGGGCGGCGATGCTCGATGAAACCGCTGCGTTGAAGTCGGCATCCTGGGGCCTGTTCCAGATACTGGGCGAAAATCACGGGGCGGCTGGGCATCCCACCGTCGCCGCTTTTGTCGATGCCATGATGCTTCGCCGGTCCGAGCATCTGAAGGCCTTCGCCCGTTTCATCGCCGCCAATCCGGGGATGAAGACGGCGATCCAGGCGCGCGACTGGGCCACATTCGCCCGCGCCTATAACGGACCCAACTACACGCAGAACGATTATGACGGCAAAATGCGCAGGGCCTATGAGCGGTTTGCTCCCGCGACACCCGCCCCGGCGCGTCAACCGGCTGGAGTACGATGACGATGCGCCCCCACCCGACCATCGGCTTGCCAGCCGCCCTGCTGCTCCTCGCCTGCGGAGCGCCCGCGCGGTCGGTTCCGGCCAAGCCCGACAATGGGGCGGCCCCTGGCGTCTCGGTTCCTGCGGTGCCCTCACCCTCCCCTGCCACGACACCGTCGGGCACGCCCGACGGCAAGCCTGTGACGATCACGCTGACCGACAAGCGTCGGGTGACGCTCTCGGGGTTCAGGACCGTCGAAAATCACGGCCTGTCCGCGGGTCAGTGCGGCGTGACGATCGACCGTCAGCGGCTGATGACCCTGGGGGTCGGCGATACCGATGCCTATAGTTGCGACGCGCTGGTCGCCGCCGGTATTCTGTCGCCCGATGACCAGCGGCAGCGGATCGGCCTGATCTACGACGTATCCTCTCCCAATGCCCATTTTCGTACCGCCGTGGTGCTGCGCGAGGAGGGCGGGCGCTGGGCGGTCGATCCGACCTATTCGGGGAAGTTCGACGATACGCCCGCAGGGCGGTCCATCCCTGCGCTACGTCGCGCGCTGAAATAGGCGGCGGGTTGACGTATAGATAGGTTGCCCCCCTCGCCCCGTCCCGCTAGTCAGCGCGCTTCCCGGCACCGGGGCCAAAGGGGCTAAGGCGGAACAACGGATATGGTTTCGGTCGGAATCATCATGGGGTCCACGTCGGACTGGGAAACCATGCGGCACGCCGCCGAGACGCTGGAAGCGCTGGGCGTCGAACATGAGACCCGCGTCGTCTCCGCGCATCGCACGCCGCAGCGCCTGTATGATTACGCCACGGGTGCCGCCGATCGCGGGATCAAGGTCATCATCGCGGGTGCAGGCGGTGCGGCGCATCTGCCGGGCATGGCCGCCTCGATGACGCATCTTCCCATCCTCGGCGTGCCGGTCGAATCCAAGGCGTTGAAGGGCATGGATAGCCTGCTGTCGATCGTTCAGATGCCCGGCGGCATTCCTGTCGGCACGCTCGCCATCGGCAAGGCTGGCGCGATCAATGCGGGGCTGCTCGCCGCCTCGATCCTGTCGCTTTCGGACGAAGGCCTGGCCGAGCGGTTGAAGGCCTGGCGTCAGCGCCAGACCGACAGCGTCGCCAACGATCCCCAAGGGTAAAGTCATGTTGAAGCCGGGCGCGACGATCGGAATCCTGGGTGGTGGACAGTTGGGCCGGATGCTCGCGGTGGCCGCCGCGCAGCTCGGCTATCGCACCCATGTGCTGGCCCCCGATGAAGAGAGCGTGGCGGCACAGACCGCGTCTTCGCTCACCCGTGCCGACTATCACAACAAGGTCGTGCTGGCCGATTTCGTCGCGGCCTGCGACGTCGTGACCTATGAGTTCGAGAATGTCGACGTCACGCCGGTCGAATGGCTGGCCGAGCGCGTGCCCGTCCATCCCGCCCCCGCAGCGCTTCGCGTCGCGCAGGACCGGATCGCCGAGAAGAGCTTTGTCGAGAAGGTTGGCGGTCGTCCCGCCCCCTGGGCCCAGGTAAACTGCGCCGCCGACCTGACCGCCGCGCTGGAGCGGATCGGCTGCCCCGCCATCCTGAAGACCACCCGCTTCGGCTATGACGGCAAGGGGCAGGCGCTGATCCGCGAGATGGCCGATGCCCCCGCCGCCTGGGAAGCGATCGGCGGCCCGGCGGTGCTGGAAGGCTTTATCGACTTCACCCACGAATTCTCGATTCTCGTCGCGCGCGGCCTAGACGGAACCACTGTCCGCTACGACCCGCCGCACAATGTCCACCGCGACGCGATCCTGCGCACCTCCACCCTGCCCGCACCGGCCGAGATCGCCGCCCAAGCCGAGGAAGCGACTGCCCTGGCCCTGCGCATCGCCGAAGAGCTGGGCTATGTCGGCGTGCTGGCCTGCGAGTTCTTCGCAACCGCGAACGGCCCCGTCTTCAACGAGATGGCGCCGCGCGTCCACAATTCGGGCCATTGGACGATCGAGGGTGCGGAAACCTCGCAGTTCGAAAACCATATCCGCGCCATTTGCGGCCTGCCTTTGGGCGATACGTCGCTGACGGGGGCGCAGGTGCAGATGGAAAACCTGATCGGCGACGATGCCTGGGAACCGGCGCTCGGCGAAAAGGGCGCGCATCTGCACCTTTATGGCAAGGGCGAAGCCCGGCCCGGCCGCAAGATGGGGCATATTACGCGGGTGGCGCGGTAACCCTACTCGGGCTTATCGTCGGCTTTGCGCTCACCATAAATATCGGCAGCCTTACCAACCACGAAAATGCCCACGATCCCGACCAGCGTTCCGATGGCGACTTTGCCCGCCGTCTCGCTATCGCCGAGATAGGCGAGATATCCTGCAAACACCAAAATGCAGATCGCCAGCGCGAGGGCATAATGTTGTCCACGCGACTTGAGCGCATATTCCCGCTTCAGAAACTCGCCCGGCATAGCATGTCTGGCCGCTTGTTCCCGCTCGGCCATCCGCATGATCCGCTCGGCAAAGCTCTCGTCTACGGCCTTGTAATTCGCCAGTTCCCGCGCGGGCGGCAGAGGTCCGGAATGGCGCATCGTCAACTCGGCGATGATCGTCTCCGCCTTAGGAAGATTCTCGGCGGGGATGAGAGGCGCCAATTGCTCAAGAAATTCCGAAGTTTGCGGTTCGCGCACATCGACCTGTATCGTGGCGGGGAAAGCCTGATCGTCCGGCTGTCCCGGTTCGAGCATTGGACGGTTTCCCTCAGCCGAAATGGCCATGGGGCTTAACGTACCACCGGCAGATCAGCAGCCCGGTCGACCGCGTGGTGCAAATAACGCCCCACGGCGTCCCAGTCACTCGCCATCGCTTGCTTATCCTGGGACCGCGCTGGCATTTTGAGGCCCTGATCGAGGGTGAGGGTCGCAGCCCCCACCAACATCAACGTACCGGCATTCCGTCGACGGAGGCGGCGATGGAACGTAGTCATGGTCCGCATCCTCTTCATGGTTACATACATATGGACGTGCACACCGGTCCTGACAATATATCCAGACAGGGTACGGCATACCAGTAAATGCGCCCTGAACGGGCAAACTTCGACCGTCAAGTCGCCCATTGCTCCCCGATCCGGCGGAGCACGTCGAGCGGCACGCGGCCATGGCGCAGCACGGCGGTGTGGAACGCCTTCAGGTCGAACCGGTCACCTTGTCGCTTCTTCGCCAGATCGCGAATGTCGACGAAGACCGAATGGCCCAGCTTGTAGCTCGCCGCTTGGCCCGGGTTGACGCAGTAACGCTCGACCTCGCGCGTGGCGAAGCCCTCGGCCTCCCCCTCCGCCTCGACGAAGTGGAGGATCGCCTGTTCGCGGGTCCAACGCAGATGATGCAGCCCGGTATCGACCACGCAGCGATTGGCGCGGAACAGCAGGAATTTCAGATAGCCGAGCTGCCCCAGCGGATCGTCGTCATACATGCCGATCTCGTCGGCCAGTTGCTCGGCATAGAGCGCCCAGCCCTCGCCATAGCCCGAGAAACCGTTGATCTTGCGGATCAGCGGCAGCCGCGTGTTGGACAGCGCCAAGCCGCCCTCCATCTGATGCCCCGGCAGCCCTTCGTGATAGACGGTCGTCGCCAGACAGAATTTGGGCCAGTCGGCGCTGTCCTTCAGGTTGAAATAGACGAGGCCCGGGCGCGACCCGTCGATCGCCGGCCCTTGCGCAAACGCCGCCGCCGCCCCCGCCTCGGTCTGTGGCGGCACGCGCCGCACCTCGAAACCATAAGGCGGGATACGCTCGAAGACTTGCGGCAGGCGGGTGCGGATCGCGTCGAGCCGGGCGTTGCAATAGGCGATGGCGGCGCGCTTGCCCTCGTCGGTGTTGGGATAGAGCTGGTCGGGATTCCTGTAGAGCGCGGCCATGCGCTGGCCGACCGTCCCCTTGGTAAAGCCCTGTTTCTTCAGCAGCGCATCCAGCCGGGCGGACAGCATCGCCGCCTGGTCGCGCCCAAAGCGGTGGACCTCGTCGGGCGAGAAGCTGGTCGTCGTATTGGCCTTCAGCGCCACCGGATAATAGGCTGCGCCTTCGCGCAACTTCCACACACCGGCGTCATGCGTGGCGCGCTTGCGAAGCTCCTTGGCATAGGCGATCTGGCGGTCGAGCGCGGGCAGCACCTCCGTCTCATAGATTTTGGCGGCGGCCTGCGCATAGCGATCACCCAGCCCCTTTTCGGCGGCGCGGCGGGCGAGCGACTGGACGACCAGCGCTTCGCTCGCGGGCTGGCGGGACTTGCCCATCTGCTCGAGCGCCAGATCAAGGATGAAGTCGGGCGGCACCACGCCCTGCCCTGCGTCATGGCGCATCCGATCGGTCTGCGCCTCCATCTGCCGGCCAAAGGCACGCAGGCGCATCAGATAGGCATCGGCATCGCCGGCCGTGGCAATCTTGTGCTTGGTGTCGAGGAAATCGGGCACCGACTGATAGGCGCCCGATAGCTGCGACACGACATAGGGGCTGGGGCCATAGGAATAGCCGCCAAAGTCAAAGGCCTGCACCGCCTCAGCCGAGCGGCGGGTGTAGAGTATCGATTCCAGATCGATACGCTCTTCGGGTGACAGGGTGGCGGGGTCGATCGCCTGCAGCCGCACCAGATCGGCCTTGGTCGCTGCCTTCGCCGCCGCGAGGCCCGCGGGCGACTGGTTCGAGAGCTTGCCGCGCAGATCGGCATTGGCGCCGGTGTCGAGACCCAGGCTCGTCGCCCCTTCCGGACTGCGGCGCAACTGTTCCTGGACCAGCGTGTCGAACAGCGCGGTCAGCCGGGTGGAAGGCGTATTCTGGGCGACGACGCCCTCGCTGCCCGCCGCCACGGCCAGTGCCGCCGTGCCCCCCAGGAAATGCCGCCGGTCGATCATGCTTGTCCCCTTTTTGGTTCTTTGGGGCAGCGTAACGGGATTTGGCGGGAATTGAACCGGTTATGTGGCGGCTTCAGCCCTTGGCCTTCGACTTCGCTCAGGCTGAACGGGGTTAGGTATCCAGACCTCATTCCCAGCGGCCGTTCAGGCTGAGCGAAGTCGAAGGCCACGCCCCACCCAAAGAAAAGGGCGGCGCGTCCATCCCGACGCACCGCCCTTCCCCAAATCACGGCGCGGTGATCAGCCCGCGCGCGTCCCCGACAGAGGGAAGCTGCCGAACGCGCCCGCGCCCACCGATCCGGTCAGCGTATCGCCATCGGCGGTCGCCTCGCAATCCAGCGTCATCGGCATCGGCGAGTTGATCGACATCTTCCAGCTGATGGTGTTGCCCGACACATCGCCTTCGATATCCATCGCCCCCATCTGGCCACCGCCGGAGCCGGTGAAACGATCGCCCTCGGTCGTGACCGTCAGCGTCATGTCCTGGTCACCCAGCGGCGACTTCACGGTGCAGTTCCAGGTGCCGTCGATATCGGCCATCTTCGCTCTCCTTGCTGACCCGGCGTTACTGGCCGGCGCCGGCCGGTGCGGCCGGTGCCGCCCCCGCCACGTCGGCGGCCTCAACCACTTCGACCGGCAGGCCCAGCCCGTCAAGCTGGGGCTTTACCGACTTGGCATCGCCGACGACGACCCACACAAATTCCTTCGGGTCCAACGCCGCCTGGATCGACTTGTTCAGTTCGCCCACCGTCATCGCGCGATACCGCGGGGTGATCGTCGCATAGTAATTGTCGGGCCGGCGCAGCAGATCGTTGGTCTGCATGGCCGACAGGACGGCGCCCGAGGTCTCGAAATTGCCCGACAGCGAACGGATCGCCCCGGTGATCGCCCGGTCGAATTCCACTTGGTCCATCGGCTTGGTCGTCAGGAATTCGGCGACATCGGTGCGCAGCGCGGCGATCGACGGGCCGGTCTTGTCCGCCTGGACCGGCGCCGACATCACATAGGGCGCGGCATATTCGGAGGTCTGGAAACCACCCCGCACGCCGTAGGACCAATGCTTGGTCTCGCGGATATCGGTGTTGATCCGGCTGAGGAAGCTGCCGCCCAGCGCATCGTTCGCCGTGTTGACGAGCAGCATGTCGTCCGTGCCCTTGAGCGGCGTCGGCGCGCCGGCCAGGATCATCGACTGCGGGCTGTCGGGCCGGTTGATCAGGACGATCTTCGGGGCCGAGGGCGTGCCGGCGGCAAAGCTCTTCGTCCCCGCCGCCCCCGCGCCGCGCCAGTCGGCGAATGCTTGGTCAAGCGCGGCCTTCACCTCAGCCAAAGGACGGTCCGAGGTCACGAAGATCTTCGCCTTGTCGGGGCGGAGCCAGGCCTGGTGGAAGGCGACCAGATCGGCGCGGGTCAGCGCCGCCACCGCGCGCGGATCGCCCAAGCCCTGCGCCTTGGCATAGGGGCTGGTCGGGCCATAGACGAGCGGCGGGAGGACGCGGTTCGCCAGCCCCTGCGGGCTGGTCAGTTCCTGCTTGATGCCCGCCAGCACCTGCGCCTTGACGCGCGCCAGTTCCGTCTCGGCAAAGGCCGGGTTGCGGATCACATCGCCATAGAGGTCGAGCGCGGGCGCCAGATTGGCGCTCGGCACGCTCATGTCGACGGTGGTGCGGTCGTTGGACGCGCCGGTGCCGATCGATGCGCCCAGCCGCTCCTGCTCCTCGGCGATGGCGATCGAGTTGCGGCGGGTCGTCCCCTCCTCCAACAGGCCCAGCATCATCCGCTCGGTGCCCAGTCTGCCCGGCACATCGGCGGCCAGGCCCGCATCGAACGAGGTCGCGATCTGCGTCACCGGCACGGCGGTGCGCTGCGCATAGACCAGTTCCACCCCGTTCGACAGGCGGGTCCGCTGGACGGCGGGGAAGCTCAGCGGCTTGACCTCACCCACCTCGGGCAGGGGTCCACGCGTGCCCTTGACCGGCTGCTCCGGGGCGGCGGGCACATCGGCGCGCGGCGGGACCTTCGCCTCCTCATAGGCGTCACGCGCGCCCGGCACGACGGTCAGCGTATAGGCCGGCCGCGACAGCCACTTGTCCGCCGCCGCCTTCACGGTCGCGGGCGTCTGCGCGGCGATCGCCTGGAGCTGCTTCTTGTAGAAGCCGGGATCGTTCGAATAGAGCGCGCCCTCGGCCAAGGCGACCGCCTTGCCGCCGAAACCGCCGACCGATTCCAGCCCGCGCACACGGTTCGACACCATGCTGGTCGCGACACGCTTCACTTCGTCGACGGTTGGGCCGTTCTTCAGGAAATCGGCAAGGATCTCCTCCATCCGCTTGTTGACCAGCGCCGGGTCGACGCCAGGGCGGACGATCGCGGTAATGTTGAACATGCCGACCTGCGAGAAGACACGGTCGCTCGCCGAGACCTGCACCGCCAGCTTCTCCTGCTTGACCAGGATATTGTCGAGCCGCGACGAAGCGAGTCCGCCCAGTACCGAAGCCGCGACGACCAGCGGCGCGCTTTCCGGATCGTTCAGGCCGGGGACCGCCCAGTTGCGGCTGATCATGACCGCCGCGACACGGTCCTTCATCACTTCGTTGACGGGCGCGGGCAGCGTCGGGATCGTCACCGTCGGCAGGACGCTTTCCGGCCCACTGCGGATGTCACCGAAATATTTCTCCACCAAGGGCTTGGCGGTCGCGACATCGATATCGCCGGCCAGCACCAGCACGGCATTGTTCGGGCCATAATGGCTGCGGAACCAGTCCTTGACCGTGTCGAGCGACGCCGCGTCAAGATCGGCCATCGAACCAATGGTGGAGTGGGCGTAAGGATGGCCGGCGGGGAACAGCCCCGACAGGATCTTGTACTGGGTCAGGCCGTAGGGCTGGTTGTCGCCCTGGCGCTTTTCATTCTGGACGACGCCGCGCTGCTCATCGAGCACGTCCTGCGTCACCGCGCCGAGCAAATGACCCATGCGATCCGATTCCAGGAACAGCGCTCGGTCGAGCGCGGCGGTCGGCACCGTCTCGAAATAGTTGGTCCGGTCGAAATAGGTGGTGCCGTTATAGTCGGTGGCGCCCACCGACTTGAGCGGTGCGAAGAAATCGCCCGGTGCGTTTTCCGATCCGTTGAACATCAGATGTTCGAACAGATGGGCAAAGCCGGTCTTGCCCTTGGGCTCATGCTTGGAGCCGACATCATACCACACACTGACCGCGACGACGGGCGCCTTGCGGTCGGTATGGACGACGACGCGCAGGCCGTTGGGCAGGGTGAAGGTCTGATAGGGGATGTCGACCGCCTTCACGAGCGTGGCGACGGGCGCGGGCTTGGCGGCGGCCGCCTTGGCGGGCACGGCTTGCGCCAGAACGGCCTGACCCGGCACGGCGAACGCCAGGGCGGCGACGCCGGCCAGCGCCACGGACTTGATACGCATCTCTTTGAGTCTCCCCACTCGGTATATGGTCCGAGCATAGCGGGCACTCTGCGGACCGCAATCCGCTACGACGGACGGAATTTCAACCACATGGGGGGCAATTACCCTTTCGCAATCGAAACGGCTTCCCCATCTTGGCGGGACCGGAAGTGCGACCGCCCCTTGTGTTGCAAATAAGCAACACCATCTGACCTGAAAAGCGACAGGAATTCCAGATGAACATCGAGAAATTCACCGACCGTGCGAAAGGCTTTCTGCAAGCCGCGCAGACCGTGGCGATCCGCAACAGCCATCAGCGTATCGCCCCCGAACACCTGCTGAAGGCGCTGATCGAGGACGATCAGGGCATGGCCGCCGGCTTGATCCAGGCGGCGGGGGGCGATGCCAAGCGGGTCGAGCGCGAGACCGATGCCGCGCTCGCCAAGATTCCGGCCGTCTCCGGCTCGGGCGCGCAGAGCTCGCCCGGCCTGGACAATGATCTCGTCCGCGTGCTCGACCAGGCCGAACAGATTGCGCAACAGGCGGGCGACAGCTTCGTCACCGTCGAGCGATTGCTGCTCGCGCTCACCCTGGCCTCGACCACGGCGGGCGGCAAGGCACTGGCGGCGGGCGGCGTCCATGCCCAGGCGCTGAACGGCGCGATCGAACAACTGCGTCAGGGCCGCACCGCCGATACGGCGGGGGCTGAGGATCGCTATGACGCGCTCAAGAAATTCGCCCGCGACCTGACCCAGGCGGCCAAGGATGGCAAGCTCGACCCCGTGATCGGCCGCGACGAAGAGATCCGTCGCACCATCCAGATCCTCGCCCGCCGGACCAAGAACAATCCCGCGCTGATCGGCGAGCCGGGCGTCGGCAAGACCGCGATCGCCGAAGGCCTCGCGCTGCGTATCGCCAATGGCGACGTGCCGGATACGCTGAAAGACCGCAAGCTGATGGCGCTTGATATGGGTTCGCTCATCGCCGGTGCCAAATATCGCGGCGAGTTCGAGGAACGGCTGAAGGGCGTGCTCGACGAGGTGAAGGCCGCCGAGGGCGACATCATCCTGTTCATCGACGAGATGCACACGCTGATCGGTGCTGGGAAAGGCGACGGGGCGATGGACGCCTCCAACCTGCTCAAGCCTGCACTGGCGCGCGGCGAACTGCACTGCGTCGGTGCGACCACGCTGGATGAGTATCGCAAGTACGTTGAAAAAGACCCCGCGCTTCAGCGGCGGTTCCAGCCGGTCTTCGTCGGCGAACCCACGGTCGAGGACACCATCTCGATCCTGCGCGGGCTGAAGGAGAAGTACGAACTCCATCACGGCGTCCGCATCACCGATGGCGCGCTGGTGGCGGCGGCGACCCTGTCCAACCGCTACATCACCGACCGCTTCCTGCCCGACAAGGCGATCGACCTGATGGACGAAGCCGCCAGCCGCATCCGCATGGAGGTGGAGTCCAAGCCCGAGGAGATCGAGACGCTCGACCGCCGCATCTTGCGCCTGAAGATCGAGCGCGAGGGGCTGCGTCGTGAGAGCGACGCCGCCAGCATCGATCGGCTCGAGCATCTGGAGGAGGAACTCGCCAATCTCGAACAGCAATCGGCCGAACTGACCCAGCGCTGGCAGGCCGAGAAGGACAAGATCGCGGGCGAGGCCAAGCTGAAGGAACAGCTCGACCAAGCGCGGATCGAGTTGGAACAGGCACAGCGCGCGGGCGACCTCGCCCGGGCCGGGGAGCTATCCTATGGCCGCATTCCGCAACTGGAAAAGCAACTTGCCGAGGCGCAGTCCGCGACCGAGGGCGCGATGCTGCGTGAGGAAGTCACCGCCGACGATATTGCAGGCGTGGTCAGTCGCTGGACCGGCGTGCCGGTCGAGCGGATGATGCAGGGCGAACGCGAGAAGCTGCTCCGCATGGAGGAAGTGCTGGGCGCACGGGTTATTGGGCAGGAGGATGCGGTCCGCGCCGTCTCCACCGCCGTCCGCCGGGCGCGGGCGGGCTTGCAGGACCCCAATCGGCCGCTCGGATCCTTCCTGTTCCTGGGGCCGACGGGGGTCGGCAAGACCGAGCTGACCAAAGCGCTCGCCGAATTCCTGTTCGACGATCCGTCCGCGATGGTGCGCCTCGACATGAGCGAGTTCATGGAGAAGCACAGCGTCGCCCGGCTGATCGGCGCCCCTCCCGGCTATGTCGGCTATGAGGAAGGCGGCGTACTGACCGAGGCGGTGCGGCGGCGGCCCTATCAGGTCGTGCTGTTCGACGAAGTGGAGAAGGCGCATGGCGACGTGTTCAACGTGCTGCTCCAGGTGCTGGACGACGGTCGCCTGACCGATGGCCAGGGCCGGACGGTCGACTTCTCGAACACGCTCATCATCCTGACCTCGAACCTCGGCAGCCAGTATCTGGCGGCGGTCGATGACGGGCAAAGTGTCGAGAGCGTCGAGCCGCAGGTGATGGAGATCGTGCGCGCGCATTTCCGCCCCGAGTTCCTCAACCGGCTGGACGAGATCATCCTGTTCCACCGGCTGGGCCAGAGCCATATGGGCCCGATCGTCGACATTCAGGTCGCCCGCGTCGCCAAGCTGCTCGCCGATCGCAAGATCAGCCTGCACCTGACCGATGCGGCGCGCGAATGGCTGGGCCGGGTGGGCTACGACCCGGTCTATGGTGCCCGGCCCCTGCGCCGTGCGGTGCAACGGCACCTTCAAGACCCACTGGCCGAGGCGATCCTGCGCGGCGAGGTGAAGGACGGCTCCACCGTCACGGTCGACGAGGGTGACGGGAAGCTGACGCTGTCGGTCGCGTAAACCTCAAGAAAAAGGGGGCGGCTCCCGAAGGAACCGCCCCCGGATTTGGAGTCTGTGAGGATTTCTAGGGTTAGAAGTCGAAGCCGAGCTGCAATCGGATCGAACGTGGTGCCTGATAAGAAGAAGGATAGCGATAATCGCCCCGCGGATTGCCGTTATTCTGCGTACCGTTTTCTTGGAAATCAATCCGCGCCTTCTCAGCGAACAAGTTGAACACGTCGACGCGCAACGTGGCCTTGTACAGTTCAGCAGGCAACGTGAACGCCATGGTCAGGTTGGTCTGGGTCAGCCAATCGCCCGCGAACACCGAACCGCGAGGCGTCAGGCGCAGATTGCTCTGCGACGGCGTCCCCGAACCGGCTGCCGGATCGGTCACGATCTGGCCATTCACCACGTTACAGAAGAAGCCTGCCGCACCATAAGCGCCTGCAAACCGGTCAATGCGGCTCGGCACGCGACCGATACAACCATAATGGCGCGGGGACTGGGCAATGACATTGGCGCCCAGCGTGAACCAGTCGGCGATCTTGTAGGAGCCAAAGACCTTGAGGTTATGGCGAATATCCGTCGGCAGATAGCCATAAGTTCCCAGAGTCAAACCAGGCTGGTCGAATGCGGTCGTCAGGCCGGAGTCGCTCTGGCCGTTATCCGAACGAATGCCGCCTTCGATATTACCGATGTTCTTGGCATAGGTGTAGTTGGCGTTAAGGCTCCACACCCCGTCGAACTCGCGCTCAACGGCTAGCGTTACCGCCTTATATTCGCTCTTGGCCTTCGGATACCCCAGCTGTGCTGCCGTAAAGTCGACGGTACGCAAGCTGGTTTCGCCGTTGACCGGATCGGAAAGCGTGATCCGCCCCGCCGCGCCGGGATTGACCAGCACATATTGATGGAAGCCGGTCCAGATCGATCCGCATCCCGCGATATTCTGCTGCTGGCAATAATTGAGGACGGCGGCATCGATCGCTACGTCCTCGAGCGACTCGTTCAGCTTGCGATACGTGCCGAACGCGCTGACCTTCCACCGATCGCCGAGGCGTTGCTCATATCCCAGGATGAATTCGTCACGCGATTGGGGCTTCAAATTCTGCGACACCGTCGCCGCCGTCGGCGTGGGATTGCCATCCGAGATCAGCTCGCAATTGCGGACCTGCGTGTCCGGGCAAGGCTGCGCCGTGGCGAAGTTGAGCGGAGCGCCAAGCACCGGCACATTGTTCGCGCCGACGCCCGCCACACGGAAATACCGCGTATAGTCGAGTTCCGCACCGGCCAGGCGGATGTTCGTGTTGGTCGGTACCGGAAGATAATAACGACCATAGAAGCCGAACACCTTCGTGCGTCGATCACCGACCGGATCGAAGGAGAAGTTCAGGCGCGGAGCCCATTGGTTGCCGGACTTGTAATAGGTCTCGTTGGCGACATTGTTGTTGCTGAAACGGTCGTTGCGGACGCCCAGGTTGAAGTTCAGCCGATCCTGGAAGAGACTCCAGCTGTCCTGAAGATAAAAGGCTTCGTTCAGCGTGTTAAACGTACCACCGTTCACGAAGGTACGACCCGACACATACAGGGTATTGGGCGGCGCGTAATCCGTACCGCTGGCACCGGAAAATTGATAATTCCAGGCCACGTTGCCGGTGTAACGCGTGACAGCGACGCTGGTCAGTTCTTCACGGTCATAGCCGCCACGGAAATGATGGCTGCCCAACGCATTGACGAAAATGTCGGCATCCGCGCGATAGAAGGTGCGGGTATCCGAGTTTTCATTGATGACATTCGCGGGATTGCCGATCAGTGCCGGGGTAAACTGGCCGCTCGAGTCCGATACCGAAGGCAGAACGGTGTTGGACGGCGTCACGATGTCACGATTCTTGTTCCGGCCATAGGCGGCGGACAAGGTGAACCACTTGGTGAACTGCCCGGTGTACCGAGCGACATAATTCTCGCCGCCGGACAGGATGACCGACGTTGCGCGATACGGCCCCGTAAAGGCACCGGCCGGATCGGTACGGCTGTCATAGGTACCACCATTGGCATCGACGACCGCGAAATTGTCGTCGTAGCGCGTCTGTTTGGTGTTGAAGTAGGTGAATTCCAGACGCTGACCGTCAACGATCACTGCATCGATCTTGCCGCCAAAGAATGGCGAACTCGTCCGCGTCGTCGTCCGGACGTTGCCCGTGCTGAACGGTACGATCGTCTGGGTGCCGGTCTGGACGCCATTCTGGTTAAAGACTGGAATGACGGTGTTGGGATTGCTGTTGAGATAGGTATCCCCGGTCCGCGTATCATTGGATTGATAGAGACCGTAGAAGAACAGGTGATCCTTGATGATCGGCCCCGACAGATAAATATTAGTCTGCTTGGAATCGCGATAATCGGCGCGATTATAATCGTAGAGCGTATTGGGTCGCGTTTCACGTAGAGCATTCGGCTCGTAGTTGAACAGCAATCCGCCATGGAAATTATTGCCGCCCGACTTGGTCGTGGCGTTCACGAACGCGCCCGAAAAGCGACCAAATTCTGCTGAGATCGCCCCGACCTTGGTTTCGATGGTGTCGTAGAATTCGAAGGGAACGGTGACCGATCCCAGTCCCTTGCGGAGTTCGGTAATGTTCAACCCGTTGATGAAGAAGACGTTCTCCGAAACCGAAGAGCCGGCAACCGCCGGTAGATTGCCGAAAGCCGTGTCGCCGGCAGCCGTACCGGGGGCGAGCAGGACGACGGACGTGAGATCACGCTGAACCGGAACGCGGGTGGCTAACTCACCGATCGGAATCACGGCGCCGACCGTATTACGGTCAAAGTCGGACACGCGGATGCGTCCAGCCGTCACGACCACATCACCTGCCGTATCACCTGTCGGAGACAGTGCGAATTCGTTCGCGGCATTGCCCTGCCTTAGAACGACGGCCTTGTCCGTGAAACTTTCATACTCGTCCGCGCTGATCGTGAAGGTATAGCTACCCTGTGGCAGGGCCGAGACGCGATAGCTGCCATCGCCATCGGTCGTGACGGTGCGCGAAAAGCCCTGCGAGTTGGACGTCACCGTAACCAAGGCTCCGGCGATCGCCTTGCCGTCGGTGCCCTGAATCTTGCCCGTCGCGTTGACCTGCGTAAAATCCTGCGCCGCCGCCGGAGCCGCAAGCATCACCGCGCTGCTGCCTACGCTCAAAACTGTCAATGCTGGCAGGGCCGTACCCGTACGCAATATGGCCCGCATGAAAAATGCGCGATTCATCATGTCAACAATCCCCCTCTAACGACCGCTGTTCACAATCTGTTCACCGCCGCGCTGGTCGATGACAAATCTATGTCAGAGAGGTGACGGCGCCCCGCCAAGGAAAAACTATATAGTATTCGATTTTTTAAAAAGCCTTGATACATTAATGCAACATAAACAGCCAATTATGACTTATTATGTCTTATAAGAGGGCATATCCTCACTTTAATTGCCGAAATTTCGATCATTGGCGCAGTAGTAACATATAGCAATAATACACATCGATAGACATGCCTTTGAACCGACAACGAGCTAATCGTCCGAATCAATAAAAAGGGGCGGCTCCCGAAGGAACCGCCCCCAAGTAAGGTTCGCGAGAGCGAACCCTGGGGTTAGAAGTTGAACTTGGCGCCGGCGCGGAACTGGCGGCCGAAGATGCCATCGCCACCCTGCACCGCGTTGTACAGGTACGCGCCGTAGGTGACCGGATCGATCGGGGGCAGGCGGTTGAAGACGTTCAGCACGTTCACGTAGAAGGTGAAGTTGTCGTTGACCTTGAACGACGCGTTCGCATCCGCCGTGATGTAGCTCTTCACGCGGCAGCCAAAATAGGCCGGGGCCTGGCCGCAATCCTTGTAAGCATCGCCCTGGTCCATGGCCGACAGGTCATAGCCCGAGGTGTAGTTGACCGTTCCCGTCAGCGCGAAGTCGCCGAAGTCGAAGGTGTTGACCCAGTTGCCCTTCCACTCGAACGTGCCCGAACCGGCCGTCAGGTTGAAGTTGCCCAGCGTGTCGACATAGGTCTGGCGCACGCCGTCCACCGTGGTGCTCAGCTCCAGGATAAGGCTGGCGTTCAGGTTGGTGTTCCAGCGGAACGAGCCGAAGTCATAGAAGCCGTTGACCCCGAAATCGATGCCTTCCGACTTGATCGTCTGGGCATTGATCAGCTGCGACCGGACGAAGGCGATCTTCGGCGTGGCGGTCGGGTTGTTGACGTCGACGGCATCCGGGATGACCTCGAACCCGGCCGGGATCGCGCCACCCGCATAATAAGCGGCGATGGCGGGCGACAGGTCGGGGGTGGTGATCGCGCCGGTCTTGCGGATGTTGTAATAGTCGACGGTCAGCGACAGGCCGCGCACCGGATCGACCTTGATGCCGGCGGTGAAGCTGCGCGACTTTTCGGGGTCGAGATTCTGCGACGCCAGCGTCGTCTGGCCGATCGAATAGTTGGCGATATAGGCCGAGCAGAATTGCGGGGTCGCCGCCGAACAGATCTGATTGGCGCCCGGATTGATGCTGTACTGGCGCAGGAACGCCGCCGGGATGCTGCTCAGCTGCTGGGTCACGTAACCCGTGGTGGGCAGCGCATTCGCCTCGCCGAACGAGGGGATGCGGAAACCGCGCGAGTAGGTGCCCCGCAAGGAGACCTGGCGGATCGGCTTGAAGATCGCGCCGAACT
>NZ_BBJS01000019.1 GCF_000739895.2 Sphingomonas paucimobilis NBRC 13935
CCGACCAGTCTTGCGGCGTTGCCTTCGCCCCCCATATCCGGGGTCGGAAGGCCACGTCTTTCCTTTTGGCGCCTTTGCGGCTATGGCGGCGCCTCTTCGACATACCCTATAACACGACGAACCGAGGTATTTTTTGGCCAAGGAAGAACTGCTCGAGATGCGCGGCCGCGTGGTGGAACTCCTCCCCAACGCGATGTTCCGCGTCCAGCTCGAGAATGATCACGAGATCCTGGGGCACACGGCGGGCAAGATGCGCAAGAACCGCATCCGCGTGCTGGTCGGCGACGAAGTGCTCGTCGAGCTGACGCCGTATGACCTGACCAAGGGCCGGATCACCTACCGCTTCAAGTGAGCGACCGGCCCCACATGCCGCTCGTCCTTGCATCCTCCTCCCCGCGCCGCCGCGATCTGCTGGCGCGGCTGGGAGTCGTGCCCGACCGCACCGCCTCGCCCGATATCGACGAAGCGCCGCGCCCCGCCGAACTGCCGCGAGTCTATGCGCTGCGGCTGGCGGTGGAGAAGGCCCAAGCGGTCACCCGTGCCGAAGGAGAGATCGTCGTCGCGGGTGACACCACCATCGCGCTGGGCCGCCGCATCCTGCCCCCTGCCGAAACCGAGGACGTGCAGCGCAAGCTGCTGCGCCTGTTGTCCGGGCGGCGGCATCATGCGCTGTCGGCGGTGTGCGTTATCGACGCAGTCGGCAAGGCGCGCACCCGGCTGGCCGACACCATCGTCGCGTTTAAGCCGCTCTCCGAAGAGGAGATCGACGCCTATATCGCGTGCGGCGAGGGGTTGGGCAAAGCCGGGGGCTACGCCATCCAGGGTCGCGCCGAGGCGTTCGTCCGCTTCCTGCAGGGCAGCCATTCGGGTGTGATCGGCCTGCCGCTGTTCGAGACGCGCGCCCTGTTGAAAGCCGCCGGACTGCCGCTTGTCTGAATGGCTCTATGAGGCCGGGATCGGCGAGGCGCGCGCCGCGCGGGTCGAGGATGGTCGCATCGTCGAAGCGGCGATCGAACTGACCGACACGCTGACAGTCGGCACGGTCGCCACAGGACGGCTGGTCGAGCTGCTCCCCGGGCGACAGGGGCGGGTGACGCTGACGCAAGGGGGCGACGTGCTGCTCGCCCCGGTCCCCAAGGGGATGACGCAAGGGTCGGCGCTCACCGTCATCGTGACCCGCGAAGCGATTCCCGAACGGGGTCGCGCAAAGCTCCCAAAAGCCCAGATCGCGCCCGAAGATGCGACACCCGCCCCCGGCCCCGATCTCTTCGCCCGCATCACTGCCACCGGCCTGCCCGTGCGCGAACTGCTCTCCCATCAACCGGACGATCTGGAAGCAGCCGGCTGGTCCGAACTGCTCGACGAAGCGGTGACGGGGGAGATCGGCTTCGGCCCCGGCGTACTGCGCATGACGCCCACGCCCGCGATGACCCTGTTCGACGTGGACGGATCGCCGCCGCACGAACCGCTGTCGATCGCCGCCGCGCGCGCGGTAGCCCAGGCGATCCTGCGCCATGGCATCGGCGGATCGATCGGCATCGACTTCCCGACGCTGGAAGGCAAAGCCCCGCGCCAGGCGGTGGCGGAGGCACTGGACGCGACCCTTCCCCTCCCCTTCGAGCGGACGGCGGTCAATGGCTTCGGCTTCCTTCAGATCGTGCGCCCGCGCCCGCGCGCCTCGATCCCCGAGCGGCTCGGCATCGATCCCATCGGTGCCCGCGCCCGTGCGCTGCTGCGGCAATGGGAGCGCGAACCACCGGGCCCCGCGCCCGTGCATCGGTTGCCCGGCCCCCTATATGATCGATTGATGGCGACCCCCGAATGGCGCGACGCGATCGCGCGCCGCACCGGTCGCCCGCTGCAACTGGAACGAGCATCATGACCACCTGCCCCATCTGCGACAAACCCAGCGCGCCCGAGCATGCCCCCTTCTGCTCGCGCGGGTGCAAGGATCGCGACCTGCTGCAATGGCTGGGCGAGGGTTATCGCATTCCCGTCAAAGAAAGTGACGAAGAAGGGCTGGACAGCGGCGAAAACCACCCCTAAAGGCACGCCTCCAATCGCAATCGCGGTGTGGGCCCAAGTAGCTCAGTTGGTAGAGCATGCGACTGAAAATCGCAGTGTCGGTGGTTCGATCCCGCCCTTGGGCACCATTTTTCTGACATCGGTGGTGTAGTGGTTCGCTGATTTGGCGGAGCGCTTTCCCGTGGCCTTCGACTTCGCTCAGGCTGAACGGCTGTTGGGATATCGGGCCTGGGCCCCTCACTCCGTTCAGCCTGAGCGAAGTCGAAGGCCACGCCCAGCCCCCTCACGGATAGCTGACGGTCTTCGGAATCTCCGGAATCTCGATCCGCTCCAGATCATCCCCTGGCACGGTCGGAAACTCGCGCGCTTTCCACGCCCGCTTGGCCTCCTCGATCCGTTCGCGACGGGAAGAGACGAAATTCCACCACACATGCCGCGGCGTGGTGAACGCGTCGCCCCCGCACAGCATCACCCGGCCACCGCGCTCCGACCGCAAGGTCGTCGCGATCCCCGGCTTCAGGATATAGAGCCGCTGCGGCTCCAGTGGCATGCCCTCCAGGCTGGCCTCGCCCAGCGCGCAATAGACGGCGCGTTCCTCGGCGCTCGCATCCACGGGCACGCTCCCGCCCGGCTCCAGCGCGATGTCGGCATAGATGGTGCCGGCATAGGTCGTCGTCGGCGCACTCTGTCCCCACAACTCCCCCATGATGACTCGCGCGGTCGCGCCCTGCCCCTCGATCACTGGCAGCGCCTCGGCGGGGACATGCTCGAACGCCGGGTCGATTTCCTCCTGCGCTTCGGGAAGCGCCAGCCAGGTCTGGATGCCCGACAGCACGGGCCCTTGCGGTCGGGCCTCGCTGGGTGAGCGTTCGGAATGGACGATCCCATGGCCGGCGGTCATCAAATTCACCGCGCCCGGCTCGATCACCAGATCGCTGCCCAGCGAATCGCGGTGCCCGATCGCACCATCGAACAAATAGGTGACGGTCGACAGGTTGATATGCGGATGCGGGCGCACATCGATCCCGGATCCGGGCAGGAGCTGCGCCGGACCCATCTGGTCGAAGAATATGAAGGGGCCGACCATCGTCCGCTCCTTGTTGGGCAGCGTCCGATGCACCTTGAACCCGCCCAGATCATGACTGGAAGGTTGTAGGGTCCGCAGCAGGAAATCGTCAAACATGGGTCGGCTCCGTGGCGTCGAGCAACGCGATCAGGTCGGTCGGGAAATAGGGCTCGCTATGGGCAAGGAGTTCTTCGCGGCTGAACCAGCGCCAGCTCTGCATCACGCGCTGCTCAAGGACGGTATGGCCCGCGCCGTTCACCTCATGCGCATCGACATCGACACGGAAATAGCGCTCATCCGCATCGACCTCGACGCCCTCGATGGTGCGGAACTCGACCTGCCGCCGGGCGACCTGCTGCCCGCAATCGCGGTCGAGTCCGGTTTCCTCCCGCAATTCGCGGCGCGCGGCCTCCTCATAGCTCTCGCCCGGATCGACCGCGCCGCCGGGCGTGCACCAGAAGGGCGGGCGATCATCGGGGGTGAAGCGGAACATCAGCGTCCGCCCACTCGCATCGACCAGCAGGATGCGTGCGGCGGGACGGGGCAGGCGAATCATGCGGCATCAAGCTCCGGATAATGGCGGAAAATTCCGTCTTCATTGAAGGGCTGTCGCCGGTCGCTGTCCAGATAGGCCGCGATGCCGGGCAGACTCGTAACGCGGTCATGCAGAGCGATCAGCGCGGGATAATCGCCCTCGATCGCTGCCATCCGCTTCGGGAACATGTAGCGTAGCCCCGCGACCATCTGGAATAGCGAGGTGTCGACCGGCGACCAGCGCCCGCCCGCCATCCAGTCGCGATTCGCCAGCGCCTCCTCGAAATAGCCGAGGAATTTGGGGATGCGATCTTCACGGAACTGCGCGGCGGCGCGGGCCGCCTCCGGCTTCTGTTCGTGATAATAGGCCATCATCGCGACCGGATGGTGCACGTTATGAACCTCCGCCACCATGTCGCTGATCGTCAGTTGCAGCTGGTGAAGCCACACCCGATCCGCGTGCGGCGCGAGATCATGCCGCTCGGTCAACCAGTGGAGGATGTTGGCGACCTGCGCGATCGCCTGTCCCTCGACGCGCAAGTAAGGCGGCGCGAAAGGGCGGCGATCACCCTTTTCCATATTGGCGAGCAGCGCCTCGGCGCCCCCTTCCACGCCACGGTCGCGATAGGGCAGACCCGCGGCCTCCAGCGTCAGCCGGACGAACTCGCCGCGTCCCGGCAGGCCGGGCCAGTACCACAGGTCATAGGGCATATGCTTATTCTCCGGGGGCTTTCGCGCTGATCGCCAGCGCATGGATGCGCTCCGACAACAGATCGGCGAGCGCGCGGTTCACCAGGCGCTGACGCGCGACGCGCGACTGGCCGGCAAAAGCGGGCGATTCGACGATCACGCGAAAATGGCTCTCGCCCGTGCCGTCATCGCCCAGATGGCCGCGATGCATCGCACTTTCGTTGACGACTTCCAGATGGGTGGGGGCCAACGCCTCGGTCAAACGGGCGGTGATCTGATCGGCGATAGTAAGGCCGGGGGGAGCGGTGGTGATATCGGTCATGGCCCCTATATAGACGGTTTTTCGGGACAAGCGGATAGCAGTGGCGCGTCGGTCGAGCAGCGATACCCCCAAGGACAAACCCGGTTCACGGTTTCACGGCCGGGTCGAAAATACCGGCCGCGCGTGCGATCACGCCGGTTGCGACGAAGCGGGCGAGTTCCGCGCGCCGCCGGCGGAAGGCACACGCAGCGGCGACGGGCCGGGACAGTTCCGCTGGTTTTGCCTGGAGCATGTCCGCGCGTTCAACAGCCGCTATAATTTCTTCGAAGGCATGAGCGCGGACGAGATCCACCGCGCGCAACGCCCCTATGCGGGCTGGGAGCGCGAAACCCGCGCCTTCGCGCAAGGGGGCACCGATCCGGGGCCGCGTTGGGCCGATTTCTCCGATCCGCTCGATGCCATCGCCGCGCGCTATCGCCGCGAGGCCGCGCCCGAGCGCAACGACGGCAAGCCGCTATCGGGGCAGGATCGCGAAAGCCTGAAGATACTGGGGCTGGAGGCAGATGCCGACCGCAGTGCGCTGCGGCGGCGCTATAGCGAGTTGGTCCGACGCTATCATCCCGACCGCAATGGCGGGGACCGCAGCCATGAAGGGCGGCTGCAAAAGGTGATCGCGGCCTATCAGCAACTCCGCCAAGCCCCGGCCTTCGCGTGATTCCCTGTTCCTCCCCTGT
>NZ_BBJS01000018.1 GCF_000739895.2 Sphingomonas paucimobilis NBRC 13935
GGAGGAAAAGATGCCCTCACAAATTCCGTATCCCCGGCGGGCCCCGCCCGGACAGCATCAGCTCGGTCAGCGCCCAGACCAGCGCATCGGCGCGATCCGGCGAGTGGCCCGGCCCGTCATAGGCCCCGGCCACCCCTAGCCCGCAGAGCTCGTCCTCCAGCGCCGGAAATCCCCGCGCATGCCACACGCGTCCTTGCGCATAGAGAAAGGACACCGGCTCCGCCCGCGCGGCCTTTCCGATCGAGGCATAGACCAGATGCACCGGCAGGGTCGGGTCGGCGAGCCGCAGCACGCTTTCGACCATATCCCCGCCCTGGTTGCGCTCGGCCACCACCCGGTCGGCGCGGTTGCGCCGAGCACAGCCCGCCACGCGCGCCGCCCAGCCTTCGGGTGACAGCCCCGCCTCGCTGGCATCCTCTAGCACATAGCCATGCCCGTCGCGCCCGAGCCCGACCGCAACGATCCCGCAGGCATCGCCGCTGCTCGTCGCAGGCGGATCGACGCCGACCACCACCCGGTCGAGCGCGGGCACCGTCTTCACCCGCTGCCGGTCGAGCAGCGCGCGGGTCCACAGCGCCCCCTCGCGGTCGTCGACCATCTCGCCGTCCAGCTCCTGCCGCCCCAGCCGCGTGTCGCCATACTGGGAGAGCATCGCATCCTGAAAGCTGTCGGGCAGATGCGCATTGTCGCTGGTCCGCCCGATCGTCTCGACACAGTCGGGCAGTGCCATGACCTTGCGCATCAGCGGCGTCGCGCGCGGCGTGGTCGTGACCAGCACGCGCGGATGCTCGCCCAGCCGGAGCGTCATCATCAGATTGTCCCATCCGGCCTCCCCCTTCCACTTGCCCAGTTCGTCGCACCAGGCGGCGTGATGCTGCGGCCCGCGCAAAGCCTCGGGCGCCGCCGCCGAGTAAGCGAAGCCGATCGCGCCCGACGTGAAATGCACCTGTCCCAGGCTGCCGATCCATTTGGGCGCTTCGCCCTTGCGCGCCACCGCCAGCAGCCCACTTTCGCCGCGCACCATTACCCGTTCAACATCGCGGAGCGTTGCGCCCATCAGCGCGATCCGCGCGCCAGGATTGTCGCGGGCCAGCGCGCTCACCCATTCAGCACCCGCACGCGTCTTGCCGAAACCGCGTCCCGCCCGGATCAGCCAGACCCGCCAGTCGCCCGGTGGCGCCACCTGTCCGTCATGCGCCCATAATTCCCATCGCTCGACCAGTTCGCGCTTCTGCGCGGCCGTCAGCGCGGCCAGCGCTTGTTCGCGCGCGCAGGGTTCCAGCATCGCCAGCGTGGCGAGCCGCGTTGCCGCATCCTGTCCCGCCATCACGCCATCCCCTTCAACCGCCGCCGTGCCAACCCGTCGAGCGCGCGTTCCAGCGCCGCATCGGTCTCGGCTGCATCGGCCCGCACCGCTTCGCTGACGCCATCACCAGCCTTGGCCAGTGCATCGCGCCGCGCGAGCAGCTTCAGATAGAATTGCACCTCAGTGGCGCTGAGCGGCGGGGTGATGGAGAGGCCGGCGGTCCCCGCACCGGCCTCTCCCCCGTCCTCCCCACCCTCAGCCACAGACAACAGGATCAGCATACGGCGCAGCAGACCTTCCTCGACCAGCGCATGCGCCGCTCCGATCGCCTCGGCCCAGCCCTTCGCGAAGCCGGGATCGCGTCGCCGCAATCCCCGTGCCGCGCCGAGCGTCTCTCCCACCGCCCGCGCCGCCACGCCCGCATCGGCACTGATCGCCAGCGCCTCCAGGAATTGCCGTCGCCGCGCCTGCGTCCACCGCGCGCCCTCCCCCGTTCCGGCCATTCCCCGCTCCCCCGAAGCACCGGGGGCAGATGCGGTCGCTCCCTTCGACCCCACTCGCCCCCGATGTTCCTGTTATGTACCGAAAGCTGTGGGGTTTGTATCCAACAAACGAACCCAGTTGGTTGGTCGCACAAAAGCGGCTTGCCAGACGCAGAAGGCGTCGGCATTAGGCGAAGCTTCCCGAGAGGGGGCGATTAGCTCAGTTGGTAGAGCGTCTCGTTTACACCGAGAATGTCGGCGGTTCGAGCCCGTCATCGCCCACCATTCCAAACATCATCGAATAGCCCCATTCCGGTGAAGGCCGGGGGCCAGTTGCCGTCTCATTACGGCTATTCCTAACAAAATGATTTGTTCGCGCGGGGCGCGCGGAGGACGCAGAGAGGTCGTCCGATTGGCTGCGGCTCGTCTTCATCACCAAGTGGAGAGAGGCATGAAGCCGCGACAGGCGGGACACGTCCGCGTTATCCGCCCCTCCGCGCGAACAAAATCTCTCTCGACTCGCTACCGTTTCATCGCATGCATGGCATCTGGACCCCGGCTTTCGCTGGGGTGGTCCGCCAATGGCCCGCGATCAGGCCAGTTTCCAGTAAGTCGCGTACCGCTCATGCGCGATGCGGTGGTAGGGGACCAGCCGCACCGGCTGGCCATCCGACGCCGGGATGGTGAATTCCAGCGGCCGGGCCGTGGCCCGGATCTGCTGGGCCAAGGCTTTCGGATCGCCGGACAGCGTGGGCGCCTGGAACGGCGTGTCGTTATACTCGCCATATTTACGCTCGCTGATGATGATGTCGGCCCCCGGCGCCAGCCCCTCGCGGCCCAGCGCACCGGCCAGCACCAGCGGGCCATAGGTGAAGGCGACGATCTCCGGCGCGGCGGGGGCGCTTTCGACGGCGGGCTCCATGACGAGGCGCATTTCCACCGTATCGCCGGTCTTCCAGGTCCGGGTCAGCTCGGCATAGCTGCCGGGCTTGTCGGAGTGCGAGACTTCGGCCCCGTTGACAAGCAGCGTGGCGGTCGGGCTCCATTTCGGATGACGCAGCTTCAGCGTCAGCTCGGTCGGCTGGCGCAGCTTCCAGCGGAACTGGGTGTTGGCCGCGTCCGGGAAGGTCGTCGCCTGGGTCAGCACCGCGCCCTTGTCCGCCCAGGTCACGGTCGAGGGGATGAACAGGTTCACATAGAGCGCGCGATCGTCGTGGAAGTAGATCGAGTCGCGATATTTGACGTGATTCTCCATCCCCGTACCGGTGCAGCACCAGAAGCTGTCTTCCGGGGTGTGGTAGAGCTTCATGTAGCCGGGCCGCGCACCCTGGAAATAGGTCGCCATGCCCGAATCCGGGTCCTGCGAGGCGAGGATGCCGTTGTAGAGCGTGCGCTCGTAATAATCGGCATATTCCGCGCGCGGATCGCGCAGGAACAGCGCGCGGGTCAGCTTGAGCATGTTGTGCTGGCAGCAGGTTTCCGACCCCTTGGCCGAGAAGACATGCTTGTCGAAATCGGCCATGGCGAAGAAATGCTCGGCATCGCCATGCCCGCCGGTCGCGAAGGCGCGGGTATGCGCCACGGTCCGCCAGAAAAAGGCGGCGGCGTTGTGATATTTGTCGTCGCCGGTCGCCTCGAACACGCGCTGGAAGCCGATGATCTTCGGAATCTGCGTGTTGGCATGCATGCCGTCGAGATAGTCGCGGCCCTGCGCCAGCGGGTTCATGATCGCCTTTTGCGAGAAGCGCTCGGCGACGCGGCGATAATCCTCGTTGCCGGTCATGAAATACAGATCGGCATAGATCTCGTTCATGCCGCCATATTCGGTTTCCAGCATCTTCTCGAACTGTTCGTCCGACAAGGGCTTGGTCGCCACGACGCCCCAATCGGCCAGTCGGAACAGCACGCCGCGCGACGGCTCGCTATCGGCCAGTTGCACCGAGTCGCGGAGCCCCGCATAGACCTTGTGCAGCGTGTACCAGGGCACGCCGGTGATCGGCTCACCCCGCAGATGCGCCGCGACCAGCGCCGGCCCCTTGGGGAAGGCGCAGACCAAGCCGCTGCCCGACGCCTTCTGGCAGGCCGCCAGTTCGTTCGCGATATAGTCGATCCGCTGACGATAGCGCTTGTCCTTGGTCGCCCGATACGCAAGCGCGCAGGCCGAAAGGTAATGGCCCAGCGTATGGCCATGGCAGTTGATGTCCGCCCATTCCGGCTCCGACTCCCAGCCGCCATAGGCCGGGGCCTTGGGCTTCAGTCCGGCATTGGCGCGGAAATTGGCGAGCAGTCGGTCGGGCTGGAGGCGCATCAGATACGCCTCGGTCATGCGCTGCGCGTGAAGGAAGGGCCCTCCGTCCAGCGTCACATCGGCCATGTCGAAGGGCTGCACGACGGTTGCGGGCAACCGGGTCGCCCCTTGCGGCGCCGCCCAGGCGCTGGCGGGCATCACCATGCCCATACCGGTCGCCATGGCCCCGATGCTGGCGGTGGCAAGGACGTCGCGACGCGACACGGGGGCATGGCAGCATGAGTGCACCGATCTTCTCCGACAATTTCTATTTTGCCCAAGCGTAGCGACCAAGCCGCCCGCTCAGCAACATCTTTTGTCGCACGTCGGAGGATCGATCCAGCATCACTCTATAAACCTGGGATTTTTTTACCTTCAGCCTGCCCCGGGCTCGATCCGACTCCAACCCGTACCGTTTCCCACCCGATTACATTAGCGATCTTTTGTCGGACTGATTCACTGCTCCGCGATCGTCATGGCTTGACCATGGGAAGCCGCCGGCATCCCCACATGGCTCTGCCCCATGCGCAGGTTCATCGCCCAGAGCATCTGCACCAAAGGCACCCCCGGCCGCCGCTGTCCGGGCAGCAACGCAACCACGCCCTGCGCCAGCGCCAGGCCGAGATCGTCGAGGTCCAGGGTGAAGCAGGTCAGGTCGGGCGACAGCGCGCGGCAGGCCGGATTGTCACGCAGCCCGATCACCGCGACATCGCGCCCGGGCTCCAGCCCCATGCCGCGCAGCGCGCGATACGCCCCCACCGGCGCGGTTTCGCCCATCAGCAGCAGCGCGGTGGGACGGTCGGCCAGCGCCATCAACTCGCGCGCGGTCGCCTCGCCATCGCTCTCGTCCGTCTCGCCATGGTGGACCAGCGCCGGGTCGAAGGGCAAGCTTGCCCGCTCCAATGCGGCGCGATAGCGCTCGACCACGATATGGCTGTTGTTGATCGTCACCGGCGGCGCGACCAGGCCGATCCGATAGTGGCCCGCCTCGGTCAGCAGCGCCATAGCCTGGGTGACGAGGCTCTCGAAATCCAGGTCGATCCAGGCATAATCGCGCTCGGTCGCGGTCCGCCCCAGCGCGACGAAGGGGATGCCGCGATCGAGCAGGAAATGGATGCGCGGATCGGCGCGATTCGTGCCCGACAGCACCCATCCATCGACGGTGCCGCGCGCGACATGCCGCCGCAGGAAGGTCAGCCCGTCCTCCCCCTTGCGTGCCAGCAGGACGACCAGATCGAGGTCGTGCTCGCTCAATCCGTTCTGCAACCCCTCCAGCAAGGCCATGAAGAACGGATCGCCATGGATCGCGCTGTCATGCTCCAGCGTCAGCATGAAGCCGATCGTTCCCGTCCGCCCGCTGCGCAGCGTCCGCCCCGACTGGTTGGGGATATAGCCATGCGCCGCCGCCGCCTCGACCACGCGTTTGCGAGTCTCGGGGCTGACGTCCTTGCGATCGTTCAGGGCCCGCGACACGGTGCCGATCGAGAGCCCGAGATGCCGGGCGAGCGTACGGATGTCCATTTGCCCGTGATCGCGGTCCGGCGCGTTTCGCACAAGAGGCCTGTTGACAGCCATCGCAAAGCGAGCAAAAACCGTAAACGTTTACGGCTGTCGGAGAACGGCCATGGAGAGGAACGGCCGGTTGGACACACTCATTCTGGAAAACCGTGCGGTCGCCTGGTCCTATGACGGCAACTGGTTGCGGGTCGAAGCGCATGGTCGCGACGGCCTGCGCCTGCGGGCCTCGACCTATGCGCAGGACGCGGCCAAGCCCGGCGCGCTTCTCGACGATGGCGTGGAAGGGACCGCTCCGCTGGTCACGCGCGATGGTGCGACCGCGCGCATCACCAATGGCCGGATCACCGCCGAGGTCGATCTTCAGGGCCGGGTCCGCTTCCTGAATGCCGATGGCCGGCTGCTGCTCGAGGAAAAATGGCGGCAGCGCGATACGATCAGCAAATATTGGACCGTCGGCACCGACGAGGTGCGGATGATCAGCGCGCTCGGCCTGTCGGGTCGCGAGTTCAAGCCGCTGCCCGGTGGCGCCGCGCACATCACCGTGCGGTTCGAGGCCAAGCAGGGCGAGCGGCTCTATGGCATGGGCCAGTATCAACAGCCCCAGCTCGATCTCGCCGGCTGTACGCTGGAACTGGCACAGCGCAATTCGCAGGCCAGCGTCCCCTTCGTCGTGTCGAGCGACGGCTATGGCTTTCTCTGGAACATGCCGGCGGTGGGCGAGGTGCATTTCGCCGCCAATGGCGCGACCTGGACCGCGCAGGCCGCACGCGAGATCGATTACTGGATCACCGCCGCCGACACGCCGGCCGAGATCGTGCGCAACTATGCGGCGGTCACCGGCACCGTGCCGATGATGCCCGACTTCGCGCTGGGGCTGTGGCAGAGCAAGCTGCGCTACCGCACGCAAGATGAGTTGCTGGCGGTCGCGCGCGACTATCACGCGCGCGGCATCCCGCTGGCGGTGATCGTCGCCGACTTCTTCCACTGGCCGGTGCAGGGCGACTGGCGCTTCGACCCACGCGAATGGCCCGATCCCGCCGGCATGACCGCCGAGTTGAAGGCGATGGGGACCGAGTTGCTCGTCTCGGTCTGGCCCACGGTCGATCCGCGATCGGAAAATTATCCCGAGATGGCGGAAAAGGGCTATCTGGTCCGTGCCAATCGCGGGCTGGACGTGCAGCAGGAATTTCTGGGCAATACCCGTTTCATCGACACCACCCATCCCGGCGCACGCGACTTTCTGTGGGACAGGCTGAAGCGCAATTACCGCGACCAGGGCGTGGCACTGTTCTGGCTGGACGAGGCGGAGCCCGAATATAGCGCCTATGATTTCGACAATTACCGCTATCACGCCGGCCCGGTGCTGGAGATCGGCAACGCCTATCCGCTCCATTATGCCCAGGCCCTGTATGACGGCCTGCATGCCGAAGGGGAAAGCGAGATCGTCAGCCTGATCCGCTGCGCCTGGGCGGGCAGCCAGCGTTACGGCGCGCTCGTCTGGTCGGGGGATATCCACAGCTCGTTCGATGCCATGCGCGACCAGCTAAGCGCCGGGCTCAACATGGGAATGGCGGGTATTCCGTGGTGGACGACCGATATCGGCGGCTTTCACGGCGGCGATGTCGATGATCCGGCCTTTCACGAACTGATGATCCGCTGGTTCCAATGGGCGGTCTTCACCCCGGTCCTGCGGATGCACGGGCATCGCGAGCCGATCACCCCGCCGGCCGAGCCGTTCCGCGACGGCGTCGCCCAGTGCGATACCGGCGCAGGCAATGAATTGTGGAGCTTCGGCGAACCGGTGTTCGATACGCTGCACCGCTATGCCGCGCTTCGCGAACGGCTGCGCCCCTATATCGCCGGGCTGATGCGCGCCGCGCATGAAAGCGGCGATCCGCTGATGCGGCCGATGTTCTACGATTATCCGGACGATCCGCGATGCTGGGAACTGGACGACCAATATATGTTCGGTCCCGATCTGGTCGTTGCGCCGATCACCACCGCCGGCCTGGTCGAGCGCGACGTCTATCTGCCCGACGGGTGCTGGCGCGATGCCTGGACGGGCGAGATGGTCGAGGGCGGATGCCAGATATGGTGTGACGCGCCGCTCGATCGCCTGCCGGTGTTCGTGCGCGCCGGAGCGGCGGTGGAGGCGGCGTTCGTCCTGACCGACTGATCGTCACGGAGCAAAGTAACGGGAACCGCCATAAAGACGGACCGGGCAAAAGGGAGGAAGTCATGGCAGCCATAGCGGCGCAAGCGCCCCCGGGGGCGGGGGAAGAGGACCGGATCGGCACCGCCGATCCGCACATCCCGTTTTTCGAGAAGATCTGCTATGGCCTGGGCGATGCCGGGGGCACCATCGTCACCGGGCTGATCGCCAATTTCCTGACCTTCTATTACACCGACGTCTTCGGGCTGGCGCCCGGGATCGTCGGCATCCTATTCCTGTCGCTGCGCATCTTCGACGCGATTTCCGATCCGCTGATCGGCATCATGGCCGACCGGACCTCCACCCGCTGGGGACGGTTCCGCCCCTATCTGCTTTGGACCGCAATTCCCGTCGGGCTCAGTTGCTTCCTGACCTTCCAGTCGCCGGACCTGGGCTATGACGGCAAGGTCGCCTATGCCGCGATCACCTATTTCCTGCTCGCCTTCTCCTACTCGCTCAACAACGTCCCCTATTGCGCGCTCATCACCCGCATGACCGACAGCGCGCGCGAGGGCGTGTCGTGCCAGTCGGTGCGGTTCGCGATGGTCGCCATCGCCTCCTTCTGCGTCTCGGTCGGCCTGCCGATCATGGTGCGCGAACTGGGCGGCGCGGATATCGCGCGCGGCTATCGCGACGGGGTGGCGATCCTGTGCCTGGCGGCGGTCGCCATGTTCCTGATCTGCTTCCTGTTCGTGCGCGAACGCGTGGTCGCCGCCGATGCCGACAATGTGCCGCTGAAGGTCGCGATCGCCACCACGCTGAAGAACGACCAGCTGCGCCTGACCTTCATCATGACGCTGCTGCTGATCGGTATCTTCAACACCAAGGGCGGCGCGGCGCTCTATTTCATCACCTATGTGCTGGGCGGCGACACCACCTATCAGGCGCTGTTCTTCGGCACCGCGACGGCGGGCGGCTTTCTGGGATCGGTGATCGTCCCCTTCTTCACCCGTCGCTTCGACGTGAAGACCGTCTATGTCGCGGTGAACCTGATCCTGGTGGCCGGGCATTTCGCGGCCTTTTTCGTGCCCGGCGGCTATCCGATGCTGTGGCTGGTGCTGGTTGCTTTGTGTTGCATCGTGCTGGGCTGCACCCTGCCGCTGCACTTCACCCTCATCCAGCTCGCCGACCAATATGGCGAGTGGAAGCTGGGGATGCGATCCTCGGGCATGAGCTTTGCCTTCAACCAGTTCTTCGTGAAGCTCGCCTGGGCGCTGGCCGGGGTGCTGATCAGCGGCGTCCTGGTGATCGTATCCTACAAGGCCGGGATGGAGAACCAGACGCCGACCTCGCTGACCGGCATCCGGGCGCTGTCGACGATCATTCCAGGCCTGATGCACCTGGCACTGGCCGCCACCGCCGCCCGCCTGATCCTGAACCGCGCGACGATCGACCGCATGACTGCGGAACGCGGCCAATGACCCTTCCAACGAAAGCCCGCCTTATGCCCTCCCCGCTTCGCCTGTTGCTGGTCACGCTGCTCGGTTCCGCCGCCATCCCCGCCATGGCACAGGAACGGCTAACGGTGGACATGGCCAGCGACACCGGCGCCTTCCATGGCGGCGCGTCGGGCACGCTCTACGGGCTTTACGACGCGCGCCTGCCCCACCCCAATCTGGTCGAGGGCATCGGCCTTCGCACCGTGTCGACCAAGGCGCAGGACGGCCCGCAGCATCCCGGCGCCGACGCGCTGGAGGTGGCGACGCTGCTGACCGACGCATCGGGCGGCGACACCTATATCTACATGACCGATATCAACCGCGAATTTCCCTACAACTGGAAGACGGGCGACTGCGCGCAGTCGGTCACCAACTATATCGAAAAGCTGCGCGCCCAGGTCCGCCAGGTGAAGGGCATGGACAAGCGCTATCGCGACCGCATCGTCTTCGTGCCGTATAATGAGCCCGACGGGAACATGTTCAGCGGCGGCGACAAGAGCTGCAATGGCGTCAGTTGGCAGAAGGACCCCAGCGTCTTCAACGATGCCTGGGACCGCGCGGTGCGGATGATCCGCCAGGAAATGCCCGGCGCCCGGATCGCCGGGCCCAATACCAGCATCCTGTTTCCCGAAGTCGAAGGCTTTCTGCGCCACGCCATCGCGGCGGACACCATGCCCGACATCGTGACCTGGCACGAACTCAGCAACCCCGCGACGGTGCGAACCAGCGTGCGGCGCTATCGCGAATGGGAAGACCGGCTGTTCGCGGGCACCAAGTGGCAGGGCCGCCATCTGCCGATCAACATCAACGAATATGCGTATAACTACCATACCTCGGTCCCCGGCCAGATGGTGCAATGGGTCGCCGCGATCGAGGATTCCAAGGTCGATGCCGACATCGCCTATTGGAATATCGACGGCAATCTGAGCGACTCCGCCGTCCAGGCCAATCGCGGGAACGGGCAGTGGTGGCTGCTCAACGCCTATGCGACGATGAGCGGCCATACGCTGGCCGTCACGCCGCCGCATCCGGACGAGAGCTATACGTTGCAGGGCGTGGCGACGCTCGACCCCACTCGCCGGCAGGCGCGCGTGCTGTTCGGCGGCAAGAGCGGCGATGCGACCATAGCGCTGGCCCATGTCCCCGCCGCCTTCGGCGCGAATGTCCGGGTGCGGGCGCGCATGATCAGCTGGACCGGGCAGTTGGGCGACGCCACCCCGCCCGACGTCATCGCCGACCGGGTCCTGCCGGTGCGGGACGGGGGCGTCGCGCTGACCTTCGGCCAGGACGGCCTGCCGGCGCTGCGCGAGGAAGCGGCCTATGAACTGGTCGTGACGCCCGGCGACGGTGCCCGCATACCCGCGGTCACCATCCCCTGGAGCCAGGATTATGAAGCGGAAAAGGCGACGCGGCGCGGAACCGGCCTGACCGTCCGCGGCCCGGAGGGCTCGCCCAAGAATGTCGACCGTTTCCACACCTCGGGCGGCTATTCGGTCGAGGGGTTCAAGACCGGCGCCGATGCCGCGCTCGACTTCGCGATCGATGTGCCGCGTGCGGGCCGCTATGATCTGCGCGTGCTGGCCAGCACCTTCAACAAGGATCCGCTGGCCGAGGCGCAGGGGCCGACCAACGTCTTCCTGCGGATCGACGGCAAGCCGGCCGGCGAGACCGAGCTGTTCCTGCCGCTCGGCTACAAGCCCTCGGTGCTCGACCATGTCGATACGGTCGTCTCGCTGCCGCAGGGGCGCCACACGCTGACCCTGGCGACCCGCAGTCTGGACGGGACGCGCGCGACGCGGGGCAATGCCTTGGTCGACCGCATCACGCTGACCGCCGCCGACCCGGCGGTGACGATGACGCGCTACGACGTGCGCGACGCGATGCTGACGGGCACGAAGCCCGGTGGCAGCGACAGTGTCATCCTGTCGCCGGGGGCCAGCGCCACCTTCTGGATATATGGCGCGCAGGACCGGCTGGCGCGCCTGTCTCCCGAGGCCAACGGGGCACTCCGTATGACGGTCAATGGCCGCGCCGTCACCTCGGGCGAGGCCTTCCTGCTCGGCGGGATCAACAAGGTCGTGGTGACGGGGGCCGGCCGCCCGGCCTCGCTGCGTGGCCTGCGCGTCACGGCGGGAGGCGGCGCCGCGCCGCATGGATATGAGGCGGAAGCGGCGCAGGTCGCCGGTACCGCCCGGATCGGGGACGTCTCGCTCGCCAGCGGCGGCCGCGCCGTGTTCGACATCGGCGGCGCGCCGGGCAATGGCAACACGCTGACCTTCCCGCAGGTGATGGCGGACAAGGCGGGCCCCTATGCGCTCACCATCCGCTTCTCCAACGACGAACAGTCCAAGGCGACGCATTACAATCCCGATCCCCTCGCCCGGACCGCGCGGATTTCCGTCAACGGGGCCAAGCCCGTGCTGGCGACCTTCCCCAACAGCTTCCACGCCAATAACTGGTGGGAGATGACGGTGCCCGTGACTTTGCGCGCCGGCGCCAACAGCATCCAGATCTCGGGCGAGGAACAGCCCAATTGGGATGGCCGCACCTATGCGTCGCAGACCTGGCCGGGCGTACTGCTCCGCTCGCGCTATGCGCCCAATATCGACCGTATCACGGTGACGCCCATGCCCTGATCGGCCATCCTCGGCGAAGCCGCGCCCCGGCTTCGCTCTCTTCCGTAAACGTTTCCGATTACAAGCAAAAAATGTGGAGGGGATTATGAGACAGACAGTGATCGCAGGCCTGTTGGCATCGGTATCGGCCATGGCGGCCATGGCGGCCATGACGGTGGCGGCACCCGCCCTGGCGCAGGAACAGCCGACGTCGACGGATCAGACGCAAGGTCCGGCTGCTGCTCCCGCCACCGCCGATCAGGACGAAACGGGCAGCGCCGACATCGTCGTCACCGGCCTCCGCCAGAGCCTGAGCAGCGCGCAGAACATCAAGCGCAACTCGGACGCGATCGTCGACGCGCTGGTCGCCGAGGATATCGGCAAATTCCCCGACAACAACGCGTCCGAAGCCATTGCCCGCGTCACCGGCGTGCAGGTGACGCGCTATGCCGACGAGGCGAACGGCGTGCTGATCCGCGGCCTGCCCAATGTGCAGACGACGGTGCAGGGGCGCGAGATATTCACCGCCGATGGCCGGTCGGTCGCGATTCAGGATTTCCCGGCTCAGGCGCTGTCGCGCGTCGATGTGTTCAAGGCGACCACCGCCGAGAATCTGGAGGGCGGCATCGCCGGCCTGATCGATGTCGGGCTGCGCCGCCCCTTCGACCTCAAGGGCTTCCAGCTCGCGGGCGCGGCTCGCGGCGTCTACAATACCGAATCGCGCAAGCTCGACCCGATCGGCAGCCTGCTGATCAGCGATCGGTGGCAGACCGGGATCGGGGAGATCGGCGCGCTCATCAACGCGTCCTTCACCCAGACGCGGTTCCTCAACTCGGTCCGCTATCAGGGCTTCCAGGACAATGTGCCCGCCGCGCAGGCGATCCTGCCCGCCTCGGTCGGCCGCAACTTCACCTTCCCGCAGGATATCGGCCTGTTCTACGGTCGCGGCAATCGCCAGCGCCCGTCGATCAACGGATCGGTGCAGTGGAAGCCCGCCGACAATCTGATGATCTATGTCGACGGCCTGTATCAGGGCTATCGCAACAAGATCGCCAACGACTTTTTCGGCATCCCCATCCAGTCGAGCCCCAGCGGCGGCAATCCGCCGACGATCCGCAATGCGGTGCTGACCCAGGACGGTACGACGCTCGAATCCTTCGACGTCGATCTGGGCATCGTCAACGGCCCGACCAAGCAGGCGGGGCGGCAGAGCACCGATACCTTCCAGGGCGCGCTGGGTGCGAAATGGGATATCGGCAACGCCGTCTTCACCACCGACCTCGCCTATACCAAGTCGACCGTCGACAATAGCTATTATGAATTCCAGACGACGCTGGCCAACCCGCTGTCCCTGGCGGTGAAGCTGAACGATCAGCGCAGCGTCAATTTCACGCCTAGCGGCGTCGATTTCAACAATCCCGCCAGCTTCCTGGTGCGCGGCCTTTACGAGAACCGGAACCGGGCGGAGGGCAGCCAGTGGCAATGGCAGGGCAATCTGGCGATCGATACCGAATCGTCGCTCTTCCCCAAATTCCAGTTCGGCCTGCGCTATGCCGATCGTAACGCCAGCTCGGTCTTCGGGGATCGCTATGCCGCGCTGAACAGCCTGCGCGATCCGATCGGCAATGTGCCCGGCGTGTCCGACGGACGGATCATCGAGGCGGGGTTCCACGGCGACAACGTGCAGCAATTCCGCTCCTGGTTCGCGCCCGATCCCAATATCCTGAACAACCGGATCAACGATGTCCGCGACTATGTCCGCCAGGCACTGGTGCGCGCCGGCGCCGATGCGGGCGCACGCCAGACCTGGGCGCCCGAGCGGCCCGCGCTCAACCCGCTCAACGCCTTCAACGCGCGCGAGCAGGTGTTCACCAGCTATGCCCAGGTCAATTACGCCTTCGATATCGGCATTCCGGTCGATGGCGTGATCGGCGGGCGCGTCATCATCACGCGCAACCGGCTGAACGGCACCAACCAATTGCCCACCGCGAACGGCACGGTGCTGGTGCCGATCAACTCCTCGACCCAGTATGTCGATATCCTGCCCAATATCAGCGCGCAGTTGCACTTTACCGATCAGTTGAAGCTTCGCCTGTCGCGGACCCAGGCATTGTCGCGCCCTGGATTCAACCAGATCAACCCGACGCTGACCATCCAGCAGGGTACGATCGGCGGCAATATCTCCTACACCGGCAATGGCGGCAATCCGAACCTGCAACCCATCCGGTCGGACAATTACGACGCCTCGCTCGAATATTATTTCTCGCGCACCGGATCGGTGTCGGTCGCGGGCTTCTATCGCAAGATCAACGGCTTCATCAATTCGCTCCCGCAGATCGTCAATGTCCAGCCGTTCGGCGACATCCTGGTCTATCGCCCGTCAAATGCCGGGTCGGGCACGATCAAGGGGATCGAGGTCGCCGGCACCACCTTCTTCGACTTCCTGCCCGGTGCGCTGCGCGGGCTCGGCGCACAGGCGAATTTCACCTATATCGATGGCGAGCAGGTGCTGGATTCGGCGGCCAATTTCGCGGGCGGTCGCCAGACCCTGCCGGGTGTGTCCAAATACAGCTTCAACGTCATCGGCCTGTACGAACTGGGGCCGACGAGCGTGCGGCTGGCCTATAATTACCGCAGCGCCAATGTGGACGGCTTCGGCGCGCCGGGCGTGTTCACCACCGTCTATTCGGGCGCCGTCGGGCGGCTCGACCTGTCGGCCAGTTATAATCTGAACGACAATATCACGCTGACGGTCGACGCCACCAACCTGCTGCGCACCCCCTATCACAGCTATGTGAAGGACCCGCGCTATCCGCGCGACGTGCGGTGGGAGGCGAGCCTGTTGTCGGCGGGCGTCCGCTTCCGCTTCTGAAGGGCGTGGGCGGGTCGCGAGGGAAGCGGCCCGCCCCCTACCCCGTCCGACGGAACAGCATCCGATCGGCGATCCAGTGCAGCGCCGCGCCGATGGCCACGCCCAACAGTACCTCCTGCGCGCGGGCCATGGCGGAGGCGGGAACCGTTCCCCCCGGCGGCACCGTCAACAGCACGATGACCGACGTCCACATGCCCGCGCGCAGATCGACACGCAGTCGCGCAATCGCCGCCGTCAGCCCGACCGCGACCGCCAGCATCGTCACCGGCCCGGCCCCCGGCATGACCAGCGCGACGGCTGTTGCCACCGCGACGCCGATGAGGGTCGCGACCACGCGCCATGCCAGCGTGCGATTGGTGTCGCCCAGCTTTTCCTGCGACACGACCAGCGCCGATACGCTCGCCCAGATCGGATGGTCGAGATGCAGCGCATCGGCGACCACCAGCGCCAGCACCGCCGCGCCCGTACACCGGATCACGAAGGCGGCGGCCCGGATCGCCTCCGCCCAGGACAGATGAGCCGTGACCCAGGAGCGCAGTGCGGGCGGGGGCCTCATCGGAAGAGATTGGCCTTGGCCAGTTCCAGCACCTCGTCGCCGCGCCCGCTGAGCACCGCGCGCACGGCATACAGGCTGAAGCCCTTCACCTGCTCCGCCTGGATCTTGGGCGGCACGATCAATTCCATCGTCTCGGTCACGACATCGACCAGCGCCGGCCCGTCATGCGCGAATGCCTCGCGCAGCGCCTCCTCCAGCGCGTCCGACCGCGTCACCCGCGCCCCGAAATAACCCATCTCGCGCGCGATCGCGGCGAAGTCCGGGTTCTGCAGCGCGACATTGGTGTCGACATAACCTGCCGCCTTCTGCTCCAGCTCGACGAAACCCAGCGTCGAATTGTTGAAGACGACGACCTTGATCGGCAGCTTCATCTGCACCGCGGTCAGCATGTCGCCCATCAGCATGGCGAGACCACCATCGCCCGACAGCGACACCACCTGCCGCCCGGGGAAGGCGCCCTGCACGCCCAGCGCCTGGGGCAGCGCATTGGCCATCGAGCCATGGTTGAACGACCCGATCAACCGCCGCTTGCCGTTCATCGTCAGGTAGCGCGCGGCCCAGACGGCGGGTGTGCCGACATCGGCGGTGAACACCGCATCCTCTGCTGCGACCCGGTCGACCAGCCGGGCGACATATTGAGGATGAAGCGGCTTGTCCTCCTTGCGCGGGGTGGCGAGGTCATCCAGCCCCTTGCGCGCATCGCGGTAATGGGCACGCGCCTTGTCGAGGAAGCGATCGTCACGCTCGCCTTGGATCCGCGGCAGCAGCGCACGCGCCGCCTCGCGCACATCGGCGACGACACCCAGATCGAGCGGCACGCGCCGGCCGAGCGCGCTGGGGTCGCGGTCGATCTGCACCACCCTGGCCTTTTCAGGATAGAAGTTGCGATAGGGAAAGTCGGTGCCGAGCATCAGCAACGTGTCGCATTCCATCATCGCATAATAGCCCGAGGAAAAGCCGATCAGCCCGGTCATCCCGACATCGTAAGGATTGTCCCATTCGATCCATTCCTTTCCCCGATAGGCATGGACGATCGGCGCCTTCAGCGCGGCGGCGAGCGCGACGACCTCGTCATGCGCACCCGCCGTGCCCGCACCGCACAGCATCGTCACCGCTTTCGATCCGTTGAGCAGCTCCGCGACCTGCGCCAGCACGCCGTCGTCGGGCAGGATGCGCGGTGCGGCCAGCGGCGGGAAGGGAACCACGCGCGTCTGCGGCGCCTCCTGCAAGGCGACGTCGCCGGGAATGACCAGCACCGCCACCCCACGCTGGCCGATCGCGGTGCGGATGGCGCGGTGGAGCAGTTCGGGCATCTGCTTGGCGTCCTGCACCATCTCACAGAAATGGCTGCATTCGCGGAACAGCTCGGTGGGATGGGTTTCCTGGAAATAGCCCAGGCCGATCTCGCTCGACGGGATATGCGCGGCGATCGCCAGCACCGGCACATGGTTGCGATGACAGTCATACAGGCCGTTGATCAGATGAAGATTGCCCGGCCCGCAACTACCGGCACACACCGCCAGCGCGCCGGTCGCCGCCGCCTCGGCCCCGGCGGCAAAGGCGCCCGCTTCCTCGTTGCGGACATGCATCCAGTCGATCTTGCCCGATTTGCGCAAGCTGTCGTTGAACGCGTTCAGGCTGTCGCCCGTCACGCCCCAGATCCGCTTCACCCCGGCTTCCACCAGGGTCCGGTTCAGAAGGTCCGCGATCGTCTCGGCCATATGCCATCATCCTTTGCTGACTGAGGGCGCGGGCGTTCGATCCCGCCTATGCTGCATCAGCGAAACGGTGGTGAGGGCGATTGGCTTCCCCGAAGGGCGTGAAATTCCTGTAATCCGGGTGACGGGCGTATGTCAGAACAGCCCGTCATCATCGTCGTCGAAGGTCACCGTGGACACCGGCGCCGCCACCGGCTCCATGCCGGGCAACAGGAAGGCGGCATGAATGTCGCGCTCGCATGCCATGGTGTAAAGCCGCGCGGCCCAGGGCAGCAATTCGCGGAGCGCCTCCTCGTCGGCGTCGCTCAGGCCGGCGTCATTGGCGACCCGTGGCGCGACATGATCGGCATAGAGCGACAGCGCCTGCCCGGCCAGCAGCAAGGTCTCGACGAAGCCGCGCTGCTGCCCCAGATCGCTGGCCGTCGCTTCCAGCGAAGCCGCGATGCGCAGGGCATCCCCGCCGGCACGCGCCATCGCCGCGCTCGAACTGTCGCAGGCACCGCGTACCACCGCCAGCGCATCGCCTAGCACGTCGCGGGTATCCGCCGCGCCACCCTCTTGGACCAGATCGATCGCGGCGAGCACGCCGATCAACTGCCCGACCGAAGTGCTGAGCTGGTCGAGGCGACTGGCGCAGGGCGCCACCTCCTTGGCGATCACCGCGACCGCGCGGCCCAGCGTGCCATGCCGACGGCACAGAAGCTGGGTGTTGGTCGAAATGTCCTGCACATTGACCGCGATGTTCTGGATACGCGCCAGCCCGCTGGTCAGGTCGGCCAGCGTCTGCCCGACGAAGCCGGTCAGCTCGGCCAATTGCGCATCGGCCTGGCAAAGCTGGTCGGTCACGTCGCCCAGCTTGGCGATACCGGTTTCCAGTTGGACCAGAATCTGCCCGTCATCGCCGCCATGCGACTCCAGCAGCGTGCGCAGCGTATCGGCCAGCGGCCCCAGCCGTTCGAGCGCGGGGACGATCGCGTTGATCTCCTGCCCGAAATCCTCCGCCATGGCCGTCAGTTGCGCGGCCACCAGCCGCGCCATATGCGCCGACGCGCCGGCGGGAACGGCGGGCTCGTCTGAGTGATGCGGCGCGATGCGGCGCAGGATCGTGATGCCATGTTCGGCCCGCTGGCGCACACTGTCGCCGATCTGGATCGCGCCCAGGATGCGCGCGACCTCGCCCTGCACGGTGCGCATGACGCCGTCGGCCTCGTCGGTCATGCGCATGACCGCCTCGACATGCTCCTGCAGCGCATTGGCATTGTTGGTCAGCTCGGCGGGCAGTGCATCGCCCGCGCGCAGACACTCGGCGGCGAGCAGCCGGTCGGCCTTCTGCACGTCGCTGACCACCTGCCCGAACTGGTCGAGCTCCTTCTCGATATGGTGAAGCTCGCGCCGGCCGCTCGCCAGCTTGTCGTCCATGCCGACGACGAAGTTGAAGAACGCCGCCTCGCCCGAGGACGCGATCTTGATGTTCATCCCATAGATGCCGAGCAGCTTCAGGATGGTGCCGACTTCCTCCAGCAAGCGGCGCAGTTCGCGCGCACGGCCGGTCAGCGTCTCGACCTCCACCGCGCGGCGGCGCTGGATCACGGGCAGCGCGGTCAGGCGATAGGCGACCTGCCGCAACCGGCCGACCGCCACGCCCGCCGTCTCGGGCGACAGCGACTGGCGGATCGCCGCCACCCCCCGGGCCATGCCGTCGATCGTGTCGATCGCGGCAGCCAGGTTTTCGCCGGTCTGACGGAACGCATCCTCCAGGCCGCTCATCTGCGCTTCCAGCTGGTCGGCGAGCTCCGCCACCGGCGTCAGGATCAGCGACTCGGGAACGATGCGTTCCATCAACATGGGCTTTCCTCTCCGTTCAGCGAGCCGTGGCGTGGAGCAGTTCGCGTGCGACACTGCCCAGCGGAATTACCTTGTCCGCCGCGCCGCGTGCGATCGCTTCCTTGGGCATGCCGAAGACGATCGAGGTCGCCTCGTCCTGCGCGAAGGTGCGGGCTCCCGCCTGCTTCATTTCCAATAGACCGCGGGCGCCGTCATCCCCCATGCCGGTCAGGATGATGCCGACCGCATTGGCCCCCGCATTGCGCGCCGCCGAGCGGAACAGCACGTCGACCGAGGGGCGGTGGCGCGAGACCAGCGGCCCCTCGCGCACCGACACGACATAGCGCGCCCCCTGCCGCTCCAGCATGGTGTGGCGAAGACCGCCCGGCGCGATCAGCACCCGGCCGCGCATCACCGTGTCGCCGTCCTCGGCCTCCTTGACGTCGACCTCGCACAGCCCGTCGAGCCGCTTGGCGAAGGCACGGGTGAAACTTTCGGGCATGTGCTGGACGATGACGATGCCCGGCGAATTGGCGGGTAGCGCCTCCAACACCTCGCGCAGCGCCTCCGTGCCGCCGGTCGAGGCGCCGATGCACACCACCATTTCGGTCGTGCGGCTCATTGCGCGGCCGGTGGGCGGCGGCAGGACGGCATCGGCGGTCAGCTTCTGCGCGGGTGCGGAGGTGCGGGTCTGGCGACGCGCGCCCAACCGCGCCTTGGCGGCGCCCTTCACCGTCTCGCGGATCATCAGATGCGCTTCGGCCAGATGATCGGCGACGCCGACGCGCGGCTTCAGGATGACGTCGACCGCACCGGCCTCCAGCGCCTGGAGCAGCGTTTCCGATCCCTCCTCGACCAACGAGGAGCACATGACGACCGGGATCGGCCGCTGCGCCATCAGCTTGCGCAGGAAGGTGATGCCGTCCATGCGCGGCATCTCGACGTCCAGCGTGATGACGTCGGGCACTTCCTCCTGGATGTAACGCGCGGCGGCGAAGGGATCGGCGGCGGCGGCGATCACCTGGATTTCCGGATCAGCGGACAGGATCGCGGTCATCGCCTGACGAACGCTGGCGCTGTCGTCGATCACCAGCACGCGGAGCTTCTTCATCGCGTCAGATCCGCTTGAAGACGGTGTTGGCCACCGTGGACAGGGGAAGGTCGAAACCGGTGATCGATTCCGAATGGCCCAGGAACAGCAGGCCGCCGGGGCGCAGGCATTCGGTCAGCCGCCGCACCACCTTTTCCTGGGTCGGCTTGTCGAAATAGATCAGGACGTTGCGGCAGAAGATGATGTCCATCGGGTCGCCGACCGGATAGCGGTCGTCCATCAGGTTCATCTGCGCAAAGCCGACCGCGGCGCGCAGCTCCGCCGCGATCCGCATCTCGCTGCGCCGGGGATCATTGGCGCGCATCGCATAGCGGGCACGCAAGGAGGGCGGCACCGGATCGAGCATCGCGGACGGATAGACGCCGCGCTTGGCGATGCGCAGCACCTCGCTGTCCAGGTCGGTCGCCAGGATGCCGAAATCGGGCCCCTGATGATCGCGGGCAAAGGTATCGAGCAGCATCGCCAGCGTATAAGGTTCGGCACCGGTCGAGCAGGCCGCGCTCCACACGCGCAACCGGTTGATGCCCGCATTACGCATCTGTGGTAGGACGGTGCCGACCAGATAGTCGAAATGCTTGGGCTCGCGAAAGAAATCGGTCTTGTTGGTGGTGACCGCGTTCAACAGATGCTCGCGCTCCGTCACCAGATTGTCGCTGTCGAACAGCCAACTGCAATAATCGCTCAGGCTGCTATGGCCGTGCGCCCGTACGCGACGACGCAGCCGCCCTTCGATCATCGTGATCTTCACCGGTGGCAGACGGATACCGCATTCGCGGTACACATAGGCGGAGATTCGATCGAAATCGCTGCGCTGAAGCGCGTCGGACGAGTCCAACTGACGGGCCAGATTGCTCAAGTAGACGGCTCCTATGGCGTCTGCGGAAAACCGGCCGGCCACCGCGCCAGGGCGGCGGCCGGCGTATAGATCGTCAGGCGGCGAGGCCCAACGTGTTCAGGGCATCCACCCCGCCATCGCCGGCGAACAGCCGGGCGGGATCGAGCAGCGCGACGAACCCGGCACCACGCCGCAGGATCGCCTCGATCTGATCCGAGCGCCAGCGACCGCCGATATCAGGCGATCCCTCGATCGCGTCGGGTCCGAAGGTGCTGACGTCCAGCACCCGGTCGACCACCAGCCCCAGCGCCAGCGCGGCGGTGCCGTCCTGGGTCGAAGGGATGTCGACGACCAGGATACGGGTGGCCAGCGTGGTCTCGGCCGACATCAGGCCCAGGCGCACGCGAAGGTCGATCATCGGCACCGAATCCCCGCGCACATCGGTCAGGCCCAGGAACCAGGCGGGCGCGCCGGGCACCCGATAGGCCGGACGATGGTCCAGGATTTCGCGCACCGCCGTCACCGGCAGGGCGAATTCCTCTTCCCCCAGGCCGAAGACGACGACCTGAATGTCTCCCCGCGCGGCGCTCATGCTGCGCGTCCGAATTCGGCGTCTTCGCCGTCGGGGCCACCATTGGTCAGGTCGAGGGCGAAGCCCCGGACCCGCGCCTGCTGCTCGGCGACCGAGCCGGCACGCGGCGCGGGCTTGGACGCCCTTGCCACGGCGGGACGCGCCTTGGCCGTCTTGCTCCCGACCGACTTGAAGCGGCGCGGCTCTTCCTGGCCGACGCGGAAGAAGGCGATGCTTTCCTGCAGTTCCTCGGCCTGGCTGGCGAGTTCCTCCGAGGTGGAGGAGATCTGCTCGGAGGCCGATGCGTTCTGCTGCGTCACCTTGTCGAGCTGCTGGATCGCCTCGTTGATCTGGACGGCGCCGATATCCTGTTCGCGGCAGGCGGCGCTGATCTCGGCGACCAGTTCGGCGGTGCGGCGGATGTCGGGCACCAGCTTGGTCAGCATCTCGCCCGCCTGGGTAGCGGCGGTGACGGTGTCCGAGGACATGCCGCTGATCTCGGCGGCCGCCGTCTGGCTGCGTTCGGCCAGCTTGCGGACCTCGGCGGCGACGACCGCGAAGCCGCGACCATGTTCACCGGCCCGGGCCGCCTCAACCGCCGCGTTCAGCGCGAGAAGGTCGGTCTGACGCGCGATTTCCTGCACGATGCCGATCTTCTCGGCGATGGTGCGCATCGCCACGACGGCCTTCTGCACGGCGGCACCGCTCTGCTCGGCGTCCTGCGACGACTGACGAGCGATCTTCTCGGTCTGGGTGGCGTTGTCGGCATTCTGTTTGATGTTGGCGGCCATCTGCTCCATCGAAGCCGAGGCCTCCTCGGCGGCGGCGGCCTGCTCGGTCGCGCCCTGGCTCACCTGCTCCGAAGAGGACGACAGCTGCTGGCTGCCCGCCGCGACATTATGCGCCGCCTGGGTCGTCTGGCCGATCGTGTCGCGCAGACGCGCCGTCATGCTGTTGACGGTTTCGACCAGATCGCTGATCTCGTCATTGCTCTTGACGGCGACGTCGTTGCTCAGATCACCTTGCGCGATCGCGGTCACGGCTGCCGACACTTGGCGAAGACCATTGGCCACCAGCATGGCGACCCACACGGCACCACAGATCGCGATCAGCAGCGCGACGAGCGCGGTGGCGATCAGCGTCATACGGGCCGAGGCATAAAGCGCATCCGATTCCTGGTCGGCCTTGACCAACTGATTCTGCGTCAGTTGCGTCAGCTTGGCGAGCGTCTCACCCAGTCGAATGACGATGGCGCGCCCTTCGGTCATGGAAACCTCCGCGGCTTCGGCATTCTGGCCCTGCATCGCCAGAGCGCGGGCGCGTTCGCTGACCGCCTTATAGGCCCGCCATTCCTCCAGCGCCTGGGTCCAGACCGGACGCCCCTGATCGGTTGCGATCTTCAGCCCGGCATTCAGATTGTCCTGCACCCGGCCATCATGCTCGACGAACTTGGCATTGAAGTTCCGTTTCAAGGCCATGTCGTCGGTCATCATCATATTTTTTTCGTTGCGAATCGCACGACCGATATCGCCATCGGCGGCCAGGGAATATTGGATGCGGCGCGTCGGCCCTTCAATGATATCGGAAATCGTATCGTTCAGCGCGCTCATCTTGATCACGCCAATGCCTACGACAAGGCACAATAATGCTATCACTATTGTGAATGTTGTCGCCAATTTCACCTTGATCGTCGCACGCATCTCAAATCCCCGTTTAAAGTACGAACCGCCACGAAAGCCTCATCTTCAGCTTCCTCATCCCAGATTACGTCCGAAGGGGTGAATGATTGGTTGTTTCCACCCTGCTTTTAATTCAGATCAGGATTTATTGGCCTAGTCGGACCGGGCGACACCCGGCGCGGAAAGGGGCATTCTCGCTGGATGATCGGCGGCGGGGCGATGATGACGCCCCGCCGCCGGGTCCGTCAGGCTGCGCGGCCGAATTCCGCATCCTCGCCATCGGGACCGCCATTGGTCAGATCGAGGGCAAAGCCCCGGACCCGTGCCTGCTGGTCGGCTACCGAACCGGGACGCGGCGCGGGCTTGGCCTTCTTCGCGGGTGCGGCCGGCTTGCGGACCGGCGCCGCGCTACGGCTGCTGGTCGTGCGGGCCGCCTTGTCCACGGTGAAGTAGGCGATGCTTTCCTGCAGTTCCTCGGCCTGGCTGGCGAGTTCCTCCGAGGTGGAGGAGATCTGCTCGGAGGCCGATGCGTTCTGCTGCGTCACCTGATCGAGCTGCTGGATCGCCTCGTTGATCTGGACGGCACCGATATCCTGTTCGCGGCAGGCGGCGCTGATCTCGGCGACCAGTTCGGCGGTGCGGCGGATGTCGGGCACCAGCTTGGTCAGCATCTCGCCCGCCTGGGTGGCGGCGGTGACGGTGTCCGAAGACATGCCGCTGATCTCGGCGGCCGCCGTCTGGCTGCGTTCGGCCAGCTTGCGGACCTCGGCGGCGACGACCGCGAAGCCACGACCATGTTCGCCGGCCCGGGCCGCCTCGACCGCCGCGTTCAGCGCGAGGAGATCGGTCTGGCGCGCGATTTCCTGCACGATGCCGATCTTCTCGGCGATGGTGCGCATCGCGACGACGGCCTTCTGCACGGCGGCACCGCTTTGCTCGGCGTCCTGCGACGACTGGCGGGCGATCTTCTCGGTCTGGGTCGCGTTGTCGGCATTCTGTTTGATGTTGGCGGCCATCTGCTCCATCGAAGCCGAGGCCTCCTCGGCGGCGGCGGCCTGCTCGGTCGCGCCCTGGCTCACCTGCTCGGATGAGGACGACAGCTGCTGGCTGCCCGCCGCGACATTATGCGCTGCCTGTGTCGCATCGCCGACCACGCCGCGCAGACGCTCGACCATCGCGACCAGCGCATGGCCCAGCACGTCCTTCTCCGACAGCGGCTGATGCTGCACGGTCAGGTCGCCCGCCGCGATCGTATCGGCCAACTGTGCGCTCTCGCGCAGATTGGCGGTCATGCGGTTGACCGTGTTGACCAGATCCTTGATCTCGTCGTTGCTGGTGACCGCGACATCCTGGCTGAGATCGCCCACGGCGACCGCTTCGATCGCGACCGACACCTTCTTCAGGCCCATCGACACGATGCGCGAAATCCACAGGGCGCCGCCGACCGCAACCAGGATCGCCAGCGCCGCGACACCCAGCATCACATTGCGGGCGTTGTCATACGTCGCCTGTGCATCGTTGCTTGCCGTCTGCAGGTCCGCCTTGGCCAAAGAGACCAGCTGAACGCAAAGGGCCGATATACGCATCGAGGCTTCGCGCGACTTGGTGATCGACATCCTGCCCGCCTCGGCATTCTGGTTGCGCTTGGCCAGATCGCGAATGGCGTCATTGATCGGTGTGTAGACCCGATAGGCCGCCTGGATGTCGTTCCACACCGGGCGCCCCTTTTCGGTTGCCGTGCTCAGGCCGGCGGCGATCAGCGCCTCGACCTCGCCGCGCGTCTTCATGACATCGGCGTCGAACTTGTTGGTCAGTTCCGTATCGTCGGTCAGCGCCATGTTCTTTTCGGCGCGCAGCATATAGCTGACCCGCTCGTTCAGCGATTGCGCCCGCTCAAGCCGCGACGCCGGACCGGCGACCATCTGGGTCGTCGTGTCGTTCAGCGTGCTCAGCTTGGCGATCCCCAGCCCCACCACGACCAGAAGGAAAAAGACGATGAACGCGAATGTCGCGCCCAACTTCATCTTGATCGTTGCTCTCATAAACCCCCTCCAAAAAATGGAAAAATACTACTGACGCGTCACGGCAGCTCCCATGGCCGGGGCCAGGATGGCGGTCAGGTCGGGCAGGACGACGAGGTCGTCGTTCCACCGGATCAGGCTGCGCACATGATCACGGCGCCATCGGATGCCGACGGTTGGCACCGCCTCGCTCGTCGCCTGGCGGAAGGTCGCGACCTCATGGACCTGATCGGTACGCAGGCCGAGCAAGGTCGCCTCCCCCTCCAGGTCCAGTTCGATGACGACGATCCGGCTGTGCGCGGTCGGCGGGGCCGGCTCCATCCCAAAGGCCAGACGCAGGTCGGCGACGGGGACGATCTTGCCCCGGAAGTTGACGACATGGCTGACCAGCGCGGGTGCGCCGGGAATGAATGTTTCGGGCAGCAGGTCCAGGATTTCCTGGACCAGGATCGCCTCCAGGGCGAAGGTCTCGCCGCCCAGCTCGAAGATCAGGACCTCCAGTTCGCCATGGCTGTCCCATGCGATCAGATCGGTCGACGCCTGGGCCCCTGCCCCTTGCAAATTATCCTGCGGCACGAAGCATCTCCTCCTGGGGCTGGGCCATGGCAACCAGTTGCGCGACGTCGAGGATCAACGCGACGCTGCCGTCGCCCAGGATCGTCGCGCCCGAAAAGCTGGCCGCGCCACGATGAAAGGCGGACAGCGACTTGATGACGGTCTGGTGGTTGCCGATGATCTGATCGACGACCAGGCCGACCCGCTCGCGCCCGGTGGACACGACGACGATCTTCTGGAACGGATCAGGCTTGGTCCCGGTCGCGAACATCTCGCGCAGGCGCAGGAACGGCACCAGCGTTTCGCGAAGCGTGATGACGCTGCGCCCGCGCGAGCGCAGATCCTCCTCCAGCGACAGTTCCAGGCATTCCTCGACCGCCGAAAGCGGGATGACGTAGCGCCCCTCGCCCACCCGGACGAGCAACCCTTCGATGATCGCCAGCGTCAGCGGAATGCGCAGCGTGATGGTCGATCCCTGGCCGGCGACGCTCTTGACGTCGATCGAGCCGCGCAGGCTTTCGATCGTGCGCTTGACCACGTCCATGCCGACGCCACGCCCCGACAGGTTGGTGACCTGCGCTGCCGTGGAAAAGCCGGGGTGGAAGATCAGGCCGAGCAGTTCATCGTCGGTCAACACCTGGCCGGGCTGGATCAGGCCATTGGCTTCCGCCTTGGCGCGAACCCGCTCGCGATCGATGCCGCGCCCGTCATCGGTGATGGTGATCAGAACCTCGCCACCCACCTGATGCGCGCTCAGGCGGATGCGGCCGGCGGCCGGCTTGCCGGCGGCCTGGCGGTCCTCGGCCATCTCCAGCCCATGGTCGCACGAGTTGCGGATGATGTGGACCAGCGGATCGAACAGCCGCTCGATCACGGTCTTGTCGACCTCGGTGCTCTCGCCCTCGGTGACCAGCTCGATCGCCTTGCCGGTCTCGATCGCCAGATCATGGATCAGGCGACGGAAACGGCCGAACAGCGTCGAGACCGGCACCATGCGCAGGATCATCATCGTGTCGCGCATCTCGCCGGTCAGCCGTTCGATCTCTTCCGAAACGGAACGCAGGCTCAGGTCATGGCCATGGGCGGCAAGCTGCGACAGACGGCTCTGCGCGATCACCAGTTCGCCCACCCGGTCCATCAGTTCGTCGAGCCGCTCGGCGGGGACACGGACATTCTCGCCCTGCACACGGCTGGTGGTGGCGCGGGCGCCGGTATCGTTGGCCGCAACCGGTTCGGTCGTCTGGGCGACATCGTCGACCGCGACTGCGGCGACCGGCGCATCGTCTTCGACCGTCAGCGGCGTGATGGTGATTTCCATGTCGTCCATGACGAACAGGAAGACGTCCTCGATCGCGTCCTTCGAAATGTCGCCGATCAGCGTGCAGTCCCAGCCGATCATGCAATGGCTGGGGTTGAGTTCGTCGAGCGTGGGCACATCGTCGATGCGCGCCACGATGGTCGCCTCGCCCAGTTCACGCAGCTCGTCGAGCAGCGCGAGCGGATTGGTGCCATTGGCCATCGCATCGGGCGGCAGGCGGAAGGACAGGGTCCAGCCGCGCTTGGCGGCCACGGCAGACGCAGACGCACCGCCCCCGGCCGCCGCATCGACCGCCGCCGCCAGCCGGGCAAGGATCACCTGCCCCTCGGCCGCCGGCGCGTCGCCCTCGACCAGCGCCCGCATATGGTCGCCTGCCGACAGGATCACCGAGACCAGTTCGGGCGTGGCCCGGACATCGCCCTTGCGCACCCGGTCGAACGCGCTTTCGCAATGATGGGTAAAGGCCGCCAGCGCGTCGAAGCCGAACATCGCGCCCGAGCCCTTCAGCGTGTGGAGCCCGCGGAACACCGCATTGACCAGACCCATATCGTCCAGGCGATGGCCCAGATCGAGCAGACCCTGTTCGACCTGTTCGAGCAGTTCGCCCGCCTCGATCCGAAAGGCGGCTGTCGGATCTTCGCCGCTCCCAGGGCCGCTCATCGCGCCAGCACCTTCTGCGCGACGCGGATCAGCTGTTCTGGCTGGAACGGCTTGACCAGCCATCCGGTCGCGCCGGCCGCCTTGGCCTGGGCCTTCATCGCATCATCGGATTCGGTGGTCAGGAAGATGATCGGCACCCCCGCCTGTGCCGGCTGCTGGCGCAGGGCACGGATCATCGACAGGCCGTCCATGTTGGGCATGTTGAGGTCGGTGACGATCAGGTCGAATCGGGTCGCGGTCGCCTTGGCCAGGCCCTCGGCCCCGTCGCTCGCCTCGGTCACCGCATAGCCCGCGCCGGTCAGCGCGATCCGGATCGCCATTCGAAGACTGGCGCTGTCGTCGACGGTCAGGATGGAAGCGGTCATTGCTCGGAATCTCCGTGGAACCAGAATTGGGTGTGTTCGGGGGTGGGGCAGGACAGGAAGCCCGCCCGGTCGAGAAGCCCGCGCAAACGGTCGCTGGCCGGCGCGGCGAGGGCGAAATCGCATCCGCATTGCGCCGCGGTATGGCGCGCCGACTGGACGAGCTGAACGACACTGAGGTCGGGCGCGGCGACGGCGGACAGGTCCAGCCGCACCGTGCCGCCGGGTGCGATCGCGGTTCCGAGTTGTTCGGCCAGCAAGCCGATGGTTGGCAGGCACAGGTTCTCGGCCGCCGTCACCATAGTGATCGACATCAGGCGCTCCTTTTACACGGGCAAAGCGCGCAAGAATGCGCGCAGGCAATCAGATCAAACGGACCGGCAACGGCCGGCAAAACGGGCCGGCTGGTTCACCGGCGGTAGCAATTGCTGGACGTCGTCGCGAAACATGGACGGCCTTGCATTGCTCGGCGTTGTTAATCCCCCCCTTGTTGCCTTGGGGTATATGCGACAAAAGTAAAATCGCGCTTAAATGTGCAACAATTGGTCTGGCCGGTCATGCAAGACCATGACGACGCCAATAAAATATCGACTTTTCTGAATCTTAAGAAAAAGGCAGCGTTCGGCAACCGCTCGGGATGCGGGGCTCGCACGCTTGCACTGAGACCTTTTGGGGCGGCAGCATGCCGTCTCGACCGGCACGACCGAGCGGAGAATATATCCCCCGCTCCGTCGCATTGTCCGATTCGCATGGCGGCCGGGCCGCCGTGGTTATTCGGCGAACAGAGCCGCCGTTTCGTCCGGGGACAGGTCGATGCCGAACATCAGGCTCATCCGCATGCGATAGACGCGCGGATCGGTGATCGTCGCGCTCGTCTCTTCCTGCGCGACACGGCGGCGATAATGCCGATCGGTCAGTGTCGCGAAGCCGCGCGGCAGGATGATGCTGACGATATTGGCCTGGCGGAACCGGCTGGCCTCCGCCTGCGAGGTCCAATGATTGCCCATCGCCAGATCGGCATCCCAGACATGATCGGTGGTGAAGCTATATTGCGGCTCCCACCCCTCGCCCGTCGACCGTCCGTCGGTCAGGCCCGGATGCCCGTCGCGCAGCAGCATCCAGCCATGCTGGGCATCGCGGGTCAGGCGGAACCGCGCGCCATCGGGCGCCTCCGCCTCGGCCCCGTCGATCAGCGGCATGGGCGGGGAATAGCTGCCCCCGAACCCGGCATCGGCGATCCAGTCCTGCCCGTCGATATGGACCAGGCTGAGCGTATGGGTCGTGGGCGGCACGTCGGTGGCCCGCAGCCAGACGCGCGCCAGCAGCGGCCGGGCGGAAAAGCCGTGCGCAGCCAATGCATCGAGGAACAGCCGGTTCTGCTCGAAACAATAACCGCCACGCTTGCCGGTCACCAGCTTGGCAAACACGCTGTCGCTGTCGATCGCGATCGGGCGACCGAGCCGGACGTCGAGATTTTCAAACGGAATGGCCAGGCGATGCGCCCATTGCAGCCGCGCCAGCCCATCGGCATCGACCGTGACACGGGACGGCAGGGCGATGCGGGCGAGATAGGAATCAAGATCGAACATGACGCCCCAGATAGGATGGCCCGCGCCGATTGTCGAAGGGCTCCCCCCTTATCCGCAGCGGTGCAAGCCGTTATAGCCTCGGGCGATCATGACCTTCCCCGCCAACGACCCGACCCTGTCCTTCAGCCCCGCCGCCATCCGCGCCGCCGCCGCGGTGATCGGCGCGGACGGCATCGTCGCGGTGCCGACCGAGACGGTCTATGGCCTGGCCGCCGATGCGACCGAGCCGCAAGCGGTGGCACGCATCTATGCCGCCAAGGGACGGCCATCGTTCAATCCGCTGATCGTCCATGTTCCGGATCTGGCAGCGGCGCGGGAACTCGCCGAGTTCGATGCCGACGCCCTGGCGCTGGCGGAGGCGTTCTGGCCGGGGCCGCTGACGCTGGTCCGGCCGCTGCGTGCCGGTGCGGGAATCGCCTCGCTGGTGACGGCGGGACTGGATACGGTGGCGATCCGCGTGCCGCGCCACCGTGCGATGCAGGCATTGCTGGCGGCAAGCGGTCGCCCCCTTGCTGCGCCCTCCGCCAATGCCAGCGGCGGAATCAGCCCGACCCGCGCGGCCCATGTCCGTGCCAGCCTGGGGCCCGCTGTGCCGATCCTCGACGATGGCGCGACCGAAGCGGGACTGGAATCGACGATCGTCGCCGGTCGCACCATCCTGCGCCCCGGCCCCGTCACGGGGACAATGCTGGCCAAAGTGCTAGGTTCGGTCGAACAGGGCCCGGAGGCCCCCGCCATCGTCACCGCACCGGGGCAGCTCGCCAGCCATTATGCGCCGCGCAAACCCCTGCGGCTGAACGTGACCGAAGCGGCGGCCGATGAATGGCTGATCGGGTTCGGCGCGGTCGAGGGGCAGGACACGCTGTCCGCCATCGGCGATCCGGTGGAAGCGGCCGCACGGCTGTTCGACGCGCTCCACCGCGCGGATGCCAGCGACCCGCCGAGGCTCGCGGTCGCCCCGATCCCGGTCGACGGGATCGGCGAGGCGATCAACGACCGGTTGCGTCGGGCCGCGACGCGGTAGAATTTGGGGCGCAGGTCGGGGGCGTGCGCTTCGACTTCGCTCAGCGCGAACGGAGGGAGGGGCAAGACCCCAACTTCCGGTCAGCCTGAGCGAAGTCGAAGGCCAAGCCCCGACCTCGCCCCAAGCCAGACTTACGCCGTCACCGCCTTCGACCGCGCGGCAAAGCTCTTGCGCAGTTTCTGCAGCTTGGGCGGGATCACCGCCATGCAATAGGGATTGGACCGGCCTGACGTCTCCCAATAATCCTGGTGATAATCCTCGGCCGGATACCATTCGGCCATCGGCTCGATCGTGGTGACCACCGGCCGGTCCAACCCCGCCTGGGTCCGTTCGATCGCGGCCTTCATCGCCGCCTCCTGCGCCTCGTCCGCCGGGAACATCGCCGAGCGGTACTGCGTGCCCACGTCATTGCCCTGGCGGTTGAGTTGCGTCGGGTCGTGCGTCGCGAAGTAAATGTCGAGCAGATCGTCCAGCGATAGCTGCTCGGGATCATAGCCGATACGGATCGCCTCGGCATGGCCGGTATCGCCGCCGCACACCTGCTTATAGGTCGGATGGGGCAGCGTGCCGCCGATATAGCCGCTTTCGACCGACTCGACCCCGATCACATCCTTGAACACCGCCTCGGTGCACCAGAAACAACCGCCGGCCAGCGTCACATATTCGGTCACACGGAATCTCCTTGTCGTCTTGTCTGTTTAGATAGGAAGGCGCTAGGCGACGGCAATCCAAGGCATTGGGACAAAGTGAATGGCGACGATCGACGGCAAGGTGATGGTGACCGGCGGGGCCGGCTATATCGGCAGCCATGCCGTGCTGGCGCTGCTCGACGCCGGCTATGAGGTGGTCGTGCTCGACAATCTCGTCACCGGGTTCGACTGGGCGGTCGATCCCCACGCGTCGCTGGTCGTGGCGAACGTCGCCGATGACGACAAGGTCCGCGCCGCGATCCGCGAGCATAAGGTGCGCGCGATCATGCACTTCGCCGGTTCGGTCGTGGTGCCGGAATCGGTCAGCGACCCGCTCAAATATTATCGCAACAACACCGCCGCCAGCCGCTCGCTGATCGAAAGCGCCGTGGCCGAGGGCGTGCCCCACTTCATCTTCTCCTCGACCGCCGCCACCTATGGCACGCCGGAAAAGGTGCCGGTCGCGGAGAATGATCCCAAGGCGCCGATAAACCCTTACGGCATGTCCAAGCTGATGACCGAGATCATGTTGAAGGACGTCGCCGCCGCCCAGCCGATCAATTACTGCGCGCTGCGCTATTTCAACGTCGCGGGCGCCGATCCGCAAGGACGCTCGGGCCAGTCGACGGTCGGCGCGACGCACCTGATCAAGATCGCGGTCGAGGCGGCGATCGGCAAGCGTGACGCGGTGGGCGTTTATGGGACCGACTTCCCCACCCGCGACGGCACCGGTGTGCGCGATTACATCCATGTCTCCGACCTGGCCGCCGCGCATGTCGCCGCGCTCGAACTGCTGGTCGCGCAGCCCGGCGAGAGCCACACGCTCAACTGCGGCTATGGTCGGGGCTTCTCGGTCCTCGAAGTGCTCGACGCGGTCGATCGGGTGACCAACCACACGATCGAGCGCCGCATGGAAGGCCGCCGCGCAGGCGATCCGGCCGAGCTGGTCGCTGACAACAGCGCGATCCTCTCCACCCTGCCCTGGCGGCCCGAGCGCGATGATCTGGACGGCATCGTCCGCGACGCGCTCGCCTGGGAGCGCAAGCTCGCCGAGATGGGTCGCTAAGCCCCGATGCGGTTGCGCTCGCTCCTCTTCGTGCCGGGCGACCGGCCAGACCGGATGGCCAAGGCCATGGGGGTGGGCGCAGACGCGCTGATCCTCGACCTGGAGGATGCGGTCGCGCCCGAGGCCAAGCCGCGCGCACGGATCGCAGTCGCCGAATTTCTCTCTGGCCCGCGCGATCCGGCGGTGCGGCTGTTCGTCAGGATCAACCCGATCGACGGCCCGCTGGCGGCGGAAGACCTTGCCGCCATCACGGACGCACGGCCCGATGGCATCGTCCTGCCCAAGGCGGAAGGACTGGTCAGCCTCCATGCGCTGGCGGCGCGCGGCATCACCCATATCCCCGTCCTGCCGATCGCGACCGAGACGCCGGCGGCCATTTTCCGACTGGGCGACTATGCCGGCGCCAGCTTGCCCCTCGCCGGGCTGACCTGGGGCGCGGAGGATCTGCCGGCAGCGATCGGCGCGACGGCAGCGCGCGAGGCGGATGGCGGCTATACCGCGCCCTATCAGCTCGCCCGCTCGCTAACGCTGTTCGGTGCGCATGCGGCGGGTGTCGCGGCGATCGAGACGGTTTATCCCGATTTCCGCGACCTGGAGGGGCTTGCCGCCTATGCCGCGCGCGGGAGGCGCGACGGCTTTACCGGTATGATGGCGATCCACCCCGCGCAGGTGCCGGTGATCAACGCCGCCTTCACCCCCTCGGCCGACGAATTGGCGCGCGCGCAGGCGATCGTCGATCTGTTCGCCGCCAATCCCGGTGCCGGGGCGCTGCAACTCGATGGGCGCATGGTTGACGCGCCGCATTTGAAGGCGGCGCAGGCACTATTAACGCGCGCGACCGGCTGAGCCACCGGCGGCCCAGGAAGTCCGCACCTTCGCGGTCGCCCACCACCATCCCAGCGCCCAGAGCGTTCCGAAACACCATCCCGCCGCCACGTCCGACGGCCAGTGCACGCCCAGATAGACGCGGCTCGCACCGATGGCACCGACCAGCAGCAGCGCCAGCACCACGATCGCCTGTCGCATGCGGTGATGCCGTGTAATCTGCGTCGCGAGCGCCGCCAGCGTCAGATAGACCATCGCGCTGCCCGCCGCATGACCGCTGGGGAAGCTGGCATTGGAGACGTCCACCCAATGCGGCACCAGATCGGGGCGCGCGCGTGACACGCCATTCTTGACCAGCGTCACCACCGCGCCGCCACTGATCCCCGCCGCTGCGACGGCCAATGCGGTCAGCCACAGCCCGCGCGCCAGCAACAGGATCGCCGCCCCCGCCACCATCAGCACGAGCACCGGCACGCTGCCCAGCGCGGTGATATCAACCGCCGCCTTCATCAGGGCTTGCGAATGCGCATGTTCGCGCAACCCGACCAGAATGGCCCGGTCCCAGGCGAAGGGCCAGCGATCGACCAGCAATCCGGCCAGCAACAGAACTGCCAGCGCCACCGCCCCGGCCACCGCTCCCCGCAAGGCCATCGGCATCGTCGATGGTCGAATATCGGGTTCGGTTGATTCGGGTAAAAAACGAGCGGTTCCGGAAGAGTGGGGATCGATCATGGACGACAGGCTTCCCTTTAAAGGCTGCACGACATTACGGACCAGGGAAACGCATCCGCATGAAGACAGGTCATTTCCCCCGCAAATAGCGCCCCGTGACCGCGTTCTTGCAAAGATCCGATCAACGTCATTCGAAAAACGGGTTTGCGTGTTCCCGCATTTTGTCGCATTTTTGTCTCACACCGGCGGAAAGACCGGTTGGAGAGGACGTCAAGACCATGAACGAGCACATCATGTCCCCGCTGGACCGCCTGATGGTCCTGACCGTTGGCGCCGTGGCCAGTTGGATCGCGGTCGGCGGTATCGCCTTCGGCGCCTCGAAGCTGGTACAGCACCTGTTCTGATTCCTCGGTCTTCGGCTCGCCCATTCGCGGGCCGAAGCCATAAGGCGACGATAGGCGCTCCCCGTCACGCGCGGCCAGCAGGCCGGCACGCAAGTTTTTCCAGTGATGTGTTGGGATCGGGTGGATCGTCACCCTATCACTGTGGCGCTCTTACATTGCCATAACGCCACGAAGCGTGATCATTCTCAGCCCGTTCTGGAGGACATCAGGACGAGGTCGGTCGTTTCGTGGTCGCACGGGCCAGTTGTAAGAAGGTCTGCCAGCCCCAGGTCAAAAAGTGATCGTCTGCTCCACGCGCCATACATTCTTTCGACGCCCATACGCATCAGTTCGCCATGTAGAGCCTGCGGCTGTAGAGACGATCTGGCCAAAGCCTCTCCGGTGAACGCGACCTTTGCGGCGAGGGTGTTCAACTCTCCGCGGTCCACAGCCTTCCCTTTTCCAAAGGGGGACAACCTGCAGGCCAGCTGCAGCGATTGCTACCTTGGCTTCGCAAAAGGTGGTCCCGAGAATCTCTTCCACGTCGCGAAGTGAGACATGGGTCAGGCCGAGCGGATCGGCTGATCCAGGGCCGCCGATGCTATGCTTTGAAAACTGAGTTGGATCGACCATGATATCACGGATCTCAGGAGCGCTATCTTTCGGCAGTAGTAATCGATCCTGCCATCCAGCATCTTGCCGAGGATGAGGACCCAGAGGCCTCGACCGGCAGGGCTCCGGCCTTGCCGCGCTGCCGCTTGGGTGTTTCCACCTCGGCAGCCGGAGCGGAAACAGCTGCGGTGTTCCCACCCTGGGTTTCTACCCGATTCCACTTTCGCCAGCCCGTCCCAGCGAGCGCCGGGTCGATTAGGCTATTGGCTGTAACCGGCAGATTTCCGCGCTTTATGGCCTTGCTGACCGGCGTGTGCGAGCCGCCGTCCAACTTCGCGAACGCGCGGACCGATACGGGCTCAGCCATAGTGGAAACACCTTTCGGCATTCATAGCTGAGGTCGGTTCGCGCCGAAGTCCGCCGTATCGCCCGGGGCAGAAGGACCCAAAAAAACTTCATCAATTTACCCAAAGAAAACCTATAGTTGGGCAAGTTTTGTTGATGACAAGTCAAATCAATCTCGACATTCCACTGAACGCAACAGTGGTAATTATAGACCCAATAAGCGGGGCAGCCTCTCAAACGGGAGATGCTCGAGAGGTATTACTCGCCGCAACAAGGGCAGCCAAGACGCAGCCGATTCAGCGAGGCAACAACGGCACACGCTACGATGTTCAGCTTCGTGATGATTCCGCCGAAATGCTTTGGAAACTGGCGGGCGGCATTGAAATCGAGCGGTGTTTTACGACCCAAAAATCCTAATTTGACCGCGTCCTGCTCAGCCACAAACAAAGAGAGCCGCAACCCTCTCGGGCGCGGCTCTCCCAATTACCCTTTGCATCGCACATAGCTGCGCAGCGGTCAAGAACAGAAAGTGATTCTACAGCCCCCGCCACATCGCAATGAGGCTCGCCGTGAACGCAACCATCGTCTTGGCCGCATCGACCGCTGATCCACCTATCAATGGCTGTCCCGCCCCGGTTCACCAGCACGGTGTAGGTCTTCTGACGTTCGCCAAGTTCGCCGCTCAGATCGACGATCTTCGCCAGTCCGAGATTACCGACTTGCGCGTCCGGCACACCGCACGCCCTGGCCAAGTCTCTGACCTGATCGCGCTCGGTTCGGACTGCCCGGCGGACCTTCATACTCGCCGGCTTCTTCTTTGCCTGCCCCATGAAATCCGCCTCGATCGGATGCCCCCCCGGTTACGTCATGCCGCATGATGCAGCCCTTGTACGGCCACCGCTCGGGAGGCAGCGACGGCCGCGCAGCACCTATTCCATGGCGGCAAGGTGCTGGCATAGTTGCCATTCCATGCCGCGAGGGCATCACCAGTGATCACCCATTCGCTATTACCTGGATATGCCAGGGCAGCGGCATTGCGCCTTTATGCCGTCGGAACCGCCGCATCATAAATCTGGCAATCGGCGCGTTTGGCCCCGGTCAGATTTCCATCGTTGTGCAGAGAAAAAGCGTTTCGTTCCCTGACGTTAAAGGCAACGACGCGCTTGATCCTGAGGCTGCGGATTGCGGATGTGATCAAGTTGACCGGCACGATCGGTTGGTAATCGTAGACGACCTCGGCCACCATTACGGCCGTGCCTCCTTGAGCCGCAATCTGGTTCCCGGCCTTACCGACGCCGTCGATGATCGAAGCGGTTTCGACAGCGCCGTGGTCGTCATTCGTCTTGTCGTCCAAATTGGTGATTGGAGCACCGGCATCGTTTGTGGGAACACCTAGCGATGATGGGACCGAAAGTGCACCGGCACAGCGCTGCCACCGAAACCATTGGCGGTATCCGTTGGGATTGCTGGCGGATACCGACCCTTTACCCCCTGCCCCGGTAGTCGTAGTGCGCTGCTCAAGATCAGAAAGGATGATCCGGCCCTTGCTGGCCAGAGAGAGCGGCTCTCCCATCTTCATGGCCCCGATCATGATTTCCGTGACATCGGCCTCGTCGATCGTGGTGCGGATCCGACCAGCATTATCGGCGACAGCCATCGCAATCTGCGAAACCCGCAAATTCGCTATCACGTAATTGCCGATTTCTACCCCGCCGAGGCCAAGGAGAAGGATCACCGGTGCCGCGAGTGCGAATTCGATCATCGCAACGCCTCGCCGGTCATGCGTTACACTCTCCAGCCCCTTTGTAAGACGCATTATTGGCATACGATCACCGGCTCGGTCTGCGAGGCATAGGGCTGGTTTTTCAACATCGTCGTGGCGGTCAGCTTGGTAACCGCGCTCCCTCCGATCAAACGGCTCATCGGCACGATCTCGGGATAGGTCACCGTCGCGGTGTACAGCACCACGTCGTCGGAACCACCTGTGCCCGCGCGTGCGCTATCAGCGTCCCAAACGCCGTTTCCGTTGATGTCGAGAAAACAATCCCCGACATTATACTTTCCCACCGGTTGGGTATCAGTGGTGATCGGCTCAGGCTTGGAGACTTGCTGAAATTTGCCATAGCTGGTGGGGACAATGACGACATCGGCATCCCGTGAGATCGCCTTGACGCTATCAGTCACCATGGCCGTCAACTGGGCCGCCGTCGTACCGGTACCTATCGTAACCCGTCGGGCCGCGCGGTCCAAAGCATCCTGCAATTGTGTGGCGACATATTGGCGGTAGCCTAGGTCAAACAAGCCACACATGATCGCAATCGTGGGCAGTGAAAGCAGGGCGAACTCGACGGCCGACGCGCCGCGGCGATCTCCACCGATACGGCACAGCTTTTCTATCCACCGCGCCTTCATTGGGTCAGCCTCAATGCGCCAATATTTTTGCCGATTTCGACGAAGCGCGCCATCAGCGCCGCCTGGTTTGACGAAGTGGATGCCTGACTGGGCGTACTCGCGCAGTTGGTGAGCGACGCGTCGAGTGTGGTGGCGAAGCCCAATACCCAGATGGAATATCCCATGGACTTGGCCTTTGAGCAAAGCAGGTTGAAGCGCTGCTTATGGCGTGCGAGTTGATCATCCTGATTCGAATATGCCCCGCCAGGTGTGGCCCGAGCATCGAGCTGTTCGACGCCATAGGACGAATAAAGACGGGAATAACCTGTCTCAAAAAGCCCGTCCGTCATGAAGATGATGTATTTCTTGACGGGCATCATGTTGTACTTTTCGGGATTGTTACCCCCAAAAATCCCACCAGACGATGCCCAGCGCGCGCCCCACATCATCCCATTGTCGTGATAGGTGCCTCCATCCGGGGTGAGGGTGTTGAGATATTTCTTCAGATCATCCCGGCTCCATCCCTGCATTGATGCGGCTGGTGACGGGCACGCAAACTGTGGTTTGTAAGGATCGTTTTTGTAAATCTCCACCTGATAGCTGGCATATTCGACTTCCGGCCAATAGGGCTTCCACTTTGTCGCGTCATTGGTTGGTATCAAATCAATGTCGAGATCGGTGGCGCCGGGCGGAATGGCCGTATCGTTGGAGCTCACGCGGGCCGTCTGGCGCTCTTCGACGCAGCCAGCCCAGGTAACTTTGTTGGCACTGCTTCGGGTTGGGGTCACGCCATTGTACGCCGCGGTGCCAACAAGTTCCGCCACATCGACGCTCGCACCCGATACGTATTTCGAGGTATCGAAAGCACGAGGAAGATATCGAAAATAGGTGCAAATGCCGCTCCCGAAATCATAGCTGCCGGAACGATACCCGCAACTCCAGGAAGTCATGTTTTCGGTTACGACCTGCCGGGATTGATAAGTCCATGAACCAGACAGCATGTAATTGGGATTGGCGGCCCGGATTGCCGCGCCGATATTCACCGCGCTGGCATAGGGAACAACACCATAACGAAGGCGCATCCCGGAAGCGGCCAACTGGTTCTGAACCGGTGCCAACTGATCATATAATGCTAGCACGGCTGAACGCAGCGCCTCGATCTTGGTCTGGGAGTCGCTGGACGTCGCCTTGTCCCGCATCGAGCCGGTCGTATCCAGCACGAAGACAATGTCCGTGTTCACGAAATCTTGAGACGCGTTGCAGCTGACGCTCACCGGCAGCTCGTCGGAGCCGAATATCCGCATCAGCGACGTCGGAACCGTCGTGGCGGCGTTGATGACGACGGTCGTCTTCGACGTCGTGGCGCTAGAGATGGAAGGCGTGAACGGCTTCGATCCGAACATGCCCTGTTGAAAGTTAAAGTTGAAGAATTTGGTCGCTTCGGCCCTCACCCCGTCATCGACGATACCGTTCGTCATGGCACGCCGGCCGGCAAGGACAGCGGCATCGCAGGCGATCTGCATCTGCTTGCGCGTCACATATCGTGTACCGAGATCAATGCCCGATCCCACCAGAGCCACGAGCGGGATGAGGAAAAGCGCCCATAGCATCATGACATTGCCGCGTCGGTCGACAGCAAGCCGGGCTATAGGCCCTGCCCCCTTAGAACGTGATGGATGACGTAGTAGACGCGTCCTATGGCACGAAAATCGGCGACTCATGTGGCTGTTTTATAAGCATAATGTAAAGAGCAGGTTTATCAGGAAAAGAGACGTTAGCGGATCCTCCGCTTACCGGGTGACGGCGAACATCTGTCGCAGCATGGATATCCCTGTATCGTTCGGGCCGCGCCGGAAGCCCCATTAGGTCCCGAACAACGCTCGTAAGGCAGTCGGCTATTTGCTCGACCGGCGCATCGGCTTTCGGCATGGCGAGCACTCGGGGCGCATATATGTCGTACTCGTCCGCCGCCTCTTTGAAGCCCCGTGCGCTGATGGGGTCCCAAGCACAGGGCGGAGCGACTCGGACCATTCATAAGCTGGTATCGTCGCTCATCACGCGATCCTACGATCTATGCCGGAAGTGGGGCACGCGCTGCCCTTGGCATTTCATGCGGCCTTTCACGCAACCGGCGCCACAACATGCCAGATAGAGCCCGGCGGAATCGGCGAGCTTGTAATCCTTCTCGGCCCCTTGTGCTTTTCGGCACTGCCTATCGGTCAGCGGTACGATGCCCCACTTTGAATTTCAGCGCCCCCAGTCGTGCCCCCATGGGGCGTGACATACGTGGGCACGAGGTGAGACACCCCGCGACACGTTCGCACCTGAAATTCTGTGGTTTAGCAAGGGCGTGAGACACGCTGCGACGCCCTGAAACAACCCCGTGGTGGGTCCGCCGGGACTCGAACCCGGGACCTCTCGATTAAAAGTCGCTTGCTCTACCAACTGAGCTACGGACCCTCCATCGGGGTGGAAGCGACCTAGGGGCGTGGACGCCTGCGGTCAACACCATGTCGCATATGAGATATGCGACGGCCGTCACGCGGATCGCGCCAGTCTGCGGCGATCTGTGCCAGCGGATGCAGGACGAAGGCCCGGTCGGCATAGGCGATATGCGGCACGATCAGCTCCGGCGAGCGCCATTTCCCGCCCGACCAGAGGATGATGTCGAGGTCGATCACCCGCGCGCCCCAGCGTTGCCCGCGACGCCGGCCGAAGCGCCGCTCGATGCCCTTCAGTTCGGCCAGCATCTCCGACGGGGTTAGCGCGCTTTCGACCAGGGCGGCGGCATTGGCGAAAGCTCGAATCGACGGCCCGACCGGCGCGGTGGTCAGGATCGGCGAAACCGCCGTCACCGTACCGATCGTGACCTCCATGGCCGCAAGCGCCGCGCGGACCTCGGCATGCGGCCCGCCATGGCGTCCCGGACGGTTGGAACCCAGCGCGATGGCATAGCTTGTCGTCGTCATGTCCCCCGACTACCCGAGCGCGATGCCCGACGCATCCTTTCCCGCCATCCCGGCACCCCTCGCCCCGATCCAGCCACCGCGCGACTGTCCGCTCTGCCCCCGACTGGTCGAGGTCCGCCATGCGGTCGCGGCGGAATATCCCACTTGGTGGAACGCCCCCGTTTATCCATTCGGCGATGGCGAAGCCTGGCTGGCGGTGGTCGGCCTTGCGCCCGGCAAGCATGGCGCGCATCGCACGGGCCGACCCTTTACCGGCGATGGCGCGGGGCCGCTGCTCTATGGCACGCTCGCCAAGTTCGGACTGGCCGAGGGGCAGTTTGATGCGCGGATCGATGATGGCCTGACGCTGACCGGCGCGGTGATCCTGAACGCGGTCAAATGCCTGCCGCCGGAGAACAAGCCGACGCCCGACGAAATCCGCACCTGTCGTTCGTTTCTGGAACAAGAGCTGGCGGCGCTGCCCCGGTTGAAGGTGGTCGTCGCGCTGGGCCAGATCGCGCACCAGTCGGTGGTCAAGGCGCTGGGCGGCCGCCTGCCCAAGGCACGGTTCGCGCATCTCGCCGAACACCGGATGCCGGGCGGCCCGGTGGTGCTCGATAGCTATCACTGCTCGCGCTACAACCAGAATACCGGCCGCCTGACGCCCGAGATGTTCGAGGCGGTGTTTGCGCGGGCCGTGGCACTGCGGGGATGATCCCATTCCTCCCAAGCTTGGCTCGGGGAGGAGCAGCTTCAGATATCCTGCACCAGCCGGCCGTACAGTTCCGGCCGACGGTCGCGGAAGAAGCCGAAGGCGGCGCGGTGGCGCTTGACCCGGTCGAGGTCGAGCGTCGCGACGATCACGCCCTCTTCCTCGCGGTCCAGCTCGGCCAGGATGTCGCCGCGCTCGTCGCAAATGAAGCTGGTGCCGTAGAAGGTCTGGCCATGTTCGCAGCCGACGCGGTTGGCCGCGACGATCGGCACCACGTTGGACACGGCATGGCCGAGCATCGCGCGCCGCCACAGCCGCGCGGTGTCGAGGCTGTCGTCATGCGGCTCGCTGCCGATCGCCGTGGGGTAGAACAGGATCTCGGCGCCCATCAGCATCATCGCGCGCGCCGTCTCGGGATACCATTGGTCCCAGCATATGCCGACGCCCAGCTTGGTCGCGGGGCCGTCCCACACCTTGAACCCGGTATTGCCGGGGCGGAAATAGAATTTCTCCTCATAGCCCGGACCGTCCGGAATATGGCTCTTGCGATAGACGCCCGCGACCTGGCCGTCCGGGTTGATCATCGCCAGCGAGTTGTAATGATGCGGCCCGTCCGCCTCGAAGAAGCTGGTCGGAATATGGACCTTCAGCTCGGACGCCAGCGCCTGCATCGCCAACACCGCCTTATGCTCGGCGGTCGGCTTGGCGTTGCTGAACAGTCCCTCGTCCTCGACGCGGCAGAAATATTCGCCCTCGAACAATTCGGGCGGCAGGATCACCTGCGCGCCCCGGGCGGCCGCCTCACGGACGAGGCGCGAGACCTCGGCGATGTTGCGGTCGATATCGGCGGTGAAGGCCAGTTGCAGCGCGGCGACGGTGATCTGGGTCATGGCCCCGCCCTTTAATGGCTCGCACGCGGCGCGTCACCCCGCTTCCGCGTCCAGCCGGGCTTGCAGGGCGTCGAGAAAGGGCCCCGGCTCATCGAGCCGAAACGCCACCGCGCGGACCGGAATGCGCCGCCGCCACAACCGCGGCGGCAGGGGCGTGGACAGGCGGAGCAATATATTGGGCCAGGCGAGCAGCGCGATGTTCCAGCTGTCGGGCGCGCGCACCGTCTCGCCATCGGGATGCGCGGTCACGCCAGCGATCGCGTCATAGGGAATGGTCCGATCGACCAGGAACCCGGCGCGCAGCCGCACGCCCGTCGCGGTCAGCAGGACCGGCGCCAGCCGCAGCGACTTGATGAGCCCGATCAGATAGAGGAGCGACACGTCGCTGACGACGGACAGGATCAGCGCCACCGTCCGGCTCCAATGCGCGACGAGCAGATGGGTGACCCCGATCTCGATGCAGGACAGGATCAGCAACGCGATCATCATCGGCTGGAGATGCCGGTGATAGGCAAAGCCCCGCGTGTCCGCCGGGATATCGGGCGCCGCACCCCAGCGGAACAGCGCCAGATGAAGCAACCGGATTTCGCCCAGTGCCAGCCGTACCAGCGGCCGGGGCATGATCTCGGCGAAGAGAAGGAGCCAGCGATCCGGCTCGGCCGGATTCCACTGCCGAATGCGCGCCGTAACCCGCCACAGCCCCCAGCCGCCATGCAGGGCGATCGCCACGGCCGGTACAGCGATGGCCCATGGCATGGCAAGCAGCGCCGCTCGAACGGGAGGTGGCGACAGGCTGAGCACCGCCATGCCGGCCGAAGCCATGGCGGCGATCCCCGCTCGCCAGCCGGGGCGACGCGTGCGTCCCAATAGCCCCAGCATCATCGCGTCCGAGGCGATCCACAGGAATAGCAAAGCCGCCACCCGCGGATGGGCGGCGGCGATCGGCAAGCGAAGCAGCGCGGCGGCCATGGCAATGACCAGCGGCGGTGCGATCGCCGCCATGCGCGAACGATCGACATAGCGGGCGGATCGAACGGCGGTCACGGCGACTCCCCTGCTTTGCGGCTTGGCCATGCTAGACCGCGCCGCGCCGCCCGTCACGCCGATTGGGCTGGGATCGCCGCCGGATCGGACAGGATATGGCGCAGGGCCACGGGGTAGAAATGCTTCATTTTCTGGTCGCACAATGCCACCAGACGGCGGTTGAGCTGCCGCGTCACGATGACATAGTCGTTCCACCGCTCCTCGATCGCCCGTGCGGTCCACACGCCGATATGTTCGGAATAGGCCAGGCGCAGATTGCGGGTTTCGATGACGATCGCTTCGCACCCGGCGATGCTGGCCATCAACCGCCGTTCGCGCAGTGGGGTCAGAAGCACCTCATCCTCGGTCTTGAGATGCTTGGCAACGACCCGCGCGATCTGCATCCGTGCCGCCCCGACAACCGATGCGACTTCGGCATAAGGCTTGTCGAACAAGATCAGCAGGGCATCCACCGCTTCGGCGATCTCGTCATGCTGACCTCGGAGCAGCTCCATCGTAACTTTCAAGGCGCGCCCCCGATCCCAGAATGGTGATCGGCCCTATTATGCAGGTTTCGGTTTATGGCGGGTAAAGGCCCGTCCCCGAGCGGACGTAAAAAAGCCCGCGCTTCGCCGGGGAAGCGCGGGCTTTGGATCAGTGGCAGCGATCAGGCCGGAATCTGCTGCGAAATACAGTGAAAGCTGCCGCCGCCGGTCAGGATCGCATCGGCGCGCAGGCCCACCACCTGACGATCGGGGAAGATCGCCTGGATCGCCGCGACGCCGGCCTCGTCATTGTCGGTGCCATAGATGGGCACGACCACCGCCGCATTGCCGATATAGAAGTTCATATAGCTGGCCGGCACGATCTCTTCATCGCGCAGGACGCGGCCCGGCGACGGGATCGTCACCACGTCCAACCCGGCCGCCTTGGCGGTGCGCTGGGCGGCGGCATAGACCTGCCAATTGGGGTCGTTCTCCGCCGCCTCGGGGATCGCGACGCGGTTCGGCCCGACGAAGCGCGCCAGATTGTCGACATGGCCGTCGGTATGATCGTTCAGCAGCCCGTCGCCCAGCCAGACCACGCGGGTCAGCCCCAAATCCTCGGCCAGCCGCTGCTCGATCGTGGCTTCGTCCAGCTCGGGGTTGCGGTTGGGGTTGAGCAGGCACTGGCGCGTGGTCACGACCAGACCGGTGCCGTCGCCATCGATCGCGCCCCCTTCCAGCACCCAGTCGCATGCCGTGGCGGCGAGGCCGCGATCCTCGGCCAGCCGCCCGCCGACCGTGTCGTCGCCAGGCAGATCGTATTTCCCGCCCCAGCCGTTGAACTGGAACAGCCGGGCCGAGCCGTCGCCGGTGACGATCGGCCCGGTATCGCGCAGCCAGATGTCGCCGAACGGCTGTACCACCACGTCCGCCACATTGCCCGCCATGGCGCGCGCCGCATCCGCCGCCTCGCCATCGGCGGCGACCAGGATCACCCGTTCGCCCCGGCCATCGGCATGAACCGCACGCGCAAAGGCCAACACCTCCTCACGCGCAGGCTCCAGATCCTCTTCCCATAATTCGGGATGGCTGGGGAAACCGATCCAGACGGCGGCATGGGGCGCCCATTCGGCGGGCGGGGGCATGGTCCGGGAAGACGTGGTGGAGGGCGTCGTCACTGGGCGTTCTTCCTGCTCTTGTCTCGAATGCCGCGAAATTCGGCGGTGGGATACCAATTGGGCCACAGGCCCGGCCGGTCGGCCAGCGTCCTGCCAAGTTGGTAATAGACGGTCAAATCCTCCAAGGCACCCGTCCAATCCCAGCGGGGATCATATTCGTCCGCCGGCTTGTGATAGCGATGCGCGACATAATCGTCGCTAGCCGCCTTGCCCGCCGCCTTGCCGCCAACGACCTTGTCCTCACCCGATCCGCCATCGAGCATCGGCACCCCCAGCTTGGCGAAGGAGAAATGGTCCGAGCGGTAATAGCCGCCACGCTCGGGATTGGCCTCCTCGCCGATATAGCGGCCTTGCGCCTTTACGAAGGGCACGGCCAGATCCTCGATCTCGGACTTGCCCTTGCCGACCAGCACGAAGTCCTTGGATCGGCCCGAGATGTTCAGCCCGTCCATGTTCACCCCGCCGACCGTGCGCGCGAGCGGGAAGACCGGATGCTGCGCATAAAAGCCCGAGCCCAGCAGCCCGCTTTCCTCCGCCGTCACCGCCAGGAACGCGATCGAGCGCTTGGCCGGCCCCGCCTTGGCTTGCGCCTCGGCCAGCGCGACCAGCCCGGCGATCCCGCTCGCATTGTCGAGCGCGCCGTTGCAGATATCGTCGCCGTCCACCGCATCGCAGCGGCCCAGATGGTCCCAATGCGCCGAATAGAGGACATAGTCATCGGGCTCGGCCGTGCCGGGCAGGACGCCGATGACGTTCTTCGATGCCTGACGCCGAATCGCGTTGCCGAAGCCGCCCGACAGGGTCAGCCCCAGCGGCACCGCCTTGAACCCCTTGGTCTGCGCCGCCCTGGTCAGGGTGGCCAGGTCACGCCCCGCCGCCGTCAGGATGCGCTCGGCGACCGGCTGCTGAATCCAGCCGATGACCTGGCTCTGGTCGGCATGATCGCCGGGCTCGTCCAGTTCGAGCTGCGGTCCGGTCCAGGAGGATTGCACCACCGCCCAGGGGTAAGCGGCCGGCTCGGTCTGATGCACGATTAGCGCGGCGGCGGCACCGTGCTTGGCGGCGTTCTCGAACTTGTACGGCCAGCGGCCATACCAGGTCATCGCCCGCCCCTCGAACGGCCCCTCGCGTCCCATGGTCTGCCAATCGGGATCGTTGACCAGGATCACCACCGTCTTGCCGCGCACATCGACCCCGGCATAATCGTCCCAGCCCTTTTCGGGCGCGGTGATGCCGTATCCGACGAATACCATCTCGCTGTTGTTCAGATCGATCTTGGGCGTCACGCGATAGGTGCCGACGACCATATCGCGGCGATAGTCGAGCGAAATGGGGGCGCCCTTGCCCGCCACGGTGAAGGGGCGGACGTCGGTGGCGGTGATCTCGACCATCGGCACGTCCTGGGTCCAACTACCCTTGTTGCCCGGCTTCAACCCGGCCTTTTGAAAGCGCTCGATGATGTAGGCGACGGTCTTGTCCTCCGCCGGCGTGGTCGGCGCGCGGCCTTCATATTCATCCGAGGACAGGACCTGTGTGACGGTCTTCAGCGTCTCGACCGAGATGTCGGGCTTGTCCTGCGCGATCGCGGTGCCGGAGAGCAGGAGGGACAATAGGACCAGACGGCGCATGACGATTTCCCCTTGTGTTTGGGGATGTTGTGCCCGGCCGATAGGTGAGGAGCAATAGCAAGCCGTCAGGACGACAGCGTGACCCGGCCCTTGCCCATCGTCATGGTGCAGAACCGCATCCGTCCCTCAAACCAAGGCGTCACGAGCAAATGGGGCATGGCCAATGCCGCGATGCCGGCGAAAAGCGCCCGGATGCCGGTGCCTTCCCGATAGAAAAAAAGCGCGCCGACCGATGCGGCGATGATGATCGCCGCCAAAAGAATGGGCGCGACCGCTCTGACATAGGCGCGGTAGCTCGCGCAGCCGATCTCCGCACGCCGTATATCGGTCTGCGGCAGCGCATGAAGTACGAGAAAGCCGACGGAGAAGCCGACCAAGGGCGGCAGGATCAGCAGGGCGCCTGTGCCGATCAACAGGTGTCCGTCGCGACGTTGAAGGGCCAATGCCAGAACGAAGGCCGCTGCAACACCTCCCATGATACTCGCCATGGAAAGGGCCAGAGGCGCAATCTCGTTACCCGCCGCAAAGGAAAGGATGATCCCATAGCCCTGCTGGTGCAGAACGGCCGGGGTCGTCACCAGAAAGAGGCCCCGCGCCACGCGCTCCCACAACGAGCCGTCCGGCGCGTCCTCCACCCCGAAATGGATGGCCGACGCGATCAGGAACAGCGGCAGTGCAACCTGCGGATAGCCCGTCCACCAGGCCAGACAGATCAGGGATATTGCTGCGTAGAGTATCAGGAATAATGGTCGACGACGTGGTTCGACGATTGCCAGGTCGCTGGCTCCGTGCGCCATGCCGACGACGCCGATCGCCAGGATCGCGAAGCCCAGCTGGATCAGGAGCGACCCAAAGGAGGCGGCCAGCGCCGCCCCCGTCAAGATGGTCCAGCCGATCGCCGGGGTTCGATTCATCAGAAGCGATCGTCGTGACGCACGTCATGATGCCGCAGCGCCGTCTCCAGATTGGCGGCCGCATAAAAGGCGTAAACGACCTTTGCCAGCACATCCATGATCAGGATCGCCCAAACCGACGTCGGATCGCTGATGATCTTCAGCCCTTCCGGCCCGATCAGGAACACGATCGGATACAGGAACCAAATGACCGTCAGGAATGCGACATTCTTTTGATACGCGGTTCCCAACGCTTCGCCCCGTTCGACGGCCATGGCCCGCAACGGTACCCACAGCAGATAGAGCACGCCCAGAAAAGCGGCGCACGACCAGAGATACCACACCCATTTCAGCGCCGGTACAACGGCCAGCGACGAGATCAGGCCGGTCACGATCATCAGAACGTCGAGGACAATGATGGCCGTGAGATACCCGCCAACCTCTCCGGTCCGGCCACGCTCATGAAAAGCCAGCAACACCAAGCTGGCCAGAAGGATCGGTGTCGTCACCGACCAATCCGCATAGCGCGCAAGATACGTCACCGATCCGTTGAAGTTGACGAGCGTCCCGATGCCGAATGTCATGGCCAGATAAGCAGTGGCCGCGATGAACGGAACGGCCGCATGCAACAAGGTATGATGCAGGGCCGGTGATGTCTTGCTGCCCTTCGCATAGATGGCCAGCGAGGCCAAAGACATGATCGTGAAGCCGATCAGGAATGCCATCCAATCCATCTGTAACCCTCCTGTTCCGGGGCGACAGGTGGCCGACCCACATCCCTCAACAGCGAGTAAGGCTTGTCGATCCCGTATGACAGAAATGTTAGAATTTGGCCGTCTTCATCCTGCGCTCAGGATTGGAGTATCCGTCTTGGCCGATCCCATGATCTCGATCCGCAACTGTTGCGACGACAAATGGTTGACGCCTGTACCGGTCAATGAAAGCTTTCGGCCGGATAAAAGGAGGGACATATGAAACTGGTCGCCGCCATGTCTGCAATGGCCATCGTTGGAATGGGCGCGCCGGCTGTCGCGCAAATCTCGCCAAATATTTCCGCCGCCTATACCAATTGCATGGACCGTGCGGGCAGCAACACGGTGCAGAGCGGCGTCTGTACGCAGCGTGAGGCGGCGGTGCAGGACGATCGGCTGAACAAGGCCTATCAGCAGGTCATGCGGCAACTGGCATCGCGCCCGGCGGCTAAGACAGCCTTGCGCGACCAGCAGCGCCGCTGGATTCGGGAACGCGACTATAGTTGCAAGATCAATGGCGACACGATCGATACGGGCTGCATCGTCACCAAGACGGCGTTGCGCGCCGACGAGCTGGAACGTCAGGTCCGCTTCTGAACCGGATGCGCGATACCGGCTCTTCGGCATTCCCGCTTTCCCCCGCAACGAAAAAGGGCGGCCCCATCGGGACCGCCCTTTTTCGTAATTCGGTAGGACCGAAAACTTAGCGCGAATAGAATTCGACGACCAGGTTCGGTTCCATCTTCACCGGATAGGGCACCTCGTCCAGCGTCGGCACGCGGGTCAGGGCGACCTTGGTGTTGCCGTCGGCGGTGACGTAATCGGGCACTTCACGCTCGGCGAGCTGCTGCGCCTCGAGGACCAGCGCCATTTCGGCGGCCTTCGAGCCCAGCGAGATCTCGTCGCCGACGAAGCAGCGACGCGACGCGACGTTGCACTTCACGCCGTTGACGCGGATGTGGCCATGGCTGACCAGCTGGCGCGCGGCGAAGATGGTCGGCGCGAACTTGGCGCGGTACACGATCATGTCCAAGCGCTGCTCGAGCAGGCCGATCAGGTTCTGCGAGGTGTCGCCCTTCATGCGGGCGGCTTCCTGGTAGCAGGCCTTGAACTGCTTCTCGGTCACGTCGCCATAATAGCCCTTCAGCTTCTGCTTGGCGCGCAGCTGCAGACCGAAGTCCGACATCTTGCCCTTGCGACGCTGACCGTGCTGGCCGGGGCCATATTCACGCTTGTTGACGGGGCTCTTGGGGCGGCCCCAGATGTTCTCGCCCATACGGCGATCGAGCTTGTACTTCGCGCTCTGACGCTTCGACATCTTGTATTCCTTGGCAATTACGAACGACGTTGGTCCCGGTATCGCACCATGCCCGTCTTTGAGGGACAAGCGCAGGCCCACCGCTTCACCGGGATGCGGGGGCAATCGCGAAGCGGCGCGCCTAGCGGAGGCGCGCGCCGGAGTCAAGCGAAGCGGTGGGTCAGCGGCCGCCGGCGGTGTTCAGCTTGGTCGTGGCATTCTCCACGTCGTTGCGGGCGTTGGCCGCGATCTCGTCCCATTCCGCCTGGGTCTTGCAGATGCGCTTGGCGCCCAGGCGCGAGCCGGTGGTTTCCTGCACCCGGCAGATCTTCTTTTCCTTGGCGGGCACCGGGGTCGGTTCGGTCTGTTGGCCGGCAAGCGCCAGCAGCATGAGCGTGGTCAGCATCGTCCTATCTCCCATTGGAACGAGCCGATATGCTATCCCGACGCCGGCCATCCGCCAAGCCGGGCTGGACAGCGCGAACACCACCCGGCAGAGCCCAGTCATGACTCAGATTCTTGCCGGCCCCGATTGCACGACCATGGCGGAGGTCCGCGCGGGCGTGGACCAGCTCGACCGCGAACTGGTGGCGATGCTCGCCCGACGCTTCGCCTATATGGACGCCGCCGCCCGCATCAAGCCGACGCGGGACCGGGTGCGCGACGAGGACCGCAAGGCCCAAGTGATCGAACAGGCACGCGCCGAGGCCCAGCGGCTGGGTGTGCCGGAGACGGTAGTCGTGGAGATGTGGGAAACGCTGGTCGAGGGGTCGATCGCCTATGAACTGGCGGCGTTCGACCGTCGGGACTAGCGCGGTCGCCGGTTATTCGCCGGTCAGCGACACCGCATTTCCCTGGGGCACGCCGGTGTTGGCCGCGACGACGCTGCGCGCCGCCCCCTGGTTCACCTCGGCCGTCCGCCGCCATTGCGCCGCGGTCAGACACGTCTTACGCGACTTCAGGAACGAGCCGGTTTCATGGATGGTCTTGCAGATCACCTTTTCCTTCGGCGCGGTTTCTGCGGGAACCGAAGAAATCTGCAAGGCGACAAGTAGAAGCAGCATGAACACCCCCCCGTGCGTGATGGATCGTCTGACAGATCCGGCGACTAGAGTATCACGAAGACACCAGCGGGCAAGATCACCGCTCGCGCGGACGGGCCAAAGTGGACAACACACCACGCAGGGTCCGCACCTCCTGGCTCGACCAGCCGGGCTTGGTCAGCAGCGTACGTAGCGTGCGCTTGGTCGCGGGGGTGCGATCGGGCGGAAAGAAATAGCCTGCACCGTCGAGCATCTCCTCCAACTGGCCGATCATCCCGTCCAGTTCGAACTGCGGCGCAACGGGGGGCAGTTCGGTTTCGGGCGGCTGGGCGAGATCGACGCCCTTCGACCATTCGTACGCGATCAGGATCACTGCCTGCGCTAGGTTCAGGCTGCCGAATTCCGGATTGATCGGCACCGTCACGATCTTGCGCGCGATGGCGACATCGTCGGTCTCTAGGCCCGAGCGTTCGGGGCCGAACAGAAAGGCCGCGCGGCCAACGGTATCGGCATGGATTTCGCGTGCGGCCTCTTCCGGGGTCACGACCGGCTTGGTGACGCCGCGCTTACGCACCGTCGTGGCATAGACCTGCGCGCAATCGGCCACCGCATCGGCGACGCTCTCATAAACCTTGGCCTGTTCCAGCACGATGTCCGCGCCCGAGGCGGCGGGGCCGGCCTGCGGGTTGGGCCAGCCGTCGCGTGGGGTGACGAGTCGCATCTCGACCAGCCCGAAATTGAGCATGGCGCGCGCGGCCTTGCCGATATTCTCGCCGAGCTGCGGGCGGACCAGGACGATGACGGGGGGCTGGGATGGGGGCTGAGACAAAATTCAATCTTCCGTTCGCCCCGAGCAAAGTCGAAGGGCACGTTCCGCGCGCGGTATCGCGGCTTCTTTAAGGCGCGTCCAGTCCGATGCGATCAGGGCCTGTTTCTTGACGCGGGACCAGCCTTTGATCTGGCGTTCTGCGGATAGGGGTTCGTGACGGGGGGGGGGAAGTCCTGCGACCACGTGAGCGTGACCGGGCGGCGGGTCTGGGTGTAGCAGGGGATTTCGCCGGACTGGTGCTGGGCAATGCGGTGTTCGAGGTTTTCGGTGTGGCCGGTGTAGAAGCTGCCGTCCGAGCAACGGAGGATGTAGCAATAGAAGGCCATTCACTTTCCTCGAAAGCGAGCACCGCAAGGCTATCGTTTTCGGGATTTGGAGCAAAGGGATTCCCTTGGGCTTCGACTTTGCTCAGCCTGAACGGCTGTTTGTATAGTACGGAGTACCCCGACTTCCGTTCAGGCTGAGCGAAGTCGAAGCCTACGCCCCGCCCCCACCACGAGCCTAACTCACTCCCCCTTCGGCGCCACTTCCTCGACCGTCCCCGCGAACGCCTCGAAATCCTTCGCCTCGCCAAACTCCCGGTACACGCTCGCGAAGCGGATATAAGCGACCGAATCGAGCCGCTTCAGCCCCTCCATCACCATCTCGCCGATCCGCTTGGACGACACCTCGCCCTCGCCGCTCGTCTCCAGCTGACGCTGGATGCCGGAGACGAGCTTTTCCACTCGCATCGGGTCGATCGGGCGCTTGCGGGTCGCGATGGAAATGGACCGGAGTAATTTCTCGCGGTCGAACGGCTCGCGCCGCTCCTCGCTCTTCAGCACGAACAATTCGCGCAACTGAATGCGCTCGAACGTGGTGAAGCGCGCGCCGCAGCCCTCGCATTGGCGGCGGCGGCGGATAGCCGCCCCATCTTCGGTGGGGCGGCTATCCTTTACTTGACTGTCTTCATGGCCACAAAAGGGGCAGCGCATTCAGGCCTTCTTCTTTGCCTTGAAATAGGCGTAGCCGGCACCCGCCGCCGCGCCGAAGATCGGGCCAACGAACGGCACCGGGATGGCGACGACCGCGCCCAGCGCGCCCCACTTGGCCATGCTCTTGCCAAGGCCCGGGGTCGACTTGATGTCGCCATGCACCTCGGAAATCTTCTGGTCCAACTTGGCCATTCGAAACGTCCTTATCCCTAATAGATCGGAAAGCGTGCGCAAAGCTCACGCACACGGGTCCGAACGTTTGCTTCGACTTCGGGGTCCCCATGCTCGCCCTTGGCCTTCAGACCGTCGAGCACGTCGGCGACCATATGGCCGATCTGCTCGAACTCGGCAGTGCCGAAACCGCGGGTCGTGCCGGCCGGCGAGCCGACGCGGATGCCGCTGGTCTTCATCGGGGGCAGCGGGTCATTGGGGATGCCGTTCTTGTTGCAGGTGATGCCGGCGCGCTCCAAGGCCTCATCGGCATCGCGGCCGGTGATGCCCAACGGGGTCAGGTCGACCAGCGCCAGATGCGTGTCGGTGCCGCCCGCGACCAGGTTCGCACCGCGCGCCTTGAGCGTGGCGGCCAGGGTCCGCGCATTCTCCACCACGGCGGCGATATAGGTCTTGAAGTCGGGCTGGAGCGCCTCACCGAACGCGACCGCCTTGGCGGCGATGACGTGCATCAGCGGACCACCCTGCAGGCCGGGGAAGACCGCCGAGTTGATCTTCTTCGCGATCGCCTCGTCATCGGTCATGATCATGCCGCCGCGGGGCCCGCGTAGCGTCTTGTGCGTGGTGGTGGTCACGACATGCGCATGACCGAACGGGGTCGGGTGCAGCCCGCCCGCGACGATCCCAGCGAAGTGCGCCATGTCGACCATGAAGAAGGCGCCGACCTCGTCCGCGATGGCGCGGAACTTGGCGAAGTCGATGACGCGCGGATAGGCCGATCCGCCCGCGATGATGATCTTGGGCTGGCTTTCGCGCGCCAGCTTGGCCACCTGGTCATAGTCGATCAGATGCGTCTCGGGGTCGACGCCGTACTGGACCGCATTGAACCACTTGCCCGACAACGCTGCCTTGGCGCCGTGCGTCAGATGGCCGCCGGCGTCGAGCGACAGGCCCATCACCGTATCGCCGGGCTTGGCCAGCGCCAGCATCACCGCGCCATTGGCCTGCGCCCCCGAGTGCGGCTGGACATTGGCAAAGCCGCAGCCGAAAATCTGCTTGGCGCGGTCGATCGCAAGCTGCTCGACCTCGTCCGACGGCGCACAGCCTTGATAGTAGCGCTTGCCCGGATAGCCTTCGGCGTACTTGTTAGTGAAGACAGACCCTTGCGCTTCCATCACCGCCTTGGAGACGATGTTCTCGGATGCGATCAGCTCGATCTGGGTCTGTTCGCGCTCCAGCTCATGCGAAACGCCCGCGAAGACGGCCGGATCGGCATCGGCCAGGGTGCGGGTGAAGAAGCCGGCGGGCTGGACTTGGTTGAGCGTGCTCATGGGGGCGCGGTTTCCTTGGCTTATCAATTCTGGGCGGGCGCGGTGGACAGCATGTCGACGCGCCGCTGATGACGTCCGCCCTCGAACGGGGTGGACAGGAAGGCTTGGAGGCAGGCCTTGGCCATTTCCTCGCCGATGACGCGCGCGCCCATGGCGATGGCGTTGGCGTCGTTATGCTGGCGGGCGAGCGCCGCCGAAAGCGGCTCGGAGACCAGCGCGCAACGGCAGGCGGGATTGCGGTTGGCAGCGATCGAAATGCCGATGCCCGACCCGCACAGGGCCACGCCGCGCTCGGCACGACCATCGGCCAGTGCATCACCGACGGCGCGGCCGAAATCGGGATAATCGACGCTCGCCGTGCCATCGGTGCCGAGGTCCAGCACCTCATGCCCCTCCCCGCGCAGCCAGTCCGCCAGCACGGTCTTCAACGAGACGGCGGCATGATCGGATGCGATCGCGATGCGCATGGAACGGGCGCTCCTGAAGGGGGTAGGAATGGAATGGGTGCGCCTTTACGCGCGCGCATGGGCTATGGCTACCCCTTGTGGAGGGAACGGGTGGCCGATCTGGTCGGTTCTGCGCGGCATGAAGCGCATCCTGATCCTGTCCGCCCTGATTTCCTTGGCCGCCTGCTCGCGTGAGACGCCGGAAGAGGTCCGGAACGCCGCCGCACCCGTGACGAACACCCCCGGTCCGGCTGCCACGGCCGGCCCTGCCGGCGACGGCACGACCTTCATCGGCGTGCCGAAGGAAAAGGCGCCCGATTATGTCGGCCGCTGGATCGGGGTGGAGGGCATGTACCTCACCATCAAACACGCCGCGACGCCGGGTCGCTATCGCTTGGAGATGCAATGGGACCTCGACCACAAGGGCGAGTTCCGGGGCGAGCAGGTCGGCGATACCATCGTGTTCGAGCGGAACGGTGTGCGCGAGACGCTGCGCCCGACCCATGGCGATGCGACGGGATTGAAGTATCTGGCGGGCAAGACCCAGTGCCTGACGGTGAAGCCGGGCGAGGGCTATTGCAAGGCGTGAGGCGCGGCTAGGCTCGCCGGGGCCGTCATGATAGGATCGCCACCGTGAACCAACTGGCCCGCCTGTCCCCCGACACCCGCGCGCGCTTCACCAGCGCGGAGTTCTTGCGCATGGTCGAAAGTGGCGCGTTCGAGGACATGACGGTCGAACTGATCGACGGGGAGCTGGAACGGATGAACCCGCCGATGGGTGGCCATGCCAAGGCGCAGACGAACATTCTGGTCCGGCTGACATCGGTCATGCCGATGAATCGAGTCTTGGGCGAGGTCGGCATCGTCCTTGACGATTCGACCGTGGTGGCGTGTGATGCGGCCCTGCTCCACGCCCCCGTCGCCGAGGATCGTTTCCTTACACCGGCCGACCTGTTGCTTGTCGTCGAGATTGCCCAAACGACACAAAGCCGCGATCTGGGGCTCAAGCGCATGCTCTATGCGCGGGCGGGTATCGCCACCTACTGGGCGATCGACGGCATGCGCCGCGTCGTCCATGTTTATGCCGATCCGGTGGAGGGCGAATATAGCAGCGTCCACACGGTCCGATTTGGCGAAGCCTTGGCAGTGCCGGGCAGCGACGCCACGATCACGCTAGACTGAGCGCTTCGCCCTTCTGGAAAATGAGACCGCCCTGGCGAAGGCCGGGGTCCAGCTTCCACCAAGCCTGAGAAGCGCAAGACGACAAGGCCGAAGACGATAATTCAGCGAAACTGGGCCCCGGCCCTGGCCGGGTGGAAGGGAAGTGTGGCCAGGCCTTACGCCGCCATCTTCAGGTCCAGCCGCTCCCAGATCTCGACCAATGCCGCGACCAGTTCCGCCATCATCGCCTCGTCATGCGCCGGACCCGGCGTGAAGCGCAGCCGCTCGGTGCCGCGCGGGACGGTCGGGTAATTGATCGGCTGCACGTACACGCCATATTCGGCGAGCAGGATGTCGCTGATCTTCTTGGCCTTGACCGGATCGCCGACCATCACCGGCACGATATGCGTCTCGCCCAGCATGACGGGCAGCCCCGCCTCGCGCATCATCGCCTTCAGCTTGGCGGCGGCGGCCTGCTGGCCCTCGCGCTCGACCGAGCTTTGCTTCAGGTGGCGCACGCTCGCCAGCACGCCCGCGACCAGCACCGGCGACAGCGAGGTGGTGAAAATGAACCCCGGCGCATAGGACCGGATCACGTCGACGATCATCCGGTCGGCCGCGATATAGCCGCCCATCACCCCGAACGCCTTGCCCAGCGTCCCCTCGATCACGGTCAGCCGGTGGGCGACGCCGTCGCGCTCCGAAATGCCGCCGCCGCGCGCGCCGTACATGCCGACCGCGTGCACCTCATCGAGATAGGTCAGCGCGTTATATTTGTCGGCCAGATCACAGATCGCCGCGATCGGCGCGACATCGCCCTCCATCGAATAGACGCTCTCGAACGCGATCAGCTTGGGCACCGCCGGATCGGCCGCCGCCAGCAGCTCCTCCAGATGCGCGAGGTCATTGTGGCGGAAGACCTGCTTCTCGCATCCCGAATTGCGGATGCCGGCGATCATCGAGGCATGGTTGAGTTCGTCGGAAAAGATCACGCAGCCGGGCAGGATCTTGGCCAGCGTCGCCAGCGTCGCCTCGTTGGAGACATAGCCGCTGGTGAAGAGGAGCGCCGCTTCCTTGCCGTGCAGATCGGCCAGCTCGCCCTCGAGATCGACATGATAATGCGTGTTGCCACCGATATTACGCGTGCCGCCCGAGCCCGCGCCGACGTCATGGAGCGCTTCCTCCATCGCGGCGATGACCTTGGGATGCTGCCCCATCGCCAGATAGTCGTTGGAGCACCAGACCGTGATCGGCTTGGGTCCGTTATGCCCCGCAAAACAGCGGGCATTGGGGAACATGCCCTTGTTGCGCAGGATGTCGATGAAGACGCGGTAACGTCCCTCGGCGTGCAGGCGGTCGATCGCCTGGGTGAAGACGCGGGAATAATCCACGCGCGCGTCCGTACCGTCGATGCTCATGGGATGAAGATGTAGGACGAACCGGCGAATGAATCGAGTCGAGAACTACACTGACTGTGATCGATCATGGTGGACATATTGTCCCACGGATCGATCGGTTCCTGATGCGGGTGGTTCGCAGGGGCGGTGCAGACCAACCTCCGTTCAGCCTGAGCGCAGTCGAAGGCCACGGGATTTGCTGGCCGCAAGGGTTTCCCTCGGGCTTCGCTTTCGCTCACCCTGACCGGATTTGGGAGCTATAGCGCCTCGATCCGCGTGAAACCCCGCAACGCCAATCCTGGTCGCAACGCCGCTTCCCGCTCGCCGAGATGGGTGAATACCGCCACCCCCTCGCCCCGATCGGCGGGCCAGTCCTGCCCTTGCGTCAGAAACGCGATCCGCCGCGCGATTCCCGGCCCGCCATCGACGAAGCGCACCGGATGGGGCGCCGCCGCGGCCAACTCCGCCTCGACCAGCGGGAAATGGGTGCAGGCATTGACGATCACGTCGATCGCCTCTCCGCCCTCCTGCCCGAATAGCCCGTCCAGCACCGCCGTGAAGGATTCGGACGACAGCGTCTCGCCCCGCAGCTTCGCCTCGGCGAGTTCGACCAGCGCCGCCGAACCATGGCGGATCACCCGGCAGTCGCTGGCAAAACGCGCGGCCAGATCATCGACATAGGCCTGTCGCACCGTCGCGCGGGTGCCGAGCACGCCGATCGTCCGCGTCTCGCTCATCAGCGCGGCGGGCTTGATCGCAGGGACAGTTCCGACCACCGGCAGGTCGAGCGCCGCGCGCACCGCAGGCAGCGCGATGGTCGAGGCGGTGTTGCAGGCGATCACGATCAGGCGCGGGCGATAGCGCTCGGCCAACCGCCCGAGCAGCGCCGGCACCCGCCCGGCAATCTCCGCCTCGCTCTTCTCGCCATAGGGAAAACCCGCGCTGTCCGCGACATAGACGAACGGTGCGGTCGGCAGTGCCATGCGCGCAGGGCCCGCGATCGACAGCCCGCCGACGCCGGAATCGAAGAACAGGATAGGACGCGGATCGCTCATCGCCGCCTCATAAGCGGCGGGCGCGGTCGAAACCAGAGCGTCTCCTATTGGACAGGCCAGCATCGATGTTCTATGTCTGTCCCGGAGCACAGGGGAAGACTATTGCCGACCGAAATCATCTGGGGGCCGCCGACCTGGGCCTTGCTGATCGGCTATCTGCTGGGGTCGATTCCCTTCGGCATCATCCTGACGCAGGCGGCGGGCGCAGGCGACCTTCGCAGCATCGGATCGGGCAATATTGGCGCGACCAATGTGCTGCGCACCGGCCGCAAGGGGCTGGCCGCCGCGACGTTGCTGCTCGACCTGCTGAAGGGCGTCGCCGCCGTTCTGCTGGTGCGCCACTGGCTGCCGGGTGAGGAAGCCTTGGCGGCGGCCGCCGCCTTTATCGGCCACTGCTACCCCATCTGGCTGAAGTTTCGCGGTGGCAAGGGCGTCGCCACGCTGATGGGCGTGGTGGTCGCGCTCTACTGGCCATTGGGTCTGGTCTATGCGGTGGTGTGGCTGGGGCTGCTCGCCACCATCCGCATCTCGGCGGTGGCGGGAATGACCGCCGCGATCAGCGCCCCGCTCGCCGCCGCCGTGCTCGGGCGGTTCGACCTGGTGCTGCTGCTGATCGCGCTGGCGCTGATCGTCATCTGGAAGCATGGCGCGAACATCGATCGGCTGCTCGCCGGGACCGAACCCCGTATCGGCCGCAAAAAGCCGTGACCCCGGCGCGGTTCGCGCGGCTGCGGCTGTTGCGGACGCATGGCATCGGCCCTGTCACCTGGCGCCAGCTGATGGCACGATTCGGTGAGGCGGAGGTGGCGCTGGAAGCGCTGCCCAGCCTGGCACGGCGCGGCGGCGGCGAAGCGCCTCGTCCCGCCGATACCGCCATGATCGCCCGCGAGATCGAGACGGTCGAGCGGCTGGGCGCCCGGCATGTTCTGCTGGACGACGCCGATTATCCCGCGCTCCTCGCCGAACTCGACACCGCCCCGCCCGCGCTGATCATACGCGGCGACATCGGCTTGGCGCAACGCGGCGGGGTGGCGCTGGTCGGTGCCCGCAACGCCTCGGCGGCGTCCTGCCGTTTCGCGCGTGGGCTGGCGCAGGATCTGGCGGCACACGCCATGCCGGTCACCTCGGGGCTGGCGCGCGGGATCGACACGGCGGCGCATATCGGCGCGCTGGAAGGCGGGACGATCGGCGTCATCGCCAGCGGTATCGACATCGCCTTTCCGCCCGAAAATGCGCGGTTGCAGGAAGAGGTGGCGACCCGCGGCCTGCTGATCGCCGAACAGCCGCCGGGGACGCAGCCGCTCGCGCGCCACTTCCCCTCACGCAACCGGATCATCGCCGGGCTGGCGCAAGGGACGGTCGTGGTCGAGGCGGCACCGCGATCCGGCTCGCTCATCACCGCGCGATTGGCGGGCGAGGCGGGACGCGAGGTGATGGCGGTGCCCGGCCACCCCGCCGACCCGCGCGCGCAGGGCTGCAACATGCTGATCCGCGAGGGCGCGACCTTGATTCAGTCGGCGGGCGATATCCTGGAACAAATCCGCCCCATCGACCCGCGCATGGTCCGTGCGCCGGGCAGCGCCTACACACCGCCGCCGCCCGACGAGGCTAACGATGCCGATCGCCGCCGGGTGACCGATCTTCTGGGCCCGGTGGCGGTCACGGTCGACGAACTCATCCGCCAGAGCGGACGTCCGCCCGCCATCGTCCAGACGGTCCTGCTGGAGCTGGAACTGGCCGGACGACTGGAGCGCCACGCCGGCGGCCGGGTGGCGCTGGCGTGATCCAGACCGAGCGCCTGACGCTACGGCCCTATGATGTCGGTGATTACGAGGCCTATGCCGCGATGGTCGCCGATCCGGTCGTGGTCCGCCATGCCGGCGCGCCGATGACCGGCGAGTAAGCCTGGATGCGGCCGCTGCGCTATATTGATCGGTGTTCGGCCATGGCCTGTTCGCGGTGTGGGACACGGCCAGCGGCGCGTATCGCTGGCTGGCGTAGAAACTGGGCTATGTCCTTCACGACAAACCTCATTATCCGGGTGCGGCCTTGCGATTTGTTCGAGAGGTTTGAGCGTGGCCTTCGACTTCGCTCAGGCCGAACGGCGGTTGGGAATCAAAGCCGCCCACCCCTCCATCCGTTCAGCCTGACCGCAGTCGAAGGCCACGCCCCGGCGTCATTCGCGTCCCAGCCCTGACCAAGGCCGGGGCTAACCCCGCTTGACGGCCCCCCGCCCCCTCCCCATCCTCGCGTACACACGTAAGGGACGTAGTTTTACCACTCATGCAGCTTGTCATCGTCGAATCGCCCGCCAAGGCGAAGACCATCGAGAAATATCTGGGGTCGGACTACCGCGTCCTGGCAAGCTATGGTCACGTCCGCGACCTGCCGCCCAAGGACGGTTCGGTCGATCCGGACCAGAATTTTTCGATGGAGTGGGAGAATTACGCGGACAAGGCGCGTCAGCTCAAGGCGATCGCCGACGAGGCCAAGAAGGCCGACCGACTGATCCTGGCCACCGACCCCGATCGCGAGGGCGAGGCGATTTCTTGGCACGTCCAGGAGGTTCTGAAGAACCGCAAGGCGCTGCCCGACAAGGTGGAGCGCGTCACCTTCAACGCGATCACCAAGCCCGCCATCCTGCACGCGATGCAGAATCCGCGCGAGCTGGATACCGACCTGATCGACGCGTATCGCGCACGCCGCGCGCTCGACTATCTGGTGGGCTTCACCCTGTCGCCGGTGCTGTGGCGCAAGCTGCCGGGTGCCAAGTCGGCGGGGCGCGTCCAGTCGGTGGCGCTGCGCCTGATCGTCGGGCGCGAGCGCGAGATCGAAGCATTCCGCCCACAGGAATATTGGTCGGTGACGGCCGATATGGAGCAGGACGGCACCCCCTTCGTCGCGCGCCTGGTCCAGTGGGAGGGCAAGAAGCTCGACCGCCTGTCGATCGGCAATGAAGGCGACGCGACCCGTGCCAAGGCCGATGTCGAGGCGAGCCGCTTCCAGGTCCAGTCGGTCGAGACCAAGCCCGCGACGCGCAACCCGCCGCCGCCCTTCACCACCTCGACCCTGCAACAGGAGGCCGCGCGCAAGCTGGGCTTCTCGGCCGATCACACGATGCGGATCGCGCAGCAGCTCTACGAGGACGGCGCGATCACCTACATGCGTACCGACGGCGTCCAGATGGACGGCTCGGCGATCTCAGCGGCGCGGAAAGCCGTGGCCGACCGCTATGACGCGTCCTACGTCCCGGACAAGCCGCGCGTCTATCAGTCTAAGGCCAAGAACGCGCAAGAAGCGCACGAGGCGATCCGCCCTACCGATTTCAGCCGCGACCATGCGGGTTCGGGCGATCATGGCCGCCTCTATGACCTGATCTGGAAGCGCGCGCTGGCGTCGCAAATGGCCTCGGCGCGGATGGAGCGGACCACCATCGATATGGCCGACGGCACCGGCCGCCATGTCCTGCGCGCGACCGGACAGGTCGTGCTCTTCCCCGGCTATCTGGCGCTCTATGAGGAAGGCCAGGACGACAGCCAGGACGAAGAGGCCCGCCGCCTCCCCCGCCTGCGCGAGGGCGACGCCCCTGCGAAGAAGGAGGTCAAGGCCGAGCAGCACTTCACCCAGCCGCCGCCGCGCTTCTCCGAGGCGTCGCTGGTCAAGCGGATGGAGGAACTCGGCATCGGGCGTCCGTCCACCTATGCCTCGATCATCAAGACGCTGAAGGACCGGGCCTATGTCCGCGTCGAGAAGAATCGCTTCTTCGCCGAGGAGAGCGGGCGGCTGGTGACGGCGTTCCTCGAGCGCTTCTTCGAGAAATATGTCGGCTACGACTATACCGCCGAGCTGGAGGAGGAGCTGGACGACGTGTCCGGCGGCCGTGCCCAGTGGCAGGCGGTGCTCGACGCCTTCTGGCGCGACTTCAAGCCGCGTACCTCGGAAGTCATGGAACAGCAGCCCTCGGCAATTACCGCCGAACTGGATCAATTCCTCGCGCCTTACCTCTTCCCCGAAAAGGCGGACGGGTCAGATCCCCGCCTCTGCCCGAACTGCGGCGAGGGCAAGCTCGCTCTTCGGGGTGGCCGGTTCGGCGCGTTCATCGCTTGCTCCAACTATCCCGAGTGCAAATATACCCGTCGCTTCGCCCAAGGCGGCGAAGGGGCTGGTGAGGATTCGGGACCCGAGACGCTGGGCCAGGACCCCGAAACCGGTCTCCCGGTCGAGCGGAAGTCGGGGCGGTTCGGCCCCTATATCCAGCTGGGTGAGGGCAAGGATGCCAAGCGCGCCTCGATCCCCAAGGATATCGATCTCGATCTGGAATGGGCGCTGAAGCTGCTCCATCTGCCGCGCACCATCGGCAACCACCCCGAGACGGGCGAACCGATCACCGCGTCGATCGGACGTTACGGGCCGTATCTCGCGCATTCGGGTAAATATGCGCGTCTGTCCTCGACGGCCGAAGTGTTCGAAACGGGCATGAACGCCGCCGTGGTCAAGCTGGCCGAAGCCGCAGCCGGTGGCGGCCGTGCCGCGCGCAGCACCGCATCACGCGAACCGCTGAAAATTCTTGGCAAGCATCCGCGTACCGAGGCGGAGATCAAGCTGATGGAAGGGCGCTACGGCGCCTATGTCACGGACGGCGAGACAAATGCGACCATCCCCAAGACGGTCGACAAGGATCAGCTGACGCTGGAGGAAGCTGCGCAATTGATCGACGCGCGGGCGGCGGCCGCTCCGGCGCGCAAGAAACCGGCGAAGAAGGCCCCGGCCAAAAAGGCAGCGGCGAAGAAGCCGGCGGAGAAGAAGGCGCCTGCCAAGAAAGCGGCGGCCAAACCGAAAAGCGCCGCCTGATCCTGTCCTCCCCAACGAGGCGGATCGGCGCGCGGAGGATCGGTCAGGCCGCGCGCATCTGTACCGTGGCGCCGTAGAGGAAGGCGCGGGCCTGGCGCTGCGCCTCGGCGATTTCGCGCGCGGTCATGTCGGTCGCGACTTCCGCGCGCGCGATCTGCGCCGGCAGGAAGCCCGCCACCGCCGCCAGGTTGAACCACTTATGCGCCTCGATCAGGTCGTAGCGGACACCGCCCGACCCGGTGGAATAGGCGACACCCAGATCATACATCGTCGCGCCATTCTGGCTCGCCATCTGGTCGGCGAGCCGGCTCTCCATCAGGAACTGCGCGCTCTTGCTGCTATTGGCCATATAAGCCCCCGTTATCGAACATCTATCCTGTTCGATTCGGAGATTATGCCCATAACGGTCACAAATTGGTTAATCGATTAACCGTCTGTGACAGCGATGTTATCGATCAGTCGGGTCGATCCCATACGCGCCGCCGCCAGCAAGCGACGAGGCCGATCGGCGGCTGGATTCGCCGCCAGCGTCTCCGCATCGGCCAAGGCGACATAGTCGACCTCGAACCCGGCGGCGGTCAGGGTCGCGCGCGCATCGCCGAGCACCGTGGCCGCATCCTCGCCCCGGCCGATCGCCCGCGCGGCCACGCCCAGCGCGCGCGGCAACGCCACCGCCTTGGCCCGCTGCTCCTCGTCGAGATAGATGTTGCGCGACGACAGGGCGAGGCCATCATCATCGCGCTGGGTCGGCACGCCGACGATCTCGATCCCGAAATCCAGATCGGCGACCATGCGGCGAATCACCGCCAGCTGCTGAAAATCCTTCTCGCCGAAATAGGCGGCGTCGGGCTTCACTTGGTTGAACAGCTTGGCGACCACGGTTGCGACGCCATCGAAATGGCCGGGGCGCGATTCTCCATCATAGCCCTCGCTGACACCCGCGACATGGATCGTTGTCGCATGCCCCTCGGGATACATCACCTCGACGCCCGGCATCCAGACGAGGTCGCAACCCGCCTCGGTCAGCATGCGCAGGTCGGACTGCTCGCGACGGGGATAGCGGCCGAGATCCTCGTTCGGCCCGAACTGCTTGGGATTGACGAAAATCGACGCCACCACCTTGGTGCCCGGCCGCTTCGCCGCTTCGATCAGCGCGATATGGCCGGCATGGAGCGCACCCATGGTCGGCACGAAGGCGACACGCGCACCATCGGTCCGCAGCGCGTCCAGCGCCGCTGCCAAGGCTTCGCGATCCCGAATGACTTGCACTGATTTTACCCCTCGTTCCCCACGCCGAGGGCTTCTATGTAGGGTGGCAACGGGGATCAATAAGGAAGCGACGAGTTGCCGGAACGGCTATCTTCAACGCACGTCATTGTCTTTGCCAATGAAAAAGGTGGCACTGGCAAATCGACGACGGCGGTTCATGTGGCGATCGCGCTGGCCGCGAAGGGCGCACGCGTGGCGTGTCTCGATCTGGATCATCGCCAGCGGACGGTGGGCCGCTATCTCGACAATCGGGCGGAGACGATCAAGCGCACCGGGCACAAGCTGCCCATGCCGGTGCACGCGACCCATAGCAGCCAGACCGAGGAGGGGTTCGAGGAGCTCTGGTTCGGCCTGTCGCAGGATGCGGACTTCCTGATCGTCGACACGCCGGGCCGCGACGACCATTTCGCGCGGACGGCGGCGGCGCTGTCGAATACGCTGGTCACGCCGATGAACGACAGCTTCGTCGACTTCGACCTGATCGGACAGGTCGACCCGGAGACGTTCCAGGTGACGCGCCCCAGCTTCTATTCGGAGCTGATCTGGGACGCGCGCAAGCAGCGCGCGCGCGCCGATGGCACCACCATCGACTGGGTCGTGCTGCGCAACCGGTTGCAGCATATCGAGGCGCGCAACATGCGCCGCGTGTCCGATGCGCTGACAGATCTGTCGCGTCGCGTCGGCTTCCGGGTAATCCCGGGGCTGGGCGAGCGCGTCATCTATCGCGAGATGTTCCCCAACGGCCTGACCATGATCGACGCCAAGGAATTCGGCGCGATGGGGCTGGGCCATGTCGCCGCGCGGCAGGAACTGCGCGAGATGATGGCGGCGCTACAACTGCCCGAGGCCTGGGCGGAACCCGGCGCGCGCCCCGATGCGGCCTGATCGGGTCGCTGCGTGAAGTGGCTGCTCGCGCTGCTCGTGATCTGGCTGGTGTGGCGCTATCTGCCGCGCCCCAGAAAGGCCGCGCTGCAACCCCGGCTGCCGCAGGATGAGGCCGAGGCGCTGGCGATCCTCGACCTGCCGCCCGGGGCCGATGCGGAAGCGATCCGCCAGGCGCATCGCCGGCTGGTCGGCCAGGTCCATCCCGATCGCGGCGGCTCGGCCGATCTGACGCGGCGGGTGAACGCCGCGCGCAACCTGCTGCTGGATCGCCGCAATGGCTGAGCGCGCCGCCGCGATCCACCCTACGGCGCTGCGTGAGTATGACGTGCGCGGCACCGTGCCCGAGACGCTGGACGAAGGCGCCGCCTATGCGGTCGGGCGCGGCTTTGCGACGCGGTTGCGGCGCGCGGGCGGCACCCGTGTCGCGGTCGGCCGCGACGGGCGGCTGAGTTCGCCCGCGCTGAAGGCCGCGCTGATCGAGGGGCTGACCGACAGCGGCGTCGATGTCGTCCGGCTGGGCCTGGGGCCTACGCCGATGGTCTATTTCGCCGAGGCGACCTTAGGGGTGGACGGCGCCGTACAGGTAACGGGCAGCCACAACCCCCGCGACGACAATGGCTTCAAGATGGTGCTGCATCATCGCCCCTTTTTTGGCGAGGATGTGCAGGATCTGGCGCGGATGGCGGCGGCGCGCGACTGGACGCAAGGGGCCGGCCGGGTCGAGCAGCATGATATTCTCGACGCCTATGTCGATCGGCTGGTCGCGGGCTTTGCGGGCGGCGAATATCGGATCGGCTGGGACTGCGGCAGCGGCGCGGCGGGGCCGGTCATCGAAAAGCTCGTGCAGCGCCTGCCGGGTGAGCATCATACGCTGTTCACCGATGTGGACGGTCATTTCCCGCATCATCACCCCGATCCGACGGTCGAGGCGAATCTAGAGGCGCTGAAACGGCTGGTCGCCGACAGACGCCTCGATTTCGGATTCGCTTTCGATGGCGATGGCGATCGAATCGGTGCGGTCGATGGCCAGGGCCGGGTGATCTGGGGTGACCAGATCCTGATGATCCTGGCCACCCCCACGCTCGCCGAGCATCCCGGCGCACCGATCGTCGCCGATGTGAAGGCCAGCCAGGTGCTGTTCGACCATATCGCGGCGCTGGGCGGCCAACCGGTGATGTGGAAGACCGGCCACAGCCTCATGAAGACCAAAATGGTCGAAACGGCCGCGCCGCTGGGCGGTGAGATGTCGGGCCATATGTTCTTCGCGGGCGAATGGTACGGGTTCGACGATGCGCATTATGCCGCGATCCGCCTGATCCGTGCGGTACATCTGGCGGGGCGCTCAATGACCGAGTTGCGGGGAAGCATGCCCGCCATGGTCGATATCCCCGAAACACGGATCAAGGTGGCGGAGGCGGAGAAGTTCGCCATCGTCGACCGGGTAGCGGCGGCGCTGCGGACCGAGGGGGCGGAGATCAACGATACCGATGGCGTCCGGGTGAAGACCACGGATGGCTGGTGGCTGCTGCGCGCGTCCAATACGCAGGCGGCGCTGACGGTGCGTGCCGAGGCGCGGGATGATGCCGGATTGGCGCAGGTGCTGGCGGAACTGGACCGCTATCTCGCGGCGGAGGGCGTGCGGCGATAGGCGTTGGGGCGTGGCCTTCGACTTCGCTCAGGCTGAACGGAGCGGGGGAATGTCCGATACAACCCAAAGGCCGCTCAGCCTGAGCGCCGTCGAAGGCCAAGGGAAGCCCGTTCCACGGGGCTCCCCCGCTACCGTCAAATCTCTCCGATCATCTCGCTCAACACCTCCAGGCACGACACGCCCAGCTTCGCCGAACGCTCGCCCGACCATCCGTGCACCGCGTCCGGATTGGGATCGTGATCCTTGAACGGCATTTCCAGCGTCACCGACACCGCGCCGAATCGCTCGGCGAGCTGGTTGGTCGACATGGACAGGTTCGCATTGCCCGCGCTCGCCTTTTCATAGCCCATCTGGGTCTGGAAATCGGGCGTGTGCGCGGCCAAGCGGCGGCCGAATTCATAGAATTTGGCGCCGTGATCCTCGGTCCAGCTGGGAATCCCCTCATAGCCAGCGATGAAGTTGGCCGGGATGGCCTCGTCGCCATGCGCGTCGATCGCGAAGTCGACGCCCGTCTGGTCCATCCGGTTGCGCACGCACAATACCTCGGGGCTGCGCTCGGGCGTGGGATCATGCCATTCGCGGTTGAGGTTCACCCCCGCCGCATTGGTGCGAAGATGCCCGCGCCGCGTGCCGTCCGGATTCATGTTGGGCACGACATGGACGGTCGCCGCCGCCAGCAGCGATTCGGCCGCCGGGCTGGTCAGCCAGTCGAGCGCGCCCTCCATCCACCATTCGGCCATCGATTCGCCGGGATGCTGGCGGGCATAGAGCCATACCTGCTTGGCACCGGTGCCGAGGCGGAGATAATCGATCGGCTGGCCGTCCAGCGTCTCGCCGATCTGCTCGTGATGCACACCCTTGGCCGCGATCCGCGCGACCAGGTCGTGATGCCGTTCCATCGTATAGGGCTCGAAATAGGCGAACCAGACGAGATCGGTCTCGCCCGCCCACTTCCACTCGATGACCCCGTCGGCATAGTGGGTCGGCGTCATCCGCCAGTCACGCCGATCGGTCGAAGCGCGGACATGATAACCCGGCCAGCCAAAGGGATAGGCCGACCCCGCGCCGTTGAGGATGCGGAAGGTCAGCGTCCGCCCCTTCACCCCGCCGGCGCGGAAATAGAACCATTGGTAGAAGTCCGACTGATGGTCGTTGACGATTTCCAGGTCGACCCGGTCGCCCTCGATGCCCACCACGCGGATATTGCCGCCGTCGAACGCGGCGTTGATCGTCAGGTCGCTCACGTCACTTCACCTCGATCGTACGACCCGATTCGCCCGGGAATTTGGTGAAGAGCGCATCGGCCAGCTTGGCGGCCTGTGCCTGCGCGTCGATCTTGGCCAGCGTTTCGACCGGCGCGATGTTGCGCGCGCTGCCTTCCCAGATCGGCGACTGGTCCATGCGGCGCTTGATCTGGACCGACAGCTCGGTGCCGATGATCTCTTGCGGGCGGCTCTTGCCGATCGGGAAGCTCAGCCCTCCGCCCAGCCCGACGCCGCCACCGCGATTGCCTGAGAAGCTGCCGCCGCCCAGGCCGATCGAAAAGGGCGAGGGGCGCGGCGGGCCTAGCCGATTGGCGCGGGTGAAGGACACGGTCGCGATATAATCGGGCTGCGCATCCCCCTGGGGCAGCGAATAGCCATTGCGCAGCAGCGCGGTTTCGACGGCGGCGGCATAGGTCTTGAACTCGATGCTGGCCGGGCCGGTGTTCGACAGCGGTTCGACCCGGATGGTGCCGCGCGCGATCGGTTCGCCCAGGTGATAGCGGATCACCTCGGTCGGCGGCAGGCGCCCGCCCGTGGTGGAACAGGCGGCCAGCGTACCGGCGGCGGCCGCGAGGATCAGGAGCGAGCGGGCTTTCATGGGTTGAGGGCACCTTCGAGATAACGGATGGGAAGATGTTACGGATAGGCAACGCATGACATATGGGCGATGATCCCCCAACGGAAGAGGCGGCCTGCATCCCATCCGCCCAAGTGACTCCGATGTCATGTCCCAACCTTGACTTGGGGCGGCATTGCCACTAGGCGGCGACGCTTTCCAGATCACCTCCAGTTCAAAAGAAGCGAATCGATCATGAAGATCCGCAATTCCCTGAAGTCGCTCAAGGATCGTCACCGGGACAACCGCGTGATCCGCCGTCGCGGCCGCACCTACGTCATCAACAAGACCAACCGTCGTTTCAAGGCGCGCCAGGGCTAATCACCCTTGTGGCTGATCGACACGGACGCGCACGGCCAGTCGGCCGGCTTGCGTCCCGATCGGCCGACCGCCGTCATTTTCGACGTCGGGCGTGTCCTGTACGACTGGGACCCGCGCATATTGTATCGGCGCCTGATCGCGGACGATCGGGCGCTCGATGCATTTGTGCGCGACGTCGTCACGACCGAATGGCATTTTCAGCATGATGCCGGCCGCGACTTCGCCGACACCTCGGCGGAGCTGATCGCGCTTTATCCGCAGCACCGCGATCTGATCGCCGCCTGGGGCCCACGCTTCAGCGAGAGCATCGGCGATCCGATCCCGGGGATGCATGAACTGGTCGCCGAACTCGATTCGGCGGGCGTGCCGCTGTTCGCGATCACGAACTTCAGCCATGAATTCTGGCCGCCCTTCCGTTCGCGCGAAGCCGCTCTGTTCGATCGCTTTCGCGACATCGTCGTGTCAGGCGACGAAAAGCTCGTGAAGCCCGATCCCGCCATCTACCGCCTGGCGCTCGCCCGATTCGGGCTGGAGCCGCATCAGGCGGTGTTCATCGACGACAATCGCGCCAATGTCGATGCGGCGGCGGCGATGGGGATCGTGGCGTTGCACTTTAGCGACGCGACGACGTTGCGGCCGCAGCTCCTTGAATTGGGATTGCTCGCCTAGCTACGCCGATGCTCGTGGCCTTCGACTTCGCTCAGGCTGCCCCGGGTGCCGGGCGGTAGGCGGAAATGGCATGGCGCCATTGAGGCACGGGCGTTTCGACTTCGATCAGCGCAAACAAAGCGGGTGGTCTTATGCCCACCTCCGTTCAGCCGGAGCGAAGTCGAAGGCCACGCCCCAATGCTTACCGGTCCAATGATGCGAGCTGCGCCTGATTCGCTTGCATCGCGTCGGTCTGGAGCAGCGCCGGATCGAAATGATCGCCGACCATCTGATCGGTGACGACCACATTGGTCCCGACCGACGTTATCGAGAACAGCTTCTTGGCAAAAGCCGCCGGCAGGCGGATGCAGCCATGCGAATCGGGAAAGCCGGGATTCTTGCCGGCATGGAGCGCCACGCCGTCCCAGGTCAGCCGCTGCATGAAGGGCATGGGCGCGCTGTCATAGAGATTGCTGTGATGCATCTCGCGCTTCTGGAGGATCGGGAAGATGCCGACCGGTGTGTCCTTCCCATCCTTGCCCGTCGACACCGATGCCGCCGCGACCATGGTATCACCACGATAGACATAGGCGCGCTGCATGGGGATGCTCACGACAACCGTCACCGGCATCTGCACCGGATCGACCGCCATCATCTGCGGATCGGCCCAGACAAAGCGATTCGGCGCGAGAGCGGCAGCAGCCTGAGCGATCGTGGTGGTGGCGGCACCGTCATCGGCGGCCATGGCCGGCGCGGCTATACCCAGCGTCGTTGCGCCCAGCAGGGCGGCAAAAGCAAGAGCCTTCATATCCCTTTTCCTTGGCGAGTTCATAATTTCTTAAACCCGTCAAGCCACATTTTGTGCCGAGCGAAAATTTTTGCGCTCGCGCGGAACTTTCGTCGAATCGATGGAACCAAGCGATCAACCGATGGCCGGCGGGCAGAAATTCCGCCTCTGTTCTGCTATCTGAGGAGTCGCGGGACTTCTGGGGTTAGAAGGATCATAATGCTCGAAAATCTGGACGCGGCGCCGGGTCGGCGCGCGCTGTTGAAGAATGCGCTGGTCCTGGCCGGCGCACTGGCAGTACCGGGGGCAGTCAATGCGCGCCAGCGTCTGACGGCGCGGGACTTGCGGCCGCTACATCAGCCGCCGCTGCCCAACCATCCGACCATGCCGAACCCGACCGAGGTCGCCACACGGCCGGCCTTCGCCTCGCCGCGCGTCGTCCGCTCGCCCTTGTTTCGCGAGGCGATGGCGGCGCTGCAAAAGCATGGCAGCCGCGTGCGCCAGCGTGACCGGATGGCGATCGTCGATTTCGCCGCCGGCTCGTCCGAGCCGCGCCTGCATCTGGTCGACCTAATCAGCGGCAAGAGCCAGTCGCTGCTCGTCGCGCATGGCAGCGGGTCGGACCCGTCGCATAGCGGCTATCTCCAGCGCTTTTCCAACGCGTTCAATTCCAACGCCAGCAGCGAGGGCGCCTTCCTGACCGACAATTATTATGTCGGCAAACATGGCCGGTCGCAGCGACTGATCGGGCTCGACCCGACCAACAACAATGCGCTGGGCCGCGCGATCGTGATCCATTCGGCTTGGTACGCCAATCGCGACATGATCAGTTCGCATGGCATGCTCGGCCGCAGCCAGGGCTGCTTCGCGGTCGGCGAGAATGACCTGGACCGCGTCTTCGCCAATCTCGGCCCCGGCCGGATGATCTACGCCGCGAAGGTGTAAGTACGCACATTCCTCCCCTTGCAGGGGAGGTGGCAGGCCGTCAGGCCTGACGAAGGGGTGTCCCGCTCTCGATAGGGCGACACCCTTCCACCAGCTTCGTGTTCGAGCGAGATTGTGCCCCCGGCACAATCTTGGTCTGCCGGGGGCAGACCAAAGCTCGAACACCCCCTCCCCTTGCAGGGGAGGAAATCCCGCACCGCCGTTGCGATCCCCGATGGGGGTGGGTAAGCCCCCGATCCTCATGGCCCAACCGCTGATCATCGCCGTCCCCAAGGGACGCATCCTGGCTGAGGCGCTGCCGCTGCTCGCCGCCGCCGGCATCCGGCCCGAACCGGCCTTCACCGACAAGGACAGCCGCGCACTGCGCTTTGCGACCGACGTCCCCGGCATCGAGCTGATCCGCGTCCGCGCCTTCGACGTCGCCACCTTCGTCGCGCACGGCGCGGCGCAGCTGGGCATCGTCGGCTCGGACGTGCTGTCCGAATTCGGCTATTCCGAACTCTATGCGCCGGTCGACCTCAAGATCGGCCATTGTCGCATCTCCGTCGCCGAGCCCGCCGCAATGGCGGAAAGCGACGACCCCCGCGGGTGGAGCCATGTCCGCGTCGCGACCAAATATCCGCATATCACCAGTCGCCACTTCGCGGCGCGCGGGGTGCAGGCCGAGTGCGTCAAGCTGAACGGCGCAATGGAGCTCGCCCCGACCTTGGGCCTGGCGCCGCGCATCGTCGACCTGGTGTCGTCGGGCCGTACGCTCAAGGAAAACGGGCTGGTCGAGGTGGAGGTGATCGAGGAGGTCACCTCGCGCCTGGTCGTCAACCGCGCCGCGATGAAGACGCGCGGACAGGTCGTGCCGCTGGTCGAGGCGTTCCGCCGCGCCGTGGCAGAAAGGAAAACGGCATGATCCGGCTCGACACGGGCGAAGCGGGGTTCGCGGCGGCGTTCGACGAACTAGTTGATGCTCGCCGCGAGAGCGATGCCGATGTCGCGCGCGACGTGCAGGTGATCCTGCGCGCGGTTCGCGACGATGGCGAGGCGGCGGTGGCGGCCTTTACCAAGCAGTTCGACGGCCATGACCTGGCTGAGACCGGCTGGCGGATCGAACCCGCCGATTGCCGGGCCGCCTATGAGGCGCTGGAGCCGGAACTCCGCGCCGCGCTCGATCTCGCCGCCGCACGCATCCGCGCCTATCACGAAAAGCAGAAGCCGACCGACACGGACTATGTCGATGCGCAGGGCGTGCGCCTGGGTGCGCGCTGGACGGCGGTGGATGCAGCGGGGCTTTATGTCCCCGGTGGGCGGGCGGCCTATCCCTCCTCGCTGCTGATGAACGCGATTCCCGCCAAGGTGGCCGGGGTCGAACGGCTGGTGATGGTCACCCCGACGCCCAAGGGCGAGATCAACCATCTGGTCCTCGCCGCCGCGCATCTGGCGGGCGTCGATGAGGTATGGCGGATCGGCGGGGCGCAGGCGATTGGCGCACTGGCTTATGGGGCGGGCCGCATCCAGCGGGTCGATGTCGTCACCGGCCCCGGCAATGCCTGGGTCGCGGAGGCCAAGCGACAAGTGTACGGCATGGTCGGCATCGACATGGTCGCCGGCCCCTCCGAGATCGTCGTCGTCGCGGACGGCAAGAACGACCCCGACTGGATCGCCGCCGACCTGCTGAGCCAGGCCGAGCATGACACGGTCACCCAGTCGATCCTGTTCACCGACGATGCCGACTTCGCGACCCGCGTCGCCGAGGCGGTGGACCGGCAAATCCCCGAACTGGCGACGGCTAGCGTCGCGCGTACCGCCTGGGACGCGAACGGCGCGATCATCGTCGTCGATTCGCTGGAGGCCGCGATGCCGCTGGTCGACCGGCTGGCGCCCGAGCATCTCGAACTGGCGGTGGACGATCCGCAGAGCCTGTTCGACCGTTTGCGGCATGCCGGATCGGTGTTCCTGGGCCGCCATACGCCCGAGGCGATTGGGGATTATGTCGCGGGGCCGAACCATGTCCTGCCGACCGGCCGCCGCGCGCGCTTCGCCAGCGGGCTGTCGGTGCTCGACTTCATGAAGCGGACCAGCTTCCTCGGCCTGACCGAGACGGCGCTGGCCGAACTGGGCCCAGCCACGGTGGCGCTCGCCCATGCCGAGGGCTTGCCCGCGCATGCCAAGTCGGTGGCACTGCGGCTGCGGCTCAACCGGTGATCGTCACGCCCGCCGCGCCGGAGCATCGGGAGCGATGGCTGGCGTTGCGGACGGCGCTCTGGGGCGAGGAAGCGGGCGATCCGGCGGACTTGCCCGAGGGCGACGGGAGTTTCGTCGCGTTGGTGGACGGCCAGGTGATCGCTTTTGCCGAGGCGGCGATTCGGCACGATTACGTCAATGGCTGCGACGGTTCGCCGGTGGCGTTTCTGGAAGGACTCTTTGTCGATCCGGATCATCGGCGGCGCGGTGTGGCCCGCGCGCTGGTCGCGGCGGTGGCGGAATGGGGCCGGGTAGAAGGGTGTACGGAGTTCGCATCGGATGCCGAACTCGACAATCTCGACAGTCATGCGATGCACTGGGCGCTCGGGTTCGCCGAGACCGAGCGGGTGGTGTACTTCCGTCGGGAATTGTGAGGGGTTCGGCGCTTGGCCTTCGACTTCGCTCAGGCTGAACGGGGTTGGGTATCCAGCCCAGTTTCCCAACCGCCGTTCAGCCTGAGCGAAGTCGAAGGCCACGCTTCACCCTCACCCACCAAAGGGCGTGACGGATCGGTGACAGCCCGGTAAAGGCCCGCCAATGACTCGTCCCACCGCCCGTAGCCAGGCGCGCGCCGCCGCGCGCCTTGCCGCCGTTCAGGCGCTTTATCAGCATGACATGGAAAAGACCCCGCTGGCGGCGCTGCTCCATGAGTTTCACAACCACCGCATCGGCGCGACGATCGAAGACGTCGAATATGCCGATGCCGACATCGATTTCTTCGACGACATCGTGAAGGGCGTGCATGCGCGGCTGGGCGAGATCGATCTGATGATCGAGGGCAAGCTGGCCTCGGGCTGGACGCTCAGCCGGCTCGATCGGCCGATGAAGGCGATCCTGCGCGCCGGCACCTACGAGCTGATCGCGCGCCGTGACGTGCCTGTGGGCGCGGTGATCAGCGAATATGTCGATGTCGCCCATGCTTTCTACGAGAAGCGTGAATCGGGCTTCGTCAACGGCCTGCTCGACGCGATCGCCAAGGTCGCGCGGGCCTGACGCCCCGCCGCCGATGACCGAGGCGGAGTTCATCGCTCATCTACGCCGGATGCCGTTGCACCCCGGCGCGCATGGGCTGGTGGACGACAGCGCGGTGATCGACACCGGGCCGCTGGTCGTCACCACCGACACGTTGGTCGAGGGGGTGCATTTCCTCCCCGACGACCCGCCCGGCGATGTGGCGTGGAAGCTGGTCGCGACCAACCTCTCCGATCTCGCCGCCAAGGGCGCCCTGGTCGAAGGGGTGCTGCTCAACTATCCGCTGGGCGATGATGGCTGGGACGAGGCGTTCCTCGCGGGGCTGTCGGCGGTCCTCATCCGTTTCGACGCCCGGCTGATCGGCGGCGACACGGTATCCTTACGCGGTCCCCGTGTCCTGACGCTGACCGCCTTGGGGCGCGATGCCGCCGCTCCGGTACGCAGCGGCGCGAAGCCCGGCGATATGCTCTGGGTGACCGGCACGATCGGCGATGCCAGGCTGGGGCTCGCCATCGCCATGGGCGCCGATGGGCCCGAGGGCTTGCGCGATGCCTATCGCCGTCCCCAGCCCCGGCTCGACGAAGGGCGCGCGCTGGGCCCGATCGTCCACGCCATGATGGACGTGTCCGATGGCCTGTTGATCGACGCCGCTCGGATGGCGGCTGCGAGCGGCCTTGCCGTCGCGATCGACCTCGACGCGGTTCCGCTTTCGCCGGCCGCGCGCGCTTATGCCGGTGAGGACCGTCCCACCCGGCTGGCCGCCGCCACTGCCGGGGACGATTACGAACTGCTCTTCGCGCTGCCCCCCGAAGGCGTGCCACCCGTTCCCGCCACGCGGATCGGGCATTTTCGCCATGGCGAGGGGTTGAGCCTGTCCGACTCGGCCGGTCCGGTTCCCCTGCCCCCCCGTCTTGGTTTCGAACACGCATCGAGCCGCTGAAACCTCTTTTTCGCCGCCCCGCCCCGATGCTAATCCATGTCAGTCGGACACAGGGGAGATTGTCCGGCTGAGGGGGGAATGACGTGACGAAGGATGTGACGAAGATGCTGGGCGCGTCGATGATGGCGCTCGCCCTGATGAGCCTGACCGGTATGACGCAGGACAAGGCCGCCCCGCCGCCCGCGGCCGCCGCCAGTCCGGCCCCCGTCGCCGGTCCCGTCCCGGTCGAGGCCTTTGCCCTACTGCCAGAGTTCGAAAGCCCGTCGCTGTCACCCGACGGCACCCGCATCGCCGCCAAACGCGCGATCAACGGCAAGCAGTTCCTGATGGTCGCGCCGCTCGTCAAGGGCCAGGGCAAGCCCGCGCTGGCGGCGCTGAGCGACAAGGTCGACGTCAATTGGTGGCGTTGGGTCAATGACGAATGGCTGGTCGTCGGGCTGGGCAGCCAGGACACGCTGCAGGGCGAAGACTTCTACGTCACCCGCCTGATCGGCATCCGCGCCGACATGACCAAGATGGTCCGGATCGACTGGGAAAATTCGGGCTTCCGCGCCGACGAAGTCCTGTGGACCGCCCGCGACGGCAGCCCGCGTATCCTGTTCGCCAAGCAGACGGGCATCTATAATATGCAGGACGTCTACCCATCGGTGTACGAGGCGGACGTCTCGACCGGACGGGTCAAGCGGATCGCGAGCGGACAGACCGATGTGTGGGACTGGTATGCCGACGGCCAGGGCCAGTTGCGCATGGGCGTGCGCTACAGCGACGAGACCCGGCAGAAGAGCCTGCTCTATCGCCAGTCCAACGCCGAATCCTTCCGCACCATCGCCCGCGCCAATGGCCGCAAGGATGAATCGGTGCTGGTGCCGCGCATCTTCCGCGCCGATGGCACCGCGCTCGCGATCGACGACAGCGACGGTTACGACGCGCTGTACGAAGTCACGCTCCCCGACCTGAAGCTCGGCCGCAAGCTCAGCAGCGTCACCGGCTATGATATTGACGGGGTCATCGGCAACGAGACGGGCGACGATATCGCCGCCATCCGCTATACCGACCAGAGCTATCACGACGCCTGGACCGATCCGCGGATCAAGGAACTGCAAAACCTGGTCGACAAGGCGGTCGCGCCGCGCCGGGCCGAGATCACCTCATGGAACCGCGCGCGCACCCGCTTCCTGGTCGAGGTCGGCGGTCCGTCCCAGGCGGGCGCGCTCTATTATTGGGATACCGATTACGGGAACATGCAGTTCCTGACCTGGAACAACCCGCAACTGCGTGGACGCCGCCTGTCGCCGGTGCGCAGCGTCCGCTACGCCGCACGCGACGGCACCGCGATCGAGGCGGTGCTGACCCTGCCGCGCGACCGGCCGGACAAGAATCTACCGCTGATCGTGCTGCCCCATGGCGGGCCTTTCGCGCGCGATTCGGAAAGCTGGGACTGGTGGACGCAATATCTGGCCGAGCTCGGCTATGCGGTGATCCAGCCCAATTATCGCGGCTCGTCCGGCTATGGCACCGACTTTGCCAAGAAGGGCGAGGGCGAATGGGGCCTGAAGATGCAGGACGATCTGAACGACGCCGTCACCTATCTGGCGAAGGAAGGCATCGCCGACCCCAAGCGGGTGTGCATGGTCGGCGCGTCCTATGGCGGTTACGCCGCGATGCGCGCGGCGCAGCGTGACGGGGCGCTTTATCGCTGCGCCATTTCCTATGCCGGCGTGTCGGATCTTCAGGCGATGAAGCGCTACGACTCGCGCTTCCTGTTCGGCAAGACACGCGCCGATTGGCTGCATAAACAGGCCCCCGATTACCGCGCCGTGTCACCGCGCTTCGGCGCCGCTTCCATGACGATCCCGCTGCTGATCGTGCATGGCAAGGAGGACAAGCGCGTGCCCGTCAACCAGTCGCGGATGATGGCCGCTGCGCTTAAGGCCGCGGGCAAGCCGGTGAACTATATCGAACAACCGCTGGCCGACCATCATTTCACGCGCGGCGAGGACCGGTTGGAATTCCTGAAGGCGATGGCGGCGTTTCTGGCCAAGTATAATCCGGCGTGACGAGGTTCATTCCTCCCCTGCAAGGG
>NZ_BBJS01000017.1 GCF_000739895.2 Sphingomonas paucimobilis NBRC 13935
CCTCCGTCAGGCCTGCGGCCTGCCACCTCCCCGTATCGGGGAGGATCATAAAAAAGGGAGGACTTTCGCCCTCCCCTCGTATCAGAACAACCGGGTCAGCAGGTAGAAGCCCGCCCCCATCGCGGCGGAGGCCGGGATGGTGATGATCCAGGCGATCACCACATTGCCCGCCACGCCCCAGCGCACCGCCGAGGCCCGCCTGGCCACGCCCGCGCCGATGATCGAGCCGGTGATGGTATGCGTCGTCGACACCGGAATGCCCATGGCCGAGGCCAGGAAAATCACGATCGACCCGGCGGTCGAGGCGCTGAAGCCCTGATGCTGCGACAGCTTGGTGATGCGGGTGCCCATCGTCTCGATGATCCGCCAGCCGCCGGTCATCGTGCCCAGCGCGATCGCGACATAACAGGAGATGGCGACCCAGTGCGGCACCTCGAACGGGCCCGACAGGCGACCGGTTGAATAGAGGAGCACGGTGATGATCCCCATCGTCTTCTGCGCGTCGTTCAGGCCGTGGCTGAGCGAATAGGCGGCCGAGGAGACGAGGTGCATCGCGCGGAAGCTGCGCTCCGCCTGCCCCGCGCTCGACCGGCGCAAGCCCCAACTGCTCAGCAGCATGACCAGCATGGCCAGGATCATACCCAGCATCGGCGACAGGACGATGGCGATCAGTGTCTTGTTGAGCCCCGCCCATTTCACCGCGTCCATGCCGGCATGGGCGACGCCCGCGCCGACCAGCCCGCCGACCAGCGCATGACTGCTCGACGAGGGGATACCGCGCAGCCAGGTGATGACGTTCCACGCCATCGCCCCGCCCAGCGCGCCGAAGATGACGGCGGGCGTGACGATGCTCTTGTCGATCAGGCCCTTGCCGATCGTCTCGGCCACCGCATGCAGGCTGGGAAAGGCGACGGTCAGGAAATAGGCCGCGAAGTTGAAGAAGGCGGCGAACACCACGGCCGCGACCGGCGACAACAGGCGGGTCGCCACCACGGTCGCGATCGAATTGGCCGCGTCATGCAGGCCGTTGAGATAATCGAACGCCAGCGCGACCAGGATCAGGCCGACCAGCAGGGGAAAGGCGAGTTCGTGCATGGCCGCCGCCTCAGGCGTGATCGATGACGATGCCGTCGATCTCGTCGGCGACATCCTCGAACGCGTCGAGGATGCGCTCCAGATGCTTGTACACCTCGCGCTCAATCACGAAGCGCAGCGTGTCGCGCTCGCCGCATTCCTCCAGCGTGCGCTTCAGACCGGCGGCATGGATGTCGTCGGCGCGGCCCTCCAGGCGGACCAGCTCCTCGGTCAGCGCGTGCAGCCGGTCGCCGTTGCGCGCGACGTCGCGCATCAGCGGCATCGCCTCGACGGTCAGACGAGCCGCCTCGACCGCGACGGTCGCCATCTCGCGCATTTCGGGGGCGAAGCGGGTCAGCCGGTACAGGCCGATCGCGGTGGCGGCGGCGTGCATCTCGTCGATCGTGTCGTCGAGCGAGCCGATCAGCGAGGTGATCGAGGCGCGGTCGAACGGCGTCAGGAAGGTCGAGCGGACCGAGGTCAGCACCTTGCGCGTGATCTCGTCCGCGTCATGCTCGCGCGCGGCGACGACGGCGATCTCGTCGGCGGTGTCACCCTGCGTGTCGAACAGCCGGACGGTGGCCTCGGCCCCCGCCAGGATCGTCGCGGCCTGCGCCTCGAACAGTTCGAAAAAATTGCCCGTCTTCGGCAGAAGGCGTTGAAACCAGGCGAACATCAGTCGGTAAACCCCGATAGTGATCCGATATCATACACGTCTTTGGCCCATGGCCTATCGGGCCACGGCGAAACGCCGGACCGTAACAGGGACATGAACGGAAGATGGTACGAACGCCGCCCCCCTGACCAGCCGCAGGCATCACGTCAAGCAAAACCGGGTTACAACTATGTGACAGTCATCCGGTTCCGGGCATCACCGGCGGGTGATAAGACAGCGTGAAGGACAGTGCCCAAAGCAGGAACAGCACCACCGGCAGATGGACGATCAACTGCAGGAAACTGAAGCCAACGATGTCGCGCGCCTTCAGCCCCAAGATGCCCAGCAAGGGCAGCATCCAGAAGGGGTTGATCAGGTTGGGCAGCGCCTCGGACGCATTGTAGATCTGCACCGCCCAGCCGAGATGGACCTGCAATTCGTTGGCCGCCTGCATCACATAGGGCGCCTCCAGCAGCCATTTGCCGCCGCCCGATGGAATAAAAAATCCGAGGATCGCCGAATAGGCCCCCATGGTCAGCGGAAAGCTGGCCTGCGTGTTCATTGCGACAAAAGCATGGGCAATCCGGTCGGCGACGCCGATCCCCGCGGCATTGGTCGCACCGGTCAGCATCGCGGCGATGGCGGCATAGAAGGGATATTGGATGAGGATGCCCGCCGTCGCCGGCACCGAACGACCCAGAGCGATCAGGAAGCGCTTAGGCCGCCAGTGCAGCACCAGCCCCGCCATCAGGAACAGGAAGTTGTAGGTGTTCAGGTTGGAGATGGCGATCATCCAGTCCTGTCGCGCGAACTCCTGCACCAGCCAGCCCAACGCCAGCAGCCCGATTAGGATGGTGATCAGCGGCGCATGTTCCAACCACTCGCCCGGCTGGGTGCGCGGGGGCAGGTCATCCGCCTCGCGCGCCGGATCGATGCCCATATCCTGCGCGGTGACGGCGGTATCACGACCGGGCGCGGAGGCGACCGCGATGATCGTCGACAGGATGATCAACACGCCGGCGATCAGCATCGACTGCCACAGGAAGATGGTCTGGCTGAACGGGATGACGCCGGTGATGGGCAGTAGGGCTGGCGGCAGGCTGGCGGGATTGGCCTGTAGCTGCGCCGAGGAGGAGGACAGCCCCATCGCCCAGGTCGCCCCCAGTCCCAGATAGGCCGCCGCCCCCGCCGCGCGGTAATCCATTTGCAGCTCGGTCCGCCGCGCGCAGGCCCGCGCCAACAGCCCGCCGAAGATCAGGCTCAATCCCCAGCTGAGCAGCGACGAGACCATGGTCGCAAAGGCGATGAGGCCGATCGCCCCCCGTGCGCTGCGCGGCCGCTCGGCCAGCCAGTCGATCAGCCGCTGAACGGGCCGCGAGGTGGCGACGACATAGCCGCCGATCGTCACGAACGCCATTTGCATGGTGAATGGGATCAGCGTCCAGAAGCCGTCGCCGAAGCTCTTGGCCACGACGGGCGCCGGCGCACCGTTGATCATCGCGGCGGCGGCCACGACCACCACCGCGATCGCGACGAAGACGAAGGCATCGGGAAACCAGCGTTCGGCCCAGCCGGTGAACCGCAATGCCAGCCGCGCCAGTGCCCCTTCGCCGCCCCTCGCTTCGCGCCCAGTTTCCACCCCCGCCATGCCATCCCCCGTCGTTGCGCCGTCGAAACAGCCCTTTGGGCATCAATGCGGCAGGCCGCGTTGCGTTGCATGACGGTGCCGGGCGTCGAACCGCATATTCCTTTGTAACTGTGTTCGCAGCGCATCACCTCTGTCACGTAAGCGCCATAATGCGCCTCTAACCGCCCGCCTCACCGGGAGAAATTGCAATCAGGCGGACGGCATCGACCGATCCGTCGAGCGTGGGGAACAAGATGAAGTCCGTTATCAAGACCGTGGCGCTGCTGGGCGCGGCGTGGGGAACGCTGGCGGCCGTGCCGGCGATCGCGCAGACCGCCGACCAGGGCACGACAACCAACGCCGCCGGCGAACAGGGCGATGAACAGGCCGGGCTGAACGACATCGTCGTCACCGCCGAGCGTCGTTCGGAAAGCCTGAACCGCGTGCCGGTGTCGGTCGGCGTCGTCGGCGGCCAGGACCTGCGCGCCTTCCAGCAGGGCGGCGAGGACATTCTCGCGCTGTCGGGCCGCGTCCCCGGCCTCTATGCCGAAACCACCACGGGCCGCATCTTCCCGCGCTTCTACATCCGTGGCCTGGGTAACATCGACTTCTATCTCGGCGCGTCGCAGCCGGTGTCGATCATCCAGGACGACGTCGTCCTCGAACATGTCGTGCTGAAGTCGAACCCGGTGTTCGACGTCGATCAGGTCGAAGTGCTGCGGGGGCCGCAGGGCTCGCTGTTCGGTCGCAACACGACCGCCGGCATCATCAAGTTCGACACGATCAAGCCGAGCCAGGAGTTCAAGAGCCGCGCCACCGCCTCGATCGGCACCTACAACACGATCAGCATGGACGCGGGCGTCGGCGGCCCGCTGATCGCCGATGTGCTGGCCTTCCGCCTGTCGGCGCTGGTCCAGCACCGCGACAACTGGGTCGACAATGTCTATGCTGGCCCCAGCGCCGACGGCACGCTGACGCCCAAGAAGGACGCGATGGGCGGCTTCACCGAGCGCGACGTGCGCCTCCAGCTGCTGTTCACGCCGACCGAGACGCTGTCGTTCAACCTGGCCGGCCACGCCCGCTGGTATGACGGCACTTCGACGCTGTTCCATCGCGGGGCGTTGAAGAAGGGTTCGCGCGACGTGTCGGCCGAGCCCCGCGATCAGGTCGCGATCGACGAAGGGCGCGGCAATCCGCAGTCCTATGACACACAGGGCGCCTCGCTGCGCGCCGCCTGGGATCTGGGCGCGGCCGAGCTGACCTCGATCACCGCCTATGAAACCACCTCGGGCTTCAGCAAGGGCGACACCGATGGCGGCGCGGCGACCAACTTCCCGGTGAACGGCCAGCCCAATGGCTATGGCCTCAGCCAGGGGCAGGTCCGTGATCTCGACCAGTGGACGCAGGAAGTCCGCCTGGCCTCGACCTCGGGCGGTCCGTTCAAGTGGCAGTTCGGCGGCATCTATTTCGACAGCCGCGACATCACCGACTTCTATCAGCGCGCGTTCCTGATCGGTGCGAACCCGAATAACTGGGTCCGCCTGCACAACGTCAACACCTCGTGGGGCCTGTTCGGTCAGGTCAGCTATCAGGCGACCGATCGCCTGCTGCTGACCGCCGGTGGTCGCGTCAGCGAGGACACCAAGCGCACCCAGCTGCTGCGCACCGCCGACAGCGCCGCCGGCGTGTCGACCTATCGCGGTCGCCGCGACGTGCGCCTGTCGGACACCAAGCCGAGCTGGGACCTGTCGGCGCTGTATGAGGTCACCCCCGAACTGAACGTCTATGTCCGCGCGGCCGAAGGCTTCCGTGGCCCGACGATCCAGGGCCGCTCGGCGGTGTTCAACTCCGACTTCACCACCGCCAATTCGGAAACCAACCTGTCGTTCGAGACCGGCTTCAAGTCGAAGCTGTTCAACAACACGCTGCGCCTGAACGCCGCCGCCTTCGCCTATCGCGTGAAGGGCATCCAGCTGAACGGCAACGATTCGGACGGCAATGGCGTGCTGTTCAACGCCGACAAGGCGGTCGCCTATGGCATGGAAGCCGATGCGCAGTGGCTGCCGGTGCGCAACCTGGCGCTGTCGGCGGGCCTCAGCCTGCTGCACTCCGAGATTCGCGACAAGCGCGTCTTTGCCCAGACCTGCGGCCTGAACGGGGTGCAGGTGTGCACCGTGCTCGACCCGTTCGTCACCCGCCGCGTGTTCGGCGCGAACGCCTATTTCGCGCAGATCAACGGCAATCCGCTGCCCAACGCGCCCGAGTACAACCTGAACCTGGCGGCCAAGTACGACATGCCGCTGGCCAATGGCGGCAAGGCGTTCATTAGCACCGACTGGAACCTGCAGGGCTATACGAACTTCGTCCTCTACCGGACCAAGGAGTTCACCTCGAACGGCAATTTCGAGGGCGGCCTGAGCATCGGCTATACCGCGCCGCATGACGATTGGAGCCTGTCGGTCTTCGCCCGCAACATCACGAACGAGAAGAACCTGAAGGGCGTGATCGAAAACTATATGGCGGCCGTGTTCAACGAGCCGCGCATCATCGGCATCTCGTTCAGCGGCAAGTATCGCTGATCGATGTGACCGGTTGACGGAAAAGGCCCGTTCCTCCGCACGAGGGACGGGCCATTTTTATGTTCGGTCGTAATACCGGCCCTCCGTTCAGCCTGAGCGAAGTCGAAGGCCAAGGGCTGACATCCGCCAAGCCGTCCGTTCGGGACGTGCGCTTCGACTTCGCTCAGCGTGAACGGCGGTTGGTCCTTGATTCCGACTCCCGTTCAGCCTGAGCGCCGTCGAAGGCCACGCCCTAACCCCGCCGCAAGGTCCGTAATCGCCCGGACGCGAGCGGTGCAGCCCGCGCCCGCGCATGACGCTCGGCATGGGCGAGCAGCGTGTCGAGGTCCTCACGCGCGATGTCGAAGCTCTCATGCATATCCTCCAACGCGGCATCGATATCGGCCGGCTGGATGCGCGAGGCGTCCATACCGGTCGGCGCCACCGCCGGCTCGTGCGGATAGCTGCGTCCGGTCGCGCGGTGGAAGAACATGCCGATCGCCACCAGCGCGATCGAGTTGATCGCCACCGGTGCAAAGGCAAAGGCAAAGCCCGCCGCATGGATGCCCTGGCTGCCGATCACCGCGGTCAGCGCCGCCGCGCCACCCGGCGGATGCAGGCAGCGGCATAGTGACATGACCAGGATCGCGCCCCCGACCGCACAGCCCGCCGCCAGCGGCAGCGACGGGATCGCCTGAAACATCGCCACCCCGACCAGCGTCGACAGGATATTGCCGCCGACGACCGACCAGGGCTGGGCCAGCGGGCTGGCGGGCACCGCGAAGACCAGCACGGCCGATGCGCCCAACGGCGCGACGATGATCGGCAAGTCAGGGCCCAGCGGGGGCAATCCGTCGCACACGATGATGGTCAGGGCGATACCGATGACCGCGCCCGCGCAGGCGAGCAGCCGGCCCGACAGCGTGGCGCCGGCCAGCAGGGGTTGGAAGAAGCGCATGGGCCGCGCCTCTAATGCATTTCCGTCGATATGGCACCGCCCTCGCCCTTCCCACTCGCCTTCGGCGTGCGCCGGAAGGACGAGGGTAGTAATACCCCGACGAAGGTCGCGGGCCCTACGCCTCCGCCAGGAACACCACGCCGGGGATCGCCATGCTCTGCCCGGTCGCGGTCAGCCGACCATCCTTGCCGATGCGAAAAGTCTTGACCGTGCCCGAGCGTTCATTGGCGACGAGCATCTCGCCGCGCCCCTCGCGCAGCAGGAAGAAGCGCGGCCAGTCGCCTTCGGTCGAGACATGCTGCACCGCCCTGGGCTCGCCCTGGGCGTCGAGCGCGAAGACGGTGATGCTGTTGGCGCCGCGATTGGAGACATAGAGCGTCCGCCCCGCGCGATCGATCACGATATGCGCGGCATAGGAGGCGCCGGTCGCCCCGTCCGGCAACAGCGCCCGCTCGCCCGCCGTGCGGAACCGGCCATCGGGCAGCGCGTCGAGCACGAATAGGCGCGGCTCCAGCTCGCAGGCGAGATAGGCGCGCGCCAGCGTCGGATGGCGCACCATATGGCGTGGGCCGACACCGGCGGGGGCCTGCCAGGCGATCACCGGCTCGGCCAAGGCGCGCGCGACGGGATCGAAGCGATAGGCGAAGATCGCGTCCGCCCCCAGGTCGATCGCGTGCAGCCAGTGGCGATCAGGACTGAATCCGACCCAATGCGCATGGGGTCCGGCCTGACGTTCGGCATTGGGGCCGTTGCCGCGATGCTGGAAGATCCGGGGCTCACCCGGCGCGCCCGTGCGTCGGTCGAGCTGGTAGAAGGCGACCGACCCGCTGGAATAATTGGCGACCGCCAGACAGGCGGAGGATCGGTCGAGTGCGATATGGCACGGGTCCTTGCCACCGGTCGGCGCGGCCCCGCGCGCCCGCCAGCCCGGGCCATAGCCGGTGACGCGCCCCTCGGCCTGTTCGCGCAACAGATAAAAGGCGCCGCCCGGCCCGTTGCCGACGCCGTAAGAGGCGTTGACGATGCCCGTCACCGGCGCGTCGACCCGGCCGTCGACGATAGGATACAGGCCCTTGCCCCCTTCATTGGCATAGGTACCGGCGATCAGCCGATTGCCGCCCGGTCCGCGCGCCATCGCGGGGCCGATCGCCGTGCCCAACCCGATCGCCGCTGCGCCCGCCATTACCTCGCGCCGTGTCGTCGCCATGCCGTCCCCTTTCATCGTCTCCTTTCAACGACAAAGGGGCCGGGAAGGCAATCACCTTCCCGGCCCCCTGCATCGACGATGCGGTCAGCCGATCAGATCGCGACCACGCCGCCGTCATTCTTGGTGATGACGATCGTCGCCGAGCGCGGACGCACCGTCGCCGCCGCGCTGCCGCCCTGGCTGTCGGGCCAGTTGCTGGTCGGCGCCGACGGGGTGGCCGCCCCCTCACCCGGATGCTGGATGTTGACGAAGACCGAGGTACCGTCCGGCGTCGAATGGATACCAGTGATCTCGCACTGCTTGGGCCCTACCAGGAAGCGCTTCAGCGTGACGCCCGGCGCCTTGCCGATCCGCGTGGTGACGGTGGCCGAGGCCCCGCCCGCGCTGCTCGTCACCGAACGCGTGCCGCCATCGCCGACCCGGCCGGGGATCGCGGCCAGCATCATGCAGTTGGTGACGTCGGTGAACGCGCCGTCATCGGTCTGAATCCACATCACCGGCGTCGCCTGGCCTGCGACATTGCTCGGCAGGCTGAACCACAGGCCGTCGGGCGAGGAGAAATCGTTGGTCGCGTCCAGCCCCGACAGGTTGATGTTGGTCGGATCGACGTCCGCGCCCGCCCCGAAGGCGTAGACGTCCCAAGTGAAGCTGGTCGCCTCGGTCGTGTCGCCGGTCTCACGGAGGCGGATGATATGACCGTTGCGGTTGCCGACTGAGGTCGAGGGCGGATCGACATAGGCACGCGGATTGGCGGCATCGACACCGGTCTGGCTGCCCGACGCGACCGGCTTGCGCGAGCTGTTGTTGGTCAGCGTGCAATACATCTCGCCCGTCGCCGGATTGACCGCGGTCCATTCGGGACGGTCCATCTTGGTCGCGCCCAGCACATCGCCCGCCAGACGGGTATTGATGAGGACATCGGCCTGGTCGGCGAACGGATAAACGCTGTTCGACGCGGTCAGCCCGTTCTGCCCGAACACCAGCGGCATCCACATGCCGGTGCCGTCCGCATTGAACTTGGCGACATAGAGCGTGCCGTTGTCCAGATATTTGTCGCCCACCGCCAGACGGTCGGAGGCGCTGGCGTCCGAGGCATTCCACGGCGTCGCCGACACGAACTTGTAGATATATTCGTTCTGCGCGTCGTCGCCCATGTAGAAGGCGGGGCGGACACCGGCGATCATCCGGCCGCTCTGGCAACCTTCATGGTTCATGCGGCCAAGCGCCGTGCGCTTGCGCGGGGTCGAACTGGGGTTGAACGGATCGATCTCGACCACCCAGCCGAACTGGAACGGCTCGTTGCGGAAATCCGCCGTGCCGTCTGCGGCCAGCGCGGCATTGGCGGTCGCGTTCCAGCGGCGATAGATGGTGCTCGACGAGTCCGATGGCGTGACGGTGGTCCAGCCATAATTGCCCGAACGCCCCTCACCGATGCCATAGCGCGACAGCGAGACATTCTGCTTCGGCGTGGTGGCGGTACGCACGGCCACGTCACCACTGCTGCGCCGGAAATAGCCCGCCCAATTCTCTTCGTTGGTCAGATAGGTGTTCCACGCCATCGTGCCGTTGGCGCAGTTGTTGATCGTTCCGCGCCCCATGCTGCCATCGGTCGAATAGGCGGTCTTGAGCCAGGCGCTGCCCTTCACCGGGCCGCTGAACGCCATCGGCGTGTTGGGCGTGATGCGGCGGTTGAGTGCCGAGCCCTGGACATAGCTCCAGGTGCCGTTGCTGCGCGTCACCTCGATCACCGAGACGCCGTGGCACTCGATCTCCTTGATCGCCTCGCTCTCCGGGCGCGGCGACGGCGTCTGGCCGTTCACGTGCAGATATTGCTCGCTGATATTCTCGTGATTGAGGACCAGCAGGCCGCGCGTGCTGTTGTTCGGGTCCGGATTGGTGCCCGACGACGCCAGCCCGAAATAGCTCATGCCGTCATGATGGTCGCCGGCGCGCTGCGCGAAATTGGTGTCGGTACCGTTATTGGCATAGGCCGCGACCCCCGAGGCGATCGGATCGCCCAGACGGTAGAGCACGGTCACGCTATAGCCCGAAGGCACGGTGACGACGTCGGCCAGGCTGTGCGGCACGGCGGTGAAGTCGAGCGCGATCGGCGTGACGGTGACCGTCACCGTGTTGTTGGTGACCAGACCGTCGCGGCTGGTGATCTCCAGCTTGAAGGCGAGCTGGGTCGCGGTCGCCACCGCCGGCGCGCGGAACGAGGCGACAAGGTTGTTGGCGCCCGTCAACGTGACCGACGGACCCGCCGTCTGGCTCCAGTTCACATTGGCGACCTGGCCGCTGCCGACGGTGCCGGTCAGGGTGACGGGGCGGCCCGCCGCGACGCTGGCCGTGCTGCCCGCCGCCGTGGCGGTGACGGCCTGCGGATTCTCGTCATCGCAACCGGCGAGTAGCGCGCCGCCGAACAGCGCGGTCGTCATCGCCGACACGCCGTGGCGCAGCGTCTGGCGGCGCGACAGGCGGGTGGCGATCAGATCACCCATATGCGTGTTGGCGGAGCGGTTGGTATCGATGTCGCCATCGTCATAGGCGACCAGGTTGTTGATATCCGACATGGAAAATCCCCCGGCGCCGCGCGGAGAAGCTGCGCGGTCAGTACCCGCCCTTTGCCGTCCGACCAAGTCACACAGGCTTCATTTCGGCGTCATGTCGATGACGCGAAGATGACTCTGTCATGACATCCAGGTCATTCGCCCGCCGCGCTTGACTCCTTTTGCCATTGCGCCTAAGCGCACCCCCGCATCCGGATGGGCTTGCCCGTTCGGATTCCGTCCAAGACAGCAGGTGCCGGGGAATTTGCCCCGACTTAATCTCCTGCCGAGACGGGGAAAAGGATTTTGCCGGTCGTGCCACTTGCTGGTCCCGCCCGGTCTGCCCCGCGTTTCCTACGCGTCGGTTGCCCATTCCCCATCGCTGGACACCCCGAGGGGTGGTCACACCCCCCGGTCAAGCAACCGGGATGACCGTTCGCGGTCGTTCCAACCATGGAGAATGGCATGGATCGCGATCAAAAGACCCAGGCCGTCGCCGAACTGAACCGCAACTTCAACGAGGTTGGCGTGGTGGTCATCACCCGCAACCACGGCATGACCGTCGCCCAGTCGACGGCCCTGCGCACGAAGATGCGGGAAGCCGGCGCGACCTACAAGGTCTCGAAGAACCGGCTTGCCAAGATCGCAGCCCAGGGCACCGACTATGCCGGTGTCGCTGACATGCTGACGGGTCCCGTCGGCATCGCCAGCTCGATCGATCCCGTGGCCGCCGCCAAGGTGGCCGTGGAATTCGCCAAGACGACCGACAAGTTCGAGATCGTCGGCGGATCGATGGGTGCGAATGTCCTTGATGTCGCAGGCGTGCAGGCGCTGGCGACTCTGCCCTCGCTGGACGAGCTCCGGGCGAAGCTGGTTGGTCTCATCGTGGCGCCTGCCACGAAGCTGGCCACCATCACCCAGGCTCCCGCGGCGCAGATCGCCCGCGTCCTCGCGGCTTATGCCGACAAGGACAAGGAAGCCGCCTGATCTTCGGGCGAATACGATTTGAACTGACACACTCGGGCCCATCTACCCGGCCCGTATTGGAGATAAGAACATGGCAGACCTGAACGCGCTGGTTGACCAGCTGAGCGAGCTGACCGTCCTCGAGGCCGCTGAGCTCTCGAAGATGCTCGAAGAGAAGTGGGGCGTCTCGGCCGCTGCGGCCGTTGCCGCTGCTCCTGCTGCTGGCGGCGCTGCCGCTCCGGCCGCTGAAGAGAAGACCGAATTCGACGTGATCCTCACCGGCGACGGTGGCAAGAAGATCAACGTCATCAAGGAAGTCCGCGCGATCACCGGCCTGGGCCTGACCGAAGCCAAGGCGCTGGTCGAAGGCGCTCCGAAGCCCGTCAAGGAAGGCATTGCCAAGGACGAGGCCGAGAAGATCAAGAAGCAGCTCGAAGAAGCCGGCGCGACCGTCGAGCTCAAGTAATCGGACTGCGGCAGGGCAACCTCCGCACCCGTTCGCTTGGCGAGCTAAAGAAAGGGCGGCCCCTTCGCGGGGGTCGCCTTTTTCTTTTGGGTTCGGCGCACGCTCCCTCTTGCGCCAATTCACGAAGTCGCATGGAATGCGCCGCGAGCAGCAAGGGGGAGTGCCGTGACGAGTCTTCTGATGGCAGGGCTGGCCATGACCGGCGCGGGCATGACACCGATGGCCCAAGCTCCCGAGGCGCCGCTGCGCATGCTGGTCGAGCGGTTCGAAACCGCACGCACCCGGTTCGACCCGGCCGCGCTCGATCGGACGCTGGCCCCCGACTATGAAGAGATTTCGCCGGTCGGCGACGTGGATACGCGCGACAAGGTGCTGGGCTATTATGCCCCGGAGGCCAAGCGCCCCGCCCCGCCGATGACCAATAGCGACATCGTCGTCCATGCGCGGGGGCCGATCGGGATCGTGACCGCACGGCGGACGATCAGCCCGCCCAACGGCACAAGCCGCTCGCTGCGCGTGCGCTATGTCGCACGTCAGGCGCATGGCGGCTGGCAACTGGTCTCGGCACAATATACGCCGATGCCCCCCGCCAAGGCGCCGTGATCAAGGCTTTCTCCCGCCCTGGCCCGCCCGCTCCCCAACCCGGTGCCAGGGCCGCGCCTCTCGCATGTCGAGCCGGCAGACATGCCGCAGGCCATGCCGCCGGATATAGGCCAATGCCCGTGCATCATAACCCGCCGCCAGCGGATCGCCGAACTGCCAGTCGGGCGGATTGAAAGTCGAAAAGCCGTTGATCGTCGGCCGTCGCCACAACTCCGCCAGGAACATGGCATCGACATTGTGCGGATAGAGCGCGTTCAGCTCGGCATTGATGTACACCGGCTCGTTCACGCGGGACGCGACGATATGGAAGACCTTGCAACTTTCGGGAGGTGCGGGGATCGCCGACAGGGCACCGCGATGGACGCTTCGGCTAAGCTGGGCAGGGGTTCGCCGGTCTTACCCCTCCGGTTCGTATACCGGGATTCGGACTCGTAGAACGACAGGGTCATCGCCTTGGACGACCACATGGTCGCCGCCCGATACGAAACAGGCGCCCCGCAGGCGCCTGTTGTTAAACCGATGATTTCGTCCGTCGCTTACTCCGCCGCCTCGACCACCACGCCGTCGGCGGGCTGGCTGTACACGCGATCGAGATAGTGGTTGGCGATGATATAATGCGCTCGAACCGCTGCGGGGTGGGTCGCCTTCTGCGCCAGTTCCAGTTCCGTTTCAGCACGTTGGTAGAAATACTCTTCGTCAATCTCAGGCGACGTCATTTCAGGTCTCCAGGGCCCCCTCACCGCGCCAATAACCCGCGCGGTTCGGGGATCTTCTCCAACATTTGTATATGGTTGGGAGGGGGTTTCGGTTCCCGTTACAAAGTCTTGCGCACCCTCCATTCGGCGCAAATCGGGGTTTTTCGTCGCGTCGGCCTCTCTGCCAATCCCGTTCGTGCGTCAACGACAAAATGTACCGGCTTGGTTGCAAAAAAGCCGCCGCCCGGTTGCCCGGACGGCGGCCTTTCGATTCCAATCCGTTAGCCGGATCAGTCGTTCAGATACTCGCCGGCATCGGCGTCAGTACCCTGGCCCGACGGCACGACCTCGGCCAGCGGATCGCTGCCCGTGCCCGCATCGTCACGCGGCGAACGGGCGTTTTCCGCCGCCCGCTGCTCGGCCGCGCTGACCGGCGCGATGATCGCCTCGGCCAGCTTGCGCTGCTGCGCGCGGAGCGCGGCATCGCGGCTGGAGGCCGCCACGCGCAGGCGGTTCATGCCCGCACCGGTACCCGCCGGGATCAGGCGGCCGACGATGACATTCTCCTTCAGGCCCATCAGCGTGTCCTGCTTGCCCTGGACCGCCGCCTCGGTGAGGACGCGGGTGGTCTCCTGGAACGACGCCGCCGAGATGAAGCTGCGGGTCTGCAGCGACGCCTTGGTGATGCCGAGCAGAACGGGCTTGCCTTGGGCCCGGACCTGGTTCGCGTCGAGCTTGTCGTTGATCGCGTCCATTTCCTCGCGATCGACCTGCTCGCCCTTCAGCAGCGTGGTGTCGCCGCCATCGGTGATCTCGACCTTCTGCAGCATCTGACGAACGATCGTCTCGATGTGCTTGTCGTTGATCTTCACGCCCTGGAGGCGATACACTTCCTGGATTTCGCTGACCAGATATTCGGCCAGCGGCTCCACGCCCATCGTTTCCAGAATGTCGTGCGGATCGGGCGAGCCGCCGATCAGGTTGTCGCCACGCTTGACGTAGTCGCCTTCCTGAACGTCGATCACCTTCGACTTGGGCACCAGATACTCGACGACCTCGCCGCCATCCTCGGGCTGGATGCCGATCTTGCGCTTCGCCTTGTAGTCCTTGCCGAACACGACACGACCCGAGACCTTGGCGATGATCGCCGAGTCCTTCGGCACGCGTGCTTCGAACAGCTCGGCGACGCGCGGCAGACCGCCGGTGATGTCGCGGGTCTTGGCGGACTCGCGCGCCACACGGGCCAGAACGTCACCGCCCTGCACCTGCGCCCCGTCCTCGACCGAGAGCGTCGCACCCGGCGCCAGCATGTAGCGACCGGCCTCACCCGAATTGTCGTCGAGCAGGGTCATGCGCGGACGCAGATCCTCCTTCGACTTGGTCGAGGCGCGATATTCGGTGACGACGCGCTGGGCGATACCCGTGGCTTCGTCGACCTGCTCGGTCAGGGTCTTGCCTTCGACAAGGTCCTGGAACTTCACCGTACCCGGGTTTTCCGTGATCACCGGCATGGTGAACGGGTCCCATTCGGCCATGCGGTCGCCCTTCGACACGATGTGACCATCGTCGAACAGGACATAGGCACCGTAGGGGATACGGTCGACCGACAGTTCGCGGCCGTCCATGTCGACGATCGCGATCTCACCCGAACGGCTCAGCACCACGCGACGGCCCCGCTGGTCGACGATCAGGCGCAGGTCACGGAACTGGACGACACCGTCCACCGCCGCTTCCAGGTTCGACTGCTCGTTCAGCTGCGCCGCACCACCGATGTGGAAGGTACGCATGGTCAGCTGCGTGCCCGGCTCACCGATCGACTGCGCCGCGATGACGCCGACCGCTTCGCCGATATTCACCGGCGTACCGCGAGCGAGGTCACGGCCATAGCATTTGCCGCAGACGCCGATCTTCGATTCGCAGACCAGCGGGCTGCGGATCTTGACCGCCTGGGTGTTCGCCGCCTCGATCTTGGCCACCATCGGCTCGTCGAGCAGCACGCCCGATGCCACGATGACCTCACCGGACTTGGTGTCGACGATGTCCTCGGCCGTGGTGCGGCCCAGGATACGCTCGCCGAGCGACGCGATGGTCGAACCGCCCTGCACGATCGCCTTCATCTCGAGGGCGCGGGTGGTGCCGCAATCCTCTTCGATGATGACGCAGTCCTGGCTGACGTCGACCAGACGGCGGGTCAGGTAACCCGAGTTCGCCGTCTTCAGTGCCGTGTCGGCCAGACCCTTACGCGCGCCGTGGGTCGAGTTGAAATATTCAAGAACGGTCAGACCTTCCTTGAAGTTCGAGATGATCGGCGTCTCGATGATCTCGCCCGACGGCTTGGCCATCAGGCCGCGCATACCCGCCAACTGCTTGATCTGCGCGGGGCTACCACGCGCGCCCGAGTGGGCCATCATGTAGATCGAGTTGATCGGCTTCTCACGGCCCTCCATCGGGCCATCCTCGTAATGCCGGACCGCCTTGATCTCGTTCATCATCGAGTTCGCGACCTGATCGCCGCAACGGCTCCAGGCGTCGATCACCTTGTTGTACTTCTCCTGCTGCGTGATCAGGCCGTCCTGATACTGCTGCTCGAAGTCCTTCACCTGCTCGCGCGTCTCGTCGACCAGACGATCCTTGTCCGGCGCGATGATCATGTCGTCCTTGCCGAACGAGATGCCGGCGCGGAACGCGTGACGGAAGCCCAGCGCCATGATCGCGTCGGCGAACAGCACGGTCTCCTTCTGGCCGGTGTGACGATACACCTCGTCGATCACCTCGCCCACGTCCTTCTTGGTCAGGACGCGGTTGACGACGTCGAAGGGCACCTTGTGGCTCTTGGGCAGGCACTCGCCCAGCAGCATGCGACCCGGGGTGGTCTCATAGCGCTTGAGATACTGGTTGCCCTGCTCGTCGGTCTGCGGAACGCGGCTGACGATCTTGGTATGCAGCGTGACGGCACCGGCGAAGAGGGCCTGGTGGACCTCCTCCATGTCGGCCAGCATCATGCCCTCGCCCGGCTCGTTCTGCTTTTCGAGCGACAGGTAATAGAGGCCCAGCACCATGTCCTGCGACGGCACGATGATCGGCTTGCCGTTCGCGGGCGACAGGATGTTGTTAGTCGACATCATCAGGACGCGCGCTTCCAGCTGCGCTTCGAGCGACAACGGGACGTGCACGGCCATCTGGTCGCCGTCGAAGTCGGCGTTGAACGCCGAGCAGACCAGCGGGTGAAGCTGGATCGCCTTGCCCTCGATCAGCACCGGCTCGAACGCCTGGATGCCCAGACGGTGAAGCGTCGGCGCGCGGTTCAGCATGACCGGGTGCTCGCGGATCACCTCGTCCAGGATGTCCCAGACTTCCTTGCGCTCCTTCTCGACCCACTTCTTGGCCTGCTTCAGGGTCATCGACAGACCCTTGGCGTCCAGACGGGCATAAATGAACGGCTTGAACAGCTCGAGCGCCATCTTCTTCGGCAGGCCGCACTGGTGCAGCTTCAGCTCCGGACCGGTCACGATGACCGAACGGCCCGAATAGTCGACGCGCTTGCCGAGCAGGTTCTGACGGAAGCGGCCCTGCTTGCCCTTCAGCATGTCGGACAGCGACTTCAGCGGACGCTTGTTGGCACCCGTGATCGTGCGACCGCGACGGCCGTTATCGAACAGCGCGTCGACCGCTTCCTGCAACATGCGCTTTTCGTTGCGGACGATGATGTCCGGCGCACGCAGCTCCATCAGGCGCTTCAGGCGGTTGTTGCGGTTGATGACGCGGCGATACAGATCGTTCAGGTCCGAGGTTGCGAAACGGCCACCGTCCAGCGGCACCAGCGGGCGCAGCTCGGGCGGGATGACCGGGATCACTTCGAGGATCATCCACTCGGGGCGGTTGCCCGATTCGATGAAGCTCTCGACGACCTTCAGGCGCTTGATGATCTTCTTGGGCTTCAGCTCCGACTTGGTCGTCGCCAGCTCTTCCAGAAGCTGCACGCGCTCGCCCTCGAGGTCGAGGCTCTCGAGCATGATGCGGACCGCTTCCGCGCCGATGCCGGCGGAGAAGGCGTCCTCGCCATATTCATCCTGCGCGTCGAGCAGTTCGTCCTCGGTGAGAAGCTGATACTTCTCCAGCGGGGTCAGGCCCGGCTCGATGACGATATAGGCCTCGAAGTACAGCACGCGCTCGAGCTGCTTGAGCTGCATGTCGAGTAGCAGGCCGATGCGCGACGGCAGCGACTTCAGGAACCAGATGTGCGCGACGGGGGCGGCCAGTTCGATATGGCCCATCCGCTCGCGGCGGACCTTCGACACCGTGACTTCGACACCGCACTTTTCGCAGACGATGCCCTTGTACTTCATGCGCTTGTACTTGCCGCACAAGCATTCGTAATCCTTGATCGGACCGAAGATGCGCGCGCAGAACAGGCCGTCACGTTCCGGCTTGAACGTGCGGTAGTTGATCGTCTCGGGCTTCTTGATCTCGCCGAACGACCAGGAACGGATCTTGTCGGGCGACGCGATACCGATCTGAATCTGGTCGAAGGTTTCCGGCTTGGCCACCGGATTGGCGAAGTTGGTCAGTTCGTTCATTTTGCTTTCCTCACAGGGAGGGAAAATTCATCGGGCGAGGTAGGCAAGGCGCCGGTGAGGCATGTCGCCCCACCGGCTTCACCTGTCTTACTCCGCCGCCTCGGCCAGACCGTCGTCCTGCGCCTCTTCCATCGACTTGAGATCGACGTTGAGACCCAGCGAGCGCATTTCCTTGACCAGCACGTTGAAGCTCTCCGGGATGCCCGCCTCGAAGGTATCGTCGCCCTTGACGATCGCTTCGTAGACCTTGGTGCGGCCGACCACGTCGTCCGACTTCACCGTCAGCATTTCCTGGAGCGTGTACGCCGCGCCGTAAGCCTGCAGCGCCCACACTTCCATCTCACCGAAGCGCTGGCCACCGAACTGCGCCTTACCACCCAGCGGCTGCTGGGTAACGAGCGAGTACGGCCCGATCGAACGCGCGTGGATCTTGTCGTCGACCAGGTGGTGGAGCTTCAGCATGTAGATGATGCCCACGGTCACCTTGCGGTCGAACTGATCGCCGGTGCGCCCGTCGAACAGGTCCGACTGGCCCGAGGTGTGGAGGCCCGCCAGTTCCAGCATCTCCGACACGTCGCTCTCACGCGCGCCGTCGAACACCGGGGTCCCCATCGGCACGCCGGTGCGGATGTTCTGGACCAGCTCGGCCACTTCCTCGTCGTCACGCGCCTGGATGTCTTCGGCATAATGATCGCCGTAGATCTCCACGAGCCGCGCCTTCACCGCTTCCGGCACCGCGCCCGGCTTGGCGTCGGGATTGGCTTCGCGCCAATCCTCGAGCTGCGCCGCAACCTGCATACCCAGGTTGCGCGCCGCCCAGCCCAGGTGGGTCTCGAAGATCTGACCGACGTTCATGCGCGACGGCACGCCCAGCGGGTTCAGCACGAGATCGACCGGCGTACCGTCCGCGAGGAAGGGCATGTCCTCCTGCGGCAGGATGCGGCTGATGACACCCTTGTTGCCGTGACGGCCGGCCATCTTGTCGCCCGGTTGCAGCTTGCGCTTCACCGCGACAAAGACCTTGACCATCTTCAGCACGCCCGGCGGCAGTTCGTCACCACGCTCCAGCTTGTCGCGACGGTCATGGAACTTGTCCGTGATCCGCTTGGCGGCTTCGTCATACTGCGCCTTGACCGCTTCCAGATCGCTCTGGCGCGCGTCGTCGGCGACGGCGAACTTCCACCATTCGTGACGATCGACCGATTCCAGCACCTCGGCATCGATGACGATACCCTTCTTCACGCCCTTCGGCGCGGCGGTGGCGGTCTGGTCGAGCAGCATCTCGCGCAGGCGGCTCCAGGTCGCCCGGTTGAGGATCGTGCGCTCGTCGTCGGCGTCCTTCTTCAGACGCTCGATCTCCTCGCGCTCGATCGCCATCGCGCGCTCGTCCTTGTCGATGCCGTGACGATTGAAGACGCGCACGTCGACGATCGTACCGGCCACGCCCGGCGGCAGACGCAGCGAGGTGTCGCGCACGTCGCTGGCCTTTTCACCGAAGATCGCGCGGAGGAGCTTTTCCTCCGGCGTCATCGGCGATTCGCCCTTGGGCGTGATCTTGCCGACCAGGATGTCGCCGGGCTCCACCTCGGCCCCGACATAGACGATGCCCGCCTCGTCGAGGTTGCGCAGCGCCTCTTCACCCACGTTCGGAATGTCGCGGGTGATGTCTTCCGGCCCGAGCTTGGTGTCGCGCGCCATGACTTCGAACTCGTCGATATGGATCGACGTGAACACGTCGTCCTTCACGATCCGCTCGGAGATGAGGATCGAGTCCTCATAATTGTAGCCGTTCCAGGGCATGAACGCGACGAGCGCGTTGCGGCCCAGCGCCAGCTCGCCGAACTCGGTCGAGGGGCCGTCGGCGATCACGTCGCCCGCCTTCACGACATCGCCCACCTTCACCAGCGGACGCTGGTTGATGCAGGTCGACTGGTTCGAACGCTGGAACTTCATCAGCGTGTAGATGTCGACGCCCGACTTGCCGGCATCGACCTCACCGGTCGCGCGAACCACGATACGCGCCGCATCGACCTGGTCGACGATACCGGCACGCTTCGCCGCGATCGCCGCACCCGAGTCGCGGGCCACGGTCTCTTCCATGCCGGTGCCGACGAAGGGCGCTTCCGCCTTCACCAGCGGCACGGCCTGACGCTGCATGTTCGAGCCCATGAGCGCGCGGTTGGCGTCGTCGTTTTCCAGGAACGGAATGAGCGAGGCGGCGACCGAGACGAGCTGCTTGGGGCTGACGTCCATCAGGGTGATCTGATCGGGCAGCGCCATCAGGAATTCACCCGCCTGACGCGCCGAGACCAGATCCTCGGTGAAGCGGTTGTCCGCATCCGTCGCGGCCGAAGCCTGGGCGACGGTGTGCTTCTGCTCCTCCATCGCCGAGAGGTACACGACCTCGTCGGTGACGCGGCCGTCGATCACCTTGCGGTACGGCGTCTCGATGAAGCCGTACTTGTTGACGCGGGCGAAGGTCGACAGCGAGTTGATCAGACCGATGTTAGGGCCTTCCGGCGTCTCAATCGGGCAGATGCGGCCATAATGGGTCGGGTGAACGTCGCGGACTTCGAAGCCCGCGCGCTCACGCGTCAGACCGCCCGGCCCGAGCGCCGAGACGCGACGCTTGTGCGTCACTTCGGACAGCGGGTTGGTCTGGTCCATGAACTGCGACAGCTGCGACGACCCGAAGAACTCGCGCACCGCGGCGACCGCGGGCTTGGCGTTGATCAGGTCGTTCGGCATCACCGTCGACACGTCGACCGACGACATGCGCTCCTTGACCGCACGCTCCATGCGCAGCAGGCCGACGCGATACTGGTTCTCCAGCAGTTCGCCCACCGAACGCACACGACGGTTGCCGAGATTGTCGATATCGTCGATCTCGCCCTTGCCGTCCTTCAGGTCGACCAGCGTCTTGACGACCGCCAGGATGTCCTCGGTGCGCAGCGTCGTCACCGTGTCCGGGCAGTCGAGGTCGAGGCGCATGTTCAGCTTGACGCGACCCACGGCCGACAGGTCGTAGCGATCGGGATCGAAGAACAGACCCGCGAACAGCGCTTCGGCCGTTTCCAGCGTCGGCGGCTCGCCGGGGCGCATCACGCGGTAGATGTCCGACAGCGCCTGCTCGCGCTCTTCGGCCTTGTCGGCCTTCAGCGTGTTGCGGATCCACGGACCGGTCGCGACATGGTCGATGTCGAGCAGTTCGATCGTGTCGACGCCCGCCTTGTCCAGCGCCTCGAGGTTCTCGGCACTGATCTCGTCACCGGCTTCGACATAAATCTCGCCGGTCTGCTCGTTGATCAGGTCATAGGCCGAGTAGCGACCGAAGATTTCCTCGGTCGGGATCAGCAACTGGGTCAGGCCGTCCTTGGCCGCCTTGTTGGCGGCGCGGGGGCTGATCTTCTGACCGGCTGGGAACACGACCTCGCCCGAGTTGGCGTCGACGATGTCGAACATCGGCTTGGCGCCGCGCCAGTTCTCGGCCTGGAACGGGATCTTCCAGCCGCCGTCGCCGCGAACGAAGGTCAGGCGGTTGTAGAAATAATTGAGGATCTCTTCCGAGTTCATGCCCAGCGCATAGAGCAGCGCCGTCACCGGCAGCTTGCGCTTGCGGTCGATACGGACGTTGACGATGTCCTTGGCGTCGAACTCGAAGTCCAGCCACGAGCCGCGATACGGGATCACGCGCGCGGCGAAGAGATATTTGCCCGAGGCATGGGTCTTGCCGCGGTCATGGTCGAACAGCACGCCCGGCGAACGGTGCATCTGGCTGACGATGACGCGCTCGGTGCCGTTGATGAAGAAGGTGCCGTTCTCCGTCATCAGGGGCATGTCGCCCATGTAGACGTCCTGCTCCTTGATATCGATGACCGACTTGGCTTCGGTATCGGGATCGACCTCGAACGCAGTCAGGCGCAGCGTGACGCGCATCGGCGCGGCATAGGTGATGCCCCGCTGACGGCACTCTTCCACGTCGAACTTCGGGTCCTCGAGGACATAGTCATCGAAGTCGAGATAGGCGGTGCCGGCGAAATCCTGGATCGGGAAGACGCTGCGCAGCGTCTTTTCGAGGCCGGACACATGGCCCCGCGACTTGTCCGAACGGAGGAACTGCTCGTAGCTTTCGCGCTGAACCTCGATCAGGTTCGGCATCTGCACCACTTCGTGGATGTCGCCGAACACCTTGCGGATGCGCCGCTTGGCGGTGCTGCCATCGCCCTTGCGCGGGGCGGAGCCGCTGTCGATCGCCTTGGTTGCCATGGATCTGTCTGCCTCGTCAGCCGTATATTCGCTGCCCGGAAACCTCCGGACGGGACGCGACGCAAAGACGCCGAAAGGCCGCTCGCAAAGACTTGCGGCGGCATCCGGCGTCCGATGAACCAGCAATCCCCTATTCGACCGACACGCTGCGCGACGACGCGTCATTTCCCGGAGACTGTGGTGAAGGCCCGCGATATAGGCTTTGCATCCCCCGCTGTCAAACACACAGGCGTCATGAATGGACGATATGGTTGAGGGGGGTTGCATCCGCCGTTCCTACCGGGCACGGCTAGGCGGTCGGGTCGGTGACCCGAACGGCCGATGAAGACTGTTGTTACCACGAGGATTGCATTTCATGACATCGTCCGGGCCGCGCATCGCCGCGCGCCTTCTTGTCCTGACGCTGGCCCCGGTACTCGCACCGACACTGGCCGGCCCCGTCCTCGCCAAGGCCGCTCCGCAGGACAATGATGCCAATAGCCGCCCCTCGACCTCGGGGCTGGAGGGGTTCAGCCTGACCCCGCGCGTCACCACGCCGCAGCAATCGGCGCCCCCGGTGCCGACCCCGCCGACCCCGCGCCTGGTCCTGCCGGGACAGGCCACGCCCGAGCCGACGCCGACTCCCAAGGCCACGCCGACCCCGCGCCCGGCGCCGCGCGCCGCACCCACTCCGGCACCCAGCCCGACCCCGGCGGCCCTGCCCGTGCCGGAGCCGAGCCCGACGCCCGAACCCCCCGCGACCCGGCTGCCCGACCCCGAATCGACGCCGGTCAACCGCGGCGATCCGGCGATGGACGGGATGACCATTTCCAACGACCAGAGCGCGACGCCCGCCATCGCCGCGCCGGGCACCACCGCCCCTGAACAGGGCGAGACGGATCGTCCCACCCTGCCCTTCTGGCCACTGCTCGCCGGCACTGGCATCGCCGCGCTGATCATCGGTATCTGGCTGGGGCGTCGCAGCGGCAACCGCCCGCGCGCGCTGCCCGCGCCGCCCCCGCGCGCCGCCGAACCTGCGGCTCCGGACCTCGCCGCCGCACCTGCTCCCCGGCCGGCGGCCGTCCCTGTTGCGACTCCGCGACCTGCCGCGCCGCCGCCCCCGGCACTGCCGCCCGAGCCCAGCTTCCTGAACATCGAGGCGCGCCCGCTGCGCGTCGGGCTCAACATGCTCTCCGCCACGATCGAGGCGGAGATCACCGTGCGCAACACCGGCGCCACCCCGATCGGGCGCGTCGCGGTCGACCTGCGGCTGCTCAGCGCCCATGCGGAGCTGGACGGCCAGTTGATCGAGCTCGCCCACCAGCCGCAGGGCCGCCCGATCGTCCCGCCCTTTGCGCTCGCGCCCGGTGAAAGCCGCACCGTGCGCGGCGTCAGCGCGCTGCCGCGCGAGGCGATCCATGTCATCGATGCCGCCGGCCGGCCGATGTTCGTACCCATCCTGGCGGCGGCGGCGCATACCGACTGGGGTGTCGCCCGCTGCACCTATGCGGTCGGTTTGGAGCGGAGCGATTCGGTTAAGCTGTCACCGATCTGGCTCGATCAGCCGGGGAAGATGTACGATCAGGTCGCGGCGCGTCCGCATGTGATGCGGGGATGATTCGGGCCGAGCGTGGCCTTCGACTGCGCTCAGGCTGAACGGAGGTTGGGGCTGTTCCTATGCAAGCAGCCGTTCAGGCTGAGCGAAGTCGAAGCCCAAGCCCCGACCGCCGGCGATCACCCCGCCCGCATATCCTCGGTAATCACATGCGGCGCGGTTTCGCCGAAGCGGCGGACCAGCGTCTCGAACCCTTGCCCCTCGATCCGGATTTCGTTGAAGGCGGGCGGGGTCTTGCGCGTCCGCTTGGATAGCGTCCCCGCGCCGATCATCCGGATGATCCAGCCGTTGCGGTCGATAGGCACGTCGAACGGGTCATGGACATGGCCGCTAAGCACCGCATGCGCGCCCGCCGCCGCCAATTGGCTCAGGGCCTCGTCGCCATTGCGCGTCTTCGCCGTGCCCTTGGTTCCACCCTCGATCAACGGATGGTGCGCGGCGACCAGGATCAAGTGATCCTTGGGCGCCTGCGCGATCAACGCCAACGCGCGGCGGAGCGAGCCCGAACTGACCCGCCCCTTGGACCAGTTCCAGCGCCACTGGGCGCGCGCCGTGGTCTTCAGCGGCACCACTGTCACACCGGGCAGGTCGAGCGGCTTTTCGATCATCCGCTCGACCGCCGCATAGCGTTGATAGGGCGCGAAGAAACGGCGGAACGGATCCCAATAATAGGGAATGTCGTGATTGCCGACCTCGACCGTCACCGGCACGCCCAGCGATTGCAGCCATTCGCCGCCCGCCTGAAACTCGCGCTTGGTCGCGCGCATGGTCAAGTCGCCGGTCATGATGACGGCATCGGGCTTTTCCGCCGCGACCCGCTCGGCGAACCAGGCGAGGGCGGCGGGATCTTCGGCACCGAAATGCACGTCGCTGACATGAAAGAGGCGGATCATGCCGCCTGTCCTAGCCGGTGGTCACGCGTCACGGCAACTCGGCCATTTCGCGCGGCTCATGCATCGGGCAGCCATTCACCCGCCCGCGATAATCGGCCGAGAAGCGATAGGTGTCCTTACGCGCTCGGTTGATATTGCCCAGCGGCTGGTGCGCGGCCAGGCCGTGCCAGATGCTGTAGGACAGGGCGTCGTCGATCGCATTGGTCTCGCCATCGCGCCAGCTGATCTGCGGCGCGGCGGTGAAGGTTGCGACCGTGACATAGGGGCTGTCCTCCTCGCTCCACTCGGCGGTCGCATCCTCGATCGGCATGGATTCCAGATCGCGGTTGAGCTGGACGCGGAGTTCCCACTGGCCGCCCTGCTCGATCATCACCTCGCGCACCACTTCGCGTAGCGCGTCGGGACGGTCGTGCGTGTCGACCGTGTCGCCGGTCAGCTGGGTCAACGCCGGGCTGACCGGGAACAGGCCGAACTTGGCGATATGGTCGCCATAGCGGAACGGCGTCTGGCTGTAATAGGTCTCACCCAGCGGATGGACCTGCTTGGCCCCGCCGAGCGTCTGGAGCGTGGGGCTCTCGATCCCGACCGTCTCCAGCGTCGCCTCGATCCCGCGCAGGATGCCGGACAGCAGCTTCTTGCCCCCTTCGAACTTGTCGGTGGTGGAGGCTAGCATCTTCAGATTCTTGGCAAAGGCGTCGGCCGTCGGCGCGGTGAAGGCCGGCGCATTGGCCATGACGAAGTCCTGCGTCGTGTCGCCTTCCGAACCGGGCAGGCGCTCGCCCTCGACCCCGATGACCTTCAACGCGAAACCGCGTGGCAGGCCGATCGCATCGTCGAGGATATCGCCCGGATTGGTCGAGATACGCCCCACCGCCTCATACTCGCCCGGCTTGGCGAACAGGCCCTGCGCCAGTTCGGGCGGCAGACCGTCATGGACCTTCAGCTTACCCCGGATGATGCCATGCGCCTTGGCATGGACCGCGCGGACGCCGTGGCCATAGTCCTTGGACGTGGTGTCGAGGATATGCTCGAACGACTGCTTCATCTGGTCGACCGTCTCGCCTTCTTCAGGCTTCACATCTTCGACTTGGGGGGTGAAATGGACCGGGGTCTTCATGGGGGCTCTCCCTATAAGCCTCCTCCAACCCATGTTATCTGATAGCGTTCCTTCGGGATGGGAGGCACAGATGGGAATAGGTGCCGCCACGGCGAAGGCCGGGACGGCCATACCAAGGTTGGCGCGCCCTTCCCCCTCCGCCGCCGATCCGCTAACCGGCCGACATGGCCTTTTATCACCCGCTCCTCTTCGCCCTCGATGCCGAACGCGCGCATGGTCTGACCGTCGCGATGCTGTCGCGCTGGGGTTCGCTGGGCGCGCCGCTGTCGGTCGATCCGGCGCGCTATCCGCGGCTGGCGACCCAGGTCGCCGGGATCGACTTCGCCAATCCGCTCGGACTGGCGGCGGGCGTCGACAAGAATGGCGAGGCGATCGACGGCTTTTTCGGCCTGGGCTTCGGCATGGTCGAGATCGGCACGCTGACCCCCAAGCCCCAGCCGGGTAATCCCAAGCCCCGCCTGTTCCGGCTGGTCGAGGATAAGGGCGTGGTCAACCGCTATGGCTTCAACAATGGCGGGCTCGATGCCGGCCTCGCCCGCGCGAAAGCGGCGAAGCGCAAGGGCGTGCTCGGCATCAATGTCGGCGCGAACAAGGACGCAGGTGATCGCATCGCCGACTATCGCCACGGCGTGACCCGCGCCGCACCGATCGCCGATTATGTGACGATCAACATCTCCAGCCCCAACACGCCGGGCCTGCGCGACCTGCAACATGGGCCAGCCCTGGCCGAGCTGCTGGCGGCATCGCGCGAGGCGGCGGGGACGGTGCCGCTATTCCTGAAGGTCGCGCCCGATCTCGAACCCTCGCAGATCGACGAGATCGCGCGAGCCGCGATCGACCACCGGCTCGATGCGATCATCATCGGCAACACCACCATCACCCGCCCCGGTGTGACGAGCGCCAATGCCGCCGAGACCGGTGGCCTGTCGGGCCGTCCTCTCGCGCCGCTGGCCCGCGCGCGCCTCGCCGATTTCCGCAAGGCGACGGGGGCGGCCATTCCCCTGATCGCGGCGGGCGGGATCGACAGCGGGGCGGAAGCCTATGCCCGTATCCGGGCGGGCGCGAGCCTGGTCCAGCTTTACTCGGCGCTGGTCTATGAAGGGCCGGGGCTGGCGGGGCGCATCCTGACCGACCTGGACGCGCTGCTCGCCCGCGACGGCTTCGCCCATGCCGGGGAAGCGGTCGGTGCCTGAGGTTACGGGGTTGGCGGAGGCCATTGCCTGCCGCTAGGGTCGCCCCGATGAAGCACTGGCTCCTGTCCGTGGCGGCGCTGACGCTGCCTCTTGCTGCACCTGTCGAGGCGCGCAAGCCCATACCCGCCGTCAAAGCCCCGACAGAGGGCATGGTCAGCGCCGCCGACCCGCGTGCCGCCGCCGCCGGGGTCGAGATATTGCGCGCCGGAGGCAGCGCCACCGACGCCGCCATCGCCACCATGCTGGCGCTGAACGTGGTCGAGCCGCAAAGCTCCGGCATCGGCGGTGGCAGCTATTGGGTCCGCCATGGGGCCAAGGGCGCGCAGACCGACACGATCGACGCGCGCGAAACGGCGCCGATGGCCGCCACCCCGGAATGGTTCTACGGCCCCGACGGCCGCCCGCTCACCCATGCCGAGGCGGTGCCCGGCGGCCGCAGCGTCGGCGTGCCCGGCGCGCTGCGCGGCATGGCACTGGCCCATGCGCAAGGCGGCAAGCTGCCCTGGGCGCGACTGTTCCAACCCGCCATCCGACTGGCGCGGGACGGCTTTGCCCTGACCCCGCGCCTCCAGACCGCGCTCACCCGTTATGGCGGCCATGTCGACGCCGCCACCCGCGCCCGGCTGACCGGCCCGGATGGACAGGTGCTGGCCATCGGCAGCACGATCCGCAATCCCGAACAGGCCGCGCTGCTGGAACGCATCGCCAAGCTCGGCCCCAACTCCTTCTATGTCGGGCCGCAGGCGCAGAAGCTGGTGACGACCGTCAACACCGCTCCGCGCAATCCGTCGAAGATGACGACCGGCGATCTTGCCGCCTATGCGGCCAAGCCGCGCCCGCCGCTCTGCGCCACCTATCGCGGCTATAGGATTTGCAGCATGGGCCCGTCCTCGGGCGGCGGATCGACCATGTTGTCGATCCTGAAGCTGCTCGAACGCTTCGACATGGCCAAGCTGGGCAAGGATTCACCGGTCGCCTGGCATCTGTTCGCCGAGGCCTCGCGCCTCGCCTATGCCGACCGCGACATGTATCTGGGCGATCCCGATTATGTCCGGGTGCCGCTGAAGGGCCTGTTCGCCCCGACCTATATCGCCGACCGTTCCGCGCTGATTTCGCCCGACCGCACCATGGCGTCGGTGTCGCCCGGCACGCCCCCCGGCGCGCCGCCGCGCGTACGGGCGCCGGTCAGCGAAGTGCCCGGCACCACCGACCTCGTGACCGTCGACAATGTCGGCAACGTCGTCGAGGTGACGACCACCATCGAGGGCTCGTTCGGCTCCGGCCTGTCGGTCGACGGCACGATGCTCAACAACGAGCTGACCGATTTCGACATCGTGCCGGTCAAGAACGGCGACTTCGTCGCCAACCGGGTGGAGGGCGGCAAGCGGCCGCGCAGTTCCATGTCGCCGACCATCGTCTATGGCCCCGACGGCCGGGTCCGGCTGGCGGTGGGCGCGGCCGGCGGATCGACGATCATCGCGCAGGTCGCCAAGGCGATCATCGGCGTCATCGACTGGAAGCTGAGCGCGCAAGATGCGATTGCGACGGGCCTGCTCTTCGCGCCGGGCCATGTCGCGACGGTCGAACAGGGCACCGCGCTGGAAGCGCTCGTCCCCGGCCTTCGGGCGCTGGGCGAGACGGTGACCGTCGCGCCGCTCGGCCTGAAGGCCAATGCGATCGAGCGCGTCGGCGGCCGCTGGGTCGGTGCCGCCGATCCGCGCAGCGAGGGCGTGGCGATCGATGTGACCGGCCGCACGACGGCGATCCGCCGCGTCGGCGACAAGCCGGGCCGCCCGGCAGAGTAAGCGACAGACCAGGCAAACCAAAGAGCCCGGTCGCGCGTTGAGCCGTGCGATACGGGCCAGTGGGAGAGGCACGACCATGCGTACGCTCGAATATTTTCCCAATCTCGTCACCATGTTCTTCACCCGCGCCGCCGAAAAGGGCGACGCGCCCTTCCTGTGGCGCAAGCAGGACGGGGCTTGGCACGCGATCAGCTGGGCCGAGGCGGCGCGGCAGGTCGCCAGCTTGGCGCGCGGGCTGCGCTCGACGGGGTTGCAGCGCGGCGACCGGGTGATGCTGGTGTCGGAGAATCGGCCCGAATGGTGCATCGCCGATCTGGCGATCATGGCGGCGGGCTGCGTCACCGTGCCGACCTACACCACCAATACCGAACGCGATCACGCGCATATCATCGAGAATTCGGGTGCACGGGCCATCATCGTCTCGACCCAGAAGCTGGCGTCGACGCTGATGCCCGCCGCGCTGCGTTCCAACCATGTCCAGACGGTGATCGGGATCGAGCCGCTGCGCCTGGGGCCCAGCCAGATCGACTGCCGCCAATTCGACGCGCTGATCACCGCGCACCCGACCCAGGCCGCCACCGTGGCGGCGGAGGCGGATTTCAGTCGCGGCGACCTGGCCTGCATCATCTACACCTCGGGCACCGGCGGCGCGCCGCGCGGGGTGATGCAGCATCATGGTGCCATCCTGCACAATTGCGCCGGATGCAGCGCGGTGATCTCGGAGGATTTCGGCTGGGACGATGAGGTGTTCCTGTCCTTCCTCCCCCTCTCCCACGCCTATGAGCACACGGGCGGCCAGCATTTCCCCATCGCGCTGGGCGGGCAGATCTACTACGCCGAAGGCCTCGACAAGCTCGCCGCCAATATCGAGGAGGTGCGCCCAACGATCATGTTCGTCGTGCCCCGCCTGTTCGAGGTGCTGCACACCCGCATCGCCAAGGCGATCGATAAGAAGGGCGGTCTGGGCGCGCGACTGCTCGACCAGGCGTTGGCGCTGGGCGCGCGCAGCTATAACGGCAAGCTGCGGCTGGTCGATCGCCCCGCGCAACTGGCGGTGGCCACCCTCTTCAAGCCCAAGATCGCCAAGCGTTTCGGCGGCCGATTGAAGGCGATGGTGTCAGGCGGCGCGCCGCTCAACCCGGAGATCGGGCTGTTCTTCCACTCGATCGGCCTCACCCTGCTGCAAGGCTATGGCCAGACCGAGGCCGCGCCGGTCATCGCCTGCAACCGGCCCAAGGCGGGCGTGCGGATGGAGACGGTCGGCCCGCCGCTGGCCGATACCGAGGTGCGGATCGCCGAGGACGGCGAAATCCTGGTACGCGGCGAACTGGTCATGCACGGCTATTGGCGCAATCCGACCGAGACCGAGCGGGTGCTGAAGGACGGCTGGCTGCACACCGGCGATATCGGTGAATTCGACGATGCCGGGCGCCTGCGCATCACCGACCGCAAGAAGGACCTGATCATCAACGACAAGGGCGAGAATGTCGCCCCCCAGAAGGTCGAGGGGATGCTGACCCTTCAGCCCGAAATCGCGCAGGCGATGATCGCGGGCGACCGGCGGCCCTATATGGTGGCGCTGATCGTCCCCGATTCCGAATGGACGGCGGAGTGGTGTGCCAAGTCGGGTACCGGATGCAACCGCGTGGCGCTGGACGATGATCTGGATTTCCGCGCGGCGATTTCAGCCGCCATCGACCGGGTTAATCGCGACCTATCGGTGACGGAGCGCATCCGCCGCTTCATCATCGCGCACGAGCCCTTCTCGATCGAGAACCAGCAGCTCACGCCGTCGCTGAAGATCCGCCGGCATGTGTTGCGCGAGGTCTATGGCGAGCGGCTGGACGCGCTTTACAAGAATTGATGGTTTAATCTCCACCAGCGAGGCGTGGAGATGGCTAAGCTACCCCTTCCGTTCAGCCTGAGCGAAGTCGAAGGCCAAGGAGGAGCATCCGCCATGATGCCATGTATCGGGCGGCGCTTCGCCGACACTGCGATGCGCTTATTCGAGCCCGTAGTGCGAGTAGTCTTAAGGGCGCCGTGATTCCCTTGGCCTACGACTTCGCTCAGGCTGAACGGGGGGCTGGGGCGGCGAATTGTTCTGTCAGCCGCCCGCCCTCCCTATCGCCGATAGGGAGGGCGAACCGGATCACGCCGGGGTCAGCAGGCCTTCCTTGGCGATCTTGTCGCGCCACACCAGAGGCGCCAGCGTGTGGACATTCTGGCCCTCGGAATCGACCGCGACGGTGACGGGGAAATTCTCCACGTTGAATTCGTAGATCGCCTCCATCCCCAGATCCTCGAAGCCGACGACCTTCGATCCCTTGATCGCGCGCGCGACGAGGTATGCCGCGCCACCAACGGCCATCAGATAGGCGGACTGGTATTCGCGGATCGCGTCGGTGGCGGCAGGCCCACGCTCGGCCTTACCGACCATGGCGAGAAGGCCCTGGTCGAGCATCATGCGGGTGAACTTGTCCATGCGGGTCGCGGTGGTGGGACCCGCCGGGCCGACCACTTCCTCGCCGACCGGATCGACCGGGCCGACATAATAGATCACGCGGCCCCGGAACTCGACTGGCAGTTCCTCGCCGCGATCGAGCATGTCCTTGATCCGCTTGTGCGCGGCGTCGCGTCCGGTCAGCATCTTGCCGTTGAGGAGCAGCCGGTCGCCATGCTTCCAGCTCTTCACCTCTTCCGCCGTCAGCGTGTCGAGATCGACGCGCTTGGCGGCCTGAAGGTCGGGCTTCCAATCGACCTTCGGCCATTCCTCCAGCTTGGGCGCTTCGAGATAGACGGGGCCGGAGCCATCCAGGGTGAAATGCGCGTGGCGGGTCGCGGCGCAGTTCGGGATCATCGCCACCGGCTTGGACGCGGCGTGCGTCGGCCAGTCGAGGATCTTGACGTCGAGGATGGTGGACAAGCCGCCCAGCCCCTGTGCGCCAATGCCCAGCGCGTTGACCTTGTCGAACAGCTCGATGCGCAGCGCCTCGATGTCGTTCCTGGGCCCACGCTCCTTGAGCTGCCCCATATCGATCGCGCCCATCAGCGATTCCTTGGCGAGCAGCACCGCCTTCTCCGCCGTGCCGCCGATGCCGATGCCCAGCATGCCGGGCGGGCACCAGCCCGCGCCCATTTGCGGCACCATCTCCAGCACCCAGTCGACGATCGAGTCGGACGGGTTCATCATCCTGAACTTCGACTTGTTCTCGGACCCGCCGCCCTTGGCCGCAACGTCGACGGTGACCTTGTTGCCCGGCACCATCTCGACATGGAGGACCGAGGGCGTGTTGTCCTTGGTATTGCGGCGGGTAAAGGCGGGGTCGGCGAGGATCGAGGCGCGCAGCTTGTTTTCGGGGTGGAGATAGGCGCGGCGCACGCCCTCATCGATGACCTCCTGCAAGCTACGGTCTCCCGACAGGCGGCAATCCTGGCCCCATTTCACGAAGACGGTGACGATGCCGGTGTCCTGGCAGATCGGCCGATGCCCCTCGGCACACATCCGGCTGTTGGTCAGGATCTGCGCGATGGCGTCCTTGGCCGCCGGGCTCTTCTCGGCCTCATAGGCCTTACCGAGCGCACGGATATAATCCATCGGGTGGTAGTAGCTGATGAACTGGAGCGCGTCGGCCACGCTCTCGATCAGGTCGGTGTCGCGGATCAGGGTCGTCATGGGGCCGCCTTTTGCGACAGCTGCGCGCCCGGCGCAACGCCATGCGCGAGGCGAGCGGACGATTCCAGCGCGAGTTGACTTCAATTAATCTTAACTCCGCCGGGTGCAGGGTCATGGCGAGCCGCTCTGGGACCGAAAACACCGCGCATGTCATCCGCCTCCGACCCCCTATCTTTCCTTACCCTGATGGGGATCGTCGAGGACAATGACGAACTGCTGGTCGATCTTCACTTGAAGCGGGTGCAGACCCTGTGCCGGACCTGGTTGCTGTCGATCCTCCAGAATCTGGTCGCCATCGCGATCGTTCTGGCGATCAGCTGGCGTCATGACAGCCGTGACCTGTTCCTGGAAAAGGCGGCGGCGGGTGCGGCGATCCATTTGGCGACCCTCGCCTTCGGCATGGTGCTGTGGCGTGGCGAGGCGCGGCAATGGCCCTTCTACCGGCTGAAACAATGGCTGGTCGTCATGGGCTTCGTGATCGCGGTCGCGACCAGCCCGCTGCTGCTGATCATCGCGCAGGCGCATGACGGCACCGCCGGCTGGGCCTCGGCCCTGACGCTGTTCGGCGCGATGTGGGCAACCATGGCGATGCTGTACCCGGTACGCGGCGCCATGATCGGCTATTCCTTCGGCTTTGCCTTTCTGGCGCCGATCGCGGCCCTGGCCTGGGGCGCGGCGCTGCCGCTGACCCTGGCCGCCGTCCTGTCGCCGCTGACCTTCATCGTGCTCAACGCCCGGCGCGCGGGACAGATGGATTACGACCTCGCCGCCGCCCGGGCGCAGGCCTTTGGCCAGGGGCAGCAGGCGGTCAAGATGATCGCCGAGTTCGAGGAACATGGCACCGGCTGGTTCTGGGAAACCGACCGCCATGGCCGCCTGACCTATCTGTCGAACAAGGTGGCGCAGGATCTGCGCGCGATCGGCATCGACGCCACCGGCCGGTTGCTGACCGATCTGTTCCAGATGGACTCCTCCGCGCCGGGGACCGAGCGGACCCTGTCCTTCCACATGGCGTCGCGCACCAGCTTTTCCGACTATACCGTCTGCGCGGCGTCCAGCGATCCGCTGGCGCAGGAGCGTTGGTGGTCGATTTCCGGCCGGCCGATCATCGACGGCATCGGCCGGTTTCGCGGCTTCACCGGTTCGGGCTCCGACCTGACCGAGAAGCGCCGGTCGGAGGCGGAGATCACCCGGCTGGCGCTGTTCGATGGTCTGACCGGCCTCGCCAATCGCCAGCGGATGAAGCTGTCGCTCGACAAGACGCTGAAGCAATCGGTCAATCCCTATCGCCCGACCGCGCTGTTCCTGATGGACCTCGACCGGTTCAAGGCGGTCAACGACACGCTGGGCCATCAGGCCGGCGACCTGCTGCTGCAACAGGTCGCGCGGCGGCTGGAACAGACGGTCGGCGATGTCGGGCTGGTCGGCCGACTGGGCGGGGACGAATTCCAGATCCTCTTGCCCGGCATCGACCAGCGCGAAAGGTTGTCGGCGCTGGCGACCGACATCATCGCCACCCTGTCGCGACCTTATGACATTCAGGGGGTCGAGGTGACGATCGGCTGTTCGATCGGCATCGCGATCGCGCCGCATGACGGCGACGATTCGCAAGCGCTGATCCGCAACGCCGATCTGGGCCTTTACGCCGCCAAGGGCGATGGGCGCGGCGTGCATCGTTTCTATGCCGAGGCGATGCTGGAAGGCGCACGCAGCCGCAAGCGGATGGAAGAGGATTTGCGCATCGCCATCGCGCAGGGCCAGTTCCACCTCGTCTACCAGCCCGTGGTCTCGACGCGCGAAGCGCGGATCGTCGGCTATGAGGCGCTGCTGCGCTGGACCCACCCGACGCAGGGTGACATCCCGCCCGGGCAGTTCGTGCCGGTGGCCGAGGAATGTGGGCTGATCGAACAGATCGGCGAATGGGTGATGCGTACCGCCTGTCTGGAGGCGGCGAGCTGGCCGATCCCGGCGCGCGTCGCGGTCAACGTCTCTTCGGTGCAGTTCACCAAGCCCAATCTGACCGCGCTGGTCGCACAGGCGCTGACGCAATCGGGGCTGGCGCCGTCGCGTCTGGAGCTGGAGATCACCGAAAGCGTCTTCCTGCGCGACAATCAGGAATCGGAACGCAAATTCGCCGCGCTCAAGGCGCTGGGCGTGCGGCTGGCGCTCGACGATTTCGGCACCGGCTATTCCTCGCTCGGCTATCTGCGCCATGCGCCGTTCGACAAGATCAAGATCGACCAGTCCTTCGTGCGCGGTGCGGTCGGCACGGGCAGCCGCAACGCCGCGATCATCCGCGCGATCGTGACGCTGGCCGATACGCTGGGCATGGAAACCACCGCCGAGGGGGTCGAGCTGCAGGACGAGATCGAGCTGATCCGCGAACTGGGGTGCAGCCATATCCAGGGCTTCGTCTATGGCCGCCCCGTACCGGTCGACGAGGTCCACCAGATGCTGGGCACGGGCGACGCGCGGGCCGAGCCGGTGGGGTTGAAATCGCTGCGTCGCGCGCGGGTGAAAATGCTGCGCACCGCCCAGATCGTTTCCGGCAGCACGATCCTCGACGTGCGCATCCGCGACCTGTCGCCCTCGGGCATGATGATCGAGGGGTTGCCGCCCGCCTATATCGTATGCGGCGCGGCGATCGGACTGCGTATCGGTACGGACAAGCCGATGCGCAGCTATATACGCTGGGAACGCGAGGGGCGGGTCGGTATCGCCTTCGCCACGCCGCTGCCCGACGATCACCCCTGGCTGGACATGGCCGCCGCCGAGGACGAGCCACAACGCCATCTCGCCTAGCCAACCTGTCTTCCTCCGCAGGCCTGACCAAGGGGTATCCCGCGATCGGGAGGGGACGCCCCTCCACCATGCTTCGTGAGGCCTCCCCCGATGCACAAAGGCGGCTTGGCTCGCTGGGACGCGCAGCCATGATCCCTTTTATCCTTGCGGTACCGATGGATAGGAAAGTTCGGCCGCACGTTCGCGCCGGATGACCGATCCCGCTTACGGCCCCGCCCCCACGCCGCAGGACCATTCGCCCCGGACGCCCCGGCTTAGCCTGATCTTCGGCTATGGGCCCATCCTGGTCCTGCCGCTGGCGGCACTGGGCGTCTGGGCGGGCCTGCCACTGGCGCTGGTCATCGGGCAGATATGGGGGGCGGCGATCCTCGCCTTTCTGGCGGGCGTGGCGCGCGGGCTCAGCTTCTTCACGCCCGGCGGACCGCATGTGTCGCAGATGCTGACCATGATCCTGCGCTTTTCGCTGGGGCTGCTGGCGCTCGTCGCGTCGCCGCCGGTCGGTCTGGCGCTGCTGCTGATCGGCTATGCCTCGATCGCGGTCACCGATCCCTGGCTCGCACGCTGGGGCGGCGCACCGCGTCATTTCGCGAGGCTCCGGCCACCCCAGATGGTGGTCGCCCTTGTCGGTCTGCTGGCACTGTTTTTGCTGTCCCTCCACTGACGCTCCACTGATCGCGATCGCTTAAAAATATTTTTAAGGGCTTGCGCTTCATGAACCCCGCAGACATCCACGCGTCGCAGGTTTTGGCGCCCCGTTCGCGACCGTCATTCGTCGCAACCAACCCCCTCCCTGCGCTTTACCCCTCTTGCGGTGCCGCCCGGGATTTTACACTATGGATAGTGGAAGAGGCCGGGGGCGGCCCCAAGCACTGGTAGGGCGAGGTCATGTTACCCGACATGATCGGGATCGGAAAAAGCCCGTGGAGACGGGTTTGCCGGTTCCCCTCGTCCGGATCGCGACGACCGCGGCGCGCAAGTGCAAGGGGCAGGACGCCGACTCGAACGGATCAAGAACAAAGGAGCGGCATCAATGATGGATTTCAGGGATAGCCGGGATAGCGACATGACGACTGACATGCTTGAGAAGATGGCGGCGGAAACCTCCGCCCCGGCCCCAACGCCCGCCGATACCAAGTCGGTGCGCCCGCAGCCCTATCCAGTCGAGGTCGACCATGCGCGCGACGCGCGGTTGACCGATTTCGGCAAGGAGACGCTGAACGACCGCTATCTCCTGCCCGGCGAAAGCTATCAGGACCTGTTCGTGCGCGTCGCCTCGGCCTATGCCGACAATGCCGAGCATGCCCAGCGGCTGTACGACTATATCTCGAAGCTGTGGTTCATGCCCGCCACGCCGGTCCTGTCGAACGGCGGCACGGGGCGTGGCCTGCCCATTTCCTGCTACCTCAACTCGGTGCCCGACAGCCTGGACGGCATCGTCACCACCTGGAACGAGAATGTGTGGCTGGCGTCGCGCGGCGGCGGCATCGGCACCTATTGGGGCCAAGTGCGCGGCATCGGCGAGCCGGTCGGCCTGAACGGCAAGACCAGCGGCATCATCCCCTTCGTCCGCGTGATGGACTCGCTGACGCTGGCGATCAGCCAGGGTTCACTGCGGCGCGGCTCGGCCGCCTGCTATCTCGACATCTCGCACCCGGAGATCGAGGAATTCCTGGAGATCCGCAAGCCGTCGGGCGACTTCAACCGCAAGGCGCTGAACCTGCACCACGGCGTCCTCATTCCCGACGCCTTCATGGAAGCGGTGCGTGACGGCGCCGAGTGGCATCTGAAGAGCCCGAAAACCGGCGAGGTCCGCGCCACGGTCGATGCGCGCGCATTGTTCCAGAAGCTGGTCGAGACCCGTCTGGCGACCGGCGAGCCGTACATCGTCTTCGCCGACCATGTGAACAAGAACATGCCCAAGCATCACCGCGAGCTGGGGCTGAAGGTGTCGACCTCGAACCTGTGTTCGGAGATCACCCTGCCGACCGGGCTGGATCACAAGGGCAATGACCGCACGGCGGTGTGCTGCCTGTCGTCGCTCAACCTGGAAACCTGGGACGAGTGGAAGGACGACAAGCAGTTCATCGAGGACGTGATGCGCTTCCTCGACAATGTCCTGCAGGACTATATCGACCGCCACGAGCCGGGCATGGAGCGTGCCGCCTATTCCGCCGCGCGCGAGCGTTCGGTCGGCCTGGGCGTCATGGGTTTCCACAGCTTCCTCCAAGCGCGCGGCCTGCCCTTCGAGGGCGCGATGGCCAAGTCGTGGAACCTGCGGATGTTCAAGCACATCAACGCGCAGGTGAACCAGGCGTCGATGACCCTGGCCGCCGAGCGTGGCCCCTGCCCCGACGCCGCCGATGTCGGCGTGATGGAGCGTTTCAGCTGCAAGATGGCGATCGCGCCGACCGCGTCGATCTCCATCATCTGCGGCGGCACCAGCGCGTGCATCGAGCCGATCCCGGCGAATATCTATACCCACAAGACGCTGTCGGGTTCGTTCGTCGTGAAGAACCCCTATCTCGAAAAGCTGCTGATCGAGAAGTCGAAGAACTCCGACGCGGTGTGGAACTCGATCCTCGAACATGGCGGCTCGGTCCAGCATCTCGACTTCCTCAGCCCGGAAGAGAAGGACACGTTCAAGACCTCGTTCGAGATCGACCAGCGCTGGCTGCTCGAACTGGCGGGCGACCGCACGCCCTATATCGACCAGGCGCAGTCGCTGAACCTGTTCATCCCGGCCGACGTGGAAAAGTGGGACCTCCTCATGCTCCACTTCCGCGCGTGGGAGCTGGGCATCAAGTCGCTCTATTATCTCCGTTCCAAGTCGGTGCAGCGCGCGGGCTTCGCCGGTTCGGGTGGGGTCGAGGCGGACAATACGATCAGCGCGCCCAAGTTCGAGATCGGCGAGACGACCGATTATGATGAGTGCTTGGCGTGTCAGTGAAGCAGGAGCCAAGCTGGATCGCCTGACGGGAAGGTCGCGCCATGGCCCCTCATTCCTCCGATCCTCCCTCTCCCCTTGTGGGAGAGGGAAGGGGCCCGCGGCCAAAAGCCGTGGGAAGGGTGAGGGGTAACGCCCAGGGCCTGACCAAAAGGCAGTTGCTTCCCGCCGCCACAGTCACCCGATCGCGTGAACTGCGCCGAAATGCAGGCGAGCCCGAACGCCGCCTGTGGAGAGCACTGCGCGAGGCGTTGCCGGGCATGAAATTCCGCCGTCAGGTTCCGATGGGCCCGTACCACGCGGATTTCTGCTCGCACGCGGTCCGATTGATCGTCGAACTCGATGGTGACGACCACGCAATGAAGCCGGAGCGCGACACCGCACGTACCCGCTTCCTCGAACATGAAGGTTATGACGTGATCCGCTTCGCCAATGCCGATATGATGTCCAACCTCGACGGCGTCGTGGCGGCGATCGGCGCGCGGATCGCGCATAAGCAAAAGGGCCGCCCGTGATGGACGGCCCCCTCACCCTCCCACGGCCTGTGGCCGCGAGCCCCTCCCTCTCCCACAGGGGGAGAGGGAGTAGAAGTTCACTCCGCCTCTTCGAACTGGTCGACGGCGTTCTGCGCGGTCGCCGACAGGCGGACCTTGTCGCCCTCGACTTCCGCGACCAGGCCGATCGGCAGGTAATGGTGCTTGGCGCCCTGCCCGTCCTGGGTCTGCGGGCTGTCATTCTTGGTCAGTTTGATGCGGTCGCCCTGGACGTGGTCGACGGTGCCGACATGGACACCGTCCGCACCGATGACTTCCGCATGTTCCTTGATCTGGCTGACATCGACCATTTTCAGTCTCCTGTGTTGGGTTCGGTTTCGGAACGCGCCACGTTGGAAATGGTCGCATGACGGGGGCTGCGATCATGTACGCCGTTGCAGCCATATTAACCGGGATCGGCGCAACCCTGCTGCTCCAGCTTCGCACCCCCCGATCGGACCAAGGGCGCTATGCCCGGCTGATCGCGGGCACCATGTTCGTCATGGGCGGGATCATTCTCGCCGGTTTCGCCACCGCTTTGCGCTCTTGGGCCAGCAGCGGCTGAACCGGCCTTCACCCTCTTCACGCTATTCGTATCCGGAGTAACCCCGATGCCTCTTCTCCAAGCCTCCAAACAGTATAAGCCCTTCGAATACCCCTGGGCGTTCGAGTTCTGGAAGCGCCAGCAACAGCTCCACTGGCTGCCCGAAGAGGTGCCGTTGGGCGAGGATTGCCGCGACTGGGCGCAGAAGCTGACCGATCATGAGCGCAATCTGCTGACCCAGATCTTCCGCTTCTTCACCCAGGCCGATGTCGAGGTGCAGGACTGCTATCATGAGAAATATGGCCGGGTGTTCAAGCCGACCGAGGTCAAGATGATGCTGACCGCCTTCTCCAACATGGAGACGGTGCACATCGCGGCGTACAGCCATTTGCTCGACACGATCGGCATGCCCGAGAGCGAGTACGGCGCCTTCCTCGAATATGCCGAGATGAAGGACAAGCACGACTATCTGCAGAAGTTCGGCGTCGACAATGACGAGGATATCGCCCGCACCCTCGCCATGTTCGGCGGCTTCACCGAGGGCGTGCAGCTGTTCGCCTCCTTCGCGATGCTGATGAACTTCCCGCGCTTCAACAAGATGAAGGGCATGGGCCAGATCGTCACCTGGTCGGTGCGCGACGAGTCGCTGCACTGCGAGGGCATCATCCAGCTCTTCCACGCCTTTACCAAGGAGCGTCAGTGCCTGACCAAGGCGGTGAAAGACGATATCGCCGACCAGTGCCAGACGACCGTGCGGCTGGAGGACAATTTCATCGACCTGGCGTTCGAAATGGGCCCGGTGAACGGCATGACGGCGAAGGATATCAAGAAATATATCCGCTACATCGCCGACTGGCGTCTGGGCCAGCTAGGGCTGAAGCCGATCTATATGATCGACGAGCATCCCCTGCCCTGGCTGACGCCGCTGCTCAACGGCGTGGAACATGCCAACTTCTTCGAGACGCGCGCGACCGAATATTCCAAGGCGGCGACGCGCGGCCAGTGGAACGACGTGTGGGACGCGTTCGACAAGCGCCAAAAGGCCAAGACCGGCAAGGCCGCCAACGAAGAGGCGAGCGAAACCGGCGACATGTTCTCGGCCGCAGGCGTCGCGGCGGAGTGATCTTCGAGAGGGCGGACTTCGGTCCGCCCTTTTTTGTTTCACGCGATGGCGCGATAGCGCGAAGAAGGTTGGATTCGCGCAGAGGCGCAGAAGATGCAGAGAATAAGAAGGGCAGAAGGACGATCGTCCTTACATCCGTTCAGCCTGAGCGTAGTCGAAGGCCAAGGGAAACCATCGCCCCATAGCGCCCTTGGCCTCCGACTATGCTCAGGCTGAACGGGGAATGGGGAGATTGTTCTCCCGTCCTTCTTATTCTCTGCATCCTCTGCGCCTCTGCGCGAACAAAATCTCTTGGCGTGAACCCAGCCTACCGCGCTGCCCGCGTCGGCGCATGAAAATCCGCCGGCTTGCCTACGATCCAGCGGAGGAACCGCGCCATATCGGGATGCGCACGCAGCACCGCGAAGTCCGCATAGTCCTGCGCCAGTTGCGCATTGGTGAGCGTCGCATGGATCGTGCGATGGCATATGGGGTGGACCGGCACCGTCTCACGCCCGCCTTCGCTCTTGGGCACGGGGTGGTGCCATTCCACCTTCACCCCCAGCGGCCGGCCGCATAGCGCACAGGCCGGCGTTTCCCCCGGTTCCGACCGCCCGGCGGCTGCGGCCAGCCCCGCCTTTCGCTTTACCCGTCCGACCATCGTTCGTGATATGGGAAGCCGACGCCAAAAGGAAAACGGGGCCCGGCATTGCTGCCGAACCCCGCCACCTTAAGCCAACTGGATCCGAGAGGGATCAGAAGTGTGCGACCACACCCGCCATCGGACGGAAGGAGTGGGCGTTGTCGAAGGTCGAAACTTCCATACGCAGACGCAGACCCGAGTTGCCGGTCAGGCCGCCCAGACCGATGTCCTTCGGGCCGACTTCGGCGCCGACGCCGTAGACGGTCGCGTGATAGTCACGCTTCAGGTCGCCAGCGACGCCCGGAGCGAAGTTGTGGAAGTTGTTCCAGCGATAGCCGACCTTGCCGTAGAACAGGCCGCTCTCACCGGCACGGAAGCCCGCGCGGCCATAGGCGCCATACTGCCAGTCGATGTCACCCGACACGCCCTTGGCGACCGCGCCCTCGGCGCCGACGAACACGGGGCCCAGCGGCACGTTGAAGCCGACGATACCCTCGACCAGCGCGCCGTCCAGGTTGTAGCCCTTGGGCTGCGCGGGGATGCCGGCGACCGACTGGCGATCGAACTGCTCCCAACCACCCATGATCGCGACATACGGCTCGATACCGAAGGCGCGGGTGCCATCGGGAGCGGTCGCGGTGTCGGCGGCAGGTGCCGTCGTGTCGGTGGTGGTGTTCATGTCCTGCGCCATGGCGGGCACGGCAACGAACGCGGCCGCCGCAGCGGCGACGAGGGAAAGCTTACGCATGTGAGATACCCTTCTCTTATTCTATGTGGGGCGGCGGATCGAACCGCTCAGCCCAGGCCCGCTTAACCGGCAAAACCGTTCGCGGTTGCACAGAAGTGTCACTTTCGGTCGTCTTATACCGAGCTGTTGCCGCGAAGCCACAGTTCCTGTCACCTAGATGAACCAATTGCGGGCAGAATGCGGCAATCGCACTTTTGTGCCGTTTTTTCGCCGCGAAATCGATTTTCGCCTTATCGGATTGCGGTACAGCGAAGCGACTCGCCGGTGGGCCGTGTCAAAACTACCGCATCGCCCTTGCCGCGCAGGTCATGTCCGACGCCGGCATAATGGATGCCCGACGCCACCCGCTGCCCTTCCAGACGCAGTTCCAGATCATCGATCCGCATCAAGACGCTGTCATCGCGATTGTCGAAGCGCACCCAGAACCGACTGCCATTTTCGCAGCGGAAACTGGTCGACATCATGGGCGGCAGGCCGGCACGCGGGTCGGGCATGGTCGAGCAACCGACCAGCACGATCCCGCCCGCCGCCAGGGCGACGGGCAGACGGTTCATGGCCGCAATGCCGTATCGTCGGCTTCGTCGATATCGCCATCGGCGACGCGATCGTCCTCGAAATCCTCCTGAAGATCGTCCTCGTCGATATCCTCTTCATCCATGTCGACCGAGGCATCGGTTTCGCCGACCTCCTCGGAATCCATGTCGATTTCGTCGATCGGCTCGTCCTCGACGCTGTCGTCGCCCAGATCGGGTTCGATATCGGTCAGCAGCACGCCGTCGCTGGGGCCGTCGCGCGTCACTTCCAGGATTTCGGCGCGCTGGCTCTCGTCATAGCCTTCCTCGTCCCATCCGTCGTCGCCGGGTCCCTGGCTGGGAACCTGATGTCCGCCCATCCTTGCCTCCTGTCCTCGATACCGAGGGTGGAACGGCGCGGGGCTCCGGCCGGTTCCCCGGCCCGAATGCGACGGGCGTAAGCGGGGTCAGAGCGGACGGAACATACGCCCGCGTTCCGTCACGAAGACGACGCCGAACGCCACGAGCCCGGCCAGCACGAACCCCAGGACCAAAGGTCCCGCCGTGCCGTCAAAGGCCTGGCCGATCCCTGCGCCGATCACCGATCCGATGGTGACGCTGACGAAACCCTGCACGCTGGATGCGGTACCGGCGATCCGGCCCATCCGCTCCATCGCCATCGCCGAGAAGTTGGAGGTTGCCAAGCCGAAACAGGCCATGGTGATCCCCTGCAACACGGCAAAGGCGACCAGCGTCTCCACCCCCAGCACGATCAGCGCGAAGTGGAGGGCTGATACGACGATCAGGATCGACACCGCGCTATGGCTGATCAGGCGCGTGCCCAGCCGCATCACGATGCGCGAGTTGAGCAGATTGGCCGCCGCCATCGTCATCGAGGTCGTCGCGAAGATCAGCGCGAGCAGCTTCTCGCGACCAAAGGTCACCGCCATGATCGGCTGGATCGAGTTCAGATAGCCATAGAGCGCCGCCATCAGCGCGGTCGCCGCCAGCGTATAGCCCAGCGACAGCCGGTCCGTCGCGGTTTCGCGCCACCCGCTCCAGATCCGGCTGAGCGAAATGGGCAATTGGGCCTCGGGCGCCAGTGTCTCGGGCATGCGCACCGCGAACCAGATCAGGACGAGCCCCGCCAGCGCGGCGATCGTCCAGAAGATCAGCCGCCAATTGCCGAACAGCAGCACGAGCTCGCCAAAGGCCGGCGCCAGGATCGGCACGACCATGAACACCATGAAGGCGATCGACATGACCTGCGCCATGGCACGGCCATGATAGCAGTCGCGGACCAGCGCGACCGTCGCCACCCGCGTCGCCGCGATCGCCGCGCCGGCACAGACCCGCGCGACCATCAGCAGCAGGAAACTGCCCGCCACCGCCGCCGCCGCATTGGCGATGATATAGATGACCAGCGCGACGATCAGCACCCGCCGCCGGCCATAGCGATCGGCCAGCGGCCCATGGACCAGTTGCGCCACGCCGAACCCGATTAGAAAGGCGGTGACGACGAAGGGTCGGGCCGTGGGCGACGCGTTCAGCGCTTCGCCGATCGCGGGAAGCGCGGGCAGCATCGAATCGATCCCGAGCGCGGTCAACGCCATCAGCGCCGCGATCAGCAGGACGAACTCGACAAAACCGATCGGCGCGCCAGGGGGTTCGGCGGCGACGGACATCACCGGATCAGCGGAACGGGATTCGGACATGATGACTGCCACATAGGGATGATCGGCAGGCAGGGGAACCGGTAAAGCGGAACGCGTGACGCCAACGCCGCATAACGGCGAATCGAATAGCGTCGAGACAAAATCCCGGAGGCGTCATTTCAATCCGCCAGAGCTATACGACACCGTGCTGGCTGGCGCCGATCAGCCACATTCGGTCGCGAGTTGCCCGAACGCACCGCTGGAACGATTGGCGACATTGCCTGCCGGTTCGGGCAATTCGCCGAGCGGAACAGACATGTCATGCCACCCGGTCGCGGATGGCAGCCGATTGATTTCCCGCCCATTCTCGTCGCGTGGCGCAAGGTTGCCCACCTTGGTCCAATCGATGATCGTGTCGCCTTTCGCCGTCACGAACGTCGTATGGCATTTGTCGATTGCCCACACCTCCGTCACGGCGGCGCCATCCAAGGTCACGTGTCCCACCAATAAAGTCGCCAACTGACGTGCAAAATTCTGATCGACAGCCGTGGCCGACGAGGCTGGCGGTGTCGAGCGAGCCGATGCCATCGGCGGAGTATCGACTTGCTCCTCGGCCGGACGCTCCACCGGCGTGACATTTCCGGGCTGATCAGAGGCAGAACCACATCCCGACAACAGTAGCATCGCGGCCGCGCCGCAGGCCAAACCCATGGTCATCAATGATATTCCCCATATAAAAGCATCTGCGTTTCCGCAGCTCGGCGCTCAACCAGACTTTTGATCCTCCGCCCTCGGGAATAGACGTGCTTCGACAGTTCGACGGCAGCGTCTTTCGGACGAGGCTGATTTATTAGAGCAGTGGTCTTTCTCCATCCACCGCCGGGATTATAGGCATAGGAAACCAGCGCATCGAACTCATATTGATGCAAAGGAATTTTGATCGCGCGTCGCACCATATTTTCGTAATGACCGATGATATTGGCGAGCAGCGCGGCCTGTTGCGTGTCGGACAGGCTGATGGCATCTTTGTTGACGCGGACGAAATCACGTGCCGCTTGGCCACTTTTCCCTGCACCTTCGGCAACTCGATCAGCCGCGGCCGGATCGACCCCGAATACGGCCTTCAGATCATTAGCGACCTGGGCCCGGCTACGGTCTTTCATGTCATATCCGGGCCCAAGTGTAACGCCACTCCCCATACTGGGGTGATGAAGGCGATTGCTGACCCCAGGCTGCGCTTCATGGCGGATAATGAAGAGCCGCCCCCGCGCCGACGCCCGCATGCCAGCGACAGGGCTGACCGTACCCGTTGGAACCGGCTGATGCTCAGCCCGACGCAAAGCGGGCTGCACGGCGGGTCGAATGGAGGCTGGCACGGTCTGGGGTCCGGCGAACTGCTTTTTGACCCACGCCAGTATGGCTTCTTCCACAGCCCTTAACGCGCCCATCATCTGGGTTACCGGAGACGGTTGTTCAGTTTTGTTGGCTTTGACGGGTGTCCGAGCAAACAACGCTGCCAACGTCTTAGGCCCCGCTATGCCGTCTGGTGGGAATAACCCAAGCCGGCGCTACGCTACGCGCACGGCCCGCTCCGTCTTCGGGCCAGAGCGTCCATCGACTTGGATCTCAGGTACGAATGTCTTCAGCTTGTTCTGAAGCGCACGAACGTCATCGCCATGCTGACCAAGCTTTAGGTAACGCATAAAGCTCCCCCAAACTCGGATTTTGACAACGCCTTTCTGATCGCTGCGTTCCAAGCGCCGATTACCCTGACCGATTGGCGCAACCGGTCAGGACGTTCATCCCACCGTCAGCGCGCGCAACGGATGATCACATCTCTCGGTTATCAATGATCTTGATAGATTACGGAGTTTGCCGCGATGACCATGGTCTCTCGAACCGCCCTCCCCCTGCTCGCCGCCCTCGCCCTGTCCGCTTGCGATCGGCCGACCGAAGGGACGTCGATTTCGATCAACAGTTCGGACGGGCAGACGCTGGCGGCGGTCGATGGCAAGTCGGGCGAGGTGAAGCTGGCGCTGCCCGGCTTTTCCGGGGCGTTCAAGCTGCCCAAAATGTCGCTGGAGGCGGACAATTTCGAGTTGAACGGGGTGCATCTCTATCCCGGCTCGAAGATCCGCAACGTCGATGTCGGCAATGGCCGCGACAAGGCCTTTACCATGACCTTCGACAGCCCGGCCGATCCCGCCACGGTGCGTGGCTGGTTCCGCGAAAAGATGGGCGACGCCGATTTCACCCTGACCGACCAGGGCGGCGCGATCGTCGGCAAGACGGCGGAGGAAAAGCCGTTCCGGCTGGACCTGCGCTCGGCAGGGGGCAACCAATCGACGGGGACGATCACGCTGGGCGGATAACTCGGCCTGTTCCGGGGTGACGGCGGCGCTATATAGATGACAGTTTGTTAGATTTTCTGGACATCACGCCATGACCGACACTCGCTCCGCCGAGGTTCCGACGCTCAGCCTCGCCGATCAGGACCGCGATCCCGATGGTTTCGCCGCCGCGCTGGGCGGATCGTTCGAGCGGTTCGGCTTTGCGATCGTCGCGGATCACGGCGTGCCCGCCGAACTGATCGACCGCGCCTGGGCCCAGACCAAGGCGCTGTTCGACCTGCCCGAGGAGGAGAAGCGCGGCTATCACGTCCCCGGCGGCGGCAGCGCGCGCGGCTATACCCCGTTCAAGACCGAGATCGCCAAGGATGCCAAGGTCGTCGACCTGAAGGAATTCTGGCATGTCGGCCGCGAACTGCCCGAGGGGCACGCTTATGCCGACCGAATGCCCGCCAATATCTGGCCCGATCGGCCCGAGGGGTTTCGCGACGATTTCCTCGAACTCTTCAGCGCGTTCGACCGGGCGGGCGACCGGCTGCTTTCGGCGATCGCCCGGCATCTGAAGCTCGATCCCCACTGGTTCGATCCGGCGGTGAAGGACGGCAATTCGGTCCTGCGCCTGCTTCATTATCCGCCGATCCCGGCGGATGCCGAGGGTGTGCGGGCCGGCGCGCATGAGGATATCAACCTCATCACCCTGTTACTCGGCGCCGAGGAAGCGGGTCTCGAACTGCTCGACCGCGACTCCGGCGAGTGGCTGGCGATCCGTCCGCCCGAGGGCGCGATGGTGGTCAATGTCGGCGACATGCTGCAGCGGCTGACCAACCATGTCCTGCCCTCGACCACCCACCGCGTCGTCAACCCGCCGGTCGAGCGGCGCGGCTTCTCGCGCTATTCCATGCCCTTCTTCCTGCACCCCGCGCCCGATTTCCTGATCGAGACGCTGCCGGGGACGGTGACGGCGGAGAATCCCGACCGCTATCCGACGCCGATCACGGCGCACGACTATCTGTACGAGCGGCTGGTCGAGATCGGGTTGATCAAGAAGTAAGCCAAAACCTATTCCTCCCCTGCAAGGGGAGGTGGCAGTCCGTAGGACTGACGGAGGGGTATCACGGCCAGCGGTGACACCCCTCCACCAGCTTCGCTGGTCCCCCTCCCCTTCCAGGGGAGGAATCCATATCATCCCAGAATATGCATCAGCAGCGGCTGGCCGACGAGGCTCTGGCTCCCGCGCAGCCGCTCCAGCGCCTGCTCCACCGACCGTTCCGGCCCCTCATGAGTGACGATCGCGATCATCACGCCGCCATCGGCCGCCTCGCCGCGCTGGATCAGGCTTTCGATCGACACGCCGGCGTCGCGCATCGCGGCGGCGATCTCCGCCAGCACCCCGACCTTGTCCTGCACGGTGAAGCGCAGATAAGCGCGCCCGCGCCGTTCGCCGCTATCGGCCTTGGGCGCCGGGATCAGTTCATGCGCGGGCATGGCGAAGGACGCGCCATATTCGCCGCGCGCGATGTCGATCAGATCGGCGACCACCGCACTGGCGGTCGGGCCATCGCCCGCACCCGCGCCCTGGAACAATAGGCGGCCGACGAAATTGCCCTCCGCCACGACCGCATTGGTCGAACCAGTGACATGCGCCAGCGGATGATCGAGCGGCACCAGATGCGGATGCACCCGTTGGAACAGGCCGTTCGCCCCTTCCTCCGCCACGCCGACCAGCCGCACCCGGTAGCCGAGCGACGCCGCCTGGGCGATATCGGCGGCGAGCACATGGCGCACGCCACCGATCGCGACATCGCCGAACGCCGGCTGTGTGCCGAAGGCAATGGCGGCCAGGATCGACAGCTTGTGCGCCGCGTCCACGCCGTCAATGTCGAAGCTGGGGTCGGCCTCCGCATAGCCCAGCGCCTGCGCCTCGGCGAGCACCTCGGCGAAGTCGCGGCCCTCGGCCTCCATCTTGGACAGGATGAAATTGCAGGTGCCGTTGAGGATGCCATAGACACGCGCGATGGCGTTGGCCGCCGCGCCCTCGCGCAGCCCCTTGATGACCGGGATGCCGCCCGCCACCGCCGCCTCGAACTTCAGCGCCGCGTTCGAGGCCTCCGCCTTTTGCGCCAGTTCCAGCCCGTGATGCGCCAGCATCGCCTTGTTCGCGGTGACGAAACCCCGCCCGGCATCGAGCGCGGTGCGGGCCAGCGTCAGCGCCGGGCCGTCCGACCCGCCGATCAGTTCGACCACCACATCGGCGTTCGGGTGCGAAGCGAGCGCGGCGGTGTCGTCCACCCATTCGAAGCGCGACAGATCGACGCCGCGATCCTTGGTCCGGTCGCGCGCGGAGACGGCGACGATCTCGATCGGGCGACCGGCACGCCGGGTAATCAGGTCACGGTTCGCATCGAGCAGGCGAATGACGCCGCCCCCCACCGTGCCCAGTCCCGCCAAAGCCACCCGCAATGCGTCGCCCATCTTCGTTTCCCATATTCCGGAGCGTTCGTAAGACCCGGCCGGTAGCGGATAGAAACGGTCGCTGTCGAGCCGCTGAAGGACCTTTTATTGCTCAAATGCCGACAAGCCCCTAAGAAGGCCGGCATGACTTCCCCTGATTTCGTGGTCATCGACGTCGAAACCGCCTGTTCGCGCACCAGCAGCATCTGCCAGATCGGCATCGTCGGCTATGCGGCGGGGGTCGAGGTGCTGGCCTATGAGACGCTGGTCGACCCGTGCGACGATTTCAGCAGCTTCAATATCGGCATTCACGGCATCACCGCCGATCATGTGCTGGGCAAGCCGACCTTTGCGGCACTTCATCCCGAACTGGCGATGCATCTGGGCGGGCGCGTGACGGTGGCGCATTCGGGGTTCGACAAGGGGGCGCTGGGCCGTGCCTGCGAACGGGACGCGCTGCCCCCGATCGCGGCACGCTGGCTGGACAGCGTGACGATCGCGCGGCGGGCCTGGCCCGAACTTCCCAATCACAAACTCAATACGCTGGCGGCGTTTCTGGAACTGGAGCATCGCCATCACGATGCACTGAGCGATGCGCGGGCCGCCGGTCAGGTGGTCCTACGGGCCATGTCGGCGACCGGGCTGACGCTGACCGACTGGTTCACCCCGCCCCTCTCGGCGCGTGCGCGGCGTAAAGTGGTGCGGGCGGATCAGGGCTGAATTAAATTCTCCCCCGTACGGGGAGGTGGCAGGGCGCAGTCCTGACGGAGGGGGCTTTCCACTAGGGACGTTTTTCGTGGCAATCCCCCTTCACCATGCTGCGCATGCCCCCCCCACCGGGGAGGATCAGGGTTCGAGGTGCCCGGCTGGCGCCGGACCGTCTAGCGCGATGGGTAGGCGGTTGCTCTTGTCGCGCGACTTGTCGACCAGCTTGCTGATCCCGATCCGCGCCTCATTGGCCAGTAGCAGCGCGGGGCCGAGCAGGTTGAAGCCGACCTGGCATCCGCGTTGGACAGCCGCACAGGGTGTCGCCTCCGCACGCAAGGCACCGATCCCGGTCAGTTCGGGATTGGACGGCATCGGCCGGTCGGGCGGGGTATCGTCCTTCAAGGGCAACCGATCATCGGCCTGTCGCCGCCCACAGACGACGACCTCCTCCCGGGTACCGGCCGAAGGCGGACAGGGATCTTGCAACAGGATCGAGAAACGCTCGGTGCCCGGTGGCGGCGGGGTGGCGGGCGCGGCCTGCAGGGCGATCAGCAACAGGGGCAGCATCGGGCGGTCCTTTGTCTCACGGGGCCGGCTTGCGCAGCGTCGGGCCATGGTCGCGGGGGTTGGTGTCCATCGTCACGCCGGTGAAGCCGCCGCCCACCAGGAACGGCGACATCTCGTCGATCGGCGTGGTGCGCGCGAGCAATCGGGTCCGCTCGGTCATGACCGCCTCGTTCTTCGGATCGCCCGGTTCCGGCGCGGGAGCGAAGGGTACGCGGAACCGGTCCGCGTTGCGGCGGCCGCAAACGGTGATGTCGGTGCTGTTACGGTCGTAGACGCAAGGTCGCTCGACGGCGGTCAACCGGCGCGTGTTCGCGACGATCGCGTCCACCGAAGGGACTTCAACGGACGGCGACTGAATCGCCATCGTCAGCAACAGGGTCGACATCGTCCCGGACATGGCAGTCCTCCCGGCGTCAGGTCATCGCGGCGGGATGATGCCCCTTTCGACGGATCAATGCCAGCGGGATTGGAACCGCTTCAGCGGTCGATCGACTCGCGCAGCAGGGTGCGGGGCTTGCTGCGGCAATATTTGTCGCCGACCACCGCACAATAGGTGCCGTCATCGGCAAAGGCACGAGCCTTGGAATCGATCGGCATCGGATTGTCCTGGGCCAGACGATAGGGCGACCGCTTATGCACCGGCGGGCAAGTCGTGACTGTGCAGGCCGGTGTCAGACGCGGCAGCGCCACCGATTGACCCGAGGGCGAACCCGCCAGCAGCAGCAGAAACGGAACCATCCTTTCTCTCCCCTCTTGCCTGACTTATCGGACGATCATGCGCCTTGGACCGGCGGGATGCCAAGCCGGGGAATTTCGATCGCGGGACAGCGATCCATGACCACCTTCAGCCCCGCCGCCTCGGCGCGCGCGGCGGCGGCCTCGTTGACGACGCCCAACTGCATCCAGATGGCCTTGGCCCCGATCGCGATCGCCTCTTCCACGATCGGCTCGACCGCGTCCGATCGACGGAAGATATCGACGATGTCGATAGGATCGCCCAATTGGCCCAGTTCGCGAAACACGAACTCGCCATGAATATGCTCGCCGGTGATCTGCGGATTGACCGGAATCACGCGATATCCATGATCCTGCAGCCGCTTCATCACACCATAAGAGGGGCGGTCGGGCCGGTCCGAGGCACCGACCATGGCAATAGTGCGCGCATTGGTCAGCAGCGCACGGATATCCTCATCGGCGGTCAACGGCATCGGCTATCCTCTTCGCCCGCCGCCGGTCCGGTCCCATGAGCAGAAGCGGCGGATGGTCGAGGTCAAACGTCCCGCCGCGCCCCTGGTTTCATGCGCCCGGCGTGGACCGTTCCAGCCAGTGGGCGACCTTGGCCGCGATCGGGCCGAATACGGCATCGTCCGCGCCGGCCGCGGGCGGCTGCCCCGCATCGGAGGCGGTGCGAATCGCGATGGTCAGCGGCACCCGGCCCAGGAAGGGAATGCCCAGCTCGGCCGCCGCCGCTTCCGCGCCGCCCGAGCCAAACGGGTCCGAGATGCCGCCGCAATGCGGACAGCAATAGCCCGCCATATTCTCGACCAGCCCGATGATCGGCACGCCGGCCTTCAGGAACAGGTCGATCGCGCGCCGTGCATCGATCAGCGCCAGGTCCTGCGGGGTGGAGACGATCACCGCGCCGGCCGGGCGATGCTTCTGCACCATGGTCAGCTGCACGTCGCCGGTGCCGGGCGGCAGGTCGAGGACCAGGGTGTCGGTCGCGCCCCAATCGCCGTCGACCAGCTGGCTGAGCGCACCCGCCGCCATCGGCCCGCGCCAGGCAATCGCCTTGTCCGGTTCGACCAACTGACCCATCGACAGCAAAGGCACGCCATAAGGCGTCGGCACCGGCTGCAGCTTGCCGTCCTGCGCGACGGGCTTCACCCCCTCGGCCGCCATCAGGCGTGGCTGGGAGGGGCCATAGATATCGGCATCGACCAGTCCGGTCTTGCGCCCCATGCGAGCGAGCGCGATCGCCAAATTGGCCGACAGGGTCGACTTGCCCACCCCACCCTTGCCGCTGGCCACCGCGATGATCCGGCGTTCCAGCTTTTCGGCGGTCAGGACGATGCGGACATCCTCCACCCCGGGCTGCATCGCGGCGGCCTTGACCTGCTCTTCCAGCGCGTGGCGATCCGCGCCGTCAAGCCCCGTCGCGTCGAGCACGACACCCGCCTTGGCGCCTTCCATCCGCACGTTCGCGCGCTTGCCCGCCACCGCGGCCACCGCCGCCTTCACCGTATCGATCATGCTCATAGGCGGGCAGATAGGACGCCATCGGCCGCTTGGCACTGTTTTTGTCGGTGAACCGTTCCTATAACGATGGACATGAGAAAGCTGACGGGTCGCTTCCGACGCCCCCCCATTCTTGCCGCCGATACCCCGAAGGGCCCTTGGGGCGGGTCCGGTGAGGATTCCGATGGTGGGCCCCGCAATCCCTGGGCGATGCCACCGGGCGGTCGCAAGGCCGCGGGCAAGCCGACCGCGCTGGATGAGTTCATCCGCAAGGCGCGGGGTTCGGGTGGCGGCGATCCGGGCGGATCGGGCGGCGGCTTCAACGGCCTGCCCGGCGCGCCCGGCGGTCGCACCCTATGGGCGATCGGCGCCGCGATCCTGGTCGGCATCTGGGTGCTTTACACCTCGATCCATCCCATCGGCCCGCAGCAGCGCGGCGTCGTCACCTATTTCGGGCGCTATACCGGTATCCTGGAGCCCGGCATCCAGTTGACCGCCCCCGCCCCGATCGCCAGCGTCCGCGTGCTGGACGTGCAGAAGATCCGCACCGAGAATTTCCCCGAGGGCTCGGGCGAGAATCTGGTGCTGACCGGCGACCAGAACATCATCGACCTGACCTATTCGGTGCGTTGGGACATCGCCAATCCGCGCGATTTCGCCTTCCGCCTGGCCCAGCCGCAGGAAACCGTGCGCGCCGCCGCCGAAAGCGCGATGCGCGCCGTCATCGCCGACACCACGCTCGACCAGGCGCTGGGTTCGGGCCGCACGGGCATCGAGCAGCGGGTGCAGGATCTGACCCAGTCGATCCTCAACGAATATTATTCGGGCGTCCGCATCCAGGGCGTCGCGATCAAGCAGGCGACGCCGCCCGCGCAGATCGTCGACGACTTCAACAAGGTGACCGCCGCCCAGCAGGAAGCCGTCGCGAACGTCAACCAGGCCCGCTCCTATGCGCAGCAGGTGATCGCCCGCGCGCAGGGCGAGGCCGCGCAGTTCGACAAGGTGTACGAACAATATCGCCTGGCCCCCGAAGTGACGCGCCGGCGCATGTATTACGAGACCATGGAGGCCGTGCTGGCCAAGTCGGACAAGACCATCGTCGAGACGCCGGGCGTCGTACCCTATCTGCCGCTGGCCAAGGGCGGACGTAACGCGCCGCCCCCGCCGGAGGTCGCCGCCCCCACCCCAGCCCCGGCGCCCGCTCAGCAGGGAGGTGGCCAGTGAACGGCCTGACCCTTCGCAATCCCATCGTGCTGGGTGTCGCGCTGCTGCTCGCGGTGATCGTCGCGGCCGCGACCTTCGCGATCGTGCCCGAGACGAAGCAGGCGGTGGTCTATCGCTTTGAGCAGCCCCGCCGGATCGTCAACGGCTATCGCCCCGGTGAGACGCTGGGCGAGAGCGGCGCGGGCCTGATCGCGCGCATCCCGTTCATCGACCGCATCGTGTGGGTCGACAAGCGCGTGCTCGACCTCGACCTGGAGAATACCCAGGTGCTGTCGACCGACCAGCTCCGCATGAATGTCGATGCCTTTGCCCGTTTCCGCGTCGTCGATCCCCGCCGGATGCTGGCCACCGCCGGCAGCGAGGAAGGCGTGGCGAACCAGTTGCGTCCGATCTTCGGCTCGGCCCTGCGCAACGAACTGGGCAAGCGCCGCTTTTCCGAACTGCTCAGCCCCGAGCGCGGTGAGGTGATGGACGCGATCCAGGTCCGGCTCGATCGGATCGCGCGCCAATATGGCGTGCAGATCGTCGACGTGCGCATCAAGGAAGCCGAACTGCCGCAGGGCACGCCGCTGGAAAGCGCGCTGCGCCGGATGCAGACCGCCCGCCAGCAGGAGGCGATCACCATCGCCGCGCAGGGGCAGAAACAGGCCCAGATCGTCCGTGCCGATGCCGATGCGCAGGCCGCGCAGATTTATGCGCAGGCGTTCGGCAAGGATGCGGGCTTTTATGATTTCTACCGTGCGATGCAGTCCTATCGTCACACCTTCGGCGCGGACGGCAGCACACAGGAACATGGGAGCACCCAGATCATTCTGTCGCCGAACAACAGCTATTTGAAGGAATTCACCGCGCCGGGCCGATAAGCGGGTTTTCCCGCCTTTCTGCTCGTTCATATTCAAGCGTCGTTCAGCCAAACCGTGGCAAATAAGACACGGTCAAACTGAATTTTCATTGAGAGGACCTCAGCCCAGTGCGTTACGCCTACGCCATTACCAGTGCGCTCCTCCTCGGCGGCGCGACCGCCACCCTGGCCCTGCAACCCGGCACCGCGCAGGTCGCGCAGAACGAGCCGGGTGCGATCCAGGCGGTCGCCCCGCGTGCCGGCGCGCCGATGAGCTTTGCCGACATGGTCGCCAAGCTCCAGCCGGCCGTCGTCAACATCTCGACCAAGCAGTCGATCACCGTGAAGCAGCAGGCGAACCCGTTCGCCGGCACGCCGTTCGAGGGCTTTTTCGGCCAGTTCGGCGGCCAGGCGGGACCGCAGCCGCAGAAGCGTGAAGGCGCCTCGCTCGGCTCGGGCTTCCTGATCTCGCCCGACGGCTATATCGTCACCAACAACCATGTGATCGCACCGGGTGCGGCCGGCGCGTCGGTCGACTCGATCACGGTGACGCTCAACGATCGCAAGGAATATACCGCCAAGGTCGTCGGTCGTGACGAAACCTCCGACCTTGCCGTCCTGAAGATCCAGGGCAGCAACCTGCCCTTCGTCCGCTTCGGTGATTCGTCGCGCGCGCGTCCCGGCGACTGGGTGCTGGCGATCGGCCAGCCCTTCGGCCTGTCGAGCACGGTGACCGCCGGTATCGTCTCGGCCGTGCACCGCGTGACCGGTCAGGGCGGTGCGAACGACCGCTTCATCCAGACCGACGCCGCGATCAACCAGGGCAATTCCGGTGGCCCGATGTTCGACATGAACGGCAACGTCATCGGCATCAACAGCCAGATCTATTCGCAGTCGGGCGGCAATATCGGCATCGGCTTCGCCATTCCGGCGGAAGATGCCAAGCCGATCATCGACAAGCTGATGAAGGGCGAGAAGATCGAGCGCGGCTATCTGGGCGTGCAGATCGGCGGTCCGGTGACCGACGACGTCGCCGCGTCGCTGGGCATTCCCAAGGGCCAGGGCGAGATCATCGCCAAGGTCGAGCCGAACGGCCCCGCCGCCAAGGCCGGCCTGCGCGCTTTCGACGTGGTGACCAAGGTCAATGGCCAGGCGGTGACGCCCGAGCAGACCCTGTCCTATCTGGTCGCCAATGTTCAGCCGAACGCCCGCGTCCAGCTCGAGGTGCTGCGCAACGGCAAGCCGCTGTCGCTGACCGCGACCGCCGCGACCCGTCCGTCGAACGAACAGCTCGCCGCGCAGATGGGTGACGGTTCGGACGCCTTCCCGGACAGCGATGACGACGCACAGGTCGCACCGACCGCCGGTGGTGGCCTGGGCCTGACCGTCCAGGCGCTGACCCCGGCGATCGCACGAGCGATCAACGTCGATCCGGGCACGCAGGGTGTGGTGGTCGCGGCCGTCGATCCGTCGAGCGATGCCGCCTCCAAGCTGAAGCGTGGCGACGTCATCTCGGCGATCAACGGCCAGCCGGTCCGCAGCGCGGCCGACCTTCAGCAGATCGTCGCCGCCGCCAAGGCCGCCGGTCGCCCGCAGGTGCTGGCGCAGATCACCCGCGGCCGCATCGCCGACCGCCTGATGCCGCTGCGCATCAAGTAAGACCCGCCCTCACCCTTCCCTCGGCCCTCGGGACAGGGAAGGGTGAGGGTCATTCTTCCGATCGGTCAAAGGGCCGTCGCATCTCCCAGGTGCGGCGGCCCTTTTGCTATTCCCGTCCCCAACCACCACGATAAGATACCGGCCATGGACGGCATCTTCATCGGCATGGGCGGCGGCAAGCCGCAGGCGATCGACCTCAAGCGGGCGAACCGGCACGGCCTGATCGCGGGCGCGACCGGCACCGGCAAGACGGTGACGCTCCAGACCATGGTCGAGGGGTTTTCACGCGCCGGCGTGCCCAGCTTCGTCGCGGACGTGAAGGGCGACCTGTCGGGCCTGGGGCTGGCCGGATCGGCGCTGGGCAAGACCCATGCCGCCTTTGCCGCGCGCGCCGCCGAACTGGGCATGACCGACTGGGCCTATGAGGCTGCACCCGTACAATATTGGGATTTGTTCGGCACCCAGGGCCATCCCGTCCGTGCCACCGTGTCGGAGATGGGGCCGCTGTTGCTCGCCCGGATGATGGGGCTGAACGAGACTCAGGAGGGCGTGCTGACCATCGCCTTCCATGTCGCGGACAAGGAGGGGCTGCTGCTCCTCGATCTCGACGATCTGCAAGCGATGCTAGCCGAATGTGCGGCGCGGGCGGACGAACTGACGACCACCTACGGCAATGTCTCCAAGCAGTCGGTCGGTGCGATCCAGCGCGCGCTGCTTCAGTTGCGCACCCAAGGGGGCGAGCATTTCTTCGGCGAGCCGGCACTGGAACTGGCCGATCTGATCGCCACCGACGATGCGGGGCGTGGTGTCGTCAACATCCTCGCCGCCGACCAGTTGATGGCGAGCCCCAAGCTCTATGCCACCTTCCTGCTCTGGCTTTTGTCCGAACTGTTCGAGCAGCTTCCCGAGATCGGCGACCCGGACAAGCCCAAGCTCGTCTTCTTCTTCGACGAAGCGCATCTGCTGTTCGACGATGCCGCGCCGGCTCTGGTCGACACGATCGAGCGCGTCGTCCGGCTGATCCGATCCAAGGGCGTCGGCGTCTATTTCATCACCCAGAATCCGATCGACGTGCCCGACAAGATCGCCGGGCAGCTCGGCAACCGGGTGCAGCACGCGCTGCGTGCCTTCACCCCGCGCGACCAGGCGGCGGTACGCTCGGCGGCTGAGACGTTCCGCGCCAATCCCGGCGTCGATGTGGCGAACGCGATCACCGAGTTGAAGGTGGGCGAGGCGCTGGTTTCGCTGCTCCAGCCGGATGGCTCGCCCTCCCCCGTCGAGCGCACCCTGATCGCCCCGCCGCGCAGCCGGGTCGGCCCCGCCACGCCCGAGGAGCGCAAGATACTGGTCGAAACCGACGCGGTTGGCACGAAATATGATCAGGCCATCGACCGCGAATCGGCCGAGGAACTGCTCGCCGCCAAGACGCAGGAAGCGGCGGCCGCTGCGGCCGAGGCCAAGGCGGCGACCGAGGCCGAGAAGCAGGCAGCGCAAGCGGCCAAGGCCGAGGCGAAGGCCGCCAAGGACGCCGAACGCGCCCGCATCGCGGAGCAGCGCGCAGCGGCCAACTCGCCCTGGGCCAAGATGGCGACCAGCGCGGCGCGCTCGGCCAGTTCGTCGATCGGGCGACAGGTCGCCAACGAGATCGGCAAGCAGGTGTTCGGCGGTGGCGCAAGACGGCGGTCGAGCAGTGGCGGCGGCATCATGGGCGCGGTGGTGCGCGGCGTTCTGGGGAATCTGTTCCGGGGGTAGGCTGTCCGTCGACCTTTGCCGCTCCCACCTCCGCTCAGCCCGAGCGCAATCGAAGGCCATGGGTCTCGCTTTCCTCGGGCCATGCCTCCACCCCGGCGAAGGCCGGGGTCCAGGTTCGGCGGGGCGTATGGCGTGCAGCAGGTCGCTGCATTGTAGGCTGTCACACAGCGCCGTCGATAGATCATAGCGGCTGGACCCCGGCCTTCGCCGGGGTGGACAAGTGAAATGGAGCCCCTTGGCCTTCGACTGCGCTCAGGCTGAACGGAGGTGGGATTGTGCGCCGTCGATCAACGGCAAGCCCACGCCCCATTCGCGCCCAGCAAAGTCGAGACGCACGCCGGAGCACACGAAACGCTAGGCGCGCGCGCCGCACTCTGCCACATCTGCGGGCATGAGCCTTACGCCGACGCCTTCCCGCCCCATCGCCGAACTGACCCTGCGCGGCATCGCGCTGGGCGGGGTCATCACCCTCTTGTTCACCGCCGCCAACGTCTATCTCGGTCTCAAGGTCGGACTGACCTTCGCCACCTCGATCCCGGCGGCGGTGATCTCGATGGCGATCCTGCGCTATCTGCCGAACAGCTCGGTGCTGGAGAATAATATCGTCCAGACCGTCGCCTCGGCGGCGGGAACGCTGGCGGCGATCATCTTCGTGCTGCCGGGCCTCGTCATGATCGGCTGGTGGCAGGGCTTCCCCTACCTACTCACCGCCGGGATTACGGCGACGGGGGGTATTCTCGGCGTCATGTTCTCGGTGCCGCTGCGCCGCGCCCTCGTCGTCGACACCGACCTCCCCTATCCCGAAGGCCGCGCCGCCGCCGAGGTGCTGAAGGTCGGCGCGGGCAGCCGCGAGGGCGAGGCGGAGAGTGCGATCGGGCTACGCCTGATCATCGTCAACGCCATCGCCTCGGCCGGTTTCGCGATCCTGACCCAGACCAAGCTGGCGGTCGCCGAGGCGGCCATCTGGTTCCGCACCGGCGCGGGCGCGACCGGTATCGCCGGCGGGCTGTCCTTCGCGCTGATCGGGGTCGGGCATCTGGTCGGCCTGTCGGTCGGCCTCGCGATGCTGGCGGGGATCGCCATCGGCTGGTGGGTGGCGCTGCCCATCCTGACCGCCATGGCGCCGTCGGCCGGGCCGGTGGCGGAATGGGCGGGCGGCATCTTCAGTCGCGACGTGCGCTTCCTGGGTGCGGGTGTGATCGGCGTGGCGGCGATCTGGACGCTTATCAAGATCATCGGGCCGGTCATCGGCGGCATCCGGTCCTCGCTCGCCGCCGCCTCGGCGCGGCGCGATGGCGCGGTATTGGCGGTGGGCGAGCGCGACCTGCCGATCGGGATCGTGGCCGCCGTCGCGCTGGCGACGCTGATACCGATTGCCGGGCTGCTCTGGTCGGTGATCGCGGGCGGGCCGCTGGCGGCGTCGGGCGTCGCGCTGATCGGCGGCGCCCTCCTCTTCATCCTGCTCATCGGCCTCGTGATCGCCGCCGTCTGCGGCTATATGGCGGGCCTGATCGGCGCGTCGAACAGCCCGGTATCGGGAATCGGCATCCTCTCCGTCCTCGCCGCCGCGCTACTACTCGTCGGGCTGTTCGGGCGCGGGACGCCGCCGGAAACGACGCAGGCCTTGGTCGCCTATGCGCTGATCGTCACGGGCGTCGTGTTCGGCGTTGCGACCATCTCCAATGACAATCTTCAGGATCTGAAGACCGGCGAACTGGTCGGCGCGACGCCGTGGAAGCAGCAGGTTGCGCTAATCATCGGCGTCGTCTTCGGCAGCCTGGTCATCCCGCCGGTGCTCGACCTGCTCAACGCGACGCTAGGCTTTGCGGGCACGCCAGGGGCCGGTCCCAATGCGCTGTCGGCACCGCAGGCCGCGCTGATTTCGGCGCTGGCCAAGGGCGTGCTGGGGGGCGACCTCAACTGGACGATGATCGGAATCGGCGCACTGGTCGGCGTTGGCGTGATCGTCGTCGACGAGGTGCTTGGCAAGCTCGGCTGGCTGCGCCTGCCGCCGTTGGGCGTGGGGTTGGGCATTTACCTGCCGATGACCGCCACCCTGCCCGTCGTGCTGGGCGCCGCGATCGGCCATGTTTATGACCGCTGGGCGCGGCGCAGTGCCAATCCCGAAACGGCGGAGCGGCTGGGCGTGCTCGCCGCGACGGGCCTGATCGTGGGCGAAAGCCTGTGGGGCGTGGGCTTTGCGGGTATCGTCTACCTGACCAATGCGGATGCGCCGCTGGCGCTGGTCGGGGACGGGTTCGCCACCCCCGCGCTTATCGGGGGAACCCTGGTGTTCCTGGGGCTGGTGGCGGCGCTGTATCGCTACACGCGCCGCCAGACGATCACATCGCCGCCAGCAACTCGCTGATCTTCACAAAGGCAAAGCCGATCGAGCTGTCCGCAATGCCATAGGGCAGGAACAGCGAATCGCCGTGCCGGATGGCGCCGCAGGAATAGACGACGTTGGGCACATAGCCCTCGCGGTCCTGATCCTTGGCGGCGAGGATCGGCTGCCTGGTCCGGCCGAGCACCTTGGACGGATCGTTCTTGTCGAGCAGTGCGGCACCGATCGAATATTTGCGCATCGCGCCGACGCCATGGGTCAGCAGCAGCCAGCCTTCGTCCACCTCGATGGGCGGGCCACAATTGCCGATCTGCACCAACTCCCACGGATAGACCGGGGTAAGGATTTTCTCGCCATCGTCCCAATGGGTCAGCGAGTCGGACTTGAGCAGGAACAGATTCTCACCGTCCTGCCGCCCGATCATCATATATTGCCCGCCGACCTTGCGGGGGAACAACGCCATGCCCTTGTTCCGCGCCGCCGAGCCGGTCATCGGCACCAGGTCGAACGCGCGGAAATCGCGGGTGCGCATCAGCTCGGACTGGATGCCTGAGCCGTCATAGGCGGTATAGGTGCCGATCCACTCCAGCGCGCCATCGTCATGGGTGAACTGGACGATGCGCATATCCTCCAGCCCCTTGGACTGGGCCTGGGTGATCGGGAAGATGACGGTGCCCGACAGCGTCGAGTCGCGGTGACGGTGCACCGTGACCGGGCCATTGGGCATCTGATCGTCGCCCCAGCCATGCACGTCAGTCGCCGTCGCGAAGGGCGGCTCGGGCGCGAGCCGGAGTTGGTTCTGATCGTTGATGATGCCTTCGCGGAAGGCGACCGAGGAGATATGTCCCTCCCCCACCGCGCGCATCGACATCAGGATACGCTGCGACCCCGGCTGGATACCGGTCTGGTCGAAATGCGGCACCGCCGACGGGTTCATCAGCGCGGCAGCGGCATAGCTATATTCGTGGCAGAAATAGGCGCCGATCAACTGACGCTTCTCATCGCCGATCTTCGACCCGTCGAGCTTCAGCAGATCCTCGATCTGGTCATAGCGGGTCATGAAGACGCGCCGCGTCTGCCAGTGGCGAGCCTCGAAATCCTTCAGCACGGTTTCGAGCTGATCCCGCGCCTCTTCAGGAGTCATCGCCAGCACTTCGCCGACCAGACGCTCGGTCCGGCTGGGCGGCGCGCCGTTGCCGCCGCCCCAGGCTATGTGAAAAGGACGGACCACGACGCGGGAAGGATCGGCATGAAGCCGCAGCCGGTGGTTGAACAAATCCATCGCGCTATCGTCTCGCCACTCTACAAAAACGCTCGCCCCATCCCCCGTCGCGCGTGCGGCGCTTCAGGCAATGTGACGATCGGCTCCTGCCATGGTTGAGGCGGATTGGCAAAGGTTAGCGATGGCGCAATTGGCCAATTGCAGTGCCAGGATCGATTCGGCCCCCTGATTGCGGTTGAGCCCGGTCGGCATCAATCCATCGAAACAGCCGCCATCGCTCGCGGTCGCCAGCGGCAGGTCGAGATCGTTGACGCCCAGGAACCAACCATAGGCCCGCTCGCCTTCCTTGATCCAGCGCGGGTCGCGGGTCGCGGCATAGGCGGACTGACAGGCCTCGACCGTCGCCTGCGCTTCCAGCGGCTGCTGGTCGAACTGCAAGGGCTCGGCATAGGGACGACCGAAGCTCTCGCTGCCGACCGCGCGGAACCGTCCCTCGGGCGAGGTCTGTTTGGCGACGATCCATTCCAGGGTCGAAATGCCGCAATCGATCAGGTCCTGACGGCCGAGCGCCCGGCCCGCCTCGATCAGCGCCTGCGGCACGCGGGCATTGTCATAGGCGAGCACGATCTCGAACCACTGCCATTCGGGCCGACGCGCCTCCTCCAGCAGGGCCAGATGCAGATCGGGCATTTTTTCCAGGATCGCGCGGGCAAGCTGATGCCCCGGTCGCGCTTCCAGCATGGCGGCGGCACCCAGCATCGCAAAGGCCTGCGCCCGGAGCGAGCCCAGGTCGAGCGCCAGCGAGGCGGTCGCATCGAACCACATCTGCGCCCAGTCGCGATGCTTGGCCATTTGTGCATCGCGCGCGGTGACGCCCAATGCCCAGAGGGTGCGGCCGTTGGAGTCCTCAGACCCCACATCCTCGCACCAGCTACGGTCGAAGCGCATGAAATTGCGATAGCGACGCGCTTCCGGATTCCACGCATATTGCAGGAACGAGGCGTAGATGGTCGTCCATTTGTCGCGGGTGACCGGATCGATGCCGGGTGCCTGCGTCATGAAGATCAGCGCCCGCGCATTGTCGTCGATGCAATAGCCATGGCGGCGATCGGGCACCGAATAGATGGCGTGCTGTAACATGCCCGTCGAGTCGCTCATCCGCTCGACCGCGGAAAGGTCGGCCGCCAGCGGCTTGATCGCGGGGCGATAGTCGGCCGGCAAGCGGCGCGGACGTGCGGTGATCGCGGTCCCGATCTGCTCCAGCGCGGCTTCGGCCAGACGCGGCCAGATCATCGTGCGACCACGGGCATAGGCTTGCTGCGACAGATGGTTGCGCGCGGTCTCGTCGGACAGCAACCGGTTGATCTCGCGGGCAAAGGCCTCGACATCGCCAAAGCCGACCAGCACCCCGTGATCGTCCGCCAGAATCTCGGTCGCATGGACATAGGGGGTGGAGATCACCGCCTTGCCCACACCGACCGCATAGGACAGCGTTCCGCTCGTGATCTGGGCGGGGTTGTTATAGGGCGTGGCGTAGATATCGGCGGCCTGAAGATACTCGATCAGGTCGTCATGATCGACGAACGCATCGACAAAGGCGACGTTGCCGGCGACTCCACGCGTCTCGGCCAGGGCTTTCAGCCGGTCCCGATACGCCTCCCCCTCATGCGCTATCAGGTTCGGGTGCGTCGCGCCCAATATGACGTAGAGCAGTTCCGGGTGATGGGCGGCGACGGCGGGCAGCGCTTCGATGATCGTCTCGATCCCCTTATTGGGGGCGAGCAGTCCGAAGGTCAGCACGACCTTGCGCCCCTCCCAGCCGAACCGCGCCTTGAGCGTGTCGGGGGTGATCAGGTCACGGTCGGGCACGCCGTGCGGGATCATCGCGATCTGGCGCGGATCGGCGCCATAGACACGCTGCAGAATATCGCGGCCCTTGTCCGCCATCACGATGATGCGGGCGCAGCGGCGGAGCAGCCCTTCCATCACCCGGCGCTCATCGACCGAGGGCTTTTCCAGGACGGTGTGCAGCGTCGCGATCACGGGGAGCGTCGTGCGATCAAGCAGCGCGAGCAGATGTTCACCCGCAGCGCCGCCATAAATACCATATTCGTGCTGGACCCAGATGGCCTGCGCACCGCTCGCCTCGATCCGGCGCGCCATGTCGATATAGGCGATGCGGTCATTCTGCGGAATGGCGGCGGTGACGGCGGGCGGATAGGCGTAACGACCGGGGTGATCGTCCATCGCATAGACGTCGACCGCCAATTCGGGGAACCGATCGCGCATGGCGGTGTAAACATCGGTGGTAAAGGTCGCGAGCCCGCATTGCCGGGGCAGAAAATTACCAATCAGCGCCAGTCGCTCGATCACGGTTCCGTTCGCATCCGCCATATCGCATGTCCTTGAAATGCAAAGGCTTGGCAGAGCGCTGCCCTTCCCCTTGCATGCCTGCCCAACACGCGGTCGGCCCGAAAGTTGCAGTGTGTGTTACGAATTTGCTGCACCGCAAACGTTTCGGGGCGAAAATTGCGCCCCGTAGGGTGAAAACCCCGATGAGATGAGCGTCCGACAGCGACGCCTTCGCCGGACCCAAGAGATCCGAATTTCCAACGCTTTAAGTCGCAACACAAAATAAAATTTCGATAAGCGGCTCAGCAACATGACAGATTACGCCAATATATTGACTTGGCCAGACCGACGTCGATGATGTTGAACACACAAATTCAAGACCTATGGCTGGGCCCATGAGTCGTTTCCGGATCGTGGGGGCTGGTATGATGCTCGGCAAAATCTTTGCCGCCGTGGCAGCACTGATGGCCATTATGGGAATTTTCTATCTGGCACTGAAGCGAGAGCCCTCGCCTGTCCCGACAGACCGCGAAGTCCCCGTCATTCACGCCGATGCCCCGAAGCGCGTTCCGGCGATCGCCACGCCCCCATCGCCTACCCCCTTGCCCAGCCCGATCCCATCGCCGGAAGAACAGGCAGACACCGCAAGGCGCGCCAGCCTGCAGGCGGTTTCCGCCGACGTGCTACCCCTGGTCGATCGTTTCGGAGAGCATCTGGCACTTTACAGGAGGGCGCGCGCCGAACGCCGAGACGAGGCATGGGCCGCCAAGTCAGAAGCGCAATTGCGGCAATTCTATTCGCAAGCACCCGGCCATCGGACCCTCAGCGGGCCCATCACGATCAATTGCGGCACGACGTTATGCGAGGTCTTCGGAAGGCATGAAAACGTCGCGGCGAATCGTGACGCCAGGGATGACATGGTCGATTTTTCGAATTCGATTAGCAACATGGCAGCAATCGAATCGCTGGCGGGCCAGGGTTATCGCATGATGGGCACATCATCGTCGAACAGAGACGGCCAAGATACGGTCTTCGTCCTGTATCTCCAACGAGCGGCACCCTTCTCCTACGCAACCCAGGGCCATTTTCGCTAAGGTCATTGACGCCCCAGGCGAATGCCTCACCCCCGGCCGCGATACCCCGCCACGCCCTGATCGGGCAGCCACAGATCGGCGGGCGGCGCGGAGGACTGCCAGAACACGTCGATCGGAATGCCGCCGCGCGGATACCAGTATCCGCCGATGCGCAGCCACACCGGCTTCATTTCCTCGAACAGACGCTCGCCGATGCCGACGGTGCAATCCTCGTGGAAACCGGCATGGTTGCGGAAACTGCCGAGGAACAGCTTCAGCGACTTGGATTCGACGATCGTCTCGCCCGGCACATAGTCGATGACGAGATGCGCGAAGTCGGGCTGGCCCGTCACCGGGCAGAGCGAGGTGAATTCGGGCGCCGCGAACCGGATCAGATAGGTACGCCCCGGGCGCGGGTTGGGAACATAATCGAGCACCGCCTCTTCCGGGGAAGCGGGCAGCGCGCTGGTCTGGCCGAGATGCTTCATGAAAGGCCATGTAGGACAGCCATGCCCAAATCGCCAACGCTGATCCCCATTCTCGGCGATCAATTGTCGATGAATCTCTCGGCGTTGGAGGACGCGGACCCGACAGCGTCCGTCCTGCTCATGATGGAGGTGGAGGACGAGACCGCTTATGTCCGCCATCACAGGGCCAAGATCGCCTATATCCTGTCCGCCATGCGTCATCATGCCGAGGCGCTGGAAAAGGCGGGCTGGACGGTCGACTATGTGAAGCTCGACGATCCGAACAATGCCGGCAGCTTCACGGGCGAAATCGCGCGGGCGGTCGAACGGCACAACCCCGAGCGGATCGTGGTCACGCAAGCGGGCGAATGGCGCGTCGTCGCCATGCTGGAAGCGTGGGAAACGATGTTCGGCATCCCCGTCGACATCCGCCCCGACACCCGCTTCATCGCCACGCAAGCAGAGTTCGAGGACTGGGCCAAGGACCGCCAGGAACTCCGCATGGAGTTTTTCTATCGCCTGATGCGACGCAAGACCGGGCTGCTGATGAAGGGCGACAAGCCCGAGGGCGGCAAATGGAATTACGACGCCGACAATCGCAAGCCCGCGCCCAAGAAGGACAAGCCGCCTGAGCCGCTGGCCTTCGCGCCGGACCGGATCACGCGTGAGGTGCTGGAGCTGGTCGCCGCGCGGTTCGACAATCATCCCGGTTCGCTGGAGGGCTTCGCCTATGCGACCACGACGACGGAGGCACAGCAACAGGCCGAGGCGTTCATGGCGCATGCCCTGCCCAAGTTCGGCGATTATCAGGACGCGATGCTGACCGGCCAGCATCAGCTCTGGCACTCGGTCCTGTCGCCCTACATCAATTCCGGGCTGCTCGATCCGCTGGAGCTGTGCCGGATGGCGGAAGCGGAATATGAGGATGGCCATGCCAGCCTCAATTCGGTTGAGGGCTATATCCGCCAGATCATCGGCTGGCGCGAATATGTGCGCGGGCTCTACTGGCATGTCGGGCCGGATTATGTGGAGCACAACTTCCTGCGCGCGAACCGGCCCTTGCCCGGCTTTTACTGGACCGGCGAGACCGACATGCATTGCATGGCCGAGGCGCTCGGCCAGACGCTCGACACCGCGCATGCGCATCATATCCAGCGGCTGATGGTCACCGGCAATTTCGCCATCCTGATCGGTGCGGACCCGGCGGAGGTGCATCGCTGGTACCTGGAAATCTATGTCGATGCCTATGAATGGGTCGAGCTGCCCAATGTCGTCGGCATGAGCCAGTTCGCCGATGGCGGGATCATCGCATCCAAACCCTATGTCTCGTCGGGCGCCTATATCAACCGCATGTCCGATTATTGCGGGTATTGTCGCTATGATGTGAAGCAGCGGGTGGGCGAGGATGCCTGTCCGTTCAACGCGCTCTATTGGGATTTCCTGGCGCGGCATGAGAAGCGCTTCGGCGACAATCCGCGCATGGCGATGCCGTACCGCAACTGGAACCGGATGGATGCGGAGGATCAGAAGGCGATTCGGGCGCAGGCGGCGGGGTTTTTGAAGGGATTGGATCGGGGGTGAGGGATTCCCTTTGCCTTCGACTTCGCTCAGGCTGAACGGGGTTTAGTGCAGGGGTTCACGACCACCTCCGTTCAGCCTGAGCGAAGTCGAAGGCCACGCCGTTCCCCTCTCCAACTTGCGACCTCGCCCCCAACGCGCCTAGGTACGGACCCACCGACCGAGGAGCATAGGATGCCGCCACTCATCACTCCGGAAAACCTCGCCGCGATCGCGGGGGAGGCGGATGTGCGCATCCTCGACGTCACCTATTTCCTCGACGATCCGACCGGCGAAACGGCGCGGCGCGGGTTCGAGGATGGACATATTCCCGGCGCCCGCTTCCTGGCGCTGGGGCAGTTGGCCGACCCGGACAGCGACCTGCCGATGACGCTGCCCCCGGCCGAGATCGTCGCCCATGCGATGAGCGAGGTGGGCGTCGGCCATGCCGATCGGATCATCCTGTACGACCGCTCCCCGCTGCACAGTTCGGCGCGAATGTGGTGGCTGCTGACCCTATTCGGAGCCAGCAATGTCGCGCTGCTCGATGGCGGGCTGGAGGCTTGGGCGAAGACCGGCCACCCCGTGATAACGGGCGCGGCGGGTGCCACCGAGACGCCCGGCCTGTTCGTGGCGCAGCCCGATCTCGCGCGCGTGCGGACGCTTCGCGAGGTGCGTGCCCATGTCGAGGAGGGCGATGCGCAGATTGTCGATGCCCGCTCGCCCGGCCGCTTCACCGGCCGCGAGCCCGAACCGCGCCTCGGCGTTGAGCCCGGCCATATCCCCGGCGCGCTGAACCTGCCCTATAACCGGATGTTCGAGGGCGACGGCCGGTGGAAATCGCCGCAAGCCATCGCCGCCGAATTCGCCGCCGCCGGGGTCGATCCCGCCCGGCCGATGGTTGCGACCTGCGGTTCGGGCATCACCGCCTGCGTCCTCGCCTTTGGCGCGGAGCGGATCGGCGGCGTGATGCCCGTCTATGACGGCAGTTGGACCGAATGGGGCTCCGACCCCAGCACCCCCAAAGCGAAAGACCTTTGACCGCGATGACCGACGACGATCTGCCTATCAAGCCCGCCACCCGTCTGGTTCAGGCGGGCCGCCGCGCGGAATGGACCAAGGGCGTGGTCAACGTCCCCGTCTGGCGCGGTTCGACGGTGCTGTACGACAATGTTGCGCATATGCGCGCCACCGGCGCGGGCGACCTGCATGAGAAGCTGTTCTACGGCCGCAAGGGCCTGCCGACCCAATGGTCGCTGGCCGATGCGCTGACCAGCCTGGAGCCGGGAGCGCAGGCGACCTTCCTCTACCCCTCGGGCGTGGCGGCGATCGCCGCGGCCTTGCTGTCGGTGCTGTCGCCGGGCGACGAGCTGCTGCTGGTCGACAGCGCCTATGACCCGACGCGGGGGCTCGCGACCGGGCTACTGGCGCGGATGGGGATCACGACGCGCTTCTACGATCCGCTGGTCGGGGCGGGAATCGCCGAGTTGATCGGCCCGGCGACCCGCGTGATCTTCCTCGAAAGCCCCGGCTCGCTCAGCTTCGAGGTGCAGGACATTCCCGCCATCGTCGCGGTCGCCAAGGCGCATGGTATCACGACGATCCTCGACAATACTTGGGCGACGCCGCTCTTCTTCCCGGCGATCGAGAAGGGCATCGACCTGACGGTGCTGGCCTGCACCAAATATGTCGTCGGCCATTCGGACGCGATGCTGGGATCGGTCACCGCCGCGCCCTCGCACTGGGCGGCGCTTCGCGACACCAGCTTCCAGCTGGGCCAGGTCGCCAGCCCCGACGACGCCTATCTGGGCAGCCGGGGCCTGCGCACCATGGGCGTCCGCCTCGCCCACCATCAGGCGAGCGCGCTGACCATCGCGAAGTGGCTGGCCGAGCAGCCCGGCGTCGCGCAGGTGCTGCACCCCGCGCTCCCCTCCTGCCCCGGCCATGACATCTTCGCGCGCGACTTCCTGGGGTCGAGCGGGCTGTTCGCCTTCGTCCTCGACGGCGGCCATGATGCAGCGCGCACCGCGATGCTCGATGGCCTCGCGCATTTCGGGCTGGGCTTCAGCTGGGGCGGCTATGAGAGCCTCGCCATTCCCGCCGACCCGCATCGCTATCGCAGCGTGACCAAGCGTGAATTCGCCGGGCCGCTGATCCGGCTTCAGATCGGGTTGGAGGATACCGACGATCTGATCGCCGATCTTGATCGTGGTCTGGCGCGTTTCCGGGCCGCGCGCGGATGACGCTGTTCGAGTGGCTTCAGGCGAGCGGCATCGAACTGCCGACCCGCGCCGAGGCCATGGAGGCCGGGGTCGCCGCCGTGCTGACCCTGGCGATGCTGGCCGGCGGCGTGGTGGCGGGGCGCAAGCTCGGCCCGCCTGTCGCCGCGCTGATCCAGCGTTTCGCCATCGCGCAGGGCGAGGCGCTGCACGCTCGCATCTGCGCGATCACCCGGCACCTGACCGCCGCCCTTCTGTTGATGACGCTGGGCGCACTCTGGCCTTGGGAGTCGCTGGCGGGGGTGCCGATCGGTCTCGCCTTGGGCGCATCGATGGCACGGGCGGGGTTCCAGTTGCTGCGTGGGTTGAACCTGCCCCGCTGGCTGGCCTGGATCTTCGCGATCGTCTGTTTCGTGGCGCTGTTCAGCCGCGAGATCGGGGGGCTAGGCCCGGTCAGCCGGCTGGCCGAGCAGATCGGTTTCACCGTCGGGTCGCGGCGATTCTCGGTCATGCTGCTCGTCACCATGCTCGTCACGGTGGTCACCATCCTGGCGCTGACCCGCGCCGTGACCCGCATCACCGAGCAGTGGATCGGCCATGCGCGCGGGCTGGACCCGACGCAGAAGCTGCTGGCGCAGAAGCTCGCCAGCATCGGCATCGTCGTCATCGCCTTCTTCTTCGCGATGGATTTGCTGGAAATCGACCTGACCAGCCTGGCGCTGTTCTCCGGCGGGTTCGGCCTGGCGATCGGCTTTGGCCTGCAAAAGACGATCGGCAATCTGATCGCCGGCATCATCCTGCTCATGGACCGCTCGATCAAGCCGGGCGACGTCATCGCGCTGCAGAGCGAGATCGGCTGGGTCAACAAGATCGGCGTGCGGGCCGTCTCGATCATCACCCGCGACGGTAAGGAGCATCTGATTCCCAACGAGAATCTGATGACGCAGGAGGTGGAGAACTGGTCCTATTCCGACCGCAACGTCCGCGTCCGCATCCCCGTCTCGATCGCCTATGACAATGACCTGAAGCTGGCGCAGGAGCTGATGCTGCGCGCCGCACACGAATCGCCCCGCGTCCTCAAAAGCCCCAAGCCCAGCGTCTGGCTGATGAGTTTTGGGGACCATGCGCTCCAGCACGAGATTCTGGCGTGGATCAGCGACCCCGAAAGCGGCGTCGGCAATGTCCGGTCGGACGTGCTCAACCGGCTATGGTTCCTGTTCAAGGAACATGGCGTCGGCCTGCCCTATCCTCAACGCGACATTCATATCCGGTCGCTGCCCGGCGGCATCCGGCACGAGAATCTCGGCGCACCCGTCACGCCGGACCCGTGACCCCAAGGCAACAGGGAGTCACCGAAAACCATCATAGATCGAGATTATGCTTGTGCAGTGCGTCATGCGCTGTCAGCTTGGCCTTCTCGCGACGGCAGACGGTCCGCCGGGTTCGACCCGACATGACAGAGGCCACATCGCCGCGAGGTTGCAGGTGAGAACATCGAATTTCCGTTTGAAAGGGAAACGATGCGCTTCTCCACGATCCTCCTTGGCGGCCTCTCGCTGGTCGCCGCGACGCCCGCCTTTGCGCAGGACAGCGGCTCCGAAACCGCACCGCCCTCCCCCATCACGATCAGCGGCAGCGCCGCGATCCTGACCGACTATCGTCTGCGCGGCATTTCGCAGACCAACAAGAACGCCGCGATCCAGGGCGCGCTGACCATCGCCCATGACAGCGGCTTCTATATTGGCACCTTCGCATCCAACCTGGCCGGTTGGGGCACGTTCGGTGGTGCGAACATGGAGCTGGACGGCATCGTCGGCTACAAGCACACCTATGGCAATGCGACGGCCGATGTCGGTGTCACCTGGTACACCTATCCGGGCGGCTTTTCCGAATCGGACGTGGTCGAGCTGTTCGGCCGCCTGTCGGGCACGGCGGGCCCCGCCAACCTGACCGCGGGCGTCTATTACGCGCCCAAGCAGACCTCGCTCGGCAACTTCTCGAACACCTCGTACAGCCGGGGCCAGCGCTGGGATAACCTCTATCTGACCGGCGACGGCACGGTCGGCATCCCCAACACGCCGATTACCGCCAAGGCGCATATCGGTTATTCCAAGGGCAATCCGGGCCTGGGCCCCAACGGCACCAGCCTGTCGCCGACCGGCGAATATTGGGACTGGATGCTGGGTGCCGACGTCGCCGCGTACAAGAACATCACGCTGGGCGTCGCCTATATCGACACCGACATCACCCGCGCCGAATCGGCCTATCTCCAGCCGAACTTCTCCAAGGGGCAGGTACCGGGCGGCGCGAGCATCGCCGATGCCACGGTGGTCTTCTCGCTGACCGCCGCCTTCTGACGGCGGCACGACCGGGAGGTGAAGGGCGGCGCCGGCGACGGGGCCGCCCTTTCCGTTTAAAAAAGCGGTCACGATCATGGCGGAGACTCGCGCCCGTCATGAAGGCTTCATAAGCTCCATTCCCTAAGCACGTCGCGATCCGGCGTGCGATTGGGAGGCTTTCGCGATGATCCGGCCGCTATTCCTCACCCTGTTGTCCACGCACCTACTGTCAGGCGTCCCCGCCGCCCCCCAGAAACAGAAGGTTCCGCCCCCCATTCTCGCGGTCGGTCCCGCGCCCCATGCCTCAGCGCCGTCCGCATCGTCGCGTATGCTGCTGCAATGGATACCCGGGCCGGTCACCTGCGACGGTGCCACCGTGACCGGCATGTCCGTCCGTCGGCCTTGGAACATGCTCGGCTGGAGCGGCGCGAACATGAACGACCGTGAGGTGACGCTCCACTTCGCCATCGACGAAGCGGGGCGGCCCGTGTCGGTGACGCATGATGGCCCAGACTTCATCCTGTATGGCGAGGACGTGACGCCTGCCCTGGTCGCCACCCGGTTCGTGGCGGACAAGGCTCGGCAGGATTGCCGCGTCACCTATACGCTGCGCGCCACGCCGCTGGATCAGGCGGATGTGCCTGAACTAATGTCCTATACCGTGCATCCGCTGTCGGGTGCGCTTCCCAAGGACGGCTGGACGCGCATCCGCTCCCTGGGCGGCACCTGCCAGGAAGATCCGCAGCCCCAGCCACTGGTCCGTGTCCTTCCCGATTTCGAGAAGCTACCCGCCACGCCGGGCGTGCGCGACTGGTCGATGGTCCGCTATGATCTGGATGCCAAGGGCAAGCCGGTGGCGGCGACGCTGCTGACCGGAACGGCCAACCCCGCGCTCGATGCCGCGGCGTTGAAAGCCATCCGTGCCTCGCGCTTCACCGGTGGCAAGCGCACCGGTTGCTTCTACCCCTTCTGGCGCGCGCCGGCCACGCTGCCCGCCCCTGACATGCCCGAGGCGATCCGCGACACCAAGGTGGAGGGCCATTGCCCCGACGAGCATGACTGGGCGACGCCGCCGCAACTGCGCTTCCCCGAACCCTTTCGCCGCCGTTCGATCGAGGGCTGGGCCGTCGTCAGCTATGATGTCGCGCCCTGGGGCGAATTGGGCAATCTGAAGGTCATCGCCGCGCAACCCTCAAGCGATTTCGGCCATAGCGCGATGACGGTGCTGCGCAGCGCGCGCTTCGCGCCGAGCCAGCAAGGCTATACCGGCTGCGTCGACAAGGTGCGTTTCAAGATGGGGCCGAAGACCATGCCCGCTATCGATGGCGAAGGGGCACCGGCGCCCGTCTATTGAGCCCCAGCCTCGGTACCACGAAAAAAGGGGCCGGGGCGCATAAAGCGTCCCGGCCCCTTCTCTCTCGAACCTGTCGGGGGATCAGCGCGTGCCGGCGGCGGCGCGGGCGTCCTGGCCGTCGCCTTCGGGGGCGGCGACGATGTCACGGGTGGTCGCGCCCTTGTCGACGACGTTGGTCGACGGGTCGCCGACCGAGGAGCGGATGCCCGCATCGGCGCTGTCGCCGCCGGCATTCTGCACCAGGCCATATTCCGACTGGCTGCGCGCCGCCTGCCCACCGAACAGCGCGTCCAGCGTCTGCTGCTGGCCACCACGCGTCTGCACGGGCGCGGCGCCCGGCTGTGGCGGGACCAGCGCGAAATCGGGCGGGATGACCAGTGAGGGCTGACGCGCGACGGCGAATTCGTCGGGACGCGCCCGGTCCAGGCCACGCCCGGCCCCACATCCCGTCAGCAACGCGGCGCAGGCCAGACCTGCGATGACGGGCACCAACTTACGCATTGCTCTTCTCCACAGGAGCAGGCCGGTCGCGCACGAGGAGCGCACGCGCCAGCAAAACCAGAACGCCTATCGTAATCGCCGCATCGGCGACATTGAAGACCAAAAAGGGCCGCCACTCGCCGAAGTGCAGATCGGCGAAGTCAACGACATAGCCCAGTCGCACCCGGTCGACGATGTTCCCCAGTGCGCCGCCCAGGACACAGCCAAGTGCCATCTGGTCCACCGGACTGCGCTCGCGCGTCATCCAGAACGCCACCGCCACCGCGATCGCGCCGGTCATCGCGACCAGCGCCCAGCGCGAGGCATTGCTGTCGGCCGTCAGCAGCCCCAGCGAGATGCCGTAATTGGGCACGAAGCGCAGGTTGAAGAAGCTGACAATCTCGCGGACATCGCCGAGCATGTGCAGGTCCATCGGCCCCGTCACCACCCATTTGATGAGCTGATCGACGACGAACAGGATCGCGGCGGTCGCCAGACCGCGGCCGGGCAGCTTAGCCATGCGCGACCACCTCGGCACAGCGCCCGCACAATTCGCCATCCGCCGCGACATCAGGCAGATGCCGCCAGCAGCGACCGCATTTGTGATAGGTGGTGCGCGTCACGGTGACCGTATCGGCCGCCGCGACATCGGCGACGATGAACGCCTCGGCCAGGCCCTGCGGGTCGAGCGGCAGCGACGGCACGGTCACCTCCGCCTCATTGGACGAACGGATCGTCTTTTCGCGGCGCAACGGCTCGATCGCCTCGGTCACCTGCGCACGCAAGCCCCGGATCTCGGCCCAGCGCGCCATGAGGACTTCATCCTCACCCAGTTGCGGCAGTTCGGGCCATTCGAGCAGATGGACCGAGCCATCCTCCGACGGATAGCGCGCCTGCCACACTTCCTCGGCGGTGAAGCACAGGATCGGCGCGGCATAGCGGACCAGCGCATGGAACAGGATGTCGAGCACGGTGCGATAGCTGCGCCGCTTCGGATCGGTCGCGGCATCGCAATAGAGCGAGTCCTTGCGGATATCGAAGAAGAAGGCCGACAGATCCTCATTCGCGAAATCGGTCAGGGCGCGCAGATAGCGGTTGAACTCATAGGCATCGGCCGCACGGCGCAGCTCGGTGTCGAGTGCGGTCAGGCGGGCGAGGATATAGCGTTCCAGTTCGGGCATCGCGTCGAACGAGATGCGCTCTTCCTCCGTAAACCCGTCAAGCGCGCCGAGCATATAGCGGAAGGTGTTGCGCAGCTTGCGATAGCTGTCCGAGGCGGTGGCGAGCACCTCCTTGCCGATGCGGACATCCTCGAAATAATCGGTCGAGGCGGTCCAGATTCGCAGGATGTCGGCACCCGACTCGCCGATGATCTTCAGCGGATCGACGACATTGCCCAGCGACTTGGACATCTTGCGCCCCTGCCCGTCGAGCGCGAAGCCGTGGGTCAGCACCGCATCATAGGGCGCACGGCCGCGCGTGCCGCAGGATTCGAGCAAAGACGACTGGAACCAGCCGCGATGCTGGTCCGATCCTTCGAGATACAGGTTCGCGCGCGTGCCTTCGCCATAGCGCGCCTCGATCACAAAGGCATGGGTCGAGCCGGAGTCGAACCACACGTCAAGGATGTCGTTGACCGGCTCGAAATCCGCGAGGTTATAGTCGCTGCCCAGCAGCACCTGGTGATCGGCCGTAAACCACGCGTCCGCCCCGCCTTCGCGGAAGGCCGCGATGATGCGGGCGTTGACGGCCTTGTCGTTCAGATATTCGCCGGTCTGACGGTTCACATAGAGCGCGATCGGCACGCCCCAGGCGCGCTGGCGGCTGATGACCCAGTCGGGACGCCCCTCGACCATCGAGCGGATACGGTTGCGGCTGCGCTCGGGCACCCAGCGGGTCCGCTCGATCGCGTCGAGCGCGGTCTGACGCAGCGTCGCGCCATTGCCCAGCGGCACGGTGAGGAGTGGCGTCACGCCCGAGATCGGATCGACCTGCGCCATCGCCATTTCCGGCACCAGCGTCGCGTCGGCACGGTCCATCGGGATGAACCATTGCGGCGTGGCGCGGAAGATAACCTTGGCCTTGGAGCGCCAGCTATGCGGATAGCTGTGCTGGAAATCGTCCGAGGCGGAGAGCAAAGCGCCTGCCTCGCGCAGGTCCGAACAGATCGGGCCGTCGGCGGAGACGAACTTCTTGTTGATGACGCTGCCCTGGCCGCCCAGCCATGCCCAGTCGGGGCGATAGGTGCCGTCGCCCTGCACCGCAAAGACCGGGTCGATGCCATGCGCCTTGCACAGCAGGAAGTCGTCCTCGCCGTGATCGGGGGCCATATGGACCAGGCCGGTACCGGCCTCGATGGTAACGAACTCGCCCGGCAGGAACGGGCGGGGCTTGGCAAAGAAACCGCCCAGCGCGTGCATCGGATGCTTGGCCGTCGCGCCTTCCAGCACCGGGCCCTTGGCGAGCGCGATGAAATTCTCCATCGCAATGCCAGTCCGCTTGGTGAAGGCGGGGAGCAGCGGCTCGGCGATCAGGTAACGACGCCCGCCGGTCTCGAAATGCAGATAGTCGATCGCCTCACCATAGCTCAGCGCCTGGTTGACCGGGATCGTCCAGGGAGTGGTCGTCCAGATGACCGCCAGCGCGCCGACCAAGTCAGGATATTCGGGGCAGCTCGTCACCTCGAACCCGACATCGATCTGGGTCGAGACGATATCCTCATATTCGACCTCGGCCTCGGCCAGCGCGGTCTTTTCGACCGGCGACCACATGACCGGCTTGGCGCCGCGATAGAGCTGGCTCGATTCGGCGAATTTGAGCAGCTCGCCCGCGATCACCGCTTCGGCGTCATAGGTCATGGTCAGATAGGGGTTAGCCCAGTCGCCCATGATGCCCAGCCGCTCGAACTGCGCCTTTTGCGTGCCGACCCAGGTGTCGGCATAGGCCCGGCACTCGGCGCGGAACTGCGCGACGGGCACCTCGTCCTTGTTCAGCTTCTTGGCGCGATACGCTTCCTCGACCTTCCACTCGATCGGCAGGCCGTGACAGTCCCAGCCCGGGACATAGGGCGCGTCCTTGCCCATCAGGCTCTGCGAGCGGACGATGATGTCCTTCAGCACCTTGTTGAGCGCATGGCCCATATGGATGTCGCCATTCGCATAAGGCGGGCCGTCATGCAGGATGAACCGCTCGCGCCCCGCACGCTCCCGGCGGAGACGGTCGTACAGCCCCATCTTGGCCCAGCGATCCAGAATCGCCGGTTCCTTGGCGGCAAGCCCCGCCTTCATGGGGAAATCGGTCTTCGGCAGGAAGACGGTGTCGCGATAATCGGGCGCGTCGGTCATAGGGGACAGGCCCTTAGCGACTTTAGGTTAACACGTCATGCCGGATTATGCGACGACAGTATCGTCCGGGCACGCGCGCAATCGGCATCCATCTGCGCAACCAGCGCGTCGAGCGAGTCGAACTTCGCCTCGGGCCGCAGATAGTCGATCAGCTCGACCGACAGGCGCTGTCCATACAGGTCGCCCTGAAAGTCGAAGAAATACGGCTCGAGCAATTCCTTGGGCGGGTCGAACTGGGGCCGGATGCCCAGATTGGCCGCACCGTCCAGCACGCGCCCATCGTCCAGCCGCCCGCGCACGGCATAGATGCCATAAGCGGGGCGCAGATAATCGCCCATGTCGAGATTGGCGGTGGGATAGCCGATCGTCCGGCCCAGCTTGTCGCCATGCTGGACCACGCCCTCGATCGCAAAGGGGCGCGTCAGCAGCCGTGCGGCGTCGCGCGGTTCGCCGGCGATCAGATGCTGGCGGATCCGCGTCGAGGACACCGTTTCCCGGTCGAGCGCGACGGGCGCCACCGCGTCGCTCGAAAAACCCAGTTCCCGCCCCCAGTCGCGCAGCGTCGCCACCGTCCCGCTGCGGCCACGGCCGAAGGTGAAATCCTCGCCCGTTACCACGCCGCCAATCTTCAGATCGCCGAGCAGCCGCTCCTCGACAAAGGCGCGTGCGGTCAGCGCGGCCAGCGCGGCATCGAACCGAAATACCATCATCGCATCGACGCCGGCAGCGGCAAATAGCCGCGCGCGCTGCTCCAGGCTGGTCAGTCGAAAGGGCTCGGCGTCGGGCTTGAACAGGCGGACCGGATGCGGATCGAAGGTCGCGACCAGCGCCGGACGCCACTCGGCCCGGGCACGCGCGACGGCGGCCCCGACCACCGCCTGATGACCGAGATGAAATCCGTCGAAATTGCCCAGCGCGACGATCCCGCCGGCCAGAGACGCCGGAACGGGCTTCGCGCCATCAAGACGCTGCATGGCCGCGCGCTATAGCAGCCCCAACCGAATTGGCTAGGCGCGCGACACCACGCGATTGCCCTGCCCGGCGCTGGCGATGGCGCGGAAGGCCTCGGCCTGGTCGAACGCCTCCTGCATCGGCACCGCCATGCCGACCGCCACGCCCGCCGACAGGGTGACGGCCCCGATCGGCTCGCCCGATCCGCGCAGGCGGAGCGTACGCGCCAGCATCGCCGCGCGCGCTTCCTCCATCATCCCCGCCAGTTGCGAGAGGGGCCGACCGCGCAGCAGGACGACGAACAGATTGTCCTGCCAGCGGATGATATCGACGCCCTGACAGGTCTGGCGCAGCGTGACGACGAAGGCGCGCAGGACATTGTCCGCGACCGACCGGCCATAGCGCGCCTCGATATCGTCCAGATCGTCCAGGCCGCAGGTCGCCAGCACATAGCCACGCGGATTGTCGGGCAGCTCCGCGATCAGCCGCCGCGCGCCGGAGGGGCTCATGACGCCGGTCAATTGGTCGACATCGTCCTCGCGCGGCGCCGTCTCGATCCGGTCGCGCAAGCTGGCGATATTGCCCGACAGCTCGGCCAGATCGCGTTCGGTCTTGGTGATGCGCGCGATCAATTGTTGGAGCAGGCCGGCCATGTCCTTCGTGGCCATGGCATCCGGCGCCTCATGATGCGCGCGCGACAGGGCGGCCATGTCGCTGGTGAAGTCGCTGGTGATCTGGCGGGCGTCGGAGGTCAGCGTTTCCAGCCGCTCGGCCTGGACGCCCAGATCGCGCTGCCACTCGCCATGGCCCCGCCCCGCTTCCTCATGCGCGCGCAGCAACGGGCGAAGCGCCTCGACATCCTCGATGGTCAGGCGGACGCCGCCATCGGTCCGGCGCGCCACCTCGCGCCCCAGCGCGCTGTCGGGGTGACGCAGGGCATAGAGCGCCAGGGCATGGCTGTCGGGCGTAGGCTCCAGCCGGTGCTCTTCCAGGAACAGCGCCGCCTCATGCTCGGCGTCCCAACCGTCTTGCGCATCGACACCCGGTCGACCCAGCCCGTCCGCCGCCCCGCACCAAATCATCCGGTCCTGCCTGCTCGATAGGATCATCGCGTGCCGTGATCGACCCGCAGATGAATGTCACGGGCAGCCTAAGAGGCTTTTTGATACAATTGAAGCGACAGATAGGCAGAATCGTGGTTAACGAGTCATCGTTTCATGAGTGAGACAAAGGCATAGGCCGGCCGGCCATTCTCCGCCGGATGCGCTTCACGCGCGACCTCGTCCCAACCGGTGAAGGCGGGGACCATGGCGTCCCCGTCCGGCTCCGCCTCGATCTCGGTCAGTTCGATCCGGTCGGCATGGGGCAGGAACAGCGCGAAGATCTCCGCCCCGCCGATGATCGCGACATCGCCCGGCCCCGCCAGCGCCAGCGCGCCCTCGACATCATGCGCCACTTCCGCCCCCTCGGCGCTCCACCGGCGGTCGCGGGTCAGGACGATGTGCCGCCGTCCGGGCAGAGGTGCGGGAAAGCTTTCGAACGTCTTGCGGCCCATGATCATCGGCTTGCCCATGGTCTGCGCCTTGAAATGCTTCAGGTCGGCGGGCAGGTGCCAGGGAAGCTGTCCGTCGCGGCCGATCACGCCGTTGCGCGCGCGCGCCAAGACGAAGACGATCATATCGCCACCACCGCCTTGATATGCCGCTGCGCGACATAGTCGTGGAGCACGAAATCCTCGAGCGCATAGCCGTCGATCGCGTCGGGTTTACGCGTGATCTCCAGCCGGGGCAGCGCGCCCGGCTCCCGGCCCAACTGGGTACGCGCCTGTTCGAGATGGTTGAGGTACAGGTGGCAGTCGCCGCCGGTCCAGATGAACTCGCCCACCTCCAGATCGCATTGCTGCGCCAGCATATGGGTGAGGAGGGCATAGGAGGCGATGTTGAACGGCACGCCCAGGAAGATGTCGGCCGAGCGCTGATAGAGTTGCAGCGACAGGCGGCCATTCGCGACATGGGTCTGGAACAGACAGTGGCACGGTGCCAGCGCCATGGCGTGCAGGTCGCCTGGGTTCCAGGCCGACACGATCTGGCGGCGCGAGGCGGGCTGGGTACGGATTTGTTCGATCAGCTCGGCGATCTGGTCGATATGGCGGCCATCCGCGGTCGCCCAGTCGCGCCACTGCTTGCCATAGACGGGGCCGAGGTCGCCCGCCTCGTCCGCCCATTCGTCCCAGATGCTCACCTTCTGCTCCTGCAGCCAGCGGACATTGGTGTCGCCGCGCAGGAACCAGAGCAGTTCGACGATGATCGAGCGCAGATGCAGCTTCTTGGTGGTCAGGACGGGAAAACCCTGGGCCAGATCGAAGCGCATCTGGTGGCCGAAGACCGACAGCGTGCCGGTGCCGGTGCGGTCCATCTGCTGCACACCCTGGGTCAGCACCCGGTCCATGAGGTCGAGATATTGGCGCATGGCCAGGACGTAGCGCTGCGGCCATCGTGTCGCAAGCGGAGCCGTCTGAAGCTGCACCGGGCGGCGTGGCGGGGCAGGACTGGACGTGTCCCGCTTACCCTGCCCTACCCTCCGTATCGCCAAGCGCCAGGATGCCGAAAGCCTGTTCGCGGCGCTGGCTGCCGGTACGACCGAGGCGGTGGCGATCGCCTATCTGGGTTCGGAACGGAGCTTGTTGGGCTTGCGCCATGTGATGGGCCATGCCGATTCGGCGAGGGTTCCGCTCACCCATATTGTCCGCGATGCGATCCTGTTCTCCGCCCGGGGCGTGCTGATCGCGCACAATCACCCAGGCGGCGACCCCCGCCCCAGCGCCGCCGACCTCGCGCTCACCCGGCGATTGGCGCAAGGGCTGGACCTGTTGGAGGTACGGCTGTTCGACCATCTGATCTTCGGCAGCGGTCAGGTGACGAGCCTGCGGGCACTCGGGATGCTGTAAAATTCCAGGCGCTTCGAAGCTTCAGAAACCGAAGCGCACCCGCCCGACGATCCGATCGCCCGAATGGCTCGCATCCGCCAGCGGGTATGGGGCGGCCGCCCGCTCCGACACATCGGTGCCGACATAGTCGAGCCCCAGCGTGACCGGCCCGGCAACATGCTCCACGCCCAGCCGCCAGTCGGTATAGTCCCCGCCCGGCCGCAGCCGTGCGGCGCGAAAGGCGTCGTCGACCTTGCCCGACGAATGGCCGATCCCCGCCAGCAGGGTCCAGGGCGTGCCGGGCACGCCGGCCCGCGCACCTGCGTGGAGATAGAGATTGTCGCCACCGATCGCGTCCTGCGACGGTGCATAGTCCGCCCCCGCATCGACCTGCACCGGCCCCAGCGTATAGGCCGCCGACCCGCCCAGTTCGACATAATCGGCATGGAAGCCTGCGCCCTCAAAGAGATGGCCGGTCACCCGCCCGCGCAAGCTGACCGGACCGACCATGGTGCCAGCGCCTATGCTCAGATCGCCGACCGCGCCAGCGCCGCCATGGCGGACCGACTCGCGCAGGGCGACGATCCGACCGCTCGCCTCCAGCACCCCGCTGGTGACGAAGATATCGGCGGAGGGCGACACCTTGCCCTCACTCCAGCTCAGGCCGCGCCGATTCTCGTCGCTGTTCAGTTCGACCCCGATCGCGGGGCGGTCCTGCGCCAGGGCCGGCGCGGCCAGTGCCAAGGCGGCCGGCGACAGGCCGGCCACCAGGGCGGTACGCATGGTTACATTCATCCTTCGCGAGTCTCCGGGTGCAAGCGATCCATTTCGGCGCGCAGCATCGGGTGATCCTCCTGCGCCACGGCCTGAAGATGGTCATGCAGCGCATCGCGGCGCTGCGCCACCTCCTGCGCGATCGCCTGGCGGTTGGTGCCGCACCATCCGGCGCGACTGCCCCGGATCACGCCGTCGCGCGCCGCGCTGCGGGTCAGCATCGTGCCGGCGGTCGCGCGCGCCTCGCGGTGGACGGTCATGTTCGCCGACCACATGCAGCGCAGCGTCGAGGGACGCCCGCCGGTGGCCACCGCGCCGATCTGCCTGTGAGTCACGCCGACATCGGCGCTGTAGCGGACCGCGACCGGCCCGGAATGATGATCCAGCTGCACCTGGTGCTCGATCGCTCCATCGGATGCGGCGGCGGCGCCGAGCACCAGCCCGGCGATCAACAGCATGTTCATGTTCGTCTCCTTGGCGTGCCCCGACCCATGCTGGCCGGTGGCGTATCGACACCGTGCGGGGCCGATGGACAATCAATACATGACAGATCTGTCATGTTCCAAGTCTGTCAGTGGGTTGGCGACGGAAAATGGCGGCTCAATTGGCCTTCATGCGGCAGGGCCGGATCGCACTCGGCTCGGGCCGGGGGCCGGTCGCGCGGAAGGTCGCCAGATAGCCGCCGGCCGATGGCATGCTTTCGATCGACACCTGGGTGAAGCCGACCGCCTCGAACTCGCATTTCAGCAGCGCCGGCGGCGTGCCGTGCGCGCGCGTCGGGCGATTGGCGTCGACCACCACGACCAGCCCGTCGGGCTTCAGCGCGGGATAGAGCCGCCAGAGAAATTCATAGGGCTGACCGATCTCATGATACATATGTACCATCAGCACCCGGTCAAAGCTGTTGGGGGGTAGCTTGGGATCGGCGGCCTCGCCCAGCTTTACGCTGACATTGTCCAGCCGCTCGCGCGCGACGCGCTCGGCCAGCCGGTCGCGCCAGGCGGTGACGATGTCCTCGGCCAGCACGCGGCCTTCCTTGCCGACGCGTTGCGCCAGGCGGACGGTATAATAGCCCTCGCCCGCGCCGATATCGGCGACGGTCATGCCCGGCTTGATCTTCGCCCGGTTCATGACCTGATCCGCCTCGCGCAGCCGGTCGCGGGCATCCTCGCTCGACCAGCGCGACGAGACGACGTCCGCCACCGGGCGATCCGCCGCCGGAAAGGGGCCGGGCTTGTCGTCGTCCTGCTGGTTGATGAGCGGCTTGGAGCCGTCGCAGCCGGCCACGGCGCTTCCCAGCGCGGCGACAAGCGCCACCGCCAGGATCGATCCCGCCCCCTGGATACGCATCTTAGTCGACATCCTCCACCGCGACCGCCTCGCCGGTCACGCGCTGCGATAGCGCCGCCGCCATGAAGGCGTCGAGATCGCCGTCCAGCACGTCACCCGGCGCGGTCGAGGTGACGCCGGTGCGCAGGTCCTTCACCAACTGATAGGGCTGGAGAACATAGGAGCGGATCTGGTGGCCCCAGCCGATATCGGTCTTGGTCGCGTTCTCCGCATTGGCCACCGCCTCGCGCTCGGCCAGTTCGCGCTCGTACAGGCGGGCACGAAGCTGGTTGTACGCCTCGGCCTTGTTCTTGTGCTGCGACCGCTGATTCTGACACTGCACCACGATGCCGGTCGGCAGGTGGGTGATGCGCACCGCCGAGTCGGTGGTGTTGATGTGCTGACCACCCGCACCCGACGCACGATAGGTGTCGATGCGCAGCTCGCTCTCGTTGATTTCGACCTCGATATTGTCGTCGATCACGGGATAGACCCACACGCTCGAAAAGCTGGTGTGGCGGCGCGCGGCGGAGTCATACGGGCTGATCCGCACCAGCCGGTGCACACCCGATTCGACCTTGGCATAGCCGTACGCGTTCTCGCCCTTGACCAGCAAAGTCGCCGACTTGATGCCCGCCTGTTCGCCCGCATGATAGTCGATCAACTCGACCTTCATGCCGCGGCGCTCGGCCCAGCGCGTGTACATGCGCTGGAGCATTCCGGCCCAGTCCTGGCTCTCGGTACCGCCCGCCCCGGCGTTGATTTCGATATAGCTGTCATTGGCGTCGGCCTCACCGGCCAGCAGCGCCTTGACCTTGTCGGCCTCGGCCCGCTTGGCGAGATCGCCCAGGCTGGTGACGGCCTCCTTCTCCAGCTCCTCGTCGCCCTCCATCTCGGCCAGCTCGATCAGCTCGACCGTGCCCGACAGTTCGTTCTCGATGGCGCGGGTGGCGGTGATCGCCTCGTCCAGACGGCGACGCTCGCGCATCACGGCCTGCGCCTGTTTGGGGTCGTTCCACAGGGCCTGATCCTCGACGCGCGCGTTCAGCTCGTCCAGGCGGCGCAGCGCGCGGTCCCAGTCGAGGAAGCGGCGCAGCAGCGCCAGCGCATCATTGATCGTGTCGACATGAGCCTGCGCTTCAGCGCGCATGAATATTCTCCGAATCGGTCGTGCGTCCGCCAAACGGGCGGAAAAACGTCATATGGGAAGCGGGCTAGTAGATTCCGCCTTCCCTTTGCAAGAAATCGCTATCGCGCGGCGGAGCCGGGGTGGCCGGCCCGGTCGGCGCGGGCGCGGACTGGGTCGTCGCCTCGGCCGCCCGGCGCGCGCGACGCCGCGGTTCGCTTTCGGGCTTGAACGCTTCCCAGATCACGGCGGGCTTGGGATCGTTGCCGGTCGGGAAGGTGCCATAGACCGGCCGCCCGCTCGCCCGGTCGATCCGCACCATGCGGATGCCCGGCGCCGCGCGGAAGGGCAGCTTCTCCAGCCCCTCATAGGCCTTCACCGCGAACTGGTGGAAGATCGGCACCGCGATCGTCCCGCCCTGCGCATAGCCGCCCAGCGAACGCGGATGGTCATAGCCGATATAGAGGCCGCCGACGAATTGCGGCGTGCCGCCGACGAACCACACATCGGTCGGGCCGTTATTGGTGCCGGTCTTGCCGAACATCGGCCGGTCGAGATCGCGCAAGCCCGTGGCGGTGCCGCGCTGGATCACGCCCTCGGTGATGTGCACCATCTGATAGGCGGTCATCGCGTCGAGCACTTGGCGCTGATGCGTGACGGGGCGCGGCATCGGCTTGCCGTCATAATCGGCCATGTTGCACCGGTCGCAGGCGCGCCAATTCTCCGGCCAGATCACCTTGCCATGCCGGTCCTGCACGAAGTCGATCAGCGAGGGATCGCCACCGCGCCCGTTATTGGCCAGGATCGCATAGGCGTTGACCATCTGCGACACCGTCGTCTCGCCCGCGCCCAGCGCATAGGCCAGATAGGGCGGGAAATCGCCGATCCCCATCTGCTTGATCATCGCGACGACGTTCTTCATGCCGACGGTGGAGGCCGTCCGCACCGTCATCAGGTTGCGCGACTGCTCGATGCCCCAGCGCATGGTGTGCGGGCCCGCGCCGGCCGAGTTGCCGAAGTTGCGGAAGCATTTGGTACCCAGCCCAGCCCCCTGATCGACGCAGAAGGGCCCGTCGACGATGATCGAGGCGGGCGTCATGCCATGGTCGAGCGCGGCGGAATAAACGATCGGCTTGATCGTCGAACCCGGCTGGCGCTCGGCCTGGGTGGCGCGGTTGAACGCCTGCAGCCGCGCGTCGAACCCGCCCTGCATCGCCAGTACGCGGCCGCTCGCCGGTTCCTCGACCACGAAGCCGCCCGAGATGCGCGGGACGGAGCGCAGGCCGAAGTCGCTGCCCTGCGGCGCCACCGCGATGATGTCGCCGACCTTCAGCGCGCTGAACGCGGTCGCCGCCGTGCCCCGACGCGGCATCTGCGCCGCCGAACGCGGCAGCGTACCGGTGCGGCCATTGGCAAAACCGATCGTCGCTTCGCCCGTGTCCTTGGCGGTCACGATGGCGGCACGCCAGTCGCGATAGTCCAGCCCGATATTGGTATTGAGCAGCGCCTGCTGCCAATTGTCCCCGTCGAGATCGACATGGCGGATCGGCCCGGACCAGCCCCGCCCGCCCTCGAACCGGACGAGACCATCACGTAGGGCTTCGGTCGCCAGATCCTGCAGGCGCTTGTCATAAGAGGTGCGCACCCACAGACCGCCCTCATAGACGCTGTGCGGCCCGCTCTGCGCATTCTCGCCGAACTGCTTGATCAGCTGGCGGCGGACCTCCTCGACGAAATAGCCGCCGACCTGCGCATATTTGGGCGTGCGGCGCAGCACAGTGCCCAGCGGTTCGGCCATCGCCGCATCATATTGCGCGCGGGTGATGAAGTTGTTGCTGAGCATCTCGCGCAGCACATAGGCGCGGCGCTCCAGTGCGCGGTCGGGATGGCGGATGGGGTCGTAATTGGACGGCCCCTTGGGCAGCACCGCCAGATAGGCCATCTGCCCGAGCGTCAGCTCGTTCAATTCCTTGTCGAAATAGGCATGCGCCGCCGCCTCGACGCCGAACGCGTTCCGGCCCAGTGCGATCTGGTTGAGATAGAGCTCCAGGATCTGCGGCTTGGTCAGCGTCGCCTCGATCTTATAGGCGAGGATCGCCTCCCGGATCTTGCGGGTCGGCGAGTAAGCGTTGCCGATCAGCAGGTTCTTGGCGACCTGCTGGGTGATGGTCGAACCGCCGCGCGCGCGCCGGCCGCTCCCCATTTTCTTGGCATAGTCGAGCACCGCGCCCGCCAGACCCGGATAATCGACGCCGCCATGCTCGAAGAAACTCTTGTCCTCGGCGGCGAGGAAGGCGCGGACGAGCAGCGGCGGATATTCGTTGTACGACAGCTCGACGCGACGTTCGCGGGCATAGGACTGGATGGGCGTGCCATCGATGCCACGGACATGCGTGGGCAGCGGCGGCTCATAAGCCTTGAGCGCATCGACCGAGGGCAGGTCGCGCATGAAGACCAGCCAGAACACCCCCGCCCCGATCGCGGCCAGCAGCGCAAGCGCCGCCAGCGCCTTCACCCACCAACGGCTCCACAGGCGCCGGCGCGGGGTTTCGGGGGAATCGGACGGGTGGGAGGGATCAACGGCCATGGCTTTGCGCCGGCCCGTGTAGCAGGTTCGCCCGAGCTTGCCACCCGCCTTGCCACTCCCTTGCCGTCACTTGGGGCTCAGGGCGCGTGCGGTTCGTCGCGCCGATCGTCCTTGGGGTCGAAGCGCGCACCGACATGCGTCTGCCCTCGCGCCGCCGCCAGCCGCTCCTGCCGATGCCGCTCGGCATAGGCGGCCAGCCGTTCCGCATCACGCGTGCCGTGGCAGGCGGGGCAACTCACGCCCTCGACATAGAGCGACGAGGTGCGATCCTCGGGGCTGACCGGCATCCGGCAACCATGGCACAGTGCATGACTGCCCTGCTCCAGCCCATGGCCGACCGCCACGCGCGCATCGAAGACGAAGCATTCGCCCTGCCAGCGGCTTTCCTCGGCCGGCATCGTCTCCAAATATTTCAGGATACCGCCGTCGAGGTGGAAGACATCCTCCACGCCCTCGGCCTTCAGGAAGGCGGTCGCCTTTTCGCAGCGTATGCCCCCGGTGCAGAACATCGCCACCTGGGTCTTGCCGGCGAGCAGTTCGTCGCGGTTGGCGCGAAACCAGTCGGGAAAGTCGCGGAAGCTCTTGGTCTTCGGATCGACCGCGCCGTCGAAACTACCGATCGCGACCTCATAATCGTTGCGCGTGTCAATCACGACGGTCTTCGGGTCGGCGATCAGCGCATTCCACGCCGCGCCCGCGACATAGGTGCCGACCTCACGGGTGGGATCGATGCCGTCGACGCCCATCGACACGATCTCGCGCTTCAACCGCACCTTCATCCGGTGGAAGGGCATCGTCTCGGCGGTCGAGTCCTTATAGTCGAGCTCGGCGCAACCGGGCAGCGTGCGGATATGGTCGAGCACCGCCTCGATCCCGTCCTGCGTGCCGGCGATGGTGCCGTTAATGCCTTCGTTCGCGAGGAGCAGCGTACCACGAATGCCATGGGCCTCCGCCACGGCGAGCAGAGGTTCACGCAGCGCGGCGGGGTCGGGGAAGGTGGCGAAACGGTAAAGGGCACAGACGCGGATCATGGCCGCGCCTTTACGCCTATCCGCTGGTTACAGCCAGATGGGCAGCCTCGCCAGTGTTGTCATAGGGGAATCACGGTCGCCGCCTTGCAGCCCTCTTACACAACTCAGTCGGCCATCGGCGACGCCTGGGCGTGCGGCATCGGCGATTGCCCTTTCCGGCTTCCGAGCATTTGCCTCCCGATGACCACAGATACGAGCCGACTCGCACAGGGCAACGGACAACGCTCGATCCCACCTCTAGGCTCTGCGCTGAGCGCGCTTTTTACCGAGTATTTTCAAGTACAATCCAATGCCAAGCTAGATAGGTCAATTATAAGAAACCCCTCCATTAATGCCCTCACCAAGTTGCGATTAATTTTCATGTTCAAAACTTCCTTTGTCCGCTTCTGATAGATGATTCCGCATAACCAATGTCTAGACATATTGCCTGGATATACTTATCGAATAGACATCTTCATTCGACAATATGGCTACTTATACCGAAATATGACTGAGGATAATTGCCACACCATCGGCGAACACCATCTGGTGCATAGGACCGGATGGCTACGGGCCGCCGTACTGGGCGCGAATGACGGCATCATCTCCGTCTCCAGCCTGATCGTGGGCGTCGCAGCCGCTCCCGGCGCGACGGCGGGCACCGTCCTGTTGGCAGGCGTAGCGGCGCTGGTCGGAGGGGCACTCTCGATGGCGGCGGGGGAATATGTCTCGGTCAGTTCGCAGGCCGATACCGAACGCGCCGACCTGCTGCGCGAGGCGGCCGAACTGGATCGCGCGCCGCTCGCCGAAACGCGTGAACTGGCCGCCATCTATGAGATGCGCGGGGTCGAGCCCATCCTGGCCTATCGCGTGGCGGAACAGATGATGGCGCATGACGCGCTTGGGGCGCACCGTCGCGACGAACTCGGCATGGCCGACGAAGGCGGCGCGAACCCACTCCAAGCGGCGATGTTTTCTGCGGGCGCGTTCAGCGCCGGGGCCATATTGCCCGTTCTGGCCGCACTCGCCCCGCGCGGGGTTGTCCTCTATGCGGTGCCCGCGACCGCTCTCATGCTGCTGGCGTTACTCGGCGCCCTGGGCGCGCGAGCCGGCGGGGCACCGGTCGCTCGCGGGATGCTGCGGGTGGTCATACTGGGGGCGTTGGCGATGGGAATCACGGCGCTGATCGGAACGCTGACCGGTACCGTGATCTGAGCGCGATGTGCATTGGGCGAGTGGGCAGGCCTACACCCCCCCCAATGGCGGCAGCCAAAAATGGGAAAGATGGCGTAGCCTCCCTCCTTATCGCGACGCCATCCGCCGCGCGAAATGCACCTCGACCGCCTGTAGCACCGCCTGCGCGATCCGTTTCTGTCCGTCCTTGCTGTCGAGGAAGGCCGCGTCCTGCATGTTGGAGATATAGCCCGTCTCGAACAGGATCGACGGCATGTCGGGCGCCTTGAGCACCATCAGCGAGGCCATGCGGTGGAAGCTGGGCTTGACCGGGATCAGCGGCTGCGCCTCGCGGCCCAGTAGCCGCGCGAAGCTGGCCGAGGCGTTCATCGTCTCGCGCTGGGCCAGGTCGATCAGGATCGAGGAAACGTCGCTGTTACCGCCCAGATCGACGCCCGCGATCACATCGGCCTTGTTCTCCCGGGCGGCGAGGCGCGCGGCTTCCTTGTCGGAGGCGACGTCGGACAGGGTATAGGCGGTGGCCCCGCGAGCCTCGCCCGCACCGGCGCTGTCGCAATGGATCGAGATGAACAGGTCGGCATGCAGCCGCCGCGCGATATTATAGCGCTCGCGGTGCAGGATATAGCGGTCGTCCTCGCGGGTCAGCGCCGCGCGCACCCGGCCGCTGGCGACCAGCGTGTCGCGGATCGCCTTGGCGATGGCCAGTGTCACGTCCTTTTCGCGCAAGCCCGTCTGCGGGTTGATCGCGCCGGGATCGACCCCGCCATGGCCCGCATCGATCACGACCAGCGGGCGATTGTCAGCGCCCTGCACGCGCGGAAGCGGCAGCGTGCGCGCCGCCGAGGGCACGGGCACCGACAGAGTGTAGCTGGGCTTGCGCCCCGGAAAATGAAACGGAAAGAAATCGAGTGCGCCGACGAAGCTCGCCTGCGTATAGCCGCGGCGCAGCGGCTTGAGCGTCAGCGACAATTGCCGCCCGTCACTGTCGAACCCGCCGTCGAAGATCATGGCATCTTCCGCCAGTTCGAAGCGCAGGCGGGTGACGTCGGGCTTGACCACGCTCTGGGTCAAAGTGCGCACCACCCCCTGGTCGATCGGCATGGGCCCGCGTCCACCGGCCCCGCCGCCGGGCGAGGCGCCGACCACGTCGATCGCGATTCGCCGTGGCTCGTTCAACATGACGCTGCGCGCGCGTTTCACCGGCGAATCGAACCGGATGATCACTTGCGCACCGCGCACCACCACCTTCTGCACCTTGGCGGCGAAGGCGCTGACGGGGGCGAACACCCCCAGCAGGAATGTGAGCAGCATGAACACGGCCCGGCTGTCATGCCGCGCCCAGCGACTGCTGGTCCAGCGAAAAGCCATTACGCAAACCCCTTTTGGCGATCCGGAGATCGACCGTTTGGGGCTAGACCCCGGTGGGTCACGGGGGGCTTTCAACATTTGGTTAACCGGCAATTCGGCATTTTTTCGCCGGCAAAGCGGCGATTCGCCGCCTGTTGCGCAAAGTGAGTTGTAATGCTAGCAATCCTGCGGACCCCGGCCTCGATCACCTCTCCCAACGATCGGGGGCGGGGCCATCCTTCCAAGGCCGGGAACGCGACGCCTGATCGCGCGCAAGGCCAACCAGGTTGACGCTCGCATGACGCATATGATCCACCCCGCTGACCGACCGGCCCCTGCCGGCGGGATCGCGGTGTCGTGGGTCCGCACCGGCCCCGTTGCCGGCGCTGCGACTGCGACGGCCACACACGCCCTTTTGACCAGCGGACCGGCGCCTCGCGCCGCCGCCCACCTTATTTACCGCGCGCGACGGCAGCCTCAGAGCCCGGCGCGCGCGTGGAGACTTCATAATGACCACGCGTATGCTGATCGACGCACGCCACCGGGAAGAAACCCGCGTGGCCGTCGTCAAGGGTAACCGGATCGAGGAATTCGACTTCGAATCCGCCGAGCGCAAGCAGCTCAAGGGTAATATCTACCTTGCCAAGGTGACCCGCGTCGAACCGTCGCTGCAGGCGGCGTTCGTCGATTACGGCGGCAACCGTCACGGCTTCCTGGCCTTTTCGGAAATCCACCCCGACTATTACCAGATCCCCAAGGAAGATCGCGAAGCCCTGCTGCGCGAAGAGGCCGAGCATGCCGCCGAAGAGGCAGCCCTTCGCGCCGAGCTCGACGCCGAGGACGATGAGGATCATGACGGCGAGGATCATGACGATCACGCCGACGACCATCACGACGATGAGGACGGCGAAGGCGCGCCGCGCCCGAAGAAGTCGACCGTCAATGACGACCAGGTCGAGGCGCTGCGCCAGCGTCGCCAGAATCTGCGCCGCCGCTACAAGATCCAGGACGTCATCCATCGCCGCCAGGTGCTGCTGGTCCAGATCGTCAAGGAAGAGCGCGGCAACAAGGGCGCGGCGCTGACCACCTATTTGTCGCTGGCGGGTCGCTACTGCGTCCTGATGCCCAACACGAGCCACGGCGGCGGCATCAGCCGGAAGATCTCGAACGCGGCCGACCGCAAGCGGCTGAAGACCATCATGGCCGAGATGGCGCTGCCCTCGACCATGGGGTGCATCGTCCGCACCGCCGGGCTCCAGCGCACCAAGACCGAGATCAAGCGCGACTTCGATTACCTCGCCCGCCTGTGGGACGGTATCCGTGAAAAGACGCTGCATTCGTCGGCGCCCACGCTGATCTATGGCGACAGCGACCTGATCAAGCGTGCGATCCGCGACATCTACAATCGCGAGATCGAGGAAGTGATCGTCGAGGGCGAGGAAGGCTATCGCCAGGCGAAGGACTTCATGCGCCTGCTGATGCCCGCGCACGCCCGCCGGGTGAAGCAGTACGCCGACGCCGTCCCGCTGTTCCAGCGCGCGCATGTCGAGGACCAGCTCGCCGCGATGTACAATCCGGTCGTCCAGCTGAAGTCGGGCGGCTATCTGGTCATCAACCCGACCGAAGCGCTCGTCTCGATCGACATCAACTCGGGGCGTTCGACCCGCGAGCATAATATCGAGCAGACCGCGACCGCGACCAACCTCGAAGCCGCGCAGGAAATCGCGCGTCAGCTCCGCCTGCGCGACATGGCGGGTCTGGTCGTCATCGACTTCATCGACATGGACAACAACTCCAATGTCCGGAAGGTCGAGAAGGCGATGAAGGAGGCGCTGAAGAACGATCGCGCCCGCATCCAGGTCGGCCGCATCTCGTCCTTCGGGCTGATGGAAATGAGCCGCCAGCGGCTGCGCACCGGCGTGCTCGAAGCCTCGACCCGCCCCTGCCCGCATTGCGAAGGCACCGGCCTGGTCCGCACCGCGTCGTCGTCGGGCCTGTCGGCGCTGCGCCTGATCGAAGACGAAGCCGCGCGCGGTCGCGGCTCGATCCTGACGCTGCGCGCCAGCCAGGAAGCCGCCGTCTATGTGCTGAACCGCAAGCGTGCCGACATCGCCGAGATCGAGGATCGTTACGGCGTCACCGTCGAGATCATCCCCGACCGCGAGGAAGAGGGTGCGCGCATGACGGTCGAGGCCTCGGGCCCGCCGCCGGCCTATGCGCCCAAGATCGACATGCTCCTGCCCGTCGAGGAGGATGAGGACGATCTGATCGACGAGATCGAAGAGGAAGAAGAGGAAGAGGTCGAGGAAGAAGCGACCGAAGCCGCTAGCCCTCGCGAACCGCGTGAAGACGGCGAAGGTGGTGGTCGCAAGCGCCGTCGCCGCCGTCGTGGCCGTCGCAACCGTGGCGGAGCCGAGGGTGGCGAGCAGGCCGAGAACGAAGCATCGGCCGATGACGCCGAGTTCGACGAGGCCGAAAGCGAAGAGAGCGCCGAGGAAGAGGTCGTCGAAGCGAGCGAGGCCGAGCAGGCCGAACCGCGAGAAGGCGGTCGTCGTCGTCGCGGGCGTCGGGGTCGTCGTGGCGGTCGCCGGGGCGAGAATGGCGCGAACGAAGCCGGCGAGTCCGCGGTTGAGGCCGAGTCGGATGACGATCAGGCCGAAGCGCCGCTGTCCGTCGCCGAGCCGATCGAAGCAGGCGATGCCGCGCCGGTGACGACGCCGCTGGCGGTCGCCGAAGCCGAAGCGGCCGAGGCGCCCAAGACCCGCCGTCGCCCGCGCGCTCGCAAGGCCGCACCGGCCGTGACCGAGGCGACCGAGACGCCGACGGAAGCTCCGGTGGCCGAGGCTGCGCCGGAAACGCCTGCGGCCGAGGTCGAAGCGGAAGCGCCGGCAAAGCCCAAGCGTACCCGCAAGAAGGCCGCCCCCAAGGTCGCCGCCGAGCCGGTCGCCGAGGAAGCGCCCGTTGCGGTCGAAGCGGAAGCCGCCCCGGCCAAGCCCAAGCGCACCCGCAAGAAGGCCGCCCCCAAGGTCGCCGCCGAGCCGGTCGCCGAGGAAGCGCCCGCCGAGGTGGAAACCGTGACGGCCGAGGAACCGGCCGCTGCGGACGCCGAAGCCCCTACCGCCGAAACTCCGCGTCGCGGCTGGTGGCAGCGGACCTTCGGCGCCTGATCGCCGAACCGGTGTGAATGAAGACGCCCTCCTTCCCCCGGCGGAAGGAGGGCGTTTTTCGTTGGGGCGGTTGCAGAGGACGTGGAGGGGCCGCGCCCGTCACGCCCACTCATCCTCCCCTGGAAGGGGAGGTGGCAAGCCGCAGGCCTGACGGAGGGGTGTCGCCATTGGCGAGGCAAGCAAACCCTCACCGCTGGCGACACCCCTCCACCATGCTGCGCATGGTCCCCCTCCCCTTACAGGGGAGGAATGCAAGAGCTCTTCAGAGCGGCGTCCGCGCCACCATCTTCTGCGACACGGCACAAAGTGAGTTCGGATGTCCCCCGTCCGGCGGCGCCACCGGCATCACGCCCTTGCCCGTCTCGCGGAGGCCGAACACCCGGTAACGATGCGCGATCCCGCCCTGCTCTGCCCAGACCAGCCAGAGCGCCCTACCCGATACCCCTGGACGAAGCGCATGGACGGCCCCTGGGCCCGTCCCCCGACATCAGAGGCATGGAACAGGCCGCCGACCTCCGACACCGTATCGCCCGCCGCCGCCACCAGCGCCTCGCGCATTGGCAGGGGCAGGTCGAACAGGCGTCGTATCAACCGCTGCTCCGGCGCCAGACGACAAGCCAATGGGGCCTGTGCCGTTGCATCCGTCGCGATCATGCCCATCATTCGTTCGCCCCCCGTTCAGCCACCGGTTGCCAGAGGCTATTCGTCGCGTGGCCCTGTGCAAAGCCGGTTGTGTATGGCCCCCGACCCGACGATAGAGGAATCATGAAGCGTCTGATCGCCGCCTTCGCCGTCACGGCGCTCCTCTGGGCGCAGCCGGCGGCTGCACAGTCGATCCTGCGCGATGCCGAAACCGAAACCATGTTTGCCGACATGGCCGCGCCGATCATCAAGGCCGCGGGGCTCTCCCCCCGAACCGTCAAGATCGTCCTGATCAACGACGATTCGATCAACGCCTTCGTGGCGGGCGGGCAGATCGTCTATGTCCATTCGGGGCTGCTGCAGGCGGCGGACAATGTGAACGAGGTGCAGGGCGTCGTCGCGCACGAGTTGGGCCATATCGCCGATGGCCATGTCGTGCTGGGTGATGCCGCGATGAAGCCCGCCATGGGCATGTATCTGCTCTCGATGGTGCTGGGGCTGGCCGCGATGGCGGCGGGCGGCGGCGCGGCGGGGGCTGGGATCATGGCGGCGGGCCAGCAGGCGGCGATGGGCAAGGTCCTGTCGTTCAGCCGGACCCAGGAATCCACCGCCGACGCGGCCGGCGCGAAATATCTCAACACAGCCGGCATCACCGGCAAGGGGATGCTGAGCTTCTTCAAGAAGTTACAGAACCAGGAATATCGCTACGGCTATACCAATATCGATCCGTTCGCGCAGACCCACCCGCTGTCGAGCGATCGTATCCAGGCGCTGACCGCCGATCTTCAGGCCTCGCCCGCCTGGAACAAGCCGGTCGATCCCAAATTGCAAGAACGCTTCCTGCGCGTGAAGGCCAAGCTGCTCGGCTATGTCGGCTCGCCGGAGACGACGCTGAACAAATATCCGGCGAGCGACCAGTCGGTCTATGCGCATTATGCCCGCGCCTATGCCTATCACAAGGCGGGCTACCCTGAGAAAGCCGATGCGGAGGCCAATGCGCTGATCGCCAAAGACCCGCACGATCCCTATTTCCTGGAGATCCAGGGTCAGATCCTGCTCGAATCGGGCAAGCCGCAAGAGGCGCTGGCACCCTTGCGCGAAGCGACCATGGCCTCGGGCCAGAATGCGCTGATCGCGACGACCTTCGGCCATGCGCTGATCGCGACCGAGGACAAGAGCCATCTGGCCGAGGCGGTGAAGGTCCTGAAAGTCGCGGTGCAGCGCGACGAGGATAATCCCTTTGCCTGGGTCCAGCTTGGCACCGCCTATGAGCAACTGGGCGACACCCCGCGCGCCGCGCTCGCCACTGCCGAGCGGGCGAGCATGATGGGTGACAACCGCACCGCCATTCAAAGCGCGCGCTATGCGCTCGCCAATCTTCCCCCCAACACGTCCGAATGGATTCGGGCGCAGGATATCGCGATGACCTCTGCCGACGCCGAAGCCGGAACCAAGAAGAAGCGCCGCAAATGAGTGTGAAGGCATTGGCCGCGGTCGCGGTGATCGGCGGCCTGGTCGGCGGCGGCGCTGCGATCGGCATACAGCAGCTCGCCGCGCCGCATGGCATTCAGGGCGAAGCGGTGCGCGCCTATCTGCTCGACCATCCCGAGGTGATCCCGGAGGCGATGCAGCGGCTTCAGGACCGCGAGCAGGGCAAGGCGGTGGCCGCCATCGGTGGCGACCTGACCAAGCCGTTCGGCAGCGCCTATAGCGGCAATCCGCAGGGTGACGTCACGCTGGTCGAATTCTACGACTATAATTGCGGCTATTGCCGGGCCAGCCTGCCGCTGCTCAAGCAACTGGTCCAGGCTGATCCGAAACTCCGCATCGTCTATCGCGAGCTGCCGATCCTCGCGCCGTCGAGCAAGGCGGCGGCGCGGATGAGTCTGCTGGCTGCGTCCCAAGGCAAATTCCAGGCCTTCCACGACGCGCTGTACGCTGGCGGCCCGGTCAGCGACGCGACGATCGCGGCGGCGGCGAAGGCTGCGGGCGTCGATACGAGCAAGATGGCGGCCTTCCAGCCCCAGGCCGATGCCGAGATCGCGCGCAATCTGGAGGCGGCCGGGCGGCTCGGGCTGACCGGCACGCCGAGCTGGATCGTCGGCAACCGCATCCTGTCGGGTGCATTGCCTGTCGAACAATTGCAAAAGGCCATCGCCGACGCGCGAAACGGTTGATAAAGCGGCAGTCTTATCACGGGGAACTGCCGCATGACCGACCCGATCCTGTCCGTCGAGGGCGTGACCAAGACCTATAAGGGCGGTGTCACCGCGCTTCAGCCTGTCGACCTGAGCATCCGGCGTGGCGAGATCTTCGCGCTGCTCGGCCCCAATGGCGCAGGGAAAACGACGCTGATTTCGATCGTCTGCGGCATCGTCACGCCCTCGGCCGGCGCGATCCGCGTCGACGGCCATGACGCGCTGCGCGATTACAAGGGCGCACGCCGCAAGATCGGGCTGGTGCCGCAGGAATTGTCGGTCGACATGTTCGAACGCGTCATCGACACGGTGAATTTCAGTCGCGGCCTGTTCGGCCGCGCACCCAACCCGGCCTATATCGAACAGGTGCTGCGCGACCTGTCGCTGTGGGACAAGCGCCATGCCAAGCTGATGGAGCTGTCGGGCGGCATGAAGCGCCGCGTGCTGATCGCCAAGGCGCTGAGCCACGAGCCCGACCTGCTCTTCCTCGACGAACCCACGGCGGGCGTCGATGTCGAGCTGCGCCGCGACATGTGGAAGCTGGTCCACCGGCTGCGTGAGCGCGGTGTCACCATCATCCTGACCACGCACTATATCGAGGAGGCCGAGGAGATGGCCGATCGGGTGGGCGTGATCGCCAAGGGGCAATTGCTCCTGGTCGAGGAAAAGGCCGAGATGATGAAGAAGCTCGGCAAGCGCGAAATGCTGCTGACGCTCGCCGAACCGATGGCGACGATTCCGTCGGAGCTGGCGGAATGGCATCTGGCGCTGGAGGATGAGGGCAAGCGGCTGCGCTATATCTTCGATGCACGGGCCGAGCGGACCGGCATCCCTTCGCTGTTGCGCACGCTGGGCGATCTGGGGATCGGGTTCAACGATCTGGAAACCTATAAATCCTCGCTGGAGGATATTTTCGTCGATCTGGTCGAAGGGACACGCGCATGAACCTGCATGGCATCTGGTCGATCTATCGCTTCGAAATGGCGCGCTTCCGGCGCACGGTGTGGACCAGCCTGATGGTTCCGGTGATCACCACGACGCTCTATTTCGTGGTGTTCGGCACCGCGATCGGCTCGGCGATGAACCAGGTCTCTGGTGTGCCGTACGGCGCGTTCATCGTACCGGGCCTGATGCTGCTGTCGATCTTCTCGGAAAGCATCATGAACGCGAGTCTCGGCATCTACATGCCCAAATTCACCGGCACCATGTATGAGATATTGTCCGCGCCGCTATCGCCGATCGAAACGGTGCTGGGCTATGTCGGGGCGGCGGCCAGCAAGTCGATGGTGATCGGGCTCGTCATCCTCGCCACCGCCTATATGTTCGTCGACCTCAGCATCCTGCATCCGATCGCCATGCTCTTCTACCTGCTGCTGGTGTCGGTGACCTTCTCGCTGTTCGGCTTCGCCATCGGCATCTGGGCGCGCGGGTTCGAGCAGTTGCAGGTCATCCCCCTCCTGATCGTCACCCCGCTGACCTTTCTGGGGGGTGCCTTCTATTCGGTGACGATCCTGCCCGAGCCGTGGCGGACGGTGACGTTGTTCAACCCGGTCGTGTATCTGATCAACGGGTTCCGCTGGACCTTCTTCGGCACGTCGGACGTGACGCCGGGGGTCAGCCTGGGGGTGACGGGGCTGTTCCTCCTGGTGTGCCTGGCGTGGATCGGCTGGATCTTCCGCACCGGCTGGCGACTGAAGAACTAAAAAATCCTCCCCGGCACGGGAAGGTGGCAGGGCGCGAGCCCTGACGGAGGGGGGCTTCCTCATAGGGTGTCGCTCGCGGCACGCCCCCTCCACCATGCTATGCATGGTCCCCCGCCCCTTATAGGGGAGGATTTCTACGGGGCATCCCACCCATCAACGGCGTCACCACCAAGCCGTTGAGGTCCACCAGCGCATGGACCAGCATCACCACCCACAAGCTGCCGGTCATCAGGTACAGCCCCGTCATCACCGCCCCCAAGGCGGTGGTGGCAAGAATCCCCGCCCAGCCCTGATAGCGGTGCATCGCTCCGAACAGCAGGAGCGACACGGCAAAACCGATCCACGCCTGCCCCGTCACCAACGCGACGAGGAGCGGCAGGTAGAGGCGGAAGAACGCCTCTTCCGTCACCCCGGCCATCACGCTCAGGGCCGCGCCATATTTCAGCTCGCGCCGTTCACGCGGCAGCAGCGCGGAGACATCCCCCAGCGGCTTGCGCCCCCGCACCCTTGCCAGCACCGCCCCCGCGAACAGCCCGCCGATCGCACCACCGACCAGCATCCCCTGCAGCGCCTCGCCGCTGTCGAAGATCGGCGGCAGGACGCTCGCCACGCCCCCGAACTCGCCCGGCATCATCGCCAGCGCATTGATCCGTCCGAGCAGCGCCAGCCCGACCAGCACCGGCAGCAGAAACGCCAGCGCCGACCGCGCCAGCCACAACCGAAACCGCATCCGCCGCGAATGGCCGTCGTTCAGCGCCTTGAACCGCCGATATTCGCCCAGATCGCCCTTCTGGAACCACCACATCCCTGCCAGCGCGGCGAGGAGCAGGATGGCGGCTAGAACGGAAGACATCTGGATGATCCCTTCATCACGGCCAATCCTCCCTATCCCCCGTTCGCGCTGAGCGAAGTCGAAGCGCACGCCCGTCCATCGCGGCTTGACGAGGTGTGATCCCTTGGCCTTCGACGTCGCTCAGACTGAACGGGGGGAATGTCACCTTAGCCCCACATCAAAGCCGATGCTGCCCCTTCACCCAGCGGACGGTGCCCGACGACGCGCGCATCACGACGCTCTCGGTCGTCATCACCTTGGCATGGCGCTTCACACCCGCCAGCAGCGAGCCGTCAGTCACCCCGGTCGCGGCGAAGATGCAGTCACCCTGCGCCAGTTCGGTCAGGTCATATTGCTTGTCGAGATCGGTCACGCCCCACTTATGCGCCCGCGAGCGCTCGGCGTCGTTGCGGAACAGCAGCCGCCCCTTGAACTGCCCACCGACACAACGCAGCGCGGCGCAGGCGAGCACGCCCTCGGGCGCGCCGCCTGACCCCATATAGCAGTCGATCGTCGTCTCCGGATCGGTCGTCGCGATCACTCCTGCCACATCGCCATCGCCGATCAGCACCACGCCACAGCCCAGCGAGCGCAGTTCGGCGATCAGCCCTTCATGCCGTGGCCGGTCGAGCACGCAGACGGTGATGTCGCCGGGCTTCACGCCCTTGGCCTCGGCGATGGCACGGATATTGTCGCTGGGGCTGCGATCCAAGTCGATGACACCCGCCGGATAGCCGGGGCCGACCGCGATCTTGTCCATATAGACATCGGGTGCGTTAAGCAGGTGCCCCTTCTCCGCGATCGCCAGCACCGCCAAGCTGTTCGGCCCCGCCTTGGCGCAGATGGTCGTGCCCTCCAGCGGATCGAGCGCGATGTCGATCTCCGGGCCATGGCCGGTGCCGACCTTCTCGCCGATGAACAGCATCGGTGCCTCGTCGCGCTCGCCCTCGCCGATGACGACGGTGCCGTCCATGTCGAGCTCGTTGAGCGCCGCGCGCATCGCCTCGACCGCCGCCGCGTCCGCCGCCTTCTCGTCGCCGCGCCCGACCAAGGTGGAGGCCGCGATCGCCGCCGCCTCGGTCACGCGGACCATTTCGAGGACGAGGACGCGGTCGAGAACCTGGCTGGCGGTCTGGGTCATCTTACTCTCCTGACGGCCCGAACCAGCCGCCTTGTTGAACATGTTTTACACGCCTTATCGCGTGGCGGGGCCAAGGCATAGCCCCGAAACATGACGGGATGAGGCGGAATGCGCCTATCCCGCGTTAGGGGAGCCGTGAATCCCTCCGCCCCCATGATCGCGCTCGATCGCGTGTGCCGCCGTTACGACACGGTTACCGCCGTCGACCATGTCTCGCTCGACATCATGCGCGGTGCCTTCGTTGCGCTGGTGGGGGCCTCGGGCTCGGGCAAGTCGACGCTGCTGCGCATGATCAACCGCCTGGAGAACCCCGATTCCGGGTCGGTCGCGATCGATGGGCGGGATGTGACCGACGAGGCCCCGCATCACCTGCGTCGCAGGATCGGCTATGTGTTTCAACAGCATGGCCTGTTTCCCCATATGACGGTCGCGGCCAATATCGCGATCGGCCTGACCCTGACCGGCCAGCTGGTCGGCGAGCGGGTGGGCGAGATGCTCGATCTGGTCGAGCTGCCACGCGACGTCGCGGCGCGTATGCCAGAGGCGCTGTCGGGCGGGCAGCGCCAGCGTGTCGCCATCGCCCGCGCGCTGGCCACCGCACCGCCGATCCTGTTGCTCGACGAAGCGCTGGGTGCGCTCGACCCCGTCACCCGCGATGCGGTGGCGGGGCGGCTGGTCGAACTGCATGAGCGGCTGGGGCTGACGACTCTGCTGGTCACGCATGACATGGCCGAGGCGCTGTTGACCGCGTCGCGCGTGTTGGTGATGGATCAGGGGCGGATCGTCGCCGATGCGACGCCCGTGCAACTGGTGGCGGGCGAAGGCGGGCCCATCGCGCAGAGCCTGATGGCCGTGCCCCGGCATCAGGCCGAACGGCTCGCAGGCCTGGCCCGGTGAGCGCCTTTCTCGACGCCCTCGCCCGGGTGCCGCCGCTGCTCGCGCAGCATGTGCTGGTCAGCATGGCGGCGCTGCTGCTTGGCCTCGCGATCGCGGTGCCGCTGGCCTTTGCCTGTGCGCGGCGACCCGGGCTGGCGCGGATCGCGCTGGGGCTGGCGAGTCTGGTGCAGACCATTCCGGCGCTGGCGCTGCTCGCACTCTTCTATCCGCTGTTGCTGACCCTGTCGGGGTTGGTCGGCGGCGGGATACCGGCGCTGGGCTTCCTGCCCTCGCTGCTCGCGTTGACGCTCTATGCGCTGTTGCCGATTTTGCGGAACGGGGTGACGGGGCTGACCGGGCTCGATCCGGCGGTGCTGCAGGCGGCCGATGCGGTGGGGATGACGCGCGCGCAGAAACTGCGGCTGGTCGAGGCGCCCCTGGTCGCGCCGGTGCTGGCGGCGGGGATCCGTACGGCGGCGGTCTGGACGATCGGCGCGGCGACGCTGGCAACGACGGTGGGGCAACCCTCGCTCGGCGACCTGATCTTCGCCGGACTCCAGACCCAGGCCTGGACGCTGGTGCTGGCCGGCTGCGTCGCCGCCGCCGCACTGGCGCTGACGGTCGATGCGCTGATCGGGCTGATCGAGCGCGGGCTCGCCATGCGGCGGCGGGGCCTGTGGATCGGCGGCCTGGTGGCGCTGGCGCTCGGCGGGGCGCTGGCGGCCGAGCCGCTCTGGCCGCATGGTGGCGATCAGCGGCGCGAGGTGGTGATCGGGGCCAAGAACTTCTCCGAGCAATATATCCTCGCGCGCCTTATCGGCGACCGGCTGACCCGCGCGGGCTACCGGGTCAGCTATCGCGACGGCCTGGGCTCGGCGGTGGCGTTCGAGGCGACGGCGGCAGGACAGGTCGACGTCTATGTCGATTATGCCGGCACGCTATGGACCACGGCGATGCACCGGCATGATTCCCCACCCCGCGCGGCGATGCTGGGAGCGCTCAAGGACTGGACGGCGACGCGTGACGTGACGATGCTCGGCCCACTGGGGTTCGAGAATGCCTATGCCTTTGCGATGAAGACCCCGCTGGCCGAGCGGCTTGGGGTGCGCTCGCTCGCCGATCTGTCTCGCGTGGCGCCGCGCCTGACGCTGGGCAGCGACCTGGAATTTCTCGACCGGCCCGAATGGGCGGCGGTGCGCGATGCCTATGATCTGCGGTTCGCCAGCATGACGCCGTACAGCCCGACCTTCATGTACCGGGCGCTGGATAGCGGGCGGGCGGATGTGATCTCCGCCTTTTCCTCGGATGGGCGGATCGCGGCGGATCGGCTGACGGTGCTGAGCGATCCGAAACGGGCGATACCGGGTTATGACGCGGTATTACTGGTGGCGAAGGACCGCGCGGGCGATGCCCGCTTCGTCGAGGCGCTGCGCCCGATGCTGAACCGGATCCCGGTGGAGGCGATGCGAGAGGCCAACTACCGGGTGGATCGCGACGATGCGGCCAAGGAAAGCCCCGAGGCGGCGGCGCGGTGGCTGGCGAAGCGGGTAGGTTTGTAGGTCGGATTCACGCAAAGCCACGAAGGCGCGAACCGAAATGCCGATCCGGCGAACCGGATCGGCATGGCAGGCATCAATCCCGCAGCAGGTCGTTGATGCTGGTCTTCGACCGGGTCTGCGCATCGACGCGCTTGACGATCACTGCGCAGTAGAGCCCCGGCTTGCCGTCCACCGAAGGCGTCGTGCCCGGCACCACCACCGAGTAAGGCGGCACATGGCCCCGGAAGACCTCGCCCGTTTCGCGGTCGATGATCTTGGTCGAGGCGCCCAGATAGACGCCCATCGACAGCACCGCGCCCTCGCCGACGCGAACGCCCTCGGCCACCTCGGCGCGCGCGCCGATGAACGCGCCGTCCTCGATGATGACCGGTCCCGCCTGCAGCGGCTCGAGCACGCCGCCGATGCCGGCACCGCCCGACAGGTGGACATTCTTCCCGATCTGGGCGCAGCTACCCACCGTCGCCCAGGTGTCGACCATCGTGCCCTCACCGACATAGGCGCCGATATTGACGAAGCTGGGCATCAGGATCGCGCCCTTGGCCACATGCGCGCCGCGCCGCACGACCGATCCGGGCACCGCACGGAAACCGGCGGCGCGGAAGTCCGCTTCCGACCAGCCGCTGAACTTCGACGGCACCTTGTCGAACCAGTGGCCCGCACCCGGACCATTGTCGATCAGGACATTGTCGTTCAGGCGGAACGACAGCAGCACCGCCTTTTTCAGCCACTGGTTGACGGTCCAGCCGCCCTGCCCGTCGGGCTCGGCCACGCGTGCCTCACCCCGGTCGAGCAGCGCCAGCGCGCGATCGACGGCGATCCGCGCCTCTCCCTGCGTCGCAAAGCCCAGCTCGGCCCGGTTTTCCCAGGCGGCATCGATGGTGGCGGCCAGGTCCTGGCTCATGGTCATTCCTCCAATATGCTGGTCAGCCACGGCGTCAGCGCGTGGACGGTGTAATCGATATGGTCGCGGGCGGCGTCGCCGGGCACCTGTTCGGACCCGTTGTCCACCCAAACGGTGGTCATCCCGATCGCCTTGGCCGGGACCAGGTTGCGCGCCATATCCTCGAAGAAGATCGCGCGTTTCGGATCGATGTCGAACGCCTGACACAGCCCGGCATAGGCCGAGGGCTGCGGCTTGGGTACCAGCCCCATCGCGTGGATGTCGTGCACCGCCTCGAAATGCCCGCCCAGCCCCAGCCGATCGAGGACCTTGAGCGCATAGGGCTTGTCGCCATTGGTGAAGACCAGCTTGCGCCCCGGCAGCTTGGCGATCGCGGCGGCGAGCGGCGCATCCTCCTCCAGCACGTCCATCTCGATATCGTGGACATAAGCCAGGAAGGCGGCGGGATCGACGTCATGCTTGGCCATCAGGCCCGCCAGCGTCGTGCCATGCGCGTGGAAATAGTCCTTCTGTATCCGGAACGCCTCTTCCCGATCGACGCCCAGCAGATTGCCGACAAATTCGGTCATCCGCCGGTCGATATGCGCGAACAGATTGGCGCTCGCCGGATATAGGGTATTGTCCAGATCGAAAATCCATGCGTCGATATGGAACAGAGCGGGCAGCATGGGGCCAGCGTGTAGGCGCGAGACCGCTTTGCCGCAACCCGCTGGCGACCTAAGACCGGGCAAACAGGATGATGTGGGGCAGAGGGGGAAACAGGTGGGAATAGCCGCGATGCGGGCCGTTGCGCGGATCGGCACGGTGCTGGGCACCGGGGCGATGCTCGCCGCGTGCGGGGGCAGTGGCGCAGGGGTGCAGTCCACCCCCACGCCCCCTGCCGCCGCCACCCAGAACCCGACACCGACGCCGACCCCCGCCCCCAATTACGACACTCCCGGCTACCGTGCGACGGCGGGCGCCGTGGCGATGAATGCGCTGGCCGCCTATCAAAAGGGGGCGACGGGCAAGAATGTCGCGCTCGGCATCCTGGATTCGGGCATCGATACCCAGAACCCGCTTTTCGCCGGGCGCATCTCCGCCAGTTCCAGCGATATCGCGGGCACGCGCGGGCTGATGGACGAAAGCGGCCATGGCACCGCCGTCGCCTTCACCGCGGCGGGCGGCCGCGACGGGACGCGGGCCCAGGGCGTCGCCTTCGACGCGACGCTGGTCGTGCTGCGCGCCGACCGGCCCAATAGTTGCGGGGCGGAGGGCGGTTGTGCCTATCCGCTCGACCTCGTGACCAAGGGGGTGGATGCGGCGCGCACCGCCCAGGCGCGGGTCCTCAATATCTCGCTATCGTCCAACGAGACGCTCCCCGCCGCCATGAAGACCGCGATCGGCCGCGCGACCGCCGCGGGCATGATCATCGTCATCGCGGCGGGCAATGACAGCGAGTCGGACCCCAGCCTCCTCGCTCAGATCGCCAACGATCCGAACGTCGCGCGCGGGCAGGTCATCATCGCGGGATCGGTGGCGCAGAGCGGCGCCATCTCGGCCTTCAGCAACCGGGCCGGCCAGTCCGCCGCCCATTTCCTGGCCGCGCTGGGCGAACAGGTCGAGGCCCCCGATGCCACCGGCGTGCGCAAGCTGTGGTCGGGCACCTCCTTGGCCGCGCCGCAGATCACCGGCGCGGCGGCGCTGTTGATCCAAGCCTTTCCCAATCTGTCGGGTGCGCAGGTCGTCGACCTGTTGCTACGCACCGCACGCGATACCGGGGCGGCGGGGACCGATGCCGTCTATGGCCGGGGAACGCTAGACCTGACCGCGGCCTTCCAGCCGGTCGGCGGCATGAGCGTGGCGGGGGCCGGCGCGCCCGTGTCGATGACGACCAATATAAGGCTGTCCGCCGCCATGGGCGATGCGACGGCCAGGGACCTGCGCCTGGTCGCGCTGGACAGCTATGCGCGCGCCTATGCCCTCGACCTGTCCGCCACCGTCGCCCAGACCGGCCCCCGCCCTATCCTCGCCACCACATTGCTCGGCCAGATCGATGGCAAGACTCTGTCCGACGGCACCCGGACGATCGGACTGACCAGCGCGATCGTGCAGCCCGGCGAGGCGCGGCTGCGCGCGATCGTACCCAGCGATCCGGCGCCCCAGACTCGCCGGATCGTCGCGGGCACGATGACCCAGGCGGTCAGCCCGCGCACGATGGTCGGCTTCGGCTTTGCCAGCAGCGGCGAGGCGCTGGTCGCCGGCTGGACGGGACAGGCCGGCCCTGCCTTTCTGACCAGCGATCCCGGTTTCGGGTTCGACCGCGCCCCCCAGGCCTCGGCCGCGCTACGCCAGTGGCTGGGCGGCGTCGGGGTCAGCGTGGCGATGGAGAGCGGACGCTTCCCCGCCGCCGTCGCACCCGGCATGGAAGCTCCCGCCTATGACCAGATGGCGGTCACGGTGGACCGCCGCGTCGGCAGGATCGCGACCAGCCTGACCGCCTCGCGCCTGGCCGAGCGGTCGACGGTGCTGGGCGGCTGGTTCGGCTCGGCGCTGGGCCAGCCGCGCGCGACGAGTTGGTTCGCCGAGGCTGCCGCACGCTGGCAGGACGATGGCGGCTGGTCGCTGGGCGGGCGGTGGCGGCGCGGCTGGTCGCTGGCCGATGGCGCAATGGGCGGCGGGTCGCTCGCCAGCCAGAGCTGGTCGGTCGAGGCGGGCAAGGCCGGGCTATTCGGCGGCGACCGGATCGATTTGCGCGTCGCCCAGCCGTTGCGCGTGATGGCCGGCGGGCTCGACCTGCGCCTGCCGATGCACTGGGACTATGCCGGCGGCCGCGTCGATGGCTGGGACGCGCACCGCCTGTCGCTGTCCCCGACCGGGCGGGAGTTGCTGTTCGAGGCGCGGCACGCAGTCATGATGGGTTCGGGCGAAGTGTCGACCCATCTCTTCTGGCGCCGCGATCCGGGCAATGTCGCGATGCGGCCGGCCGAACGCGGCATGGCGGTGAAGTACGGCTTGTCCTTCTGATACGCGGTCTTGGCTGGCGACGGCGCCAATGTCTCCCCATCTTACTGGCATGAAACGCTATTCTCTGCTCGATCTCGTCCCCGTCATCGAGGGCGGCACGGTGGCCCAGGCGCTCGCCAACGCCGCCGACCTCGCCGCCCATGCCGAGGCGCAGGGCTATCACCGTTACTGGACGGCCGAGCATCACGGCATGGAGGGCATTGCCTCGGCCGCGACGGCAGTCGTGCTGGCGCATGTGGGTGCGGCGACGAAGACCATCCGGATCGGCGCCGGCGGCATCATGCTGCCCAATCATGCACCGCTGACCATCGCCGAGCAGTTCGGGACGCTCGATGCGTTGTTCCCGGGCCGCGTCGACCTGGGGCTAGGCCGCGCGCCGGGATCGGACCAGCGGGTCGCCCGCGCGCTGCGCCGCACGCTCGACAGCGATCCCAACGCTTTCCCGCGCGACGTGATGGAGCTGCAGAGCTATTTTGCCGATGACGGCCAGACGGGAATCGTCGCGACGCCCGGCGCGGGTGCACGGCCGCAAATGTGGATTTTGGGGTCGAGCCTGTACGGCGCGCAACTCGCCGCCGCGCTGGGCCTTCCTTATGCCTTCGCCTCGCATTTCGCACCCGATGCGCTCGATGATGCGCTGGCCATCTATCGCCGCGATTTCCGACCGTCGGCCGTGCTCGACAAGCCCTATGCGATGGCGGGATTCAACGTCTTCGCCGCCGATACCGACGAAGAGGCGGAGTTGCTGGCGAGTTCACAGCAACAGGCCTTCGTCGCGCTGCGCACCGGTCGCCCCGGCAAGCTGCCCCCGCCCGTCCCGGGTTACCGCCAAAGCCTGGGGCCACAGGGTGCGGCGATCCTCGACCATGTCCTGTCCTGCTCGGCGATCGGGAACCCCGCGACCGTCGAGCGGCAACTGGCCGCTTTTGTGGAACGGACCAAGGTCGATGAGGTGATGATCGTCAGTTCGATCTTCGACCATGAAGCGCGCAAGCGTTCGATCGGAATCGCCGCGCAGGCGATGAGCGCACTGGAAAAAGTAGCGGCCTGACGGCTCACCACCCTCGCCCTTCCCACCCGCTAGCGTGGGCGGGAAGGGCGAGGATGTTTCGCTATAGGTGGCTCAGCCCACCGCCGCCGGCAGCCTGAGCCGCACGAGCAGCCCGCCCAGATCCTCGCTCTCCTCGAGCGAAACGGTACCGCCATAAATCTCCGCCACGTCGCGGACGATGGCGAGGCCCAGGCCCGTGCCCGGCTTCCCCGTATCCAGCCGCACGCCGCGATCGAAGATGCGCACACGTTCGTTCTCGGGAATACCGGTGCCGTCATCCTCGACTAGGATTTCGACGAAGCCGGCCTGCGCCGCCACTGTCACGAAGACGCTGCCGCCGCCATATTTGGCCGCGTTCTCGACCAGATTGCCGAGCATTTCGTCCAGGTCCTGGCGCTCGACATGGACGACGAGATCCTTCGGTCCGTCCACATCGATACGGACATGGCGATAGAGCCGCCCCACCGCGCGCTCGACCGATTCCAGGCTGGGCCAGACTTCGGCGCGGCTGTGAGCCGATCCCCGCCGGCCGACCGCACGCGCGCGCGCCAGATGGTGATCGACCTGCCGCCGCATCGTCCGCGCCTCGCGAATGACGGTATCGGCCAGATCGTCGGCGCGTGCGGTCGCGGCGTTCATGATGACGGTCAGCGGGGTCTTGAGCGCATGCGCCAGATTGCCCGCATGACGCCGCGCCTCCTCGGCCTGGCGCTCATTATGTTCGATCAGCGCGTTCAGTTCCTCGACCATCGGCGCGACCTCGTTGGGCATGGCATCCGACACCCGATTGGCCTTGCCCGCGCGCATCGCCGCGATTTCCTCGCGCACGCGGCGCAAGGGACGTAGCCCATAAAAGGTCTGGAACGCCGCCATCAACAACAGGCCGATGCCGAGCAGTGCGAAACTGCGCACCAGCGTCCGCCTTAACGCAGCAATCTGAGCATCCAGCCCTTGCCGGCTTTGCGCGACCTGGAAACGCCAGCGCACATCCGAACCGGGCAGCTTCACATCGCGTTCGACGATGCGCAGCTTTTCATCCGGGAACTGGCTGCTGTTATAGGTGTGGATGGCATCGTCATTGTGACGCGTGCCATAGGCAAGCTGGCGATCCCATAACGAGCGCGAGGGAAAGGCTTCGCGCCCCGGAGCAGAGACCTGCCAATAGACGCCCGACCCAGGTTCAAGAAACGCTTGATCGGCCGGCTCGCGGCTGAACCATACTTCGCCCTGCTGGATCTCCGCCGAGACGAGCAGCGAACGCAGGACATAGGCCAAACGATCGTCGAAATTCTGCGTGATCGCGGACACCAGCACCCGGTCGAGGGCGAAACCGCCGCCGGCCAGCAGGACCATGATCCACCCCGCGGCGATCAGGATCATGCGGCGCGACAGCGATCCCGTACGCCGCGTCAGGCGCGAGGTGTGATCGTCCTTCACGCAAATGCCCGGATCAGGCCGCCGCGCCGCCCGCCGACGGATCGTCCAGGCTGTAGCCCAGACCCCGGATGGTGGTGATCACATCCTGGCCCAGCTTCTTGCGGATGCGCGTCACGAACACTTCGATAGTGTTGGAATCGCGGTCGAAATCCTGGTCGTAGATATGCTCGATCAGCTCGGTGCGGCTGACCACCTTGCCCTTGTGATGGAGCAGATAGCTAAGCAGCTTATATTCCTGCGCAGTCAGCTTCACCGGCTCGCCGGCACGCGTGACCTTGCCCGAGCGGGTGTCGAGGCGAACATCGCCTGCCGTCAGTTCGGACGAGGCATTGCCGCTGGCACGCCGGATCAGCGCGCGGAGGCGGGCGATCAGTTCCTCGGTCTGGAACGGCTTGGCGACATAATCATCGGCGCCCGCGTCCAGTCCGGCGACCTTGTCCGACCAGCTATCGCGCGCGGTCAGGACGAGGACCGGCGTGGTCTTGCCCTCCTTGCGCCAGCGGTCGAGCACGGTGAGCCCGTCAATCTCGGGCAGGCCCAGGTCGAGGACGATCGCGTCATAGCTTTCGGTGGAGCCCAGAAAATGCCCCTCCTCGCCATCGGTGGCGAGGTCGATGGCATAGCCCGCGCCTTCCAATGTGGCCTTCAACTGCTGGCCGAGATTGGGCTCGTCCTCGACGATCAGAACGCGCATCGCAAAACTCCCTGTGATTCCATGAGGCTGCCGGACAGGCCGGGCATCACCCGTCGGTCCGGCCGATGACCTTGCCGGTGCGGCCGTCCACCTCCACCCAGATGACCGTGCCATTGCGCAGGAACTTCAGCGTGTAAATGGCCTCGGCCGCATCATAGTCGAAGCCGATATATTGCGAATCGCGCATGGTCGGCACCACCCGCGCCTCGATCTCGCGCAGCGACAGATTGCCTTCCTTGCGTGCCTGGAACGCGCGCATCTGGTCGCCACGGCGTTGATCGAGCGGCGCTTCGATCATCGGCGGCGAGCCCATCGGTGCGGCGAGCAGAGCCAAAAGGACGGTCATCGACATGAGGGTGACATAGGGGACAACCGTTGAACAGCCTCTGAATGGATCATGCAGCCGCGCGACAGCGCGCGAGGCGCTTGCCGGGTTCCCCGCGCGCCCCTAACTGCAATGCCATCATGGCAGCACCCGTTCTTTCCTATGAAGACCTGGGCCTTGTGCAAGGCTCGGGCTGGCTCTTCCGGCATCTCGACATCCATATCGGTCCGCGCGACCGGCTGGCGCTGATCGGGCGTAATGGGGCGGGCAAATCGACGCTCCTGAAGCTGATCGCGGGGATCATCGATTCGGACGAAGGGCGGCGTATGATCGTGCCCGGCACCCATGTCGTTTATCTCGAGCAAGACCCTGACCTGAGCGGCTGCGCCACGCTGATGGACTATGTCCTGTCAGGAGGAGGCGCGCCGGAAAGCTACGAGGCCGAGGCGATCGCCGGGCAACTCGGCATCGACCTGACCCGCGAGGCATCGACCGCGAGCGGCGGCGAGAAGCGCCGGGCCGCGATCGTCCGCGCGCTGGCGATGAACCCCGACGTGCTGCTGCTCGACGAGCCGACCAACCATCTCGACCTCGCCGCGATCGAATGGCTGGAGGACTGGCTGAAGCGCTTCACCGGCGCCTTCGTGGTGATCAGCCATGACCGGACCTTCCTGACCCGCCTCACCAAGTCGACGCTGTGGCTCGATCGCGGGCAGATGCGGCGCAACGAGGTGGGTTTCGGCGGCTTCGACGCCTGGACCGAACAAGTCTATGCCGAGGAACAGCGCGCCGCCGAGAAGCTCGACGCCAAGCTCAAGATCGAGGAGCATTGGCTCCACCGCGGCGTCACCGCGCGGCGCAAGCGCAACCAGGGGCGGCTGGAAAAGCTGCACCAGATGCGCGCCACCCGCGCCGCGATGATCGGGCCACAGGGTGCCGCCAAGCTCGGCATCGCCTCGGACGATGTGAAGACCAAGGAGGTCATCAAGGCCGAGCATGTCACCAAGCGCTATGGCGACCGCACGATCATCAAGGATCTGAGCCTAAAGGTCACGCGCGGCGACCGTATCGGCCTGGTCGGGGCCAATGGCGCTGGCAAGACAACCCTGCTCAAGCTGCTCACCGGCGAGATCGAGCCCGACGAAGGCACGGTCTTCCTCGCCAAGACGCTGGACGGCGTCATCATCGACCAGCAGCGGAAATTGATGGCACCCGAAAAGCGGGTACGCGAGGTGCTGGCCGATGGCGGCGACTGGATCGACGTGCGGGGTACGCGCAAGCATATCCATGGCTATCTCAAGGAGTTCCTGTTCGACCCGTCGCTGGCCGAGGCGAAGATCGGCACGCTATCGGGCGGCGAGCGTTCGCGTCTGCTGCTCGCGCGTGAGTTCGCGCGCGAGTCCAACCTGCTGGTCCTCGACGAGCCGACCAATGATCTCGACCTGGAGACGCTCGACCTGTTGCAGGAGGTGATCGGCGATTATGACGGTACCGTCCTGATCGTCAGCCACGACCGCGACTTTCTCGACCGCACCGTCACGGTGACGCTGGGCCTCGACGGGTCGGGCACAGTGGATGTGGTGGCGGGCGGCTATGCCGACTGGGTCGCCAAGCGCAAGGCACCGGCGGAGGCGAAAAAGGCACCGACCAAGAGCGCGGCGGCGACGCCCCCTCCCCCGGCGCAGGCTAGGACCAAGCTCAGCTACAAGGACCAGCGCGATTACGAACTGCTGCCCAAGCGGATCGAGGAGCTGGAAGCCGCCATTGCGCGCGACGAGGCGAAGCTGGCCGACCCCGACCTCTATGCCAAGGACCCGGCCCAGTTCGACCGGCTGATGAAGGCGATCGAAAAGGCCCGCGAGGAGAAGGACGAGGCCGAGATGCGCTGGCTGGAACTGGCCGAGCAGGTCGAGGCGCTGGCGGGCTGAGCCCCCCGGCGCGCCAGCGCCTTATTTGGTAATGCGGGTGGTTGCCACGGCGTTCTGAAACAGGGTGTTCAGAGCGGCAGAAATATCGCCATCGGTCGTCACCTTGGTATATAGCCCTGGCGAAGCGCAACTTTGCAGCGCGGGCTCAACTTGATAAAGATAAGGCTCCACGGATCTTTCGAGATTGGTTGTTCCTTTCACGGCGTCACGCAAATATTCCGTATAAAGAACAGCAATACGAATTCCGCGATGCTTAATCATATCGCATTTGGCGGTATCAAAAGCGACTTCGGGGCGGGCGCCTTTGGGACTTTTTTCGTTACGCATCCCGTCGGTGACCATGAACACCACAGCTTGCGGATCCTGACCGTTTACCCCTGAGCCTGGTTGGGGGATCATCGCGTTGATTTGATCCATGGCGTCACTGGATCCAGTGTCCCTGTCATTCCAGCCGACTTCGCTCGATTTGCAGGCCGAAGTAGGGCAGCCAATGCTGGCATAATATGGCGGCTTCAGATTGGCGGCCTTATGACCGGCGGCGGTCAGGTCATTGGTCAGGGGTTGGCGCACGGAAAACCCCCTCGCGCCCCGAAAGGTTGTGATCGCGATACGATAGTCCGATCCATTTTTGCTCGCCATGCTGCGGGCGGTTGCCGTCAACTGATTAACGGCATCTCCCTCCGCATCGATGCGCAGCGGCAGACCATAGGACAAGGCGACGCCGTAGAGATCGGTCTGCTTCCCGTGAGCATCATAGCCTCTGAATCTCTTCTCGCCGGTATGACAGGCGAATACACATCGTGAAGTATTGCTTTGCGCGACCTTGTTGAGCCCGCTCGACGTCGTTGGCAGTGCCATTGAAGCCGAGACATCGAGCAGCATGTAAAAATCAATATCGGGTGCGATCGCGTTGGCCGTTTCCGATTTTCCAGAAATCGTCAGCGTCGACATGCCCAGAATGCGGGCAAAAACATTTTCTGAGGTCGCGCGATAATTGACTACTGCGGTACGACGGCCGTTGCCGTCTGTCGGAGCCTGTACCGTAACATTCGACAGCGTTATGCCGTCCGATTTTACCAAAGCCGCCGATTGCAAGGAGAAGAACGACCGGGCGAAATACGCGGCCGTGGCATCGTCCGCCCTCATTGCGTTCTTGCTGACGGCCAGAAGGGCGGCGGCATCGGCGATGGCATTCAGCTTGCTCTGCGCCTTCGCCGCTCGGGCGTAGTCGACGCCCATGCCGATCGAACATGTCAAGACCGGCAGGGCCAAAGCGAACATCATCATGACGTTCCCACGACGCTGGCGCAGCACGTTCGACCACGAATGGATAAGGGCTGGCGTCATCGTCACAGACAGTCCGGGCAGTCGATTTGATCGGTGTTGCGCGGAATCATGTAGAGTGAGTCCTTCAGGTTCAGTGGCCCGATCGCGCCGAAAGAAATCGGCGGGGTGTAGGAATAGGTGACCTCGGCGAACAGGAAATAGATGCCGTCCATCCGCATCTCGGGCGGAATCACGATCGCGGTGCCGCGCTTATACGCCGCGACATTCAAGCCCCGGCTCCACACCACGCTTGTCCGGCCGTTGGAGGTTGCGACCTCCGTAACGCGGACCGTTGCCTCGCTCGCGGCATAAGGTAACAACACCTGCGTGGCGACCTTGAGGCTATCATCGACCTCTTTTGCGGAGATTTTGCCACTCGTGTTCTGTGTGATCAGATCCCCCGCCGCGCGCGTAGCGATGGTCACCTTGCGGTTGCAGGCGATACCGTCCTGAAGCTGAGCCCCGCCTAAATACAGGACCAGCATCACCGGCAGGATCAGCGCAAATTCGACCATCGCGACCCCGCGCCTGTCACGCAGAGCCGCAACGAAGCGCGGCACGGAAGGAATCACGTATAGACCTCCGATTTGGCGACCGACGTCGCCATCAGGACGGTCTGTCCGGTGCTTCCCGCCTTCGTGCCGGCGGTCGGCGCGACCCGCATCGGCCACAAATAGATGAAGCGGATCATCACCATTGAGCCTTGCGTGCCGAGGTCATAGGAAAAGGCGTTGCTCGGCTTCCCATTGCCGTCAAACGTCAATGGCATCGCATTGCTGCCCAGCCCGGCACCGGTTGCGGCGCTCTTTACGTCGACATAAAGCCGCGAGCACGACATGAACGAAGGCAGCGCAGCACATCCGTTTATGCGAAACCGCTCGGCCAGTTGCGCCGAGGTCATGCCGGTGCTGCTACCCTTAACATCGCTGGCCTGAGCCTGTCCGGTGACGACGCCACGCGCCGCAACCTGCACCGCACTTTCCAGCGCTTCCTGCGCAAGATAGGCCAGGCTCGTCTGGATAATCGCGATGAGCAATAAGAGAAAAGGCGTCGCGACCAAGGCGAACTCGACGATCGTCGCGCCGCGCCGATCGCTCAGGATCGGTCGCCGGCCGCAGGCGCGGCGAATCGGGATGGAAAAGAGAACCATGGACGGGAGCGATCCTTATTCCTGTCCATATTGGTCAGAATCCGTTAAACTTCTGCAAACACGCCTGCCGAACCGACACAGACAGCATGCCCAGCGACCGCCCCGATCACCGCAGCGCGTGCCGGTAGAGCGCCAGCGTCCAGTCCATGGCCTGCAGAAACAACGCGGGGTCATAGCGCGGCCCCTCGTCGCGCAGAAAGGCGTGCTGGCCGTTCACCTCATGCCATTCATAACGGGCCTCTACCGCTTCCAGCCTGGCGCGGATCGCCTCGCGCCCCGCATAGGGCACATGCGGGTCCTGCCGCCCCCAGACGAACAGCGTTTCCGCCTTAAGCTCGTCCATACGCGCCAGGCTGTCGTCGCTGCGCCCCTCGCCCAGCGTGCCCGAATGGATATCGGTGGCGTAGAAGCATGCCGCCGCCGACACGCGCGGGTCGAGCGCGGCGCGATAGGCCAGATGCCCGCCCAGGCACACGCCGAACGTACCCAGCCGCCCGTTGCACGCCGGATGCGCAGCCAAGGCCGTCAGCCCCGCCCCGGCATCGGCGTCATAGGCCGCCACGGACTTGGTGAATTTCAGGTCGTTGCCGCGATCGGTGCCGGGCTTGTCATAGGCGAGCACCGTGCCGGCGGGTTCATATTCGTGATAGACCTCGGGCACCGCGACGACATACCCCTGCCCCGCCAGCATCGCCGCCAATCGGCGGATGGGCGCGGTCACCTGATAGATTTCCGAGAACAGCATCACGCCGGGAAAGCGCCCCTCGATGGCGGGGCGGAACAGATGCATCCGCATCGCGCCGCTGCCCGGCACCTCGACATCCTGATATTCGTCGCTGCGTAGGATCATGACCATGGCTTTCTGTTCGGTATCCCAAAGCCCCTGACATCCCCGGCCCGCGCGCACAACGGATTGCCGGCGCGGGGTGAGCGGTTATCCTGCCGGCATCATGACGGACGCAATAGGCGCGAACCGGCGGCTCTGGCTGCTGACGCTGATCTGGGGAGCGGCGCTGGTCGCCTCGGGCTGGCAGCCCTTCGACCGGGTGACCTGGTGGATGGAGGTGGCGCCGGTGCTGATCGCACTGCCCATCCTGTGGAGTCTACGGCGGCGCTTCGTCCTCACCGATCTGGCGCTGGGGCTGATCGGTCTGCACGGCCTGATCCTGATGCTCGGCGGTGCCTATAGCTATGCGCGCGTGCCGGTCGGTTTCCAGGTACAGGACTGGCTGCATCTGGCGCGCAATCCCTATGATCGGCTGGGCCATTTCGCGCAGGGTTTCGTGCCCGCCATCGTCCTTCGCGAATGGCTGATCCGACAGGTCGGATTACATCGCGGCGTGCTGGTCACCCTGGTGCTCGCCTGCTGTCTGGCGATCAGCGCCGCCTATGAACCGATCGAGTTCGTCGCCGCCATGGCGCTCGGCCAAGGCGCGGACGAGTTTCTGGGGACGCAGGGCGATCCGTGGGACACGCAATGGGGCATGCTGACCTGCCTGATCGGTGCCGTTGTTGCCGTCGCGACCTTGTCGCGGCTCCATGACCGGCAGATCGCACGCATCGGCGGCCCGCTTGAGGGAACGGGATAAAATGCCGTGCCGCCGCAAGGCTATGGCGCCGCGCCATGGCCGCCGATAGGCTGGCCGCATGAACCGCAATCTCATCGAAGACCGCCCGACCTTCGTCACCCATCTCGAATGCTCGCTGACCGGCGAACGCTATGAAGCGGATCAGCTCCACGGCCTGTCGCGCGCCGGCCGGCCGCTGCTGGTCCGCTATGATCTGGAAGCGCTGGGCCAGGCGGTGTCGCGCGGGGACATCGCGGCGCGCGAGACGGACCTGTGGCGCTGGCGCGAACTGCTGCCCGTGCGGCATACGACAAGCATTGTGTCGCTGGGCGAGATCGAGACGCCGCTGATCCCGATTCCCCGGTCCGGCGGGGCGTCGGTGCTGGTCAAGGATGAGGGTCGGCTGCCCACGGGTTCGTTCAAGGCGCGCGGGCTGGTCATGGCGGTCACCATGGCGCGCGAACTGGGGGTGACGCGGATCGCCATGCCGACCAACGGCAATGCCGGTGCCGCGCTCGCCGCCTATGCCGCGCGCTGCGGGATCGAGACGGTGGTGCTGTGCCCCGAGGAGACGCCCGAGATCAACGTACGCGAGATCGCCCAGCAGGGCGCACGCGTCTGGCGGGTCAACGGCCAGATCGACGAGTGCGGCGCGATCGTCGGACGCGGCGCGGCGGAGGGACGCTGGTTCGACTTCTCGACGCTGAAGGAGCCGTACCGGATCGAGGGCAAGAAGACGATGGGGCTAGAATTGGCCGCCCAGTTCGACTGGGAATTGCCCGATGCGATCTTCTACCCGACCGGCGGTGGCACCGGCCTGATCGGCATGTGGAAGGCGTTCGACGAGATGGAGCGGCTGGGCTGGATCGGCTCGAAACGCCCGCGCATGTATGCGGTGCAGGCGAGTGGCTGCGCGCCGATCGTCCGCGCGTTCGAGGCAGGCGAGGAGCATGCCGAGCGCTGGGAGGACGCCGCGACGGTGGCGGCGGGCATTCGCGTGCCCAAGGCGGTGGGCGACTTCCTGATTCTGCGCGCGGTGCGGGAATCCGGCGGGGCTGCGCTGGCGGTGGGGGATCCCGCGATCCTGAAGGCGGTGGAGGAGTGCGCCAAGCGCGACGGCTTGCTGCTCTGCCCGGAGGGCGGCGCGACCCTGGCGGCGTACAAACAGGCGGTGCGCGACAATCTGGTCGACCAGGATGAGCGGGTGGTGCTGTTCAACTGCGCGACCGGGTTGAAATACCCGATGCCGGCGGCGGATCAGTGGCTCGACAAGGATGGGCCGATCGATCTGGGGGCCTTATAGTCCCTTGGCCTTCGACTTCGCTCAGGCTGAACGGAGATTGGGATCCATTCCCCCGCTCCGTTCACGCTGAGCGAAGTCAAAGCGCACGTTCCGCCCTCACCCGATCAACAACCGCATCCCCAACGCCGCCACCAGCGCCAAGGGCATCGCCACCGCGCCGACCTTCAGAAAGGCGAGGAAACTGACATCCTCGCCCTCGCGCCGGATGGCCTGAAGCCACAATATCGTCGCCAGCGATCCCGTCACCGACAGGTTGGGCCCCAGATCGACGCCGATGAGCAGCGCGTCGGTGACGATCTGCGGCGGCTGCGCCTGCGCGATCGCGCTGCTGGCGATCAGCCCGGCGGGCAGGTTGTTCATGAGGTTGCTGACAAAGGCGAGCGTCGTGCCCGACACCGCCGCCGCCCGCGTCGGATCGACGAGCATGTCGCGAAGCCCGCCCGCTATCCAGGCGATCACGCCGGTCCGGTCCAGCGCCTCGACCAGCACGAACAACCCGGCGACCAGCGGCAGCACGCCCCAGGAGACATGCCGGGCCAGCGTCCATGGCGACCGTCCGGCGAGCAGCGACACGATGACCGCCGTGGCGATCCCCGCCAGCGCGGTCGGCAGGCCCAGCTCCACGTCCAGGGCCGACACGATCAGCAGCAGGACCGCGGTCAGCACGATACCGGCGATGGCCAGCCTGCCACCGTTCGACAGCGGCGCACGCTCGACATCGCATTCGCAACTCCCCGCGATCCGCGCTCGCTGGGTAAAGCGCAGCACCGCGAAGGTCACCAGGATCGACGCCAGCGATGGGAGCGCGAACGCCGCCATCCACGCCCCCAGCGGCGGCATATGCCCGCCATAAAGGACCAGATTGGCGGGGTTGGAGATGGGCAGCACGAAGCTGGCCGCATTGGCGATCAACGCGCAGGCGAACAGCAAGGGCAGCGGATCAGCCTTGGCCTTCTTGGCCGCGACGAACACCGCCGGGGTCAGCACGACGGCGGTCGCGTCGTTGGACATGAAGGTCGTGACGACCACCCCCGTCGCATAGACCAGCGCGAACAGTTTCGCCCGCGAGCGACCGGCCATGTTGACGGCGGTCGCCGCGATCCAGTCGAACGCGCCGTGCTCGCGCGCCGTTTCGCTCAGCAACATCATGCCGATCAGGAAGAGATAGACGTCCAGCCCCTTGGCAACCGCCTGCCCCGCCTCGGCCATCGGCATCAGGCCGAGCAGGATCAGCAGCACTGCGCCCGTCACCGCCCAGATCCACTCGGGCCAGCGCATCGGCCGCGCGATCACGCCGGCGGTGGACAATCCCGCAATCGCCCAAGTGGCTCCATAGGCCAGCGTCACCATCCGCACCCATTCTTGTTGGGCCCGAGCTGGGCACCGTCGATCCCGGCGATAGGCCAGGCGCCGATCGCGTGGCAATCCTCGCCCGGCGCGACGGGCAGGCGACGCTTGGGGATCGGGTCGGTATCGCGTACCAGACAGTCGATTCGGTCCCGCCCCTCGCCGCAACGCACCTCGATCACATGCAGGCCGGCATCGAGCGCGATCGCTGCCTGCCACGATCCATCGCCCAGGCGCGTCATCATCACGGGCGCGCCGTCATCGGCCTGAGCGGTCGGGACCGCGTCCTCGGCCGCACCGAACAGCCGCGCAGTGACCTTCACCTCGCCCGGCCGGGGCACCTGATGCGGGTCCGTGGGCCGGGTGACAAGTCGCCGGTCGCAGGGACCAACGATCTGGACATGCGGCCAGGCTGCGTCCAGCCGGCGGAAGCGCCAGCTCGGCACACGGTCCTGCATGCACACAATCGCAAAGCCGGGCGCGCCGCCATCCTCCTCGATCTGCCCGGTCGAGCGGGTCGCGCCGTAAATGACCCGGCCATCGTTGAGCAGTTCGTTATAATGGGTGTGGCCGGTGTCGACGAAGGCGACCTCGCCCTCGATGAACTGGCGCGCGATCCGATCGCCATCGGCCGCCAAGTCGCTGGGATAGGCGTGCATGAAGACCAGGGGCACCTCGCCCTCCGCCCTGGCGCGCGCCAATTCCTCCGCCAGCCAATTGCGGTGATGCATGGTCAGCCGGAAATCCGGCCCGCCCGCCCCCGCCGACACGATGTCGAAGAACAGACAGCGATGGCCGGCAATGACCTCGCTTTCGGGCCGATGCGCCTCTGGAATCGCAGCCTCATAAGCGCTCAGATCGCCGGGCTCGAAATCATGGTCGCCCGGAATGATCCGCCAAGGGCGGCTCAGCGGCGCCAGTGCATCCAACATCCGCGCATATTGGTCGGGGGTGCCGTGATTGGCGTTGTCGCCGGGGAAGAAGACGAAGTCCGCCGCCGCGCCGATCCTGGCATTCACCTGCGCGACGATCTCACATAGCCGGTCGAGGCTCTGCCAGCCGTCATCCTCGTCCAGATGCAGGTCGCCGATATGGACCCAGCAAAGGCCGCTCATGCCTGGGCCTCCTTGGGCTCGGTCCCGCCGGCACAGGCAGGGCGCAGCGTGCCCGCAAAGCCGATCCACAGCGCCAGGCTTGCCACCGCAAAGCCGCCCAGCGTATAGAAGGCGACCTGGTAGCCCAGTTCCTGCGCCAGCCATCCGCCGATCGCGGGCGACAGCGAAGCGCCGACGCCCTGGATCGTCATCACCGCGCCCTGCCCGACATTCACCCGGCCGGTGCCGTTCAACAGACAGGCGACCAGCCCCGGCACCGCGACGCTCTGCAAACCCGCACCGATGCCGTCGAGTGCCTGGACCGGCCACACGCCCCAATGTTCGATGAAAGTACCCGCCAGGAACCCGCGCAGGGGCAGCGCCGCGAAGGAGATCAGCAGGACCAGCCAGTAACCGCGCCCGGCGGCGACCTTCATCGCGACCAGGCTGGCGATGATCATCACCGCCTGCGCGACGACGACGGTGGTGGCGGTGAACATCGCCGCATCGCCCTTGCCCGCGCCGACCACCGCCAGACCGTAAAGCGGCAGCATCGCGCCATTGCCCAGATGGAAACAGGCCAGCGCCGCCGCCAGGATCAGCATCGGCTTGTTGGACAGGAGTGCGCGGAAGCCCTCCGCCTGACCGCCGCCTTGATCCTCGGCACCGTCCTTGTCCTCCAGCCCGCGCGCGGCCTGGTGATCGATGGCGCGTTCCGGGATCGACAGGACCGAGATGATCGCCAGCACGCCGAACGCCGCCGCCAGAAAGAAGATCGCCGGCATGCCGAACTTCCAGCCGAGATAGCCCGACAGGCCGGCGCCCACCATGTTGCCGGCATGGTTCCACGCCTGGTTGCGCCCGTTCTGCGCGTTGAACCCCTTTTGCCGGACGACGCCCAGCGTCATGCCGGTCACCGCCGGTCCGATCGCCGCGCCCGCAATGGCGGTCGCCACCTGGCTGATGCCGACGACGATCCCGGCCTGCGACCAGAGGATCAGGAAGGAAGCGAGCACCGTACAGATGCCGGTGATGACCACCACCCAGCGCTTCTTGTCGGTATGGTCGATGAACGCGCCGGCAGGCACCGTCATCACCATTCCCGCCACACCGCCCAGCGTCATGACCGAGCCGATCGGCCCGGTCTGCCACCCGCGCTGTTGCAGGAAGACGCCCAGGAACGGCCCGATCCCCGCCTGCATATCGGCCATGCAGAAATTAAGGGCCTGAAGCCACCGTGTCGCCCGACGGCGATCAGCGTCCTGCCCCTTTCCCGGGGCTGTCGAAACTGCTGTGGTCGCCATGCACCGTCTCCAGATGATGCGCGGCCCAACCCAGCAACAGTTTGAAATATCCCAGGTTAAACGGGCGCCGACCCGGTTTTCGCGCGCCCTTCTACCGCAAGCGCTGCATTCGATTGAAAAGACAGGGTTTTTACGAAGGTGAAATCGCCGTCATCTTGGTGGCGACATACGGGCGGCGGTGTGAAGACCTCCGCCCAGCAACCATCAGAATGACTTGGACACACCCAGGAAGAAGCCGCGACGCGGCCCGAATTGCGGTGCGCCGACGCCGACGCCGGTTCCATCGCGGATTTCATATTTGTGGTCGAGCGCATTGATCACGTCGAAGCGGATATCGACGTTCGGCCCCGCCAGATGCTGGCTCGCGGTCAGATTGAACTGCGCATAGGGCGCGATCTTGGCCCCGTTGGGGATGTCGTTGACGTCATCGTCACGGCGCAGCCCCGAACCATAAATCATGCTGCCGCCCAGCTTTGTGCCCCCGTTGAAGGCATAGGAAACGCCGGCCGATCCGGTAAACGTCTGGTCGTGATCCAGATAGATGTAATGCCGCGCGATATAGTCGAGATCGTCCTGGCCGAAGCTGAACTGGCTGGAGACGATGCCCCGCCCCTTGGCCTTGGCGGCGGCGAAATTGGCATAAGCGAGCCATGGTCCCCGCGCATAACTCATATTGGCCTCGATCCCGCCGATGCGCCCTTGAGCATAGTTGAACGGGGTCAGGATGATCGGCGCGCCGAATTGCCCCTCGTCGATCAGATTCTTCGAGATGCGATAATAGGCGTCGATGCCATAGGTGAAGTAGCGGCTGAGCTTGGCCTGGAACCCGGCATCGAAATAATCCTGCCGCTCGGCATAGGGGACGGTGTTGGTGGTGACAGCCGGATAGGCACTGGTACCGACGAACTTGGCGATGCTGGTATTGCCGACCAGTTCGAAGGGCGGCGGCACGAAATAGCGCGAATAGCCGGCGTGCAGCGTGTAGACGTCATCCGGCTGCCACACCAGATTGACGCGCGGCGACAACTGCCCCTCGCGACGATAGCCGTTATACAGGTCGTAGCGCGCGCCGTAATTGAGCGTCAGCTTGGGCGCCAGCTTCCACTCGTCCTGAAGATAGGCGCTGAAGCTGGTTGCGGTCTTGCCGCTATTGTCGACGATCGCGATCGGCTCACCCGCCTGATTGCCATTGCCGTCGACCGGAAAGACCTGGGTCGTCGTATCGCTGGTCGAGCGGTCGCGCGTGACCAGCAACCCGCCACGCAAGGTATGCGCATCGCCCAGATGATAGACCGCATCGATCTGCCCGCCGATCGCGAAGTCCTGCTTATAGGCCTGCTGCGCTTGGCCGTTGTAGAGCAGCTCACCCAGCACATCCGGGCGGTAGCGTAGCGAGGAATAGCGCGCGAAGAGCGACGCCTGCACGGTGAAAGGCTCCGCATCGTGCAGGAAGGCGAGCTGGCCGAAGCCAGTCTTCTCCAACTGCGTCTCGTTCAGTTTCTCACTGGGGAAGGCGCTCTGCCCACCCACGGTCCAGCTACCGCTCGGCTGCTGCCCGACGGGATTGGGGATCTGGAACCACTGGTTGGAATAGCCGCCGACGAAGGACACGCGGTTCTGGTCGTCCAGGATATGGTCGACATAGGCAAAGCCCTGATACTGATCGGTATCGTCATGGACCGGGTTGGAGCGGCCATCGACGCTCTCGATGCCCAGGCCGCTGTGCCGGTAATCGCCCGAGACGAAGTAATTGGTGCTGCCGGTCGAGCCGCCATAGGTCAGGCTCGGCTGGATGGTATCATGGCTGCCGCCATAGATCGACGCGGTACCGCCATTCTGGAACAGCCCGCTCTTGGTGGTGATGTCGATCACGCCCGCCGTGCGCAGGCCATATTGCGCGGGCAGCGCGCCGGTCAGGATGTTGACCTTGTCGACCAGGCGTGGCGACAGGGTCTGGCCGAACACCGCCAGCCCTTCGGGCAGGATGGTGCCGTTGATGCGATATTGCAGGCCGTTATGGTCGTCGCGGACATGGAACTGGCCGAAACCGTCCTGCACAATGCCGGGGGCCTGGAGCAGGATCTGGTTGAACTGCTGGTTCTCTCCGCCGGGCAGTGCCTTGATGGTATCGCTGGTGATCTCGTAATTCGACGCGCCCAGGCTCGGCTGGATATGCTCGCGCGCGCTGTCGAGCCGTTTGGCGGTCACGACGATGTCGCTGACATTGCCGCTGGCCTGCGTCTGGTCCGTGTCGGGCGTGGGCACGCCCCGCGTCTGCGCCAGAGCCGGATAGGCTATTGCGGACGAAGCGACACAGCACAGAAGGGCGTATAAGCGCATAATGACACTCGCATGATATAAAGTCTCCCGGAAGCACCTGCTTCGCTGCACCGCGATGGGAAGGCAAGCGTTGCTGCCCTAGATGACGCATTTGTAAGCCAGCCATCATGCGGGCCGCGCGCATGGTCAGGGGGACGGAATCACGCTATCATGCGGATATGGCCGAACGTTTTGAGAGACACCGCCAGCCCTGGCGGCCCGACGAGATTCAGAAACTCCACACGCTTGCCAAGAAGGGCATGGCGCTCAAGGCGATCGCCAAGGCGCTGACCCGCAGCGAGGAGTCGGTGAAGGCGCGTGCCAAGGAAGACGGGCTGTCGATCGCCAAGCTGCACTGAGTGGAAACAACACCTTCCCCACCCAAAGGGGGAGAAAGATCAGCGGATGATCCGCCCGATCCGCACCAGCACCCCGGTGGGATCGCTGACCGCGAATTCATAAGTACCCCAAGGCTTGGCATGCGGCGTGCCGGGCTCGATGATCCGGTCGCGCACCCGATCGGCGACCGCATCGACATCCTCAACATAGAGGTACAGGCCGAAGGGATTGTCCTCGACCCGTGCGGGCCAGCCCGGCATGTGGTTGAGATGCAGGTGCCAACCACGTCCGTCCTCCAGGATGCGATACGGCCCGAAGTCCGCCGCCACCGAAAAGCCGAGCAACTGATAAAAGGCCGTGCTCGCCTCCATGTCGCTGGCCGGCACGATTGCGACGACATGATGCTCCATCGGCTGCTTCCTCTTCCCGTCGATCCACCCAGTCTGACGACAGGAGGCGTCCGGGTCGAGCCTTAACCTCAGAGCGGATCGCCGGCGCGGCAGCGTTCCCATTCCAACGGATCATGCGCGCAGGTCAGCGTCACCGCGTCCCGGCGATCGATCGACAGCGCACGCAGCCGCGCCTGGTTGGCGATGCGGCTGGCGGCGTCGACCTCCATCAGTCGCTGATAGGCGCGCAGGCCCGGGGTGCAGCGCCGCCGCGCCTCTCGCATCTCGCCGCGATAGAAATAAGCGTCGCCGGCATGGAGCAGCCAGCGGCCGCCATCCTGCCGGACGGCGACCCCGGCATGCCCCCATGTATGACCCGGCAAGGGCACCAGCAGGATTTCGGGCGGCAGGCCGGGCAGATCTCGCACCGCATCGAAACCGAACCATGGCTCGCCGGATGCGCTATGGCGTTGCCAACGGGTGACGCCGTCCCATTGCCGCGAGCGCCAGCGATGCCGCGCGATGATGCCGGCATGCGGGGCGGCCGCGTCGTCATATTCGCGCTGCATCACATGCACCGTCGCGTTGGGGAAATCCTCCAGCCCGCCGGCATGATCGAAGTCGAGATGGGTCAAAACGATATGCCGTACGTCGCGGGGGTCATGGCCCAGCGCCTCGATCTGGCGGATCGCGGTCTCCTGCTCACGCAAACGGATGTTCAGCATCGCGCGCCACGCCAGGGTGATGCGGGGATCGGGACGTCGATGCGGGTGCGCGACGTCCTTCAGGCCATAACCGGTGTCGACCAGCACCAGCCCGTGGTCATCGGTTTCGATCAACAGGCAATGGCACACCAGATGCCCCAACAACCCATGGCTGCATCCGTCGAACAGCGCGCCGCCCAGGGGGCAGTCGGTCCCGCAATTGAGATGATGGATACGCATGCTACCCCAACCGGTCGCAAGCGGCCCAGTTCCTGATTTTATCCTTGTTTAACAAATAGATATCGCAGATCCGGATGTACACTTATCTGTATCAGTCCAGACATGCTAACTCTGGCGTTCCGCTAATCGACCGTGGCGGCGTCCAGACCCGCGGACAAGGACAACAGGCTTTTCGCCAGTTCGTCCTTGCGGAACGGCTTGGTCAGCCGGGTCAGGTCGGAGGCGACGCCCTCGGTCTCGGCATAGCCCGAGACCAGCAGGATCGCCATGCCCGGCCGCCGCGCCGCGACGAGCGCGGCCAGTTCGGTGCCGGTCATGCGGGGCATCAGATGGTCGGTGACCAGCAGGTCAAATGTCGCGCCATCGTTGAGGATCCGCATCGCCTCTTCCGCCGAGGACGCCTCGATGACGTCATAGCCCAGATCGACCAGCATGTCGGCGGTGCTGTGCCGAACCAGATCCTCGTCATCGACCAGCAGCGCACGGCCGCTGCGTATCCCATCCGCCTGACGCACCTCACCCGGGGTCGCGGCTTCGACCGCCGTGGTGCCGCATGGCAATAACAGATCGACCTGGGTGCCCACACCGGGCTCGCTGCTGATTGTCAGCGCACCACCCATTTGCGATGCCAGGCCATGGACCATCGACAGGCCCAGCCCGGTGCCCTTGCCGATTCCCTTGGTCGAGAAGAAGGGCTCGACCGCACGGGCCAGCGTCTCCGCATGCATGCCGCTGCCCGTATCGGCGACCGACAGGCGCACATAGCGACCGGCCGGCAACAGCGCGCCATGGCTGCCGATCAGCCGCCCCTCGGCCAGATGCTCGGCCGCCAGCGTGATGCGCAGCGTACCGCCGCCGGGCATCGCATCGCGCGCATTCACCGCCAGGTTGAGCAGCGCCATCTCGACCTGATTGGGATCGGCATCGGCGGGGGGCAGATCGGGCGCGACATTGATCTCGACCAGGATTTGCGGACCGGTCGTGCTGGCCACCAGATCCTGCATCCCCGCGACCAGCGCCGCCATGTCGACCGAGATGAGTTGCAGAGGCTGACGCCGTGCAAAGGCCAGCAAGCGCTGCACCAGCGTCCGTGCCCGCTCGGCCGACTGGGCGGCGCCGGCGACCAACCGCTGCTCGCGCGCACCGCCCAGCCCCTTTTGCTGCAACAGGTCGAGCGTGCCGACGATCGGGGTGAGCAGATTGTTGAAGTCATGCGCCACGCCCCCGGTCAACTGGCCCATCGCCTCCATCTTCTGCGCTTGGCGGAGCGCGTCCATCGTCTCGACGAGTTGCGCGTCACGACGCAGCCGCTCGGTGACGTCGGTGACGAACTGGAACACACCGTCCTGGCGGCCCTGTTCGTCGAACAGCGGATGAAAGCTGATCTCGTAACTGGGGCGGTCGCGGTCGGGATCGCCGAACTGCTCGACAAAGGTCACCCGCTGTCCCTGCATGCCGCGCAACCAGCCGCGACGCACCTCCTCGCGGCGCTCGGGGTCGTCGGCCAGCAGATCGAGCATTTTGTCGCCCGCGCGGGGCCTGACGCCGAAGACCCGTTCGAATTCATCAGCATTGGCGGCGTTCAGCGCCAGGATGGTGAAATCCATATCGATCGCCATCACCATGATGTCGGTCGATTCGATCAGGGTCGCCAGGATATTGCGCTCGGCGGTGCGTTCAGCGACCCGCTGCTCCAGCGTGGCGTTCAACTCGCGCAGCCGGTCCTCGGCGATCTTGCGATCGTGAATGTCGACCGACACGCCGAACCAGCGTTCTATCTCGCCCGTATCGGGATGACGGTAGGGATTGGCCCGGTCGAGGAACCAGCGATATTCGCCCGAGGCCGCGCGGATGCGATGTTCGAACAGGTGCGGCCCCGCCGCGTCGCGCGCCGCCTGGAACGCCCTCACCACCTGCGGCCCGTCATCGGGATGGATGAAGGCCCCGGCCATCTCCCTGGGTGTCCGCGCCGCAAAGCCCTCGCCCGTATAATCGGAGAATTGCCGGTTGAGGAACTCCATCCGCCCCTCGGCATCGGCGATCCAGACGATCTGCGGCACGGTGTCGATCATCAGGCGGAACCGCGCCTCGCTCTCGACCAATGCCGCCTCAGCGGTCCTCTGCCGCCGCTCGGCCGCGATCCGCTCGGTCGTCTCGGCCAGCACGCACAGCACACCCGCCGGCCGGCCGCTCTCATCGATGACCGGCGAATAATCCAGGTTCATCCACACCTGTTCCGGCGCGCCGTGGCGATAGAGGGTGAGTTCCTGATCCTGATAGCGCAACGTGCCGCCTGCCAAGCCGACGCGCATGACGTTATCGTTGAAGTCGGCGACCTCGGGCCATCCCTCGCGCACCCGGGCCCCCAGTAGCTCGGGGTGGCGCCCGCCGGCAAAGAGCGAATAGGCATCATTGTAGAGCATGATGCCGTCCTCGCCCCACAGCATCACCATCGGCACCGGCGAATGGAGCAGCATCAGCGTCGCGGTGCGCAGGCTGGCGGACCAGCTCTCGATCGGCCCCAGCCCCCTGCTCGTCCAGTCGCGCGCGGCGATCAGGAGGCCGCAGCCGCCGCCATCGCGCAACAGGTCTGCAAAGGGCGGGGTATCGCGATCGGACATGAATATTCCCTCACACCGCCCAACCGGACATGGATGCGTTCATCATAACCCATTTTAGGTGACACGCCATAGCCGGCGACCGAGGCCGCCATGCGTCTTCTTTCCTCGCCTATCGTCGCAACTCACGGTAGCGATGGGAGAAAGAGAAGAAGGAGAGCCCATGCCCGATATGGAACAGGCGACCGTCCGCCGGATTAGCTGGCGGCTGATGCCGCTGCTCGGCCTGCTTTATCTGGTCGCCTATATCGACCGGCAGAATATCTCCTATGCCAAGCTGCAGATGGTCGATGCGCTGGGGCTCAGCGAAGCCGCGTTCGGGCTGGGCGCCTCGCTGTTCTTCATCGGCTATTTCCTGTTCGAGGTGCCGAGCAACATCCTGCTCCACCGGATGGGCGCGCATATCTGGTTCACCCGGATCATCGCCAGTTGGGGGGTGGTGACCATATTGCTCGCCTTCACGCCCAGTGCGCCGATCTTCTATCTGCTGCGCTTCCTGCTGGGCGTGGCGGAGGCGGGATTCTTCCCCGGCGTGCTCTATGTCCTGACCCTGTGGTTCCCGGCCCGCTATCGCGCCCGTGCGGTCGGACTGTTCATGCTGGCGAGCGCGGTCGCCAATGCGGTCGGCGGAGCGATCGGCGGCTGGCTGCTCGATCAGGACGGCGCGCTGGGGCTGGCGGGATGGCAATGGGTGTTCCTGGCGACCGGCCTCCCCGCGGTCCTGTTGGCGCCGGTCGTCTTCTTCCTGCTGCCGCGGGCCCCCGGAACCGCGCGCTGGCTGAGCCCGGACCAGAAGAGCTGGCTGGCCGCCGAGCTGGCCGTTCCGGCGGAGACGCCCCCGACCGGGCATGGCGACATCTGGACGACGCTGCGCGACGGGCGCGTCCTGCTGCTCTGCCTGGTATATATCGGCTTTCCGCTGGGGGCCTATGGGCTCAGCTATTGGTTACCGACGATCGTGCGCGGGTTCGGCGTGTCGAACACCGCCAATGGGCTGCTCAATATCATCCCCTGGACGCTGGTCGCGATCGCGCTGTGGGGCGTGCCGCGTCATGCCGCGCGCTATCGCAACCCGATCGGCCATGCCGCCGGACCGGCGCTGCTCGGCGCTTTACTGCTGGTGCTGAGCGTGGTCGTCGATCACGTCGCCTTGCGCTTCGCCTGTCTCAGCCTGGCGGCGGCCGCGATCTTCTCGGGTCAGCCCGTCTTCTGGACGCTGCCGCCACGTTTCCTCTCGGGCGCCCGCGCGGCGGCGGGGTTCGCGGCGATCAATTCGGTCGGCAATCTGGGCGGCTTCATCGCCCAGGCGATCGTCCCCACGCTGCGCGACTGGGCGGGCAGCGATACCGCGCCGATGCTGTTCCTGGCCGCCTGCCTCACCGCCGCCGGGCTGGGCGTGATCCTGGTCGAGCGGCGATTGCCACGTCCCGGCTGACCGGCCTCAGGTCAGTGCGAGCGCAGCCGACCCATTCTCGTCCGCCCCGCTCGCCGACACCGGAATGGCGATGGTGCAGTGGACCCCGTCCGCCTCCAGCCGATAGGTCGTGCGCGCGCTCAACTGATAGGGAAGCGCGCGCTCGATCAGTTCGCGCCCCTGCCCCGTCCCTTGCGGCGCCGAGCCCTGTGGCGGCATCGCCACCCCGCTTTCGCGCCAGTCGATGTGCAGCCAGGGCTGCTCGCCCGGTCCGGCGGGATCGAGCGACCAGCGCACCGTCAACCGGCCCGTCTGATGCGCCAGCGCACCATATTTGGCGGCGTTGGTGCCCAGCTCGTGCAACGCCATCGCCAGTGTCTGGACGGTCGAGGATCGCAGCCGCACGCCAGGCGGCCCGTCCAGCGTCACCCGGTCCGGTCCGCCACCCAGCGCCGACAATTCGGTGCGGATCAGGTCGCCAAAAGTCACCCGGTCATGATCGTTCAGCCGCGACAGCAACCCCTGGACCCGGGACAGCGCGTCCAGCCGATCCTCGAACTTCTCCTGAAATTCGCTGAGATCGGCGCTCGACCGGGCAGTCTTTTCGGCGGTGGAGCGAACCACCCCGATCAGGTTGCGCGTCCGGTGCTGCAACTCGGCGATCAGCACCTGCTGGCGTTCCGCCCACATCCGGCGGTCGGTCGTCTCGACGACCGCGCCGACCATGCGGATCGGCTGCCCCTGACAATAGAAGAACCGTCCGCGCCCATGCAGCCAGTGGATCGAGCCATCGGGATGGACGACCCGGAATTCATGGTCGAATTCGCGGCGCTCGGTCATGGCGACATTCAACAACGCCTCCGCCGCCAGGCGGTCATCGGGGTGCACGCGCGCCAGCCAGCTTTCATAGCTGGGCTTCACCTCGCCAACCGCATAGCCCTCCATGCGGAAATGCTCGTCCGACCAGTGCACTTCATGGGAAATGACGTCCCAGTCCCATAGGCCCAGCCGACCGACCTCGACGGCACTGCGCAGCCGCTCCTCGCTCTGCTCGATCCGTTCCTGCGCCAGCTTGGCGTCGGTGATGTCCTCGCCGATACCGCCGATCAGCCGGACCCGGCCCCCTTCATCGGCGATCGGGAAATCGGTATCGCGCAGCCAGCGGATCGCGCCGTCGCCCGGCCGCCGGATGCGATATTCGAACACCGCATGCTCGCCCGCTCGCACGCGGCTGATATGGGTTTCGGCCAGCGGGCGATCCTCGGGCACGATCATGTCGAGCCAGCCGCGATAATGGTCGCCCACCATGACCTCGTCGCGACGGAGGCCGTAAATCGCCTCGAATGCGGGGGTCAGATATTGCCATTGCAACGTCTCGGCATCGCGCAGCCACAATATGTCCTGCGATGCCTCGCCGAACTGCCGCAGCCGCTCTTCGCTGACGCGCAGGGTCGCCTGGATGAGAACCTGTTCCATCGCGGTCCAGATTCGCTCCGCCACATCTTCGATCAGGGCGACCTCACCGCGCGACCAAGGACGCGGTGCTGCCGTGATCGCGCCCAGCGACCAGCCCGGCTCCTCCGTTCCCTTGTTCAGCACCACCGTCGCCAGCGCGCCGATACCCAGGTCCGTCAAACGCCGCCGGTCCATCTCGGGCAGCGAGGATGCGGGGATGTCGTCGATGACCCATGTCTGCTGGAACGCCGCCTGCGCCGTCGGCGGAAAATCGGACAGGCGGATGGCGGCGGGCAGCGGCGACGTACGCGCATTGCCGATCTGTTCGACGAAAGCGACGCGGTCGTCGTCCCGCGCGAAATTGGCGATATAGCATCGGTCGAGCGCCAGTCGATCGGCCAGCATCCCCAGCCCGCATTGCGCCACCCCCGCCACGCTCGTCTCGGCGCGCAGCGCATCGGACAGACGCAGCAGGAACACCTGCCGCTCCTCACTTTCGCGCAAGGCGCGCGACCGTTCCTCGACCCTCACCTCCAATTCGCTCTGGCTGAGCCGTGCGGCCTGCAAGGCACGGGTCATCTGATAGCCCGCCGCGGCGAACCGGCTCAGCCGTTCGAGCAGCCGACCATCCTCCCGGTCGAACTTGCGATCCGGATCATGCGCGATGATCCACAAGGTGCCGATCGGCTCGCCTTGGTGGAAGAAGGGCACCAGCAGCAGTTCGTGAATCGGCGGCTCGATATCACCGTGCCCGAAGAACCGTGTCGGATGCTCGAACAACTGCATCGCCCGCCGCGCGACCACGATGCCGCAGGGGCTGGCGTCGATCGGCATGACCCCACCGCGAAGCCGTGCCCATGCCCCGGCCAGCGCGACCCATTGGAACTGGTCGCCGCCATTTTCGGGGTTCAGCAGGCTGATCCCGGCGGACCCGGCAATCCCCTGCGCGACGATATGGTCGCACAGCGTCTGCAATAACCTTTCCGGATGGGTGGCGAGCTCCTCCGCCAGAGACGCCATGGCATCGGCCTCGAGCTGGTGATCGGCGGGACGAACGGGGCGATGCGCCAAAGCCCCGGTGATGAGCACATCGTCGAGGCGACAGGTCGGAAGTCCGTCAGCCATGCTGCGCACCGACAGGCTTGGAGCCCGTACAAGGCGGGGTGGCGCCTGATGCAAGGCCAACTGTGGCCGTCACGCCAATGCCCGACATTGTGATGGAGGCGTTCCCATTCGCCGCGATCATGCCCCGCCCCCCCTGGTTCGCTGTGCGCCGAGGGCGCGACTTGGCTCCCACCCTTTAGCTCATGCGCGGCAGCGCTTACACAATCTTTTGATCGGCTTACCGGCGCATCAGGACCGTCTTAGAGATTGGCCTGTTCCTCGGGCGGCAGATCTTCGTCCGGGCCATAATAAAGGGTGGCGCATTCCTCGGCCAGGCAACCGCCCTCGATCACGATATCGTCGCGATAGGCTTTGGCGATGAAAGACAGCGTGTCGACATGCCGTGCCTCGAAATACATGGGATGCACATCCTCCCGGCCGGCGCCATAGACGACGCGCCCGACCTTGGACCAGATCGAGGCCATGGTGCACATGCCGCAGGGTTGCAGCGTCGAATAAAGCGTCGCGTCGCGCAGCTCCAAATCGCCTACGCTTTCGCACGCCCGGCGGATCGCCATCATCTCGGCATGGGCGGTGGCGTCGGGCAGTTCGTGCGTTTGATTGCGTTCGGCGGCCAGCACCTGCCCACCCCGCACGATCACGCATCCCAAAGGCGAGGTCGACGGATCGCTCCCCTTGGAGCGCGCGACCTGCAGCGCCAACCGCATCCATCGTTCGTCCGTCGCCTTGTCCATGCCTGTCCACTCCTGTCGCGTCGAGCGTGAACGCATGGGCGCCGTTCCAAGCGCTATCGAATCCGGAAAATCGGCGTGAAGCCCATCGCGTGACCGGCCGTGCCTGCGCATTCAAAGGGGCGGACCCGGCGACCGCTTGCCGAGTTATCCTTCCGCAATGAAGGAGCGGATGATGAAGACCGGCAAAGCGGTGGTGATCGGCGGGCTACTGGCCGGCCTCGTGACGACGGCGGCGATGGTGGCCGGGCGAAAGTCAGGCGTGCTCGGCAAGACGCTCGATCGGGACTCGGTCGACTGGATCGATCGGAATACCGGCTCGCGCGCCGTCATCGGTGATGCCGGCACCAGCGCGGTGGAACTGGCGAACCATCTGGGCGCCTCGGTCGGCTTCGCGGCCTTGTACCCGCCGCTGCGCCGGGCCTTGCCCGACCTGCCTCCCGCGATTCTGGGTGTGCTGTACGGCACGGCCCTCTATGCCGTGAATATCGCCGGCATCGCTCCGATCCTCGGCATTACCGAGGGTGAGGTGGAAGCCGGCCGGCGAAAGGCCGCCGAGCGCTGGGCCATCCATGCCTTGCAAAGCGTGGTGACCGCTTGGGCCATCGAGCGGCTGGCGCAGGACGACCTCGCTGCGCCGAGCGGCGCGGCGCCGGCATGACCAAGGCTCGACACAGGCTTTACCGCCCCGGATGAGCGATCGCGCGCCCTATGGCAAAATGCGAAGAGGGTATGGAAACCCTCTTCGCTCGCGAGGTTGCGCGCACCACCGGAGAGGGGCCCCGGCGGTGCGCGACCGGAGGGATCAGACGATGTTGTTCCCACTGGTCTTGATCAGCCCGTTCAGGCCGCTGGGGAAAAATCCGCCCGAGGATGCCGACGTGCCGGATGCGTAAAGGATGCCCAAGGCTTCCTCTGGCGTGCGACGCAGGGCGATCCAGTTGCCATCGTCCCGCAACTGAATGCGCGAACCGAAATCGGTGGCGCCGCCGAACCAGCCGATGCCGGCGTCGAGGTCCCGCGGACCGTCGAGCCGGTTGCGGGCTTCCGCCATGCGCCATGAACGCTCGAACAGCACCTGCGCGGCGGGCAACGATCGATCCTGAAGAATAGCCCATTGATACAGGGCATTGCGGATCACGCCGTCGCTGGCGGCGGTACCGGCGGCAAAGGCCCCCACGCCGCCGCTCATCCCGGCACTGACCTGATAGCTTTGATCCACGGACGCCGTCATGATCACCGCCGACAGCGCGACCGCACCCAACAGGAAATCCTCCTGCGAGCTATAGGGATCGAAGAAGCTGGCCGGCGGCGTGTCCGAGGGCACGCGGGCGATCATGTCGAACGGGCCATTCTGCCCGCCCGCGATGTTGAGCGCAGGCTGCGCCGTCGTCGCCCCGGCCAACGTCCGCCGCAAAAAGCCGATCCGGCCCAGCACGGCACTGGCGACTTCGCCGACCATCGCCTGGGTCCCGCCATCGGTGAAGGTCACGGCCCGGCCGCCCGACACGCTGCCCGCCGTGCCCGTGCCGGTGGTGAGCGAGGCGGACAGGGTCCCGCCATTCAGGCCGCGCACCAGATAGCTGCCGTAAAGATAGTGAAGCTGAAGCAGGAAGTTCAGCCGGTCATTGTCGGTCGCGGTATAGCTGGGCACCGGTGCCGGCGTCGCGGTGGCAGACGCGGTCGGTGTCGGCGTCTTCACATTTTCCGAACCCACGACATCGTCGTTGCACCCTTCGAGCAGGGCCAGGCCGCCTGCCATTGCCGAAGCGGTGCCGAACCACCGGATCATCTGGCGACGCGTGGTGTCGGGCGCGCCCACTTCCTTGTCGGAAATCGTCATGTCATCCCCCTTTGGGAATCAAGCTGTTGGGTTCAGTTGGCGGCGCTGGTCTTGATCGACCCGTTGATCCCGGTGGGAAAGAACCCACCCTGCGTCGCCGCGCCCGACGTCATGAACAGCACGTTGAGCGCCTGCCCCGGCGTGCGCGATAGCTGAAGCCCGTCATCGTCGGTCAGGGCCAGTCGCGTCACGGTCCAGCCATTGGCCATGACCGGCGACATGCCGCGATCGGTCGTGGTCGATCCATCGATGCCGTTGCGCCAGGCCGCCAGACGGTCGACCATCGTCACCACCTCCGGTCGGGCACTGGAGGCGGCCATCAAGATGGTCCGCACGGTCGTCAGATCGGTCGCGGCGGTCGCCGCCATCGACACCATCGCGGCCCGCACGATGCTGTTGCTATATTGGGACAAAAGCCCGTTGAGCGCCGTCGCCTGCACCGCCAGAATCGTTTCCGCCGCCAAAGCCAGGTTGACCGGCGAGGCATAGGGATCAAACGTCTCGGCCGACCCGATCGCGCCGGCCATGCGGAACATGGCTGTGAAGCGCTCCGCCGTCATGTCGATCTGCTTCTGCGCCGGAGCATCGGCGCGCAGCAGGGCCCGCAGCAACAGGGTGCGATACCAGAGCGAATCGGCGATTTCCTGGATGCGCGCCTGGATGTCGCGGGTCCCGACCGGAAAGGCGACCTGTTGCGCCGAGGTGGCCGACACGCCCGGCTGATCGACCGTCTCACCGCCGCGGATGAACTGCGCCGGCAATTGGCGACCCGTTCCGTAGATCGCCAGTTGCAGCATGTTGGTCGACAGATAATGCAGGTTCAGCGCGAATTGCAGCGGCGCGGTATCGACCGACGATGCGTTCTGCGCCGACGCCGAACCCGCCACGCCACCGGCCAGCGCGACCCCCGCCAGCAGCGCCGCGAAAAACTCACGTCGGCCCGCACCGACAAGCCCGAACTGTTCTTCCGATATGTTCTCGATGTCCTTCATTTCCCTCCCCTTATCGTTCGCCGCCGCGTTCCCGTGAACGCCCGCATCCTGTGATGGCCGGCCCTCTTCGGGACCGTAGCACCCAATATCGACGACGCTTCCGCAAGCGCCCGGCACCCCCATCGCTGCGCCAGAATCAACTTATGTTCAAGTTTTAAGTTGTCGGAGTATAAAAGTCCAGTTACGTTGCGTCTCGCTGAGCAATAAAGTTGCCGTAAACGTTTTAGGGGGAGGTTAGGATGCTGTCCAGACGCGGGCTTGCAAGCGGGGTTGCTTTTGCCGCGATAATCAGTGCTTTTCCAATGGATAGCGCTGCAGCGCAACAAGGGAAGGATGCTACTGAAAAGGCTCAGAAAGTCTTGACGGGGGACAAGAGTTCTAAGGCACGCCCCCGCAAGCGCACAAAACGCGAGGAAAAGCTGGCGAGGGAGGCCGCCAAGAGCAGCGAATCGCAGCCGCAACTGTCCAACGACAATGGCCGCCTGGAAGGCGACATCATCGTCATGGGACTTCGCGAGAATGTGAAATCGGCCCGCAACGCCAAGCGGCGGGCCTCGCAGATCGTCGACGTCGTCGTCGCCCAGGATATCGGCAAATTGCCCGACAAGAATATCCCCGAGGCGCTGGCACGCATTCCCGGCATCCAGATCGAACGCAATCGCGGCGAAGGCGGGGACGTCAAGATTCGCGGCCTGGGCGGGGTCATGACAACGGTCAACGGATCACCGACTTTCTCGGCCGGCGACCGCACCACTTATCTCAACGACATCTCTTCCGACATGGTTGCCGGCATCGAGGTCTATAAGACCCGCACGCCCGACCAGGTCGAGGGCAGCCAGACCGGCGTGATCAACCTGACCCTACGCCGCCCGACCGATTTCAAGGAAGGCGCGACCTATGCCTTCAGCGTGCGCGGCGACTATGCCGACCAGGTCAAGAAGGTGAACCCTTATGTCAGCGCGCTAGTGGCCTATAATGCCGATACGGCCATCGGTCAGATGGGCTTTTCGGTCAACGGATCGATCAACGATGTCCGCTACAATGAATCGATCCGATGGAATGGCATGCCACATATTCCGGGCAGTTCACGCCTGACGTTCGAACCCAGCACGACCCCGCGCAATATCTACCTGCCTCACGCGATCGGCTTTTCAGGGCCGAATGGCCGGTCGAAGCGTGCCGACATCAATGTGTCGACCCAATGGCGCCCGGACGATCGCTGGTCGATCACATTGGAAGGCGGCTATCGCAAGCAACGCATGTTGTGGGCGGACAATCAGTTCGATATCCCACTGACCTATTCCGCTTCGTCCGCCCCGCTGCCGGTTCTGTCGAATATCGTACTCGGGCCGGACGGACGGCTGGTCAAATCCCTGTCCTCCACATCGCTTGATCCGATGGGCCCCGGCCGGCAATCCTGGTTTCACGAAAGCACCAACTATAATGGCCGCTTTCAGGTTGATTTCAAAAATGAGCGGTTCGAGTTCAACAGCTGGGTCAACTGGGCCCGCGCCGAAAACGATTCCGACAACATATTCCATTGGATACGCTTCAATCAGCAGCCCAGCTTCGACGCCATTTTCAATGACACCACCGATCCGCTTGGGGGATCGAATGTCAATTTCAAGAACATCGACCTTCTTGATCCAAAGAATTACCTGTATGTTGACGGCTTCAATCAAAGCAAACAATATACTTATAGTTCTGAAGTCGAAGCTAAATGGGACCTCAAACTTTATACGGATTCTAATTTTATCGATTATTTGAAAACTGGCTTCCGCTACGCCAACCGCTCTTATTCACGAGGCATAGGCGCTCGCGGCCCCTATGCCGACCTACGTATCCCGATATCTAGCCTGCCGGATTACAATCTGGTCAGCAGCGGAAAGGGATTCCAAGGATCGAAATCAGCCGCCAATGCTGAATGGTTGATCGGCGACAGCAACTCAATTCGGAACAGTTTCAATGCCATACGCGGCATGCTGTCTGGAATCTATCCAGAACTTTCTTCTTATTACCCCGAATATAATCCATATGACGGCTTCACCGGTTCGGACGGCAGCTATGCGGCCTATGTCATGGCGCATTACAATATCAAGCTGCTGTTCCCCATTGACGGCGTGATCGGCACGCGCATCGTCAACAGCCTGACCAACCTGACCTCGATACAACGAACCACCGCTTTCGTGAACGTCGACAATCGCTTGGTGGAAACGACCACGGAAACGGCGATCAGTCCGCGCGGCAACTTCCTGGACGTCATGCCCAGCGTGAATGCCATCATCCATTTCACCCCCAAGCTGCAGCTGCGTACGGCCTGGACCTATGAAGTTGGGCGACCAGACGTTTACAGGATCAATCCGCGTCTCGCGCTCGATCTGCGCAACCTGAACGGTCCAACGGCGTCCGGCGGCAATCCGAGACTAGGGCCCGTCACGACGAACAAATATGACGCTTCGCTCGAATGGTATTTTGGGCCGACGGGCTTAGCCAGCATCGCGATCTGGCAGTGGAATCAGGATGGCCTGTTCGGCAATCGCCAACTGCCCGAGATACTGCCGGAGTCGCCAAACGTGCCTGTTCTGGTGACACGCCCCTATAATCTGGGCCGCGGCCGGCATCGCGGCATCGAAGGCAATCTGACAACCTTCTTTACGTTCCTGCCCGGCTTCCTGAAAAACTTTGGCGTTCAAGTCAATGGAACGATGAATTTGACCCGCCAAGCCTATCCGATATTCAAACCAGACAGCAATCTGATCAGCGAAGCCGAGTTTATTTATGGACCTTACTTGAACGTATCCAAATATATATACAACCTTATCGGCTTCTTCGAAAAAGACGGTTTAAACGTTCGCGTTGCCTATAACTGGCAATCACGACGTCAATGGTGGGTTGATGCCAATAATCCTTACAACAATATCTTCCTTGATCCGGTGAGGCGCCTTGATGCCTCGATCAACTACGACGTAAACAAGAACCTGACCTTGGCGTTGGAAGGATCGAATCTGACAGCCGATGGCAATCGCAGCTATTTCGGCTCCTATGCCGCGCCGCAGGACGTGCGTTATTTCTCACGCAACTTCAGCTTTTCGGTACGCACACGCTTCTAAGAAACCCAGGACACCGGGCGGGGCGGAGACCATCGTCTCCGCCCCCGCTTGCCTGGTAGAATTTGGATGCCGCCTGTTTGGTAGTTGCGTCTGTCTTTGACCAGGGGCGCCCCTTATTTCGGCCGGCAATTCACCGCTGGCAATGCCTGCCAATGCCGTACGACACATCTGGTGCCGGGTCAGTTTGACGCAATACTAGCATTACAGTTGTATTTTTGATTGACTGTGAGCGCATTGCGGCGGCCTGACGTGCACGTCGCCAGCATGACCGGGCGATGACGTGGCGAGGTTCCATACGGCGCTGGGCCAGCCTGATGACGATGCGACGGATCTCCTAGATGGACCAGCGGATCAGCAGCCCCCTGGGTCCATCTCCCGATCGCGCCATCAACATATGCGTCAGCCGAAAGATCGGCGAGTTCGAAATAGGCGCAGTTGTGAAAGCGCTCGCCCTTGGTGCCTTTGCCCGCTGACAGGCGCGGCCTGCGCCAGGATCGAGTTGGCTCGCAATCTGCGCGGCGGTGCCGGCCACAACCGGCTCGTCGCCCCCGAGCCGAAGCGATGGTCGCCTTTCACGCCGAGCACATACCCCTTGCCGGCACACCGCAACGCCTGCTCGATGGCGCAGACGCCGTCGACAGCATCCGCATCCCAACGCCCGCGGCCCAGGATCGCTCGCTGGCGCCATGGCCCGGCATCGCCAGCCGCGCCGGCACGCATCCATCCAGTCTTGCGCCGTTCGTCGCCCGGCAATCCATTCGGAAGACAATCAAAACAAACTGCGATGCTAGGCGGACACGTCTTGCCCGGCCTACTGGTCGTCGACCGGAATGGCACAGCGATAGCGACGAACTGCCCGATGCTGACCGCAGTGCTCCACGTAGAATTTTGAGCAACCTGATCTCGACAACCATGTCCTGATCGCTGTGCCGGCCGAGCAGTCCGTAACAGGATGGCGAAGGCTGCTTCGCGAGGCTGGCGCCGGCCGCCCCCGATAATCCGATTCCGCCGTCATGCGCCCAGCCATATCATCCGACGGCCTGATTTTCCGGTCCGCACCGTTCGCTGCCGGCCATAGTGCGAGGGTTCCCCGACGCGCCGATCGCAACAGCCGGCGATTGCGGGGCGTACCATCTTGGCCGGCACGCCCCGCAATCGGTCCTGACCGATCAGAACTGCTTGCGGATCGTGATCTTCTCCGTCGCATAGCGGCTGCCTTGGCCCAGCGCGCCGCCCAAGTCGAAGCCGATCCGCCAGCCATTGTCGAAGACATAATCGGTACCCAGCTCGATTGCATAATTGTCGCGCGTCCAGCCATCGCCGCGAATGGCATAGTTGAACCCGCCCAGATCGGCATAGTCGAGCGCCTGGATACCGCCATTCTTGAACTCGTGCCGCCACTCGGCGCGCACGCGCGGTACGAAGCGTCCGGTGACGAGCGATCCGCGCAGGCCCAGTACGCTCGACAGCGAGGTCAGCCTGCGGCCGTCGAACACCAGATTGGCATTGCCCGCCCCGGTCTCCGTATAGCGATCGAGATCGGCCGACAGATAGTCGATCCGGCCATAGGCGGACAGGGCATGGGTGCCGCTGGTCCGATCGAACCCGCCGGTCAGCGAGCCGAACAGCATCGATCCCCCCCGATGGCCCCGCGCGACGGCGTCGCCGCCGGTGACATTGCGGATCGTATCGAAGGACAGTCGCCCTGCCCCGGCGACGCCGTCGAGGAACAGGCCGTCCGCCGGCGCGACGCTGCCATAGACCGCACCCATCCAGCTATTGCTGTCGACCCGGCCCTGATCCTTGCCGACCTTGGCCCGCTCGCCGCCATAGCCGCCGCCGATACCGACGGTCAGCGCCTCGGAGAGCTTCACGTCGACGCCGCTGCTGAGGCCTCCGGTCGAGACGGTCAGCTTGCCACGCCCGCGCGTCGCATCCTGGGTCCCCAGCGCAATCGCGCCGCCCGACCAGATCGCGGTCGATCCGACCGAGCGGCCCACGCCCTCGACCGCCTCGGCCTCACCGGTCTCGGTGCGCGTGGCCGGATCGCCCGCCATCGTCTGGCCCATGGCCCGGTCGCTGCGCGCGCCGGCCAGCCCTGCCACCGGCATCGCCCGACCGTCGCGGTCATAGGTCATCATGCCCGCCGCACGCTCGCGACCCATGACTGCGGTCGCATGATCCGACTTCAGCATCGCCAGATCGGTCGCGGCCATGCCGGTGTTGGGATCGCGCCCGCCATAGCTGTTGCCGCCCGAGATATTGACCCCCATCGGCCGGCCGACGCTGCCCGCGCCGCCATTGTGCAACTGCTCGTTGCGGCGCTGGAAATTGTCGAGCTGAGCCTGGGCGAAGCGGCGCGTCGCTTCGGCCTGCGCGGCCGAGATGCCCGTGACGGTCGCGTCCTGCGACGGATCGGCGCGCTGCACCACGCTGACGCTGACCGCAGCGGGGGCCGAGGTGCCATAGGCATTGGTCAGCGTGTAGCGGACGGTCGCGGAGCCGCTGAACCGGCCGCGCGGGGTGATGCGCAACTGATAGCGGCGATCGCCGGTACTGCCGCTTTCGACGAGCGTCGCCTCGACCCCGTCCGCCGGCGTGACCGAGACGATGGTCGCCCCCAGGAACGGCCCGCCGATCGCCCCGCCGGTCAGGTCGACGATCTGGGTCTGGCCGTTGGTGACGCTGGCCTTGACCGCCGGGGCGACGGGCGCGCTGCCCTTCACCGTCACCGCGACGCGCGCCTCGTTGGAAGTACCGCCCGCGCCGATCGCGACATAGCCGAAGCCGTCCTCGCCGATATAACCCGGTTCGGGGGTATAGGTGACGGTGATGCGCTGGTTCGTCTCGGTCACGTCCTGCTGGCGCGCGTCGATCGACACCGTGCCGTGCTGCGGCTGGGCGGTGATGCGGATCTGGCGATAGTCGCCGGTGATCAGCGCCGACAGGTCGATGGCGACCGCGCCGTTTTGCGTCGTGGTGGCGGTGCTTGTCGCAGCCGAGCCGGGCCGCGCGACCGGTGGGGCCGGCAGCGCGATGTCCAGCGTATAGGCATTGGTGGCCGTGAAGGGGCCGTTGCCCGACGAGCTGTCGGTCGCGGTGACGGTCACATTATAGCGGCCGCTCTCCTGCGGCGTGCCCGCCAGCAACCCGCCCGGCGATAGCGTCACCCCGGCCGGCAGCCGCCCGGCGGTGACGGCATAGGCATAGGGCGCGGTGCCGCCGCTGGTGGTCAGCTGCTGGCTATAGGCGACGTCCTCCTGGCCCGCCGGCAGCGTCGTCGGGGTCAGCGCCAAGCTCGGCTGCGCGACGGTGATGCTGACCGTCGCGGGGGCCGAGGCGCCGCCCGCATTGGATGCGGTGTAGGTGAAGCTGTCGGCCCCGGCATAGCCGGCCGCCGGCGTGTAGCTGATCGCGGTGCCGTTGACGGTCGCGGTGCCGTGCGCGGGCGCGCTGGCGATCGCGACACCAGTCGCCGCACCGCCGCTCACCTTCAGCGGAACCGCCGTGGCCGCCGCGCCGTAACCGACCGCCAGGCTGACATTGGCCGCGACCGGCACGTCGGGTGCGGCGATGACCAGGCTATAGGCCTTGGCCCCGCTATACGGCCCCGCCCCCGTCGAGCTGTCGGTCGCGGTCACGGTGAAGGCGAAGCGCCCGAACGCGCTCGGCGTCCCGCTCAGCGTGCCATCGGCCGCCAGCGTCACCCCCGCCGGCAACGCGCCATCGGTGACGGCATAGCGATAGGGCGCGGTGCCCCCCGATGCGGTCAGCGCCTGCTTATAGGCCGCCTCGTAGCGCCCATCGGGCAGGCTCGCCGGCCCGACCGCCACACTCGCGGCCGCCACGACCAAGGTATAGCCGCGCACGGTGGTATAAGGCCCGCCATTGCCGGTCGCGGTCGCATCGGTCGCGGTGATGGTGAAGCTGTAGCTGCCACCGGCGGTCGGCGTGCCGCTCAACGCGCCATTGGTGGCAAGGCCGATCCCCGCCGGCAACGCACCGGCGGTGACGGCATAGCTATACGGTGCCGTCCCACCAGTCGCGGTCACTGCTTGGCTATAAGCCGCCCCGACCGTCGCATTGGCCAGCGCCGCCGGATCGAGCGCCAATGCCGGCGCCGCAATGCTGAGCGTGTAGCTGCGCGTTGCACGATACGGACCCGAACCGGTCGAACTGTCGGTCGCGGTGATGCTGAAGGTGAAGCTGCCCGACTGCGTCGGCGTCCCCGCCAGCATGCCATTGCTCGACAGCGTCACCCCTGTCGGCAACGCCCCTGCCGTGACAGCATAGCTGTAGGGTGCGGTACCACCCGTAGCCGATAACGCCTCGCTATAGGCCGCACCCGACACCCCCGCCGGCAGGCTGGCCTGACCGAACGCCACCGTCGCGGTCGCAACGTTCAACGTATAGCTGCGGCTTGCGGTGTATGGTCCGCCATTGCTGGCCACGGTCGCATCGGTCGCGGTCACGGTGAAGGTGTAGCTACCGCCGGCCGTCGGCGTACCACTCAGCGTACCGTTAGTGCTGAGCGTCACACCGGTCGGCAACGTACCAGTGGTCACCGCATAGCTATACGGCGCAGTACCGCCGCTCGCCGTCAGCGCCTGGCTGTAAGCCGCACCGACCGTCGCATTGGCCAAAGCCGCCGGATCGAGCGTCAGCGCTGGTGCGGCGATGCTGAGCGTATAGCTGCGCGTTGCGCTATATGGCCCAGAGCCCGTCGAGCTGTCGGTCGCGGTGACGCTGAAATGGAAACTTCCCGACTGGGTCGGCGTCCCCGCCAGCATACCATTGCTCGACAACGTCACCCCTGCCGGCAAGGCCCCTGCCGTGACGGCATAGCTGTACGGCGCAGTGCCGCCGCTCGCCGACAGCGTCTGGCTATAGGCCGTGCCCGACGCACCCGCCGGCACATTCGTCGGTGCCAGCGCCACGGTCGCGGTCGCCACGGTCAGCGTATAGTTGCGCGCGATCGTATAGGGCCCGCCATTGGCGGTGGCTGTCGCGTCGGTCACCGTGACCGTGAAGCTGTAGCTGCCGCCAGCTGTCGGCGTACCACGCAACGTACCGTTGGTGCCGAGCGTCACACCGGTCGGCAACGTGCCGACGGTGACCGCATAGCTATACGGCGCGGTTCCACCACTTGCCGTCAGCGAGGCGCTATAAGCCGAACCAACCGTCGCATTGGTCAGCGCCGCTGGGGCCAGCGTCAGCGTCGGCGCGGCTATGCTAAGGGTATAGCTGCGCGTCGCGCTGTACGGCCCCGAACCGGTCGAGCTGTCGGTTGCGGTCACACTGAAGACGAAACTCCCCGACTGGGTCGGCGTGCCCGAGAGCGTCCCGCTGCTCGACAGCGTCACACCCGCCGGTAGCGCACCTGCCGTCACGGCGTAGGCGTAGGGCGCGGTGCCGCCAGTCGCCGACAGCGTCTCGCTATAGGTTGCGCCCGACACCCCCGCCGGCAGGCTGGCCTGACCGAACGCCACCGTCGCGGCCGCCACCGTCAGCATATAGCCACGGCTGGCCGTGTAAGGTCCACCATTGGCGGTGGCTGTCGCATCGGTCACCGTGACCGTGAAGCTGTAGCTGCCGCCAGAGGTCGGCGTGCCGCTCAGGGTACCATTGGTACCGAGCGTGACACCTGCCGGCAGCGTGCCGGCGCTAATCGCGTAGCTGTACGGCGCGGTGCCGCCGCTCGCCGTCAGCGCTTGGCTATACGCCGTACCAACCGTCGCATTGGCCAGGGTGGCCGGAGCCAGGGTCAGCGCCGGCGCGGCGATAACCAGCGTATAGCTGCGAGTCGCGCTGTACGGCCCCGAGCCGGTCGAACTGTCGGTCGCCGTGATGCTGAAGGTGAAGCTGCCCGACTGGGTCGGTGTACCCGCCAGTGCACCGCTGCTCGACAATGTCACACCCGTCGGCAAGGCCCCTGCGGTCACCGCATAGCTGTACGGCGCGTTGCCACCCGTAGCGGACAGCGTCTCGCTATAGGCCATGCCCGACGCCCCCGCTGGCAAGCTCGCTGGAGCCAGCGTCACCGTCGCGGTCGCCACCGTCAGCGTATAGGCGCGCTCGCCGGTGAAGCCTGCCGCATTCGTCGCGCGCAGCGTGAAGGCGAAGCTGCCGCCGGCGGTCGGCGTGCCGGCAAGGCGGCCGTCACTGGTCAGCGTTACGCCCGCCGGCAGGGCGCCGGTCACCACCGTATAGCTATAACGATCGCCCGCGCCGCTGGCGGCGAGCGTCTGGTCGTACGCCTGACCGACGCTCGCGGGCGGCAGGGTCGACGGAGTCACCACGATGGTCGGCGCGGCAACGGTGATGGCGTACAGCCCTTCGACGGAGAACGCCCCGCTGTCGGTCGCGCCGATGCGGACGTCGAACGTCCCCGCCGCGCTTGGCGTGCCCGAGATCACACCGCCGGATGCCAGCGTCAGCCCGGGCGGCAGGGCTCCGCCCACGACGCTGTAGCTGTACGGCGCGATGCCGCCGCTGGTGGTGATGGTCTGCGTATAAGCCATACCGCCGGTCGCGGCGGGCAGCGCGGTCGAGGTGGTCGTGTTCGCGGCGGGCGACAGCGTCAGCACCGGCGGCTGGACGCTGGTCGTATAGTTGGCCTGGCCGACAAAGGGCGCGCTGCTGCCGCTCGCACTGTCCGTCGCGGTGATCGTATAGGTGAAGCTCCCCGCCGCGCTCGGCGTACCCGACAGCGTGCCGTCGTTCGCCAGCGTCAGCCCGGTGGGCAGCGCGCCGGCGGTCACTGCGAAGCTGTACGGCGCGGTGCCGCCGCTGGCGGTGAAGCGCTGGCTATAGGCGATGCCGACCTGCGGCGTGGGCACGGTGGCGGGGCTGACGGTGATCGTCGGCGCGCCGATGGCGATGCTTTGCTGCACGGCGGGAGCGGGGTCGAAGCTCGTGTCGCCCGCCTGGCTGGCGGTGATCACGCAGGTACCGACCTGATCGAAGCGCACGCTGTTGCCCGTGATCGAGCAGATGGCGCGCGCGCCCGTATCGATGGCGATCGCCGGGGTCAGCCCCGAGCTGGCACTCGCGGCGACGAGATAGGTCCCGCCGACGATCGCGCCGGCCGGCGGGGTCGAGGTGAAGCGCACGGTCTGCGCGCCCCGCCCGATCGTGATGGTGAAGGCCTGCGACTGACGCACCGGCGGACTGCCGCCGGTCGAGTCTTCGGCCGTGACGGTGAAAGCGAAATTGCCGGCGCTTGCCGGCTCGCCCGACAGGGTGCCGCTGGCCGCCAGCGTCAGGCCGGTGGGCAAGGCGCCCGCCGTCACCGCGTAGCTATAGGGCGCGGTGCCGCCGGTCGTGGTCAGGGTGGCGGTATAGGGCGTGCCCACAGTCCCGCTCGCAGGCGGCGCGGCGATGGTCAGCGTCGGGTCGCCGATCGTCACGGTCACCGTCGCGGGCGCGGAGGTGCTGACCCCGTTGCTGGCGGTGAAGGTGAAGCTGTCGGTGCCCCGCACGCCGGCGGCGGGCGTATAGGTCAGGTTCGGCGCCGTGCCGCTCAGCGTGCCTCGGGCCGGCGCGGCGGTGATCGCATAGCTCAGCGGGCGCGCGGGCGTATTGGCGTCGGTGCCCGCCAGGACGATGCTTCGCGCGGTCTGGAACGCGGTCGACACGGTCTGCGCGGTCGCGGTCGGTGCGCCGATATAGGTGAAGCTGCCATTGGTCGCGCTGACGCCGGCCGTGTTGGTAACCTGCACCGTCGCGGGTCCTGCGGTGCCCGTCGGGGTGACGGCGGTCAGGCGGGTGGCGCTGGCCACCGAGACGCCGGTCGCGGGCGTGCCGCCTACCGTCACGCTGGCATCGCTGGTGAAGTTGTTGCCGGTGACGGTGATCGTCGTGCCGCCCGCCGTGCCGCCCTCGGCCGGGGTCACCGCGCTGACCGTAGGGAGCGCGACGATGGTGAAGCTGTTGGTTGCGGGCGACGAGGCATTACCCGCCGCGTCGGTCGCGGTGACCGAGACCGTGTTGGACCCCAGCGGCAGATCGGCCCCCGGCGCATAGCTGTACGTGCCGCCCGCCGTCGCGGAGGTCGTGCCGGCCGCCGCCCCGTTGATCCGGATCGCGAGGCTGGCATTGCTTTCCGCCGTGCCGGTGATCGCCGGCCGCCGATTGGCCAGCGTCGCGCCATTGGCGGGGGCAGTGATGACCGGCGCGGCGGGCGCGACCGTGTCGATGGCGAAGGCATTGGTGTTCGAGGGTGCCGACGCCACCCCCAAGGCCGAGGCGACCGCATAGACGCTGTGCGATCCTTGGCCCAGCGCGCTCGCCACGGTGTAGGTGAAATTGCCGCCCGAAACGCTCGCGTTGCCGTTGAGCGTACCGTCGATGAAGACCTCGACCGTCGTGCCGCTCGCGGTGACGCCGGTCACGATCGGCGTCGCCGTATTGAGCGTCGATCCATTGGCCGGGCTGGTCAGCACGGGCGCGGCCGGCGCGGGCGGCCCCGCCACGGTGATCGTCACCGTCGCGGCGCTGGAGGTCGCGAGACCGTTGGAGACGGTGAAGGTGAAGCTGTCCGTCCCGATATAATTGGCGGCCGGCGTATAGGTGAGGTTGGGCAAGGTACCGCTCAGCGTGCCATGTGTCGGCGGGGTGCCGATAGCATAGGTCAGCGTCCGGGCCGGTGTGTTCGGGTCGCTGCCCGTCAGCGTCACGGCGGTCGCGGTGTTGAAGGTGGCGGTCACGCTGCGCGCGTTGGCGGTCGGCGCCTGGATGGCGGTCAGGGTCGCGGCGCTGCTGGTCGCGCTGCCCTGGCTGTTGGTGAAGACCGCGCGGTACTGGCGGCCATTGTCGCCCGCTGTAGTCGCGGGGGTGGTATAGGTAGCGGCGGTCGCGCCGGCGATATTGGTGAAGCTGGCACCACTGTCGCTCGACACTTGCCACTGGACGCTGGGCGACGGACTGCCCGAGGCGCCGGCGGTGAAGCTGGCGGTCGCGCCGACCGCGACCGTCTGGCTCGCCGGCTGCGTGGTCACGGCGGGCGGGTTGAGCACGACATAGCTATAGCCGTTCGCCAGCGTGGCGGTGCCGCCCGGCGTGGTGACCGCGACGGACGTTGCACCGGCGCCGCCCGCAGGGGTCACCGCCGTGATCTGGGTATCGCCGGTGACGGTGAAGCTCGTCGCCGCATTGCCGCCAAAGGTCACCGCGCTCGCGCCGGTCAGGCCGGTGCCGGTGATCGTCACGCTGGTGCCGCCGGCGGTCGATCCCGAACTTGGCGTCGCGCTCGTGATCGTCGGTGCCGCGATATAGCTATATTGCGAGGCCGGGCCAGTCGCGCTCGTCACGCTGCCGGTGGTGACCAGCACGTCATAGGTGCCCGCCGCCTTGGCCGGCAAGGTCGCGCTGAGTTGGGTCGCACTGACATAGCTGACGCCGGTCGCGGCGGTGCCACCGACCGAAACGGTTGCGGTGGGTGTGAAATTGGTGCCGGTGATCGTCACGGCGCGTGACGCATTGGCCGGCCCCGAGGTCACGCTCAGCGCGGTCACGGTCGGCGCGGCATAGGTGTAGTTGACGCTGCCGGTACTTGTTTGGCCGGTGGTGGTGTCGGTCACGCCAACCGCCACGGTGCCGGCCCCCGCCGGCGCGGTCGCGGTCAGCGTCGTCGCGCTGGCATAGGTCGCCGGGACCGTCGTCGCGCCGAAGCTGGCGCTATAGCTGTTGCCGCTGACGAAGTCGGTGCCGGTGATCGTCACCGGCGTGCCGCCCCCGCTCGACCCGCCGGTCGGCGAGATCGCGCTGATCGTCGGTGCGGCGACATAGCGATACTGGTTGCCCGCCCCGGTCGCCGAGGTGCCGCCCGGAGTGGTGACCGTCACATTGACGGTGCCCGATCCGGCGGGCGCGGTCGCGGTGATCTGCGTCGCGCTGTTGACGGTGAAGCTGGCCGCCGGACTGCCGCCGAAACTGACGGCGGTCGCGCCCGTGAAACCGGTGCCGGTCACGGTCACGCTGTTGCCGCCCGCCGCACCGCCCGAGGCGGGGGCGACCGACGTCACGCTCGGCGCGGCAATGTAGGTATAGCTGTTGAACACCGCCGAAGCGGCTCCGTTCTTCAGCACCGCGACACCGACGGGGCCCGCCGCATGCGCGGGCGCGGCCACGGTGATCTGCGTGTCCGATGTCGGGGTGACGGATACGAGGCTGGTGTCGAACCGTACCTGATCGACGCCGGTGAAGTTGCTGCCGTTGATGGTGATCGAGGTCCCCCCGGCCGCCGGGCCGGAGGTCGGCGCGATGCTGGAGATCGCCGGGGGCGGCGTACCGACGCAAGTGGCGGTCATGGTGAACGAACCGGTGTCGGCGGTCGAACCGCGCTGAATCCGCGCGAGGATCGCGTTGGTCCCTGCGTCCGTCGTCAAGGTTTGCGTTATGGTCCCGACCGAGGCGAGCAAAATGCCGGGCGCGCTTGTAGCCGATCCGGGCGTGGTGTTGGAAACCGGGAAAAACGCCCGAAAGCTGCTTCCCGACACACTGATCGTCCGCACGGTGAACGTGATCTGCTCGTTCGCGTCGAAATCATACAGCGTCGGACTGAAACCGGCATAGGTGGCCTGATAGGTGCCGGTGGTCGCAGTATAGGATGCGGATCGGATACCCGAGGCGGTGGCAGCAATGCCGGCAGTACGGCCCGCAGGGCTAGGCGCAGCCGTGGTCGAACTGAAGTTGGCGGAGTAATTCAGTTCGCCATTATTGATCGCCGTGCAAGCCGCGCTCTCCGCAGCCGCCGCACAGGGCATCGCCGCGATGGCAAGCGCCGACAGCGCGATCATCGGTCGCACGACCCCGCATGAGGGACGCGATGCGACATCCGCGCGCGCAGCCACGTACAGACCCGTCGACGATGCTTGCGCCGGCACCGTATCTATAATGGTGCCCGCCTTCACGACACGGCCAAGCGCACGAACAAACGCGCCAAACATGATCTATAGCCCCCCGGCTCGCCCCCAAGACATCACCGATCGGTGACGAATGCTTCACCGGACGCCAGAATCAAAATAGAGTCAATATTTTAAAGACCCTAATTCACAAATGAGACAGATCACCGTCCTTTTCCAGGGCAATATTAATATATATCACTCCCAAAATACCGTTTGAAAATTTGTTACGCATCCGATTCATAAGATAATGGTCAGAACAACAGCCCATTTTGGACAATTTATATTTGCCATATAGAACCATTATGGATTTGTTTTACGGTTTCGTCCGGTCAACAATGAGGTGGCGTGCCTCGACATGGCGAAGGGCGCGCTCTCAAGGGAGCGGACATGGAAGCATATATCGGATACGTGATGTTCACCGCAGGCAGCTATGCCCCCTACGGTTGGTCATTATGCCAGGGCCAAATTCTCAACGTCTCACAATATAACGCGGTCTTCGCCCTGCTCGGCGTCACTTATGGTGGCAACGGCAGCACCACGTTCGGGCTGCCTCATCTGGGCGGGCGCGTCCCCGTCGGCACCGGCCAAGCACCGGGGGTCAGCCACAATTATCAGGCGGGCGAAACGGCGGGCACCGAGCAGACCACCATCCTCACCACGCAGATGCCCGCGCACGTCCATGCGTTTCCGGCGCAGCCCGGCATGGCCGTGGTCACCGACAACACGGGTGATGACAGCTCGGCCACGGCTAGCGCCGGTGCACGTCTGGGCAACCTCATCGATCCGAACGCCACCGGTGCCGCGATCTATGTTCCGGCGGGAGTGGGCACCACGACAGTGAATCTGGCCGGCACTCCGGCGGGCACGACCGGGATCGCCGGCGGAAACCAGCCCATGTCGATCATGCAGCCCTATCTGGCGATGAACGCGGTCATCTGCCTGCAGGGCATTTACCCCCCGCGCGATTGACCGACCGGCCGGCACCGTTGCCCTTTGGGACACGGTGCCGGCCACCCAGCGATCAGTTGAACACCGCCTGATAGACGCGGCGGTCGCGCAGCGGCGGGCGCTGGCTGATGAAGATGCTGTGCGGCCCGCCCCGCCCACAGTCGAACTCATAGGCCAGATCGAGCAGTACGACGTTCATCGGCGCCTCGAAGAATAGCGAGAAGGGTTGCCGGAAATCCAGTCCACCCGGCAATCTCGGCGTCGTCTCGACCCGGTCCAGCCGCAACTCGACCGCTTCGGGCAGGGTGTTCACCTTCACCGTCTTGCCCACCCAGGGCAGGAAATCTTCCGGGGTCATCAAGCGCATAAATGGTCCTCTCTCCATGACCATCATCGACGATCGGGATAATCACGGCAAGATGACCCACCAGGATATGAAACCGGATAGGATCACATTCCGTGACGAGTGCCCAGCCGACGCGGCGGTGATCCGTCGCGCCCATGCCAGCCACTGGCGCGCGCCGCCCGGTTTCGACCTTCCCGCCGCCTTGCTCGCTCCCCTGCTCGACCAGCAGCATCGCCTTCAGGAACGCCATATCGCGGCCACCCATCCCGGCGCCGATCGGCGCATGATCATCACCGATGGCGTGGCGGTCGGGCGGATATGCCTGAACCGGGACGCTCGGCCCTGGCAGATCGTCGACTTCGCGCTGGTGGTCGACGCACAGGGTCTCGGGATCGGGCGCGCCGTCTTGAATGCCGTGAAAGACGAAGCCGCCCGTGCCGGTGCCGCGATTCTATTGGAAGTCGCCCGCGACAATGCCCGGGCGCAAGCCTTTTACCATCGGGCAGGGTTCGGGCCCGCTGGCGGAGACAGCGGCACTCATTTCCGACTGATGTGGAGTATCGGATAGACAAATACCAAAGGCGACAGGATCAGGCATCCGCCCTCCGCTTTCCGACTTCGGACACTATGGGTTAGGCCGCGCCTTACGCTGACATCGGTTATGGTGCCGAAGGTGGTGGAGAGGAAGAACGGACCAATGTCTGTCGTGATCCTCGGTGTGGATCTGGGCAAGAAGGCATGCGGCATCGCTGAGGTGAATGCGGGGGGCATGATCGTTACGCGCCGCCGGACGCTGATCGATCATGTGCCGACGCTGCCGCCTCGCGTAACGATACCGGCCTAGCTCAGCCCACCCCCATGCGACGCGCCCAGAACGGCGCGCTGCGCCAGCGGCGTTCCATGCCGTAATAAAGGGCATGGTGACGGCAATAGGCCTGCCAGATGCGGCCCATCCGTGTGGCGTATCGTCCGGTCGCGGCGGCGTCTCCATCGAGAAGGGCAAGCGTGGCCTCCCCAGCCTCCAGTCCCGTCGTCAGGGCGTTGAACAGGCCTTGGGATGATAGAGGGTCCAGGGCGATCGCACTGTCGCCGGCGGCAAGCCAACCCTCACCTGCCGCGCTGCGAGCCACGCTGTTGGCGGCGCACAGCATCGATGGCGTCGCTTGAGATGGGTCGACTTGGCCGATCACATCCTTCAACTCTGGCAACGAGCGGGCTGCCATCAACGGCCCTGTTGTCAGGACGTCACGCATGGCCGCCCCGCCCGAATCGCCATGGAACGCGACGATGCGATCCCCATCCGGCAGCATGGCGGTGTACCACCATCCCTCCGCGCACGCTTCGATATAGGTGGTGGTGTCGGAAGCCTGAGGCTGCGGCACGCGCTGATAGGCGCAGGCCAGCCGGTCCATCACCATGCGCCGCTGGCCATGTTTGCGCATCAGCGAGGTTCGCCGGCCGCTCGCATCGATCAGGCGCCGGGCAAAGACCGACATGCCGTCGTCGAGCGTGACATGCCATCCGTCCTTGAGGCGACGTATGTCCCCGACACAGGCGGCGACGAACGCGGCCCCGCGCACTTTGGCATCCGCGCGCAGATCGGCTTCGAACCGGGCGCGGTCGATCCGCCAGCCCATGCCGTCGGGATCGCGCATCGCATCCAGTTCGGCCGGATCGTCCGAGCCCCAGCGGCTGACCTTGAGCGGCGCGATGCCGTGCCCCGCCGCCGCAAAGCGCTCGAACGCGCCGATCGCCGTCAGCACCCGCCGCGCCGCGCCGGGCAGCGTTTCGCCGATCCGCCAGGCCGGTACCGCCACCCGGTCGATCAGCGCGACACTGGCGAAGGGCGCCAGCGTGCAGGCGGCGGCCGCCCCCGCCGCCCCGGCACCGATGATGACGACATCGACGATAGGCTCGCTCATCGCCGCTGCGGTGGCAGTCCGTTGGGAAAGCGATTGACCAGCGCGATGCCGGACAGATCGACCTCGGTCGCCGACCGCGTGCCGCGCCGCTCGACGGGGCCGGGCCTTGCCGCCGGGGCGACCCGCATCGGCGGTGCCGCCCCCAGAAGGCGCGGCCCGGTCAGCTTCTCCTGCTCGGGGGTGATCAGCCGGGCATAATCCTCGACCTCGATCGTCGCGGGGAATTCCGGATCGCCAGGGCCTTCGCGAACCTCGACGACGCCGAGAAAGTCGAAATGGTGGATCATGTTGTTGATCTGATGCGTGTAGCCGTCCGCGCCCAGCGGTTCGATCCAGGCCTCGCGATTGGCGAACGCCTTGCGCCGTTCCTCCAGGGGGCGGGACTTGTCCATGACGATGTCGTAATTCTCCTTGGTCAGCACCTCGTTGGGCACGCGCGCCGGCCAGAAGGTGGGGACGTAAGGGTCATAAGCGGGGGTGTAGCCCGACCGGCAACTGCTGGTGTCGGTCTGCCACGGGACCGCCATCCACCGCGTGATGCCACCCGGCATCTGGCCACAGAGCGGCCCGTTGGGGATGGTGACGTCATCGGGGGTCAGCACCTCGCTCGGTCGCGGCGCAACCCAGCCTTCGGGCGCATGCTGAAAGCGGAACGGCGCCATGTACATAGTCGCGGTGCGTACCGGCCATGTCATCTCGCAGCCGGGGTGGAACGCATCGGCCAGACAGAATTCCAGTGCCGCGCGGGTCAGCATGTCACCCTGTTCGGCGACCGGCAGATCGTCGATCGCGGCCGGCGGACACTTTTTGGGATCATGGTCGGGGTCGAAATTGCCCTCGGCCCATTGCCACAGCATCGCCATCTGGCAGTCGCTCAGCACCGCATTCTGGCGCGGGCTGGCGACCGGCGGGATGTTCATCGCGTCACCGTATAGCCAAGGCCAGGGCACCGGCGAGTTGGCGTCGGTGTCAAAGTTGCGGAAATTGTTGTAGATGACCCGGCGCTGCTCACGATAGGCCGGACTGGTGCTGCCCAGACGCGCCAGCGCGGTGTCGCTCGTCAGGTCGAACACCCCGTCCCAGCCGAACCCGGCGGCAAAGCCCGCATTGACCCATTGCAGCCCCTCCATCCGCTGAAAGATGGGCAGGATGTCGCGCGCGAAGGATGGCCGGGTCGGGGCAGGCAGCTTGCCTGCCTTGATCGCAACATCGCGCATCAGATCCCACATGGTGCGCACCGATTTGCGCTGCGGCCCGTAATTGGGTGGCGCGACGACGACCCAGGCGGGGATCACCTGGATCTCCTCACCGTCGAGCGTGACCCGGGCGGTCACCGGCCCATCGGAGACATCGTCATACCAGCCTTCGTTATTGGCGAAGGTGATGGCGGCGCTGCCGTCGACGCTCGCCGAGACGCCCTTGCCACCGAGCACCGTCAGCCGCTGCTCGCCATCGGTCGTCGCCTCGCCCAGATAGACGGGGATGTCCATGAACTTGCCCTCGAACGTCTTGGCCTTGACGTTGGCGCCCTTCAGCACCCGCTTCTTGCCCTCGATCGCCAGCGTCGTGCGATCCGCCACGCCCGGATTGCGCAGCGTGGTCGGCGGGGCGTAATTGGCCTCGGGAATGTCGAGCGCGAGCTGGAAGCCGTACCAGGCGGCCTTGTGGTTGGCGAGTTGCACCTGCCATTCGACCGTCGCGCCCGCCTCCTTGCCGGTCAGTTCGCGCACGATCTCACCACGTGCGTTGACGCCGTAGACGCGGAAGCGCGCGGCCTGTCGCTTCAGCCTTTTATGCGCGTCGCGGTAGCTGCCGGCGGGCAGTGGCTGCGGATCGGTGACTTCGGGACCATAGAAATATTCGTCGCTGGTCCCGACCCGCGCGATGCCGATCGCCGGATGGATCACCGCCTGGACGATGCAATTGTCATGCTCGATGGCCGGGGGCGCGGCCGCCGCGACGCGCGGGGTCAGCGGGTCGCTGGTCAACTGACCATTGGCATGCTGGCGCATTGCCGCGCCCGCCGCATAGACGCCGCGCCGGACGACCGCGATCGACGACTGGTCGCTGGGCCGGTTCGCGTGCGGCACGCGCCAGATGTTGAAGGACAGATTCTGGCCATAGTCGGCCTGCCCCGGCGCATCGACTCGCTGGCGCGGGATGACCAGAGTCGCGACCGGGATATAGGGGCTCTCCTCCTCGGGCCAGACGACATTGGCGGCGTCGAGCGGCATGGTCTTTTCGTTGGTACGCCGCTGCACCGACAGGGTGAAGCGATAGTCGCGCTCGGCCAGCCGGTTGATCAGGTCGGTCTTCAGATAGTCGTTGCCGTCGTCGGGCACGTCCTCGGCCGGGGTTTCCGGGTCCAGCCGATATTTCACCAGCTCGTCACCAAGATGGAAGGGCAGGATCGCCCAATAGCGGTTGGTCAGGCACGATCCGCGTGCCGCGTTCATGTCGTTGAGCACCGCGTTGATCGCGGGATGCTTCGCCAGATAGGCGTCGTAATCATGCTGGACGACGCCGGCATAGGTGAACTCGACCATCGTCTTGGCGGTATCGAGGAAGAACCGGTCGATATTCTGCATGATGAGGTCGGCGGTCGCGCCCTCCTCGCCCAGCGCGTTCGGGCCGTCGACGCCGAACAGCTTCAACCCGATCCCGCACATGCTGCCCAGATCGGGATCGGTCGGGCCGGTATCGCTGGAAAAGCGCATCCAGGCCTCCAGCCGCTCATGCGCGAAGAGGCCGACACGCCACGCCTCGGGCATGTCGGCATGACGCTCCAGCCAGCCATGCGCGACGCCGTGCAGCTTGCGAAAGACCGCGCGCTGGGCGGGGGGCGGGTTCAGCTTGGTATCGCGTGCCTGTCCGATATCGACGAACATTTCGGTCAGCCGTTCGGTGGCCTGATCCGGCTTGTCGAAACATTTCGGAGTAGGAAGTTCTTTTTCCATATCTGATTCCCCCACCATGCCGTTTTGCCGGATAGACTGGCCGCGAATGATGTCGCCGGCAAGATAGGTCGAGACAGAATTTTTGTTATGCTAACGTTTTACATCCAAACTGGATGATAAGTTTACTAACATATAATAGATAAGCAATATTATGCATATAGATCCGGAAGCGGACGCGATCGATTATTGCACTGATGTTGCGCAGTGTCATGCTGATCCTAAAAAAATACGAATGATGATCAGTCATCCACCTTGGGGAGATTTGCGATGAGCCATGCGGAAGAGAATTTTCTGAGCGTGCCCGCTCATCTGCTGCTGACCCCCGAAGATCAGGACGGGAAATTCGAGGATTTCATCCGCCTGCCCGTGCTGGGCCAGGGGACGGTCGGCTTCATGATCGCTGAGAAGGCGCCGTTCAGCGTCAGCATCCAGAACAAATGCTGGGGGCGGCCCGCGCTGCGTTGGGATGTCGATTTCAACGGGGTCACGCTGCACGAGCGGATCGACGGCGAATGGCATCAGCGGCCGGTCACGCCGCAGGTCGAGCTGGAACCTGACCTGACCCTAGGCCTCGATCCCGATCCGTGCTGCCCCTATTGGTTCAGCTTCGATCATAACAATCGTCGGCTGCGCTACGGCAAGGGCGAGATGCGGCTGGGTTGCATGATCGCGGAATATCAGCTGGCGGGCAAACCGTCCGACGACGACGAAGACCCCTATGCCTGGCTGCGCGAGGCGCGCCGGGTCGAGGTGACGGCGTCGATCCGCGATTCGGTCGACATCTGGCGCGATCCGGTGGTCGCCGATGTGCCGATGAAGGTCGTCGTTCATGACCGCATGACGATGGACATGATGGCGCAGGGCCAGGCCACCGTGCCGGGCAATCTGACGCCGACCTGCCGCCAGCTCTACGACAATGTCGCCGGCGAGATGTTCCGGCTCGACACGCCCGACTTCCCCGAATTCGCGCAAGCGATCAAGGAAAGCATCGCCGATCCGCAAGGCTGGTGCCATGAAACGCTGGCGCGAAAGGCGGAGGAGTTCGGCACGCCCGATCCCGACAAGACCTATCTGCGCATCACGCTCGGGCAGAATCAGGGCGATTCACCCGGCGTGCCCTTCGTCATGGAAATCTGGCCGGTCGGCCATTACTCACCCATCCACAATCATGGCGGCGCGGAGGCGGTGATCAAGGTGCTGCACGGCGAGATCAATGTCGATCTCTACCGCATGCTGTCACCCTATCATCAGGCCCCCTTCGCGACCGCCGTCTTCGAGAAGGACGATGTCGCGTGGATCTCGTCACGCCTCAATCAGGTCCACAAACTGATCAATCGCGGGGCGCAAGAGCCGTGCATCACGATCCAGTGCTATCTCTATGCCGAGACCAATGAGGTGCACTGGCCCTATTTCGATTATCTGGCCAAGGCGAAGATCGCCAATTTCGATCCCAATTCCGACGACGACTATGTGTCTTTCAAGGAGCGAATGCAGTCCGAATGGCATCGGCGTCACCCCAAATAAGGCGTATCGTGATTCCATCGCACTTCATTAGGTGGTGATCGCGATCCGAAGGCCCGGGCGCGGCCATTCCTCGATCTCCCCGTTCTGATGCAATCGGCGTCTTGCTGTGACGGCAGCCATCGGATCGTGATGCCGCCCTCGACCGAACCGATAAAACCGGCTGCGGGTGGCCATCATTTTGGATGGTTTACAATGGCAATAGGCGTGCAGCTCAATGCGGCGCTTCTCGTTGGGAAAACAGGAAAGCCGCCCGACAGCTTTCCTATGGGCCTGTCGGATAGCGGCATGCGGCAGAAGACATGGCCGCTGCCGAACGCTATGGGCGCAGCATGGCCCGGCTGCTGTTGTTCAACAAACCCTTCGGGGTCTTATCGCAATTCACGGACCGCGGATCGCCAACGGTTCGGTCGACATTGTCGGATTTCATTGCGGTGAAGGGCGTCTATCCCGCCGGGAGGCTCGATCGGGACAGCGAGGGCCTGCTGCTGTTATGCGATGATGGGCGGCTGCAGGCACGAATTGCCGATCCACGCTTCAAGATGCCCAAGACCTATCTCGTGCAGGTTGAAGGCGATCCGCAGGAGCCGGAACTGGAGCGCTTGCGGCAGGGCGTCCAGCTCAAGGATGGCATGACCCTGCCTGCCGATGTCGCTCGTATCGACGAGCCGGACCTGTGGCTGCGCGATCCGCCGATCCGCCAGCGTAAGGCCATCCCCGACAACTGGCTGAAACTCACCATCCGCGAAGGGCGCAACCGGCAAGTGCGTCGCATGACGGCGGCGGTCGGGTTGCCCACCCTGAGGCTCGTCCGCTGGTCGATCGGCGACTGGTCCGTCGCCGGAATCGCGCCGGGCCGGTTCGAGCAGCTCTCTGTATAGCCTGGGCGAGGGTGGCAGCCGCTCCTATGACTGATGACGCAGTCTGGCGGGTGAATGTCGACTGCTGACGGGATTGCGGATCACGGCTGTCTCCGCTGTTGGTTGCCGCCGACCGCAAAAGCTGATTTGGGGCTTCGCTCACTGGGGCTTTGACGCCTTACGTCCGGGTCATACGAAGTCAAATCGGCAGGGTTTTGGATTGCCATGAATTATCGCCACTCCTTCCATGCCGGCAACAGTGCCGATGTCGTGAAGCATAGCCTGCTGATCGCGCTTGTCCGCGCCTTGCAGCAGAAGCCGGGCGCGCTGACCCTGATCGACACCCATGCCGGCTGCGGGCTCTACGACCTTGGCGGCGAGCAGGCTCAACGCACCGGTGAAGCCGCCCAAGGCGTGCTGCGGGCCTTTGCCGACCCGAACCCCTTGCTGGACGACTATCGCGCCGCCGTACGGGCGGTGAATGTCGGGACGGAGCCGCACCTCTACCCCGGCTCGCCACAGTTCCTGGCGCAGCTCCTGCGCCCGCAGGACCTGCTGATCCTCAACGAAAAGCATCCCGAGGACGCCCGTGTTCTGCGCGGTGCGATGCGCGGTACGCCTGCTGCCGTGCATGAGCGCGATGCCTATGAGCTGTGGCCGGCGATGCTTCCGACCCGTACGCCGCGCGGCGTGGTGGTCGTCGACCCGCCGTACGAGCAGACCGACGAGCGCGCCCGCATCACCACCACCCTCGCCGCGGCCCACCGCAAATGGGCGCATGGCGTGACGGTCATCTGGTATCCGCTCAAAGACCGCGCGACGCATCAACGGTGGAAGAACGATTTGCGAAAGCTCGGCATCCCCAAATTCCTGTCGGTGGAGCATTGGCTGTATGATGCCGATCAGCCCGGCATCTATAACGGTGCGGGCCTTTTCATCGTCAATCCGCCCTATGCCTTCACGCAGGCGCTCCCGCCGCTGCTGGAAGCCCTCCGCGCCGCCCTGGCGCCGGAAGGGCATAGGGGTGAGATCACTGCTGATTGGCTGGACGGTTAAAAGTCAGGATCTGTAATTTGCATCCGCTTGGCGGTTGGCCCTTGAGGGTCTCGAGGATCTGTCCGCCCTTGTGGGCCTGAGGGTCGTATCGGTTCACATAAGACCGGACATGGCGTGGCCTCGAAGCGGGCTTGGCAGTCCATCCGATCAGCTCCGCAGATCGTCCGTAGCCGCGTTCCCCGGCGGGCGGCGGGCGAACGCGACCCGGGCTTTCTCGAAGCCGCGCCGCTTCGCGATCTTGAGCGCCTGGGTCTTTAGCGCAAAGGCCTGCCGCGTGCGGATCAGGATCGAGTTCGTAGCCTCGTCGAGGAGCTTGCGGACGGTACCGCCGCCCTGTTTGGTGATCCGCCCCGTCCGTCAAGCTCACCCGACTGGTGCGGACGCGGGGCGAGAGCGAAATAGGCCTCCGCCGTTCGCGATCGCTTGAACCTGCCCGCCTCATCCACGGCAGCGGTGAATGCCGCCAAGGTCTGCACAGCGACGCAGAATGGAACTGTGCGCCGTATCGAACCTCGCCACGTCGTCGCCCGGTCATGCTGGCGGCGTACACATCAGGCCGCCGCGCAATGCCCCCACAGCAAATCAAAAACACAACTGTAATCCTAGGGTCAGGACCATAAAAAGCCGACTGCGATGCCAGCCCGGGAACGGGCCCGTCGGGTAGCCGTTTCTCGTTGCCACCCAACGGGATACGACCTTTGATGCGCACGCTGACTGCTGCCGAGATTGCCACGCTGGCACCCGATACGGGCACGCCGCATCCCGTGCTGGGCGTGATCGAGACCGCCGCGGCGCTCGCCGAACGGCTGGCGAAGAACGACATATTGGCGGTCGAGGCGGATGAGACGCGCGCCGCCGCCGTGGCGCGGACCCTCGCCGCGCTGATACCGACGGCAAGCGTCTGGATGTGTCCCGGCACCGACGCGCTGCCGGGGGACGAGGCCCCCGCCTCTCCCGCCAATGTCGGCCAGCGCGTGTCGGCACTGCGCGGCGTGCGGCGCATGCTAGGCGAGGCGAAGCGCCCGCGCATCGCACTGGTCACCACGGGAGAGGCACTCGCGCGCGCCTATCCGCCCCCTGCCGCTTTCGACGCCGAGCCACCGCAGGTCGCGATCGGCACGCCGTGCGACCTGCCGGCCCTGTTCGAGACGCTGACCGGGCTTGGCTACATCCCCGACGAGCGCGTCGACGAGCCGGGGGAACTGGCGCTCCGCGGCCGCGTGCTCGACGTGTTTCCCACCGATGCCGACCAGCCGCTGCGCATCGAGGTCGAGGACGACAGAGTCGTGTCGATCCGCCACTACGATCCCGCCGACCAGCGCACCACCGCCGAGATCGAGCGGCGCGAATTGGGTCGGGTGGCCGAACCGCCGCTGGGCGAGGATCGCTGTGCGCTGATCGATCATCTGCCCGACGCGACGATCGTCTTGCCCCCCGCGGCGGACGACCGGCGCCGGCGCCTATTGCTGCTGAGCGGTGATGCCGCGCGGCGCGGTGCCCGCCGGGCGGCCCGCGAGGTGATCGACGAGACGGCGTGGAGCGCGCTGATCGCGGCGCGACAGGTCGTGACGATCGACCGCGCCGGCGATCCGCCGCCCCGCTTCGTCGAGCAAGCGGCACCGATGCGCGGCCTCGCCAAGCTGGGCAAGGCGGCGATCGAGGCGGGCGAGCGCGTGGTCCTGATCGGCAGCGAGCGCGACCTACGCTTCCTCACCCGCCGGGTCGAAAAGGCGCTGGCGACCGAAGCGACCCCGGCCGCCGACTGGTCGGTGGTGCGCAAGCGATCGGCGGGGCCGCTGCTGACGCTCGCCGCGCCCGCCGATCGCGGCTTTCGGACGAAGCGCCTGCTCGCCATCGCCGCTGCGGACCTGATCGGCAGCCGTGCCGACCGATCCGACGGCGTCGTGGCGCATGTCGAGCCCGCGCTGCTGCAATCCGCCGAGATTCGCGTCGGCGACACCGTAATCCATGAGGATCATGGTATCGGCACCGTCGCGGGGCTGGAACGGCTGGCGCGGGACGATACGACCGCGGGCGGCGACGCGATCAAGCTGACCTATGCGCGCGACGCGGTGCGGCTGGTGCCCGTAGCTGACGCCGACCGCCTGTGGCGCTATGGCGCGGAGGACGATGCGGTCACGCTCGACACGCTGGACGGCAAGAGCTGGCAGGAGCGGCGTGCCGGCATCGATGCCGCCATCGCCGAAACCGCGCGCGGGCTGACCGAGCTTGCCCAAGCGCGTGGCGACCGCACCGCGCCGGTGCTTGACCCCGAACCCGCCGCCTATGAGCGCTTCGCGGCGGGCTTTCCCTTCTCGGAAACGCCCGACCAGCGCGCCGCGATCGAGGCGGTGCGCAGCGACCTGGCCTCCGGACGGCCGATGGACCGGCTGGTGATCGGCGATGTCGGCTATGGCAAGACCGAGGTCGCGCTGCGGGCCGCCGCCATCGCCGCGCTGTCGGGCAAGCAGGTGGCGATCGCCGCGCCGACGACGGTGCTCGCCCGCCAGCATCTCGACAGCTTCACCCAGCGCTTCGCTGACACGGGGATCGCGGTCGCTGGCCTGTCGCGCTTGTCGACCGCTGCCGAGGCGCGCCGGGTCAAGGCAGGACTGAAGGACGGCAGCATCCAAATCGTCATCGGCACCGGCGCGGTCGCGGGCAAGGGCGTCGCCTACGCCGACCTGGCGCTGGTCATCGTCGACGAGGAGCAGCGTTTCGGCGCGGCGGACAAGGCGAAGTTACAGGCACTTTCGGCGGGCCATGTGCTCAGCCTGTCGGCGACGCCGATCCCGCGCACCTTGCAGGCGGCGCTGGTCGGGCTGCGTCAGTTGTCGGTGATCGCGACGCCCCCGGCCCGCCGCCAGCCGATCCGTACCGCCGTGTCCGCCTTCGCGCCCGAGATGCTGCGCGCGGCGTTGCTGCGCGAACGCTCACGCGGCGGGCAGAGCTTCGTCGTGGTGCCCCGCATTGCCGACATGGCACCCCTCGCCGCGCAGCTGGCTGAGCTGGTCCCCGAACTGGAATTGTTGCAGGCGCATGGCAAGATGCCGGCGGCCGAGATCGACGAGGCGATGGTGCGCTTCGGTCGCGGCGACGGCGACGTGCTGCTCGCGACCAACATCATCGAGGCAGGACTGGACGTGCCGCGCGCCAACACCATGGCGATCGTCCATGCCGATCGCTTCGGCCTCGCCCAATTGCACCAGTTGCGTGGGCGGGTCGGGCGCGGGCATCGCCGGGGCCAGGTGCTGTTGTTCACCAAGGGCGAGGACGCCATCGCGCCCAGGACGCTCAAGCGATTGCGCACGCTGGAGGCATTCGACCGGCTCGGCGCGGGCTTTGCGATCAGCGGCCGCGATCTCGACATGCGCGGCGCGGGCGACCTGCTGGGACAGACGCAGGCGGGGCATATGCGGCTGATCGGTGTGGAACTGTATCAGCAACTGCTCGAAGGCGCGCTGCGCACCGCACGGGGCGAGACGGTGGAGCGCTGGACGCCCGAGCTGTACCTCGGCATCGATGGCTGGCTGCCCGCCGACTGGATCCAGGACGAGGATGTGCGGCTGTCGCTTTATGCGCGGCTCGCCCGGCTGCGCGATATCGACGATGTCGATGGCTTCGAGGAGGAGTTACGCGACCGGTTCGGCGCGTTGCCGCGCGCGGCGGAGCGGCTGATGACGATCACGCGGGTGCGCGAACTGGCGCGCGGCCACGGTATCGCGCGGATCGACGCCGGCCCCGCCGCGATCGCCCTGACGCCGCGGCCGGACAGCGCGGCGGGTGAGGCGATTGAGGGGCTGACCGAAAAGAACGGGCGGCTGATCCTGAGCGAACGGATCGAGGATGCGAGCGAGCGGTTGGCGCGTCTGGCAGCGCTGTTGGAGCATTAAGGCGGACGGCGTCCTGCGCCGGAACGATCGCCGGAACGATCACAGGGAAGTCCTGCCGCGGGTCGACTATATCCTGACGCAGCTTGGACAGAGCTTCGCCCGGGCGCTCGAGCCGCTATGCCAGTGGGGCACCGAGAACATGGCGGAAATGCAGAAGCTCTTCGCCGGTCGAGATGGCTGGGGACGCGGGCGTGGTTGACTGCCAAGCTGCTGGTTCTGAATTTATGTATGTCTTGCGGACCGTCGCTGGGTAATCCAACCCATTTCAGCCATTCAGGTGGACAAAAGCGTCAGCCGAAACCGGCCTTTCATTCACGTCGCTAGGCGGATCGCTCTGACGGTGTCTAAACGGCGCTCGGAGTGACCGAGATCGGAAACCTTCCCGGCATGCTACTATCAACAGTTCCGCAAGCGTTGCGGTTCCTCGTTAAGCGGCCAGTTGTCCCAAAAACGAAGGTTGAACGAGATAGTTCGGACAACATTCATCGTCTCAAAGTGGCTGTAGAGCCTGAATAGATCGCATTACACGGAGCGACAGCGCGATGAACTTTTGTCAGTCTGACTTTACCGGCAGGAGAATGCGGAACAGCGATTGCTTGGCGACCCTTTGATAAATGGCATCGCCACCATGCGCTCGGGCGATGGCTTGAACGACGGAAAGGCCGAGTCCCGATCCGCCGGGATTTCCTGTACCGCGTACGAACTGGCGAAAAGCGCTTTTCTCAAACTCGGGTGGCAACCCCGGCCCCTTGTCTGCCACGGTGATGACCGCCTCATTTTTCGTGAATTCGACTGCGATCCCCAAGGTACAAGGCGACGCATGGCGACGGGCATTATCAACGAGTGCGATCACCGCCTGTCGGATGCGTGCCGCATCGGCCCGCACGGCCCCGGTCTCCAACGTCATCTCCAGTTCGAAACCCGCTGGCGACAGCATGGATGACAGGATCGGCCGCATGTCGTCCATCTCGGCAGCAAGATCGACATTCGCCATCTCCAGCTCCAGTCGCCCGCTCTCGGCCAGGCTGACGCTGCGCAAATCCTCGACCAACCGGGTCAGACCCTCGACCTGTTTCACCAGGCCGACGACCAGTTCGTCGTCGAGCGGAAAGACGCCGTCCTTGGCGCCCTGGAGCCGCCCCCGCAGGATGGTCAGGGGGGTCCGCAGCTCATGGGCGATCTGCGCGTTCCAAAGCTTCACATCGTCCGACATACGTTGCAGGCGGTCGGCCATCGCGTTGAAATCAGCGATCAAAACGGCCGCCTCGCCATGCGCGCCGCGTACCGGCGCGATACGTGTCGTCAGATCGCCCTCGGCGATTTGACGGGCCGCCGCTCCCACCGCTCCAAGCGGATGTACGATCCACCGTGCCAGCCGCACCGCGACCGCCAGCGCCAGCGCCACCCCGATCACGCACGCCGCCAATGTGATGCCAACATCCAACCCGGTCGTATCCGCCACACCCGGCGGCAACGGGGCGACAAGGCGCAGGCGCTCCAGCACAGCATAGACGATATAGAAGGCCGCTGTGCTGACCACGACCGCCACGAAGGCGAGCGCCGCCATCGCGACCGACAATTGCCGGGTCAGACTGATCCGGTTCTTCATCCACGCGACCATAGCCGGTATCCGACGCCGCGCACCCCCTCGGGCATGTCCGGAACCCCTGCCTGTTCGAGCTTGCGGCGCAGTTTGCTCACATGGCTGTCGACTGTTCGGTCGAGTGCATCCGATCCCGGCAGACAGGCGTCGAGCAGCTCGCTGCGGCTGAACACCCGGCTCGGTGTACGCGCCATATGAGCGAGCAGGCGGAATTCGGTCAGGGTCAGCGCCACCTCGCCGCGTTCCGTACGGACCATATGCGCGGTCGTGTCGATCTCGACCGGGCCAACCCGCAGCACGCCGTTCGCGCCCTCGCCGCCCGTCCGGCGCAGCACCGCCTTGACTCGCGCGACCACCTCGACCGGGTTGAACGGCTTGACGACATAATCGTCGGCCCCGATGCGCAGCGCCTGGAGCTTGTCGATGTCTTGGTCCAGCGCGGTGGTGACGACCACCGGCGTATGGCCCCGCCGCCGCACTTCGGACAATACCCCCCAGCCGTCGATCAGCGGCATCGAGATGTCGAGCAGCAGGATATCCGGCTTCAGCGCAAGATGCAGGTCGAGCGCGGTACGGCCGTCGCCGGCATGGACGGTCCGGAACCCCTCGCGTTCCAGATAGGCGCGGATGATCTCGGCGATGTCGCGGTCGTCCTCGGCGATCAGCGCGAGCGGGTTCATACGGCGGATCCACTGGGCATGACGCCGTTCCTATCAGCGTGACCCGGCACGCCGCCAGCCCGGCTCCACACAGTCTCCACACAATATCGACACATGCGCAACGGCCCGCGCGGATAGGCGACGGCATGATGAGTCGATCTCTCGTGAACCGCACACTGCCAGCCCTGCCGATTATTCTGATGATGGCGGCCTCGCTCAGCAGTTGTTCCGCCGAAGCGCCCGCCGCCCCGGCGGATCCGGTGACGGTGCTCACCATGCGTGTCGCACCGACCGAGGTCACCGCTGCCGACGAACTGCCGGGGCGTGTCGTGGCGTTCCGAACCGCCGAGATTCGCCCCCAGGTGGGCGGCATCGTCCAGCGCCGATTGTTCGAACAGGGCGCGGCGGTGCGCGCCGGGCAGATGCTGTTCCAGATCAGCCCCGCCCCCTTCCGCGCCGATGCTGACACCGCGCAGGCAACCGTGCAAAAGGCCGGCGCCGCCTATGCCCGCGCCCGCGCACAGGCCGACCGGCTGAAGCCGCTGGTCGCCGCCGATGCGATCAGCCGTCAAAGCTATGACGACGCGGTCGCCGCACGCGAGCAGGCTGCCGCCGAACTGGCCGAAGCGCGCGCCAACTTGCGGCGCCGCCGGATCGACCTGGGCTTCTCGCGTGTGACCGCACCGATCACCGGGCGGATCGGACCGGCGAATGTGACCGAGGGGGCGTTGGTGACGGCGGCCGACGCCACGCCGCTGGCGACGATCCAGCAGATCGACCGGGTCTATGTCGATGTCCGCCAGCCCGCCGAACGCTATGCCGAATTGCGCGCGCAGGGTGCGGCGGCGGGGCCGGTCGAGATTTTCAGCGCCTCGGGGCGGAGCCATCCGGTGCAGGGACATATCCTGTTTTCGGGGATCGCGGTCGATCCAGGCACGGGCGATGCGCTGGTGCGGGTCGAGGTGCCCAATCCCGGCGAACGGCTGCTGCCCGGCATGTTCGTCCGCGCCCGTCTGCCCCGTGCGAGGATGCCCGCTGCGCTGACCGTACCGCAACAGGCCGTGACCCGCGCGGGCGACGGCTCACCCCAGGTCAGCGTGGTCGGCGGGCAAGACCGGGTGCATATCCGCCGCGTCACGCTCGGTCCGCTCGTCGGTGGCCGCTATGTCATCCAGTCGGGACTGCGCGCTGGCGAAACCGTGATCGTCGAAGGGCAGGACCGCGTTCAGTCCGGCACGCCGGTCAACCAGCGCCCCTGGCATGGCGGCGCGGCGGGCTGAGCCATGGCGCAATTCTTCATCAACCGCCCCATCTTCGCCTGGGTGATCGCCATCGCGATCGTCCTGATGGGCATCATCGCGATCCCGCAAATGCCGGTCGCGCGCTTCCCCAGCGTCGCGCCGCCTACCGTCAGCATCTACGCCAGCTATCCCGGTGCCACGCCGCAGACGCTGAACGACAGCGTCGTCTCGCTGGTGCAGCGCGAACTGTCGAGCGTGAAGAACCTGCTCTATTTCGAGAGTTCGGCCGACACCTCGGGCTCGGCGACGATCACCGCGACCTTTCGCCCGGGTACCAACCCGGAGATGGCGCAGGTCGATGTGCAGAACCGGCTGAAGACGATCGAGCCGCGCCTGCCACAGGTCGTGCGCCAGACCGGCGTCACGGTCGAGTCCGCCTCCTCGGGCTTTCTGATGATCGTCAGCCTGTTGTCCGATGGGCGGCAGGACGAGGTCGAACTGTCCGATTACATGTCCCGCACCATCGTCGACGAGCTGAAGCGCATCCCCGGCGTCGGGCGCGTCCAGAACTTCTCGGCCGAGCGTGCGATGCGCATCTGGATCGATCCGGCCAAGCTGGCGGGATACGGCCTGACCGCCACCGACGTGACGGCCGCGATCGCCGAGCAGAATGTTCAGATCGCCCCCGGTTCCCTGGGGGCCGAGCCGACCGCGGGTGGCCAGCGCGTCCTGGTCCCGCTGACCGCCGATGGACAGCTCAAGACGCCCGAGGATTTCGCCGCCATCATCCTGAAGGCCAATACCGACGGATCGAGTGTCACGCTGGACAAGGTCGCGCGGATCGAACTGGGGCGGCAGAGCTTCGGCAACGACACGCGCGAGAATGGCAAGTTCGCCGCCTCGGTCGGCATCCAGCTAACCCCCGGCGCCAATGCCGTCGCCGCGTCGAAAGCCGTGCGTGCGCGCATGACCGAGCTCGCCCATTCGCTGCCGCCGGGCATGAGCTGGTCCGCGCCGTTCGACACCGCCCCGTTCGTCCGCATTTCGATCGAGAAGGTGCTGCACACGCTGGCCGAGGCGATGCTGCTTGTCTTCCTCGTGATGTACCTGTTCCTGCAAAAGGTCCGCTACACGTTGATCCCCGCCATCGTCGCGCCGATCGCGCTGCTCGGCACGATCGCGGTCATGCTGGCGACGGGCTATTCGATCAACGTGCTGACCATGTTCGGTATGGTGCTGGCGATCGGCATCATCGTCGATGACGCGATCGTCGTCGTCGAGAATGTCGAACGGCTGATGCACGAGGAGAAGCTGTCGCCCGCCGACGCCACGCGCAAGGCGATGCAGGAGATCACGCCCGCGATCATCGGCATCACCTTGGTCCTGTCGGCGGTGTTCATCCCCATGGCGCTGGCGGCCGGGTCGGTCGGCACCATCTATCGCCAATTCTCGATGGCGATGGCGGTATCGATCCTGTTCTCCGCCTTCCTCGCGCTCACCCTGACCCCCGCGCTGTGTGCGACCCTGCTCAAGCCGCTGGACGAGGGGCAGCCCAAGAACCGCTTCTTCACCTGGATCGATCACCAGTTCGACCGGGCGACACGCGGCTATCAGGGCTGGGTCGCAACGCTTCTGAAGGCGAGCGGGCGGATGATGCTGGTCTTCGCCGCGATCGTCGGGATGCTCGCCATCGCCTTCGTCAACCTGCCGTCATCCTTCATGCCGGAGGAGGATCAGGGCTATTTCATGACCAGCTTCCAGCTACCCGCCGATGCCACCGCCGCCCGCACGCTGGCGGCCGTCAAGGCCCTCGAGAAGCATATGACGACCCGCCCCGGTGTCGATACGACGGAATCGATCCTGGGCTTCGGCTTCTCCGGGTCCGGCCCCAATGCGGCGATGGTCTATACGATTCTGAAAGACTGGAAGGATCGCGGCGGCACCAATGTCGCCAAGGAAGTCGCCGCCGCCGATGCCGCAATGGCCAGGGACGTCCATGAGGGTCAGGTGATGAACGTCATGCCGCCCGCGATCGACGAACTGGGCACCTCGTCGGGCTTCGCGCTCCGGCTGGAGGACCGGGCGGGCAAGGGACGCCATGCGCTGTTCACCGCGCGCGACATGCTGGTCGCCTATGCGCAGCGCAGCGCCAAGCTGACCGGCGTCTATGCCGAGGGCCTCCCCTCCGGCACCAGCGTGCGGCTGGACATCGACCGGGTGAAGGCGCGCGCGCTCGGCGTGTCGTTCACCGCGATCAGCGACATGATCGGCACGGCGCTGGGCAGCAGTTACGTCAACGACTTCCCCAACAGGGGGCGGTTGCAACAGGTGATCGTGCAGGCCGAGCCGGCGCACCGCATGAACCTGGACGATGTGATGAAACTGCGCGTGAAGAACACAGGCGGAGGCACGGTGGCACTGGCCGAACTGGTGACGCCGGTGTGGAGCAACAGCCCGCTTCAGCTATCGACCTATAATGGTTATCCATCGGTCAGCATCACCGGCAGCGCCGCGCCCGGCGTTTCGAGCGGCGAGGCGATGCGCGAGATGGAACGGCTGGCCGCCGAACTGCCGCCCGGCTTCGGCATCGAATGGACCGGCCAGTCGCGGCAGGAGCGCGAGGCGGGGGCGCAGGCGCCGATGCTGCTGGCGCTGTCGATGCTGGTCGTGTTCCTGGTGCTGGCCGCGCTTTACGAAAGCTGGTCGATCCCGATGGCAGTCATGCTGGTCGTGCCACTGGGACTGATCGGCGCGGTGTCGGCCGTGATGCTGCGCGGCATGTCGAACGACATCTTTTTCAAGGTCGGCCTCATCACCATCATCGGACTCAGCGCCAAGAATGCGATCCTGATCGTCGAATTCGCCAAGCAATATCGTGAGGCGGGAAGAAGCTTGATCGACGCGGCCATCGCCGCCGCCCGCGTGCGCCTTCGCCCGATCGTGATGACCAGCCTGGCGTTCACGCTGGGCGTTGTACCGCTGATGCTGGCGGGCGGGGCAAGCGCGGAGACGCAGCACGCGATCGGGACGGGCGTGTTCGGGGGCATGATTACCGGCACCGTACTGGCGCTGATCTTCGTGCCGACCTTCTTCGTGGTGGTTGTGGGCTTGGCCGAACGCTGGCGCGCGCCCCGGGTGAAGGAGGCATGACGATGCGATGTCTGCCCCTCACCCTGTTACTGGCGACCACGGCCTGTTCGATGACCCCCCGGCTCACCTTGCCGACACCGCCGGTCGCCGAGGCCTATCCGATCGCGAGCGGCGCAGAAGCCTTGCCCGAATGGCGCGGCATGTTCGGCGATCCTCGGCTGCAAAGCCTGATCGCGCTGTCGCTCGACGCCAATCGCGACCTGCGCATCGCCGCGCTGAATGCGGAAGGAGCGCGGGCGCAGGTGCGGGTGCAGCGTGCCCAGTCGCTGCCCGGCGTCAATGTCGACGCGGGCTATACCCGCCAGCGCCAGCCCGCCAGTGTCGCCGGGGCAGGCGTCGGCCTGACGCCGGGAAGCGAGGCGAGGGGCTTCGAATTCGGCCAGTTCAGCGCACAGGCCGCGCTGACCAGTTTCGAGATCGACCTGTTCGGCCGCCTGCGTGCGATGAACGAAGCGGCGTTCCACCGCTGGCTTGCGTCGGTTGAGGCGCGGCGCGCGGTGCGCCTGGCGGTGATTGGCGCGGTCGCCGACGCCTATTGGAACGAACGGCTGGCCGACGAGCAATTGGCGCTGACCCGTTCCACGCTGGCCGACTGGCGGGCCTCGCTCGACATCACCCGGCTTCGCAAGGACGCGGGCCAGGCGAGCGGCGCCGATCTGGCGCAGGCCGAGGGGCTGGTTCGCCAGGCACAGGCCGATCTGGCACAGCGCGAGCGTGAACTGGCGCAGGCGACCAACGCGCTGACGCTGGCGGTCGGTGCCCCCCTGCCAAACGACCTGTTGCCACCCACCCCACTAATGGATCAGCCGATCCGCATCGCGCTGGCGGCAGGGACGCGCTCCGACCTGCTGACCCGCCGCCCCGACATCGCCCAGGCCGAACAGGAGCTGCGCGCCGCCAATGCCGATATCGGCGCGGCGCGCGCGGCCTTCTTCCCGCGCGTATCGCTGACCGCCGCCTTCGGTTTCGCCAGCCTGGCGCTCGACAGCCTGTTCCAGGGGGCCAACCGATCATGGTCCTATTCGCCCGCGATCAGCCTGCCCATCTTTCGCGGCGGCGAACTGCGCGGCAATCTCGACCTCGCCCGGCTTCGCGCCTCGACCGCCATTGCAACCTATGAAAAGGCGATCCAGACCGGCTTTCGCGAAGTTGCCGATGGGCTTGCTGCACAGGCGACCTATGGACGGCAGATGACCGAGCAGCGTGCCGTCGTCGGCGAGGCGGAGCGTCGCGCCAGGCTGACCGACCTTGCCTATCGCGCGGGGCAGACCAGCCGCCTGGAACTGCTCGACGCCCAACGAGCAATCTATGGCGCTCGGCAAAGCGCGCTGATCGTCCGGCGTGATCAACTGACCGCCGCCGCCGCGCTCTACCGCGCGCTCGGCGGCGATACCGAAGCCCGGGGAACGCCGCGATGAACCGCCGTGACCGCTACACGCTTCCGATGCGGCTGCTCCACGGGATGCGCGCCACGCTGATCCTGGGACTGATCGCGCTCGGCTGGACGATACCAGTGCCAGTGCGCCCGCATCCACCTGCATCGACGCTCACCCGCACGCCGCCCGGCCGTTCGATATAAATAAGTCCCGGGGAACATGGCACCGTCTGCGGTGCTGGCGGGGGCGGCTCCGCAACCTGCACCTCGGCGAACACCGGCAACGAAGAAGAGGCGCCCGCCGCATTGGACAAGGACAGCGCCAATTCGATAAGCGCCAGCCCAGCAGCTTGGCGCGCGCTGTTACGAGATTGATGTATTTGACGATCGCGATCAGCAGCGTGACGATCCCGATCGCTCTCAGCCGCAGAGAACCAAATCAAAAATGGGCATGAATGTGGGCACGAGATCTTCGTTTTAGATTTTACCCTGTAAAATCAACGAGATCTGGCGGAGACGGAGGGATTCGAACCCTCGGTACGGTTTCCCGTACGACGCTTTAGCAAAGCGTTGGTTTCAGCCACTCACCCACGTCTCCGGTTGCGGCGAGGTGCGGCTATAGCGGGGCCGGGGGAGGCAATCAACCGGGGATGGGCGCGATTTTATGCAGAAAATCGACTAGAGCCTGTCGCGTCATTCATTGCGCCGCAAGGCGGCGGCTGGTTAACGTGGCGCATCGGTTCGCCGGGGGAGTTGAAGTTCATGCGTTTCGTCTGTCTGGGCCTGTCGGTCCTCTGCGGTCTGTCGGTCGCGGGCGCCACCGCCTCGCCCACCTGGGCTCAGGTCCGCACGATCGACCCCAATCAGGGAATCGACAGTGATCTGGCGACGCAGCCCTCGCGCCCCGCCCCGCGCCAATCGACGCCGGTCGAACCCGCCCCCTCCTATCCCCAGTCGCAGCCACCGGCCGACACGACTCCGCCCCCCGTCACCACACCCTCCGCCACGCCGGAGAGCCGTGCGACCCAGACCAGCCAGGCCGCCGACACGTTCGAGCGTGACGATCTGCTGGCCGCTGGCGAGGGCGTGTTCGGCAAAGGCGCCGAGGGCTTGGCCGGGATGATCGAGCGTATCCTGCGCGAACAGGGGCGCCCCAATGCCTATATTGCCGGGCGTGAGGCGTCGGGCGCGTTCGTCGTCGGGCTCCGCTATGGCTCGGGGATCATGACGCACAAGGTCGAGGGGCAGATGCCGGTCTACTGGACTGGACCGTCGCTGGGCTTCGATATCGGTGGCGATGCCAACAAGGTGTTCGTGCTGGTCTATAATCTCTACGACACCGAAGAGCTGTTCCACCGTTTCCCGGCGGCCGAGGGGCGGCTCTATTTCGTCGGCGGGTTCGCCGCGACCTATTTGCGGCGCGGCAATGTCGTGCTGATCCCGGTGCGGCTGGGCGTCGGTTGGCGCGCGGGCGTCAATGTGGGGTATATGAACTTCACGCATAAGGCCCGGTGGCTGCCGTTCTGATCCCGGCGGCGGGCTGAGGAGTTCCCTTGGCCTTCGACTGCGTCTCGCCCTATCCCCGCACGAGCAACCGATACGGCTCGCTCACCGCGATCACCGGTACGTCCCACGGATGCGCGGCCAGCAATTGGTCGGTCAAAGCGGAAACATCCGCTTCCGCATCATAGAGCGCGGTCAGGATGACGGTGGGTGACCAACTGGCCTCCCCCACCGCCCCCAGCGTGGGTACAGCACCCTCGCCGGGTCGAAAGCCCTCATAGCCGATCGCCAGTTCCACCACCTCGCGATACCGCCCGAAATCACCGAGCGGCGGGGTCCGCAGGATGGCGAGCAGCGCGGCGGCGGTCTGGTCCCGCTCGATCGCGTCCGGCTTGCCGGTCAGCAGCGCCGCCAGCGTGGCGGGCGCAACCGGGCAATAAACCCGGATGTCCCGCACCCACCGGCCTGCGCGCATTCCCTCACTCACCCGAAGTCGACCGCTTCGAAGCGGATCGGCTGGCCGGTCGGCGCGTCGGCGAGCTGGTCTTCCCACATCGCCACCTGCCCGCGCACGATCGTGCCGATCGGCTTGCCGGTCAGTTCCATGCCGGTGAAGGGCGACCAGCCGCACTTGGACTGGAGCCACTGATCCTCGATCGTCCAGCGCTTCTTCAGGTCGACGATGGTGAAGTCGGCGTCATAACCCGCCACGATCCGCCCCTTGCCGACGATACCGAAGATACGCTGCGCCCCCGCGCTGGTCAGCTCGATCACGCGTTGCAGCGACAGGCGGCCATTGGCGGCATGGTCGAGGAGCAGCGGCAGCAGCGTCTGGACGCCCGGCATACCGCTGGGGCTGCCCGGATAGGGCTTGGCCTTTTCCTCCAGCGTGTGCGGCGCATGGTCCGAGCCGATGACGTCGGGCACACCCTGGTTGAGCCAGTGCCACAGCCCGTCGCGATGCGCGCCCGAACGAATCGGCGGGTTCATCTGCGCCAGCGTACCCAGACGCGGATAGGCCTCCTCCCCCGCCAGCGTCAGATGCTGCGGCGTGACCTCGCAGGTCGCGATATCCTTATGCTGCGCAATATATTCGAGCTCGGCCGGCGTGGTGACGTGGAGGATGTGGATGCGACGCTTGGCTTCCCGCGCCAGCCGCAGGATGCGGCGGGTGGCGAGCAGCGCGCTTTCGTCATCGCGCCAGACGGGATGCGAGGCGGGATCGCCCTCCACCCGCTCATCCGCGCGGGCGTTCATCCGGTCCTCGTCCTCGGCATGGATGGCGACGCGGCGATGGCCCGAGGCGAGCACTTCGGCCAGCCGCGCATCCTCCGACACCAGTAGATCGCCGGTCGAGGCGCCCATGAAGATCTTCACGCCCGCCGTGCCCGGCATGCGCTCCAACTCGGCCAGGTCGCGCGCATTGTGGTTGGTCGCACCGACATAGAAGGCGTGATCGCAATACATGGTCTTGGCGCGGGTCAGCTTGTCGGTGATCGCGTCGGCCGAATCGGTATTCGGCTTGGTATTGGGCATTTCGAACACGGCGGTCACGCCGCCCATCACCGCCGCGCGGCTGCCCGAGGCGAGATCCTCCTTGTGCATCAGGCCGGGCTCGCGGAAATGCACCTGGCTGTCGATCACGCCGGGCAGGATGTCGAGCCCGGTGCAGTCGATCACGCGGCCCGCATCGCCTTTTGCGCCGATCGCCACGATCCGGCCATCGCGCACGCCAACATCGGCGCGGACGGGGCCGCCGGGCGTGTGAACGGTGCCGCCGGAAAGAAGCAGATCGAAGGTCATGGCAAACGGGCCTTTCGCATAGGGTCGCGCCTTCCTACCTTGCCGCCATGAGCGATACTACCCCGGCCTTGGCCCCCGCGACGACCCTGACCGACCGCACGCTGCTGCGCATCGCAGGCGAGGATGTCTGCGGCTTCCTGCAAGGTCTGGTGACCCAGGACGTCCAGGGGTTGACCGCCGACGCCCCGCGCTGGGCCGGGTTGCTCACGCCGCAGGGCAAGGCGCTGTTCGACTTTCTGCTCTGGGCGGAGGGCGATGCGATCCTGATCGACGCGGAGGCGACGCAGGCGGAGGCACTGACACGGCGGCTGTCCATCTATCGGTTGCGCCGGGCGATCACGATCGCGCCCGTCCCGGAACTGGCGGTGCATTGGAGCCTTTCGGCCGATACGCAGCCGCGCGATCCGCGCCTGCCGGATCTTGGCCATCGCTGGTGGGCGCCGGCCGAGCCGGGTTCGGCAACCGAGGCATGGACCGCGCATCGCCTGTCGCTGGGCGTGACCGAAGGGGTGGGTGAACTGGGCTCGGGCGAGACGTTATGGTTGGAGTGCAATGCGCGCGAGCTGAACGGGGTCAGCTTCACCAAGGGCTGCTATGTCGGGCAGGAGAATACCGCGCGGATGCACCATCGGTCGAAGGTCAATCGCCGGCTGGTCGTGGCCCCCCTGGGCGAACCGGGCGACCGGACACGGGCCGTCTATCCAGACTTGGGGCTGATGGTCGAACATCGCCGGGTCGAGGCGTTGGGCGATGCGATCCGCCCGGAATGGCTGGAGCAGGCAGTGGAAGCGGGCGGGCAGGAGTAGAATGGCTTCCCTTCGGCTTACCGCCGCAAGGTGACCTTATAGGGCGACGAAGGGTGAGCGAGGGGTCGTGCCGTTCAGTCCGAAGCCTTTAGCGCCCGAAATTGGCCAAAGCCTCCGCATCCATGGCGAGGGCACCTTCGATGTGCTGAACAGGATTGGTCAGCATCTGCGCCACCTGCATGGCAATGGCGATCGCCGCCACCAGACCGAAGAGGCACAAGGCGCCAAACTGCAATCGGCTGGAGATTGTCTGGCTGCGTTCGATCCGACGCGCAGTGCTGATTTCCATCGCCAGACGATCGCACCCCAGTCGCTCGGGTGCCTGGCGTCGTTCGCCATCGCTTTCGCGCTTGGGCCGTTGTTCCAGCCGGGGTTCCTTCAGCAAAGCGTCGATGCTGATGACATCTTGGGTGCGGACGCCGGAGAAGCGCTCGCGCCGCCAGACGATCCGACCGATCACCACCTGTTGGCCACGCCGCACATCGATATAGTCGCCGGGCGACAAGGTCGCATCGGAAGCGATCATCATGCCGCGCGACGAGATGTTGTGGATACAGGCATCGCCCCACCCGCCGGCCGATTTCAGACGGCAGGGTATCAGCACTTGCTGGCGCGCCTCACGCGCTTTGAAATACTGCCTCGCGAGGGGCATCCGATTCTCCCAACACCCTGGAACCCTGTGTCCATATTGGGCAGGCACCAATAAAAGGTGAATCACGGGCGAGAGTGGTCGAGAACGATCGCATTTTCGGTGCCGGCGACCGCATGACCGTGTCGTGCCAGCATGAACATATCATGTGACGGCACCTATTATCGAACCGTCACACGACGACTCCATCGGCATTGGGTATGGCTTGGAAGTTCCAGGCCGATACGGCACCGGGATGGTCTGCGTCCCGTGCGATTGGCCCAGACAAAAAAAGAGAGGCCGGCTTTCGCCGACCTCCCTCTTTTACAATCAGCCTTGGCTGAGCGTGGCTTACTGGCCAGCGCCCGGACCGTAGGTGATCTCGACGCGACGGTTCTGGACCTCGCGGACGCCGTCCGCAGTCTGAACGCGCAGCTTGTCGCGCTGTTCGCCGAAAGCTTCGGTCGTGATCGAGCCATCGGGGATCGAACGCGACGTCATGTAAGCCTTCACCGCGTCGGCACGACGCTGCGACAGACCCATGTTGTAGCGCGGCGTACCCGAGGTATCGGTGAAGCCGGCAACCATCACGCGGGCATTGCCGCAGCTCTGGTACTGGGTGATCGCGTTGTCGAGGATCGACGCTGCTTCCGGAGTGATGTCCGACTTGTCCCACTCGAAGAAGACAATGAACGGACCCGGCGAGCAGACCACAGGCTCGGGAGCCGGCGGCGGGGGCGGGGGGGGAGGAGGCGGCGGGGGCGGGGGCGGCGGCGGGGGCGGCGGAGCTGCCGGTTCGCCGAAGTTGTACGCCACGCCACCCAGGATCGAGTGCGAGCGGAAGCGGCCGTCGAACGTGTTGTTCGCGACGTCAACCAGCTTGACGTTCTCGGCGTTGAAGAAGCGATACTTCAACGTCGCGTCGATGTGGTCGGTCAGCGGAGCACGGATGCCCGCCAGAGCCTGCCACGCGAACACGGTGTCCGAGTCGTTCAGGAAGTCAGCACGGTTGTTGAGGGCGTAGTTCGCCTTGACGCGAGCGACACCGACACCACCGCCGACGAAGCCCTGGATGCCGTCATCGGCACCGAAGTCGAGCAAGCCGTTCAGCATGAAGCTGAGCGCCGAGGTCGAGCCGCCGGCATAGTCATAGTTGCCAGCCGGAACGGTGCCAGCACCGATGCCGGTGTTGGTCAGCGTGGTCGAGCTGAAACCATCGACGGTTGCGCGACGATAGCCGACTTCGGTTTCGAGGCGGAAGCCACCGAAGTCATAACCCATCACGGCGTCAACGTCATAACCATAGTCATGGTCGACGCTGGCGACGCCAGTGCGCGTGCCGGTGACATCATAATCGATGTCTTCGACGATCATCCCGCCGCCTTCGATGCCGACGTACCACGACTTGTCGCGGGCGAGGGCAGGCGAAGCCAGAGCGGTGGAGGCGAGTGCCAGAACAATGGCAAGCTTCCGCATCATAGTCCCCTTTCTTGGTTGTCACTACGGACAGCGCAAACCCACTATCGGAGCGTTGGTTTCCACGCAAGCGAACAAAAGCCCGGCACTGTTGCATTAAGAGCACAGATTTTTGCTCATGCCCCGGCCAGCAAACCATGCGCCTGCAATGCTTCGATCACCGCCTTCAGCGCCAAACGCGCTTCGGAATCAATGACTTGTCCGCCAGCGGGGATCGGAATCCCAAGTTGTTGCGCGCCAACAACTTTTTTTCCTTCGACTTGAATCGACAGGGCGGGAACCAAGCCCCGTTGCCACAGATCACCGTCCCAGTGGCAATGATACCGATCGGCCCGACTCCAGACCTTCAATCCGACGCGCGGCGACAGGAATCGCCACCCGCCATCGGTCCAGGCCGCGAGCGCCCGGACATGGCCGATCCACTCGCCCGTCGGGCTATCGCCGACGATCCAGCATTGCCCCAATGCGGGTGCGACGGGCGGCGCGTTCACCCCGACCGCCTCGACGCATGGGTGCGTGAGCAGGTCGACCAGCACCAGCGCTTCGTTGTGGGTCCATTCCTTCTGCGCCTGCCCCACCGCCAGGAACGGCAGCAGCCAGCGCGGTGTCGCGTCCGTCATATCGTCTCTCCCCCAATGATCCCGACCAGCGGCAACGAGGCGGCCCATGTGCCGATCTGCCGCACCGCAACCCTGGTTCCGTCGGGTGCCGCGCCGGTCCAGCCGGGGCTCGACACCTCTTCCTCGCGGTCGCCGATGGTCAGGCGATAGCGCTCCGATTCTTCGCCCAGCGGCACATCGACCCGATCGATCCAGCGCCAGCCGCTGCAGCTGCGACGCGTCCAGCCGATCGTGACCAGACCATCGGCCCTACGCCGGCATCGCCAATGAACGGGCGAAGGCGGACGGATCGACTGCCCCGTTACCGTCGCGCCCGTCTGCACACCCTCGATCCCGTCGCCCACACCATGGGCCAGGAAACGGACCTGACGGCCCAGCATCGTCATCGGCAGGTCGACCACCCGCACGCTCGGTGCATCGATCAGGACGATGGGATCGCCCGGCACCGCCCGTCCGATCATCGCTTCGGTGCCGCGCAGACCTCGGCGGAGAATGCTGAGCTGCCAATGGCCATCCCCCAACGGCTCGGCCCGCCCGAACTGGAGGAGTTCGCCGCCCAGCCAGGCGAGATTGGCCCCCGCATCGATCGCCGCCCTATCCGCATCGGCCAGATCGCCCGCCAGCGCCACGACCAGCACCCCGCGCCGGTCGATCAGCGCCGCGCCGCCGCCCGAAACCGCCGACACCAGACGGCCGACCAGACCGGGCATCGCCGTCATCCCCAGCGCGATCCAGCTCGCACCATCGTCCAGGCTGTAGGACAGACCGGCCTGCCGCCATCCCGGACCACCGGCCGCCACCAACGACAGGCGTGGACCGGTCAGCAGCTGATCGTCGAGCGGTGGCGCCTCGAACGCGATCAGGCGGGTGGTCCCGATCGCACGGTCGGGCGATCGTGCGATCCGGCCGGGCGAGGCCGGCAACATCGGCCCCTTATGGCCGAGCGGCGTGCAGGTCAGGCGGACCGCCATCGCCTCCCACGCCGCCTCGATCACGCGCCAGCGGCCCGGCTCGCCGTCGATCGCGACGACCGCGCCAGGTGCGATGGCCAGCGCTTCCGGCCCAAGGGTCACGATCCGCCGCACCCGTTCGACCGCCGCCCTTGCCAGCCGATCCTGCGCCATCGTCCGCGCGGTCGTCGCGTCGATCGCCGCCGCCCAATCGAGCCGTTCATCGCGTATGCCTCCAGGCCGGGCGACGCGCTGCACCCCGATCTGATAATCGCGCGCCGGATCATAATGGGCGATCGTCACGCTGGCGGGCAGGCTGGCCTCCGCCGCGATCGCCCGCTGCCCGCGCCGCCCCGGTCCTTGTGCGCCCATTCCTTCGTCATGGATCACGCGTGGCACGGCGTCCGCCAGGGGCACGGCGAGACGGATGCCGTCTCCCTCACCCACCCATTGCCCCCCGCTCATATCGGCCAGCATCGCCAGGACCGCGCGGACGCTGCCACCGCTGGCGGCGAACCCGGCCACCGGAGTCCCGCCATCGCCTACCCGCACCTCAGGCGAGAGGTGACGCGCGATCGCCTCGCAGCTCAGCGGACCCGCATCACCCTCCACCTCGAAGGTCAGTTGCGGGATACGATTGCCGAACTCGGCCAGCGCCAGCCCCTCGAACACCGCATAGGCGATCCCACGAAAGGCCGAGGCGCGAGGGCCTTCGACTGAGGCGATCAGCGGATCGACCGGCTGATCCTCGGTGCCCGGATAAAGGCGAAACCCGGTCGCGACCTTGAAGTCCCCCGCGCTCCCGCGCAGCAACCGCCCATCGGCCCAGATCCGCCCGACACGGCCAATCCGCCGCCCCGACAGCGCGACCGCGAAATTGGCGGAATAGCTATAGCTTTCGACGCCCGGCCGCCCCTTGCCCCCGCCGGTGACGCCCCGCGCCTCGATCAGGTCGGTCGCCCAGATGACCGGCCCGGCGACGCGCATCGTGCCGAAAATGGCGGGCATCTGCGTGCCATAGGTCGAAGTCTGGACCGACAGCTCGGTCAGGCGCGGTCCCTGTCGCCGGGGCGCGCCCAGCACCGCGTGATCGACCCGGTTGCCGATCAGCGCGCCGATCGCGCCGCCCACGGGCCCCAGCAGCGCCCGCCCCACCGTGCCCAAGACCAAGGTCGCCATTACCCCTCCCCCTTCCAATATCCCAGCACCGGCCAGGGCGGTGCTCCCGGCCGCCACGCGACGCGACGAAGACCGGCATCGGCATGGACGATCCCGTCGCTCACCCGGATCGCCAGATGGAGTTGCCCCGGCCCGGCGCGCAGCAGCAGGACCGCGCCGGGTTCGTCCGCGCCGCGCGCAAAGACCGTATCGAGCAGCGCCGCCACCCGCGCCTCGTCTCCGCTGCGCCAGCCATAGCCGGTCGGTGCCGCCCGCCCCGTCGCCGCCGCGACCAGCCCGACACAGTCGAGCCCATGCGTCGCCCCCCGCCCATGCAGCCGGAACCGCACGCCAACCAGCGCCCGCGCCGCCGCCTCCACCCGGTTCATGCGCCGGGATAGCGGGTCAGGAGGTCGATGCCGGGCAGGAACGGCTCGCCGCGAAAGTTCACGACATTGCCGAAGCGCGACAGGCAGGTCTCCAGCCGCTTGTCACAGCCCTCGACCAGCTCTATCAGCGGTGTCCCCTCCACCGCGAAAGCCGGCGCGGCCGACAGCCAGAGCCGGTTGCCCTCCGATCGGTTCACCATCGTCTCCAGCCCGGCATTGGCCCCGCCGAACCAGATCAACCGACCCTGGCCATAGGCATTGGCGACCGGCTCGACCGTATCCAGGGTCAGCCCATCCTCGCCGTCCCAACCGGTGACCCGCGCGAACTGCCGCCGCCCCGCCATGGCCACCCGACAGCGCCGGTCGCCGAGCGACGCGCGGCAATCGGGGGAGGTCTCCTCCGCCACCGGTCGGTCGAGCAGCGCGCCGACGCCGCGCAACTCGGCAGTGAAGCCCCCCTCGGCCAGTTGTACCGCGCCGATCTCGCCCTGCCCGAGCGGCACGGAGGCTTCCACTCCGTTCCAATCGACCGCCAGCGCCGCGACACGGGCCCCATCCCAGCGGCCCGCCATCAAGTCCCGCTCGGCGATCACGGCACTGGTCAGCGCGCCCGAGGCTTCCATCAGATCGGGGTCGAGGCCATCGCCGCGCAGGATCGCGCTGGGCGTCAGGCCGGGCGCCGCGCGGTAGCACAGTCCCTCGATCCACAGATCATGGTCATGGCCGGTCAGCCCGATCGTCACCCCGTCGCGCCGCTCGATCCGCCAGCAGAGCACCCAATTGGTCAGCCTGTCCTCGCTCATGCCTCGCGCACCTCGACCAGCGGGACCGAGGGGGCCGCGCCCGCCCGGAACCCGGCCAGCGTCGCGCTCAACCGGTCCTCGGCGAAGCGCACGGGCACGTCGAAGGTGAAGCTCGCGGTGATCGCCGCCCCAACCGCCGGAGCGGTGTCGAAGAGCAGCCAGCCGCCCGGCTCCACCACGAAGCCGGTAATGCTGCGGCCTGCGACCTTCACCGACACGCTGCCCGGCACGGGGCGGGTGATACGGCGCGACTGATCGCCATAATGGCGGACCAGCGCGAAACGGCGCGTGGTGCCGTCGCCCATGCCGACGCTCTCATCGGCCCCCGTGCTGTCGAACGGATCGCGCAGGCGGAAACCGCGCGCCGGGCCCATGCGCGCGCGGAAGAAGGCCAGCAGCGCGGCGATATCCTCGGCCGAGCGGATGCCGGGGCCGACATCATAGGTCGTTCGCGCCTCCGCCCAACTCGCATTGCGCGCCTCACGCCCGCCCGCACTGGTCAGGATCGCGGTGGAGAAGCCCGGCGTGACCTCCGCCTCGCGCCCCAGCGCCAGGGGGAAGAGTATATCATCGAAAGCCTGCATATCGTCCTCCCCCTCCCAACAGACGAACCCGTCGCGCATCACCTGTGGCATCGCCCACAGGAAGGTCGCCGCGACGCCCCTCTCCCGCGCGACCTGGGCGGCGTCGGCGATCCAGCGCCATTGCGCGCGCTGATCGGCGCGCAGCACGAAGCCCGACAGATAATGCTGACGCTCGGGCGGATAGCCGAGCCGCGCCTCGGCCAGCGCGACGCCCTTGCGGGTCGAGGCGGTGTCGCCCGCGGTCACCCAGTCATAATCCTCCAGTTGCAGCACATCGAAGGCGGGGCTGGCCCAGCCTACCGGCATGTTGGCGCGCTTGGCCTCGGGCGCCTGGGGATCGAGCACGGTCGGCAGATAGGTGAGCAGATGCGTCACGCAGCCCGGTGCCGCCGCTTTGGCGGCCGCGCACAGTGCCGCCGTCGACGCCGCCAAGCAGGCGCCCGCCCGGTCGAGCGTGTCGCGCTGCGTCTGGCTTTTTGGGCCTATCATGCTCGCCATCGGCACCGGCGCGAAGGCGGCCACCGCCGCCGCGTCGTAAAGGCACGGCGCGCCGTCCGAAGGGCGCACCCACCACCAGGGCTCGCCAACCTGGAATTTCGGCACCAGTCCGGCGGCTTGCCCGAGCGCCAGAAACGCCCGCGCGACGGCGTGCAGATAGGCCATCGCTCCCGCATGCGCCGGGCTGAGCAAAGTCGAAGGCGGCGACCAGCCGGTCAGCGCGGGCGCGCCATCGGCGGACCGCTGCTTCCAGTCGCCCCAGCAATGCGCATCGAACAGCTCGTAGGACAGCGACCAGATCAGGTCATAGCCCAGCGCCTTGGCCTCATGGGCAAAGCCACGATGCCATGCCGCACTTGCCACGTTGAGCGCACCGCCCTGCAGGCTCGCGTAAAGCCCTTCGCCACTGCGTTCGAGCCGGAAATAATGGCTCATGCCGACATAATGGACGATGCTGCCGCGATAGCCGAGATGCAGCATGTTGCGCAGCAAACGCTGCGGCGTCAGGTGATAGCTGTCGTCATAGCCGCTCGCGATGCCGAACCCCTGTTCGGGCAGTACCGCCGCGCCCACCCCGATCACCGCGCCGGGCCCATCGCAGGCGATGCCGGTCAGTTCGACCCAACCCTCCTGCGGCTGGACCAGAAATTGCGCACCCGCATTGTAATCGGGCGCGACTAGCGAGACGAACATCCGGTCGACATCCCCCACCCAGACGGGATCGCGATTTTCCGGAAATGTGAACCCGCCGGCCAGATCCGCGAAGTCGATCGCGACCTCGGCGTCTTCGGGCGTGCCGGTCGCGTAATTCCACAACCGGACATACCAGGCGCGCGGCCACCCTTCTGCGTCACGCCCCTCGATGGTCAGTGTCGGCCCATGAATGGCATCGAGCGGCTTGATCCCGCCCGAGCGCCAGCGGAACCGCAACCGGCAGTTGCGATAATCACGCACCGTCTCATAGCGCAGCAGCGGATGGTCGTGCCGGTCGGCGGACTCCCAGATCAGCCCCGCCAGATCGTCGGCGCGGTAGAAGACGGCATCGATGCGCAACGCATCCGCCGCGGTCGCCACCACCGCCGCCATCATCGGGCGCGGGAAATCGACCGTCCAGTACCGCGGATCGAAGCGCGACAGCGTATCGCTCCGCTGCGCCCGGCGTTCGCTATGCAGACACCATTGCATATGCCCCTCCCCTCAATCCTCGGCCAGCGCGGCGCGCACCGCCCGCGCCACCTGGCGGCTGGAGCGTTGCAGCACGCCGCCCGCCTCACCCGGCCCGGCATTGATCGTGATCGCGACCCGCACCTCGCGTGGGCCACCGCCGGGGCGCAGCGTCTCGACCCGCCCACTGCTGGTCGGCACAAAGACTTCGGGTCCCCGCTCGCCGACCAGATAGGGGCGGTCGGGCGATACCGGTCCGCCGGTCGCGCGGCCGGGCAGGCCCGACACCAAGCCGCCCAGCAGATCGAGCAATCCCGCGCCATTCCCCAGGGACCCCACGCCCTGCCGCAACGCCGCCCGTGCGATTTGGTCGAGCACCGACAAGGCGGTCGCCTTCAGCTCCTCGAACCCGAATTTGCCGGTACGTGCGGCGCGGAGCAGCGAGCCCTCGATCGTCCGCGCGCCCAGTTCTGCCGCGTCGCCCAGGCCCCGTGACAATTCGGCCCGCATCGTCGCCATGTCGGCGGCGAAGCCCCGCATATCGATGCGGGGGACAAGATCCTGCTCATCCATCCGGATACATCTCCCGCAATCGGGCGAGCGTAGCAGGCGAAGGCGGGTCGCCCCCGCCCTGCCCCGCCCCCGTCATCGCCGTCACCACGCCCTGAAGCTCGGCCGGCGTCGCGCGCCAGAAGCGCTTGGGCGACCAGCCCAGCACAGCCCCCGCCATGCCCGCCAGCCGCGCCGCATCCTCGGCGAAGGTCACCGCCCGCCCAATATCTGGCGCAGCAATTGGCGCAGCACGGGCGCCAGCGCCGCTAGCCCCAGTTCGACCAGCGCCTCGCCCAGTTGCTCGCGGCTCAGCCCCTCGGGGACCTCGCGCAGGCAATGCCAGATCAGGGCCGCCGCCTCGCCGAGCGACAGCTTGCCCTCGCCCGCGCGCTCGACCAGCTCGAACAAGGGCCCGAGTTCGCCCTCCGCCGCGACCAGCGCCTGGAAACTCGGACGCACGACCAGTTCGCTGCCTCCGACGCGCAGCGCCGCCTCACCCCGCATGGGATTCGCCGGCGCGCTCATGCCGCCACCACCGGGCCGGAGCTTTCCAAGGCCAGCGTGTAGGTCCGCTCGCCACCGAAATCGCCGCTATAATCCAGCCGCGTGACCAGGAACCGCGCGGTCATCGAACCGCCGCTTTCGAAGCTCAACCGATAGCTCTCGATTGTGCCCGCCAGCGCATGGCCGCGCATCCGGGCCTCCGCCGCCGATCCGGTGAATACCCCTGCGCCGGCGACGCTGACATGCCGCACCCCCGCACCGGACAGCAGTTCGCGCCAGCCGCCCGAGTCCTTGGACGTCACCACCACCGTCTCTCCATTGATCGACAGTTGCGTGGTGCGCAGCCCCGCCATCGTCGCGAAGGCGGGTGGCTCCGTCCCGTCGCCGATCTTGAGCAGAAAGGCGCTTCCCTTTTCGATTGCCATATCGCTTCCCCCTTATTGCCCCACACGCCACAGCCGGGCGCGCCACTCGACGCTGGCGGTCCAGCGCGCACCGCTCTTGGCCATGCGCGTCGCCGTCACGGTCAGCCCGGCGACCCGCCACCCGTCCGAAAGTCCTTCCGGCAATGCGATCGCCTCGACGGCCTGCATCGCGGTGCGCAGCCGCCGGGGCTGCTCCCCCCCGTCGGTCAGGGTGACGGTGACGCGCAGTTCGCGCCCCTCAATCCCCGCCGCCCCCCAATCGCTGTCGCTCGGCTCGCCCAGCACGGCCTGCGGCACGCTCGCTCGGACCGGCAGCGCGTCGAACACCGTCACGCCCAAGGGCGGCAAGGCGCTACGTAGGCCGGTCAGCAATCCGCCGCGCAAAGCCTCGCGCGCGGTCATGCCCGCCTCGGCGTATCGAGCCGCATCCGCCGCCACGGCCGCCACAAGGCGGCGACCGCTGCGGGCGGCACGGCGGCGGCATCGCGATTGTCGAACAGATGCGCGCCCATGATCGCGGCGCCGTGCGCAATCTCCGGCGGCAGCCCCGCCCAATCCGCCGCCAGCCCCGCGCGGTAGCGCACCGTCAGTTCCTCGCGCGTGCGGACCCAGCCACGGCCATCGCGATCGATCGCCCCCTCGCCCCCCGACAGGATCGCGCGGACCGGCGTCGCCGACAGCGGCTGCCAGGCGACCGAGCCGGCGACGCGATCCTCGACCATCCGCTCGATCAGCAGCTGCCCGCAGAAGGATTCGGCCAGCCCCAGCGCGACGCCGGCGACCCGATCGACCAGCGCCGCCTCATTACCGTCCTCCAGCCGCAACAGCGCGCGCACTGCTCCTGCTGCCGCCGTCACGGCCGCGGGCGGCATGGGCTCCATCGTCCCGCTCATCATGAATTCTCCTTCACCGATACAGGTTGCGACAGGTCCGACACACGGGCGTCACACTTGAGGAGCAGAGACTCGGCCAGCCGCTGCCCGCCACCCCCTGGGCACCGGCCATGCCGACCCCGCGCCCCCCGGCCGGGTCCGGCATCCTCCCTGAACTACGGGGCAGCCCCCTGCCGGCTGCCCCGATTTTTCAAGCGCTTAGTTCGTCGCGAACTTCATCAGCTTGATCGCCTCCGAGTCGCTGACACAGCCGCCGACCCGCCGCGTCGCGTAAAAGGTCACGAACGGCTTGTTGCTGTACGGGTCGCGCAGGATCGCGGTCTCGGCACGTTCGGCAATGAGGTAGCCGGCCTGGAAATTGCCGAAGGCGATCGCACAGGCATCGCCAGCGATGTCGGGCATGTCCTCCGCCTCGACCACCGGATAGCCGAGCAGCGTCGCGGGCTGCCCCGCCATGAGGCCCGGCGCCCAGAGGAACTGGCCGTCCGTCGTCTTCATCTTGCGGATGCGCGCCGAGGTCGCGGCGTTCATCACGAAGCACGCCCCCTGACGGTACGGCGCGCGTAGGGACTGGACCAGATCGACCAGCCGCTCTTCCTGATTGGGCCCGAACGCCCCCGGCGCGCCCGTCGCCAGATATTGCAGCGTGCCGAAGGGGCGCACGCCGTCCTTGGCGGTGGAGATGGGGTTGCTCAGAAACCCTTTGGGCCGGTTGGTCCCATTGCCATTGACGAAGGCCTGCCCCTCGGCGCGCGCGAATTCGGTCGCGATCTCGCCCGCCAGCCAGCCTTCGACATCGAAGGCCGCATCGTCGAGCATCGCCTGGCTGGCCGAGGGATTGGCATAGAGCTCGCCCATCGGCGGCGCGAGTTCGACGAAGCTGGGCGTCGCGGTTTCGGGCCGCGCCGCCGTCTCGCTCGCCCAGCCCGAGGGCGTGCCGCCGGTGGTCACCAGCTTGCGATAGCCGGCCGAGCCCACGCTCACGACATTGGCGATGCTGCGGATCGGTGAGACGCTCTTGAGCACCGAGGCAATCGCCGCATCGATCTCCCGTGGCACGGCAAAGCCACCGCTGTCGCCGGTCGTGCCGGTAAAGGCCTTCAGCTCGACGGTGGTGCCGCTGCGCACATAGCCGTCGAAAGCGCCGCCGGTCTTGCGCGCGCCGTCCAGCACGGGTCGTTCGATCACGTCCATATCAATCCCCCTTGGTCAAAATGTGATTCACGCGGGCGAGCGGCTGCATCGGCACCGTCACCAGGCTGATTTCGAGAAGTTCGGCCGACAGGATCGCGCGAGCCGCCCCCTGATGGACGACGCGCGGCCGGTAGCCGACCGACAGTCCCGCCACCGCGCCCGAGCGGACCAGTGCGGCAAGCGTGGGGTCGTCGACCGTCCCCTCGACCGACAGCCCCGTATCGTCCTCCGCCAGGGTCGCGATGCGCCCGACCGCCTGCCCGCGATGCTGCCAGAGCAAAGGCACATGCTCGGCGCCCGCGAAGGCGCCGCGCCGCATGACGTCGCCCGCCCGGTCCAACCGGTCCCAGATCGCGGCATAGCCGGTGAAGGAGAGGCTCATTTCAGCCAGTCCTCCATGCCCAGCCGCATCACGATCCCCGCCAGCAGCAGCGCGCCGAGCAGCCGGGTCAGCCAGCCGATCGCGCTTTTCCACACTGACGACTTGGCATCACGCCACGCCGACAGCAGTTCGCGCAGCTCGGCGACATCCTCCGCCGCATCGGCGTCCGACAGGCCCAACCGGGTCAGTGCCCGCTTTGCGCCCAGCTCGCCGGCTTCCTCGGCGACCGCACGCAAGGTTACGAGGTCGGCACCGCTATCCGCTGCCTGCGCCAGCAGCCGCGCCAGAACATCGCCGCTCATGACAAGCCGACCATGGCGCGCTTCTCCGCCGGATCGAGGAAGTCGGCGCGGGCGGCCATCTGCCACAGCATCTGGCGCTCCTCGGCCAGTGCGGTGACGCGGTTGATGTCGACCGACAGGCTCGCCCCTTCGAACCAACTCGCGAGTCCCTGCGAAAGACCGCTGAGGATTCCCCCCGCCAGCGGCAGGATCGCTTGCCGCCAAAGCGCGCGGTTCGCCTCGCGGTAATTGGCATAGGTATTGTCGCCGGGTAGCCCGAGCAGCATCGGCGGCACGCCAAAGGCCAGCGCGATCTCGCGCGCCGCCGACGACTTGGCCGCGATGAAATCGAGCTCGGCGGGCGTCAGGCTCATCGCCTGCCACTTCAACCCGCCTTCGAGCAGCAATGGACGCCCCGCATTGCCGCTGCCCGCAAAGCCCTCCATCTCGGCGCGCAGCCGCTCGAACTGGTCCGGGGTCAGGGTCGAGCCGTCCCCCGGATCATAGACCAGCGCCCCCGATGGCCGCGCCGCATTGTCGAGCAGCGCCCGGTTCCAGGCGGCGGCCGCGTTGTGAATCGCGATCGCCCCCGCCGCCGCGCCCAGACAACCCAGTCCATAATGATCGTCGAGCGGATGGCAGCTCTTCACGTGCACGACCTGCGGGCGTACCGGATCGACCGGCAGCGTCGTCACCCGCCCGCCGGCACGGTAGAGGAACGCGGCGGGCCAGCCGCTGGCGTCCAGCTCCATCGTCACCCGCTCGGGCCGCAGCGCAAACAGCTCGGCGACCTGGCCGTCGGCATCGCGCAGCACCTGCACATAGGCATTGCCGTGCAACAACATATGCGTCGCTACCGTCTCCAGCAGCGCCTGCCCCTCGCCGCGCGCCGCGACCAGCGGGATCAGTTCCGGATGCGAGGCGGTCAGCGGCGCATCCGCCAGCCCGCCCGCGACCATCCGCACTGCCCGCTGCGCCACTGGATTGCGTAAGTACCCCTCACGCACCTGCGTTTCATAGGAAGGCGCCGCCCCCGTCAGCGGCACCCCCGACCGGGCCAAGCCCAGCCCGAGCAAAGGACGCGCGGCCCCCCGCCCGGCCTTGCGACCGAACATCCTCATCGTATCTGCTCCTCGAAACCATTCCTCCCC
>NZ_BBJS01000016.1 GCF_000739895.2 Sphingomonas paucimobilis NBRC 13935
AGGGCTGACGCCCTGCCACCTCCCCGTATCGGGGAGGATCTTGCGTGGCCTTCGACTTCGCTCAGGCTGAACGGTGGTTGGGATTAGCAGGATGTCGGGGGCTACTCCCCCAGCTTCTCGATCTTATCCTTCAGCGCGGCGAGTTCGGCCTTGAGCGCGGCCATCTCGTCATCCTTGCCGGCCGCCGGCGCGGGCGTCGGGGTCGGTGCGGGCGTGACTGCCCCCGGCTTGAACCCCTGCGTCGCCGCCTCGAACATCGCCAGGTTGCGCTTGGCGAGATCGGCGAACGGCGTGTTGGCGAACGCACCCTCGACCGCGGACTTGAACTGTTCCTGGTTGCGGCGGAAGCTGTCCATCGACGCCTCCAGATAGCCGGGCACCATCGCCTGCATTGAATCGCCGTACATCGAGATCAACTGGCGCAGGAAATTCACCGGCAGCATCGTCTCGCCCCGGCTTTCCTCTTCCATGATGATCTGGGTCAGGACATTATGAGTGATGTCCTCGTCGGTCTTGGCGTCGACCACCTTGAAGTCGCGCCCCGCCCGGATCATCGCCGCCAGATGATCGAGCGTGATGTAGGAGGAAGTTTCGGTGTTGTAGAGCCGCCGGTTCGCGTATTTCTTGACGATCACAATGCCGTCCGCCGCCTGCTTCTTCATGAACCCCCGCCTTTCCTGATTTTGGTGTAGCCTAACGCCATGGATTTCGCATCGCAACATGGTCCGCGCCCCTTGCCGCTGTTCCTGGCGATGTTGCGCAGCGAGGCCGCAGAAAATCCCGATCTGGCGCAAGCCGCGATGGAAGGATTGCGCCGCTTTCAACAGGCCAGGCGAGAACGGCCTATGCGCGCGCTCCCCGTGCGGCGGCGGCGCGGCCGAGTAAGGTTGCGCGATGCCGGGGGTGAAGGGCGGCCCGTCCTGTTCATCCCCTCACTCATCAACCCGCCCGCGATCCTCGACCTGTCGCGCGACCGCTCGCTGATCCGCTGGCTGCGCGGACAGGGTTTCCATCCCTGGCTGATCGACTGGGGCACGCCGGGTGCCAAAGATCGCGCGATCGATGTCGCCGGCCATGTCGAGCGCTTCCTGCTGCCACTGATCGCCACCTTCCCGGAACCGCCCATATTGGTCGGCTATTGCCTGGGCGGCACGCTCGCCATGGCGGCGGCGGCGCGAAGCAAGGTCGCCGGGCTCGCCGCCATCGCCACGCCTTGGCAATTCTCGGGCTATGGCGACGAGGCCCGCGCCGCGATGGCCGCGCAATGGGCGGCGATCAAGCCGACCTCCGAGGCGCTGGGTCTTGTCCCGATGGAGGCGCTGCAAGCCGGCTTCTGGCGGCTGGATCCGGCACGCACCATCGCCAAATATGCCGCCTTTGCCGATCTCGATCCGCGCAGCGAGGCAGCCCGCCGCTTCATCCGACTGGAGGATTGGGCCAATCAGGGCGCCCCCCTGCCCCATGCCTTCGGCCTCGAACTGTTCGAGCAGTTGATCGCCGAGGATCGCCCCGGCCAGGGACGATGGCGGGTCGGCGGGCAGATTGTCACACCGTCGCAATGCGACGCCCCTAGCATCGAGTTCGTCGCCACCGCCGACCGCATCGTCCCCGCCGCCACCGCCATCGGCCTGCCCGACCGGCGAGCGGGGGGCACGGGCCATGTCGGCATGGTCGTCGGCGGCCGTGCAGAGCAGCAGCTCTGGCAGCCGCTCGCCGACTGGATCACCGCCCTCCCAACACCTAGATAGACGCGAACCTAAAGGAGCCTTCATGACCGAGATCGTCATTACCGCCGCCAAGCGCACCCCCGTAGGCAGCTTCCTGGGCGCCTTTGCCGCTACGCCCGCGCATGAGCTGGGCCGGGTGGCGATCACCGCCGCACTGGAACAGGCGGGCATCAAGGGCGAGGACGTGTCCGAGGTCATTCTCGGCCAGGTGCTGACCGCCGCGCAAGGCCAGAACCCGGCACGCCAGGCGTCGATGGCGGCGGGCATCCCAAAGGAAGTGCCTGCCTACGGCGTCAACCAGGTCTGCGGTTCGGGGCTCCGCGCCGTGGCGCTCGGCATGCAGGCGATCGCCAATGGCGACGCGACCATCGTCGTCGCGGGCGGCCAGGAATCCATGTCGCTGTCGCCCCATGCGCAGACGATGCGCGGCGGCACCAAAATGGGCCCGCTGACCATGGTCGACACCATGGTCCATGACGGCCTGACCGACGCCTTCAACGGCTATCACATGGGCATCACCGCCGAGAATCTGGCCGAGCAGTATCAGGTGACCCGCGACGAGCAGGATCAGTTCGCCGTCCGCTCGCAGAACCTGGCCGAAAAGGCGCGCGGCGAGGGCCGCTTCAAGGACGAGATCGCTCCCGTCACCATCAAGGGCCGCAAGGGCGAAACCATCATCGCCGATGACGAATATATCCGCGCCGGCGCGACCCTCGAAGCCGTGTCGGGCGTTCGCCCCGCCTTCAAGAAGGACGGCACCGTCACCGCCGCCAACGCCTCGGGCCTCAACGACGGCGCCGCCGCGCTTGTGCTGATGAGCCGCGAGGAAGCCGACAAGCGCGGCGCGACCGTGCTGGCGACGATCAAGAGCTGGGCCTCGGCGGGCGTCGACCCGTCGGTGATGGGAATCGGCCCCGTCCCCGCCACCAAGCGCGCGCTCGAAAAGGCGGGCTGGACCGTCGGCGACCTCGACCTGATCGAAGCAAACGAGGCGTTCGCGGCTCAGGCCCTGTCGGTGGGCAAGGAACTGGGCTTCGACCCCGACAAGGTCAACGTCAACGGCGGCGCGATCGCGCTCGGCCACCCGATCGGCGCCAGCGGTGCGCGGGTGCTGACGACTCTGATCTACGAAATGCAGAAGCGCGACGCGAAGAAGGGGCTGGCCACTTTGTGCATCGGCGGCGGCATGGGAATCGCCATGTGTGTTGAGCGATAAACATGCCACTTTTCGAAAATTTCGCGATTAATGGTTAGATTGCAGGGATGTGTCGAAGCTGTCACATCCCTGCAACTATGGTGACACAAATTTTAACCTAAGTTCCGCCACCGCTTGTTTTCCCGCGAGAAATTTCTTTCCCTGCGATGAACGGACATAAAAGATCCGTCATAAAGGGGTAGAAAATGAAGACGCGCGCATTGTTGAGGGCATCGGCGATTGTCGGGTCGCTGTGTGTCTGGTCGCTTGAAGCATCGGCGCAAACTGCGCCCGTAGAGCAGGAATCCGAACGCCCGACGGAAGAGCAGTCGGGTCCGTCCGAAAATAGCGAAGTAACGGTCACCGGCACGCGCATTCGTCTGCCCAACACCGTATCGCAGGAACCCATCGTCACGATCGGCAGTGACTATCTGGAGGCCCGTAACCTTACCAACGTGGCCGACGCTTTGAATGAGATTCCGGGCTTTCGCGGGAGCGTCACACCGAACGGCACCCAAGGGTCGTTTGGCCAGGGTGTGAACTTCGTCAACGCCTATGGCCTGGGGACGAACCGGACGTTGACCTTGGTCAACGGTCGTCGTGTCGTTACCTCGAACGTCGCCTCGGTTTTCGGCAATGCCTCGGGCGGCACCCAGGTCGACCTCAACATACTTCCCGCGATCATCATCGACTCGGTGGACCGCGTCGGGGTCGGTGGCGCGCCCATTTATGGTTCGGATGCGATCGCCGGCACGGTGAACATCAAGTTGCGCAATCGCTTCAACGGCCTGGAAGCGCGCGCGACGACGGGCATCACCGAGCGTGGCGACAATCAGCGCATCAACCTGTCTGCGATCGCCGGTCGTGATTTCGCGGATGGGCGGGGCAACATCACTATCGCGGGCATGTACGAGACCGTGAAGGGCATGGTTCAGAACGATCGTGACTTCTATCGCGACAATCTGGGCTTCCTGCAGAATCCGACGTCGGCGGAAGCCGCCCGTTTTGGGCCCGCCGGACGGACACCCGGTAACGACGGGCGGGCCAATCCGAATATCGGGTTCAATAACTCGACGACGGACGGCTTCCCAGGTTCCCTCCTGGTACGGGATTTGAGCATCGCATCGATGGCCTATGGCGGCCTGATCATAGCACCGGCTGGAGCGACCAGCCTGCGCTCGCTCGATTATGCCCGCCAGTTCGATCAGTTCGGCAATCTTGTGCCCTTCAATTCTGGTATCGTCTTCCAGGGATCGACCACGGCACCGCCGATCACCGGTAGCGCTGCGCGTTCTTCAAGCACGAAGGATGGCTTCCGCTTTAGCGACGTGACCCAAATCACCGGTGACCAGAAGCGTATCGCTGCTGACATCTTTGCCAATTTCGAATTGACTGAAGAGGTCAAGCTGTTTGCCGAAGGCATGTATTACCATGGCCGCGGCGACCAGCTTCTGCGACAGCCGACGTTCAACTCCTCGCTCTTTGGCGGCGTGAGCAGCGCCCTGAACTTCAGCGTGGACAATCCCTTCCTGACTGCACAGGCGCGCCAGACGCTGACCCAGGCGGGCTATTCGACCTTCCGCCTGAGCCGCGCCAATCTGGATTTGGCCGATATCACCGGCTATTCCGAGAACGATCTGTACCGCGGCGTCTTGGGTGCCTCCAGCGAATTCAAGCTGGGCGGCCGCGACTATCAGGCCGAAATTGCGGTGACCTATGGTCGCAACGATTTCGTCGATTACAATCAGGCTATCAATCAGCAGAACTTCATCAATGCGGTCAATGTCGGGCGAAATGCGGCGGGTGAAATCGTCTGCACGACCACCCCAACTGTGCTTGCGACGCCAGGCTTCCGCCCGGTCGCCGATGCGGCGTGCCGCCCACTCAACCTGTTCGGCCAAGGCGTAGCATCCCGTGAGGCGCTCGATTATGTCATTCAGGATGTTTCGGCGACCAGCCGGTTCGAGCAGTTCGTTCTGAACGCCAATTTCGGCGGTTCACCTTTCGATATCTTCGGCAACCCGGTCGGCTTCAACGCGGGTTTCGAGCATCGTCAGGAAAAGGCGAGCTTCACGCCTGATGCCTTCCAGCAACAGGGACTGGGTCGTTCGGTCGCGATCGCTCCAGTGTCCGGCAAGTACACACTAAATGAAGTTTTCGGCGAAGTACTGGTCCCACTCATTTCGCCAAATAATAACTTCGTCATTTACAATGCTGACGTCTTTGCCCGCGGGCGCTATGTCAACAATACCGTTAACGGCAACTTTTTCTCATGGTCGGCGGGTGGCAGCATTCAACCGATCCGTGACATTCGGTTCCGCGGCAATTTCACTAGGTCGTTCCGCGCGCCGTCGGTTGTGGAGCTGTTTTCTCCTATTACCAACACCTTCACAACTGTCACGGATTACTGCTCGCCTGCCAACCGGAATGCCGGGCCGGTGCCGGATATCCGCAATCGGAACTGCACCGCCTTCTTGGCACGTTATCCGACCGCCACGCCTCTCGCGGCGGCATCAGCCACGGTTCCGGGGCGTTCCGGTGGCAACCCGAGTCTGCAGAATGAAGAGGCCAACAGCTACGAACTCGGTGTGGTTCTCCAGCCGCGCTTCGTGCCAGGCCTGACCTTTTCGGTCGATTACCTAAACATCAAGCTGCGCAAGCCGATCTCGAGCCTGACCGTCGCACAGATCGGTTCGGCATGCTTCGACAACGCATCGTTCAACGCCGACGACCCCGCCAATGGCAATGCGTTCTGTTCGCTGATCCGTCGCGACGCGGCGGGACAGGTCATTTCCGATCCGGCTAGCCCAGCGGTCAATGCAGGATATGTCAACGGCGTCCGATACGACTTCGAAGGTCTGCAGGCCGTGCTGGAGTATCGCACACGTCTTAATGGCCTGAAGTTGCCCGGTACGCTAATCATCGGTGGCGATGTGTACTTCCAGGGCAAGCGCCTGAATGACGTGACGGGTGTCGCTCCCGCACGGACCGACGGCACGATCAGCGATCCGCAGTTCCAGGGGCAGGCGCGTTTTCGCTATCGTACCGACAGCTGGGGTTTCAGCACCTTCGTCAACTATACCGGCCAGCAATTGACCTCGCGCTTCAATCGCGGGCCTAACCCCAACGACACGCGTGAATTCGATAAGTACAAGGACTTCATCACTGTCGACGCAAATATATTCTTCGACGTGACGGATCGCTTCACGTTGAGTCTCACCGCGACGAACCTGACGGACCGGATCAGCCAGCGTTATTACGGGTATTACATACCCGGCGTCGTCAACGACGCTTTTGGACGCCGCTTTGCCATTACGGCAGCCGTAAAATACTGATCCTATAGTTGAGGATCGGGGCCTTCCTTCGGGAAGGCCCTTTTTTTATCCCCGCGCGAAGCGTTGGGCGAGGCCGGTCAGCAATTCATATTGCGACACGCCCGAGGCGGCGGAGGCGGCGGCGAGGTCGTAGTCCATGCTCAGCCAATCGCCCTCGGCCAGATCGGCCCGCGCGGTGACATTAATCGCGAGCAAATCCATCGATACGCGGCCGAGCACCGGCAATTTCACCCCATCCACCACTGCCGCACCTAGCCCAGACAAGGCACGGCGATAGCCATCGGCATAGCCCAGGTTGAGGATCGCCACCTCGGTATCGGCGGGCGCGGTCCAGGTGGCGTTGTAGCCGACCGTCTCACCAGCGGGAACGTGACGGCGTTGCAGGATCTGTGCCTCGGGCCAAGCGACCTGACGCAGATGCTGCGCCATGTCGGGGCGCGGCACGCCTCCATAGAGGGCCAAGCCCGGCCGGGTCAGATCGAAACGATAGTCCGCGCCCAGGCCGATGCCGGCGGAATTGGCCAGGCTCATTCGCCGCGCGCCGGTCTGCCCCTTGAGGCCGGCAAAGGCCGCCTGCTGCCGTGCGTTCATCGGCACGTCTTCGTCGGCGCAGGCCAGATGGCTAAGCAGCGTCTCGATCTGCAAGCCATCGAGCAATCCCCCCGTCACGGCCTCGACCGACACGCCCAGCCGGTTCATGCCCGTGTCGACCATCACGTCGCACAGGCCGCCGCCGCTGTCGCGCCAGCGCGCAATCTGTTCGGGCGTGCTCAGGACAGGGCGAGCAAAGCCGGCGCGGGCCACCTCGACATCGTCAGCGCGCAGGCCGTGCAGCACCGATACGGTCAGGCCCAGCGGCGCCAGCGCCAGCGCCTCGGCCCAATTGGCGACGAAGAAGTCGCGACATCCCGCCTCAGCCAGGGCCTTGGCGACGAGGGTCGCACCCAAGCCATAGCCATTGGCCTTCACCGCCGCACCGCAAGCCGCTGTCCCACTCAGCCGATCGAGCGCCTGCCAGTTGGATTGGAGCGCATCGCGGTCGATGCGCAGGCGAAGGGGGGCGGGTATTTCCATCACCCACCGGGCTTTAGGCCGCATTGGCGGGTGGGAAAAGGCGGTGGGGGATTTTTGCCAATCGCCCCGGTGGGCTGGGGATTACCGCAGCGTGCGGATGATCCCGGAAAAGTCCACCGGCGGTTGCCCCTCGCCGACGAAAGCCGCGTAAAGCTCCGCCGCCCGCTCGCCCATCGGCGTGGTCGCGCCCGTATCGCGCGCGGCCTCCATCGCCAGCTTCAGATCCTTGAGCATCAGCGCCGCCGCGAAGCCGCCCTGATAGTCGTGATCGGCGGGCGTCTCCGGCCCGACGCCGGGCACCGGGCAATATTTGGTCATCGACCAGCTCTGCCCCGACGAGACCGAGGCGATGTCGTAAAAGGTCTGCGCCTCCAGCCCCAGCTTCTCCGCCAGCACGAAGGCTTCGCAGGTCGCGATCATCGTCGCGCCGAGCAGCATGTTGTTGCAGATCTTGGCCGCCTGCCCCGCGCCGTTCGCCCCGGCATGGATTACCGCCTGGCCCATCGCCGACAGGAAGGGCTCGGCACGCTCGAACGCCTCTTGCGGGCCACCGACCATGAAGGTCAGCGTCCCCGCCTTGGCCGCGGCGATCCCGCCCGAGACGGGCGCGTCGACCGCCATCATGCCCTTTCCTCCCGCCGCCTCCGCCACGCGGCGCGCGGTGGCGACATCGATGGTCGAGCAGTCGATCAGGATGGCCGAGGGCGGCGCGGCGGCGAAGACCGCATCGGCATAGACGCGCTCGACATGGGTTCCGGCGGGCAGCATGGTCACGACCGCCTCGACCCCATCCATCGCCGCGATCGCACTGTCGACGGGCAGACATCCGGCCGCCTTCGCCGCCGCCAGCGCATCCGCCGACAAGTCGAAGGCGCGGACGTCATGCCCCGCCTTCGCCAGATTGGCGGCCATGCCGCCGCCCATATTGCCCAGGCCGATAAAGGCGATCCGCGCCATCCTGTCTCTCCTAACGTCGTTGATTGCGGGGCCGGGTTATTTCCCGGTCCAGTTGGGCGCGCGCTTCTCGACGAACGCGGCCATGCCTTCCTTCTGGTCGGCCGAGCCGAACAGGCCGTGGAACAGCCGCCGCTCGAACTGCACGCCTTGGGCCAGCCCCATGTCGAAGGCGGCGTTGACCATTTCCTTGTTCGCGCGCACCGCGATCGGGGCCATGCCGGCGATGGTCGCGGCGGTCTTCAGCGCGTCCTCGACAAGATCGGCGGCGGGGATGATCCGCGCGACGAGGCCCGCGCGCTCAGCTTCCTCGGCATCCATCATCCGGCCGGTCAGGCACATTTCCATCGCCTTGGCCTTGCCGACCGCATGAGCCAGCCGCTGCGATCCGCCCATGCCGGGCGTCACACCCAGCTTGATCTCGGGCTGGCCGAACTTGGCGGTGTCGGCGGCGAGGATGAAGTCGCACATCATGGCGAGCTCGCACCCGCCGCCCAGCGCATAGCCCGCCACCGCCGCGATGATGGGTTTCCGGGTGCGGGTGAAGTCGTCCCAGCCGGCGAAATGGTTGCCGCCATACATGGCGGCGAAGTCCATCTCCTGCATCTCCTTGATGTCCGCACCCGCCGCGAAGGCCTTGGGGCTGCCGGTGATCACGGCACAGCGCTGTTCGGGATCGGCGTCATAGGCCCGCATCACGTCCAGCAGCTCGGCCAGCAGTTCGGCATTGAGCGCGTTCAGCGCCTGCGGCCGGTTGAGCGTCACCAAGGTCACCGCCTCGCGGCGCTCGACGATCAAGGTGTTGTAATCGGTCATGTGCGTCCTCTTCAGCGGTCGTCCGGGGTCCAGGCCTGCCCCTCGGGCAAGGGTGCGAAGATATGGTCGATCATCGTGTCGGTGACGCCTTCCGGGGTCGCCGGGTTCCAGCGCGGGGCGTTGTCCTTGTCGACGATCAGCGCGCGGACCCCCTCGATGAAGTCGGGACGCTGCACCACATGCGCGGCGACACCATATTCGCGGCGCATCTCGTCGGCGAACTCGGTGGTCAGCGCGCCCTCATGGAGCAGACGGAGCGAAACCTTGCAGGCTTGTGGCGACTTGGTGCGGAGGACCGCCAGTTGCTGCGTCGCCCATTCACCGCCATCGGCCTCCAGCGTAGCGACGATCTCCTCTAGCGTGTCGGCGGCGAACACCCGGTCGATGGCGATAGCGTGCGCCATGATCTTCGCCTCGGGCGCTGGCACGGAGAGTCGATCGAGCGTTGCCGCGATCTCTTGCGGCGCGGATATAATCGCAGCCTTGGCCTCCTCCAGCGCAGAGGCGGGCAGATAATGGGTGGCGAGGCCCAGTGCATGGGCCTCGGCCCCGTCGAGCCGGTGCCCGGTCAGTGCCAGAAATATTCCCATCCGCCCCGGCAGGCGCGACAGATACCAGCCGCCGCCGACATCGGGGAACAGGCCGATTCCCGTCTCGGGCATGGCCAGCCGCGTATTCTCGGTCGCGACGCGGAAGCGGGCGGGCGCGGAAATGCCGACGCCCCCGCCCATGGTGATGCCATCCATGAACGCCACGATCGGCTTGGCATAGGTGAACAGCCGGTGGTTCATCCGGTATTCGGCGTGGAAGAAACTGCGCGCCGCCTCACCGTCGCCCGCGCCGCTTTCGGCGAGCAGACGAATGTCGCCGCCCGCACAGAAGCCGCGACCTTCGCTATGGTCGATGATGATGGCCTCGACATCGAGGTCCGCCCGCCAGTCTTCCAGCGCGGCGAGTACCCCCTCGCACATCTCACGGGTCAGCGCGTGGATCGCCTTGGGCCGGTTGAGGCGGAGCCGCCCGACCGGGCCTTCGCGGGTGACGATCAGGTCTTCAGTCATGCGGCTCTCTTACTCTCTTCTACCACCCCGGCGAAGGCCGGGGTCCAGTTGCCAAAAGATTGGCGTCAGTCCTTCAAAAGATCCCGCCCGACGATCATTCGCATCACCTGATTGGTGCCTTCCAGGATCGAATGCACGCGCAGATCGCGCCAGAAGCGTTCGATCGGGTAATCCATCAGATAGCCGTAGCCGCCATGGAGTTGCAGCGCCCGGTCGACCACCGACGATCCGGTATCGGTCGCCAGCCGCTTGGCCATCGCGGCGAAGCGGGTCTTGTCGGGCGCGTTGTCGGTCACCTTGGCGGCGGCGAGATAGAGCAGCGCCCGCGCCGCCTCCAGTTCGGTCGCCATGTCGGCCAGGGTGAATTGCGTGTTCTGGAACTCGGCGATCGCCTTGCCGAACTGGCGGCGGTCCTTCACATACGCGACCGCCTCGTCCAGACAGCGTTGCGCGCCGCCCAGCGAGCAGGCGCCGATGTTCAGCCGCCCGCCGTCCAGCCCCATCATCGCGATGCGGAACCCTTCACCCTCCGCGCCCAGCCGGTTGGCGACGGGAATGCGGACGTTGTCGAACATGACCTGCCGCGTCGGCTGTGAATGCCAGCCCAGCTTGCGCTCGTTCGCGCCGAAGGAAACGCCGGGGGTGTCCTTGTCGATCACGAGGCAGGAAATGCCCTTGGGCCCGTCCTCGCCGGTGCGGACCATGGTGACGTACACCTCATTCTCGCCGCCGCCCGAGATGAATTGCTTGGAGCCCGAGACCACATAATGATCGCCGTCCCGCACCGCGCGGGTCTTGAGCGCGGCGGCGTCGGAGCCCGAGCCCGGCTCGGTCAGGCAATAGCTGGCCATGCGGTCCATGGTGACGAGGTCGGGCAGGTAACGCCCCTTCACATCCGCATCGCCGAACCGGTCGATCATCCACGACGCCATATTGTGGATCGAGATGAACGCGCTGGTCGAGGGACAGCCATAGGCCATCGCCTCCATGATGAGCGCCGCCTCCAGCCGCCCGAGCGCGATGCCGCCGGATTCTTCGGACACGTAGATCGCCGCGAAGCCGAGTTCGGCCGCTTCACGAATCGTGTCGCGCGGGAAGATGTGCTTCTCGTCCCACTCGGCCGCGAAGGGCGTGATCCGGTCAGCGGTGAAGCGACGCGCGAGGTCCTGGATCTCGCGCTGCTCGTCGGTCAGGTCGAATTGGGTCATGTGTCTCTCGATCAGCCCATGGTCGGGATGACGAAGGCGTTACCGCCATCGGGCGCGCCGTCGGGCCAGCGCTGCGTCACCGTCTTCACCTTGGTCCAGAAGCGGACGCCCTCCATGCCGTGCTGGTTCACGTCGCCGAAGGCTGAGCGCTTCCAACCACCGAAGCTGTGATAGGCGACGGGCACCGGGATCGGCACGTTGATGCCGACCATGCCGACTTCGACGCGGGCCGCGAACTCGCGCGCGGCGTGGCCGTTGCGGGTGAAGATGGCGACGCCGTTGCCGTACTGGTGCTCGCTGGGCAGGCGCACCGCCGTCTCGAAATCGGGCGCGCGGACGATCTGGAGCACGGGGCCGAAAATCTCTTCCTTGTAGCTCTGCATGTTCGGGGTGACCCGGTCAAACAGCGACGGGCCGATGAAGAAACCCTCCTCATACCCCTGGAGCGTGAAGCCGCGCCCGTCGACGACCAGTTCCGCGCCCTCGTCGACACCGGTTTGAATCCAGTCCTCGACCCGCTTCTTGTGCGCGGCGTTGACGACCGGACCGTAATGCGCCTGCGCATCGGTCGAGACACCGACCCGCAACGCGTCGATCGCGGGGATCAGCTTTTCGCGCAACGCATCCGCCGTCTTGTCGCCCACCGGTACGACGACGGGCAGCGCCATGCACCGCTCGCCCGCCGAGCCGAAGGCCGCGCCCGACAGGTCGGCGACCACCTGGTCGAGATCGGCGTCGGGCATGACGATGCCATGGTTCTTCGCGCCGCCCATCGCCTGGACCCGCTTGCCCGCCTCCACCCCGCGCCGATAGACGTAATGGGCGATATCGGACGAGCCGACAAAGCTGACCGCGCTGATCGCCGGGTGGTCGAGGATCGCATCGACCATCGCCTTGTCGCCGTGGACGACCTGAAGGATACCCTCGGGCGCACCCGCCTCGCGCAGCAGTTCGGCGAGGCGGACGGGAACCGAGGGGTCGCGCTCGGACGGCTTCAGGATGAAGGCGTTGCCGCAGGCGATGGCGACGCCGAACATCCACATCGGGATCATCGCGGGGAAGTTGAACGGGGTGATCCCCGCCCCGATGCCCAGCGGCATGCGCATCGAATAGACGTCGATGCCCGGCCCCGCGCCCTGGGTATATTCGCCCTTCAAGGCGTGCGGAATGCCACAGGCGAACTCGATCACCTCCAGCCCGCGCTGGATGTCTCCTCGCGCGTCGGCGATCACCTTGCCATGTTCGGAGGAGAGCAGATGGGCGAGCGCGTCCATATTCTGCTCGACCAGTTCCTTGAACCGGAACATCACGCGCGCCCGGCGCTGCGGATTGGTCGCGGCCCAGCCGGGTTGCGCGGCTTGCGCGGCGGCGACGGCGCGTTCGAGCAGCGCGGCATCGCCCAGCATCACCCGGGCCTGTACCTGGCCGCTATTGGGGTCGAAGACATCGCCCAGACGGCCCTCGGGTCGGGTGGCGGAGGCATCGGTCGCGGTCTGTCCGCCAGCGACCCAATGATCGATCACGCGCATATTCTCTCCTGTCGCGGGTCTGATGCCCGACTCTCACCCTTGTAATTATATTGCTCGGTCGTGAAATCCAAGCGGGGTCCGCAGAAAAGCCGACAAAGCCCCCCGCTCCCGCGTCAGGCGGCGCGCGACAGGGTCCATGCGGCGGCGGCGGCGGCCAGCGCGGCCATCACCGCACCCCATAGTGCGGCCACGCCCCATTGCGCATAGCTCAGCGCACCCAGACTCGCCCCCGCGACAAATCCGATCCACAGCAGCAGGTAAGGCACCCAGGCCCAGCGCGTCCGCCCCGCCACCATCCGCGCCAGATGCTGGCCGATCTTGACCAGCGTCCCGGTCATATAGGTGACACCGATGCTGACCTCGCCATCGCGCTCGAAGGTGGCGTTGGCCGCGCCCATCGCGACCGCCATCAGCAGGCCGGCCCAGCCCTGGACGGCGGCGGCCCCCGCCAACAGCATCGCAACCAGCACCAGCACCACCGGCTGGCCCGCGCGGGGCAGGATCAGGCGGATCAACGTGCCCAGCATCACCCCGACGACGAACAGCGCCAGCAGCGCCGCCAGCAGCGCGACGCCGTGCGCCGCGCCACCTGGCGCGACCAGCCCCAAAGCCAGCATCGTGCCGTTGCCGCTCATGAACGAGACGAAATAACCGCCCAGCCGCTGAAAACCGATCGCATCGACATAGCCCGCCAATAGCGAAAGGCCGATCGCCAGCGGCCAGGAACGTCGATCGGATCGGATCATGGCGCCCGCTTATAGCGGTTGCACGGCAAAGCGCGACGGGGTCGCGAATGCTCAGGTCGTTTCGTGTAAATTATCGGCAGGAAGCGAAAGGGACCGGATCGGATACGGTGCAGAAGCGTTGGCGCCATTCATATTCGGGGAATGGCATGGCCGGTGCGTTACTGGAGATTTGGTTGACGGTATCGGCGCTATCGTCGTTGCTGATTATCATGGTCGCCATTGGCCACAGCGATTTGCGGTGGGATCGTCATATCCGCCCCCGCTCCGGTCCCATGCACGCGGTCGCACCACGTCGGCGTCGGCGCGGTCGCGCCTGACATGGACTGGCCGCAGCCATCATGGTTGCGGCACCAAGCCTCAGAAAAGCTGTAGGAAACGATCCAGAAAACCGGGCCGACGGGCACGCATGGCCATATAGCGGGCGCGGTCATCGGCCGCACGGCGATACAGGGCATCCAGGCGCTCCTCGCGTGGCAGGTCGGAGATACGCGGCGGTGGCATATGACTGGCCATGGACTGCCCCTCTTGTTTTTCTTTCTGTCGAACCGTTGGATTCCAACGACGAACCGCGGGACTTGTTCCCCGGATCGTGACAGGGCGGTCATCGACCAGCCGCACTGAGCCCATGTCCGAAACGGCGGGACTGCCCCCCTGCGCAAGCGACGCACCGCCATTCGCCTCACATCCGAACATGAACGTCTCGTAAGTTTTCCGTAAGCGGTGCGTCAGGGCACTGGCCCTATCGCCCGGCGCAATTTCCAGTCCTTCGCGCCGAAAGAAGCCGATGCACGCCAACCCTGCCGACGAAACGCTACCCGAAACCCGTCGCCTGTCCTCGGCACAGCAATGGCGCTGGGTCGCGATCGCCGCCGCCGTGCTGGTTGGGGCGCTGCTGCTCATCACGCTGATCGGCAAACTGACCCATAAGGAGGAGGTTCCGCCCGCCCCGCCGCCGGCCGGCACGCTGCGCCTGTCGAAGGAGCAATTGGCCGCCATGCCGACCATACGGGTCGGGCTGGGCGCGTCGGGTGCCCAGACGATGGCGACGGGATCGATCACGGCCGATGCCACCCGCTCGACCCCGGTGCTGATGCCCTATGCGGGCCAAGTGGTACGGGTGCTCGCCGATGCCGGCCAGGTGGTGCGTCAGGGCCAGCCGCTGCTTCTCATCAAGACCAGCGACTTCGTCGATGCGCGCTCCAGCCTGTTCTCGGCCCAGGCGGCCTATCAGAACGCGCAGGCACAGCTCGTCGCGGCGCAGCGCAATGCCGACCGCCAGCAGCAGATCTACGAAACCGCCGGCGGCGCGCTGAAGGATTATCAGCAGGCCAAGGCCGACCTCGCCGCCGCACAGGCGACCGCGCGCACCGCCGCCGCGGCGCTGGGCGCCGCGCGCGACAAGCTGGCCGTGCTCGGCAAGTCGCAGGGTGAGATCAACCGGCTGGAACATTCCGGCCAGGGTTCGGGCATCCACGACATCACCACGCTGGTCGCGCCGATCAGTGGTGTCGTCGCGTCGCGCGATGTTGCGCCGGGTCAGTACGTCTCGCAGGGCGGCGACAAGCCGGTGATGACCATCACCGACCCCTCGCGCGTCTGGCTGGTCGCGCAGGTCGCCGAGAGCGATGCCGAGAATGTGCGCGTCGGCGATCCCGTCGAGGTGACGACGCCCGCCGTGCCGGGCCGCGTCTTCCACGCCACCATCGATCTGGTCGGTGCCGCGCTCGACCCCGAGACCCATCGCCTGCCCGTCCGCGCCTCGATCCCCAATCCCGACAAGGCGCTGAAGCCGCAGATGTTCGCCAGCTTCGCGATCCAGCATCTGAACGCGGGCGAAGCGATCCGCGTCCCCGCCGCCGCCGTCATCCATGAAGGCGACACCGCGCGCGTCTGGATCGAGCGTCCCGACGGCCTGCTGGTCGCGCGCGACGTGACGACCGGCGACTCCGCCAACGGCCTGGTCACGATCACCTCGGGGCTGAAGCCGGGCGAGAAGATCGTCACCTCGGGCGCGCTGTTCGTCAACGAAGCGGGGATCGGCGAGTAATGAACCGCATCGTCGACTTTGCGCTGCGTCAGCGACTGCTGATCGTCGGCCTGTTCTTCGCGATGATCGTCGCTGGCGTCATCGGCTTCATCAACCTCAACATCGAAGCCTATCCCGACCCGGTCCCGCCGATGGTCGAGGTCATCACCCAGACCCAAGGCCTGTCGGCCGAGGAGATGGAGCGCAACGTCACCATCCCGATCGAGGTCCAGATGGCGGGCATCCCGCATCTGACCGCGATCCGCGCGATCAGCCTGTTCGGCCTGTCGGACATCAAGATCCAGTTCACCTACGACTATACCAACGAGCAGGCGCGCCAGCAGGTCATCAACCGCCTGTCGCAACTGCCGCCGCTGGCCGGTGGCGCGCAGCCGACGCTGTCGCCGACCTCACCGGTGGGTGAGATCTATCGTTACCGCATCGCCGCGCCCAAGGGTTATTCGGTGATGGACCTGAAGACGCTGCAGGACTGGGTGCTCCAGCGCCGGTTCAAGCGGATTCCGGGCGTCATCGACGTGACCGGCTGGGGCGGCAAGCTGCGCGCCTATGACGTGGTGATCGATCAGAACCGGCTGAACGCCCACGGCGTCACCGTGGCACAGGTGCTGGCGGCCTTGTCCAAGAGCGACGGCAATGTCGGCGGCCAGACGATCAACTTCGGCGAACAGGCCGCGATCGTGCGCGGCGTCGGCCTGATCCAGTCGCCGAATGCGATCGAGAACGTGCTGGTCGGTGAAGCGGGCGGTACCCCCGTGCTCATCAAGGACGTGGCGACCGTCAAGATCGGCAACGCCCCGCGCATGGGCATCGCCGGGTACAACAATGACGACGACATCGTGCAGGGCATCGTCCTGATGCAGCGCGGCGCCCAGTCGATGCCGACGATCAAGGCCGTCCAGGCCGAGGTCGCCAATATCAACGACAGCGGCGTCCTGCCCCCCGGCGTCCATCTGGAGCGAATCTACGACCGTTCCGACCTGATCAACCTGACCATCCACACCGTCATGGAAAACATGGTGGTGGGCATCCTGCTGATCTTCGCGCTGCAGTGGCTGTTCCTCGGCAATCTGCGCTCGGCAATCATCGTGGCGGCGACCATCCCCTTTGCGCTGGCCTTCGCGATCCTGATCCTGGTGTTGCAGGGGGAGAGTGCGAACCTGTTGTCGGTCGGCGCGCTCGACTTCGGCCTGGTGGTCGATGCCTGCGTCATCATGGTGGAGAATATCTTCCGCCACATGGTCGAGCGATCCGCCGCCGCGGAGAACGGTCAGGGCCGCTACACCATGGCCAGCCGCTTCGGCGCGGTGCTGGGCGCGTCGAGCGAGGTCAGCCGCGGCATCTTCTTCGCCGCTGCGATCATCATCGCCAGCTTCCTGCCGCTGTTCACCCTGACCGGCGTCGAGGGGCATATCTTCGGCCCGATGGCCAAGACTTATGCCTATGCGATCAGCGGCGGTCTACTCGCGACCTTCACCGTCGCGCCGGTGCTCTCGACGCTGCTGCTGCCGGACAAGCTGGCCGAGACCGAGACCTTCATCGTCGGCAAGCTGCGCCGCATCTACGAACCCGCCGCGTCCTTCGCGCTGCGCAACAAGATCGTGACGATCGGCGGCGCGGTGCTGATGCTGGGTCTCGCGGTGGTCGGCGTGCGCTCGCTCGGCATCGAGTTCCTGCCGCACCTCGAAGAAGGCAATATGTACATCCGCGCCACCCTCCCCTCCTCGATCAGCCTGGAGGCGGGCGAGAAGGTGACCAACGAGGTGCGCAAGATCATCGCCAGCTATCCGGAAACCACGGCGGTCCTGTCTGCCCATGGCCGCCCCGACGACGGTACCGACGCGACCGGCTTCTTCAACGTCGAATTCTTCGTGCCCTTGAAGCCCTTCGACACCTGGCCGTCCGGCATGACCAAGGAGAAGCTGATCGACGAACTGTCGAAGCGGCTGGCCGCGAAATATCCCGGCGTCGACTTCTCTTTCTCGCAGATCATCGAGGATAACGTCGAGGAAGCCGCCTCGGGCGTGAAGGGCGCCAACTCGATCAAGCTGTTCGGCCCCGATCTCGTCACGCTGGAAAAGCTGGCCAACCAGATCAAGGCGCAGATGGCCAAGGTGAAGGGCATCGAGGATCTCGGCGTGTTCGAAATCCTGGGCCAGCCGACCGTGCGCATCGATGTCGATCGCGCCAAAGCCGCCCGTTACGGCCTGACGCCCGACGACATCAACCAGACGGTCGCCGCTGCGATCGGCGGCCAGTCGACAGCTGACCTTTACGAGCCGGGCACCGACCGCCACTTCCCGATCATCGTGCGGTTGCAGCCCGCCCAGCGCGACTCGCTGGAATCGGTGCGCAACATCACGATCGGGGCGCCGTCGCCCGATGGAAACGGAACCATCCAGGTGCCGCTGTCCGAGGTCGCCAACGTCAAGCTGACCAGCGGCGCCTCGTTCATCTACCGCGAGCATCAGGAGCGTTACGTGCCGATCAAATTCTCGGTGCGTGGCCGCGATCTGGGCGGCGCGGTCGAGGAGGCCCGTGCGCGGATCAACCAGAATGTCCACCTGCCGCCGGGCTATCACCTGGAATGGGCGGGCGAGCTGGATAACCTGAAGAACGCCATCGCCCGGCTGGAGATCGTGGTCCCGATCAGCCTCGTGCTCATCCTGCTGCTGCTCTATGCGAACTTCGGCTCGATACGCGACAGCCTGCTCGCCTTCTCCGCGATCCCGATGGCGATCGTGGGCGGCGTGCTGGCCCTGGCCCTGACCGGCACGGCGTTCAGCATTTCGGCGGCGATCGGCTTCGTGGCGCTGTTCGGCATCGCGGTGATGGACGGCATCCTGGTCGTCACCACCTTCAACAATGCGATCGACGAAGGTGCGCCGCGTGAGAATGCGCTGGCCACCACCGTCAAGAACAGCCTGCGCCCGGTCGTCATGACCTGTCTCGTCGCTGCCATCGGCCTGCTGCCCGCCGCACTCTCGCACGGCATCGGCAGCCAGGTGCAGAAGCCCCTCGCGCTGGTCGTGGTGGGCGGCATGACGCTCGCCCCGGTGCTGATCCTGCTGGTCCTGCCGGTGCTCATCAGCCGCTTTTCGACCCGTCTGCCGCTGTCGCAGCGTAAGAAGAAGCATGACCCGATGGTCGACGACCAGGGCGATACCCGCACCTCTGACACCATCTCCGACTCTGGGGTTCCGGCATGAAGCGTTTCCTGACCCTGCCGCTGCTCGCCTGTGTCTCCGCGTGCGCCGTCGGCCCGCATGACTTGGACGCGCATGCCAGCCTGCCGCCGCTGGCGCCCGCGCCGGTGATCGCCCCGGCCAGCGGCCCGGCGCAGACGGTATCCGCCACCATCGCGCCCGAATGGTGGCACGCCTTCGGCAATGCCCAACTCGACGCGCTGGTCGCCGAAGCGCTGGCGCACAATAACGATGTGGCCGTGGCAGAGGCCTCGCTGCGGCAGGCGCAGGAACAGGCACGGGCGACCAGGGGCTCGCTGCTCTTCCCGCAAGGCGGGCTGAACTACCAGGCGCAGCGGACCCGCGTGTCCAACGCGCTGTCGCCTGCGGTCGCCGACCAGAACCAGCAACTCTACACGCTGCACACCGCGCAGGTCAGCGTATCCTATGACGTCGATGCGTTCGGCGGCAACCGGGCGCAGGTCCGCTCCGCCGCCGCACGCGCCGAGGTGGAGCGGCATCAGCTCGACGCGGCGCGCATGACGGTCGCCGCCAATCTCGTTACCGCGCTCATCGAACGGGCGAGCCTCGCCGAACAGGTCGCCGCCGCGCAGACGGCGGTGCAGGTCAATCGCGATATCCTGGGCGCGCTGCAACAGCGGCAACGACTGGGCGCGGTGGGCGCCTCCGATGTGGCGACGCAACAGGCCGCACTCGCGACAGCCGAGGGCGCCCTGCCCCCGCTGGTCCGCGCCGAAGCGGCGCAGCGGACGATTATCGCGACGCTGATCGGGCGTGCCCCGGGATCGGCCCTGCCGCCGCTGCCGGACCTGTCGCAACTGACCCTGCCGACCGAACTGCCTGCCATCGTACCGTCCGAGCTGGTCCATCGCCGCCCCGACGTGCTGGCCGCCGAAGCGCAATTGCAGGGGGCCGGTGCCGATGTCGGCGCAGCGATCGCCGCGCGTCTGCCCAGCATCCAGCTCTCGGCCAATGCCGGCGGCTCGGCGCAGAATTTCGGCGACATGTTCAAGAGCGGCAATCCCTTCTGGGCGCTGCTCGGCGGGATCACCCAGCCGTTGTTCCATGCCAATGCGCTACGCCACCAGCAAAAGGCGGCGGAGGCGGCTTTGGAGGGCGCCAAGGCACAGTATCGCGCGGCGGTGCTCCAGGCGTTCGGCAATGTCGCAGACTCGCTGACCGGCCTGTTGACCGACGCCCAGGCGCTCGACGCGGCACAGCGGGCGAGCAATGCGGCCGGCCAGGCGCTGACCTTCGCGCGGCGTCAGCTGGCGCTGGGCGATGTGGGGACGCTGCAACTGCTCAACGCCACCGCCACGGACGCGCAGGCGCGCTCGCAGCTGATCCAGGCCAAGGCGGCGCGGATGACCGATACGGTCGCGCTGTTCCAGGCCGCCGGTGGGCCGGTCACGGGGTCGTGAGGGTGGGGATGGGCCAATGCAGTCCATCCCCATCCTCCGTTCCGCCTGAGCGCAGTCGAAAGCCACACCTATCCTCCCCGGCACGGGGAGGGGGACCATCCGAAGGATGGTGGAGGGGGCTATTCGCCAGGTACCACCTGTGAGGAAGCCCCCCCCCC
>NZ_BBJS01000015.1 GCF_000739895.2 Sphingomonas paucimobilis NBRC 13935
CCTTGGCCTCGGCGGCGGCGGCGGCATCGCGCTCGGCCCCAGCCCGCTGTTCCAGACCCCGCGCGCGGGCCTGCGCCGTCGCCGCCCCCGCCCGTGCCTCGGCCAGCCGCCGCTGGTCCGCGGCGATGTCGGTCGCCCCCAGCAGCAGCAATCCGCTCAACCCCACGAGCCGCCGCCGCACGCGCGTCATCCCTCGCGGTGATAGGGGTGGTTGGCGAGGATGCTCGTCGCGCGAAACAGTTGCTCGGCCAGCATCGCGCGCGCCATCATATGGGGCCAGGTCGCCCTGCCATAGGAAATCAGCAGGTCGGCCCGCGCCCGGTCGGCGTCCTCGAACCCGTCCGCCGCGCCGATCATGAAGCGGCATTCGCGCACGCCGTCATCGCGCCAGCGTTCCAGCCGACGCGCAAAATCCATCGAGGAGAGATTCTCGCCCTTTTCGTCCATCAGGACGAGGCGCACCTGCCCTTCCAGCGGCGGCACCTTGCCGCCGGTATCGGGCAGTTCGGTCACCCGGGTCGGCCAGCCGATGCGCTTGATATAGCGGTCGACCAGCTCGGCCTCTGGCGAACGGCCGATTCGCCCGCGCGCGACGATATGCAGCAGCACGGGCGGGCTTTCAGCGGATCAGGGGTTGCGGTCGGCGGGACTCGCGGGCGGCGTCGGCGCATCGCCGAACGCCCACATGCGCTCCAGATTGTAGAAGGTGCGCACCTCGGGCCGGAACAGATGGACAATTACGTCGCCCGCGTCGATCAGCACCCAGTCGGCGGTCGGCAGACCTTCGATCCGCACCGAGCGGCCGAACTCCGCCTTGATCTTCTCAGCGAGCTTCATCGCCATGGACGCGACCTGCCGGGTCGAACGACCGCTGGCGATCACCATAAAATCGGCAATCGACGATTTGCCCGCGAGCGGGATCGAGATCGTCTCCACCGCCTGGTCGTCGTCGAGCGAGGCGAGAATGAGGCGGTGCAGCGCCTCCACCTCAGCAGGATCGGACGGACGCGGCGATTGCGGGGAAGTGGCCAAGTGAGCTCCTGTTCAGGGGACGTTTCGGCCCATATGCCGAAACCAGTCCGGATCGCGGGCCCGAAGGCCCGTGGCGGAAGTCGGGTCGGGGCGGAAGCGCAACAGCACGAAGGCCGGCAAACTCCACATCGTCCAGTTCTTCGCCTGGCCCGGACGCCTCTGGAAACGTCTGAACCAGCCCAGCGCGGGTGTCGCGTGGGCGGCAGCATTGTACCCCGGACGGCCGATAACCGCAATCGGGATCGCGCGCGCAATCGATCGCCATCCGCGCCAGCGATGAAATTGCTCCAGATTATCCTCCCCCATCAACCAGATGAACCGGTGGCCGGGATAGCGCCGGATGATCGCGCGCACGGTGTCGAGCGTGTAGCGGGTATGCAGTTCCCGCTCGATCGCACTCGCCCGGATCGGCGCACGCCGCGCCATCTGATCCGCCGAGGCGAGCCGCGGGGCAAAGGGGGCCATGTCGCTGGCCCCGTCCTTCAACGGGTTTCCGGGCGACACCAGCCACCAGACTTCGTCGAGGTCGAGCGCGCGGATCGCGTCCAGCGTGATGCGGCGGTGGCCGCGATGGGCGGGATTGAACGACCCGCCGAGCAGGCCGATCTTCATCCCTGAGCTTGCGCGCGAATCTGGCCCGTGCCGCGCCCGATCCATTTGTAGGTCGTCAGCCCCTCCAGCGCGACGGGCCCGCGCGCATGCAGGCGCCCGGTGGCGATGCCGATCTCGGCCCCCAACCCGAATTCGCCGCCATCGGCGAACTGGGTGGAGGCGTTCCACAACACGATCGCACTGTCGACTTCGGCCAGGAAGCGTTCGGCGACCGCTTCGTCCTCGGCCAGGATCGCATCGGTATGGTGCGATCCATGTGCGGCGATATGCGCCATCGCGGCCTCCACGCCATCAACCAGCGCGACGCTGGCGATCGCATCGAGATATTCGGTATCCCAGTCCTCGGGCGTCGCGGCTTCCAGGCCGGGGACAATCTCACGGACCGCATCATCCCCGCGCACCGTGCATCCAGCATCCACCAGCGTCGCGATCAGCGCGGCGGCATGGCAGTAAGCGCGATCGATCAGCAACGTCTCCATCGCACCGCAAATGCCGGTGCGCCGCATCTTGGCGTCGCGCACCACCCGCTCCGCCATGGCATGATCCGCCGAGCCATCGACATAGACATGGTTGATGCCATCGAGATGCGCGAGGACAGGCACCTTCGCCTCGGCCTGGACCCGCGCGACCAGGCTCTTGCCTCCGCGCGGGATCAGTAGGTCGATCAGCCCGCTGGCCGCCAGCATCGCGCCCACCGCCGCACGGTCGGTGGTGGGGACCAGTTGCACGGCATCCGCCGGACCGCCCGCCGCCGCCCAGCCCCGGGCAAAGGCGGCATGGAGCGCGCGGTTGCTGTGCACCGCCTCCGACCCGCCCCGCAGGATCGCAGCGTTACCCGCCATCGCACAGAGCGCGGCGGCATCGACCGTGACATTGGGGCGACTCTCATAGACGATGCCGATCACCCCCACCGGCACGCGGACGCGCGAGAGGTGAAGGCCATTAGGCCGCGTGCGTTCGTCGATCCGCTCGCCCACCGGATCGGGAAGGCTCGCCACCGCTTCCACGCCGGCGACGATGCCGGCGATCCGCGCCTCGTCCAGCGTCAGCCGATCGAGCATGGCGGACGACAGGCCGTTGGCGGCCCCCGCCTCGACATCGCGGGCGTTGGCCTCCAGCACGGCCGGGATCGCATCACGGATCGCCTGGGCGGCGGCGCGCAGGGCTTCGGCCTTGGCGGCGGTAGGCATCTGCGCGAGCGTCCGCGCGGCGGCGCGGGCGCGTTGCCCCATGTCGGCGATCAGGGAGGGGATATCGTGATGGTCGGCCATGCGGGAGGCGGTATCATGGTCGGGCGACGCGCCCAAGCATCCGAATCTTCCTCCCCTGCAAGGAGAGGGGAATCAGCGAAGCGGGTGGAGGGGTGTCACCGCTTCCGATCAACGCCCTCGCTTGCCGGGGCATCCCTCCGTCAGGCCTGCGGCCTGTCAGCCCCCTTGCAGGGGAGGAATAGGCGCGACCCCACTCCATTTGTTCATCACCAATCCCTATGAAGGGCCCATGCACAGCCGTTTCGAATCCCTTCCCAACCGCCGCACCATCGTCGATCGCCGCGCCCTTGCCGAACAGGTGGCCGCGCTCGGCATCACCGGGCCGCAGGGGCGGACGCTGGTCACGCCGGTGCTTCGCGCCGCGCTCGACGCCGGGCGGCAGGAAGTGGCGCGGCGGCTGGCCATCCACCCTTCGCGCGGGCTGGAAGCAGCGGCGGCGCAGGCTTACCTCACCGATCAGATTCTCAGGGTGTTGTTCGATTTCACCACCGACACCCTCTATCCGCTCAGCAATCCTACGGCGGGCGAGCGCCTCACCCTGATCGCGGTGGGCGGCTATGGCCGGGGCGAGATGGCGCCCTATTCGGATGTCGATATCGGTTTCCTCACCCCCTTCAAACAGACGCCGCACGCCGAGCAGGTCATCGAATCGATGCTCTATTCGCTGTGGGACCTGGGGTTGAAGGTCGGCCATTCCAGCCGCTCAGTCGATGAGATGATCCGCCAGGCCAAGGCCGATGTCACCGTCCGCACCGCGTTACTCGAAGGGCGGTTCCTGTGCGGCGATCAGGCGCTTTATGATGAGGCCGCGCGCCGCTTCAAGGCGGAGATCCAGACCGACTCCCACCGGCAGTTCATCGCCGACAAGCTGGCCGAACGCGACCTGCGCCACCGCAAGATGGGCGACACCCGCTATGTCGTCGAACCCAATGTCAAGGAGGGCAAGGGCGGCCTGCGCGATCTCCATGCGCTCTTCTGGATCGGCAAGTACGTCTATGACGTCGACCGCGCCGCCGACCTGATCGACCGGGGCCTGTTCACCCGCGAGGAATATCGCCAATTCCACCGCGCCGACAATTTCCTGTGGGCGGTACGCTGTCATCTCCACACCATTACGGGCCGCGCCGAGGATCGTCTCACCTTCGACGTACAGCGGCAGATCGCCGAACGGATGCGCTTCTCCGACCGACCCGGCAAGGCCAAGGTCGAGCGGTTCATGCAGCTCTATTTCCTGCAGGTGAAGACGGTCGGCGCGCTGACCGGCGCGTTCCTGGCGCATCTGGATGAGCGGTTCGCGGCGCGCGGGCATCGTTTCGGCCTGCCCACCATCCGCCGTCGCCCGCGCCGGTTGAACGGCTTTGTCCTCGATCGCGGGCGGCTCGCCCTGCCGCGCGATGATTTCTTTCAGGAGGACCCGGTCCGGTTGATCGAGATATTTCAGCTCGCCGACCGTTACGAACTGGAGGTCCATCCACTTGCGGTGCGCGCCGCCTCACGCGATGCCAAGCTGGTCGACGATGTGCGCGACGACAGCCGTGCCAATGCGCTGTTCCTCGACGTGCTGACCTCCCCGCGCGACCCTGAACTGGTGCTGCGCTGGATGAACGAAGCGGGCGTCTTCGGCCGCTTCGTGCCCGATTTCGGGCGCGTCGTGGCGCAGATGCAGTTCGACATGTACCATCATTACACCGTCGACGAGCACACCATCCGCGCCCTGGGGCTGCTCGCGCGGATCGAGCGGAAGGAACTGGTCGAGGAACACCCCGTCGCCTCGGCGATCATCGGCCAGATCGTGTCCCGGCGCGTCCTCTATGTCGCGGTGCTGCTCCATGACATCGCCAAGGGGCGTGGCGGCGACCATTCCATCCTGGGCGCCGCCGTGGCCGAACGGCTCTGTCCGCGCCTGGGCCTGACCGAGGCGGAGACCGAGACGGTGGCGTGGCTGGTCCGCTGGCATCTGCTGATGTCGGCGACCGCGTTCAAACGCGACCTGTCGGACTTCAAGACGATCCTCGATTTCTGCGAAACGGTGCAGAGCCCCGAGCGGCTGCGTCTGCTCCTCGTCCTGACCATCGTCGATATCCGCGCGGTGGGGCCGGGCACCTGGAACGGGTGGAAGCGTCAGTTGCTCGCCGACCTGTACGAGGCGGCGGAAGAGGTCCTCCGCCTGGGCCACAAGCAGCGCGGCCGGACCGAGCGGATCACCGCCAAGCAGGCGCGGCTCCGCGAAGATCTGGGCTGGCCCGAGGACCAGTTCGCCGCGCATGTCCGCCGCCTGCCCGAGGCCTATTGGATTGCCGAGCCCGAGGACGTCCTCGCCCACAACGCCCGCCAGATAGCGGCGGCGGGCGATGCGCAACTGTCGATCGATGCACAGGTCTATGGCGAGCGCGGTGCGACCCTGGTGTCGATCTATGCCGCCGACCATCCCGGCCTCTTCTACCGCATCGCGGGCGCGATCCATGTCGCGGGGGGCAACATCATCGACGCGCGCATCCACACCACGCGTGACGGCATGGCGATCGACAATTTCCTGGTGCAGGACCCGCTCGGCCGGCCGTTCGACGATCCGGGACAACTCAGTCGCCTGCGCCGCGCGATCGAGGATGCGCTGGCCAATCGCAACAAGCTGGCGGACCGGCTGGTCGCCAAGCCCTCGGTCCGTCCGCGCGCCGACGCCTTCCCGATCGCGCCCAATGTGCTGATCGACAACCGCGCCTCCAACCGCTTCACCGTGGTCGAGGTCCATGCGCGCGACCGCCCGGCACTGCTCAACCAGCTCGCCCATGCGCTGTTCCAGTCGAAGGTGACGATCCATTCCGCGCATGTCGCGACCTATGGCGAGCGAGCGGTGGACGTGTTCTACCTGACCGACCTGACGGGGGATCGGATCACCAATAGCGGACGGTTGAAGACGCTGGAGAAAAGGCTGCTGGGCGCGGCGGCAGGGGAAGCATTGGAAATTGCGGCTTAACTCCCACACTCCGTTCCGCCTGAGCGAAGTCGAAGGCCACGGGTCAGGCCTCTGCCCCATGCACTTCGACTTCGCTCACTGTGAACGGAGGTTGGCGCGGAGAACGCAGAGGTTGTTTTAGGTGAACCGTCCTACCTTCCTCCCCTGCAAGGGGAGGTGGTGGGCCGAAGGCGAGACGAAGGGGCGCCCTGTCCTCACTAGCGGCGAAACCCCTCCGTCCGCTCGCACTGAGCGAAGTCGAAGTGCACGCCCCGGGGCATCACTCAACGACGACCTGAACAGGCGTATTCCCTTGGCCTTCGACTTCGCTCAGGCTGAACGGAGGTTGGAGCCAGGCATGGCTCTACCCATCACGGCGTCGCGCGAACAAAACCCTCTGCGCCCCCTGCGCGGACAAAAACGAAAACTCCCGGCGGCCCACAGGGCCACCAGGGGTTTCGAAAACATCACGCAACCCGAGGAACCACCCCCGAGTCGCCTTGCATCACTTCGGCGCCAGCACCATCAGCATCTGGCGGCCTTCCATGCGCGGATAGGCTTCGACCTTGGCGACCTCGGCAACCTGCTCGGCGACGCGCTGGAGCACGTTCATGCCTAGCTGGCCGTGGCTCAGCTCGCGACCGCGGAAGCGCATGGTGACCTTCACCTTGTCGCCCTCGCCGATGAATTCGACCACCTTCTTCATCTTGGTGTCGTAATCATGGTCGTCGATGTTCGGACGCATCTTGATCTCCTTGATCTCCTGCGTCTTCTGCGACTTGCGAGCGAGGTTCGCCTTCTTCTGCGCCTCGTACTTATACTTGCCGACGTCGAGGAACTTGGCGACGGGCGGATCGGCGTTGGGCGACACTTCGACCAGGTCGAGGCCGAGTTCCTGGGCCTGCGCCATCGCCTCGCGCGTGTACATCACGCCAAGGTTCTCGCCCTCATGGTCGATCACGCGAACCTTGGGGCTTTGAATCCACTCGTTGAACCGAGGACCGTTCATCGGCGGCGCCTGCATCGGACGGCGCATCATGGGAGGACGTATGGGTATTTCTCCTGTAGCAATTTCTGCTTCAATATAGGCGATCGGGCACAAATTTGAAAGGGCGAGACAAACGTCCCGCCCTTTCCTTCAGCTTATGAGGATTCAGCCGCACAGATCGGGCGGAGTCGCTTCCCCGCGCAGCGTGGCGATAGCTTCGTCCAGCGTCATCACCTCCTGCGCCTGACTGCCCAGACGACGGACGGCGACCTTGCCTTCCTCGGCCTCGCGCTTGCCGACAACCAGCAGCACCGGGACCTTGGCGACCGAGTGCTCGCGCACCTTGTAGTTGATCTTCTCGTTGCGCAGATCGGTCTCGACCCGGATGCCCGCCGCCGCCAGCTTGGCCGCCGCCTCTTCCGCGTAACCGTCCGCATCCGACACGATCGTTGCGACCACCGCCTGCACCGGTGCCAGCCAGACGGGGAAGCGGCCCGCATAATGCTCGATCAGGATGCCGATGAACCGCTCATAAGACCCGAAGATCGCGCGGTGGAGCATGATCGGGCGATGCCGCTCGCCATCCTCGCCGATGTACGACGCGTCGAGTCGTTCGGGCAGCACGCGGTCCGACTGGATGGTGCCGACCTGCCAGGTCCGGCCGATCGCGTCGGTCAGATGCCATTCGAGCTTGGGCGCATAGAAAGCCCCCTCACCCGGCAGTTCTTCCCAGCCATATTGCTCGGTCGCGAGCCCCGCCGCGACGACCGCATTGCGCAGTTCCTCTTCGGCCTGGTCCCACATCTCTTCGGTGCCGAAACGCTTCTCGGGGCGCAGCGCCAGCTTGATCGAATAGGTGAAGCCGAAATCCTTGTAGATCCGGTCCGCCAGTTCGCAAAAGGCGCGGACTTCCTCGACGATCTGGTCCTCGCGGCAGAAGATGTGCGCGTCGTCCTGGGTGAACTGGCGCACGCGCATCAGGCCGTGCAACGCGCCGTGCGGCTCGTTGCGGTGGCAGCAGCCATTCTCGTAGAAGCGCAAGGGCAGGTCGCGGTACGACTTGATCCCCTGGCGGAAGATCAGGACGTGCGCCGGGCAGTTCATCGGCTTCAGCGCCATCCACTGCGCATCGTCCGAGACCAGCGGGCCTTCGTCCTCGGTGTTCGGCACTTCGTCGGGGATGACGAACATGTTTTCGCGATACTTGCCCCAGTGGCCCGACTGCTCCCACTGGCGCGCGTCCATGACTTGCGGAGTCTTCACTTCGCGATAGCCGGTCGCGTCGATCGCGCGGCGCATATAGGCCTCCAGCTCGCGCCAGATGCGATAACCCTTGGGATGCCAGAAGACCGAGCCATGCGCCTCCTGCTGAAGGTGGAACAGGTCCATCTCGTTGCCCAGCTTGCGATGGTCGCGCTTGGCCGCTTCCTCCAGCCGGGTCAGATGCTCGGCGAGCTGCTTCTTGTTGAGCCAGCCGGTGCCGTAGATACGGCTGAGCATCGCGTTCTTCTGGTCGCCGCGCCAGTAAGCGCCCGACACGCGGGTCAGCTTGAAGGCATTGGGATCGAGCTTGCCGGTCGAGGCGAGGTGCGGCCCCCGGCACATGTCGAGCCAAGCGTCCTCACCCTTGCCGGCGCGATAGACGGTCAGCTCCTCGTCATCGGGCAGTTCGGCGGCCCATTCGGCCTTGAAGCTTTCCCCTTGCGCCTTCCAGCGCTCGATCAGTTGTTCGCGGGTCCACACCTCGCGGATCAGCGGCTCGTCTTTCGCGATGATCTTGCGCATCTCGGCTTCGATCGCGGGCAGGTCCTCCTCGGTGAAGGGGCGATCCTTGGGCGCGAAATCGTAGTAGAAGCCGTCATCGGTCACTGGGCCGAAGGTGATCTGCGTGCCGGGGAACAGCGCCTGCACCGCCTCGGCCAGGACATGCGCATAGTCATGGCGCGCGAGTTCGAGCGCGTCGGCCTCATCCTTCGCCGTCACCAGCGCCAGCGCGGCGTCGCCCTCGAACGGGCGCATGATGTCGCGCAGCTCGCCATCGACGCGCGCGGCGATCGCGGCCTTGGCCAGCCCCGACCCGATCGCGGCGGCGATGTCCGCGGGAGTAGTTCCGGGCGCGACCTCACGGACGGAACCGTCGGGCAGCGTGATACGGAACATCGCGGACATGATTACTCTCTCGATAAATGCGGATGATGCGCGGGCGGTCGGCCCGGCGCGCCGCTATATAGGGAAGAATAATCGTCAGGTATATGGGGTGGGGAAAGTGGGCAAACGGGCGGCGATGGTCCGCGCCACCGCCGCCCGAAAACGATCTGACGATGTATCAGCGACCTTGCTGACCGCCGCCGCTGCCGCCGCCATGGCTTGCCTGGCCGCCCTTGGATCCGGCCTCCGCCGCGCGTTCGGGATCGTTCTTGAAGTTGCCGCCGCTTTCCTGGCCGCCCTTGCGACCCGCTTCGGAGGCCTTTTCGCGGTCGTTGGCGAAATTGCCCGGATTGTTCTCGCGGCCGCCGCCGCCATTGCTGTCTGCCATGCTATCTCTCCTACTGCACCCCCGCAGCGAGATAGACGACGGCACCCGAGCTTAAGTTTCTGAAATCAGTCCAATAATAATATTCTGCATAAGCAGCGTTCCGTAACGTGCTTTATGGAGCGAAGCGGCATGCCCGGGGCGGATCATGACCCAAATCATTATCCGCATCAGAGGACCGAAAGACATTCATCATGCCGGACGCGCGATATTTCTGGCCCACCGCGCGTCCGCGCTTGCCTTATTGATCGATTGCGTAAGCCACCATCACGTTCACGTTGGTCTGAATCGGCGCCGGGGACAGATCGATCCGGATCGGCTCGGGGGCCGGCGGCGGCGGGGGCGGCGGCGGGGCCTGGGGCGCCCGCGCGGCGGTGACTGTGATCGTCGTGTCGCGAAAGCTGCCATCCTGGACGCGGATCAGCGGCCCCAGCTTGGCGCCCGAGCCCTCGGCGATCAACTGGGCCTGCGCCTTGGCGCTCGCCAGGGCGACGCGCATCGCCTGTTGCCGTGCTACGGTGTCGTCGCTCAGCCAATAGCGTTGCAAGCCGGCATCCAAGCCACCCAGTCGCCCGATCAGGCCGACCAGCGTGCCCGCATCACCGATCCGGGGCGTGTCGATCGACACGGGCATGGTCGCGACATAGCCCAGGATCGCGCAGGGCCCGGTCGAGAGCTGCGCTTGGCCATAGCTGTTCTGGGTGCATTCGCGCGAGCGGACCGGCGCGATGTCGAAGTCGGAGGCGTGCAATTCCATCGCCCCGCGCAGCAGTCCTTCCGCACCGTTACGAATGGCCTTGGCACTGTCGCGCAACTTGGCCGTCGCCTCGTCGGAGGTCGCGCCTTCACCGCGCACCCGATAGGCGACGGTCACGCGATCGGGCGGTGTCTTGGCCGTGCCGGTCGCCGACACCTGGATTTGCGGGGGCGTGGTGGTCTGGGCGATGGCGCCGCTCGCCGACAGGGCCAGGAGGATTCCGATCATCCGTCTCTTCATGTGCACGCTCCCTGCTTGATCCGTCACGCGATCCCGAACGGGACGAGATGATTGTCCTGGGTGTGCCCCACCCGCGCCCGGCCGAGATAGGGCACCCCCATTTCGCTGCACCAGCGCTGGATCATATACTCCAGCGTCTCGCCCCATTCGGGCTCGTTCTCCTGCACGTTGCTCACCGCGCCCAGCCGGACGCCGGCCACGCCCTTCAATTGCGTGGCGTTGGCCATGGTGAACAGCATCCGGTCGACCGCATACATATGCTCGGACACTTCCTCGATGATGAGGACATGGTCGGTCAGGTCAGGGAGCCAGGGCGTGCCGGTCAGCGCATGGAGAATCGACAGGTTGAACGCCGCCGCCGGGCGTCCGTCAAGCCCAGGCTCCAGCCCCTGCCGGTCGCCGCTCGTGAACCAGCCGAGCGAACGCGCCACCGTCACGTCGCCATGCTGGCGCCTTATGTCGCTCGCCATCGGGCCATGCACCGGCCGCCCGATCCGCCGGGCATAAAGCGCTGCCAGCACGAAGCCGAGATCGGAATAGCCGATATAGGTCTTGTGCCCCGCCGCCGCGTTAAGGTTGGGCATGACCCGCGAGAGGATTCGATTCGATCCATATCCGCCGCGCAGGAACCAGATCGCGTCGATGCCGGGATCATTGGCGAATTCGAGGAAAGCCGAGGCGCGGCGCTCGTCATTCCCGGCGAAATGCCCGTCCTGTTCATAGCATTGCGGGTGGAAGATCAGGTCGACGTCTGGATAGGCGATCGCGGCGAAGGCGCTGACCGGCGCTTCGGCGGCGGGATTGCCGATGCTGGCGGGGGCGAGGATTCCGATCTTCATTTCAGCGCGTCCCCCACATCCGTCACCCGACCGGGCATTGCCCTGCAACCACAACTCGCCGATAGCGTGGGCCCATGACCAACGGCAATTCCTGTTTTCTGGTAGGCATCGGCGGATCGGGGATGATGCCGCTGGCCATGATCCTGCGCGCGCGAGGCTGGACGGTGGCGGGCTCCGACCGGGGGCTCGACCAAGGGCGGGTCGCGGCCAAGTTCGACGCGCTGCGCGCCGCCGGGATCGCGCTGTTCCCGCAGGACGGGTCGGGCGTGACCTCGCCCGATCAACTCGTCATCGCCTCCGCCGCGGTGGAGGAGACGGTACCCGACATCGTCGCGGCCAACCGCCTCGGCTGCTCGCGCGCCACCCGCGCGCAGATGCTGGCGGGCCTGTTCAACGAGAGCGCCCTGCCGATCGGCGTGGCCGGGACCAGCGGCAAGTCGACCGTCACCGGCATGATCGCCTTCATCCTGCACGCGACGGGGCGCGATCCGACCGCGATGAATGGCGCGGTGATGAAGGACTTCGTCTCGCCCGACAGCCCCTTTGCCAGCGCGCTGGTGGGTGCAGGCGATGCGTTCGTCAGCGAGGTGGATGAAAGCGATGGCTCGATCGCGCTCTACAACCCCGCGATCGCGGTGCTCAACAATGTCAGCCTGGACCACAAGTCGCTCGAGGAATTGCGCACCCTGTTCGGCGGCTTCGCAGGCCGGGCGCGTCATGTCGTCGCCAATGCGGGCGATGCCGAAACGGCGGCGCTGCTGGCCGACATTCCCAACCTGACGACCTTCGCGGTTGAAGGTGCGGCCGATCTGGTGGCCGAGGCGCTGAAGCCCGAACCCTTCGCGATCGGTTTCGACCTGGTGACGGGCGGTGCCGGCTATCATGTCCGCCTGTCGGTGCCAGGCCGCCACAATGTCTCCAACGCGCTGGCCGCGATCGGGGCCAGCGTGGCGGCGGGCGTGCCGCTGATCGATGCGATCCGCGCGGTCGAGCGCTTTACCGGACTGAAGCGCCGGTTCGAGAAGGTCGGCGAGGCGAACGGCGTGACCGTGATCGACGATTTCGGCCACAACCCCGACAAGATCGCCGCGACGCTCGACACGCTCCACGCCTTTCCCGGCCGGTTGCTGATCCTATTCCAGCCGCATGGCTATGGCCCGCTGAAGGTGATGCGCACCGAGCTGGTCGACAGCATCGCCGCGCGAATGAAGCTCGGCGACGTGCTGGCGATGCCCGACCCGGCCTATTTCGGCGGCACCGTCGCGCGCGAGGTGACCAGCGCCGACATCGTCGCGGACCTTCGAGCCAAGGGCGTGGATGCCCGCCATATCGCCGACCGTGCGGCGGCGGCGGATGCGCTGGTCGCGGAGGCCAAGCCCGGCGACCGCATCGTGGTGATGGGCGCGCGCGACGACACGCTCAGCCTGCTCGCACAGGAGATGGTGGAGCGGCTTGGCTAAGCCAAGTGACCATCGGCGGTTTGGTCAATCCCCATCGCCGTGATAGGATCGGTGCGAACGGCCATAGGAGAGCGTCGATCATGTTCCGTCGCCTGTTTACCGAGCATCCCGAAAGCGTCGGCGAGAGCTATGCCGAGCATTTCGGCGTCGCGGCGCGGTTCGGCGCGATCATGATCGTCGGTGGCCTCGGCGCGCTGGTCCATGCGGTGGTGCCGGGGCTGTGCACCACGACCGGCAGCGACACGATCGCCCGGCTTCATGCCGAGATGGTGGCTAAGCGCCGCAAGCAGCAAGCGGCGCAGACCCAGATGAAAAGCGTGGAATATGTGATCTGAGGGATTACGGCCCTCTCGGTTCACTTCGATCCCACGCCCCGTTCAGCCTGAGCCCAGTCGAAGGCCACATCACGAACTTGCCTCCGGGCCAAGGGTAAGGGATTCCCTTGGCCTTCGACTGCGCTCAAGCTGAACGGGGGTCAGGGCATCCTTGCTCAGACAGCGCGGCGGTCGGGTTGAACATTGGATGGGATGCACATCAGGCACGCTCCCGGTTCCCATCGCCCGGCGCAGCCCCTAAATCCCGGTCATGACCGACACCCCCGCCCCCACGCCGCGCCCCAATCTCGCCTATCACTGGACCGAGGGCGAAGGGCCTGCGATCGTCTTCCTGCCCGGCTATGCCTCCGACATGCAGGGGTCGAAGGCGGTGGCGCTCGAACAATGGGCGCGAGCGAAGGGGCGCGCCTATCTGCGCTTCGACTATGGGGGCTGCGGCCAGTCGGAGGGGGCGTTCGAGGATCAGGCGCTGGCCGACTGGCGCGACGATGTCGTCGCCATGCTCGACGATGTGGTGAAGGGCCCCGCCGTGCTGGTGGGATCGTCGATGGGCGGCTGGCTGATGCTGCTCGCCGCGCGCGCCCGGCCCGAACAGGTCAAGGCCCTGGTCGGGATCGCGCCCGCCCCCGACTTCACCGACTGGGGCTTTTCTACCGAGGACAAGATGGCGCTGCTCCAGGTCGGGCGGCTGGAGCGGCCCAATCCTTATGGCCCCGCGCCCACCGTCTATACCCGCCGTTTCTGGTCGTCGGGCGAGGCCAACCGGCTGACCTTCGCGCCCATCGCGTTCGATGGCCCGGTCCGTCTGCTCCAGGGGATGGAGGACCGCGACGTGCCCTGGCATCGCACCACGCATCTGGCCCAGCTGTTCCGTTCAGCCGATGTGCAGACGATCTTGGTCAAGGATGGAGACCATCGGCTGTCGCGGGAGCAGGACATCGCGCTGCTGATCCGCAGCGTAGAGGATGTGTTGAGCCCGCTATGATCCTGTTGCCCCTCGCGCTCGCCGCCGCCGTCCAAGCCCCGACCAAAACCACCGCCCTCCCCGCCGATCCGCGCGAGGCGCGGCATGACCGCTGCGTCGCGACCGCCACCCGCGATCCCGCCGCCGCACGGGCCGAGGCGGGGCGCTGGCAATTGGCGGGCGGCGGCTATTTCGCGCAGCAATGTCTGGGGATCGCCTATGCCACCGAGGGCAATTGGGCGGCGGCGGCCAATGCTTTCGAACAGGCGGCGCGCGCGGCGGAGACGAGCGGCGATGTCCGCGCCGCCAATTACTGGGCTCAGGCGGGCAATGCCTTTCTGGCGGGCGGCGATGCCAGCCATGCCCGCGCCGCGCTCGACGCCGCACTGGCATCGGGCAAGCTGACTGGCTTCGAACTGGGCGAGGCGCTGCTCGACCGGGCGCGTGCGCTGGTCGCGGGCGGACAGCCGGCGGCGGCGCGTGTCGATCTCGACGCCGCGCTGACCCACATCCCCGCCGACCCGCTCGCCTGGCTGTTGTCGGCGACGCTGGCGCGGCGGACGGGGGACCTGCCCCGCGCGAAGAAGGATATCGCCGAGGCGCTGGCCCGATCGGCCGATGACGCCAATGTCCAGTTGGAGGCGGGCAATATCGCCGCCGCCGGTGGGGACGAGACCGGCGCGCGCAAGGCCTGGAGCGAGGCGGCCCGGCTTGCCCCGCCCGACAGCCCGATCCGCGCGACCATCGCCAAGGCGCTCGCGCAATTCCCCTCTCGCTGAGCCTTATCTCAGGTCAAGGTTGCCCGGAATATTTGCGGCTAGGACGGCTCCGTCCCCCAAAGGCCGCCCAACCGGCCCGCCCCGTATGACAGGCAGGAGATCCGATGCGTTACCTCCATACCATGATCCGCGTCAGCGATCCTGACGCCACCATCCGATTCTTCGAACTGCTGGGGCTGAAACAGGTGCGGCGGATCGACAATGAAGGCGGGCGCTTCTCGCTGATCTTTCTCGCGGCCCCCGGCGACGAAGGGCGCGCCGAGGTCGAGCTGACGCATAATTGGGATCCGGAAATCTATACCGGCGGCCGCAATTTCGGGCATCTCGCCTACCGCGTCGACAATATCTACGAGACGTGCCAGCGGTTGATGGACGCGGGCGTGACGATCAACCGGCCGCCGCGCGACGGGCATATGGCGTTCGTCAAGACGCCCGACGGCATCTCGATCGAACTGTTGCAGGACGGTGCGCTGCCGCCGGCCGAACCCTGGGTCTCGATGCCCAATGTCGGTAGCTGGTAAAGGCAGGCCATGGAAATCATCCGAGTCCCCGTCCTTTCCGACAATTATGCCTGGCTGATCCATGACGATGGCCAGACTGTCGCGCTCGACCCCGGTGAGGCCGCGCCCGTTGCGGCGGCGGCGGCGGCGCGCGGCTGGACCATCGGGCAGGTCTGGCTGACCCATTGGCATCCCGACCATGTCGGCGGCGCGGCCGAGTTGCGCGCGGCCGGTGCCCATGTCGCCGGCCCGGCGGCGGAAGCGGCCAAGATCAACGGGCTCGACACGCTGCTGGCGGAAGGCGATCGGATCGCGGTCGGATCGCTGGACGCGACCATCTGGTCGGTGCCGGGGCATACGGCGGGGCATATCGCCTTCCATCTGGCCGATCGTGCGGTGATCTTCACCGGCGACACGCTGTTCGCCATGGGCTGCGGCCGGTTGTTCGAGGGGACGGCGGCGCAGATGCACGCCAATATGCGCCGCTTCGCCGCGCTGCCCGAGAATACCCGCGTCTATTGTGGGCACGAATATACCCTGTCCAACGCGCGCTTCGCCGCAGTGGCCGAGCCGGACAATGACGCGATCGCCGCGCGGCTGGCCGACGTCACGGCGATGCGGGAGGCGGGCGAGCCGACCATCCCGACGACGATCGCGCTGGAGCGGGCGACCAACCCCTTCCTGCGCTCGGTCGATGCGCAGGAACTGGCCGAACGGCGTGCAGCCAAGGACGCGTTCAAGGGTTAGACAAGTGTTACAGGGGAACCAACCGAAGGAGGCGAAGACGATGCGTGGTCTGACGATGCTGTCCCTGGCGTTCCTGTTACCGGCGATCGCCGGCTGTACCCCCACCCCGGCCGAACAGGCGCGGATCGATCAGCGCCAGGCGACCGAGCGCGCCGATCTGGACAAGGCGCTGCGCGGGCTAACCCCGCAAAAGCCGACCCAGTGCATCGGCCAGTATCAGACGCGGCAGGTGACGGCCTATGGCCCGACCATCGTCTACACCCTCTCGCCCCGCCTGAAATATGTCAGCGAGACGCAAGGCGGATGCGAGACGATCGGCCAGCGTGGCCGCAACGACATTCTGGTCACGCGCACCACGACCGGCCAGCTCTGTGCCGGCGACATCGCGCAGACGGTCGACCGGGTGTCGGGCTTCTTCACCGGCAGCTGCAGCTTCGGGCCGTTCGTGCCCTATCGGGCGGGCAAGTGATGCGCGCGCGTCTTGCCTTGGTGGCGGCGCTCGGCATGACGCTGATGGCGGCCAAGTCCGATCCGTTCGCTGGCCGCGTCGCGGGGCCGCCGGCCCAATGCGTCGATACCAGCACGACCCTGTCGGGGCCGGTGATCGCCGATACCGACATCATCACGATCAACGCCGGCAAGCGCATCTGGCGCGCGAAGGTCCGCGGGCAATGCGCGCAGATTCAGCCGTTCAATACGCTGATCGTCGATCGCTGGGGTTCGCAGCTCTGCCGCAACGACCGCTTCCGGGTGGTGCAGCAGGGCATGTCGATCCCATCGCAATGGTGCTTCTTCGACGGGTTCGTGCCCTATGACCGGGTAACGAAATAGGATCAGGTTTCGGGCGGGATGGCTCGGTGAGATACCGGGCCACCCCCCACCCGATCACAGAACGAACCGGCTCAGATCGGTATTGCGCGCCACCGCCGACAACTGGCTATCGACATAGGCGGCATCGATGGTCAGCGTGGTGCCCTGACGATCCTCCGCCTCGAAGCTGATGTCCTCCAGCAGCTTCTCCATCACCGTCTGCAGCCGCCGCGCGCCGATATTCTCAACCTGCGCATTCACTTCCGCCGCGATGCGCGCGATGGCGGCGATGCCGTCCTCGGTGAAGGAAATCTCCACCCCCTCGGTGCCGATCAGCGCCTTGTACTGCGCCGGCAGCGACGCCTTGGTGTCCGACAGGATCGCAACGAAATCGCCCTCGGTCAGCGCCTTGAGTTCAACCCGGATCGGCAAGCGGCCCTGAAGTTCGGGCAATAGATCGGACGGCTTGGCGACGTGGAACGCCCCCGACGCGATGAACAGGATATGGTCCGTCTTCATCGGGCCGTATTTGGTCGAAACGGTGGTGCCCTCGATCAGCGGCAACAAGTCGCGCTGCACACCCTCGCGACTCACCGAGCCGCCGCGCACGTCCGAGACCGCGATCTTGTCGATCTCGTCGAGGAAGACGATCCCATTCGCCTCGGCATCGGCCAGCGCGGCGCGACTCACTTCATCTTGATCGAGCCGCTTATCGGCCTCTTCCTCGACCAGCTTCGTCCAGGCGGCGCCGACGGTCAGCTTGCGGCGCTTGAGCGGCTGGCCGCCGCCGAACGCCTTGCCCATCATCTCCGACAGGTTGATCATCTGCGGCGCGGCGCCCGGGATCTCGAACGGCATAGCCGGGGCCTGTTCCAGTTCGATCTCGATCTCGGTCTGATCGAGATGGCCGTCGCGGAAGCGCAGGCGGAAGGCTTCGCGCGTCGCCTGGCTCGAATCCTTGCCGACCAAGGCGTCAAGCAGGCGGTTCATCGCCGCTTCTTCGGCCTTGTCCTTCACCGCCACCCGGCGGCGTTCCTTTTCCAGCCGGATCGCTTCCTCGACCAGGTCGCGCGCGATCTGTTCGACGTCGCGGCCGACATAGCCGACCTCGGTGAACTTGGTCGCCTCGACCTTGACGAAGGGCGCGTCGGCCAGCTTGGCCAGACGGCGGCTGATCTCGGTCTTGCCGCACCCCGTCGGGCCGATCATCAGGATGTTCTTGGGCGTCACTTCGTCACGCAGGTCCGCGCCCAGCCGCTGGCGGCGCCAGCGGTTGCGCATGGCGACGGCGACGGCGCGCTTGGCGTCGGCCTGACCGATGATATGCGCGTCGAGCGCGGCGACGATCGCCTTGGGGGTCAACTGGTCGTTCATGGGAACCTTGATTTACTGCGCGCCGTCGATGGCTTCGAGCGTGACGCGGTCATTGGTGTAGACGCAGACATCGGCGGCGATCGCCATCGCCTTGCGCGCGATCGTCTCGGCATCCTGTTCATAGTCGTCGAGCGCCCGGGCTGCGGCGAGCGCGTAATTGCCGCCCGAGCCGATCGCGCAAATGCCGTTCTCCGGCTCCAGCACGTCGCCATTACCGGTCAGGATCAGCGTCACGTCCTTATCGGCGACGATCATCATCGCCTCCAGGTTGCGGAGGAACTTGTCGGTTCGCCAGTCCTTGGCGAGTTCGACCGCCGCGCGCAGCAACTGGCCGTTGTGGCGTTCCAACTTGGCCTCCAGCCGCTCGAACAGGGTGAAGGCATCAGCCGTCGCGCCCGCAAAGCCGCCGATGACCGAGCCATCGCCCAAGCGCCGGACTTTCCGCGCATTGGGCTTCATGACCGTCTGGCCCATCGAAACCTGACCGTCTCCGGCCACTACCACCCGGCCGCCGCGACGGACCGAGCAAATCGTCGTGCCATGCCAAGTGGGCATGGCGTGTTCATTCCCGCTCATGCGCGGCGATATGGAGGTAGGGTTGCGTAGGTTCAATGGAAGGGATTTCCCCACCGCCGTTCAGCCTGAGCGAAGTCGAAGGCCAAGCGTAAATGTAGCGGTCGCGCGCCCAATCCTCCCCGGTACGGGGAGGGGGACCGCCGCGAAGCGGTGGTGGAGGGGG
>NZ_BBJS01000014.1 GCF_000739895.2 Sphingomonas paucimobilis NBRC 13935
GGGGAGGAATAGCTTCCGACCGAACGTGTCGATCAGGCGTCGACCGTGATCACGCCGCGTCGGATTTGATCCAGCTCGATGCTTTCGAACAGGGCTTGGAAATTGCCGTTGCCAAAGCCTTCATTGCCCTTGCGCTGGATGATCTCGAAGAAGATCGGGCCGACCATATTCTCGGTGAAGATCTGGAGCAGGATGCCCTCTTCGCCGACATTGCCGTCGATCAGGATACGGTTGCGCTTCAACCGATCCAGATCCTCGCCATGGCCCGGCACGCGCTTGTCGACCAGTTCGTAATAGGTCTCGATCGTATCCTGCAACCGCACGCCGCGCGCGCGCAGCTTTTCGACCGTCTCGTAAATATTTTCGGTGGTCAGTGCGAGGTGCTGGATGCCTTCGCCATTATATTCGCGAATGAATTCCTCGATCTGGCTCTTCTCGTCCTGGCTCTCGTTAAGGGGGATGCGGATCGCCTTATCGGGGGCGATCATCGCCTGGCTGAACAGGCCGGTCGCCTTGCCCTTGATGTCGAAATACTTCTGCTCCTCGAAGCCGAACAGCTTGGAATAGAAGCCCGACCAGGTCCGCATCTCGCCGCGACGGACATTGTGCGTGAGGTGGTCGAGCAGATCGAGCCCGACATTATTCTCGGCCTCGGCCTGCTGCCAGCCTTGGACCTCGTTCCAGTCGGCAAAAAGGTCGCCGCCCGCCTTGACGAGATAGAGATAACTGCCGCCAATCCCTTCGATGGCCTTGGCATCGGGTGTCAGGCAACCGCGCGTCGCATCGACGGGGCTCGCGCCGCCCATGACCGCGTGATCGAACGCCTCCGCCGGGTCGGCGACGTAAAAGCCCATGCCGCTGGCCGATGGGCCGTGCTCGGCACGGAAATCGGCAGCTTGGCCTTCGGCCTCGGCATTCAGGAGCAGCGTGATACGCCCCTGCTTGTAACGGGTGATGGCTTTCTCGGGATGACGATGGGTGGGGACGAAGCCCATCGCGTCGAACTGTCGGGCTAGCATATCGGGTTCGGGGGTGGTGAACTCGCAAAAGGCGAAGCCGTCCAGGCCCAGCGGATTGTTCGGGGTGGTTGCCATGACGTCCAACTCCTGATCCAGTAACGTTGGTGACTAAATCGCAGACCGGAGAATTGGTGTCAAATGTTACGATCTCGCGAATTGCGGCTTGATGCCTTCCTTCCCTACCGTCTGTCGATTACCTCGAATTTGGTTAGCGACCATATCGCCAGCGCCTATCAAAAGCTTTTCGGGCTTACGATTCCGGAGTGGCGGCTGATCGCGATCGTCGCGGAGGAGGGGGCGGTCGCCCAATCGGCGGCGTGCGAGCGAAGCCGGATGGATAAGGTCACGGTCTCCCGCGCGGCGATCGCCATGGTCGGCCGCGGGCTGATGGCGCGCACGGCGCATGAGGGCGACCGGCGCTCCCATCTGCTTGTCCTGACCGAAGCTGGCCGAGAATTATACGCAGATGTGTCTCCCAAGGCATTAGAACTGGAAGAACAATTGTTCGAGGGTTTCAAGCCGGAGGAGCTGGAGGCCTTTGTCGCGATGCTCCGCCGGATCGATGCCGTTGCGCTGTCGCTCCGCGATCAGCCCAAGATCGAGCGATAAAGCGCGAAATACTCGTCGGCCATCCGATCGACGGAGAAGCGGGTTGCGGCGGCTTTGCGACAGGCGGCACGGTCGATTTCGCCGATACGCTCTATCGCCGCTATGGCCTCATCCACATTGTCGACCAGAAAGCCGGTGACGCCGTCGTCGATCAGCTCCGCCATCGATCCCCGCCGGATCGCGATGACGGGGGTGCCGCATGCCATCGCCTCGACCACCGACAGGCCGAAAGGTTCGTCGAAATTGATGAGGTGGAGCAAGGCGCGGGCCCGACCCAGCGTCGCCGTCCGTTCCGCACCACCGACAGGGCCGCGATAGACGATGCGATCGCCATCGACATAGGGCGCGACCTCTCGCTCCCAATAACCCTGGTCCTGGACGATCCCGGCCATGATCAGCCGCCGTCCGCTGGCCTGCGCGGCCGTGATGGCCTCGGCCGCACCTTTGTCGGGATGGATGCGACCAAAAAAGAGGAGATTATCATGACCTTCTGAATCAAAAGGAAATTGTTCGATCGGGATGCCGTGATGGATCGTGGCCGCATAGCGAAGACGCGGATGGCGGTCGGCATCGGAGATCGCCACATAATGAACCCGATCCTGATAGGGTTCGTACATCGGCATGATCCGTTCCGACGAAAAGCCGTGGATGGTCGTCACCATCGGCGTATCGACCAGCCGGGAAAAGGCGTGGGCCGGAAAATCTGCCTGGTTATGGATCAGATCGAATTCGCCGGCACGTTCGAAGACGGTGGCGAGATGCCGCATCTCCCAGACCTTGGCATCGACCGATGGGTCTTCCGAATAGGCGGCCGGCACCGGACCGGCCAGCGTGGCATTGGTGATGCTGTCCTGCGTTGCGAACAGGGTGACATCGACGCCGCGTGCCACCAACGCTTCGGTCAGCAGGCTGGTGACCAACTCCCAGGGGCCATAGGCGCGGGGCGGGGTCCGCCACGCGATCGGGGCAATCATCGCGATCTTCATGCGGCGGCGTCGACTTTCAGGATCAGCCCCTCATCGGGACGCAGGATGGAAGGAGCGGTGTCAGCCAATGGCCCCGGCAGGGTGGAAAGGAGAGGTCGCGCCACCGGCAGGTCGACCATGGCAGGAGCGTGGCTCAGATTCAGTGCAACGACGAAGCGCTCGCCATCCTGTTCACGCTCATAAGCCAATACGTCACCCTCCACCTCAAGCAGCTTTATGTAGCCAGTGGCCAAGGCGGGGGTCGCACGCCTCAGCGCCAGCAATTGGCGATGAAGCGAAAGTATCGAGGCGGGATCGTCGCGCTCGGCGGCAACGTTTTGATGTTCCCAACCGGCCCCCAAAGGCAGCCAGGGCTCACCTTGGGTAAAGCCGGCCTGTGGGCTATCGTCCCATGGCATCGGCGTGCGGACGGGATCGCGTCCCAAGCCCAAACCCGGCTCCCGCAATTCGCGTGGATCACGGACCCGGTCGAGAGGAATGACCCCATTTTCCAATCCCAGTTCGTCGCCATAATAAAGCGTCGGCGTGCCGCGGAGCGTCAGCAGTAGCATCGCCGCGACACGGGCTTGGGCCGCGCCTCGCTTGGTCGCGCTACGCGGTCGGTCATGGTTGCCCAATACCCAATTGGGCCAGCCGCCGGGGGGCAAGGCCGCTTCATATTCGGCAATCATCCGCGCCAGGCTGCGCGCCTGCCATGGGGCGTCGATCAACTGGAAGTTGAAGGGCAGGTGCACCCCTTCGCCCTCAAGGCCATAATAGCGCATCAGCCGTTCGACCGGCAGGTAGATCTCGCCGATCAGAACCCGCTCATCCCCTTCACGACCAAAGGCATCCGCGATGGCGCGCATATCGGCGGTGATGTCATGCACTTCGGGCTGATCGGTCGAGTGATGCTGAAACACCCGATTCATCTCCCCGGTGGTGGGGTCCCAATCGGGGTTGATCGGATTGTCGGGAAATTCGGCGTGCTTGACGATGTGCCACAGGACGTCGATCCGAAACCCATCCACGCCACGCGCGAACCAGAAGCGCAGCACGTCGAGCATGGCGGCACGCACCTCGGGGTTGCGCCAGTTGAGATCGGGCTGTTCCTTCAGGAAGGCATGGTAATAATATTGGCCGCTGGGCGCGTCATAGGTCCAGGCCGGGCCACCAAAGTCGCTGATCCAATTATTGGGCGGGCCACCATCGGGGGCCGGGTCGCGCCAGATATACCAATCGCGCTTGGAATTCTCACGGGACGAGCGGCTCTCGATAAACCAGGGATGCTGGTCCGAGCTATGGTTGGGAACGAAATCGAGCAGGACTTTCAGGCCGCGCGTATGGGCAGAGGCCAGAAGCGAGCCGAAATCGGCCAGCGTTCCGAAGCGTGGATCGATCCCGCAATAATCCGCCACGTCATAACCGAAATCCGCCATAGGTGACGGAAATATCGGGGATAACCAGATCGCATCCACGCCCAGATCGACCAGATAGTCGAGCCTCGCTTCGATCCCGCGAAGGTCGCCGATGCCGTCGCCATCGCTGTCCTGAAACGACCAGGGATAGATCTGATAGAGCACGGCCGATTGCCACCAGGGCACGGCGCTCATCGGACGCGATCCTTGGGCAAGCGGGTCATCCGGCACGCCAGATCGGCTTCGCCACTGGCGATCAGATAATGATCGCCAAGGTCGACGATGCCGGTGGAGAAGACCACCGGTGTCGGCAGATACATCTGATGGGCGATCGGCGCGGTCAGCGACGGATCGGCCTCCAGCAGGGGATGCTCGTCTTCGATCCGGATGATCTTGGTCGGGTCATCGGCATCGAACAGCGCCCAGAAGCTGCGATAAATGCCGACGGACTCGCGACGCTCGACGCCGTGATACAGGGTCAGCCAGCCCTGATCGGTCAAAATCGGGGGTGTGCCGCCACCGACCTTCATCGCCGACTTCGAAGCCTTGCGGGCGCGGATGCCCGGCGCTTCGAGGGGCTTCCAATGCAGCCCGTCGGGTGAGGTGGCAAAATTGATCGATGGGCCGCCGATAAAGGGGCTGTCGTCCGGATAGGCGAAATAGACTTCACCCAGGGGGCGGGTCAGCGCCATGAAGCGCCCGCCGACCAGCCCTTCGAAGAACAGCATATCCTTGTTCTGATGGTCGAGAATGATCCCTGCCAGCCGATAATCGAGGCCGTTGTCGGATATATGCAATGTGGTCGAGTGGCGCTCGGCCGAGACCGAGCAGGTGGTCATATACCAGCGGTCGCCGATCCGGCTGATCCGGGCATCCTCGACGCCATAATCCTGCCAGGTGGCGGCCGGCTCGATCGCCTTATCATAATGGACCGCGACAATGGCGCTACCGTCGGGCGACAGTTCGACCGGCAGCAACCATGACAGGGAGGTCAGGGCCAGAATGCGGTGCGCCGCGCCCCGGATCGCGAATTGCCGGGGATCGGTCATGTCGACCTGATCGACGGGATAGCGGTCCAGTGTATAGCTTCCGCGATCCCAACGGATCGCACGGACATGGCCGCCGTCGATCGGCTCGGACAGGGCCTCGGCAATGCGGACTATCAATAGCAGATTGCCGTTCGGCAATTGCGTCATGCCGGGATTGAAGGCCCCCAAAACGAAGGTGGGTTGGGCAATGCCCCGGCGAAGCGGCGACCGGGACAGATCGACATCATCGGGGCAGAAGATCAGGTGGTCGTCGGACATCGCCACGCCAACGTCTGCTCTTGCGTCCCGTTCCGCCTCATCGTGCGGTGGCGACCTTCAAGAAGACGGACCAGCGATGCTCGAAGAAACTGTCGGCATCCAGGCCGCCAAAGGGGTCGGGCAAGTCGAACTGCAACCGCCGGCTGGGACCGTCGAGCATATCGGCCAACAGGTTGAACAGGCTCTGCGCCGGTTCGTCGCCCCGCAATTCCCCGGCCTCCTGCGCTTCGCGAACACAGGCGACGATCGGATCGCACAACACCCGGTCCCACGTTGCGAATCGTTCGCGCAATTCTTCGGAAAATACAGACTCGGATGTCATGAATGCCATGAAACGAACGGAGTCCGGCTCTACGCAAAAAAGAAAAAAACGCCGTGCGGCGAAGCGCAGGCGATCCAACGGGCTGTGGCCTGTGCCATCCTCATCCATCGCCTGACGCAGCCGGTCCAGGTCGCGCGTGACGACCGCGTCCAGCAGGGCCATCTTGCCGGTATAGCGCCGATAGATAGTATGCTTGCTAACCCCAACAGATAGCGCGAGTTCTTCCATCGAAGTGCCTTCGATGCCGCGTCGGCAAAAGGCTTCGCGCGCGCCCGATAGGATGATGTCGTCGATATGCTGCGCCTGCTCCCGCGTGGGGCGCCCTGCGCTTCTCTTGATGGTGGTGGTCGCCATGGAGGCCCTTTTGCGGCGTGTAAGGCAGGACGTCAAATTTAATTGGACTTAGTCGTTGCTTTTTTGCAGGTGCGAGCTAGACGAAATGCTGATGACTTAAACGTCATGTGGTTCAGGGAGTTTCTCGGCGTGGCCAAATTTTTCGTTCCTGGGTCGTCGCTTGCGATGGCGCTTGCATTGGCGGCGTGCGGTCAAGGCGATCAGCAGCAACAGGCTGCGCCCCCGCCACCGCTGGTGACGGCAATCACCGTCCAATCCACCGCGGTGCCGAACATCATCGAGCTGCCCGGCCGAATCGAGGCGATTCGCACGGCCGAGGTGCGGGCGCGGACCGATGGTATCGTCGAGGCGCGCTTGTATCGCGAAGGCACCGACGTGGCCGAGGGACAGCCGCTGTTCCGCATCGACCAGCGGGATTACCGCGCGCAGGTGCAGCAGGCACAGGCGGCGCTGGCCCGGGCCGAGGCGGCGCGGGTCAATGCGGCGTCGATCGTCCGCCGTTATCAGCCGCTGGTGTCCGAACGCGCGGTCAGCGCGCAGGAGTTCGATGCGGCGCAGGCCACGCTGCGTCAGGCGGATGCGAGCGTTGCCGATGCGCGCGCCGCCTTGTCGCGTGCGCAGTTGCAGCTCAGCTACACCATCGTCCGGGCGCCGATCGCCGGCCGGGTCGGCCGTGCGCAGGTGACCGAAGGCGCGCTGGTCAGCGCGACCCAGGCGACTCCGCTGACCCAGGTCGACCAGATGTCGCCCATCTATGCGGTCTTCACTCAGTCCAACGCGGCGCTGAGCGAACTGATCAGCCAGGCCCGTTCCGGCGGGTTGGCGCTGCCCAATTTGTCGCAGATCACGGTTCGCCTGACGCTGGAGGACGGGACCGAATATGGGCCGGCGGGGCAGATCGACTTTGCCGGCCAGACCGTCGATCCCACGACCGGCAGCCAGCAGTTGCGGGCTCGCTTCCCGAACCCGAACCGCATGTTGCTGCCCGGCCAGTTCGTGCGTGCGCATGTGACGGCCGGGACGATCCGCGACGGGATTTCGGTGCCGCAGCGCGCGGTGCAGCTAAGCAACCAGGCCGCCTCGGTGATGGTGGTCGACGGATCGGGCACGATCCAGGCACGGCCGATTACCCTGGGCGGCCAGGTGGGCAGCAACTGGGTGGTCCTCTCGGGCCTCAAGCCCGGCGAAAAGGTGGTGACCGAGGGCTGGCAGAAGGTTCAGCCGGGCCAGAAGGTCCGCGTCCAAGGCGCCGATCAGGCCGGCGGCCGGCCGGACGCACCCGCCAATGGGCAACGGGCACAGGGCCAAGCGGGCGGCCAGCCCGCCGCTGGTCGCTGATCGCCGGGGAACGCATCACATGAACCGCTTCTTCGTCTATCACCCGGTCTTCGCCTGGGTGATTGCGCTCTTCATCGCTCTATTCGGCGTGATCGCGCTCCGCCTGCTGCCGATCGAAAGCTATCCCTCGGTCGCGCCGCCCTCGCTCAATCTGGCGATCAGCTATAACGGCGCCGATGCCGAAGTGATGGACCGTTCGGTGACCGCGGTCATCGAGAAGGAACTGAACGGCGTCGACAATTTCCTCTACATGGCGTCGACCAGCCGCTCGAACGGCACGGCGCAGATCACCGTCACCTTCAAGCCTGGCACCAATCTGGACGTCGCACGGACCCAGGTCCAGGATCGCCTAAGCCGTGCCGAACCGCGCCTGCCGCAGGAGGTCCGTGCGCTCGGCATTCAGGTGACCGAGGGCTCGGCGGGCTTCCTCGAAGTCATCACGCTCAGCTCGAAAACCGGCAAGACCAGCCCCGTCGAGATGGGTAACTTCGCCGAGAACAATATCCGCAATGAGCTTCGTCGTATCGATGGCGTCGGCGACGTTCAGCTCTTCGGTTCGCCCTATGCGATGCGCATCTGGCTCGATCCGCAGAAGCTTGCCGGCTACAATCTGTCCGCCTCGGAAGCGCTGGCGGCGGTTCAGGAGCAGAATAGTCAGACGGCGGGCGGCTCGATCGGTGCGCAGCCGCTGAACCGTACGGCAGAGTTCACCGCGCAGATCATCACCCAGAACCGCTTCGCCACGCCCGAGCAGTTCCGCCAGATCATCATCCGCGCCAATCCGGATGGATCGGCGATCCGGCTGGGCGATGTCGCGCGGGTGGAACTGGGCAAGGACAATTATGGATTCCGTCTGACGCTGAACGGCAAGGAGACGGTGGGTCTCGCCGTCCAGTTGGCGAGCGGAGCCAACGCGCTGGCGACGGCGGAGGCGGTATCGGCGCGGATGAAGGCGCTGCAGTCCAGCTTCCCCGCCGATGTGACGTGGAGCGTCCCCTTCACCACCACGCCGTTCATCACGGCGTCGGTCGACAGCGTCATCCACACGCTCGTCGAGGCGATGATCCTCGTCTTCCTCGTGATGTTTCTCTTCCTTCAGAACTGGCGCGCCACGCTGATCCCCGCGATCGTCGTGCCGATCGCACTGGGGGGCGCCTGTATCGGCCTGTTGGCCTTCGGCTTCTCGATCAACACGCTGTCGCTGTTCGGCATGGTGGTGGCGATCGGCATCCTGGTCGACGACGCGATCGTCGTCGTCGAGAATGTCGAGCGCATCATGTCCGAAGAGGGGCTGAGCCCCCGCCGCGCGACCGTAAAGGCGATGGGGCAGATCACCGGCGCGATCATCGGCATCACGCTGGTGCTGGTCGCGGTGTTCATTCCGATGGCCTTCTTCCCGGGCTCGACGGGCGGCATTTACCGCCAATTCTCGGTGACGCTGGCCGTCTCGATCTTCTTCTCGGCGCTGCTCGCGCTGACGCTGACGCCGGCGCTGTGCGCGACGCTGCTGAAGCAGGAGGATGCGCATCTTGAGGATCGTCCCGAGCCCAAGCCGGGCGTGCGGGGCCTGCCGCGCCGCTTCTTCAACTGGTTCAACGACAAGTTCGGCCGGGGCACGGAGAAGTATACCGGCGGCGTCAAGACGATGATGTCGCGCCCGGTGCGCTGGCTGGCGGTGTTCGCCGTGGTCGTCGTCATGACGGGCCTGTTGTTCACCCGCGTGCCCGGTGGTTTCCTGCCGACCGAGGATCAGGGCTATATCTTCGTGTCCTATGACGCGGCGCCCGGCGCCACGCTGGAGCGGACGGGCGAGGCGATCACCAAGGTGGAGAAGTTCCTCCATGCCCAGCCGCAGGTGTCGGACATCGTCTCGGTCGCTGGCTTCAATTTCTTCGGCCAGGGGCAGGCGGCGGGCATCTCCTTCGTCAACCTGAAGCCGTGGGAGGATCGCAAGGGGACCGAGAACAACTCGACGACGCTGGTCGGCAAGACCATGGGCTTCGTCCAGTCGATCCCGGAAGCGACCATCTTCGCGCTCGACCCGCCGCCGATCCAGGCGCTGGGCAACGCGACCGGCTTCTCGATGAAGATCGAGGATCGCTCGGGCCTGGGTGAGGCGGCGTTGCAGCAGGCACAGGGTGCCATTCTCGCCAAGGCGTCGCAGAACAAGGCGCTAATGGGGGTTCGTCCGGAAGGTCTGGGGCCGGCGCCGCAGCTCTATGTGGATATAGACCGCATCCAGGCACGGGCACTCGGTCTCCAGATCGCCGACGTCAACCAGACACTGTCGATCGCTTTCGGTTCGGCCTATGCCAATGACTTCGTTCGCGAAGGCAATGTGCTGCGCGTCTATCTGCAGGCCGATGCGCCGCAGCGCATGTCGCCCGACGACGTGCTGGCGCTGCGTGTCCGCAATCAGCAGGGCAATATGGTGCCCTTCTCGGCCTTCACGAAGGTGCGTTGGCAGAATGGTCCGCAGCAGTTGGAGCGGTATAACGGCTATCCGTCGCTGACCGTCTCCGGCATGGCTGCGCCCGGCCAGTCGACCGGGACCGCGCTCAACGCGATGGAGCAGATCGCACGCGAAGTCCTGCCCCCGGGCATGAGCTTCGAGTGGACCGGCACCGCCTTCGAGGAAAAGCAGGCCGGTGGCCAGATCGGGTTGCTGCTCGGCCTGTCGCTGATCGTCGTCTTCCTGCTGCTGGCCGCGCTCTATGAAAGCTGGGCGATCCCGCTGGCGGTGTTGCTGGTGGTGCCGTTCGGTGTGCTCGGCGCGGTGCTGCTGACCATTCTACGCGGCTTCTCGGCGGACGTATATTTCAACGTCGGGTTGATCACCATCATTGGTCTCGCGGCGAAGAACGCGATCCTGATCGTCGAATTTGCCATCGAGGACCAGCAGGCCGGCCGCACGCCCTTCGAGGCGACGGTGGAGGCGGCGCGGCAGCGTCTGCGCCCGATCCTGATGACCAGCCTGGCCTTCATCCTGGGCATGGTGCCGCTGTTCATCGCCAGTGGCGCGGGTGCGGCGAGCCGTCGTGCGGTGGGTACGGGCGTGATGGGCGGCATGATCGCTGCCACGGCGTTCGGCATCTTCTTCACGCCGGTCTTCTACATCGCGGCGAAGAAGTGGCTGGCGCGTGAGCACGACCATGAAGCCGAGGATGCCGAGGAGGAGGCACGTGAGCGTGAAGCGCGCGACGCCCACAACCCAAATGGCCATGAGGAGGGCCCGGCCCATGCATAAGGGCTTTTCCCGTGCGGCCGCCACGCTGGCGCTGACCAGCGCACTGACCGCCTGCAATCTGGCGCCGCAATATCGCCAGCCGGTCGCCCCCGTGTCCGCCACCTATCCCGAGGCGGGCGCGGGAACGCGGACGGCGGCCGAGATCGGATGGCGGGAGTTTTTCGCGGACGAACAGCTCAAGGCCTATATCGCGGCCGCCTTGGCGAATAACCGCGATCTGGCGCAGGCGGTGGCGCGCGTCGCCCAGGCGCGGGCGCAATATCGCATCCAGGATGCGCAGCGCCTTCCGCCGCTTGACCTGTCGGCCAGCGCTTCGCGGACGCGGATTCCCCTCAATTCGCTCGGTTTTGGCAATGCGCTTCCCGGTGGTGGCGACGCGCAGAACCCAACCTCGATCACCTATAACCAGTTCGCGCTGGGCGCCCGGGTATCGAGCTTCGAGCTCGATTTCTGGGGCCGCGTGCGCAATCTGGCCGAGGCGCAACGGCGGCAATATCTGGCGACGGTCGAGGCGGAGCGCGCCTTCCGCCTGTCGCTGGTCGGGCAGGTCGCCGCGACCTATCTCCAGATCCGCGCCGCCGAGGAGCAAATCGCGCTTGCCGAGCGGACCGTTGCCAGCCGCCGCGAGGGGCTGGGCATCGCCAAGCGGCGGATGGATGCCGGCGTCACCTCCAGCGTCGATTACGATCAGGCGGCGGCGCTGTTGACCCAGGCGGAGACCCAGTTGGCCGAGCTCCGCCGCACCGTGGCGCAGTCGCAAAATCTGCTGACGGTCCTTGTCGGCGGTCCCATCACGGGGCCGCTGCCGGCCGGGCGTCGCCTCGGCGATCAGAACCAGTTCGCCGCGATCGAACCGGGCCTGCCTTCGGCCCTGCTGGTGAACCGGCCGGACGTGCTTCAGGCGGAGCAGCAATTGCTGGCGGCCAATGCCAATATCGGCGCGGCGCGCGCGGCCTTCCTGCCCAGCATCTCGCTGACCGGTCTGGCGGGTTTCGTCTCGCCGGCCCTCAGGAACCTGATCGATGGCAATTCGCAGCAATATCAGGTGCAGGGTGCCGCATTGCTGCCGATCTTCGACTGGGGACGTCGCAACGCGCAGCTTCGGCTGAGCCGGGCGCAAGCCGACGAACTGACCGCCGCCTATCAGCGGACGGTGCAGGGCGCGTTCCGCGAAGTGGCCGATGCGCTGGTCGCGCGGCGTCGCTTCGCCGAGCAGATCGAGGCGCAGACGCGCGCGGTGGAGGCGCAGCGGCGCCTCGCCCGTACGGCGCGGCTGCGCTACAATAACGGCATCTCCATCTACCTAGAGGTGCTGGATGCCGAGCGGAATCTGTTTTCCGCCGAGCAGCAATTGCTGACCTTGCGCAGCTCCGCGCTTCAGAACGACGTGACCCTCTACGTCGCGCTGGGTGGTGGGCTGCGTGAGACAGGCGGGACGCCGGCGGCCGGTTGACCCCACTCCCCGGCCGGTACGCAGGGCGCGAGGGGCGCGGCGGAGATATTCGCCGCGCCCCTTTGACAATAGGGGCTTTCGGCGTAGCGCCGCTGGACCAATGGGGGACGATATATGACGCAGCCAAGCCAGTGGACGATCGGGATCATCGGCGGATCGGGGCTCTATGCGATCGACGCGTTGGAGGATGTCGAACGACTGGTGATCGACACCCCCTGGGGTGCGCCATCGGATACGTTGGTGCGCGGGCGGATCGGGGCGACGAACTTCGTCTTCCTGCCACGTCACGGACGGGGCCATCGCTTGTCGCCGACCGAGGTCAATGCCCGGGCCAATATCCATGCGTTGAAGCTCGCCGGCTGCACCGACGTGCTCGCCATCTCCGCGATCGGATCCTTGCGCGAGGAACTGCCGCCCGGCCGCTTCGTCGCGGTTGATCAGTTCATCGACCGGACCGTGCACCGGGATACCAGCTTCTTCGGTGCCGGCCTCGTCGCCCATGTCTCGATGGCCGATCCGGTATGTCCCCGCTTGTCGGTCTTCGCGGCCGAGGCGGCGGAGCGGGCGGGGGCGTCGGTGGCGCGTGGGGGGACCTATCTGGCGATGGAGGGGCCGCAATTCTCGACACGCGCCGAAAGCTATCTCTATCGCCAATGGGGCGCCGACGTCATCGGCATGACCGCCATGCCCGAGGCCAAGCTCGCGCGTGAGGCGGAGCTTCCCTATGCGCTGATCGGCATGGTCACCGACTATGACTGCTGGCGCGAGGACGAGGCGCATGTCGAGGTCGATGCGGTGCTCGCCCAACTCAGCGCCAACGCGGCGACCGCGCGGGAACTCGTGACCCAGCTTGCCGCCCTGCTGCCGCCCCAGCGCACGCCCTCGCCGATCGACACGGTGCTGGATCAGGCGCTGATCACCCATATCTCGCATGTGGATCGGGCCAAGGCGGAAAGCCTCGGCCCGATCGTGTCGCGGGTGCTTGCCGGACGGGGTGGTTGAGGATCAGTCCTCGATGATCTGACTGTTCTTGCGGGTGTCGCGCATCCGCAGATACACGATCAGCGAGATACCGATCATCGCCGTGACGTACCAATAGAAGCCCTGTTCGAAGCCAGACCGCTTGAACAGCAGCGCGACCGACTCCGCCGTGCCGCCGAAGATGGTATTGGCCAGCGCATAGGGCAGGGCGACGCCCAGCGCGCGGATATGCGCGGGGAACAGCTCGGCCTTCACCACCGCGTTGATCGAGGTGTAGCCGGTGACGATGATCAGGGCGACCATCACCAATGCGCCCGCCACCAACGGATCGCGCGTCGTCTCCAGCGTCGAGAAGATCGGATAGGTGAACAGCACGCCCGCAATGCCGAACGCGACCATCAGCGGCTTGCGCCCGATCCGGTCGGACAATCCGCCCGCGACCGGCTGAAGCAGCATGAAGATGAACAGGGTGACGGCGTTGATCTGGCTGGCGACCTCACGGCTGAAGCCGCTCGTGTTCACCAGGAATTTCTGCATGTAGATCGAATAGGCATAGAAGGCGAGGGTGCCGCCGGCGGTCAGCAGCATGACCGTCAGCGTCTCGCGCGGATGTTTGGTGAAGAGCTGGACCAGCCCCGACTGGGGCGCGCCATCCTTCTTGGTGTTCTCGAAGCTCTGCGTCTCGGCCAGGCCACGCCGGATGTAGAAGACGACGATGGCGAGCACCGCGCCCAGCGCGAAGGGGATGCGCCAGCCCCATTCGTCCAGCGCCGCCTCGGTCATGGTCGCCTGAAGGATCAAGAGGACGCAGATGGCGAGAAGCTGTCCGGAGATCAGCGTGACATATTGGAAGGACGAGAAGAAGCCGCGGCGATCCTTGCCCGCCATCTCGGAGAGATAGGTCGCGCTGGCGCCATATTCGCCCCCGACCGACAGGCCCTGCATCAGGCGCGCGATCACCAGCAGCGCCGGCGCCGCCAGGCCGATGGTGGAATAGCTGGGCGTCGCCGCGATAATCAGCGAGCCCATGCACATCAGCGTCACCGACAGGGTAAGCCCCGCCTTGCGCCCCTTGCGATCGGCATAGATGCCCATGATCCAGGCGCCGATCGGTCGCATGATGAAGCCGACCGCGAACACCGCCGCCGCGCTCAGCAACTGGGCGGTGCGGTTCTCCGAGGGGAAGAAGTGTGGCGCGAAGTAGAGGGTGAAGGCGGAGTAGACATACCAGTCGAACCATTCGACGAGATTGCCGGTCGATCCGCCGATGATGGATTTCAGGCGGTGCCGTCCGGGATCGGCGATGGTGGCTGACATATCTACTCCCCTTGGTCGTTTCTGATGTGTGGCGTTTAGAAGCGGAAGCTGAGCCAGCCGGCCCAGAAATCCGAGCTCTTCAAATTCGCACGCTTCAAGACGGTGTCCGCCTGGAAATGTTCGTAACGGCCGGTAAACGAAAGACGCGGCGTAATGGTCCACACCGCCTGCAGGCGGGCGACCTCGGCCACCTTCTTGCCGCGGACATTCTGCGTGCCGGCCCAGGGCGCGCCGCTGGCGCGATAGACGGCATCGAACTCGTCGGGGCGCCAGGCAAAGCCATATTCCGCGGCTAACCGCACGCCCTTCAGCGGCGTGAAGGTGAAGTTCGGCGCGGCGTACAGCAGGTTGGTCGGCGTCAGGAACAGGCCGTAGCTGTAATAGATGTTGTTCCCGAACAGGCCATTGGTCGTATTCAAGGCGCCCGTGCGGTTATAAGAGCCGCCGCCCGATCCATAGTCGAAGTGGACGCCGACGCGTGGCGCATCGGACGCCTTGCCCAACTTGTAGGTCTGCGCCACGAATGCCTGCCAGGCCGAGATCGGACGGTTGCCAAAGGTGCCGCGCTGGTGATTGACGGTCCAGTCGAGATTGATCGGACCGATATCACCATAGCTATGCAGACCGAGGAAATAACGTTCCTCGAGATCTGTCACGCCACCCCATGATCCCCGGCGATTGCGCAGCCGCCAGATGAAGGGATCGAGGTACAGCTTGGACCCGCCGAACAGCTTGGGTGAAAGACGAAAGCCGAAGGTCGCGCCCGAGAAGCGCACATCCGGATTGGTCTTGTCGTCGCTGATCCCCCCGAAACCATAATTGACATAATTCAGGTCGAAGACGTCCACCCGCGCATTCTTACCGCGCGCATAGGCACGCACGCCGTCGAGGACGAAGTACAATGTATTGTTGTCACGCCCGACGGTCAGGAGCTGCGGCCCGTCGAAGAACTCCTGGCGACCCGCGCGCACGCCGACGTCGAGGCCCAGTGCCTTGCCCTTCACCTCCGCAAAAAGCTGCTGCACCGCCAATTGGTTGCGCAGATTGCCGCCGGGCGTGCCCAGGTTGATGCCCTGCAACTCCGCGCGGCCCAGTTCGCCGAATACCCGGAAATGGTCGCCCAGATGAACATCGGCGCCACCGACGATACGGGCGATGTCCTGACGCTACTGCTGGACTTCGCGCAGATTGGGGTTGGTGGTCAGGTTGACGCGAGTGCGCAGCTCCCCTGAAAAGGTGACATAGGACTTGCCGTCCTCGGTCAGCTTCACGCATTTCAGCGCATCGATGAAATCGTCCCGCTTGGCGGGATCGCACAGCTTGCTCCAGTCTTCGGCCCAACGCGACTGGTTGTAGCCATTGACCGTATTGCCGTCGCCGGCGGCTGAGGTGGGATAGGCGGTGCTGGCCGGGCTGGCCGGCTCGGCGGCCGCCTTGGGCGTGACGGCCTGCGCGCTGGCGATGCTTGGGGCCAGACCCGCCGCCAGGATGGCGGCGGAGCCGACGAGCCAAACGAATTTCATGATAATAGTCCCCTCAATCGTACCGGTCTGTCGTCACATCGGCTGCACTAGCGTTGCAACGTTAAGGAAAAGTCCGGCCGGTTCGCGCGGCGGGACTTTTCCGCGCAGGTCAGGCGATGGCCGGCTGTGCGGCCGGCAATACCGACTTGTTGTTCAAGGCCGCGTCCAGCGCGTCCTTGTCCAGTGCTCCCTCCCAGCGGGCGACGACCACTGTGGCCACCGCGTTGCCGATGAAGTTGGTCAGGCTGCGGCACTCCGACATGAAGCGGTCGATGCCGAGGATCAGCGCCATGCCTGCCACGGGCACGTCCGGCACGATCGACAGGGTGGCGGCCAGGGTGATGAAGCCGGCCCCGGTGACACCCGCCGCACCTTTCGAGCTCAGCATGGCGACGAGCAGGAGCGCCAGTTGCTGACCCAGCGAAAGATCGACGCCGCAGGCCTGGGCGATGAACAGCGCGGCCAGCGTCATGTAGATGTTGGTGCCGTCCAGATTGAACGAATAACCGGTGGGGACGACCAGGCCGACCACCGACTTCTCGCAACCGGCCTTTTCCATCTTCTGAAGCAGGCTGGGCAGTGCGGCTTCGGACGAGGAGGTGCCGAGCACCAGTAGCAATTCGGCCTTCAGATAACGGATCAGCTTCAGGACCGAGAAGCCATTGGCACGGGCGATGGTGCCGAGCACGACGACGACGAACAGGATCGAGGTGAAGTAGAAGGTCGCGACCAGGGCACCGAGATTGACGAGGCTGCCGACGCCGTATTTGCCGATGGTGAAGGCGATGGCACCAAAGGCCCCGATCGGGGCGGCACGCATCAGGATGCCGACCATCCGGAAGACGACAATGCTGATCCGTTCCAGGCTGTTCAGCAGCGGGCGGGCCGGTTCGCCAACCAGCGCCATCGAGATGCCGAACAAAATGGCGACCATCAGGACCTGCAGGATGTTGCCCTGGGTGAAGGCGCTGACCAGCGTGTCGGGAATGATGCCCAGCAGGAAGCCGGTGACGGTCGTGTCATGCGCCTTGGCGGTATATTCCGCGATCGAGCCCGCATTCAACGAGGCCGGGTCGATGTTCATCCCCGCGCCCGGCTGAACGACGTTGGCGACGATCAGGCCGACGACCAGAGCGAAGCTCGACACGGTAATGAAGTAGAAAAAGGCCTTGCCGGCCACGCGGCCGACCGAACCCAGTTCGCGCATCCCGGCGATGCCGGTGACGACCGTCAGGAAGATGACGGGAGCGATGATCATCTTCACCAATTTGATGAAGGCATCGCCGATGGGCTTGAGCGATTCGCCGAAGGACGGCCAGAAATGGCCGATGATCGCGCCCAGTGCGATCGCGACCAATACCTGTACATAGAGATGCGACCAGACCCGAGCGCGCTTGGGCGCTTCGGCGACGGCATAATCTTGGGCGATCACGGCTTTCATCATCCTCTACAAAAAGGAACGGACGCGGTGGGCCGCGCTCCGGGTTGCCGAGAGTGTGCGGGATTGCGCCTGCGAATTCAAAGTGATGGCCTTCGCGATATAAAACCTTGATAAATAACGATAAATAATCTCCCTTTCACATCTGTCGGGCGAAATTCCGCATGGTGTTGATGCCACGCTTGCGATATTCCGCACATATGGCACGCCTCATTGCCCTGATCCGCCTTTATCGGCGTCATGCGATTCCGCTGGTGGGTGTGCTGTTGCTGACGCTGGCGGCGGCTTTGATGTTGCGGGTCTATGCCCATCGTCAGGCAGTGGCCGATCTGCGCGCCGATGCCACCCGGATCGCGCGGCAGCAGGAGCGGCTCCTCAACAGCGAGCTTCAGCGTTTCCGGCTGCTGCCCATCGTGCTGGTCGAATATCCCGACCTGGGCAATGCGTTGCGCAATGGATCGCGCCGGGCGGCGGAGCGGCTGAACGAGAAGCTGCGCGGCTTGGCCGAGCGGACGGGCGCTCCGGTCATCTATGCGATCGATCGGCAGGGGCGAACCGTCTCCGCCTCCAATGCGGGGCAACCGGACAGCTTTGTCGGCCGCAACTACAATTTCCGGCCCTATTTCCGCCAGGCACTGGCGCACGGGACGTCGGAATATTTCGCGTTGGGCAATACCAGCCACCGCGCCGGCCTGTTCCTTGCCCGTCGGATCGGTCCCGCCGATGCCCCCGATGGCGTGATCGTCGTGAAGGTGGAGTTCGGACGGATCGCCCAGGCCTGGGCAAGTGATCCGGGGCAGAGCCTGTTGACCGACGATCATGGCGTGGTCGTCGTGACCTCTGATCCGGGTGCGCTGTTCACGACGATGAAGCCACTGACACGCGGCGCTCGGGGCGAGATCGACGATGCGCAGCAGTTCGGCGGCGTTCGCTTGCGGCCTGCGCCCTATCGCTTGGTGCCGGGCGGCTGGGCGATCGATCGCGAGGGCAATCGCCATGTCGTCGCGCGGGTGGCGGTGCCGTTGCCGGGCTGGCGATTGATCCACCTGTTGCCCTCCCGCTCCGCCTTCCGCGCGGCAGATAGCTGGGTTCGATCGGTTACCGCGCTGATCGGTGCGGGGCTTCTGGCGCTGGCGTTGATCGGCATCTGGCGGCGCACCCGCGCCGAACGCGTGGCAGAGGCGCGCGAGGCTTTGGAGGCAGAAGTCGCCAGGCGGACCGCCGAGCTTCGCGCGACCAATGACCGGCTGACGATCGAGATCGCGGAGCGTATCCGCGCCGACCAACGCTTTCGCGCCGCGCGCGAGGAATTGGCGCAAGCCAATCGGCTGGGGTCGCTGGGCTCGATCACCGCCGGCGTCGCCCATGAGATCAACCAGCCGGTGGCGGCGATCCGTACGCTGGCGGAGAATGCCCGGACCTTTTTGAGCCGGGCCGCACCCGACAAGGCGGCGGGCAATCTCGCCACCATCGTCGACCTGACCGAGCGGATCAGCTCGATCGTTCAGGAGATGCGGCGCTTCGTCCGGCGGGGCACGCATGGTATCGGGCCGGTGGCGCTGGATGCGGTGCTCGATGGCACCATGTTGCTGATCGGCGATCGGTTTCGCAGCGCGGGCGTCGTGCTGGAACGGCCGACGGACGAGCCATTGCCCGTGGTGATCGCGGGCCGTGTCCGCCTGGAGCAGGTGCTGGTCAACCTTCTCCAGAACGCGCTGGATGCGGTGGCGGACCGTCCCAACCCACGCGTGCGGATGAGCGTTCGCGAGGAGCAGGACAGCGTGGAACTGACCGTCGAGGATAACGGCCCCGGCCTCGATCCCGAGATCGCGCCGGAGATCTTCACCCCCTTCGTCACCGGCAAGCCCGATGGTCTGGGGCTGGGGTTGGGCATTGCCAGGGATATCATGCGGGAGTTTGGCGGCATGTTGGATACCATTCCTTCCTCGCTGGGCGGGGCGGGCTTCATTATCCGGTTGCGCCGGGCATGAGCGAGGGCGATGCGAATGGCGGCCTGCGGGTCTTGCTGGTCGATGACGACACGGTGCTGCGCCAGGCGCTGGCCCAGTCCTTCGAGCTGGCGGGGATCGATGTCGAGGCGCATGGTGATCCGCTGGCCGCACTTGCAGCGATTACGCCGGACTTTCCGGGAATGGTCGTGTCGGACATTCGTATGCCGGGGATCGACGGCATCGAACTGGCCCGCCGGGTGGCGGCGATCGATGCCGAAATTCCCGTCATCCTGATGACCGGGCATGGCGATGTGCCGATGGCGGTCGCGGCGCTGAAACAGGGCGTGTTCGATTTCGTCGCCAAGCCCTTTGCCGCCGATCATCTGATCGCGAGCGCGGGCCGTGCACTGGAGATGCGGCGGCTGGTCCTCGACAATCGCCGACTGCGGACGGCGGCGGAGGAAGCGCAGGGCGCCTATCCGCTGATCGGCGAAACCCCGGTCATGATGCGGCTTCGCGAGACGGTGCGGCAGGTGGCACAGGCCGATGTCGATGTGCTGGTCGAGGGCGAGACGGGCACCGGCAAGGAACTGGTCGCACTGCTTCTTCACCGTTGGAGCGCACGGCGGACACGCCCCTTCATCGCGGTCGACTGCGCCGCGCTGCCCGAGGCGATCGCCGAGGATGAGTTGTTCGGCCATGCTCATGGCCGGACGACGGGCCGCATCGCCGCGGCCAACCGTGGCACCCTGTTTCTCGACGAGGTCGACAGCATGGCGCCGGCGCTGCAGGGCCGGATGCTGCGCGTCGTCGAGGAGCGTGAGGTGCGGGCGATCGGGTCGGAGGATCCGCAACTGCTCGACCTGCGGATCGTCGCGGCCGCCAAGTCCGATCTGGCGCGCGCGGTGGAGGAGGGGCGGTTCCGCGCCGATCTCCTTTACCGGCTCGATGCCGTGCGTCTGCGCGTCCCGCCCTTGCGTGAGCGGCGTGCCGATGTCCCGCTGCTCTTCGCGCATTTCCTGCGCGAGGCGGCCGAACGCTTCGGCCGACCGGTGCCGATGATCGATGGCGGCGTCCAGGCGCGGCTTTTGTCGCATGACTGGCCGGGCAATGTCCGGGAGGTGCGCAACTATGCCAACCGTGTCGCCCTGGGGCTGGTGGGCGGATTGGCGAGCGAGGGGCAGGAGGCGGGGGATTCGCTATCACTGCCCGAGCGCGTCGAACGGTTCGAGGGGGCGACGATCCGCGCTGTCCTGGAGGAGGTGGCCGGCGATGTCCGCGCGGCGCTCGCCATCCTCGCCATTCCGCGTAAGACCTTTTACGACAAGGTCGCCCGGCACGGCATCGATCTGAATGCCTATCGCCCCAATCGCGCCTGACGCATCGGGCCATGTCTACATATCACTAGCGGAGGTTCCAAAACCTCGCTGTCTCTTATCGGGGCAGGGGGGACAGGGTCTGGGAATTGCTCAGCGGCGAAGAAGTTAACGGCGCGTTAAGAGGTTCGCCATGAGACGCCGCCTTGTCCTGACCAACGAAGCAGCCCGTCATCCTTTTCGACGCAGCCTGCCACCGCCCCCGCCAGCCCGGAGCCGGCGCGACGATGATCAGGATTTGCGCCTGTTCGTCCTGAGCTTCACCGCTTTCTTTATCAGCATCTACAGCTTTCTGCTCTGATCCCGACCGAGCGCCGGTTCACGCGACGTTGGGGCAGCCATCGGCACACGCCCGGTGAAGCCGTAGCGCCAGCCAGGCGGAGACCAGGCACATGCCCGCGACGACGAAGAGCATGTCCTCGGGCGTCACGCCCATGGCGCTGATCCCGAAGACGCAGACGGATCCGATCGTCATGGCGAAGCAGTTGACGATATTGTTCGCGGCCACGGTCCGCGCGGTCTGATCCTTCTCCACGGTCGTGGTCAGAAAGGCATAGAGCGGCACGACGAACATGCCCCCCGTCGTCGCAATGGCGAGCAGCGTCGCCAAGATGCCGATCGCACGCGGCTCGGCCAGGAAGCTCTGCCAGCTATAGAGCGTACCGGCGGGTGCCGGCGTCCAGTTGCGGCAGAGGAACGAGAACAGCACCACGAACGCCCCCATGGCGATGACCGAGATGGGGGAGTAGCGTGCCGAAATCTCGCCCTTCAGCATGGTATTGATCACCACCGATCCGATCGCGACGCCGACGGAGAAGATGGCGATGGCCAGGCTCGCCACCTCCTTGTCCGCGGTCAGCACATTCTTCACCAGCGGCGGAAAGACGATGATGAGGACCGAGCCGATCGTCCAGAAGAAGCTGATCGCGATGATCGCCAGGAACAGCCGGCGGATGTGGAGCGTCGCCGCGATCAACCGCCAGGACGCGGTGAACGGGTTGTAATTGAGCTTGAGCGGCGGCCCTTCGCGCGGGGCGGGGGGCACCATGCGCCCGCTGAACCAGCCCAGGCCGGCGACGACGAGCACGCCGATCGCCGCGGCCTCGACCGGTATCCACCCCGCGGCCACCGTGCCGAGCAGGATCGCCAGATAGGTTCCCGCCTCGACCAGACCGGTACCGCCCAGTACGTCGCCGGGCTCCAGATGCTGGGGCAGGATCGCGTATTTGATCGGGCCGAAAAAGGTCGAGTGGACGCCTAGCGCCAGTACCGTACCCAGCATCAATGCGAGGCCGATCGTCGTATAGCCCATCTTGGCGATCATCAGGCCGAGCGCGCCGACCAGCATGATGCCGATCTCCACCGTCTTGACGATGCGGATGATCCGCGCCTTGTCATGACTGTCCGCCAATTGGCCCGACAGCGCCGACAGGAAGACGAAGGGCAGGATGGCCGCGCCGGTCGCGGCGGCGTTAAAATAGGACTCGGAGACCGGATCGGTGAAGATCGTGTAGGTGGCGAACAACACCATCGACGTCTTGAACAGATTGTCGTTGAAAGCGCCGAGGAACTGGGTGGTGAACAGCGGCAGGAAGCGGCGCCGCTTGAGAAGCCCGAGGGCATTGAGCATGACGAAAAATGGCCCGATCGTGGCAACAGGATGACGGCAACATAACTATGCGATGGCCCATCGCCAACTGCTTAAAGCGGTTTGTCATGCGCGGCCTTGTCGCTAGAAGGCGTTATGCTGACGTTGCCCAACCTGTTGACGCTCTCGCGAATCCTGGCCGTGCCGTTGCTGGCGGGGCTGTTGTGGCAACCGCAATGGGCGCTGGGATACGGCATCGCCTTCATCCTCTATTGTCTGATGGGCATCACCGATTATTTCGACGGCTATCTGGCGCGGGCGAACGGCGCGGTGTCGAAACTCGGCATCTTCCTTGATCCCATCGCAGACAAGATCATGGTGGCCGCCGTCATCCTGGTGCTGGTTGCGGTACAGGTGATCAACGGGGCGAGCGTCATCGCCGGCCTCATCATCCTGCTGCGCGAAATCGCCGTGTCGGGGTTGCGTGAGTTTCTGGCGCAGTTGCAGGTTTCCGTCCCCGTCTCGCGGCTGGCGAAATGGAAGACGACGTTGCAGCTCGTCGCGCTGGGCGGTCTGATCCTGGGCGGGGCGCTGCCCGGCTGGCCCTGGGTGCAGATGGCGGCGTTGGCCGCCTTGTGGGGGGCCGCCGCGCTGACGCTGGTCACCGGCTGGGATTATTTGCGCGTCGGCCTCAAGCATATGGATAGCTGAATGCGCCTGACCATCCTCTATTTCGCCTGGGTCCGGGAACGGATCGGGCAGGCCGAAGACGTCGTGACCATCCCCCCCGAATTGGTGACCATTGCCGATCTGATCACTTGGCTCGCCGCACGGGGCGGGGGCTATGCCGAGGCGATGGCCGCGCCGGAGAGATTGCGGGCGGCGATCGACCAGAATTTCGTCGGTCTCGACGCATTGCTGGCCGGGGCGCGGGAAGTCGCGATCTTTCCGCCGGTGACGGGCGGATGATCCGCGTTCGGGTTTCGGTCGATCCGATCGATGTCGCGGCGGAGATGGCATTGGCCGAACGTCCGGAGGCTGGTGCCGTCGCCAGTTTTTGCGGGCTGGTCCGGGCGGATGACGGCGTCGACAAGCTCGAGCTGGAACATTATCCCGGCGCGACGGAAGCGGCGCTGGAGCGGATCGCCGCCCATGCCGTGACTCGCTGGTCGCTTCAGGCGGCGACGATCGTCCACCGGGTGGGCCCGATGCATCCGGGCGAGCGGATCGTCTTCGTCGCGGCCGCCGCCCCGCATCGCGGCGATGCGCTTGATGCCTGCGCCTATCTGATAGATCGTCTCAAGACCGACGCGCCCTTCTGGAAACGTGAGACCCGCGCAGGTCAGTCCAGTTGGGTCGAAGCGCGAGAGAGTGATGCGGCGGCAGCCGAGCGGTGGCAGGAAGACGAACGCCAGCCATAAAAAAGGCGGGGCCGAAACCCCGCCTCTTCGTCTCACCTGCGACCGACCTTAGCCGATCTTAGGCACGCTGATGCCATTGGTCAGGTGGATCACACCATTGGTCGCGGGCACATCGGCCTTGTCCACATAAGCCTTTTGGCCGTTGACGTCGGTCAGCATGACATTGCCGTTCGGGCCAAGCTGCGCGGTCAGCGGCTGACCGGCCAACGTGGTCAGCGTCGCGGTGCCGTTGCCGGCGGTGATCTGCTGCTTGAGCTGTTCGGCGGTCACCTTGCCCGAGACGACGTGGTATTTCAGGATGGTCGCCAGCGCGGCCTTGTTTTCCGGCTTGCTCAGATTGTCGAGCGCACCAGCCGGCATCCGGCTGAACGCTTCGTCGCTGGGCGCGAAGACGGTGAACGGTCCTGGGCCCGAAAGATCGGCGGTCAGGCCGGCGGTGGTGACCAGCTTGGCCAGGGTGCTCCGGTCGGGCGTTGCCGCCAGAACCTGCACGACCGTACCGGCCGCAACCGGCGTAGCCTGGGCCGGAGCCGGAGTGGCAGGTGCGGGCAGGGTCTGGGCGGGGGGAGTCTGGGCCGGGGCGGTCTGAGCCTGGGCGACGCCGGCCAGCATGGTGGCCGAGGCGAAAATGGCGACAGTCTTCATCATTAAAAGCTTACTCCTACTATTGGTGGCGGAGCGCGTGCGCATCACACCACGAATGAAGAGACGAATGCCCGATCCGGTCACGAAGCGGGCATTCCGGAGAAGTAACGTTCTTAATCCAGTTTTGGTACCAGCACGCCGTTCACAATGTGGATCATGCCATTGGCCTGACGTTGGTCGCCCGCTTCGATATAGCTCTTGTTGCCGCTCGCATCGCTCAGAGTGATGATCGATTGTGTCATGCTGAGCGTCAGTGGCTCGCCCTGGACGGTCATGATCGTTGCGGTCCCACCGCCCGCCGCGATTCGCTGCTGCAGGTCGGAGATGGTGACGACCCCGGGCAGCATATGGAAACGCAGCAGCCGCACCAGCGAGCCGTGATTGGCGGGCTGCAGCAACTGTTCCTGCACTCCAGGTGCCAGGCGTGCAAAGGCGGCATTGGAGGGGGCAAAGAGCGTGTACGGCCCGGGGCCGGCGAGCGTGGTCGACAATGAAGCGGCCCGGATCGCTGCGACCAGCGAGGACAGGGACGGCGTGGCGGCCGCATTGTCCAGGATCGTACGCGTCGGAGCCATGGGCTGGTCGGCGCTGACGGGCGGCGTCGTGCCGCCGTCGGGGGCGGCCGGTGCGGTCGTGGAGGAGGGGGTCGCCGGAACCTCCCGTGCATCGCGTCCGCGCCCGCAGGCGCCGAGCATCACCAAAGCGGTGAGCGGCAACAGGGTCATCAACGGCCGTATGTTCCGGGTCATGGGCCAGTCTCCTTGGAAGATGAAGGGCGATATCGAGGGCAAAGACGCCGCAGCGGCGCGACGGTTGCGCGTCAGGCGGCTTCCGCCAGCACCTGCGCCAGCAGACGGAAGTCCTTCTCGCGCGGGCTGGCCCGGCGCCACACCAGAGCGATCTTGCGCATGGCATTTTCGGCATCGAGGGGGCGCGCGGTGATATGGGTGTTGTCGAGAATACCCGAGCGCAGCGCCATTTCGGGCAGCATCGTCATGCCCAGCCCATTGTCGACCATCTGCACGATCGTGTGGAGCGAGGTGCCCAGCATCGTCGCCTCGGCACGCAGTTCGGGGCGATTGCAGGCGGCGAGCGCATGATCCTTCAGGCAGTGGCCGTCCTCGAGCAGCAGCAGCCGATTTTCGTCGATCGCGGCCGCCGGAATGGCCGAGGGCGGTGCATTGTCTTCGTCGGTGGGAAAGGCGACGAACAGTCGGTCGTCGAACAAGGGTTCCGCTGTTACCTCACCGCAGGCGAAGGGCAGGGCGAGGAGGACGCAGTCGGTGCGGCCATTGTGGAGGCGCTCGCAGGCCGGCGCACTCGGCTCCTCGCGCAAGAAAAGCTTCAGGTCCGGATAGTCGTGGCGCAGCCGAGGCAGGATGCGCGGCAGCATGAACGGGGCGATGGTCGGGATGACCGACATCCGCATCTCACCCGACAAGGGCCGGCCGGCGGCGCGGGCCATGTCGCCCAGTTCGTCCGCCTCGCGCAGCACACGCCGGGCCTTGTCGGCGATCCGCTCGCCCAGCGGCGTGAAGCGCACCACGCGCCGCGTCCGCTCGACCAGCGTCACGCCAATCAATGTTTCCAACTCGCGCAGGCCCGCCGACAAGGTCGATTGCGTGACGAAGCACGCATCGGCCGCGCGCCCGAAATGGCCATGGTCCTGCAGGGCCACGAGATATTGAAGCTGTTTCAGTGTCGGTAGGTAGGTCGCGGCCATTGATCGTCTCAGTCGATTGCGATTTGACAAATAGCTTGTTGGATCAACGGCGCCAGTCCCCATATCCGTCACTGCAACGAATACAGGCGGGATAGCCGCCGATCGTTGCAGAGGATGGCCTGAAGCCGAATTTTGGGAAGAGAAGGAGGCACATTGCCATGTTGACCGTTGGAGACAAGCTCCCCGCATTCACCGTTCCCGTCCAGCAGGGTACCAACGCGCTGCCCGCTGGCGAGACGATCAGCGATACCTCGTACGAGGGCAAGTGGAAGGTCCTGTTTTACTGGCCGAAGGATTTCACCTTCGTGTGCCCGACCGAGATCGTCGGCTATGCGCAGTTGAAGGACGATTTCGCCGATCGTGACGCCGTGCTGATCGGCGCGTCGACCGACACCGCGCATGTCCACCTGGCATGGCGCAAGTCGGATCCCGATCTGGCCGCGGCCGATTTTCCCTGGATCGCGGACAATGGCCGCGTCCTTGCCGACGCGCTGGGCATCGTCGACAAGAATGAGCATGTCGCTTACCGCGCGACCTTCATCATCGATCCCGACAATGTCATCCAGCACGTCACCATCAACGGCCTGAACGTCGGTCGTAACCCGCAGGAAACCCTGCGTGTTCTCGACGCGCTGCAGACCGACGAGCTCTGCCCGTGCAACTGGAACAAGGGCGACGACGTCCTCCAGCTCGCGGCCGAATAATCTTCGCGTCGGGGGGCGGCAGCGTCCCCCCGGCCTGTCTTTTCGATGCCCCGGCGAGGGTTGTCGGTCTTCCCGATCGACAGTCCGGACTGGGGCATCGTGTATCTGGAGCATGAATATGTCGCTCAAGGAATTTGCCGGGCAATTGCCCGATTTCGCCAAGGACATCCGCCTGAATGTCGGCTCGCTGCTGAACGAAGCGGTGCTGAACGACCAGCGCAAATACGGCCTGCTGCTCACCTGCGCCCATGGCTCGGGCTATAAGCCGCTGGTCGAGGCCGCCGAAGCCGAATGCGCGCCCAAGCTGTCGCCCGAGGCGGCGACCGCGGCACGTGCGGCGGCAGCGGTGATGGCGATGAACAATGTCTATTATCGCTTCACCCATCTGGCCGGGAACCAGGAATATCGCAACATGCCGGCCAAGCTGCGCATGAACGTGATCGGCGCGCCCGGCATCGACAAGATCGATTTCGAGCTGTTCAGCCTGGCGGTGTCGGCGATGAACGGCTGCGGCATGTGCATCGACGCGCATGAGGCCGTACTGAAGAAGTCGGGCGTCTCGGCCGAGATCATCCAGACGGCGGTCCGGATCGCGGCGGTGATGCAGGCGGTGGCGACGACGCACTCGGCCGTCGCCTGATCCTGTCGCGGACGCCCCGCCCATGGTGGGGCAGGGCGTCCGGACAAAACTTACTTGAACGCGTTGTAGAGACCCCAAAGGCTGGTCAGGGTCACGATGATCCCGACCATCAGCAACAGCTTTTGCGGCGGCACCCGCTTGGCGAGCATTGCGCCGAAGGGGGCGGCGAAGATCCCGCCGATCAGCAGGCCGACCGTCGCCATGGTGAAAGCGGCCCAGCCCATCTGCGTGATGAACGTCGCCGAGATGGTGGCGGTCAGGAAGAACTCGGCGGTGTTGACCGTACCGATCGTCAGGCGCGGTGCCGCGCCCTGTGCCAGCAGGTTGGACGTGACCACGGGGCCCCAGCCGCCGCCGCCCGCCGCATCCAGAAAGCCGCCGATCAGGCCGAGCGGCTCGACGATCTTGGGCTCGCGGACATTCGGGCGATGCCGGAGCGCGCGGATCAGCAGATAGACGCCGATACCCGCCAGATACATCAGGATGAACGGCTTCACGACGGCTGCATCGATGTTGGACAGGACATAGGCGCCAAGCGCACCACCGATCACGCCGGGGATCATCAACCGCAGGAAGAGCTTCCAGTCGACATTGCGGTGAACCGCATGGCTGATCCCCGATACCGCGGTGGTGAAGGTCTCGACGCTGTGCACGCCGGCCGATGCTGCGGCGGGCGGGACGCCGAGGCTCATCAGCAAGGTATTGGAAATCACCCCGAAGGCCATGCCCAGAGCGCCATCGACGACCTGCGCGGCAAAGCCGACGGCGACGAACGGCAGGATATGAATCAGGTCGAAGCTGCTCAGGTCCATTGTATCTCCTTGCCCTTTGCCCGAAAGGGCGGTGACGCCGGACATGCCGTTTGCCGCTATATCCTGCAACAAAGATAGACTTTAGGGGTGTGGTCCGGTTCCCGTGTTTGGCTGGAATTTGTCGAATGCTGTGCCTAAATGCCGGTATCGCATATGGGGACATGCTCATGCCGAGCCGATTGGCCGCTTATCTCGATTCGATCCGGGCCCGTGATCCCGCACCACATTCACGCGCGGAAATCCTGCTCTATCCGGGTGTCTGGGCCTTGGCGGGGCATAAGGTCGCGCACCGGCTGTACCGGGCACGGGCCTTCTTCCTCGCGCGGCTGGTCAACCATTTCACCCGCTTCCTGACCGCGATCGACATTCATCCCGGCGCCAAGATCGGACGCAATTTCTTCATCGATCACGGCTTCGTCGTCATTGGTGAGACGGCCGAGATCGGCGATGACGTGACCATTTATCAGTGCGTGACGCTGGGGGGCACCAGCCCGGACAATGGCGTGGCGGGCAAGCGCCACCCCACGCTGATGGACGGCGCGATCGTCGGATCTGGCGCGCAGGTTCTCGGCCCGATCACGGTCGGACCGCGCGCGCGGGTCGGCGCCAATGCCGTGGTGACTCGCGATGTGCCCGAAGGTGCGGTGATGGTCGGCATCCCGGCGCGCCCGACCATGGTCGAGGGCGGCGCGGCGCCCGAAAAGCGCTTCGTCCCCTATGGAACGCCCTGTTCCGAGCTGTTCGATCCGCAGACCCAGAAGGTCGAAAAGCTACGCTGTGAACTCGATACGCTGCGCCGCCAACTCGACATGCTGCTCGCCGAGCAGGAAGAGAAGCGCGACCGCGCCTGATGGGGATCGTGCCCTTTCCCCGCGCGCCTAGCCAGGTCGGGTTCGAGCGGGCCGAACTGACGCGCATTCTGGACTTGTACGGGCGAATGGTCGCGGCCGGTCATTGGCGGGACTATGCGATGGATTTGGGCCGGGACGCCGCGATCTTTTCGGCCTTTCGCCGTACGGCGGAGCGGCCTGAATATCGCATCGAAAAACGCCCCGCGCTCCGCAATCGACAGGGCATGTGGGCGCTGATCGGCGAGGGTGGCATGGTATTAAAACGGGGCCACGAACTGGGCCCGGTCCTCGCCCCCGTCGAGCGACGGCTGCTGAAACTGGTGGACGAATAGGTCCCCCGGCCTGTCATGAGAAAAGCGCCGGCCCTCCTGTGAGAGCCGGCGCCTTCTTTATCCTAACCGTTCAGTATCGGACGATTACTTGCCGCCGCGCTGACGGCACTGGTCATACTGACCCTTCTTGCAGATCGGATAGCTTTCGCGGGCGGCGGGCGGCGGGAAAGCCTGTTCGGGGCTCGGCGCCTGCTTGAACACGATCGGAGCACCCGCCTGCGGCGTACCGGCGAGGGCGGGCTGGGCGGGCTGATAGCCTCCGGCCGTCTCGGTGCCGGCCGATGCGCTCATACCGGCCTGCGCCGACATGGTACCATCGGTGGTCGAGGTCGTCGTGCTGGCCTGACCCTGAGCCTGGGTCTGAGCGGCCGCGTCCGCCTGGGTGGTATCCTGAGCGAAGACGGGCGCGGCGATCAGGGCCGTGGCCGCCAGAAAAACGAGCTTCATGCGAATCTCCTATTCAGAAGCGCAAGTGCGTTAGCGCGGGATGAGGAACGCCCCACCCGGCACTTGGCTCCCTTGTTTCGCTTCCGACCCGATTACAGATGCATTTTTCATCCATTTTCGGATCGAATGCGGGGAGATCAGACGCCGGCGTCCAGCGAATAGCCCGCCGAGCGGACAGTGCGGATGATATCGGGCCGATCGCCAATGTTGATCGCCTTACGCAAGCGGCGGATATGCACGTCGACGGTGCGGCTTTCGATATCCGAATCATGGCCCCAGACCGCATCGAGCAACCGCTCGCGCGAGAAGACCCAGCCCGGATGCTCCAGGAAATGCTTGAGCAGGCGGAATTCGGTGGGCCCGAGCGAGACGACCTCGCCCGCGCGGCGGACCTTGTGACCCACCGTATCCATCTCGATGTCCGCATAGACCAAGGCTTCGCCGGCCAAGGCAGGGCGGACGCGGCGAAGGACGGCACCGACGCGCGCGACCAGCTCGCGCGGCGAGAAGGGCTTGGTCACATAATCGTCCGCGCCCGTCTCCAGCCCGCGCACGCGGTCCTCTTCCTCACCGCGCGCGGTCAGCATGATGATCGGCACATTGGCGGTCTCCGGCGCGCGGCGCAGGCGGCGACACACCTCGATCCCCGAAATCCCCTCGACCATCCAGTCGAGCAGGACGATGTCCGGCGTGTTCTCGCGCGCCAGCAGCAGCGCCTCCTCGCCATCGGGGGTGTGGACGACCTCGAAATCCTCGCGCTTGAAATGGAAGACGAGCAGTTCCGCCAGCGCGGCGTCGTCTTCGACCAGCAACATCTTTACCCGTGCCATGGTGCCTGTTCCCTCAAGAAGGCAGAGTGCCGCTGCGGTCACGCTCGCCCATTTGCGTGCCCGTGGCGGCGAAATAGACCATCTCCGCGACGTTCGTCGCATGATCCCCGATCCGTTCGAGATTCTTGGCGATGAACAGCAGGTGCGCGACCTGTCCGATCGTCTTGGGATTCTCGACCATATGGGTGACGAGCGTGCGGAAGATGGAATCGTAGAAATCGTCGAGCGCGGTGTCGCTGTCGCGCACGCGGATCGCCGCCTCGGCATCGCGCGCGGCGAAGGCATCAAGCACGTCATGCACCATCGCCGAGGCGATCTTGGCCATGGCGGGCAGGATCGAGATCGGCTCGATCCGATCCTCGCTCTCCAGCATGGGCACGCGCTTGGCGATGTTCTTGGCATAGTCGCCGATACGTTCGACGACGCTGGCGATCTTGAGCGCGGCGACGACCTCGCGCAGGTCGTTGGCCATGGGGGCCCGGAGGGCGATCGTGCGCACGGCCAGTCGCTCGACCTCGGCCTCGATCAGGTCGATCGCCTTGTCGTCCTCGCGCACCTTGCGCGCCAGTTCCAGATCGGAGCGCTGCAGCGCCTTGATCGCATTGGCGATCGCTTCCTCGGCCAATCCGCCCATCTGGCTGATCAGTCCGCGCAAGCGGCCGATATCGTTGTCAAAGGCTTTTACGGTGTGGTCCATGATCCTCGTCCTCAGCCGTAACGGCCGGTAATATAGTCCTTGGTCCGCTCTTCCTTCGGGTTCGTGAAGATGTCGGACGTCTTTCCATACTCGACCAAGGTGCCGAGATGGAAAAAGGCGGTACGCTGCGAAACGCGGGCCGCCTGTTGCATGTTGTGCGTGACGATGGCGATGGCATAGCGGCCGCGCAGGTCGTGGATCAGTTCCTCGATCTTGGCGGTGGCGATCGGGTCCAGCGCGCTGCACGGCTCGTCCATCAGGATGACTTCCGGATCGACCGCGATGGCGCGTGCGATGCACAGACGCTGCTGCTGGCCGCCCGACAATGCGGTGCCGCTTTCGGAGAGGCGATCCTTCACTTCGTTCCAAAGGCCGGCGCGGGTCAGCGAACGCTCGACGATCATGTCGAGCTCGCCGCGCGAATTGGCCAGGCCATGGATGCGCGGGCCATAGGCCACATTCTCGTAGATCGACTTGGGGAAGGGATTGGGCTTCTGGAACACCATGCCGACCCGTGCGCGCAACTGCACCACATCCATCTCTGGCGCGTAGATATCTTGCCCGTCGAGGCGCACGTCACCCGACACCCGCGCCGAGGGGATGGTGTCGTTCATCCGGTTGAGCGTGCGTAGGAAGGTCGATTTGCCGCAGCCCGACGGGCCGATAAAGGCGATGACATGGTCCATGTCGACATCGATCGAAATGTCGTGGATCGCCTGTTTGGCGCCATAGGACACGCTGACGTTGCGCGCAGTTATCTTGGGGGTGCTCACCAGCGTGTCTCAAAGCGATTGCGGAGGTAGATGGCCAGCCCGTTCATCGCGAGCAGGAAGACCAGAAGGACGATGATCGCGGCCGAGGTCTTTTCGATGAAGCCCCGATCGACCTGATCGGACCAGAGGAAGATCTGGACCGGCAGCACGGTCGACGGATCGGTCAGCCCGCGCGGCGGTGCCGCGATGAAGGCGCGCATGCCGATCATCAGCAGCGGCGCGGTCTCGCCCAGCGCGCGGGCCATGCCGATGATCGTGCCGGTTAAGATGCCGGGCAGCGCGAGCGGCAGGACATGGTGAAAGATCACCTGCACCCGTGAAGCCCCAATCGCCAGCGCGGCATCGCGGATCGAGGGCGGCACCGACTTGATCGCGTTACGCCCGGCGATGACGATGACCGGCATCGTCATCAGCGCGAGCGTCAGACCGCCGACCAGGGGGGCAGAGCGTGGCAGGCCGAAGGTGTTGAGGAACACCGCCAGCCCCAACAGGCCGAAGATGATCGACGGCACCGCCGCCAGATTGTTGATCGACACCTCGATCAGGTCGGTCCAGCGGTTCTTGGGCGCATATTCTTCCAGATAGAGAGCCGCCAGCACCCCGATCGGGAAAGCGAGCGCGAGCGTGACCAGCATGGTCAGCAGCGAGCCTTTGGCCGCGCCCCAGATACCCACGCGCGTCGGGTCGGTCGCATCGGCATCGGTCAGGAAATTCCAGTTCCATCCTGTCGACAGTACCCGCTGTTGCCGGAGACGTGCGACCACCCCTTCCGCATCGGGGGTGCCTTCGCCCTTGGCGGCGACATCATAGGGGCTGGCGACCGGCAGGGTGAAGGTGACCGTGCGGTGGAGGATCGACGGATCGCCCTTGATCGCATCGCGCACGATCAGCCATGCGCCGGGCGACAAGAGGTTCGCGCCGTCGCGACCGAACCGCATGGTGGCGGCCGTCGCGACCGCATCCTCCAAGCCGGCACCAGCCAGGGCAAGATCGGCGCTGCGCCCCTTCACCCGCGACGGCTCGATCGGCAGATCGGCATGGGCGAGATTGACCGGCAGCGTGACCTTCGTCTCGGTAAAGCCGCGAATGCCCTGCGCGACCATCGTGATCAGCAGAAAGGCCAGGAAGGCAGCCGACAGCGCCACCGCCGCCAGGCCCAGAAGCCGGAAGCGCCGCTCGGCCGCATAACGCCGGCGCAGTCGCCGCGCCATGGCCGGGCTGTCCCAGAGGGTGGGGCGGACGGGCGCATCGTCCGCAGGGGAGGACGGCCGATTATTCATAGGTTTCCCGGTAACGCTTCACGACCGTCAGCGCGACGATGTTGAGCAGCAGCGTAATGATGAACAGCGTAAGGCCGAGCGCGAAGGCTGCCAGGGTCTTGGGGCTGTCGAACTCCGCCTCGCCGGTCAGCAGATCGACGATCTGACGCGTCACGGTGGTCGTGCTGGCAAAGGGATTGGCGGTCAGTGTGGCGACGCCGCTGGCCGCCATGACGACGATCATCGTCTCGCCGATCGCGCGACTGACCGCCAGCAGGACGCCGCCCACCACGCCGGGCAGCGCCGCAGGCAGCATGACGCGGGTGATCGTCTCCGACGGGGTCGCGCCCATCGCCAGGCTGCCGTCGCGCATCGCATTGGGCACGGCGGCCAAGCTGTCATCGGCCATGGACGATACGAAGGGAATGATCATCACGCCCATGACCAGCCCGGCGGCCAACGCGCTTTCGGACGACGCCCAGTCGATCCCGATCGCAACCGCGAATTGCCGCACGGCCGGCGCGACGGTCAGCGCCGCGAAATAGCCATAGACGACGGTCGGAATGCCCGCGAGCACCTCCAGCACCGGCTTCATGATGCGGCGCGCGCGCGGGGCGGCATATTGGGTCAGATAGATTGCACTCAACAGGCCGAAGGGAATGGCGACCGCCATCGCGATCACCGCACCGATGAAGAAGGTCCCCCAGAACAAGGGCACCGCGCCCAGCGATGCTCCGGGATCGCGCGGGTCGATGACCTGCGGGCTCCAATGCGTGCCGAACAGGAAATCGGTGATCGGCACGACCGAGAAAAAGCGTCCCGCTTCGTAGAGCAGTGAGGCGACGATGCCGGCGGTCGTCAAAATCGCGATCAGCGAGGCGCCGAGCAGCAGCCCCAGAATGACGCGCTCGATCCGGGTTCTCGCCGAGAAATCGGGCCGCACGCGCAAATAGGCATAGGCGCCGCCGGCCAGCGCCAGCATCAACACGACGACCGTCGCGATCCAGTCGATGCGGGTTTGCGCCGCGTCATAAGCCGGAGCCAGCACGCGCGAGAGCGGGTGGAAGGCGCCGTAAGCCCGGCCCGCCGCCAATGCCCGCGCCTCCGACAGGATCGCGGCACGCTCGAAGCCGGGCGCCGGGAGCTGCGCGGCGCCGGGGGTCCCCAGCACCATATCGGTGACGAGCGCGGGTGAGGTCGCGGCCCAGATGGCGAGAAACAGCAGCGGTGGCGCGGCCGTCCAAAGGGCGACATACCAGCCATGATGATGCGGCAGCGAACTGATCCGTGTGCCCGTCCGCCGCCGAAAGCCCAGCGCGCGCATCCGAGTGGTCGCCCAGGCGATCAGGCCGAGCCCGACGATCAGGATCAAAAGGACGACGCCGGTCATGACGGCAGGGCCGCAGGGTCGAGCGTGACCTCGCCGGCGATGATCGCCCGCGAGCGCGCCTGGATCGCAGGCGGGGATGCGATCAGCCCGCGGCGCACCAGGGGCCCCTTCTGCCCCCAATTGTCCGCATAGAGGATCAGGAACTGGCGAAGACCGGGAATGGCGTCGAGATGCGCCTTCTTCACATAGACATAAAGCGGTCGCGAACCCGGATAGCGATCCTCGGCGATCGCCTGATAGCTGGGCGCAACGCCGTTGATCGCTACGCCATCGACGATGTGACGGTTTTCCTCGAGATAGGAATAGCCGAAGATGCCGATCGCATTGGGATTGGACTGCAGCTTCTGAACGATCAGATTGTCGTTCTCGCCTGCGTCGATATAGGCTCCGTTCTCGCGAACGCGCGTGCACATCAGGTGATGCGCTTCCGGATCGCGCTTGGCCAGTTCGGCGGCTTCGGGTTCGACCGCGTCGCAGCCATGCGCCATGATCAGCTCGGCCAGCGCGTCGCGCGTGCCGCTGGTGGCGGGTGGGCCATAGACCTGGATCGGAATGGCGGGCAGCGCAGGGTTCACATCGCGCCAGGTGCGTGCGTTATTCGGCTGTCCGCCGGGCCGTGCCGCGAGCGCCCGGTATATGTCGGCGGTGGTCAGCGCCATGCGCGGCCCACGCTTCGACACTGCAAAGGCGATGCCGTCGATGCCGATCTGCACTTCGAGCAGCGCCTTGACGCCATGCGAAGCGCAATCGCGATATTCGCTGGCCTTCATGCGGCGAGAGGCATTCTCGATGTCCGGATGTCCGGCACCGATGCCGGCGCAGAACAGCTTCATGCCGGCGCCCGTGCCGGTCGACTCGATCACCGGCGCCTTGGCCTCTGGATCGGCAGCGACAAAGCGTTCGGCGATGATGGTGGTAAAGGGATAGACCGTCGAAGAGCCCACCGCCGTGATCTGGTCGCGCACGCCCGCGCCGCCGCCATTGGCCTGATCGTGACAGGCCGCCAGCGCGAACATCGCGGCGAATAGGCAGGGCAGGCGCATCGATTTCCTTGAGCCACCGGAACAGGTGCGGGACTGGCGCTGCCATGCCCGCCATACTCCCGTGTGACATTTCTATTGCTCTTTTGTGACACCGACCTCGGAAACGACTTTTATGTTGGTCTTCAATGGCGGTAGCCGCACCGTGACCGTCGTTCCCATGCCCACTTCACTGGTGATTTCCAGCCGCCCGCGATGCCGCTCCACGATATGCTTGACGATGGCAAGACCCAGGCCGGTGCCGCCGATGCTGCGGCTGCGCCCCGAATCGACACGATAAAAACGCTCGGTCAGGCGCGGGATATGGCCGGCGGCGATTCCCTCGCCACGGTCGGCGACGCTCAGGCGAAGCATCTCGCCATCCCGGTTGAGCGACACGCGGATCGGCGTTTCGACGCGCCCATATTTCATCGCATTGCCGATCAGATTGTGCAGCATCTGAGACAGTTGGGCCCGATCACCGGCGATAGGCGGCAGGTCCTCGGCCAGATCACAGGCGATATCTTCGGCGCGAGGCGAGCCGGAGTCGAGAAACTCCTCCCAGACATCGTTGACCAGGTCGGCCAGGTCCATGGACTGGGCCGGCTGGCGATATTTGTCCGCCTCGATCCGGCTGAGCGAGATCAAATCCTCGACCAGCCGTTGCATCCGGCGCGCCTCGTCGAACATGACCTTCAGGAAGCGGGCGCGGATTTCGGGATCGTCGCCAGCCTCGTCGCCCAGTGTCTCGATGAAACCGAGGATCGAGGCGAGGGGGGTGCGAAGCTCGTGGCTGGCATTGGCGACGAAGTCGACGCGCATCCGCTCGGCCGCGTCATGGCCGGTCTGATCGATCAGATGGACGACACGTTGGCCATTGGTGACATCCGCCACCCGCATCTCCCAGCGATGATCGAGCGATCCCAGGCCGACCAGCGAGATGGGCTGTTCGAGTTCGACCGATCCGGGCGCCATCAGGCGTTCGGCAGCCGCCGGGTGGCGGATCGCGATGCGGGCATCTTCACCCACGATATGGGCACCCAGCAACGTGCGGGCCGCGCGATTGGCCAGGATGACCCGGCCACCCTCGATCAGCAGCACCGGCTCGATAATGGCATCCAGCGCCTCGGCGAGCAGGGGAGATAGCGTCGTGCCTTGCTCCTCGCCGCTATCCTCATCATCCTCGCCCGCCTGTTCGCCTTCGCTCGCAACCAGTGCGGCGGCGATCCCGCCGACCAGGGTGATGATCGCGGGACCAGGCCCGGCCAACAGGACGACGACGACGGCCGCGACGACCGCCACGATGATGGCCCACAAGGTGCGAATGCCGAATCCCATGGCGCATCGATGTAGCGGGCGCGGGGCACCCTGTCTTCCTCCCAGCTTGGAGCAGATGAGCGCCCCCCAGGCGCTTGTCCCACCGCATCGAATGTGGGAAATCACCAAGGACATGGACGAAATGCCGCCAACGCCCTCGGAAAGCGAGGAACTGATCCCGGGAACCGACGCTTCCGAAGCGGGCGTGACCAGCCGGCGTGCGCTGATGCTGGGCGCTTTGGGGGCGAGCACGGTGGTGGCGATCCGCCCGGCTCTGGCGCAGACGACGGGGTCGGTGCTGACCTGCGAAATCCCGATCCCGGATCAGGCACGCGCGGGCAGCTATATCGCGCTCGACGGATCGACGGTACCGGCGCGCACCCTGTTCGCCTTCGCGCCGCCCAGCCGACCCTATACCGGCGAAGAGGTGAAGCGGGCTTTGCAGGGCGGCATGCTGCCCAACACCAATTATTTCAGCAACCAGGCCTATCTGAATTATATCCGGCGGTTGCAGCGCGGACAGGGCGGCTTCACTTGCTATGCCTCACTCCAGATGCCGGGCGGCTGATCGGTGGCGGAGCCGCGCTATCGCACGGTCGCGGCGGAACTGATCCTGGTCGAGCCGCTCGACATTTTCACTGCGGTCTTTCACCGCCCCTCGGGCATCACCCATCTGCTGACCGAGCCGGCGCCGCAAGTCATGGAGGCACTGGCCGGGGACCCGCTCACGCTGGAAGCACTGATGGCGCGGCTGATGCGGGATTACGATCTGGACGCCACCGACGCCGCAGCGACTTTGCAGGCGCGGCTGGACGAACTGGAGGCCGCCGGGCTGGTCGATCGTCCGTGAGGCATTCGATGACCCTGCGCGTCGGGCCGGTCGGCTTCCGCATCGGCTCGGATTGGCGGGCGCCGATCGCGGCGGTCGCGGATTTGTACCAGGATTATCCATGTGCCGAATTCGCCGACTATACGGTGCGGCTGGAAGCCGAGCATGTCTGGCGGCGCTGGATACGCCCGTCGATCCGGATCAGCGGCGATTATCGTTTGCCCGAAGCGGCGCCGTTGCCGTTGTGGCAGGGCTTGCTGGCGGCCGAACTCGGCATGAATTTGCAGATGGCGCTGGGGCATCGCCGCCATCTGCTTCTGCACGCTGCCGTGGTCGAACGCGACGGCCGCGCCGTCATCATGAGCGGCATATCGGGGGCCGGCAAATCGACACTCGCTTTGCTCCTCGCCCAGCGTGGTTGGCGCTTTCTGAGCGATGAATTTGCGTTGATCGAACCGGCAAGCGGCATGGTCGTGCCCTTTCCAAGACCGGTCAGCCTCAAGAATGAAAGCCTTTCGTCCATTTCCATGGGCAGCAGGGTCGGGCCGCTTCTCACCGGAACACCCAAGGGGGATATTCGCCACGTTGCCCCCGATCCCGCAGCACTGGCGGCCATGGATCGACCGGCAAAACCGGCTTTGCTGCTCTTCCCGCGTTTCGGTTTTCCGGAGGCGACACGCGTCCTTCCCCCGGCGGAGAGTTTCGTCCGGCTGACCCAGGCGTCGACCAATTACGTTGCACTCGGTGAAGCCGGCTTTCACGCGCTCACGCGGCTGCGTGCGACGATACCGGCGATCGCCTTTGACTATCCCGACGGTCCGGCGGGTGTCGCGGCGGTCGAGAAACTATGGGCGGCGCTATGACGCCATCGGCCAGACTGGTTTCGCTATTGCGTGATCCGAGTGAGGGGCTGGCACTCAGCCTTGCCGAGTGGATGAACGTGCTGACCGTGGCCCGCGCCGAATTGCTGCTTGCCAGCCTGGCGCACCGGTTGGATGGCCTGGCTCTGCCGGCCGCGGTCATGACAGTGCTGGACGATGCCCGTGCCGAGGCGCGGGAAGGGCGTCGTATTGCCCTTTGGGAGGCCAACCGGGTGGCCCATGCGCTGACCGAGCTGAATTGCCCCGTTATCCTGCTGAAGGGCACCGCATTCGTTGCGGCGGGGCTTGCCGCAGGCCAGGGACGGTCGATCGGCGATTGCGACATCCTGCTACCCAAAGCCCTGCTCCCTGAAGCGGAGGCGCTATTGGTACGCGGCGGCTGGGAATGGGTGAAACCCAATCCCTATGACGATCTCTATTATCGTCGCTGGATGCACGAATTGCCGCCGCTGATCCATCGCGAGCGCGATCGGATGCTCGACGTGCATCACACCATCCTTCCTCCGACCGCGCGGCCGACACCCGATGCCGAAGCGATGATCGCCGATGCCGTTCCGTTGGACGGCGGGCTATCCGTCCTGTCGCATAACGACATGATCATTCATGCCGCCGCTCACCTCTTCGCCGATGGTGACCTTTCGGGCGGTTTGCGCAATCTCTGGGACATTCATGCACTGGTCGTAGAGGGCGGCGCGGAGGGATTGGAGGCCCGGGCGGCGCATCATGGTCTGGCGACGGCCGTCGGTCGTGCAATGCGTTTGAGCCATGCCTTTTACGCGACGCCGGTAGCGCCATGCTGGCAGCGTCTCACGATCATCGATCGGTTATTCCGTCGCCGTATGCTGTCCCGCGATGGCTGGGGGCGGGGGCGGCATCCCGTCACGCGGCTGGGCTTCTACATCCGGTCACACCTGATCCGGATGCCGCTGCCGCTGCTGCTCCGTCACCTTTGGATCAAGTGGCGGAAGGGCCAAGTCGCTCCAGCGTCGGAATGAGCGTGTCATAGCCGTCGATGATCGCATCGGCGCCCAGCGTCTCAACCGGCTGGCTGAGAAAGCCGAAGCGGCAGGCGACGACCGGCAGGCCCGCGGCGCGGGCCGCCTGAACGTCGAAGATCGAATCGCCGATAAAGGCCGCCTTGCCGCCCCCGCACTGATCGACCAACGCCTGGATGGGAACGGGCGAGGGCTTAGCCACGCCCAGCGTATCGCCGCCGATTATCGCCGCGAACCGATCGGTCAGGCCGAGCGCGCCCAGGATCGCTCGGGCGAAACGCTCCAGCTTGTTGGTCATGATGCCCATCGTCACGCCGCGCTCGGCCAGCGCATCGAGCGCCTGGATGGCGCCGGGAAAGGGGGCGGTATGAACGGCCAGGTTCGCTTCGTAATAGTCGAGTAGCCGGCGATGCAGCGTATCCAGCGTTTCGTCGTCACAGCCGCCGGTCGCATCTAGTCCATGGCGCAGCATGGCACGCGCGCCCCCGCCGATCATCGGCTTGACCGCCTCGACGCTCAGCGGATCGCGCCCGATCGAGGCCAGCGCATGGTTGACGGCGGCGGCGAGATCGCCGCTGGTGTCCAGCAGCGTGCCGTCCAGATCGAACCCGACGATGGAGAAGGGAAAACCGTGCGGTGAATTGACGTCCATGATCGGTCCCGATGCAGTCTCCGGCTGGCTTTGGCCGGAAATCCATGGCAGGCGCAACCGTCATGACGAGACCAGTCGCCGCCATCATTCTCGCCGCGGGTAAGGGCACCCGCATGAAATCGGACCTGCACAAGGTCCTCCACCCCATCGCTGGGCGGCCGATGCTGCTCCATCTGATCGACAGCGTTGGGCAATTGTCGCCCGAGCGCGTGGTCGTCGTGACGGGCGCGGGCCGCGAACAGGTGGAGGCGGCGGTCGCGCCGTTGGGCGTCGGCACCGCGCTCCAGGCCGAACAGCTCGGCACCGGCCATGCGGTAGCGCAGGCGCGCGAGGCGCTGGCGGGCTTTGAAGGCGATGTCCTCATTCTTTACGGCGATGTACCGCTGGTCGAAACCGCAACGATGCGGCGGATGATCGATCGGTTGGGCCAAGGTGATTGCCCCGCAGCCGTGGTGCTGGGCTTCCGCCCGAGTGACCCGGCCGCTTATGGCCGGGTCATCGCCGATGCCGATGGCCGGATCGATCGCATGGTCGAGTTCAAGGATGCCAGCATCGAAGAGCGCGCCGTAACCCTCTGCAATTCCGGGTTGATGGCGGTGCGCTCGGAGGATTTGTTCGGCCTGCTCGACCGTGTCGGCAACGACAATGCGGCGGGCGAATATTATCTGCCCGATATCGTGATGCTTGCCGCCAGCGATGGCCGCCATTCGGCGGTGATCGAGACCGAGGCGGGCGAGGTCGCCGGCGTCAACAGCCGGGGCGAATTGGCGGTGGTCGAGGGCGATTGGCAGCAGCGTCGCCGCACTCGCGCCATGGTCGAAGGGGCGACGCTGATCGCGCCCGATACCGTCTGGTTCTCTCACGACACGAAGATCGGCCGCGATGTCGTGATCGAGCCGCATGTCGTCTTCGGTCCCGGCGTCCAGGTCGCTGACGGCGTCACCATCCATGCTTTCAGCCATCTGGAAGGCGCAAAGGTCTCGAGTGGCGCGGATATCGGGCCTTATGCCCGGCTTCGTCCCGGTGCCGATGTGCGGGAAGGCGCACGGGTCGGCAATTTCGTCGAGATGAAGAAGGCGGTGCTCGGCCCTGGCGCCAAGGCCAACCACTTGACCTATCTGGGTGATGCCGAGGTCGGGGCCGGTGCCAATATCGGCGCGGGCACGATCACCTGCAATTATGACGGCTTCCTCAAATATCGCACCGTGATCGGTGAGGGAGCGTTTATCGGTTCCAACTCCGCGCTGGTCGCACCGGTCACGATCGGGGCGGGCGCCATTGTCGGGGCCGGCGCGGTGGTGACGAGCGATGTCGAGGCCGATGCGCTGGCGTTGGTCAGGGCCGAACGGCAGACCAAGGCCGGCTGGGCCAAGCGTTTCCGCGAAATGATGACGGCCAAGAAGGCCGCGAAGAAGGCTGGGGAGTAAAAGAGTATGTGCGGTATCGTAGGAATTCTGGGCGGCGAGGATGTCGCCGAGCGTCTGCTCGATGGCTTACGCCGTCTGGAATATCGCGGTTATGACTCGGCGGGGATCGCGACGATCGACCATGGTTCGATCGAACGGCGCCGCGCCTCGGGCAAGCTGATCAATCTGGCGCGCGAACTGGCCGCGCATCCGCTGCCCGGCACGATCGGTATCGCGCATACCCGTTGGGCGACGCATGGCGGCCCGACGACCAACAACGCTCACCCGCACGCCACCGATCATGTCGCGGTTGTCCACAACGGGATCATCGAGAATTTCAAGGCACTGCGCGAAGAACTGACGGCACGCGGCCGTGTCTTCACCAGCGAGACCGATACCGAGGTCGTCGCGCATCTGGTCAGCGAGAAGGTCGAACAAGGGCTCGACCCGGTTGCGGCGGTCCGCGAGGTTTTGCCGCGCCTGCACGGCGCCTTTGCGCTTGCCATCCTCTTCCGTGACCAGCCCGATCTGCTGATCGGCGCGCGGCTCGGCTCGCCGCTGGTCGTCGGGTACGGCGATGACGAGACCTATCTAGGCTCGGACGCGCTGGCGCTCGCGCCGCTGACCCAGCGTATCGCCTATCTGGACGAGGGCGACTGGGTCGTCTGCACCCGGGAAGGCGCGCAGGTCTATGACCGCGACAACAACCCGGTCGAACGCCCCGTGACGATCTCGGGCGTGACCGGCGCGCTGATCGACAAGGGCAACCATCGCCACTTCATGCAGAAGGAAATCTACGAGCAGCCGATCGTCGTCGCCCAGACGCTGCGCTCCTATCTCCAACGGCTGGAGGGCAAGATCGCATTGCCCATTCCCGATTTTGACCTGTCAGGGATCAAGCGCGTCACGATCGTCGCCTGTGGCACCAGCTTCTATGCCGGCATGGTCGCCAAATATTGGTTCGAGCAGTTTGCGCGCGTGCCGGTCGATATCGATGTCGCGTCCGAATTCCGCTATCGCACGCCGGTGATGGAGCCGGGCGGGCTGATGATCGTCATCAGCCAGTCGGGCGAAACCGCCGACACGCTGGCGGCGCTACGCCATGCCAAGAGCGAGGGGCAGACGATCGCGGCGGTGGTCAACGTCCCCACCAGTTCGATGGCGCGCGAAGCCGACCTGCTGCTGCCCACCCATGCCGGGCCGGAGATCGGCGTCGCCTCGACCAAGGCCTTTACCTGCCAGTTGAGCGTGCTCGCCGCGCTGGCCGCCAATCTCGCCAAGGCCAAGGGCCGCCTGACGGCGGACGAAGAAAAGCAGATCGTCCGCCACCTCGCCGAGGCGCCCGCCGCGATCAACGGCGCGCTGGCCTATGACGAGGCGATCGAGGGCATGGCGGGCGCTATCGCCGGGGCGCGCGACGTCCTGTATTTGGGCCGCGGCACCGACTATCCGCTGGCGCTGGAAGGCGCGCTGAAGCTGAAGGAAATCAGCTATATCCATGCCGAGGGCTATGCCGCTGGCGAGATGAAGCATGGCCCTATCGCTCTCATCGACGAATCAGTGCCGGTCATCGTCATCGCACCGTCGGGCCCGCTGTTCGAAAAGACCGTGTCGAACATGCAGGAAGTGCAGGCGCGCGGTGGCAAGGTCGTGCTGATCTCCGACTATGACGGGATCGAGGCGGCGGGCGAGGGTTGTATCGCGACGATCACCATGCCCAAGGTGCACCCGCTGATCGCGCCGATCGTCTATGCGGTGCCGGTCCAGTTGCTCGCCTATCATGTCGCGGTGGCCAAGGGCACCGATGTCGACCAGCCGCGTAACCTGGCCAAGAGCGTCACCGTCGAATAACTGTCCATTTACGTCAGATTAAACGTCTTTGGTTACCGTCATTTTTGTAAATTAGCGTGAGAGTGATGGTAACCGGATGCGTATTCTGATCGTCGACGACGAAGCGGCCGTTCACGCCAATTATGACCGGTGTTTTTCGTCAGCGGGCGCGGAGGCCAATGGGCCTGTTGGCGCCGAGCCGGAGCCGCTTGGCGACGTCCGCCACTGCTTTCAGGGTGAGGAGGCGGTGGCGCAGGTCGAACAAGCGCTAGGGGCAGGTGAGCCCTTCGCGGTCGCCTTCATCGATATCCGCATGCCGCCCGGCATCGATGGCCGCGAAACGGCGCGGCGTATCCGGGCGCTCGATCCCGATATCCACCTGGTGATCGTGACCGGCTATACCGATTTCACGCCGGCCGAGATCAGCCAGGTTGCCGGGCCCGCCGACAAGATCTTCTACATCGCCAAGCCCTTTGCCCCAGCGGAGGTGTCGCAGACCGCCATCGCGCTGTGCCATCGGTGGCAGAATGACCGTGAACTGGCCCAAGCCCGTGCGCAACTGGCGGCGCAGGTCATCGCGCTGGAGGAAAAGTCGGCCGAACTCGAAGCCAATGAAAGCCGCGCGATGCACATCGCGATGCACGATCCGCTGACCGATGCCCCCAACCGAGCCGCTTTCCTGCGCGGGCTGACCGAACGCGGACGGATGCCCGGCCGGTTCGTGACGGCGATGATCGATCTCGATCGCTTCAAGCTGGTGAACGACACGCTGGGGCATCTGGCCGGGGACGAACTGATCCGCGAGGTCTGCACGACCTTGCAGCAGTACGCGCCCGCCGGGGCTTTGGTCGCACGTCTGGGCGGTGACGAGTTCGGGATCATCTTCGATAGTGCAGACGAAGGCGTGGCCGTCGCCGCTTGCGAGCGGATCGTGACGGCCTGTGCCAAGACCTTCAGCATCCTGGGGCATTCCGTACGCTGCGGGGCGTCCTGCGGCCTGGTGATGAGCGACGAAGCGAGTGAGCGCGATCCGACCGATCTGGTGCGCCGGGCCGACATGGCGCTGAACGACTCCAAGCGGTCCGGCCGGGGCATGGTGCGGGTATTCGACGAGCGGATGGACGAGGGCATTCGCGTCCGGCGCCTGGTCGAGGCTGGCCTGGCCGAGGCGATCGTCCGCGACGAACTCACCCTGGTCTTTCAGCCGATCGTGGGGCGCGGCGATCTGGGCATTGCGGGTTTCGAGGCCCTGGTCCGCTGGCGCAATCCGGACCATGGCGTCGTCAGCCCGGCGATCTTCATTCCGATCGCCGAGGAAAGCAATCTGATCCACCAGTTGGGCGACTGGGTGCTCGACGAAGCGCTGGCGCAGGTGCGGCATTGGCCCGATCAATATGTCTCGGTCAATTTCAGCCCGATCCAGTTCCGTCGATCGCATTTCGTCGGCCATATCCTGGACAGTGTCCGCCGCGCCGGGGTCGACCCCGCCCGCGTCCAGATCGAGATCACCGAAACCGCCATCTTCGACGATGCCGAACGCGCGGCGGAAACCTTGTGCGAGTTGCGTCGGCTGGGCTTCCGGATCGCTCTGGACGATTTCGGCACCGGCTATTCCAGCCTCTACAATATCCGCAAATTCGCGCTCGATTGTCTGAAGATCGACCGGAGCTTCATCGACGGCATGGGCCGTGAGCGGGAGTCTGCCGCGATCGTCCATTCGATCATCCATCTCGGCCGGGCCCTGGGCCTGGGCGTGGTGGCCGAAGGGGTCGAGACTGAAGCACAGGCGCAGGCGCTGCGGGTGGCCGGGGCAAGCCATTTGCAGGGCTTTCTCTTTTCCCGCCCCGTTGCTCCGGGCGAAGCGCGCAAACTGGCCGCGCGGCGGGCCCTGCCGATGATCCCCGTCGCCGAAGATGCTCCGATCAGCGCCTTTGCATGATCGGGGTAAGTTGATCGGGACATGGCCTGACCATCACAGCGGTAGCTCCACCTGCACCGGACCACTGGCTGTCATGCCTTCGTCCTGATCCGCCGCGCTCAGACCCGACAAGGTCAGCCCCAGCAATCGCACGCCGCCCTCGATCGGCAGTTGCTGATCGAGCAGCGCCAGCCCCATGGCCAGGAAGCTCGCGCGGTCGGTGACGCCTTGACTGGACGATCGCGCACGGGTGATCGTCCGAAAGTCGCTATAGCGCAGCTTGAGCGTCACGGTTCGGCCGATCGCGCCACTGCGCTCGATACGGATCCAGGCCGCCTCGACCACCTTTTCCAGGGCCGCATGGAGCGCATCCCGCTCGGACAGGTCCGTCTCGAAGGTCCGCTCGGCGCCGACCGACTTGGCCACGCGCTGTGCCCGGACCGGGCGATGGTCGATGCCCCGGGCCGCGCCGTACAGATACTCGGCGTAGCTGCCGAAATGCCGGTGAAGGAAATCGCGGGGCTGATCGCGCAGGTCGGCCCCCGTCAGAATGCCCAACGCCTCCATCTTGCGCGCGGTCACGGGGCCGACACCGTGGAAGCGCTTGACCGGCAGCGCGGCGACGAAGCCCGGTCCATGATGTGGCGGGATGACGCAGATGCCGTCGGGTTTGTTCTGGTCCGATGCCAGCTTGGCGATGAACTTGTTGTAGCTGACGCCGGCAGACGCGGTGAGCCCGGTCTCGGCCAGGATCGCGGCACGGATCGCCTCGGCGATGGCGGTGGCCGAACCCAGGCCGGCGCGGTCCTCGGTCACGTCCAGATACGCCTCGTCGAGGGAAAGCGGTTCGATCAGGTCGGTGTAGCGCGCGAAGATCGCCCGAATCTGCTGCGAGATCGAACGATAGACGTCGAAGCGCGGCGGCACGAAGATCAGGTCGGGGCATCGTCGCAGCGCCGTGACCGACGGCATGGCCGACCGAACGCCAAAGGACCGCGCTTCATAGCTCGCCGCCGCGACCACGCCCCGCGCCCGCGACCCGCCCACCGCCACGGGACGTCCGCGCAACCCCGGATCATCGCGCTGCTCGACCGACGCATAGAAGGCGTCCATGTCGACATGGATAATCTTGCGGTTGATCAGAGGCGTGTCAGGTTCGTCGCTCAATGGGGTAGTGCTCGTCCACCAACCGGCCGTCGGGAGCCGGACAGCGTCGCTTGATCCCCCGATATTAGCGCGCAATCCTGCTCCGCGCGAGCAAAGAATGGAACAAAAGAAAAACAGTCTGCCCGTTGGCCCCATCGGACAGGGCAGGCCTGGATTGCTCCGTTTTGGAGAGGACGGCTAGCTGAGGGCTTGTGATTAACCTGCTTTTATCGATCTCAAAGCTAGGGGCGATGTCGGGATGACGGCATGACGCTATTGAGATCGGTGGGCGTGGCCGCCTTGTTCTTGACGACAGTCGCCTTGCCACGGGCAAGCGCCGAAACCCCAGATTCCTGGGCGGATTGGCGATCGGCATCGTTCACGAGCCTGGGCGATGCCACCGGGCTTCCGCATATCACCACCACCGCCATTGTGCGGGCGAAGGACGGGACGATGTGGATCGGGACGCGCGGCGGCCTGACCCGTTATGACGGCCAGCGTGTGCGGGCGTTCAAGCAGGTATCGACCGATCGTGGGAGCCTGCCCGACAATTATGTCCGGGCGCTGCTGCCCCTCGACGATGGCGGTATCCTGATCGGAACGAATGTGGGTGGTGTCGCCCGCTTCGATCCTCGGACGGGGCGCTTCGTCCGGTTGAGCCCGGCGCACGGCCATATCGGATGGCGCATATCGGGGTTTGCACCCGATGGCGCGGGCGGCGCCTTCATCGCCTCGGAAGAGGGCATCCATCATTACGTTCGATCGGACGATCGTATCGATCCCATGAGCGAGGCGGCGATTCCGACCAAGGAGGGCGATCGTCATCAGGGCGCCTTCGCCATCTATCGCGACCGCGACGGTACCCTATGGGCGGGATGCGAACAGGGGTTATGGGCGATGCGTCCCGGGGCTCGGCGGTTCGTCAGGGTCATTGTGGACGGCGCACATCCCGTCGGCGATGTCTGGTCGATCCTGCGCGACCGCGCGGGTCGCCTATGGGTGGGCACCGGCTCCAGAGGCGTTTACGTCTCGACCGGTGGTGGCCCCCGACCGGCGTTCATCCATCCGCCCTCGCTGGCCGAATCCGCGCCGCTGATCGCGCACCGGACCATTCGCGCCCTCATCGAGGACGATCATGGCCGCATCTGGATCGGCACGGACGGCGCCGGGATCGTGCTGGTCGAGCCCAATCGGGGCTTCATCGCCAGCGGGCTCCGTCGTGTGGCGGCCAACCCCACATCGCTGGCGGGCGATACCGTGCGTGCGCTGGCGCTGGATGGCAGCGGAGGAATCTGGGCCGCGACGGAACTCGGCGCGTCGCGAACCAAGGGGCCGAGTGACAAGGTCGTGCGTATAGGGTCGGCCATGCCACGTCCCGAAATGTCGCTGGCCGACGATAACGTCCGCAGCATCCTGGTCGATCGTCGCGATCGGCTGTGGCTGGGACTAAGCGACGGGTCGGTCGATCAGCTCGACCGGCGGGCAGGCCGCGTCCGGCATGTGAAGCTGAACGGCAGTCATGCTGGACAGGACATCAAGGCGTTGCTGGAAGCGCGGGACGGCACGATCCTGGTCGGTGCCCGCGGGATCATCGCCATCGATCCGGCCACCTTGAAGCAGCGCGATATCCCGGTCGCGTTGATCGGTAACCTGCCCATCATCTCGCTGGGCGAAACGGCGGCCGAGCTGCTTATCGGAACGTACAAGGGCCTGTTCATCCTAGACCGCGCAACCGGTGTGGTGACGCATTATCAACATGATGCCGCCGATCCCCAAAGCCTGCCCAACAACGAGGTGATCAATATCGTCGTCTTGCGGGATGGCGACGTGTTGCTCGCAACACCGGCGGGCATGGGGCGGATGAAGCTCGGCACTCGGCGCTTCGTGACCTATGCAAACAATGTACGCGATCCCGACAGTCTGCCCCAGGACTATGTCGGATCGATCATCCCGGATGGCGGTAATCTATGGGTCGGTACCTATCGTGGTGTCGCCTTTGGCCGCCCCAGGGCGGGAGGCTGGCGGTTTCGGGCGATGACCGAGGCGCAGGGGCTGGCTGGCGACAATGTCGCCTCGCTGGTGCTGGATGGCCGCAAGCGCGTCTGGGCCGCCGGCGCGGGCGGCATCTCGGTCATCGATCCCACGCAACGCTCGATCCACGAGATGAGCCGGCGCGACGGGCTGACCATCAACGCCTTCAACCAGCGGGCGGCAGCGCGCAGTGCCGACGGATCGTTGCTGTTCGGATCACCGGACGGGCTGATCGTCCTCAGCCCCGACGCCCTGCTGGGACGGCGCGGCCAGAAAGGGACGGCGCAACTGATCGTCAGCGAGGCGGATATCGACGGCCGGCCGCTGGCGATCGACTCGGCCGCGCCTCACCCTGTGCTCGAACTGGGGCGTGAGGGGCAGACGTTGCGGCTCGGTTTTTCCCTGACCGATTATGATGCGCCCGAGGATATCCGCTACAGCTATTGGCTGGAGGGGTTCGATCGCGGATGGATGGCCGTGCCTGCGGGGACGCCGGCCAGCGCGACCTATACCAACCTGCCGCCGGGGGAATATTGGCTTCAACTTCGCGCAGAGGTGCCGGGACTCGCTACCCAGACGGTGACCCACCGTGTCCGCATTATCGTCGCGCCGAAATGGTATGAGACATGGCCGGCTTGGCTGCTCGGCGTGCTGCTGGGCGTTGCCGCCCTGGGCGGCGCGTTCTGGCTGGTGACGGCGGTCGTCCGGCGGCGCGCCCGCATGCTGGAGGCGATGGTCGAGCGGCGCACGAGCGAGCTGCGCGTCGCCAATGAGCAGCTCGACCGGCTGGCCAGCACCGACCCGCTGACCAATCTGGCCAATCGCCGCACGTTGATGGCCAAGATCGAAACCATCGCCCAATGCGCGCAGAAGAGGGGGGAGCAATTTGTCTTCGCCTTGCTCGACGTCGATCATTTCAAGCGGATCAACGACCAGCACGGCCATGGTGCGGGCGACGAGATCTTGGTGGCGATCGCCGCCGCCATTCGTTCGGGCGTTCGGGCCCAGGATTGTGTCGCCCGCTATGGTGGCGAGGAGATCGCCATCCTCTTTCCCAGGACCGCGAAGAGCGAAGCGCTGGGAATCGTCGAGCGCGTACGGTCGATGATCGCATCCTCACCCATGATGGCGGAGGGGCAGCCGATTGGCGTCACGCTCAGCGCCGGCGTCGCGGCTTGGCGGCCGGGTCGAGACATCGCCGACATGATCCGGCGGGCGGACGAGGCGCTTTACCGGGCCAAGCGGGGCGGCCGGAACCGGGTGGAGATGACGCTTGACGACTGAGCCGCGGAACCCCGGCTCGATCCGCACCGTTGCTCAGGAATGACAGAGGAAATTTGGGAGCCGGGTGGACCCGTGACACTGACCGGGCGGCTCGTGCGGCGCGACGGCGCGTTCATCCTTCAGCGTGATCACGGCGGCACACTGGAATTACGCCTGCCGCGTGTTCCCGTGGATCATGTCGGCAAGTCGGTTGCGGTGATCGGACACATGATCGGGCCCGATCTTTTCGAGGCGGAAGGAGTGCGGAGCGCCTGAGCGCCCCGCCGACGCTCAATGGGCAGCCTTGCGTCCGGGCAAAAAGTGCAGCACGCCCACCAGCGCCGCACCGATGATCAACCCTATGATCGCCGATCCTATCGCGCTGACGATCCAGTTCACGGCACCGGCGGCAAAGGGAAGCGCCTCGGCAGCGTGATGTGCCGTGTCATGGATCAGATGGGGCACGGTGGTCAGCCCGAACTCCTCCATCCCATGGACGATGATGCCCCCGCCGACCCAGACCATCGCGGCCGTGCCGACGATCGCCAGCACGCGCAGCAGGACCGGCATCGCCTTGACCAGACCGCGCCCGATCGCTTGCACGACGCTGTTGTCGCGCTGTGCCAGATGCAGGCCGATATCGTCCATCTTCACGATTGCCGCGACCAGCCCGTAGACACCGGCGGTGATCGCAATGCCGACCAGGACGAGCGCAATGGCCTGGGTCCAAATCGACATGTCGGGCAGTTCGGATAATGCGATTGCCATGATCTCGGCCGACAGGATCAGGTCGGTACGGATCGCGCCCGACACCTGCCGGTCCTCCAGCACCTTCGGATCGGTGACCGCGACATCCTCCGCCGCCGCATGGCCACCGGCCAGCATCTCGACGATCTTCTCACTCGCCTCGAAACACAGAAAGGCGCCGCCCAGCATCAGGATCGGGGTGATCGCCCAAGGCGCAAAGGCGCTGAGCAGCAAGGCGGCGGGCAACAGGAACAGCAGCTTGTTGCGCAACGACCCGAGCGCAATCTTGCCGATGATCGGCAGTTCGCGCTGCGGCGCCAGGCCAACCACGTAACGCGGCGTGACGGCGGTATCGTCGATGACGACGCCCGCCGCCTTGGCACCGGCACGGGCCGATGCGCCCGCTACATCATCGAGCGACGCCGCTGCCAGCTTGGCGATCGCCGCCACATCGTCCAGCAACGCAACCAGACCCCCTGCCATTGAAATGCCCTGCTTTCTGTTTGACTGCCGCCTGCCTAGAAGCTGTCGACCAGCGATGCACGGAAAAATGACGCGGTTGTCATTTCATCCAGGCGGCGTCTCGCCAAGCCTCTGCCAGATGCGCGATAAGGGCCGGGACGGCGGCCGGTGCGCCGATCGGGGCATGGAGACCCAGAATGCCGACCGCCACCGATCCCTCATAGCGCGGAAGCACGCGGACCAGCCGTCCGTCCGCCAGCGCATCGGCGACATCCCATAAAGAGCGTAAGGCAATCCCGGCGCCGGCCAACGCCATCTCGCGCACGACCTCGCTCGAATTGGTCTCGATCAAGCTATCGCCCGTCACCGTCGCCCCGGTGAGCCGCCAGGGCAGTTGGCCGTTCGCCGCCAGCAACCGATGATCGGCGAGTGCCGCGATGCCGGTCGGCGTGCCGGCCTGTGCGAGATAGGAGGGGCTGGCGCAGAGCACCCGACGATTGTCCGCGAAGCGATGCACGGCCAATCCGCTGGGCGGGGCCGCCGTGATCCTTATCGCCAGATCGACCCGCTCCCCCATCACATCGACGAAATCATCGGTCAGGTCGAGTGAGAGGCGTATCGCCGGATAGCGTGCCAGAAAGCCCGGCAGATAGGGCGCGACCCATAGGCGGCCGAAGGAGGTCGGTGCCGTCACACGCAAGGGGCCGGTGGGTCCCGCCGCGATATGCGAGACCCGCGCCTCCGCCGCCCGCAGGCCCGCCACCAGCGGGGCGACTTCGCCATGAAAGGCCGCGCCCGCCTCGGTCATGGTCAGCCGCCGGGTGGTGCGGTGGAGCAACCGGACGCCCAATCGAGCCTCCAGACGGGCGATCCGTTTCGAAACCATCGCGGGCGACAGCCGCCATGTTCTGGCCCCACCGGCCAGACTACCGGCCTGTACCACATCGACGAACAGCGCGATATCGGGATCCATTCGTTCCTCTGGCGATCGACAGGCGTGCGATTATGCCATCTATCGATGCGAGTGGCGATGCCCTATTCTATGTCGGAAGAGAGGAATGGGAGAGTTGCTATGATCGACCGTCACGGCCTGTCCGTCGCCCCGGCACTGGTCCGCTTTCTGGAGGATCGTGCCCTGCCCGGTAGCGGGGTGGACGTTGATCGCTTCTGGTCGGGGATGGCGGACGTCTTGGCACGCTTCGCCCCTGAAAACGCCGCCTTGCTGGCGAAGCGCGATGCTCTGCAGGCGCAGATCGACGATTGGTATCGTAAGGGCGGCGCGCATGACGGTGCGGCGCAGCGCGGTTTCCTGACCGAGATCGGCTATCTGACGCCCGAGCCCGCACCTTTCACGATTGCGCCGTCCCATGTCGATGACGAAGTCGCGCGGCTGGCCGGGCCGCAGCTCGTCGTGCCGATGCTCAATGCACGCTTCCTCCTGAACGCGGCCAATGCGCGCTGGGGCAGCCTATATGATGCCCTGTACGGGACCGACGCCATCCTGCTCCCCAGCAGTGCGCGGGGATATGACCGGGATCGCGGTGATGCCGTCATTCGCTGGGTCCGCGATTTTCTGGACGATGCCCTGCCCATTGCCGGCAATTGGCATGACGTGACCGATGTCGAGGCGGCCGCCGCCACTTTGCGCGATGCGAGCCAGTTCATCGGCCGGAGCGAGACCGGCCTGTTGTTCCGGCATCACGGCCTGCATATCGAGATCATCGTCGACCGCACCCACCCGATCGGCCAGACCGATGCGGCGGGGATTGCCGATGTTCTGCTCGAATCCGCGCTGACGACGATATGCGACCTGGAGGACTCGGTCGCGGCGGTCGATGCGGAGGACAAGGTCGCCGGCTATGCCAATTGGCTTGGCCTGATCGACGGCAGCCTGTCCGCCAGCTTCGACAAGGGGGGCCGCACGCAGACCCGCACGCTGGCCGAGGATCGACATTATCATGCTCTGGACGGCACGCCCTTCACGCTACCGGGGCGCAGCCTGTTGTTCGTGCGTAATGTGGGTCACTTGATGACCACGCCGGCGATCCGCCTGCCGAACGGCAACGAGGCACCCGAAGGCATTGTCGATGCGATCATCACCAGTCTGATCGCCCAGCGTGATGGGCGGGACGGTAGGCCTATGCGCAATGGTCGGTCGGGATCGATCTATATCGTCAAGCCCAAGATGCACGGGCCGGACGAAGCGGCCTTCGCCAACCGCCTGTTCGATGCGGTCGAGGATATGCTGGGCCTCGACCGGCATCGGATCAAGATCGGGGTGATGGACGAGGAACGCCGCACGTCGGCCAATCTGGCGGCGTGCATCCATGCCGTGAAGGACCGCATCGTGTTCATCAACACCGGCTTTCTCGACCGCACGGGCGACGAGATCCACACCGCGATGCAGGCGGGCCCGATGGTCCGCAAGGCCGATATGAAGGCCAGCGACTGGATCGCGGCCTATGAGGATCGCAATGTCCAGATCGGGCTGGCCTGCGGTTTCGCGGGCCGGGCGCAGATCGGCAAGGGCATGTGGGCCGCGCCCGACCGGATGGCGGACATGCTCGCACAGAAGAGCGCGCATCCCATGGCCGGCGCCTCGACCGCCTGGGTGCCGTCACCGACCGCGGCCACCCTGCACGCGACCCATTACCACCGCGTCGACGTTACCGCCCGCCAGCAAGCCCGCGCTGCTGAAGCGGTGGCGCCGCTCGAGCGGTTGCTGACGCCTCCGATCGCATCCTCGCCGCAATGGAGCGCGGAGGAGATCACCGCCGAACTCGACAATAATGCGCAAGGGCTGCTCGGCTATGTCGTGCGCTGGATCGATCAGGGCATCGGCTGTTCCAAGGTCCCCGACATCCATGACATCGGCCTGATGGAGGACCGCGCCACGCTGCGCATCTCGGCGCAGCATATGGCCAATTGGCTGCTCCACGGAATCGTGACGCCGGCCCAGATCGATGCGGCGCTGTCGCGTATGGGTGAGAAGGTCGACGCGCAAAATGCCGGTGATCCCGCCTATCGGCCGATGAGCGGGCTGGGCCGCAACGGGTTGGCGTTCCAGGCGGCACGCGCGCTGATCTTCGAGGGAACGGCGCAGCCCAATGGCTATACCGAACCGCTGCTCCACCGCTATCGTCAACTGGCCAAGAATGATCGGAAGGACGCCGCCTGATGCCTCTTTACGCCCTAGACGACCGCCGGCCCAGCGTGCACCCCAGCGCCTGGGTCGCGCCCTCGGCCGATGTGATTGGCGAGGCGATCCTCGACGAACAGGCCAGCCTGTGGTTTGGGGCGGTCGTCCGGGCGGACAATACCCCCATCCATATCGGCACGCGCAGCAATGTGCAGGACGGAGCGGTGCTGCATTCCGATCCCGGCAGTCCGCTGACCATCGGGGCGGATTGTACCGTGGGCCATCATGCGGTGCTGCACGGCTGCACGATCGAGGATGGCTGCCTGATCGGCATGGGGGCGACGATCCTGAACGATGCGGTGATCGGCGCGGGTTCGTTAGTCGGGGCGGGCGCACTGGTTACTGAGGGCAAGACCTTCCCGCCTGCCAGCCTGATCGTCGGCGTGCCGGCCAAGGCGATCCGTACCTTGGGGCCCGACGATCTGGAAAAGCTGCGTCGATCCGCGCTGGGTTATGCGGAGCGCGCCGGTCGCTATGCCGCCACGCTGCAACGAGTTGATGAAGATCGGTCCGAAGCGGCCGTTGACGCCGAGCCTGCACCTGCCTAGCCAGAGGGAGTGACGCCGCCCACTATCCTGATCGTCGAGGACGATCCCGCCCTTCGGACCCTGACCGCCCGCGCGCTCCAAGAAAACGGGTTCGCGGTGAAACTCGCCAATGCCGCCCCCGAAATGTGGCAGGCCCTGGAAGTCGGACAGATCGACCTCATCCTGCTCGACATTATGCTGCCCGGGACCAGTGGCATCGATCTGTGCCGACAGGTCCGCCAGAGGAACGCGGTCCCGATCATCTTCATCAGCGCCAAGGGCAGCGAGGTCGACCGTGTCGTCGGCCTGGAACTCGGCGCGGACGATTATCTGCCCAAGCCGTTCAGCACGCGCGAACTCGTGGCCCGCATCCGCGCCGTCCTGCGCCGGGGCGGGCTGGAGAATGCCCCGGGCGAGCGGGAGGCGGGGATATTGGGCTTTGACGGCTGGACCGCCAATCTGCCGCGGCGCGAGCTGATGTCGCCCTCGGGCGCGCAAGTGGAACTGACGGGGGCGGAATTCGACCTGCTCGTCGCCTTTCTGGACAATGCCCAGCGCGTGGTGGCACGCGAGCGGCTGATCGAGCTGTCGCGCGCGCGCATCGGTGACAGTTCGGATCGCAGCATTGACGTGCTGGTCAGCCGCCTGCGCCGCAAGCTGTCGGGCGCCGGCGGTGCGGCCCCGATCGTGACGGTGCGCGGCGTCGGATATATGCTGAACGTACCGGTCGAACGCCGGTGATCCGCCCCTCGGTCGGTCTGCTGGGGCGGATCGTCGCGATTCTGTTGCTGGCGGTCACGATCGAATTCGCCGTCTCGACCTATCTTTATGAGCGGGCCAGCCATGTCTCGGTACGCGACGACGAAGCGCGGCGGCTGGCCGAGCATCTGATCGTCGCGCGGCGTGTGCTCAGCGAACGCCCTCCCTCCGAACGGGTCGAGGTATCGGAGGAGCTGACCACAGACCGCTATATCGTCAGTTGGTCGCCCGAAACGCCGCCCCGTCCACCGATCGCCCCAGCCATGGATGGCATGCGCCGCCAGATCGTCGAGTGGGAGCCGACGCTGGCTGATACCGATATCCATTTGCGGCTGACCTCGCCGGGGCGGACTTCGGTGGTGAGCGGCGATCTGCGGTTGCAGGATGGGTCGATCCTGACCTTCCGGATGCGTGAGGGCGTGCGGACGCTCGACCTGGCGTTCGGGCGCGTGCTGCTGGCGCTGATCCCGGCCATTGCATTGATGCTGCTGAGCGGGGCGTTGATCGGCCGCATCCTGCACCCGCTGCGGATGCTCGCACGGGCCGCCGACAAGCTGGGCCGGGGGCAGGGCGGGCAGGGCGCCCTGATCGTGCCCGAGCGTGGACCGGGAGAGGTTCGCCATGTGACCCGCGCGTTCAACCGGATGCAGGCGCGTATCGGCCGACTGATCGACGAACAGACCCGGGCGCTTGCTGCCGTCGGGCATGATCTGAGGACACCCCTCGCCCGCCTGCGCCTGCGCGCCGATGCGATCTCGCAGGATGATGTGCGCGAGGCGATCGGCAATGATATCGAGGAGATGGAGGCGATGGTCGCCTCGCTCCTGGCTTTCCTGGGTGGGGAGGGCGATGCCGAGAAGCCGGAGTTGACGGACCTCGCCATCCTGTGCGCCAATCTGGCCGACGACGCGACCGATCATGGGCGCGATGTCCGCTATGTCGGGCCCGACCATTTCGACTGCCGCCTGCGCCGGTTCGGGATGAAGCGGGCGCTGACCAACCTCGTCGAAAACGCGCTGCACTACGGCGAACACGCCGTCATCACCCTGGCGGCGGATGGCGCGACGGGTGTGCATATCCGGGTCGAGGATGATGGGCCCGGCATCCCGGAAGATTCGCTCGAACTCGTGCTCGAGCCCTTTGTCCGGCTCGATGCGGCACGCCGTCGCGATACGGTCGGCTTCGGTCTTGGCCTGTCGATCGTATCACGTGTCGTTGCCGCCGAGGGGGGCGAATTGAAACTCTCCAATCGGCCGGAAGGCGGGTTATGTGCGGAAATCCACCTCCCCAACTGTCGGACATGATTTGTCACGCAGTCGCTGCACGGCAGCAAAGATCGTCGCGTATATCGTTGTGTGAGGCGGAAGGACATCCTCCGCGATCGCAAACCAGATGGTGCGATCGCGACATGTCCGACCGCCACGTCTTCAATGCCGAAACGGCTCGGCGTCATGCCAAGCCGATATCATGCGGAGATTGACTTATGACGATGGAGTTCGATTTGTCCGCTCTGGAATTGCAGGGTGCCTTGCTCGTCCTGGCGGTGATCATCACCTTCGCCGCGATCGAGGGCTGGAAGGCCCGCTAACCGTTTTCGTTCCGGGTCCCGCTGCCGACCCCCTCCGGCATGGATCCGATCGAAAGGAACAGGCGGTCCGGCCTTATGGCTGGATCGCCTGTTCCGAATTCTCCAGACGCCCGCGCACCGCACCAATGAGCTGCGCCGCCGAATAAGGCTTGGTCAGCAGCGCCGCGTCCATATCGGCCGCATCCGCCGCCATCCCACCATCACCCGTCGCAAACACGATCGACAGGTCCGGTCGTAGCTGTCGTGCCCGCCCGGCCAGTTCGATCCCTGACTCGCCCGGCAGATTGATGTCCGTCACCAGCACATCGATCTGAGCGGTCTGGAGTGCGGTCATCGCCTCCTCGGCCGTCACCGCATGGACGACGACGAAGCCGGCATCCTGCAACGTCTCGGCCGTATTCGCGCGGATCAGATCGTCATCCTCGACCAGCAGGATCGTCCGACCATCATGCAGTGGCTGCGTGGCTTGGACCGGCTGGGCCGGTTCTGCCTGTTGAGGCCGCGCAGCCGGGACGGTATTCTCCGTCGGCATCCGCCGTTGCCGTTGATTGGCAAGGACGTGGCGGAACTTCCGGGCCAGCGCCTCACGCGTATAGGGCTTGGACAGGAGCTCGACGCCCTTGTCGAGCCGCCCGCCATGAACGATCGAATTCTCGGTATAGCCCGAGGTGAACAGCACCGCGATATCGGGTAGTCGCTCGCGTGCCTTGCGGGCCAGCTCGGGGCTTTTCAGCGTGCCGGGCATGACGACATCGGTGAACAGCATGTCGATCGGAATGCCGCTTTCGATGACGTTGAGCGCGCTTTGCGCATCGACTGCCTTCAGCACGCGGTACCCGAGGTCGGACAGCAGTTCGACCACAGTCGCGCGCACCTCGGCATCGTCCTCGACGACCAGCACTGTCTCGGTGCCGCCGGAGATCGGACCGGTATCGACCGCGACCTCGACATCCTCCGCCTCAAGCGCGCGCGGCAGATAGAGCTTGATCGTCGTGCCGTGATCGACCTCGGAATAGATCTTCACATGGCCGCCGGACTGTTTGACGAAGCCATAGACCATCGACAGGCCAAGGCCCGAGCCCTTGCCTTCGCCCTTGGTCGAGAAAAACGGCTCGAACACCTTTTCGATGATCTCGGCACTCATGCCGCAGCCGGTGTCAGACACCGCGAGCATGACATACTGGCCCGGCGCCACCTCTTCATGGGTACGCGCATAGTCGTCATCGAGATGGGCATTGCCGAGCTCGATGGTCAGCTTGCCCTGGCCGTTCATCGCGTCGCGCGCGTTGATCGCCAGGTTCAGCAGCGCATTCTCGATCTGCGCGGGGTCGATGAAGGTGTTCCAGAGACCGCCGCCGACGATCGTCTCGATCTCGACGCCTTCACCGATCGCCCGGCGCAGCATGTCGTCCATGCCCTGCACGAAGCGCGTGACGTTGACGACCTTGGGCTCGAGCGCCTGACGCCGGCCAAAGGCGAGCAACTGGGACGCCAGCTTGGAGCCGCGCGACACGCCGGCCATGGCATTGGCCACCCGCTGTTCGGCGCGCTCATTGCCCGCCACATCCTTGCCGAGCAGTTGGAGATTGCCCGACACGACCTGAAGCAGATTGTTGAAGTCGTGCGCGACGCCGCCGGTCAGTTTGCCGATCGTCTCCATCTTCTGCGCCTGGGCCAGCGCGCGCTCGGCCTGACGCCGCTCGCCAATCTCCTCGATGACGCGGTTTTCCAGCGTCTCGTTGAGTTGGCGGAGCTGCGCCTCGGCCCGCTCGCGATGGCGGACCTGACGCGCCAGGACATCGGCCTGATCGCGCAGGGCCTGTTCAGCGGCTCGTTGATCGGTGATGTCGGTATGCACGCCGACCCACTCGATCAATTCGCCGTCGCTGCCGATGATCGGCAAGGCGCGAATGGCAAAAGTGCGCCAGGCACCGTCGTGGCGACGAACACGGTGTTCGTGGATGAACATCGACTTGGTCGCAACGGCGTGGTTCCAGGCGACGACCGACGCTTCGGCATCATCGGGATGAACGGCACCCGACCAGCCGAAGCCCTGATATTCCTCGAATGTCTGACCGGTGATCGCGGCCCAGCCCGGCTGCTCGCCGACCATCCGCCCTTCGGCGCTGTTGGTCCACAGGACGCCGTGCACCGCATCCATCGCGGCGCGGAATCGGCGGTTGCTACGCTCGACTTCCTCGGCATGGCGCATCCGGTCATCCACGTCGAAGACCAGGATATGAAAGCCGATCACCGCGCCATTCTCGTCGTGACGCGGGATGTAACGGGTTTCCGCCCGGCGACTGCTGCCGTCGCGATGCTGCAACCGGACATCGGCGACGACCGTCTCCCCCGCCAGCGCGCGGGCGATCAGCGGCTGGCGCTCCGCATAATCGGCCTCGGTCAGCACGTCGCTGATCCGGCTGCCGATCATCGACTGGGGATCGACACCCAGAAACTCGCGGTAATAGTCGTTGGCGAAGCGATATCTCTCCTCGCGGTCGACGAACGCGACCAGCACCGGCAACGAATCGGTGATGATCCGCAACTCGGCCTCGCTCTCCGCCAGCCGACGCTCGGCCGCGACCCGGCCGGTATTCTCGACGACAGTGCACATCACGCCGCCCACATCGCCGCGATCGAGATAGATGGGCGTGTAATAGAGGTCGAACACGACCTTTTCCTGCACCCCGGCGCGCGTGACGATCAGCGGCTGGTCGCGATAGGCGCTGTCCTCGCCCGCAAAACCGCGTTCCAGGATGGCGCGGTTCCAGTCCCAGATTTCAGGCCAGATCTCAGGGACAAGACCCCCAAAGGCCGCCGGATGGCGCGGACCTGCGATCGACCGATAGGCGTCGTTATAGATCATCACATGATCCGGTCCCCACATCAGGACCTTTGCAATCGGAGAATGCACGATATTGGCGACTGTCGTGCGCAGCGCCGAGCACCAATTGTCCGGTGTCCCGAGCGAGGTGTGGCTCCAGTCGAACTCGCGCACCCGTTGGCCGCATTCGCCGCCGCCGACCAACCAATGTTCGGGGGACAGCGCCAGCGTTTCGTCGCGCAGCCGTTCCAGCGCGGCAACGACCATGGCGTGCTCGTCGGGGTAGCGGCCTTCGTCGAGGGCCTGGGCGACATATCGGTCGAGCTGTGCCGGGAGCGACAGCATTCGCGACAGGGGAGTGCTCATAGGTTGACGCATGGGTAAGCTATACCATCAAGTCAATTGCTCAATCGTTGATATGTCCCGAATTGCGCACGGTTTTCACCAGCTCGTCAGCTCGGTTCGGTTTCGGCCTTGGGGTGATGGGGCTCCAGGATCAGGGTTTGTCCTTCGACCCGCCAGCTCTTCAAGCGTGACAGAAAGTTCATGCCCAACACATCGGTATCGCCGAACGCCGGCGAGACGACGACGGGCAGATCATAGGCGCGGATGGTGCCCAGCTTCAGCGTTTCGACCTTGGCGGTCTGGGCGCGGATCATGCCATTGGCGGTATTCAGCACCACGGGCATGACGGGAGCGCGCGGCCGCAACCCGGCCGCCTGGGCGCTGGCGACCGAAAGGGCGGTCAGCGTCGCCCCGCTATCCACCAGCATCCGGCGACTGACGCCGTCGACCGAGACCCGCGCCCAGAAATGGCCATCGGGCGACATCCGGATGCGCACGGTGTCGCCGACCACATTCTGATCCTGCAGGTTCAGAATCTGCATCGCCCGCTGGATATAGGGATCGAATTGTTCGCGCTGATGCACAAGGCTCAGCACCAGGCCGCCCAGGATCAGCCAGCTCAGGATGCTGATGGCGACGCGCAAAACCGGTACCCGCCGGGCGATAAGACCCGCCACGATGACGGCCAGGACGATGACCAATATGGACGTTGGGATGCCCGGAACGGCAGACATGAAAAAGCTTTATCCTCTCAACCCGACACGAAAAGGGTCGGAAGACTAAAGCTTTAACACTGCCAAGATTTACCTCTGCTGACCGGAAAGATCAGGCCTGTTCCGTCTCACCCAGTTCGGCGGCGGTGAATTTGCGGCCGCCATACCAGCGGCGGAAGCTGCCATCGGGCTGGCGGAAATATCGGTTGCCATCATGAAGAACAGGTGCACCCAGCGATCGATAGGCCGCCCAGACGCCATAGACCATGGCGACAATCGCCAGGACCTTGATCCACTCCATCGACTCATCCCTCTTATATTATGGAAGAGAGGCTCGCGATAATCATGATGAAGCGCAAGTAAATTACGTGCTGCGACGCGGCAGATATCGAATTTAATATTGCTGCATTGCAGTGTGATTTTTAGGAAAGGGGCGGCTGAGCCAGGGCGATCCCTTCCATCCAAACCGGCGCATGCGTTCAGCTCCACGGGTGATGCCGATGCGCGGACCGGCGACGATGGGGGGCGTTTCGCTCCGCTCAGCCATCTCGAAGGGGGGCGCAGAAAGCGAAACGCCGTCCAGGGCAAGGTCGATTTCCAGCGCCTCACAAAGCCGCCCCGGTCCGGCGCAAAGGTCGCGTTCGCGCATCGCCAAGCCGCGTCGCGCGCGTATTCGCTCGATGCCATATAGCGGCTCGATCGCACGGATCAGGACGGCGCTACCGGGCTCACCACAGACGATGTTCAAGCAATGGTGCAGTCCATAAATGCGATAGACATAAGCATGCCCGACCGGCCCGAACATCGCCGCATTGCGCGGTGTGCGGCCGGCGAAACTATGGGAGGCCGGGTCGGCCATGTCATAGGATTCCGTCTCGACGATCACGCCGCCGACCCCATCGATCTGCAAGGTAGTACCGATGAGATCGCGAGCGACGAGATCGACATCCCGCATATAGAAATCAGGAGGCAATGGCTTCATGCGGAGGCGTCGATCCGGTGCCAGAAGCTGGTGTCGGCCAGCAGTTCGGCTACGGGGTGGCGTTCATCGTCGATGACGACCTGCGTGTCGCGCCAATCGACATGCTGGCCCTCGCTCATCAGGGGCCAGAGCCGAATTCCGACAACAACGGTCAGCGTCGTGCCTTCATGCGTTCGGCGAAAGGCCAGAACCCGGTCCTTGCCATGGCCGGTTACGGCCAGCGGCTGGTAATCGCCTTCCGCAAACAGCGCAGGATGCTGGCGTCGCGCCGCCAGCAATGTGGCGAGCAGCGTCATCTTCGCGCTGCTACCGTCTGACAGCGCCGCTTCCCGAGCGGCGTAATCGACCGGACGGCGATTGTCCGGATCGACGAGGCTCAGATCCTCCAGTTCGGTCCCCTGATAGCAATCGGGGATACCCGGCACCGTGTAACGAAGACCCAGTTGCGCCAGGCTGTTGGCCGTTGCCGCCGGTGCAATCGCCTTGAGCAGCGCCGCCAGATCGGCCCGAAACGCCTGTCCCTCAGTACCCGTGATCAGCGCCTTGGCGAGCGTGTTGCAGCGCTTCTCATAATTACTGTCCGGTTCTTCCCAGGACGACCGCAGCTTGCCTTCGCGCAAGGCCTTTTCCTGCCAGGCGGCGACGCGGCCGACAAACTCTTCCAATGCGGGTGCGCCCGGCCATGCGCCGACGAGCGTCTGGACGAGCATATACCAATCGGCCGGATCGACCCCTTCGGAAAGCGTGAGTGTTTCCGTTCGCCAGCGCTCGACAATCTCACGCCATTCGTCGGGCATGGCGCTCAGGACGGCGAGCCGGGCGCGGACATCTTCACCACGCTTATGGTCATGGGTCGCGGTCGTCAGCATCGCGCGGGGGAAGCGTTCGGCGCGCCCCGTCATGCGATCATGGAATTCCGCGATGGGCATGCTCATGCGTCCGGCATCGAAGCCGACATCGTTGCGCGATAGCAGGACGCCATGCCGGTAGAAGGCGGTGTCTTCCACCGCCTTGGCGGCGATCGGAGCCGAGAGCTGTTGGAAGCGGCGCACGGCCTCCGCTCGAAGGCTATCCTCACCCGGCCCGTCACCGGCCAGCCAGGTCAGGATCTGATCGACGACGAAGGCTTCGCCGGGCGGAATGAAACGCTCGACCCGGCTGCGGGCTTCGTCGCGGATCAGACGGTCTGTCTCGGGCGCATCGGGGCCATAGGTGCGATAGACCGGGAAGACCCAGAGCAGCCGCTCGATCGCCCGACGGAGCATGGGTGTGGTGATGGATCCAACCAAGTCCGTTGCGGAAGCGGGCAATTTCGCAAAGGCCGTGACGCATTGGTCGAGTTGGCCCGCGAATTGCCAGGCTAGCAAATCCTCTCGCGCCTGCAACTCCTCCGGTCCGAAATCGGCAGAGCGACCACTCAGTTGCGCCCAGAGGTCGGCCAAGGGTCGTGTCCCTTCGGGGGCGTGGAGAAGCGCGGAAACCTCCTCCATGAAGTCATAACCGCTGGTGCCGTCGACGCCCCAATCGGTGCCCATCGCTTCGTCCGCCGCCAGGATTTTTTCCACGACGATATAGGCGCGGTTGCCGTCGTCACGGGGGATGGTGTCGAAGCGCTGGCGCAGCTTGCGGCAATAGCCGATCGGATCGGTCAGCCCATCGACATGGTCGATCCGCACCCCGTCGATCAGCCCTTCGGCATAGAGCCGGAAATAGAGCGCGTGGGTTTCCTCGAACACCGCGTCGTCCTCGACTCGCAGACCCGCGAGATCGTTGATGGTGAAGAAGCGCCGCCAGTTCAGTTCGTCATTGGAAACGCGCCAGGATGCCAACCGGTAATGCTGCCGGTCGAGCAGATCGGCGAGGGGTAGGGTCTCGGCGTCGGCCTGATCCTCGTCGCGGATCGGCAGCCGATGCTCGCCATAGGCCACGATCTCGGCCTGGCCATCGGCGCGCTCGACGGCGATCTGTCCGTCGGCCAGCGTTTGGGACAGGGGAGAACCCAGGATCGGCAGGACGAGCTTTCGCGACCAGTCGATATCGAAGAAGCGAGCATAGGCGCTGTCCGCTCCATGAGTCAGTACGTCGTTCCACCAACGATTGCCACCGCCCCCAACACCCATATGATTGGGCACGATATCGATGATGAGACCCATCCCCCGGTCACGAGCCGACTGGGCCAGTGACCGGAAAGCCTCCTCGCCGCCCAATTCGGGATTGATGCGGGTCGGATCGATCACGTCATAGCCATGCGTCGACCCCGCTGCCGCCGTGGTGATCGGCGACGCATAGACATGGCTGATCCCCAGGCGGTCGAGATAGGGCAACAACGCCTCCGCGCGGGCGAAGGGGAAGTCCTTGTGAAACTGAAAGCGGTAGGTGGCGCGCGGCGTCATGGACGGCGTCCTTCGATAAGGGTCAGCGGGCGTTGAGCATTGTAATGCGGGCGACGACCGTCGTATCGGCGGTCAAGGCCTCCAGCGTATCGGGCAGGCGACGGCGCCAATTGGGATGCTCGTCTACCGTGCCCGGCAGATTGGGCTGTTCAATCAGGCCAAACAGGTCCTCGACGGGCACGATGGCAAGGGGGCAGGGGGTGGCCGCCACCGCTTCGATGGCGGCATCGACCACGACGGCGGCTTCCGCCGGAGCAGGGCCTTCCCCGATTGCGTCCCAAAGCCGAGCCCGCTCTTCCTTGCGTTCTTCGACTTGGTCATCGGATACGGTGGTGCCCGCGATCTGCGCACGCCATTCCAAGTCCCGACCTTCCCACCAGCCGGCGACCGTCGCGATGTCATGCGTGGCCGTCATGGCGATCGCATGGGCAGACCATGTCTCGGGCGCCAGAAAATGGCCGGCCTTGTCGCGTTCGAACGGCAGGACCCGCATCCCCAGCATCCCGGCGTCTGCCATGGTGTCGCGAAAGCCGGGAGGCACGGTGCCGAGATCCTCGCCGATCACGATCGCGCCGCGCCCGTCATTCGCTCGGTGTGCCTCGATCTTCAAGATACGCAACATGTGATCGAACGGCATGGTCAGATACGCACCCTGATCCGCCGCCCGACCGTCGGGAATAACCCAGAGCCGACCAAGGCCAAGGGCGTGATCGATCCGCACGCCCCCCGCATGGGCGAAGATCGCACGAAGCGTCCGAATGAAGGGCGCGAAGCCCTGTCTGCGCAACGCAAAGGGCGAAAGGGCGGTGATCCCCCAATTCTGCCCATCGGGCCCCAGCGGATCGGGCGGTGCACCGATCGACAGACCAGTCAGCAAGTCTTGCGGCCTGCTCCACCCGTCGGCACCGTCGCCCGCGACACCGATGGCGAGGTCGGCGATCAGGCCGATCGCCATGCCGGCGCCCCGCGCGGCACTGGCGGCTTTCGCCAGCCCGCGATCTGCCTGCCACTGGGTGAAGGCATGGAAGGTAACGGCGTCCTCATGCTCCGCGACGAAGCGGCTTACCGTGTCGCTGGCAGGATCATGATATTCGGTCGGCCATTGGGGCCAGCCGCTGGCTCCTGCCCGGGCGTGAAAATAGGTATGGAGGGTATCGAAGACGACATGGGCCTGAAGCCGTTCGCCCTGCGACTGCCGCCACTGCGCGAATTGCGCCCGTTCTTCGGAAGACAAGCCATCATATGCGGCGCGGAGGTCACGCATCCGATCCGGTGCGGCGGATTTCCAGTCGATCAATTCACCGGCTTCGACCACGGGTTCCCCCGCTGGTCCGAGCCACGCATTGCGGAATAGCCGGCTGGACGGAGCATAGGGACTGAAGCGCGTGGCATCGGCGGGGAACAGGGCATGGACCGGGCTGATCGCCAAGGCTGCCGCTCCGGCGCGACCCAGGGTTGTGGCGGCCGCGGCCAGGCTGGCGAAATCTCCATAGGCCCCGTGCCCCTCGCGCAGCGATGGGATCTGGACCGCGCTACCCCAATGACGACCAGCCGGCGGCGATGGACATCGACGTGGCGCGACCGCGACCGTCAGTTGGCGTTCGCCCTGTTCCAGGCGATGATAGCCGGGCGCGAGCTGTGCAGGGAGTTGAGCTCGTCCGCCTTGTTCTTCCAGCTTTACCGATCGGATTTCGCCATCCTCGAGCAAAAGCTTTGCCGACCCCGATCGCCAACCCTCTGGCAAAGCAATGGCTTCCCCGACATCACCAGACACGAACCGTTCTTCGCCAACGTCATGATCAAGACACGCCAGGATGGCCTCCAGCGCCTCATCGGAGACTTGCTGGTCGGTTCCCTTCGCGTCCTGCCAGTCGCGGATCAGCCCGGCGGATTTGGCCCGATCGTGAAGGTCGCTCACGCCGAAATCCAGGCAGCGAACCGATCGCCCTCACGGTGGATCAGTGTTCCCTCCTCTCCGAAGGCAGACGCAGGAGCGTCACTCAGGTCGATCTGGATGGTCAGCGTCGCACCATCCGCCATTCGCCAGCGAGCTTTGACGGCGGCATCGCCGACCACGTCCGCATCAATGCCAATGGCACCCTTGAGACGCGGCACGATATGCACCTGTCGCAGCATCAGCAATTCCCGGTACAGCGCCCGCCACTCGCCCGCATCCGGCCCGGGTTTCGGCACGGACGCTTCGAATGTCGTCCGGGCATTGGGATCGGGAATGCGTTCGCGTGCTTGCTCATCCGCAAAAGCCTCGAACTTCGCGAATTCCTTTCGGCGGCCTTCGCGCACGGCATCGGCCAGTTCGTCATGGAAGTCGGTGAAAAACAGGAAAGGACTGTCGCTCCCCTCATCCTCGCCCATGAACAGCAGCGGGATTTGCGGCCCCAGCAGCAGCAGCGCGGTGGCGGCGCGAAGGCGTTCGCGATCGGTCAGCCGGATCAGCCGCTCGCCCATGGCACGATTGCCGACCTGGTCATGGTTCTGAAGGAAGGCCACGAAGGCGGTGCTGGGCAGATGCACCGATGGCTTGCCGCGGGGCGTGCCATCGTGATTGGCAGACCCTTCGCCCTGATAGATGAAGCCTTCCTTCAGACAGCGCGCGAGACGTTCGGCCGGACGGTCGGCGAAATCGCCATAATAGGCGCTGGTCTCACCGGTGAGCAGGACGTGCAGCACATTGTGAAAGTCGTCGTTCCACTGCGCGTCGAACCGCTCCGGGGACAGGCGGTCGGCGTCGTTCTTCTCATTCTCCAGAACCAGATGAACCTGTCGCTCGGGCAGGCTGGCACGAAGCTCGCGCGCCATGCGGTCGAGGAAATCGTCATTGGCGATGGCATGGACGGCGTCGAAGCGAAGCCCGTCGATGCGATAATCGCGCAGCCACATCAGCGCATTGTCGACGAAGAAACGATGCACCGTATCGACATCGACCGCCACCGCGCCACCCCAGGGGGTGTCGACATCCTTGTGAAAGAAGGCGCCGGCATAGGCATTGAGGTAATTCCCGTCAGGACCGAAGTGGTTGTACACCACGTCGAGAAAGACGGAGATGCCCAGCATATGCGCGGTGTCGATCAGCGTCTTCAGTTCGGCCGGCGAACCATAAGCCTCGGCCACGGCATAGGGCAGGACACCGTCATAGCCCCAGTTGCGCGTACCGCCGAAAGCATTGACCGGCATCAACTCGATCGCGGTGATACCCGCCGCCGCTAAGCCCGCCAGCCGATCGCGGATGCCGGCAAAACCACCGAGCGTCCCCGCATGGACCTCCAGCAACACCGTCTCTTCCCACGGCCGTCCACGCCATTCGGTCGCGCTCCAGGCAAAGGCGTGATCGACGGCGACGCTCCAACCGTGAACGCCGCCGGATTGCAGCCGGGAAGCGGGATCGGGCACGACCAAATCCGCATCCAGTCGGAAACGGTAGCGGGTGCCAGGGCCGGCCTCGGCATCGACGGAGAACCACCCTTCTGCATCGCGCTCCATGGCGACAGACGCGCCGCCATGGATTTCGAGCGTGACCCGATCGCGATCCGGCGCCCAGAGGCGGAAGCGCGCCGTACCGTCATCCCGCAGCTCGGGGCCCCAACTGGTCATGACGCAATCACGTCATGCCAGGTGATCAGGACGGCGCTCTGCGGCGCGACCTCATAGCTGTCGCCGATAGCGATCTCGCCCTGCTCGGGCTTGGCACTGTCGATCAGGACAGTGCGATCGTTATGGGGCGGGGGCAGGGTGAAGGTGATCGGATCGGGCGAAGCGTTGAGCAGCAGCGAAACAGCCTCGATACGGTCATCCTCGGTCTTAATCGCGCGTCGCATCATCAGGGCGCGACCCTCCGGGTTGTTCCAGTCGTCGGGGCTGAGCTGATCGCCGCGCTCGTCCCACCATTCGATATCGTTGACGCCGTGCCCCGGCGTATCCTGTCCGTAAAGGAATTGCGGCGCGCGCAGCACTTGATAGCGGCGACGCAGGTCCGCCAATCTGGCGGTGAAGGCGATCATCGCCTCACCTTCCTCGGACGCGGCCGCTTTCCAGTCGAGCCAACTGATCTCGTTATCCTGGCAATAGGCATTGTTGTTGCCATGCTGGGTACGACCGAACTCATCGCCGGCCACGATCATCGGCGTGCCGAGCGAGGCGAGCAGCGTCGTCATCATCGACCGCATCACGCGACCGCGTGCCGCCTTGATATTCTCGTCGTCGGTCGGTCCTTCGACGCCCCAGTTGCGCGAATAATTCTCGGAATGGCCGTCGCGATTGTCTTCCTTGTTCGCCTCATTGTGACGCTGTTCGTACATGACGGTATCGGCGAGCGTGAAACCGTCATGCGCGGCGAGCATGTTGAGGCTCGCCCAAGGGCGCCGGGCTCGCCGGTCGAACAGGTCACCCGAGCCCGAGAGGCGGGCGGCCAGTTCCCCCCGCTGACCGGGATCGCCACGCCAGAATTTGCGCACGGTGTCGCGATACTTGTCATTCCACTCCGAGAAGCCGGGCGGGAAATTGCCGAGCTGATAGCCACCCGGCCCCACGTCCCATGGCTCGGTCAGAAGCTTCAACCGACCCAACACCGGGTCCTGGCGGAGCACATCGAAGAAGGCCGCCCCCGGATCGAAGCCATCGGCTTCGCGGCCCAACGTCAGGCCCAAGTCGAAGCGGAAGCCGTCAATGCCAAAGCTCGTCGCCCAATAGCGGAGCGAGTCCGCCACCATCTGGATCACCCGCGCCTTGGACAGGTTCAGCGTGTTGCCGGTGCCGGTGTCGTTGATCGTGTAGCGCGGCTGATCCTGGACCAGTCGGTAGTAGCTAGCATTGTCGAGCCCGCGCCATGACAGGGTCGGGCCCTTTTCCGACCCTTCACAGGTGTGATTGTAGACGACGTCGAGGATCACTTCGATCCCCGCCTTATGCAGCTTGTGCACCGCGCGGCGAAGTTCGTCCTGCGTGTCGGTCGCGAAATAGGCCTGCTCGGGCGCGAAAAAGCCGAGCGTGTTATAGCCCCAATAGTTGCGTAAGCCTTTTTCCTGCAGGAAGCGGTCCTGGGTAAAGCTGTGGATCGGCAGCAACTCGATCGCGGTGACGCCGATGCGCTTCAGATGCTTGATGACCGCCGGATGGCCGAGACCGGCATAGGTCCCACGCTCACGCGGCGGGACCAGCTCCATCAGCTTGGTCAGGCCCTTGACGTGCGCTTCATAGATGACGGTTTCCGACCAAGGGGTATTGGGCTTCACGTCGCGCGACCAGTCGAAATGATCGTCCACCACCACCGCCTTGGGCATGGCGGCGGCGCTGTCGCGCTTGTCGAAGCTCAAATCCTCCTTTTTAGACCGGATTTGATAGCCATGTAGCGCGTCGGTCCATTTGATCTCGCCGAACAACTTGCGCGCATAGGGGTCGAGCAGCAGCTTGTTCGGATTAAAGCGATGGCCCGCCTCGGGCTCATAGGGGCCATGGGCGCGGTAGCCATAGAGCAGACCCGGACCGACATCCGGCAGATAGCCGTGCCAGACCTCGTCCGTGCACTCGGGCAGGGTATAGCGCCGCAGTTCGCGCTTGCCCTTGGCATCGAACAGGCAGAGTTCGATCCGGTCGGCATTGGCCGAATAGACGGCGAAATTAACCCCTTCGCCATCGAAGGTCGCCCCCAGCGGATGGGGCGAACCGGGCAGAATCCGATCGGGCAATGCGGTCAAGTGGGCTCTCCGGCAAAAGTCGGTGGAAGACTATGCGTGAATTGATTCTGAAAATCAGGAGATGTCGGCTCGGGAGATGGATGGGAGTCCGTCTGCCGAGCGATCGCGTCAGGACTTGCTGGCGCGTGGCTTTCGCGTCTTGGGTTTCGCGGTAACGCCGTCATCCTGGATCGTGGCGGGAGCGGTCTGCGTCGTTTTGGCGCCGGCAGACTTGCGCCGGGTGGAGACAGGCTTGGCCTCTGTCTCCACCTTCGGGGCTTCCTCTGTCGGCGTGTCACTCAACTCACGTTCGGCCATTTCCCAATGGTCCCGATCGCGGCCATGGGGCTCACCTTCGGCCTGCCAGATATCATACGCCCGCTGACGAAGCTGCTCTTCCCGCTGATCCACCGTCTTCTCCCTGTCGTGACACATGATATGTCATCGGCGGCGTAACGATTGATAGGGTCGTTCCGCTCCCGCAAAAAATTAGCTGATCGTCACCGATCAGGAACCGGTGGGCGATTTCGCCTTTACTGGCTCGGGTGCGCTGACGGCGGACAGGGTCTGACGCTGGCTGGGCGGGTCGATCCGGCGAGTGCGGGTAAAGGGCGGCAGCTCGACGCGGGACTTGGTTTCCATCGCCTTGACGATGCCCTCGATGACACGCAGGTCGGACATACCTTCCTCGGCATCTGGCTCGGGATCGCGGTCGTTCAGGATGCAATCCGAGAAGTAGCGCATCTCGCCACCGAACTGGTCGGTGTGCTTGAAGGTCTCATGGCTCTCCTTGTCACCGATCGTCACCTCATGCTCGATCCCCGACTGAAAGCCATAGGCCGGGCTCATATGGATCGAACCCTTCATGCCCGCGATGATCAGGCTGTCGACATTGTTCATCGCATAGCTGACCGTGAAGCTGGCCAGCCGATCGCCGGGCATGCGCAGCACGACGGCGAAGGTATCATCCAGATCGCCCAGTCCTGCGCTGGGTTGGCGCGTGGCCACGGCGCTCTCGACCGCCACGGGTTCGGCACCGAACAGATAGCGGATGGCGTTGATGGGATAGGGCGCCATGTCGAATAGCGGCCCGGCCTCCAGCCCATGCTTGGCGCGGTGATTGTCGGGATCGAGCTTCTGCCCGAAGCATGAGGTGAAGGCGACCAATTCGCCCAGTTCGCCATTGCGGATCTTCTCGATCGCCGCGAGCGTGCCGGGTTCGAAATGCAGGCGATAGGCGGTCATCAGCTTGGCGCTCGACCGCTTCTCCGCCGCCTGGATTGCGCGGGCCTTCTCGACCGAAATCTCCAGCGGCTTTTCGCACAGCACATGGATGCCAGCCTCAAGCGCGGGGATGGCGAACTCCGCATGGCGCCAGTTGGGGGTGCCCAGATAGATGGCATCGCAGACGCCGGCGGTCAGCAGCTTGTCGAATTCATGATAGGAATAGACATGTTCGACGCCGTATCTTTCGGCGAGCGCACGCCCTTTTTCGGCGTCGCCAGTGACGATCGCGGTCAGTTCCGAATTGCCCGTATGCTTGATGCCGGGCAACATCGCCGACTGGGTGATATCGCCGGCGCCCACGACCGCATAGCGGACCTTCGTCGTGCCGAAACCAAATGCCGATGCCAGGCTCATCACATTACTCCCATGTCGTCGTAATGGCTGCTGCAACGCGCAAAACTGCGGAAGGTCCCACGGAGACTTCCTCCTTTTGACGAGTTTCAAGGCGATAACCTGGATCATGATCCCCCTAAGCGGAGCGCGCGCCCTCGTGACATTGCCCGACCAGCATCCCGATCCGCTCCGCGACGAAGACGGTTTCCTCGATCTCGAAAATTATGCGGCGCTGGGCGATGGGCGAAGCGTGGCGCTGAGTGGGGCCGATGGCGCGATCGATTGGTGGTGTGTGCCCAATATGGATTCGCCGCCGCTGTTCGATCGGCTGCTCGACGGCGAACGCGGTGGTTGTTTCTCGATCACCCCGGTCGAGCCCTTTACGGTCGAGCGTCGCTACCGCCCCGACAGCAACGTGCTGGAGACGGTGTTCATCACCGCGGCCGGTCGTGCCAAGCTTGTCGAGTCCCTGAACAGCGGAACAGCCGGGCGGCTTCCCTGGGCGGAACTGGCGCGGCGGGTAGAAGGGCTGGACGGCTTCGTCCGCTTTGCCATCACCCTTCGCTTCAGCCGGAGAGCGGATACCGTCAGCCCTTATTTCGCGCCGGCGGGGGGACATAATGTCTTCCATGTCGATCGGGTGCTCGGCGTGTTTCGCCATTGCGGCCATGTCACGGTCGAGACGATCGAGGATGGGCTGGTCACCGCCCAGGCGGCGGTCGGCCCCGGCGACCGCGCCCGGATCGCCATCATTGCCGGCGAGGATGAGCCGCTGGTCTGCCAGGATATCGAGCAGATCGACGAGCGTATCGATCTGTCCGATGCCGAGTGGCGGCAATGGGCGAGCCGCCTGAAGGTACCCGACGCGCAGCGCGACCGTGTCCTGCGCAATGCGCTGGCGCTCAAGCTGCTGCTCTACTCGCCCACCGGTGCGATCACGGCCGCCGCGACGACCTCCTTGCCCGAGGGGATCGGGGGTTCGAAAAACTATGACTATCGCTACGCCTGGGTTCGCGATGCCGGCTATACCATCAAGGCGTTCCTGCGCATTGGTGCCCATGCCGAGGCGAAGGCCGCCTTCACCTGGCTGCTCAAGCGACTGGGCGAGGCGGAGCCGCAGGTCTGCTACACGCTGAACGGCCAGCGCGTGCCGGCCGAGCAGGAAATCGCCGTCAGTGGCTATCGCCAGTCGCGCCCCGTGCGGGTCGGCAATCTGGCCGGGGGCCAGCACCAGCATGGCATCTATGGCGATATTTTCGAGACGGCGAGCCGCTTCGTGTCCTGCGGCAATTTTCTCGACTCCTCCAGTGCGGAAACCCTGTCGCATCTGGCCGACGCCTGTGCCGATCGCTGGCGCCTGCCCGATGCGGGTATCTGGGAGCTGCCCGAGGAACGCCATTACACCATGTCGAAGATCAGTTGCTGGCAGGCGCTGGCCCGTGCGGTCGAGCTGGCGGATGAGGGCCAAATCCCCACCACCTGCCGCGATCGCTGGGCCCGCGAACGCGACCGCGTCGAAGCTTGGATCGGCGAGCATTGCTGGTCGGAGAAGCGCGGCGCCTATCTGATGCATCCCGACAGTGACGCACTGGACGCCAGTCTGGCGCTCGCGGTGCGTTTCCAGTTCGATGGGCAGGATCGGCTGGCGCGTACCTTGGATGCGATCGACCGGGAACTGGGCAAGGGCGCCTTTCACTATCGTTATTCCGGCGTGGAGAAAGAGGAAGCGTGCTTTCTCGCCTGTACCTTCTGGATGATCGAAGCACGGGCGATCCTGGGGCAGCGGGAGGCGGCCCAGGCGGCGTTCGACGCGGCGACCGAAGCGTTGGATAGCCGGGGAGCGGGCCTTTATGCCGAGATGATCGATCCGGACACCGGCCATTATCTGGGCAACATGCCGCAGGGACTGACCCATCTCGCGGTCATTCAGGCCGCCGTTACGCTATGTGGTGAGGAATTGTGAGCGCGTCGGTGGCGGCTCTTGATGTAAGTTGCTAGCAGCCGGCCGATGACGGCCGAAAAGCTTCCCCCGCAACTGGCGTTCCTCGAAGGGGGTGGCGCAGCGACGCGGCTGATTCTGGACAGGGATTGGGCCGATCATCCTTTCGGCCCACCCGAAACATGGCCGGAGAATTTTCGCGTTGCGTTGAGCCTGGTGCTCAACTCGCCCGAATCGATGATCCTGGCCTGGGGGCCGGATCTGCACTTCTTCTTCAACGAGACCTATTTTCCGCTGCTTGGGCCCCGTCTGTCCTGGGCAATGGGCGCCCGGTTCGATGAAGTCTGGGCGGAAGCACTCGAACAGGCACGGCCGATCATCGACGACGCGCTGGCCGGTCGCACGCAGCGCTTCGTCGATCTGCCCTGGAAGCTGGGAACGGATCGTGGCGAGGCCCTGACCTATTGGACTTTCTCCTACTCCCGTGTCCTCGACGCGGCGGGGGAAGTGGCCGGCCTGTTCATCTTCACCAATGAGACCACGTCGCGCGTGCTGGCCGATGCCGCGTTGCGTGACAGCCAGGAACAGCTATCCGCCGCTTTAGAGGAGCTGCGCGGGCTCAACGTCACGCTCGAACAGCGCATCGTCGAGCGGACGGCCGAGCGAGACCGGATGTGGGACGTTTCTCCCGACCTGCTGACCGTCCTCGACGAGCAGGGGGCGATCCAGCGGGTCAACCCCGCCTGGCATGATCTGCTCGGTTACGCGAGCGGGACATTGCTAGGGCATCTGGTCACCGATCTGGTCCATGACGATGACCTGCCCGCCGCAGAGCGAGCACTATCCCGCTCGTTGGAAGGGCGGGTGGCCCGCACCGAAGTGCGGATGCGCCATGCCGAGGGCCATTATGAATGGATATCCTGGGTCGGCGCGGCGCACGGCAACGAGGTGTTCGCGGTCGGCCGGCACATTACGCAGCAAAGGGCCGCCGAAGAAGCGCTGCGCCAGACCGAGGAACAACTGCGTCAGGCGCAGAAGCTGGAGGCGATCGGGCAACTGACCGGCGGGGTGGCGCACGACTTCAACAATCTCCTCACGGTCATTCGCGGTTCGATCGACCTGCTGCGCCATGCCGATTTCCCGTCCGAGCGGCGCCAGCGCCAGATCGACGCGATCGCCGATGCCGCCGACCGTGCCGCCAAGCTGACCGCGCAACTCCTGGCCTTCGCCCGGCGCCAACCGCTGACGCCCGAGGTCATCGATGTCGGTGCGAGCATCATGACGTTGACCGACATGATCCACACGCTCTCCGGGGCTGGCATTCGGTTGGTCATCGAACGTCCGGAGACGCCATGCTTCGCCCATGTCGATCGCAGCCAGCTTGACACCGCCATCGTCAACATGGCGGTCAATGCCCGTGACGCGATGGCCGGGCAGGGGACACTGACCATCCGCATCAGCTCTGCCATCGGCCCTGATGGAATGGAGCAGGTGCGGATTGCCATTACCGATACGGGTGAGGGCATCCCCAGCGACCGGCTCGATCAGATTTTCGAACCCTTCTTCACGACCAAACAGCTTGGCGCCGGCACGGGCCTGGGGCTGAGCCAGGTTTTCGGCTTTGCCCGGCAGTCGGGCGGCGATGTGCAGGTCGTCAGCCAGCCGGGACAGGGCGCGACCTTCACGCTGATCCTGCCGCAAAGCCATCGCCAGCCTCAGACGGATGCCGGAATGCGGACGATCGATATGGCGCCGCGATCCGATCTGTGCGTCCTCATCGTCGAGGATAATATCGAGGTCGGTCAGTTCGCCGTCGAAGCGCTCAAGACGCTGGGCTGCCGCACGGTGATCGCCACCAATGCCGCCGCCGCGCTGGAGGAACTGAAGGCCGATGCGACGCGCTTCGACCTCGTCTTCTCCGATGTCATGATGCCCGGCCAATCGGGCATCGACTTCGCCCATGACATCACCCGGCTATATCCCGGCCTGCGCATCCTGCTGACCAGCGGATATAGCCAAGTGATTGCCGACGAAGGCAGCCACGGCTTCGCCCTGCTTCGCAAGCCCTATACGCTGGCCGAGCTTGCACAGCAGATTGATCGCCTGTTCCTCGGCTGATCAGTCGAGGTCGTTTTCGCTGACCACGACCAGCGACTGTTCCACATCCCGGCCGAGCGCGGTCAGGGCCGCTTCGAGAATGTCGTCCGAATAACGCTCGAAGAGTTCCACCGCATCGCCCTCGGGAACGTCGCCGCTCAGCGCTTCGAGCACGTCATATTGGACGGCGAACTGATACTCCTCGCCGTCAATTTCGCCGACGAACTCGACCTGTCGATCGCCGACATTGTCCTCCAGCGTGCCCTTGACCACCGTCAACGCATCGTCCGCCATGATCGTCCTTTCCTCATCCGATAGCGACATCGGGGACGCGGAAAACGGCCTCGGGTTCCCCGAGGCGCTGCTTATTTGACGCGCCGCCACCGTTGCTGGCGACAGCCGAGCCCGCCGAACAGACAGCCTTCACCGACCAAGGTCTTCGCATCGACCTGCGTGATCGTGCCCTCCACCTCGCGGCCGATATCGGGGATGAAGACGGTACCGGCCCAGCGACCGGGCTCTTCCTCCTCGAAATCGGTGAACAGGCGGGTACCGACCAATCGATCCGATCCGCCACGTGCCGCATCGGCCTTGGCCTGCTCACTGGCCCAGATGACCGTGCCGCACATCAACTGCGCATCCTGCCCACGCCCGCATGGGGCGAAGCGCACTTGTACGCTATTGGAAGGGTTGGCCCAGACGCCTGCCGGTACCCGTGCCTCGGCAACGCTTGCCGCCAATCCGAAACTCGTCAGGCCGATCAATGCCTTGGCCATCCATCGCTTGCCGTCCGTCATCACGCCTCCTGTCACGATAGCCCGGTCAGGGCTTTGCCTGCTTCATGTAGGAATGGCCGTGAACAGAAACAAAACGGCCGGCGAGTCGCCCCGCCGGCCGCTTCTTCGGTTCAGGATGGCGTCAGATCAGGAAGAGCGCTTCGCCAGTTCCTTGTTGATGCCCAGAGCGGCAAGCGTGCACACCGCGCCCGACAGCAGATAGACACCGACCGATATCAGGCCGAAATTGCTCGACAGCAGAAGTGCAGCCAGGGGCGCGAAACCCGCACCGATCAGCCAGGCGAGGTCTGAGGTGATTGCCGCACCGGTGTAGCGACGCAGCGGCGAAAAGCCCGCGTTGATGACGCCCGAAGACTGACCGAAGCCCAGGCCAAGCAGCAGGAAGCCGAGCACGATATAGACCGTCTCGCCAACGCCGCCCTGGTCCAGCAACTGCGGCGCGAAACCGGCATAGGCCGCGATCGCTGCGGCCGAGGCGCCGAGCAGCGTGCGACGACCGACCCGGTCGGCGATCTTGCCCGAGGCAAGGATCGCGAGCACGCCGACGATGCTGCCGACGATCTCGATCATCATGAAGTCCTGCGGACGTTCACGGTTGAACAGCACGACCCAGGACAATGGGAACACGGTGACGATGTGGAACATCGCAAAGCTCGCGAGCGGTGCGAAGGCGCCGAGAATGACGGTGCGGCCCTCGGTGCTGAGCGTCTCGCCAACGGGCGCGGGCTGAAGTTCGCGGCTTTCGAACAGACGCTGGAATTCCGGCGTCGCGACGATGCGCAGACGGGCGAAGAGCGCCACGACGTTGATCGCGAACGCCACGAAGAAGGGGTAGCGCCAGCCCCAGTCGAGGAAGTCCGCCGTGCTGAGCGTCGTCAGGAAGAACGCGAACAGGCCATTGGCGACCAGCAGGCCGAGCGGCGCGCCGAGCTGCGGGATCATCGCATACCAGCCGCGACGACGCTCCGGCGCGTTCAGCGACAGCAGCGAGGGCAGGCCGTCCCAGGCACCGCCCAGTGCCAGGCCCTGCATGATGCGGAAGATGCCGAGCAGCACGGCAGCCGAGGTGCCGATCTGTGCGTAACCGGGGAGGAAGGCGATCGCCATGGTCGAGCCGCCGAGCAGGAACAGCGCGATGGTCAGCTTGACCCCGCGGCCCAGACTGCGGTCGACAGCCATGAAGATGAAGGTGCCGATAGGACGGGCGATGAACGCCAACGAAAACAACGCGAACGAATAGAGCGTGCCGGTCAGCGCGTCGACATAAGGGAAGATCAGCGACGGGAACACCAGCACCGACGCGATGGCGTACACGAAGAAGTCGAAGAACTCCGACGTGCGCCCGATGATGACGCCGATGGCGATATCGCCCGGCGCGACATGGTGCGGATCGCGGGCATTGACCAGCCGCGCGTCCCGCTCAAGGGGCGTCGAGGTCGATGCGGTTAACTCTGCGCTCATCGGCTGCCAGTCCTGACTTCTTCCAAGTTATTGAGGCGGGGCAGTTGCGGTGCAAAAAGACCGCGCATGACCGCCATTCTGCTGCGCCTATGCGCCTTTCCAAGCCGTCCGGGGATTGGACAAACTGTCCAATGTGCGCAGGTGCAGCAAAGGCGTAGCGGCCCCTGTCATATGTCTCATTCGTCGAGCCTTGCGCGCCTGCGCCCTCTTCGCTGGGCCGCCTTGCCCCTCCTGGCCATGCTGGGGGGATGCGATGCGGTCGTGCTCAACCCTGCGGGCGATGTCGCCATGCAGCAACGCGATCTGGTGCTGATCGCGACGGCCCTGATGCTGCTCATCATCATTCCGGTGATGGCGCTGACGGTGCTGTTCGCGTGGCGCTATCGCAAGAGCAATACGGAAGCGGAATATGATCCGCACTTCGACCACTCGACCATGCTCGAGCTGGTGATCTGGTCGGCGCCGCTGCTGATCATCATCTGCCTGGGTGCGGTGACGTGGACGAGCACCCATCTGCTCGACCCCTATCGTCCGATCGAACGGACCGCTCCGGGTCAGCCGATCGCGGCGAACGTCAAGCCGCTCGAGGTTCAGGTCGTGGCGCTCGACTGGAAGTGGCTGTTCATCTATCCGGAGCAGGGTATCGCCACGGTCAACGAACTGGCGTTGCCGGTCGATCGGCCGGTCGAGTTCCGTCTGACCGGCACCTCGGTGATGAACGCCTTTTACATTCCCGCTATGGCCGGCATGATTTACACCATGCCCGGCATGGAGACGAAGCTGCATGCCGTGATGAACCGTGAGGGCACGTTCCACGGCCTGTCGTCGCATTATAGCGGCGCCGGTTTCTCGGGCATGAACTTTCCCGTCTATGCGCTCCAGGCCAACGGCTTCGACCAGTGGGTGGAGAAAGTCCGCACTTCACAGGCGGGGCAAGGCAAGGGCAAGGGTGAACTCACCCGCGCGTCGTTCCTGACCGTCGAAAAGCCGAGCGAATATGTGCCCGCCATGTATTTCAACGGCGTGCAGGGCGGCCTGTTCGACCGCGTCGTCAATCGCTGCGTCGCCGAGAATACGCCGTGCATGTCCGAGGTGATGATGCATGACCGGATGACCGGCGGTGGCGATCCGCACAAGATGAAGGTCGGCGAAGGCAATCCGCCCGTCAACAACACCGGCCCGATGCACGGTGAGCGGACCAAGGGTGCGCTCGAAAAGTCGCCCGAGGAAATCCAGACCTCGCCGCATCAGAGCAAGGAGCCGCTGCCGTCGAACGGCGTGCAGCAGCCGGGCGACATGAAGAACCGCCGTATGTCCTTCCTTTCCATCCCGCAGACCCCCGGCCCGCTGACCCTTGGTCATGCCGGTGCGGGTCGCGGCTGAGGCACGCCATCATGGATCAGACATTAAAGACCATCTTCGGGCGGCTATCGCTCGAATCGCTACCGATCCACGAGCCCATCGTCGTCGGCACCTTCGTGGGTGTCGCCGTTGGTGGCCTCGCGGTGCTGGCGCTCATCACCAAGTTCAAGCTGTGGGGCTATCTCTGGAAGGAGTGGTTCACCACGGTCGATCACAAGCGCATCGGGATCATGTACATGATCCTGGGCATCGTGATGCTGCTGCGCGGCTTTGCCGACGCGCTGATGATGCGCGGGCAGCAGGCAATCGCGTTCGGCGATAATCAGGGCTTCCTGAACTCGCACCACTATGATCAGGTGTTCACCGCGCACGGCGTCATCATGATCTTCTTCGTGGCGATGCCGATCATCACGGGTCTGATGAACTATGTCGTGCCGCTCCAGATCGGTGCGCGCGACGTGTCCTTCCCGTACCTCAACAATTTGAGCTTCTGGATGACCGCGGGCGGCGTCGTGCTCGTCATGGCCTCGCTGTTCATCGGCGAGTTCGCACGCACCGGCTGGCTGGCCTTTCCGCCGCTGTCGGAGCTGGACTTCAGTCCGGATGTGGGTGTCGACTATTATATCTGGGCATTGCAGGTCGCGGGTGTCGGTACGACCCTATCGGGCATCAACCTGATCGCGACCATCATCAAGATGCGCGCGCCGGGTATGACCATGATGAAACTGCCGGTGTTCTGCTGGACCTCGCTGTGCGCGAACGTCCTGATCGTCGCCAGCTTCCCCGTGCTGACCGCAACCCTCGTCCTGCTGTCGCTCGACCGTTATGTCGGCACCAACTTCTTCACGAACAATCTGGGCGGCAACCCCATGATGTACGTGAACCTGATCTGGATCTGGGGCCACCCGGAGGTGTACATCCTGATCCTGCCGTTGTTCGGCGTGTTCTCGGAAGTGACCTCGACTTTCTCGGGCAAGCGTCTGTTCGGCTATACCTCAATGGTTTACGCCACGATCGTCATCACGATCCTGTCGTACCTGGTCTGGCTGCACCACTTCTTCACCATGGGTTCTGGCGCCAGCGTCAATTCGTTCTTCGGCATCACCACCATGGTGATCTCAATCCCGACGGGGGCGAAGATCTTCAACTGGCTGTTCACCATGTACAAGGGGCGCATCCGGTTCGAGCTGCCGATGATGTGGACCATCGCGTTCATGCTGACCTTCACCATCGGCGGCATGACCGGCGTTCTGCTGGCCGTTCCGCCCGCCGACTTCGTCCTGCACAACTCGCTGTTCCTGATCGCCCACTTCCACAACGTGATCATCGGCGGCGTGCTGTTCGGCGCCTTCGCCGCGATCAATTACTGGTGGCCCAAGGCCTTCGGGTTCAAGCTCAATCAGTTCTGGGGCAAGGTGTCGTTCTGGCTGTGGGTCATCGGCTTCTGGGTCGCCTTCACGCCGCTGTACATCATGGGTCTGATGGGCGTGACGCGTCGCCTCCATCACTTCGACGATCCGTCGCTGCAGATCTATTTCATCGTCGCGCTGCTGGGTGCGCTGATGATCGCGGGTGGGATCGGGGCCTTCCTGGTTCAGATCGGCGTGTCAATCTGGAAGAAGGAAGAGCTGCGCGACGTGACGGGCGATCCTTGGGACGGCCGCACGCTGGAATGGGCGACCTCGTCGCCGCCGCCTGACTACAACTTCGCGTTCACGCCCGTCATCCATGAGTTGGATGCCTGGTACGACATGAAGGACAAGAAGGCACAGGCTCCGGTCGAAGGCTATCGTCCGATCCACATGCCCAAGAACACGGGCACCGGCGTTATCATCGCCGCCCTGTCGACGGCCGCCGGTTTCGGCATGATCTGGTACATGTGGTGGCTCGCCGCCATCGCACTGATCGGTGTCGTCGTCGTCGCCATCTGGCACACGTTCAACTACGATCGCGATTTCTACATTCCCGTGGAGGAAGTCGTGGCTACGGAAAGCGAGCGGCGTCGTCTGCTCGGACAGGGAGCCTGATCCATGTCGACCGACGTTCTGAGCGCCGATCCGGCCAAGAACCCGACCTATTATCTGGTCGAGGACGAGGATCATCACCACGAATCCGGTGGCTCGACCGCCATCGGGTTCTGGATGTACCTGATGAGCGACTGCCTCATCTTCGCCATCCTGTTCGCCACCTATGGCGTGCTGGGCACCAGCTATGCGGGCGGGCCGACCCCGCGGGAGATTTTCGAGCTCCCGCTGGTCGCGCTCAACACCTCGATGCTGCTGCTGTCGTCGATCACCTATGGCTTCGCCATGATCGCGATGGAGAAGAACCAGAAGTCGAACACGCTGATCTGGCTGGGCATCACGGGCCTGTTCGGTCTCGCCTTCCTGTCGATCGAGCTCTACGAATTCGCCAACCTCATCCATGAGGGCGCGGGTCCGCAGCGTTCGGCCTTCCTGTCGTCCTTCTTCACGCTGGTCGGCACGCACGGTCTGCACGTCACCTTCGGCTCGATCTGGCTGGTCACGCTGATGGTGCAGGTGGGTCGCTTCGGCCTGATCGAGGCGAACAAGCGCCGCCTGATGTGCCTGTCGATGTTCTGGCACTTCCTGGACGTCGTCTGGATCGGCGTCTTCACCTTTGTCTATCTGCTCGGAGTTCTCCGGTGAGCGCCCATCATCCCCATGGTCATGGCGACCACGCCAATATCGACCACGATCTCCATTCGCATGGCGACACCCACGGTCACGGCTCCCTGAAGGGCTATATGATCGGGTTCGTGCTGTCGGTGATCCTGACGGCGATCCCGTTCTGGGCCGTGATGACCGGTGCGCTGGGCGATACCCAGACGACCGCTCTGGTCATCATGGGCCTGGCCTTCGTGCAGATCGTCGTCCACATGATCTACTTCCTCCACATGAACACCAAGTCGGAGGGTGGCTGGACGATGATGGCGCTGGTCTTTACGGCGGTGCTGGTCGTCATCACGCTGAGCGGATCGATCTGGGTCATGTATCACATGAACACCAACATGATGCCGGACATGGCCGCCCAGTTGGGCGGCGGCATGTAATGGCGGATGCCGGCATCGCAGGCGGGTGGCCCGGCCGCTCGCCGCTGGTGCCGGCGATCCTTACCGCGATCGGGATCGCCCTGATCGCGGCCTTCGTTTCCTTGGGCGTCTGGCAGCTTCATCGCCGCGTCTGGAAGCTGGACCTGATCGCGACGGTGGAAGCGCGGCTCCATGCGCCGCCTGTCGCCGCACCGGCAGTGGCCGGCCCGGCCGACGCCTATCGCCGCGTGACCGCGCAAGGTCTGTTCCGCAACGATCGCGAGACTTTCGTGCAAGCCGTGACCGTACATGGCCCCGGCTATTGGGTCCTGACACCACTTGTCGGTCCCCGTTTTACCGTCCTGGTCAATCGGGGCTTCGTACCCGCCGAGAAGCGTGCGGATCATGATCGCCCTGCCGGTCCCGTCACCGTGACCGGCCTGATACGCATTACCGAACCGAAGGGTGCATTCCTGCGCTCCAACGATCCGGCGGGCGACCGTTGGTATTCGCGCGACGTCGCGGCAATTGCCGCAGCCAAGACGCTTGGCCCGGTCGTACCCTATTTCATCGACGCCGATGCCAGCCCAAATCCTGGGGGTTATCCCGTCGGCGGCCTGACCGTCGTCGCCTTTCGGAACAGCCACTTGTCCTATGCCCTGACCTGGTTCGGGCTGGCGATCCTGACCGTCGTCGGGCTGGTCATCCTGTGGCGGCGCGGTCGCGACTGATGGTGGGCGGATCGCCCTATCTGCCCTTTACGGTCCGGCCGCGCGAGCCCGATGCGGCGGCCGGCACCGCCAATATGCGCCAACTCATCCATCTGCGCTGGATGGCGGTGGCGGGGCAGCTAGTGACCATCCTGTTCGTCAACCGGGTCATGGGCGTCCAGCTCCCCGTTGCGGCGATGATGGGCGTGTTGCTGATGGCGGTGGCGATCAACCTGCTCAGCCATTTCCGGCTGCGCTTCCACCGGATTACCAATACCGAACTGCTGTTTGCGCTGATGTTCGATGTCGGCACATTGACGCTTCAGCTATTCCTGGCAGGCGGTGCGACCAATCCGTTCATTTCGCTTTATCTCATCCAGGTCGTTCTGGGGGCGGTACTGCTCGAGACTTGGTCGGCCTGGGCGTTGGCGGGCATCACCGGAATTTGTTTCGGGCTGCTGTCGCTTCATCACCGGCCTCTGGCCTTTCCGCCCTGGCTTTTCGGCGATATTGCCGGGCTGCACACGCTGGGCAACTGGCTGGGCTTTGCCATCGTCGCCGGATTGCTGATCCTGTTCGTCACGCGGATCAGCGAAAATCTGCGGCAGAATGCGGCGCGCATCGCCGATTTTCGCCAGCAAGCGTCGGAGGAGGAGCATATCGTCCGCATGGGCCTGCTCGCCTCCGGGGCGGCACATGAACTCGGTACGCCGCTCGCCAGCCTGTCGGTGATCCTGAGCGATTGGCGACGCATGCCCCGATTGCGCGACGATACCGAACTGATGGGCGAGATCGCCGAGATGCAAGCCGAGGTACAGCGCTGCAAGGCGATCGTCACGCGCATCCTGCAATCGGCGGGCGAGCCGCGCGGCGAAGCGGCGGAACTGTCCGAGGTCGGCCGCTTCATCGACGCCATTGTCGGCGAATGGCGCGAGGCCCATGCCCAGGTGCCGTTCGACTATGAGCGGATCGAGGATGATGCGCCCATCGTCTCGGACCCCGCCATTAAGCAGGCGGTGTGGAACGTGCTCGACAATGCGGCGGAGGCGTCGCCGCACTGGGTCGGGCTCAGCGTGACGCGAGAAGGCGATACGGTGGCCGTCCGGGTATCCGATCGCGGCCCCGGCTTCACTTCGACCACGCTGGCGCAGGTGGGGCGGCCGCAGCAATCGACCAAGGGTGAGGGGCATGGCGTCGGCCTGTTCCTGGTGTCGAGCGTCGTGCGCAAGCTGGGCGGCCGGGTGGAAGCGAGGAACGGCCCAGAGGGTGGCGCAACGGTGAAGTTGACCCTACCTCTCGGGATGATCGGCATTACGGATCGGAAGAAGTGATGGACGGCGAACGGTCGCTGATAATCGTCGAGGATGACGACACTTTCGCGCGCACCTTGCAGCGGTCGTTCGAGCGGCGCGGCTATGACGTGCGGGTCGCCAACAGCCCCGACGCCCTGATTGCGATATTGTCGGAGATCACGCCTCGCTATGCCGTCGTCGACCTGAAGCTGGGTCAGGCCTCAGGCCTCGCCTGTGTCCAGATGCTGCATGCGCATGACCCGAAGATGCTGATCGTCGTGTTGACCGGCTTTGCCAGCATCGCCACGGCGGTGGAAGCGATCAAGCTGGGCGCTTGTCACTATCTCGCCAAGCCGTCCAACACCGACGATATCGAGGCCGCGTTTCACAAGGCAGGCGGCGACGCGACCACTGCGATCACCGATCGGCCCAGCTCGATCAAGACGCTGGAGTGGGAACGGATCAACGAGACGCTCGCCGATACGAACTTCAATATTTCGGAGACCGCGCGGCGGCTGGGTATGCACCGCCGCACCTTGGCGCGGAAATTGGAGAAGCGCCACGTCCCCTGACGTGGCGCTCACCCCGTTATCAGCGACGCTTTTCCGACGCGATCCAGGCGTCGATTTTCTGTTCGAGCACCGGCATGGGCAGTGCGCCGGTGTCGAGCACTTCGGCATGGAAACGGCGCGGATCGAACTTGGCGCCTAGTTCGGCCTTAGCCTTGGCCTTCATCCGGCTGATCGTCAGCTGTCCGATCTTATACGCCAGCGCCTGGCCCGGAATAGCGATATAGCGCTCCACCTCGGCGGTCGCGTCGGTGCGCGCCATCGGCGAGTTGGCAAGCATATAGTCGATTGCCTGATCCCGGCTCCATCCCTTGGCATGGATGCCGGTGTCGACGACGAGGCGCATGGCGCGCAGCATCTCGTCGTTCAGGCCGCCCATCCGCTGATAGGGATCGGTTTCCATGCCCAGCTCGGGCCATAGCGTTTCGGCATAGAGCGCCCAGCCCTCGGCATAGGCGGTGTTGCCGCCGAACCGCATGAAAGCGGGGAGGGCGGCATTTTCCTGCGCCAAGCTGATCTGGAAATGATGCCCCGGCACCGCTTCGTGCAGATAGAGCGTCTCCATCTCCCACATATAGCGGGAGGGCAGGTCATAGGTGTTGTAATAGAAGACGCCCGGCCGCGACCCGTCGGGCGTACCGCCCTGATAAGAGCCGCCGGCATCGGTCTTTTCCTTGAACGCCGGCACGGGGCGGATTTCCAGCGCAGTCTTGGGGACCAGCGAGAATTGCTCGCGAATGCGCGTATCGACGCGGCGGCCGATCGCTTCATAGCCTTCGCGCAACTGCTGCGCCGATTTGGGCTGGAAACGGGCGTCGGTCCGCAGGAAGGTGAAGAATTCGGGCAGGCTGCCCTGGAAGCCCACCGCCTTCTTCTGGACCTCCATCGCCTTCAGGATGCGGGCGACCTCCGACAGGCCAAGCTGATGAACCTCTTCGGCCTGAAGCGGTAGCGTGGTGTTCTGCTCGATCAGATAGGAATAGAGCTTCGCCCCACCCGGCATGCCCGAAAGGCCGACGCTGTCGCGCGCGACCGGTAGATAGGTCGTGCGGAGAAAGTCTCGCATCCGCCGCTCCGCGGGGAGGATGACGTCGCGGATCTGCGCGGCATAGGCGGCGGTCAGGCGGCTTCGATCGGCGGCCGGGATCGCGGCGGGGAAATTCTTGACCGGCGCATAAAAGGTCGAGTCTTCCGCCTGGCCTGCCAAGAGATTGTCGAACTGGGCGATCATGTTGCGAACGACGAGCTTGGGCTGAACGACGCCGCTCGCCATGCCCTGCCGGAAGCGCAGGACCGCCTCGTCGAGCAGCCGGGCATATTCGACGTTGCGCTTCAGATTATTCTCGTAATCGACGACCGTATTGAACGGCGCGGCCCCCTGGCCCGAGGCGAATTCCGGGTAGAAGGTCTGGATGCCGTAAAAATGGTCCATCGGTCGAACGATGGTGAGCGCGACGATCGCTGGGTCGAGACCCTTGAGCGTCATTTCGCTTTGATTGCGGAACACGTCATAGGCGATCTGATCGGTCGGGGTCAGCTTGGTACGATCGATTTGGCCAAGCTGTGCCAAATCCTTCTGCGCGGCCGCACGCTCCGCCGCGATATAGCTGTCCGAGAAGAAGTCGCCGACGCGATCGGCACGGCGCATGTCGCCGCGGAAAATGCCGTTGATGGGATTGCGGGCCAGGCTGGCTTCGTCGCTGTCATGGAAAAGCTGCTTCAACCGGGCGTCTTCGGGGCCATCGCCGGGCTGCGGCGGGGCGGGGGGCAGGGCCTGGGCAACAGCCGGCACCGTCATGGCGGGCAGGGACAGCGAAGCAAGCAGGGCGGCGAGGGGCAGTAGGCGCAAGCGGATATCCCATTCGGTTCGAGAGAAGGCCTATTGGTAGAAAGCCCCTCATTCCCCCGCAAGTTGGGCCCCAGCTTATCCACCGAACAATTCGAACATGGCGCAAAAAAGAAGCGCACCGTCATCCGCTCGGGATGACGGTGCGCATGATATTGTTCGATTGCATAGCGTTACATGGCCATGCGACCAGCTAACATCAGTTCGCCGGCTTGTTCGCCGCCGGCTTGTTCGCCGCCGCCTTGGCCGCCGCCGAACCGGCATTGCTCGCCGCCTTGACCACGTCATCAAACAGCGAACGGGCACGATCCTTCGCCGCATCCTTGGTCAGACCCGCCTGCTCCAATTCGCGCAGACCCGTCTCGCGCGCGGCGTGCGTGGCCTGACGGACGGTCTCGCCAAGCTTCTTACCCAGCGGGGCAAGCACTTCCTTCTCTCGCGCGCTGCGAGGGATCAGCGCCCCGGCCAGCACGCCGACCGCGAGACCGCCGACGAGGATGCCGAGCGGGTTGGCTTCGATCGTTTGCGCGGTCTTATGCGCGACTTCAGCGGCCTTGTCCTTCGCGTCATGATAGGCGTGCGAGGCGGTTTCGCGACCTTGCGCCAGGGTTTCGCGAATGCGACCATTCTGCTGATCGCTGTCGAGTGTGGTGTGGGTGGTTTCGGTGGTCATTGCGATCATCCTCCTGGGCTTTTGCCGACCTTGATGTGCCGGTCGGTTGGCCAAATCACTTGCGCTTGAAGAGGCGGGCAATCCGCCGACGGTTGAGCAACAACCCGAGAACCGCCACTCCGCCGGCCACGGCCGCCGGATTGTTCTTGGCGCTGTCCAATCCCGATTTCGCGGCCGAGAGACTGACTTCTTTCGCCTGGGCAGCCAGCGCATGCGGTTCAAGGCGTGCCTGGATGCGGCCGGCGGTTCGGTTCAGTCGCTCACGTGCTTCCGCCGCGCGAATTTCGGCTTCCGAGACGGTCATGCCTGTCCTCCCGAAAGACGCGACTTGCCGACCATGCCCAAGACGCCGGCGATCAGCAGCACGGCACCGACCACGATCAACGTCGCGCCCAAGGGCCCGACCAACGGCGTCAACGCCATGATGAGCCCGACGAGCAACGCGATGAGGGCCGCCAAGGCCAGAACACCAGCGATCGCGAAGAACGTCGCCGCGCTGCGATAACGGGAAACCTTGTCGGTCGCCCGCGCCTTGGCCAGATCGATTTCAGCCGCGATGAACGAACGACCGTCGTCAACGAGCTGAGAGACCAGCGACGTCAGCGTCTCAGGCTCCGTCGCGGGGCCCGAAAGGGGGGCGGCCACGCGCGTCACGCTCCGGCATTGTCCGATACGCGGGTCTCGAGACCCGACTGGACGACGCGCGCCACCACGAAGCCAAGAGCGGCCGCGATGCCGACAGCCACCGCCGGGCTCTTCGCGACGAATGCACGGGCGTCGTCCAGCAGCTCCTCGATATCCTTGTCCTTGATCGAGCCGGAGAAGGAGGTCACCGCCTCTGCCGCCGACCGGGCATATTGACCATATTGCTGACCCAGCTTCTCATCGACCTGGCCCGCCGCGTCGTTGAGCAACTGTGCCACCTGATCCAGCGCCGATCCGGCCTTCGCCTTGCCGTCACCAGCCAGCGCATAGACCTTGTCGACCGCCTGCTGCTGAAATTTGCCGGCGCCATCCTTCACCGTCTGCTTGGCATCGGCAAGGCCAGAGGCTTTGGTCTCGCTCGAGCCGGTTTCGGCCGCGCTGTTCCCCAGACCCGACGAGGCGGTCGGAGCCGCGACTTCAGGTGCGAGGCTGGTCTGGCCGCCCAAATTCGGGGTGGTGTCGTTCTGCGACGGAAACGTGCTGTCGATATCAGCCATGGGAAAATCCCTTTCGTTCTTGGCCCGGCATACCGGGCAGTTCGCCTCTTAACCCCGGCGACGGAAGCACGGTTCCATGCTTTTCCCGCAATTGCCCTTCACGCACTCACGCGATAGAGGCCGCCCGAGACCTTCAGGCTGATGTAGGAGCATCATTACGTGACCGCAATCATCGACATCCACGCGCGTCAAATCCTGGACAGCCGGGGCAACCCCACCGTCGAAGTCGACGTGCTGCTCGAAGACGGCAGCTTCGGCCGTGCCGCCGTGCCCTCGGGCGCGTCGACCGGCGCGCATGAGGCGGTCGAGAAGCGCGATGGCGACAAGAGCCGCTGGATGGGCAAGGGCGTCGAGGCGGCGGTCGAGGCGGTCAATGACGAGATTACCGATGCGATCCTGGGCATGGATGCCGAGGACCAGGCCGATCTCGACCGCGCCATGATCGAGCTGGACGGCACCGAGAATAAGGGCCGCCTGGGCGCCAACGCGATCCTGGGCGTCAGCTTGGCGGCGGCGAAGGCGGCGGCCGAAGCGCGCGGCCTGCCGCTCTATAAATATGTCGGGGGCGTCTCGGCGCATCTGCTGCCGGTGCCGATGATGAACATCATCAATGGCGGCGAACATGCCGACAACCCGATCGATTTCCAGGAATTCATGATCATGCCGGTCGGTGCGGCGAACATCATGGAAGCGGTCCGCTGCGGCTCGGAAATCTTCCACACGCTGAAGAAGGCGCTGCACGAAAAGGGCCTGGCGACCGGCGTGGGCGACGAGGGCGGCTTCGCCCCCAACATCGCCTCGACCACCGAAGCGCTAGACTTCATCATGGCCTCGGTCGAGAAGGCCGGATACAAGCCGGGCGGCGACGTCATGATCGCGCTCGACTGCGCCGCGACCGAGTTCTTCAAGGACGGCAAGTATAACATCTCGGGCGAGGGCAAGATCCTGTCGAGCCAGGAGATGGCCGAGTATCTCGCCAACCTGACCCGCCAATATCCGATCCTGTCGATCGAGGACGGCATGGCCGAAGACGACTGGGAGGGTTGGAAGGCGCTGACCGACCTAATCGGCGACAAGGTGCAGCTGGTCGGCGACGATCTGTTCGTCACCAACCCGAAGCGCCTGAAGAAGGGCATCGAGGGCGGCTATGCCAACTCGCTGCTGGTGAAGGTCAACCAGATCGGCACGCTGACCGAGACGCTGGAGGCCGTGTCGCTGGCACAGCGTTCGCGCTACACCGCCGTCATGTCGCATCGTTCGGGCGAGACCGAGGACGCCACCATCGCCGATCTGGCGGTCGCCACCAACTGCGGCCAGATCAAGACGGGCAGCCTGGCGCGCTCGGACCGGCTTGCCAAGTACAACCAGCTGATCCGCATCGAGGAAGAACTGGGTGACTCGGCACGCTATGCCGGCCGCGATATTCTCATCCGCGCTTGAAATTGAAGGGCGTCGGTACGAAGATGGGTTCCGTGACCAAAAAACCGTCGCCTTTCATGCGCACCATGCGGCGGGCCGCGTTGCCCGCCCTGGGATTGACGATCGTTGCGTTCTTCGGCGCCTATGCGGTGCTGGGGCGCAACGGCCTGCTCGCTTATGGCGAATATCAACGCCAGTTGGTGAAGCGCGAGCATGACTATGTGTTGCTCGACAAGCGGCGGACCATCTTGAAAAACCGGGTGGCCTTGCTCGATCCCGATCATGCCAATCCGGACATGGTCGACGAGATGGTGCGCAAGGAGCTCAATGTCGCACATCCGGACGAAGTGATCGTCCCGTTGAAGTAATGGCGTCAATGCATTGAAAGGGGCGGCTTTCCCGGTGGAAGGCCGCCCCTTTTTCGTATCAGCGACCCAGGAAGGTCAGGATATCGCTGGTCAGGCGATCGCCATGGGTCACGTTAAGCCCGTGCGGCGCGCCGTCATATTCGACCAACTGCGACTGAGCGATGCCGGCCGCCGCCGCCCGGCCCGCGGCGTCGATCGGCACGGTCTGGTCGCCGGTGCCATGGATGACCAGCGTCGGCACGCGGAATGCGGGCAGGTCGGGACGGAAGTCGGTCTGGCTGAACGACTCCGCACAGGCGAGGGTCGGCTTGAGCCCGGCCTGCATCGCGACATTCGTCGCCCAGTCGAGCACCTCGTCGCTGACCGGGCTAGAGATGTAGCCGACACCGAAGAACTGCTTGAAGAAGGTGTGGCGCAGGAAATGCGCGCGATCGTCTTTCAACCCTTGCGTGATCTGATCGAACACCGACTGTTCGGTGCCATCGGGATTGTCCGGGGTCTTGGCCATATAGGGTACGACCGAGGCGATCAGGCCGGCGGCGATCACGCCCTTGCCATCGTGCCGGCTCATGTAACGCGCGACCTCGCCGCCGCCCATCGAAAAGCCGATGATGGCCGCTTCCTGCGCGCCCGTCGTCTCCAGCACATCGGCCAGATCGTCGGCGAGCGTGTCATAGTCATAGCCCGACCAGGGCTGTCCCGAGCGTCCGAAACCGCGCCGGTCATAAGCGATGGCACGGAAACCGGCCTCCGCCAGCGCCATCATCTGCGCGTCCCACATATCGGCCGACAGCGGCCAGCCGTGCAGCAGAACGACGGGACGCCCTTCGCCCCAGTCCTTGACGTAGATATCGGTACCGTCGCGCGTTTTCAGATAAGGCATGACGCGGCTCCTGAACATGTCGTGAGAGGAGCAGCCTGAACGGGCCGGTTGGCGCACCGTTCCGTTTGTGTGCCGGCTGCACAGCGATGGCTTCAAACCATAACGACAATAAGGCTGAGTGGCGCATTGCCAGCCGCGCGTGATGAAGTCACATTCGCCGCATCCAAGGTTCATGGGAGCTCTATCAAATGCGGGGATGGCGGTTGATGCTGGCGGGGTCGATCCTGGCCGGCCAGCTAATGGCAGGGACGGCAATGGCCCAGGTGAATGCAGTGACCGAGAATGACCCCTATATCTGGCTGGAGGACAAAGATGGCGCGAAGGCGCTCGCCTGGGTCGAGGCGGAGAATGCCAAGACGTTGCCTCGGCTGCAGAATGATCCGCGCTACCAGACCTTCTATCAGGAGGCCCTGGCGATCGCTTCGGCCAAGGACCGCATTCCGATGCCGGGTCAGCTTTACGGCCGCATCGTCAATTTCTGGCGTGATGCCGATCATCCGCAAGGCATCTGGCGCTGGACGAGCGAGGCCGACTATGCCTCCGCCAATCCTCGCTGGACGACGCTGCTCGACCTTGACGCGCTGAGCAAGGCCGAGGGCAAGAAATGGGTGTGGAAGGGGCTGACCTGCCTGAGCCCTGAGGACCGGCTCTGCCTGATCGCGTTGTCGGAGGGGGGCGAGGACGCGATCGAGTATCGCGAATTCGACATGGAGACGGGGGCCTTCGTACCCAATGGCTTCCGCCTGCCGACCTCCAAACAAGGGGCGGCCTGGCTGGACAAGGACACGCTGTTGGTCAGCCGCGACTGGGGTGAGGGCACGCTGACCAAGTCCAGCTACCCCTTCGTCGTGAAGATGGTGAAGCGGGGCCAGCCGCTGGCACAGGCGACCGAGGTTTTCCGCGGTGCGCCGACCGACGAACTCGGTACCTATGCCGGCGTCCTGACCGATGCGAAGGGCAACCGCGCCGTCGTGATCGAGCGCCGTCAGACTTTCTTCGGTGGCAGCAAGCTGTTCTGGACCCCGACGGGCGGGGCCAAACCCATCGCCATGCCGGCACGGGCCTTCGCCTCCGGGATGGTCGATGGCCGTGTGATCTTCCAGACCAGCGACGCCTGGGGCCAGCATCCGGCGGGTTCGGTCGTCTGGGCGCCACTGTCGGAACTGGAAGCCGGCCAGATCACGCCGCGCACCCTGTTCACGCCGACCGATCGCCAGGCGGTCGAGGGTGTGTCGACGACCAAGGATCGCGTCGTCGTCACCTATATCGACAATGTCCGGGGACGCGTGAGCGTGTTTGAGCCGACCGCCAATGGCTGGTCGGCCTCCGCGGTGCAGGTGCCCGATAATATGGCGGTCGATGTAGTCAGCACCAGCGATCGCTCGGATATCGTCTATCTGTCCACATCGGGTTTCACGACCCCGACGGTCTTGTCGCGCCTGGACGCCAGCCGTCCTGCCGCGCCGCACGTGCTGAAGACGCTGCCGGCCCGCTTCGATGCGGCCGGGAGCACCGTCCATCAATATGAGGCGACCTCGACCGACGGGACCAAAATTCCCTACTTCGTCGTGGTGCCCAAGGGCGCGAAGTTGGATGGCACCACACCGACGCTGATGACCGCCTATGGCGGGTTCGAGATTGCGCGCCTGCCCTATTATCTCGGTTCGACTGGCAAGATCTGGACCGAGCGGGGCGGGGCGTTCGTGCTCGCCAATATCCGGGGCGGCGGCGAGTTCGGCCCGAAATGGCATGATGCCGGCCGCAAGACCAAGCGGCAGATCATCTATGACGACTTCGCCTCGGTCGCGAAGGATCTGTTCGCGCGGCACATCACCAATCCGCAGAAGCTGGGCATCTATGGCGGCTCCAATGGCGGCCTGTTGATGGGCGTCGAACTGACCCAGCATCCGGAGCTGTGGAAGGCCGTCACCATCCAGGTGCCGTTGCTCGACATGGTCCGGTACCAGAAGATTGCGGCGGGCGACTCGTGGAAGGATGAATATGGCTCGATCGATGTGCCCGAAGAGGCCGCCTTCCTGCGTAGGATTTCGCCTTATGCGAATATCCGAAAAGGTGTCGCCTATCCCGAGCCTTATATCTGGACGACGACGAAGGACGACCGCGTCGGGCCGCAGCATGCGCGCAAGTTCGCCGCGCGTCTGGCGGAATATGGCATCCCGTACCTCTTCTATGAGGATACGGCGGGCGGCCATTCGGGCGATGCCGACATTGCTCAAGGCGCAAGGCTGAATGCGCAGCAGATGGTGTATTTCGCCCAGAAACTGATGGACTCGCCCACGCGCTGAACGTCGCTGCCGGGTGCGGCCCACTGCACCCGGCATTTTCACCATTGCGCTTTGCGGCGATATTGTTCTTGCTGCGTTGCGGTATGATGGGCAAATGCAGGGCATGACCGATATGTCGACGACCGAGCGCCGTCCGGCTGAGCCGGCGGCGGGCGCTCCCGCCATCATCTTCGAGGCCATCGTGAAGATGCAGGCCGTTTCCGCTATGTATAATCGCGGCGAAGTGGTGCTGGCGCCCCATGTGATCTACACTCGCCACGACGAGCTTTACGTCGACGCGACCACCGTCGAGCGTGACGGCAAGCCGCCGCGCGAAGAGAAGATGGGGACCTTCAAGCTGGCGGGTCTGGGCGCGCTAAGGCTGACCCCACGCCGGTTCACGCTCAGCAGCCTTTTCGAGCGCGACGCCGAGAAATATCAGAATGTGGCATTGATGATGGTCGAACCCGCCTGAGGGATCGAAGCTCGCACCTTCTGCTATAGGGACGGGGCCAGCGATGGCCCCGCCCATTATGTTCAGCGACAGCGTACCTGATTCTGTTCGATCGAACGCCCGGCCAGCGCCCCGCCGGCCGCACCCAATAGGGTCGCGATCGTGCTGCTGCGACCACCGACCAGATTGCCCAGCACGCCACCGGCCGCACCGCCAATAATCAAACCGGTCGTGCCGTCCGACCGCCGGCAATAATAGCGGCCATCCGTCCCGGCATAGACGCGGTCCTGCGGCTGAAGCACCCGCTCGCGATATTGCGGGCCGTCGCGGTAATCGCCGACCGGATCATAATAAGGCTGGTTGTCAGGGCCATAGCCGTCCGCCGGCACTGGGGGTGCGACACGGTAGCCGCCTGGGCCGGCACTAAGCGGGGGCGGGGAGGGGCGATAGCCATCGTCATAGTCCGGTCCCCGGTCTGAATAGCCCCGGCCACGTTCCGCCTGATACCGGTCCACTTCCTGCCGGTAGATTTGATATTCCCGGTCAAAGCGCGCCTGCGCCGCTCGGAAACGCGCATCATCGGCGGCGGTCTGCGCCGTGGCGGGAATGGCGGTTACGGTAACGGCCGTGGCGATTGCGGCGATGGCCAGGCGACGAAAGCCCATCGATTGTTTCTCCAGCGCCCGGACGATCGGGCCATCCGACCGATACGGCCACGAATCGATATGGTTCCTGAACGACGCTGGCTGGTCAGCCGACGCTCTTGGTCACGAAACTGTCCATCACCCGCTTACGCCCCGCCTGCTCGAAATCGATCTCCAGCTTGTTGCCCTCGATCGCGGCGATCGTGCCGTAACCGAACTTCTGGTGGAAGACGCGGTCTCCCACTCCCAGATCGTCACGCCCCTTCTGCCCCAGCCCCACCGAAGGCGCACGCGACTCGACGATGCGCGCAGGCCGCACCGGCAGCCCATTCTGCCCGGCCGCCGCCCGCTGCCAGCCCGGACCCCGCCCGGTGCCGCGCGCAACATTGGCGAAGGGATCGGCATGTTCGGACCAGTTGGCACGCCACAGGCTCTCACCGCCCGTCATGCTCGTCTCGCTATCGATATGCTCGGGCGGCAATTCACCGACAAAACGGCTTGGCAGGCTCGAGGTCCATTGGCCATAGATGCGGCGATTGGCGGCGTGAAGGATGATCGCCTTTCGCCGCGCGCGGGTGATCGCGACATAGGCCAGGCGCCGCTCCTCTTCCAGGCTGCGCGTGCCGCCCTCGTCTATCGCGCGCTGCGAAGGGAACAGGCCTTCTTCCCAGCCGGCAAGGAAGACGGTGTCGAACTCCAGCCCCTTGGCGGCGTGGATCGTCATGATCGTTACCTCGGGTTCGCGCTGATCGCCGTCCCGGTCCATGACGAGCGAAACATGCTCCAGGAAAGCGCCGAGCGACTCATAATCCTCCATCGCCCGGACGAGTTCGGTGAGGTTCTCCAGGCGCCCCGCAGCTTCGGCCGATTTCTCGGCCTGATACATCGCGGTATAGCCGCTTTCGTCCAGCATCTGCCGCGCCAGTTCGGCATGGGGGAGATCGCGCGCCATGTCGCGCCAGCGGGCGATGTCGCCGATCAGATTGCCTAGGCTCCGCCGTGCCTGCGGGGTCAGTTCATCGGTATCGAGGATGCGCGCCGCCGCCAGCGTCAATGGCAGCCCATCGGCGCGGGCCAGTTGATGGATCTTGGCCAGCGCCTTGTCGCCGAGGCCTCGCTTGGGCACGTTGACGATCCGCTCAAAGGCCAGATCGTCCGACGGCTGGTTGACCACGCGAAGGTAGGCGAGCGCGTCGCGGATTTCGGCGCGCTCATAGAAGCGAAAGCCCCCGACGATCCGATAGGGCAATCCTATGGCGATGAAGCGGTCTTCGAACTCGCGCGTCTGGTGTTGCGCGCGGACGAGGATGGCGATGTCGCCATAGGATGTGCCCGAGCGCCGCGCCGCCTCGATCTCCTCGCCCACGCGCCGCGCTTCCTCGGGGCCGTCCCAGACGCCGAGCACCCGGACCTTCTCCCCCACGTCGAGTTCGGTCCAAAGCGTCTTGCCCAGCCGGCCGCCATTATTGGCGATCACGCCCGACGCCGCGCCCAGGATATGCGGGGTGGAGCGGTAATTTTGTTCCAGCCGAATGACCTTGGCGCCCGGAAAATCCCGCTCGAAACGCAGGATATTTTCCACCTGCGCACCCCGCCAGGAATAGATGGACTGGTCGTCGTCGCCGACACAGGCGATGTTCTTGCGTGCCTGCGCCAGCAAGCGCAGCCAGAGATACTGGACGCTGTTGGTGTCCTGATACTCGTCAACCATGATGTAGCGGAAGCGCTGCTGATAATGTTCCAGCACGTCGCGATGCGTCTTCAGGATGGTCAGCATGTGAAGCAGCAGGTCGCCGAAGTCGCAGGCGTTCACGCTGCGCAACCGCTCCTGATATTGACGATAGAGCTCCGCGCCCCGGCCATTGGCGTACCGTTCCGCTTCCCCGGCATCGATATCGGCGGGGACAAGCCCCTTATTCTTCCACTCATCGATCAATCCGCCGAGCGCGCGGGCGGGAAAACGCTTTTCGTCGATATCCGCCGCGACGATCAATTGCTTGAGTAGGCGGAGTTGGTCGTCGGTATCGAGGATGGTGAAGTTGGATTGCAGCCCGACCAGTTCGGCATGCCGGCGCAGCATCTTGGCGCCGATCGCGTGGAAGGTGCCGAGCCATGGCATTCCCTCGACCGCGTCACCGACCAGCCGGCCGACACGCTCGCGCATTTCCCGCGCCGCCTTGTTGGTGAAGGTGACCGACAGGATCTCAGACGGCCAAGCCTTGCGCGTGTAAAGCAGGTGCGCCAGCCGCGCGGTCAGGGCGGCCGTCTTACCCGTACCGGCCCCGGCCAGCACCAACACCGGGCCATCGGTGGTCAATACCGCCTCGCGCTGCGCCGGGTTCAGCGTGCGCAGATAGGGATAATCAGCGAGATTCGCAGGAATGTCAGGAGTCACGGCGGTCATCGCGAACAGTTAGGGAACGTTTGCGGCCGGGGCAACCACCGGTTGTCGCTGCCGCTCATTGCCCCAGCTTGGGACTCGTCACGCCATTGTCGCGCAGCCGTCGCGAAACCGACTTGCGAGGGAGCTATCGGGCCGGCGTGCCGACGAGCGGCGGGGCTGTTGCGACAGGCCCATGTCGCCGTGACAGGCATGATCCGTTGCAGGAGGTTTCCGATGACCAAGTTCATGTCCGCCGCTCTCGCGGCGTCCGTTTTCGTGCCTGCTTTCCTCGGCTCCGCTGTCCCGGCGCAGGCCGAAATGCGTGAGGCCGTCACCGTCTCCGTCCACCACGCCGATCTCGATCTGCGCCAGCCCGAGCAGCGTGCCAAGCTGGATGCCCGTATCCGCCACGCAGCCGCCATCGCATGCGGTCCGATGACCCGTGATCTGCGGATCAACGGTGACATAGCCCGCTGCCGTGCCGAGATGCGCGCCGACAGCGTGGTCAAGATCGCAGCCCTTTCGGCCGCGCCCGTGGCGCTGGCCAGCGCGCGCTGATCAGGACCCGGGATATGGGACGGCGGCACCACGCAGGCCGCCCCAGTCTTGGTTAACGCTGGGGTGGCGTCCCTAACCTGCGTCATCAAAATGTCACGTCCAGGGCGCAACGAGGACCCATCATGACACCATATGCGCTCGCCGGCGGGGAATCCGAATCCCGCGTTCGTGGACCGAGGCTCGATGCGGGTCTTCATCCTTCCGGACGTTGGATTTTTACCGCCTTGCTGGTCGGCGGGCTGGCCTATGCCGGCTATAGCATCGCCACCGACACTGCGAATGTCGGCGAGCCGATGGCGATGGGAGTCTTCGCCTTTCTGGGGCTCGCGCTGCTGATCGCGCTGGGTTTCGAGTTCGTGAACGGCTTCCACGATACCGCCAATGCGGTCGCCACTGTCATCTATACCCATTCGATGCCGGCCCCGCTGGCGGTCGTCTGGTCGGGCTTTTTCAACTTTCTGGGCGTTCTACTGTCGAGCGGCGCGGTCGCCTATTCGATCATCACGCTGCTGCCGATCGACCTGATGCTGCATGTCGGGTCCGCCGGCGGTTTCGCGATGATCTTTGCGCTGCTGCTGGCGGCGGTCCTGTGGAACTTGGCGACCTGGGCGGTGGGCCTGCCCAATTCGTCGAGCCATGCGCTGATCGGCTCGATCCTGGGCGTCGGCCTCGCCAACCAGTTGCTGTCAGGTGCTTCGGGCGTGTCCGGGGTCGATATGGTGCAGGTGAAGAAGGTGCTGTCGGCGCTGCTCTTCAGCCCGGTGGTCGGCTTTATCGGCGCCCTGATGCTGATGCTGATCATGAAGCGCTTCCTGAAGGACGAGCGGCTCTACCGCGAACCCGAGGGCAGTGCGCCGCCGCCGCGCGGCATCCGCGCGCTGCTGATCTTCACTTGCACCGCGGTCAGCTTCGCGCATGGCGGCAATGACGGGCAGAAGGGCATGGGCCTGATCATGCTGATCCTGATCGGCTGCGCGCCCACCGCTTATGCGCTCAACCGCACCTTGCCGGAAAGCGCGATGCCGGCCTTCGTCCAGAGCGCGCAGACGGCCTCCGCCGCCTATGCGGCGCATGGCACCGGCTTCGCCATGCCGACGGAGCGAGCGCGTGATGTCGTGACCCAGGGGCTGCGGACGAAAACGATCGACACGCCGGACGTGTATGAAGGTCTGTCGGTCCTGTCGCGCGACATTGGCGATCGGATCGAGAATTACGGCACGTTCAGCCGCGTGCCGGCCGCCGTCGTGCCCAATATGCGCAACGACATGTACCTCGTCCTCGACACCACGCGGATGGTAGTGAAGGAAGAGGGCGCGAAGAGCCGCTTCACCGCGGCTGAAATCGACTCGCTGGGTTCCTACACCGGTGCCTTGGAGCGGGGTACGCGCTATATCCCGCTATGGGTGAAGGTGACGGTCGCGCTGGCGCTGGGGCTGGGCACGATGGTCGGGTGGCGTCGGATCGTGGTGACGGTGGGCGAGCGGATCGGTAAGACCCATCTGACCTATGGCATGGGCGCATCGGCGGAATTGATGGCGGCTTCGACGATCCTTCTCGCCGAACATTTCGGGGCGCCGGTTTCGACCACCCATATCCTGTCATCGGGTGTCGCGGGCGCGTCAGTCGCCAATGGCGCGGGGCTGCAACGGCGGACCATCCGCAACATGGCACTCGCCTGGATCTTGACCTTGCCGATCGCGATGCTGCTGTCGGGGTTGCTCTATTGGCTGCTGCTGGGGCTGACTCGGGTGCTGGCGGGCTAAATCCGCCGGCCGGATTGAGAGATAGGGGTTTACGGCGGCGGTCCGGTTCTGCACCAGCACCGGCATGACCCATGCCTCCGCCCCGTCGCATCGCCATATCCTCCTCGCCAGCCTGACCGGCACGGCGGTCGAGTTCTATGATTTCTATATCTATGCGACGGCGGCGGCGCTGGTGTTCGGACCGCTTTTCTTCCCGGCGTCTTCACCCACCGCGCAGTTGCTGCTGTCCTATGCGAGCTTCGGCCTGGCCTTTGTCGCGCGCCCCGTCGGCGCGGTCGCCTTCGGGCATTTCGGGGACCGGGTCGGCCGCAAGTCGACGCTGGTTGCCAGCCTGATGCTGATGGGCGGCTCGACCGTCGCGATCGCCTTTCTGCCGACCTATGCGCAGACGGGCTGGATCGCGCCGCTGCTCCTGTGCCTCGCGCGACTGGGGCAGGGACTGGGCCTGGGTGGCGAATGGGGTGGTGCCGCGCTGCTGGCGGTCGAGAATGCCCCGCCGGGACGCCGCAATACCTGGGGCATGTTCCCGCCGCTGGGTGCGCCGGTCGGCTTCATCCTGGCCAATGGCTTTTTCCTGGTCCTGGGCCTGGTATTGACCGACGCGCAATTCCGCGCTTGGGGCTGGCGCCTTCCGTTCCTGGCGAGTTCGGTGCTGGTGCTGCTCGGGCTCTGGGTCCGTCTTCGCCTGACCGAGACGCCTGATTTCGCCGCGGCCAAACAGGCTGAAGCCTTGCCGCGGGTGCCGATCGCGACGCTGTTGACCGGTCACGGTCGTGCGCTGCTGGCCGGTACCGGCGGGGTCATCGCCTGCTTCGCGATCTTCTACCTCGCGACCGCCTTCGCGCTGGGATATGGCACCAGCGCGCTCGGCTATCCGCGCGAGGCGTTTCTGGGCGTGCAGCTCATCGCGATCCTGTTCCTCGCGCTGGGCGTCATCGTGTCGAGCGTCATGGCCGATCGACGCGGGGCGCCCACCATGCTGGCGCTGGGCTTTACGGGATGCGTGCTGGTCGGTCTGGTCATGGGACCGATGCTGGGATCGGGGTCGCTCGGCATCGTCTTTGTCTGGCTGGCGGGGGCGCTGTTCGTGATGGGCTTCGCCTATGGGCCATTGGGTGGCTGGCTACCGGCGCTGTTCCCTGCGGGAGTGCGCTATACCGGCGTGTCGATGACCTTCAACCTGGGCGGTATCATCGGCGGCGCACTTGCCCCCATCGCCGCGCAGGCCTTGACCGAGCGCGGCGGGTTGAACTGGGTCGGCGGCTATCTGGTGGCCGCCGGGTTGCTGAGTTTGGCCGGACTGGCGCTGATGCGCGGGCGGAGCGTGGCTCAGCCCTGACGCAACAGGGTCAGCCGTGCCTTGCCGTGCACGCGGGAGGTGTCGACGACGAAGCCAGCGACCGACACCTCTTCCTGCTTGGCGGTTTCGATGCTGATCCAACTACCAGCACCTATCCAGCCGAGCCGCGCCAGCTTGTCGAGCGCCACACTGCCCGCGCCGGTTCCGTAGGGCGGGTCCATCAGGACGACGTCAAGCGGCTGGCGAGCCGGCCCCAGCGCCATTACCGACGTCGCGCGGACATCGCCCTTGGCGCCCAGCTTCTCCAGATTGGCACGCAGCGCGTCGAGCGCATTGCGATCCTGCTCGACGAACAGGCAAGAGCCCGCACCGCGCGACAAGGCCTCGATCCCCAACGCCCCCGAGCCCGCGAAGAAATCGCCGACTGCCAGCCCCTCGAAATCGCCCAGCCGTGCCGCCAGCATCGAAAACAGGGCTTCGCGCGTGCGATCCGCCGTTGGACGGGTCACGTCACCCTTGGGAGCCACCAGTGGACGACCGCGCCATGTTCCGGCGATCACCCGCATCAGCGCTGCCCTCCCGGGCGGCCGGGACGCGAACCCCCGCCCGGGCGTCCGCCACGGCCTCCGGGAGCCGGACCCGGGCGTCCGCCACGGCCTCCGGGAGCCGGACGACCGCTGCGAGCCGATGGTGCGCCATCCGGCCGACCGGGACGGGGGGGACGCTTGCCCTCTGGCTTGGAGCGTTCGCCAACGCCCGATCGGAATTTTGCTTCGGTCGCTGGGCGTTCGCTCCGGTCGCCAGACCGGGGGGCGCGCTTTCCGGTCGGTCTGGACCGTTCGCCGCCGCTTGGCCGGAATTGGGCATCGGCAGAGGGGCGTTCCCCACGGTCGGTAGACCGCGCGGTGCGCGGGGCAGCGGGCCTTTGCCGATCACCACCTGGACCGGCCGCTCGCCGTTTCGCATCGGATTGCGGACGATCACGGCCATCGCTCGGCCGCCGGTCCTGCGCGGCGGGGCGATCCGGACGATCGGTCTTGGCACGTGTCGGTGGCGTGCGAAAACCCGCTCGCGGGCTGGGCCGGACAGCATCCGCAGGGATACCGCCGAGCAACGTCTTGCGGAACTCAACGATCGCCGCGCCCTTCACCTCGCCGATCTCGCCCACCGGCAGATCGCCAAGCACGAAGGGGCCATAGCGCAACCGGATCAGTCGGCTGACCTGAAGCCCCAGATATTCGAGTACGCGGCGAACTTCGCGGTTCTTGCCCTCGCGCAGCGTCAGCTCGATCCAGACATTGGCGCCCGTCCGCCGCTCCAGATTGGCGTCGATCTGGCCATAGCGGATGCCATCGATCTCGATGCCGTGGATCAGCTCTTCAAGCTGCGCCTGGGTGATGTCGCCATAGGCCCGCGCGCGATAGGTGCGCTCGACACCGGTCGCGGGCAGTTCCAACTGGCGCTTGAACCCGCCATCGGTGGTCAGCAGCAACAGCCCCTCGGTATTGAGATCGAGCCGCCCGACCGGCATCAGTCGCGGCAATCCCTCGGGCAGGCGATCATAGATGGTCGGTCGGCCTTTGGGATCGCGTTCGGTGACCAGCAGCCCGTTGGGCTTGTTGTACAGGAAGAGGCGCGTGGGCTCGGGCGCGTCGACGGGATTACCGTCGACGGTGACCCCGTCGAGCGAGCTGAGCAGCGTGGCGGGCGTGTCGATGGTCGTGCCGTTCAGCGCGATCCGCCCCTCGGCAATCATGCGCTCCACTTCCCGGCGCGAGGCGACGCCCGCTCTTGCCAACAGCTTCGCGATACGATGTTCTGATGTCATATCGGGCCCTGATACATAGGGTGGGGGCCAAAGGAAAATAATTGCATCGTTTCGTCGCGACGAAGCGTTACCCGCTTATAGCAGGTGGGCAGGACGGACCGGGAACAGAATGAGACTCTTCGGGCGAAAGAAGCGGCGGCTGGTCAAGCTGTTGGTGGTCGAAGACGAACCGTTGGTCGCGTTCGACACGGAGCACGTCCTTACCGACGCGGAATTCGAGGTGGTCGCGACGGTCGACCGGGTCAGCAAGGCGGTGGCGCTGATTGAGGGGGGCGAGGCGATCGACCTTGTCCTTGCCGATGTCCGCCTGGCGGATGGCAGCGGGTTGGACGTGGCGCGTGCTGCGCGCAGTCGGGACATTCCGGTGCTGTTCCTGACGGGCACCTTGCCGCCCGAAGCGGACGGTCTGGCCGAAGGGGTGCTGATGAAGCCCTATGGTCCGCGCGACCTGCTCGGCGCGATCGCGGTCATTGAAGAAAAGCGCACCGGCAAGGCGCCCGGTCGCCTCCCATCCGGCTTTCGCTTGTTCGCCGGCGCCTGATCGCGACGTTGCTCCTGGGGACGAAGGCCTTTACGGTCGCGTCTTTGCGTCGGAGTGGGTCGGAATATGGCGAGTGGTCGGTGGGTTGATGGCGTTCGGCCCTATATCGAGCCGGCACCGCTCGCCTCGCTCGCCCTGGGCATATCATCGGCCTTTCCGCTGACCATGATCAACGCCACGCTGTCCAGCCGGTTGGCGGAAGCGGGGATTGAGAAGAAGAGCGTTACCGCCTTCGCGCTCGTCATCCTGGCCTATAATTTCAAATGGCTCTGGGCCTGGATCGTGGAGGGGGTGAAGATTCCGCTCCTCCATCGGTTTGGGCAGCGTGTATCCTGGCTGCTGGTGATCGCGGTCATCGTCTGTCTGGCGGCCGCTGGCCTCGGCCTGTCCGATCCTCGCATATCTTTGGCGCAAACCGCCCTGGCGGCGATCGCGCTGGGCGTGGCGGGAGCGACCTTCGACATCGTCATCGACGCCTATCGCATCGAATTGCTCGAGCCACGGCAATTGGGTGTCGGCGCCGGCATGGGCCAATATGGCTGGCGGATCGGATCGGCACTGGTGGCCTCGCTCTCGCTGGTGATCGCGACCCGCGCCGGCTGGAGCGTCGCTTATCTGGTAAGTTGCGCCTTTGCCTTGCCGGCCGTGCTGACCGCCTTCATCATGGGCGAACCCGCACGCCACAGCGAGATCACCGCCAAGCGCCCGACCGAAGGCGTGGTTCGCGCGATCGTTGGCCCCTTTGCCGAGTTCTTCCGCCGCCAAGGTGCCGTGATCGTGCTGGCCTTCATTCTGGTGCACAAGATCGGCGATACGCTCGCAAACCTGACCTTCCGGCTGCTCTTCAATGATCTGGGATTCAGCAAGGACGAGATCGCGCTTTACGATGTCGGCGTCGGCTTCTGGGCGCTGCTGGTCGGGGTCTTCGTCGGCGGTGTGCTCTATGCACGGCTTGGCATGAAACGCTCGGTCATGATCAGCCTGATCCTGATGGCGGTATCGAACCTGTCCTTTGCCGGGCTGGCGGGGGCGGGCCATTCCAATCTGGGGATGGCCGGCGCCATCGGGTTCGAAAATTTCGCCAGCGGCATCGGTGGCGTGACGGTGGTCGCCTATTTCTCCGCCCTGACCGACCTGCGCTTCACCGCTGCGCAATATGCGATGATTTCGGCCGCCGCGAGCGTGGTGGGCCGCATCCTGAGCGGCACGACGGCGGGCGCGCTGGTCGAACGTTTCGGCTATGTCGACTTCTATTTGCTGACCACCGTGGTGGCGATGCCGGGTGTCATCCTGTTCTGGTGGATGGCGCGGTCGGGGCTGGTCGACCGCTCGATCGGGAGCGCGGGCATCGCTGGTGAGGGCGACGCCCGGAGTGGCGATCCGATCAAAAGCTGATCGGACGCCCTTCGTCCGCGAACGCCGCGCTGACCGCCGCGGCGCTCGCCAGTACGCCATCCACCCGCCGGACGCCGAGCAGGTCGCTCATCAGGAAATGCGCCTTGCCCGGCGCCATCTCCATCTGCGCGAGGATCGTCATCAGCGCCGCCTCCGCCACCGTCATGCGCGCGCAGCAGCAGGGCGCGATCGCGATCTGGCCCGAGGCATGCGACGCCAGATCGGCCATCAACGTTCGCATCAGGATCAATGGACGCCGGAAATCCTGCCCGAACACCGTAAATAGGGTATGCGCCGCGCGCGCGTCAGCCAGCCCATGCGCCCCCATTCGCCGAATGGCGAACAGCGCGATCCGTGCATGGGGGCAGGCCGGCAGAACGTGCGGCAGGGCAGTGGCGAGGGTGGTCGTTTCGGCCATCGGCGGGACTCCGTGATTACCCCGCTCATGCTAAACACACGCTATTGATAGTCAATCGCAAATAATGGGCGATGGAAGTGCATCTCGTCGCATCACTGCGGCAATTCGTCATTCTCTTCCAGCACTTGGCCGGCAAGGTAGAGCGAGCCGGCGATCAGCACCTTGGCCGGTTGGCCGAAATGCGCCGCGATCCGGGCAAGGGCGTCGCTTGGTCCCTGCGCCGCGACGGCCCGATATCCCAAGCCGCGCGCCTGCTCGGCCAGTTCCTCCGGCGCGTGGCAGGCATGATGAGGGACGGGCAGGGTGACCACCAGATCGACCATCGCCCCCAGCCGGCTCAGGACGGGCGCGGCTTCCTTGTTGGCGAGCATGCCCAGGACCAGCGCCGAAGGGCCTTCCTCCCGCCAATGCGCCATCGTTCGGGCCACGGGAACGGCCGCCGAAGGATTATGGGCGCCGTCCAGCCAGCACTGGCTGCCCGCCGGCAGATAACGGGTCAGCGGCCCGTCTCCCAAGGCCTGCATCCGTGCAGGCCAATGGGCATGATGCGCGGCGACTTGGAGGGCTTCATCCGGAATGGACAGCACCGACTGATGCCGGATCATCGCAACCGCGAGTGCCAGATTGCGGGATTGATGCGCGCCGACAAGGCCGGGGCGGGGAAGCTCCAACGTCCCGCGTTCGTCCCGATAGACCACACGGCCGCCGCGCGTTTCACTGTGCCATGCTTGTCCCCGTGCGAAGATGGGTGCGCCTGCGGCATCGGCGGCCCGCGCGATCGCCTCCCGCAAGGGGCGGGCATAGTCCATCGTGACCAGCGGCACGCCCAGCTTGGCAATGCCCGCCTTTTCCCGCGCGATACCGGTCAGGCTACGCCCGAGAAACGCTTCATGGTCGATTCCGAGCGCGGCGATCCCGCAAATGGCGGGAGCGCGCAGGATGTTGGTGGCATCCAATCGGCCGCCCAGCCCGACCTCGATAATGGTGGCCGCCGCCGGATTGCGCGCGAAGGCCAGGAAGGCCGCAGCCGTCGTCACCTCGAAAAAGCTCGCGCCCAGCCCCTCAGCATGGTTCAGCACCTCGTCGAGTATCGCGGCCAGCGCCGCGTCGTCGATCAGGCGCCCGGCAATACGGATGCGCTCGTTGAAGCGAACGAGATGCGGGCTGGAATAGACATGGACGTCATGGCCGGCCGCCTCGATTGCGGCGCGGAGAAAGGCGCAGGTCGATCCCTTGCCGTTGGTGCCGGCCACGTGAAAGACGGGCGGCATATCGTTCTGCGGATCGCCCAGCCGGGCGAGCAGTTGCGTGATCCGCTCCAGCCCCAGCACATCGGCGCCCGGCGATAGCGACCAGAGACGATCGAGTTGCGCCTGAACGGCCGGGTCTTGGGAACGGGCATGATCGGGCATCTACCGAACTCTCCGGGGCTGGACGGAAAAGAGGCGGGCCTCTCGGCCCGCCCCTCTAATGCGATCGACGGAAAAAGGCGACGGCTCAGGCCGCCTGACGCGATGCCGTCAGATAGCCGATCACGGTCGCCAGCCGCTCGCGCAGGTCGTGGCGATGCACGACCATGTCGAGCATCCCGTGGTCGAGATAATATTCCGAGGTCTGGAAATCCTCGGGCAACTTTTCGCGGATCGTGCTTTCGATCACGCGGCGGCCGGTAAAGGCCAAGGTCGCCTTGGGCTCGGCGATCTGCACATCGCCCAGCATCGCATAGGCCGCCATGACGCCACCCGAGGTCGGATCGGTCAGCACGACGATATAGGGCAGGCCCGCGTCATGCAGCATCTGGATCGCGACGGTGGTGCGCGGCATCTGCATCAGGCTGAGAATACCCTCCTGCATCCGCGCGCCGCCCGAGGCGGTGAAGATGACATAGGGGCATTTGTCCGCAATCGCTGCCTCGACACCGCGCACGAATGCCTCGCCCACCGCCAGGCCCATCGATCCGCCCATGAAGGCAAAGTCCTGCACGCCGACCACGACTTTGTGGCCCAGGATGGTACCACGGGCGTTGACCAGGGCATCGGTCTCGGCCGCGTTGACGCGGGCGGCCTTCAGGCGATCGGCATAGCGCTTGGAGTCGCGGAACTTTAACGGATCTTCCGGCACCTTTGGCGCGGGAAGTTCGGAGCAACTGCCCTCGTCCAGCAGATGGCGGAACCGCACCTTGGGGCCGATGCGGTCGTGATGATCGCATTTCGGGCAGACGTTCAGATTGTCTTCCAGCTCCTTGGTGAAGACCATCTGACCGCATCCCTTGCACTTGTGCCAGAGATTGTCGGGCGTCTCCTTCTTGACGACGAAGGGAATGACGTTGCGGACGCTGTTAAGCCAGCTCATGCGAGTTCCTTGCGTGCATCGGCCAGCGCCGACGACAGAGTTTCAATATAGGCGCGAACGGGCGCGGGGGCATTGGCCCCATGTTCGCCGACCAGATCGACAATGGCGGAGCCGACCACGACGCCATCGGCCACCCGGCCGATCGCCGCCGCCTGTTCGGGCGTACGCACGCCGAAACCAACTGCCACCGGGAGATTCGTCGCCGCCTTCAGCCGCGCGACCGCATCCTCGATCGAGGATTGCGCGGCCTGCTGCTGGCCGGTAATGCCCGCCACCGACACATAATAGAGGAATCCGTCGGCCCCCGTCAAAATCGTAGGCAGGCGCACGGCATCGCTGGTCGGCGTGGCGAGCCGGATCGAGGCGACGCCCTTGTCACGCAGCGCGACGCCCAGCGCATCGTCTTCTTCGGCAGGAACGTCGACGCAGATCACGCCATCGACCCCCGCCTCGGCGGCGGCGGCGGCGAACCATTCGGGTCCGCGCACCGTCATCGGATTGGCATAGCCCATCAAGACCAGCGGCACGTCCGGATGCCGCGCGCGGAAGGAGCTGGCGATCGAAAGCACATCGGTGGTGCGGGTGCCGGCGCCCAAGCTGCGGATATTGGCTTTCTGGATCGCAGGGCCATCGGCCATCGGATCGGTGAAGGGCATTCCGAGTTCGATCACGTCCGCGCCACCCGCGACCAGCGCGTCGAGGATCGCGGCGGTAGCGCTCGGAGTCGGATCGCCCGCCGTCACGAAGGTCACGAGCGCCGCACGACCGGCCTGCGCGCACTGCGCAAAACTGTCGGCAATGCGGCTCACATCTTCACTCCCATGGCGTCGGCGACGGTGAAGATGTCCTTGTCCCCCCGGCCCGAGATGTTGACAAGCGCGATCTGATTGCGCTCCATCGTCGGCGCGCGGCGGATCAGCCCGGCCAGCGCATGCGCGCTCTCCAGCGCGGGGATGATCCCCTCGATCTTGCTGCACAACTGGAAGGCGTCGAGCGCCTCGGTATCGGTGATGCCCTCATAGACAACCCGGCCGGTGTCGTTCAGCCAGCTATGTTCGGGGCCGATACCGGGATAGTCGAGGCCCGCCGAGATCGAATGCGCCTCGGTGATCTGGCCGTCCTCATCTTGCAGCAGATAGGTCTTGTTGCCGTGCAGGATGCCCGGCTTGCCACCGGTGAGGCTGGCGGCGTGCTGGGTGGTCGACAGGCCATGGCCCGCCGCCTCGATGCCCAGCATCTGGACATCGGGATCGTCGAGGAAGGGGTGGAACAGACCGATCGCGTTCGATCCGCCGCCGACCGCCGCCACGAGCAGATCGGGCAGGCGACCCTCGGCCTCCAGCAGCTGCGCGCGCGATTCGGTGCCGATCACCGACTGGAAATCGCGCACCATCTCCGGATAGGGATGCGGCCCGGCAGCGGTGCCGATGATGTAGAAGGTGTCGTGGACGTTCGCGACCCAGTCGCGCAGCGCCTCGTTCATCGCATCCTTCAGCGTCTGCGCACCCGACGTCACCGAACGGACTTCGGCGCCGAGCAGCTTCATGCGGAACACGTTGGGCGCCTGACGCTCGATATCGCGCGCGCCCATGAAGATGGTGCAGGGCAGGCCGAAGCGCGCCGCCACCGTCGCGGTTGCCACGCCATGCTGGCCGGCGCCCGTCTCGGCGATGATCCGCGTCTTGCCCATCCGCTTGGCCAGCAGGATCTGGCCGATGCAGTTGTTGATCTTGTGCGCACCGGTGTGGTTCAGTTCCTCGCGCTTGAAATACACCTTGGGACCCTTGCCCTCCGGCGCATTCTGGCGAAGCATTTCGGTCATCCGCTCGGCGAAATACATCGGGCTCGGGCGTCCGACATAATGGGTCATCAGCCCGTCGAACTCAGCCTTGAACGCCGGATCGACCTGCGCCGCGCGATATTCGCGCTCAAGGTCGAGAATGAGCGGCATCAGCGTCTCGGCGACGTAGCGGCCGCCATAATCACCGAAATGGCCGCGCTCGTCGGGCTGGGCGCGGAAGGAGTTGGGGGCGTTCATGTCACTTCCCTTGGGCGTTGGCAGAGGCGAGCCCTGCAAACGATCCTGTCACTGATTTGTCGCAACGGCTTTAAGGAACGTCGCGATCTTGTCCATATCCTTGACGCCGGGCGCACGCTCGACACCGGAGGATACATCGACCAGCGGCGCGCCGGTACGACGGATCGCCTCGCCGACATTCTCCGCATCGAGCCCACCGGACAATGCCCAGCGCAGCGGGTGACGAACCCCGTCGAGCAGGCTCCAGTCGAAGCGCAGTCCCATGCCTCCGGGAAGCGAGGCCTCATCCGGCGTCTTGGCATCATAGAGGATCAGCGTGGCGGCACCGGCATAGTCGCGCGCCTTCTCCACATCGTCGCGGACCTTGACCGCCACGGCGGCCCAGACCTCGCGGTCGAACTTGGCGCGGATCGCGGCGACGCGGGCGGGCGCAGTGCGATGAAGCTGGATCGCGTCCAGCATCCCCGCCCGCATGGCCGCTTCCAGCAACTGGTCGTCGGGATCGACGAACACGCCCACCCGCCGGACATGATCGGGCACGCGGCTCGCCAACCCCGCCGCCGCATCGAAGGTCAGATGGCGGGGCGAAGCGGGAAAGAAGACAAAGCCGACATGGCTCGCCCCCCCGCCCAGCGCAGCGTCGAGGGTGGCGGGTGTGGTCAATCCGCAGATCTTGGCGGTGGTGGACATGGTCGTTTCCCGAATGGGAGGAATCGAAAAACGGGTCAGAGCGTGGCGGCGATCGCGCGTGCCGCCGCGTCGGGATCTTCCGCCTGGGTGATCGGGCGGCCGATGACCAGGATCGAGGCACCGGCATCGATCGCCGCACGCGGCGTCACCACGCGCTTCTGATCGCCGACAACGCCATCCGCCGGACGGACGCCGGGGACGACGAAGAAACCCTTGGGCCACGCCTTCTTGACAGCCGCGACCTCTTCGCCCGAGCAGACGATGCCGTCGACCCCGGCTTCCGCCGCAAGATCGGCCAGCCGGCGGACATGGTCGGCGGGTGCGCCGATCACGCCGGTGTCCGACAGGTCGGATGCATCCAGGCTGGTCAGCATCGTCACCGCCACCACCTTGGTCCCGATCGGTGCCGCCGCCTTGGCATCCTCCAGCATCGCGCGACCGCCGCTGGCATGAACGGTCAGGATGGCGGGGGCGAGAGGGCCAAGCGCCTGCACCGCCTTGGCGACGGTATTGGGAATGTCATGCAGCTTCAGGTCGAGGAAGATCGGCAGGCCGATATGCGCCATTTCCCGAACCCCGGCCGCACCATGGGCGCAGAAGAATTCGAGGCCGAGTTTCAGCCCACCGGCATGATGCCGAACCTTTTGCGCCAGCGCCTGTGCGCGGGCCAGATCAGGGGTATCGATCGCGACATAGATGCGATTGCTCATCGGTTCAGACCGTCGGCTGGGTAGTGGTGGTGGACAGGGGCATGGGCTCGGCGGTGGCGGTGGCCAGCGCGCGTTCGGTGGCGCTCAGCCGCTGGCGCAAACGCCACCGGGCGGCATGCTGCCAGATCAGGGTCGGGATCAGGCCCAGCAGGAAGGTCATGAACAGCAGCAGCGGCAGATTGACGTCCGCGACCAGCCCGCCAACCAGCCGGATCGGCACGGTCGTCCAGTTCCCCAGCGTAAAGGCCGCCGCCAGAAAGGCGAGCAGGCACCAGAACAGCATTTTCAGGAACTGCATGGGCTTCTCCGCGTCATCCCGCCGGCATCGTCCCCATGGACGGCCGGCCATCGCTTGCTTGGGCGGGGTCTAGCGGTGTTGGCCGGGCATGACCAGCCTTCAGCCAATCTCACCCCGAAGCGAGGCGATTAGCGGCCCGATGGCGGTCAATCGGGGTTCTTCCTCGTCCAGGATAGCCAAGAAGGCGCGCCGCTTGAACGCGGCGACCCGGCCGGGCTTCATACGGATTGTCGCGGGCAGGGTGGAGATGGTGATGTCGATCATCCGCTCCGCCCCGTGCAGGCGGCCCCAGAGATAATCATTCTCGCGGTAGCTTCGGCTGAAGAACGCACCGAAGGTCAGGAACTGGATACCTTTTAGAGTCGCCTCTGCTCCCCCTGCGCGAATGGCGGTCGCATCGTCGGGGGCGATGCGATCGACCTTGATCGGGTCGAACTCGTCCAGCCCTTCGCCTTGCAGCAGGGGCAGGGTCGCGACATCGAAATAGGGAAAGCCAAGATAAGTCAGTAGCAGGGCGCGGCGCGCGGCACGGGGCAGGCCAGCAAAGGCCATGGCGAGCCGTGCATCGGTCTCTCCGTCCAGCGTCACCAGATCGAGCCGAGCCTCCAGCCGATCGAGCAGTTCCGCCCCATCATCGCGCGCCGCCTGGATATCGGCGGCCAGCTCGACATGAGCGCTGCCATGTTGTCGCTCCAGAAAGGCGGCGAGCGATTCGTAAAGGGCATCGCGGATCGGTGCCAATTCAGCCTCGCTATGGTCGGCTTCCAACTCGGTCAGCCGCCGGGCCAGATGCCTTAGCCGCCGGATCCGATAGCCAAGGTCGAAGGCCCGCAGGAAAGCACGGGCACCAACGCTCGAGCCCCCGGTAAAGCTGATCGCATCGCCCGCCAGACTGCGGGCGGCCATGGTGCGTTCGATCATCGCGCGCAGGCGGGTTCTGCGTTGCTGGCCATCCTCGCCCGCCGCCTCGGCAAACAGCGTCGCCATGGCGTCGATGACATTGGCGAGCTTCAAATGACCATAAGCGGCATAGCTGAACCCGGCCTTGGCCGCGGCCGCGGCTTGCGCCCGCACGCGCCAGGATGCCAGTCGCGCGGCGGTGGGGCGATCTAGGAAGAAGGTGCCACCGAAAAGCTGCTCGATCTCCTGCTCGACCTCTTCGCGGATCGCGGCGACGATCGACTGCATCCGGTCGATCCGACCCGATCGCGCGGCGATGGCTTCCAGATTGTCGCGGATCGGCTGTTGCCGGGGCAATTCGCTGACCGCGCCAATGATCGTCTGGAAAAAGCCGGGATGGCCACCACCACCGGGGAGGCGGAAATGCATCCCCGGAAAGGGGTCGATATAAACGAAGCGGCGATCGACCTGCCGCCGGGCAGGTCGCCGGCCGAGCGCATCGATCGCCGGGCGGAAAGGCGCGTTCACCAGCACCGATCCGTCGATCAGCACCGCCTTGTCCGCCGCACCCGCCGCATGATGACGGGGCAGGACCCGGCGGAGAAAGGCGTCTCGTCCCTCCCATGGCTGCTCGCGCGTTGCCAGCACCCGATCCAGCTCGCCGACAGTGAAGGGCGGGAAGGCGCCGGGAAAGCTGGAAGTCGCACGCGCCGCGAAGACCAGTTCGGGCACTTCGGCCAGCGATCCGTCCCCGTTATCGGTGAAATCGACGACCATGCGATGCTCGGTCTCCACCACCTCGCCGGGCGAATGGAGCCGCAACCGTTGCGGCTGGCCGGTGAAATCGGTGACGGTGACGAACAGATCGAGCGGCTGGCCGGGCGGCAAGAGGCGTTTGCCCGCCGGGGCCGCCGCCATCCGGTCAAAGGCGTCCAGCAATCGCCAGGTGAAATCATCGGCGGCGAAGGGCGGTTCGAACCAGCGCGAGCGGACGAGATGGCCGACCTTGCGCCGCACTTCCTCGCGCGTTTCTTCATCAAGCGCGGCAACCTTTTCACCGCTGCGTCCCGCCGCCATCCAGGCGATCGGCATGGCCCACATCTTGGAAAAGCGGGTGGTGGGCGCCGCTTCGGGTGCGATCAGCGATTCGATATCGGCGGCGTCGAGCCACAAGTCTGTCAGCGGATCGAGCGACTGGCCGGTAGACAGGGCATGGCCCAGAAAGATGCCGTTGATCCCCCCGGCGCTCGCTCCGGCAATGATGTCGGCGAGCACGCGGACGCGCACGCCGCCGCGCGTCGCCATCTCCTCCAACAGATCGTGATAAACCGCATCGACGGCGGAAGCAGGCGGATCGCCCTCATGCGACGCACGGCTGGCGCGGACCACCCGCCAGATTTCCTTGGTGATGCCGTGCATGTAGACGGCCAAGCTGATCCCACCATAGCAGACCAGCGCCAGCCGTAATTCCTTTTCGCGCATCAATGCCGTCCGATCTTCGCCCAGATGGGTAGATGATCCGATGCCTTGCGCGACGTGGCGGAGGCATGAACGCCGCAGGCCATGACGCGCAATTCCGGCGACACCATGATGCGATCGAGCCGGCCGATCGGGCGGCGCGCGTGAAAGCTCGGCCCCGTATCAGCAAAGGTGAAGTCCCGCGCGAAATCGCGCAGGCAACCGGCACCGCGCGTCCATTCGTTCAGATCGCCCATCATCACGGTGGGATGCTGATGAAGACAACTGGCCAAATGCGACAGGATCGCGCCCGCCTGGCGCCGCCGCCACAGCCCCGACAAATCGAGATGCATGCCGACGATCCGCAATATGCCGGCATCGGTGCTCAGATCGGCCATCACCGCGCCGCGCGGTTCCAGTGAGGGAAGGTGGATCGCCTCGAAATCCAGCACCCGGGTCGATTTGCGCACCAAGAGGGTATTGCCGTGCCAGCCGAGCGACCGCGCCTTCATCCCATAGATGATCGGCTTCCAGTCGCTATGATCCTCGATCAGATGAAGCGGCAGCACGCCTTCGCGTTCGCCGAAGCGGCGATCGGCTTCCTGCAAGGCGACGATATCGGCATCGACCTCACGCAATACATCCAGGATACGATCGGGATTGCGCCGCCGGTCGGCGCCGATGCCCTTGCGAATATTGTAGCTGGCAACCTTGATCATTCCGCCACTGAAACGCAGCGATGGGGTTTTAGTGCCACCTGGATCAAGAAGGACGGTGCCGGATGAGGGGATCGAACCCCCGACCTTCGGTTTACAAAACCGCTGCACTACCGCTGTGCTAATCCGGCGTTGCCGATCCCCCTAGCGTCAAGCGACGCCAAAGGTCCAGCCCTCCGTTTGTGCGATCTGCAATGTCAGGCCCGAGGGATGCCAAAGCTCTTCGCGGCCCGCCATGGCGCGGAGCCATGCCGCCGTAAGGATCGCGTCCGTGCTATGATCGTCATAGACGGCAAGTGGCGTATGCGGTTCGCTGCCTAGATGCGCCAAGGCGGTGTCGAGCGCTTCGGCACTGCGCATCTTGCTACGCCCCCGCGATCGCCCGGCATCCCGCGCCGCGATCGAGGTGTAGATTTCGATCACCACCGCGCCGCTCGGCGGCACGGGATCGAAGGGCCAGATCGCGATTCGACCGTCCAACCGGTGGAGCAGCCGCATCCCCGCGAAGCTCGCCTTGGCGACCTGGGACGCACCGATCGCGTCATAGACGGTGGAAGGTTTACGCGTACCGTCCCCGGCCATTTCGCAGCGCCGCCAATGCAGAAAATCGGCCTTTCGCCCATCGGCGGCACCGAAATAGAAATGCCGCCCGCGCCGGGCTTCCAGAAAACTGCGCGCGCCCAGATCGGGATCGTCGCAACTCCGTTCGACATGAGCCCATAAAGCGCGCGCATCCGCCGTGGGCAAATCGCCGGGCAGATGCGCTCCGCGTTCCACGAACGGCGCCGAGAAACTGAAGTCGAACCCGATCAACAACGGCTCGTCGGCACGTTCGAGCAGCCACCGCGCCACACCTTCGCGCGACCAGAAACGGCCCGGTGGTGCGACAAGCGTCGGCGCGGCTTGCCCGGTCGTGCAGCAGGCCATGGCGATACCCTTGTGCGAATGGCCATGCGCCCCCGACCAGTCGATCGCGACGAAGCCGGAAAAACGGTCAGGCGCGATCTTCGTCACCGCTCGCGCCCTGAATGGCGCGCCGCCGCTCGTCCCACCAAGCCATGCGCTCGGCGATCCGCTTTTCCAGCCCGCGCCCGGACGGTTCGTAGAAAGCCTGCGCCGGCAGCTCATCGGGCCAGTAATTGGCCCCCGAAAAGCCACCATCGGCGTCATGATCATATTGATAACCGGCGCCATAGCCGATCTGCTTCATCAACTTGGTTGGCGCGTTCAGGATATTAGCCGGGGGCATCAGCGACCCGGTTTCCTTGGCGGTCCGCCAGGCCCGTTTCTGCGCCATATAGGCCGCGTTCGACTTGGGCGCGGTCGCGCAATAGAGACAGGCCTGAACGATCGCCAATTCACCCTCTGGCGAGCCCAGAAAGTCATAGGCCTCCTTGGCCGCCAGGCACTGGGTCAGCGCCTGCGGGTCGGCCAAGCCGATATCCTCGATCGCCGCACGGGTCAGCCGGCGTAGGAGGTACAGCGGTTCTTCACCGGCTGTCAGCATCCGCGCCAGATAGTAGAGCGCCGCCTGCGGGTCGGAACCACGGATCGATTTGTGGAGCGCCGAGATCAGGTTGTAATGCCCTTCGCGATCCTTGTCATAGACCGCGACCCGACGTTGCAGCAGCGCCGACAGTCCAGCGGCGTCGAGCGGCTCGGGCAGGTCGACCGAAAACAGCGTCTCGGCCTGATTGAGCAGAAACCGGCCATCGCCATCGGCACTGGCGATCAGGGCATCACGCGCCGCCGGTTGCAGGGGGAGGGGGCGCTCCATTTCCGCCTCGGCCCGCGTCAGCAACTGGTCGAGTGCGCTTTGTCCCAATCGGTGGAGGATCAGCACCTGAGCCCGGCTGAGCAACGCCGCATTGAGTTCGAAGGACGGATTTTCCGTGGTCGCGCCGACCAACGTCACCGTGCCATCCTCGACAAAGGGCAGGAAACCATCCTGCTGCGCCCGGTTGAAGCGGTGGATTTCGTCCACGAACAACAGGGTCCGCTGGCCGGCGCGGGCATGGTCACGCGCCTCGGCAAACACCTTCTTCAAATCGGCCACACCCGAGAACACCGCCGAGATCGCGGCGAAGCGCAGTCCCACCTCCGCCGCCAGCAGACGCGCGATGGTCGTCTTGCCCGTGCCCGGCGGACCCCAAAGGATCATCGAGGATAATCGCCCCGCCGCCACCATCCGTCCGATGGCGCCTTCCGGTCCGGTCAGGTGATCCTGGCCGACGACATCCTCCAACCGCTCCGGGCGAAGACGATCGGCCAGTGGCGCATTGGCCAGGGACTGGGCGGCAGGGGGGGCGGGGTCCATCCCCGCGAACAGATCGGCCATGGCGTGCATGTAGGCAGCGGAAGCGCCCTCGTCATCCTTTCAGCGAAGATATATCGCAAAGCATCTTGACTCTCGCGCACTAAGATATATCTTGATTGTGTTAAGAATAACGCAAGGCACTTTATCATGTTTCGCTTCCCTCACGGCGGCGGTCGCCGCCATCATCATCCGGGCATGGAGCACGGCTTCAACCCAGCCCTGGACATTGAGCGATTTTTTCACTGGGCCGAACGGCTGCACGATGGTGAGCATCGTCGCCGGGGCGGCGGCGGACGCAGCCGGCGCATGTTCGACGGCGGCGAACTGCGGCTCGTCCTCCTCAAGCTGATCGCCGACGAACCGCGCCATGGCTATGATCTGATCCGCGAGATCGAGGCGATGACCGGCGGCGCCTACGCGCCCAGCCCCGGCGTCATCTATCCAACGATCACCCTGCTCGACGAGATGGGCTTTATCGAGGAACAGCGTTCGGAAGGCGCCAAGAAGCGCTTCGCCGTGACCGAAGCCGGGCGTGCGCACCTCACCGAAAATGCCGATCAGGTCGAAGCGCTGTTCGCCCGGCTCCAGGCGCTCGGCGAACACCGGCAGCGCACCGATGCCGCCCCGATCCGACGCGCCATGAGCGGGTTGAAGATGGCCGTGGTCGAGCGCTTCGGCGGCGGCGACGCGTCGCAGGAGATGATCCATGAGGTCGCGGCGATGATCGACGAACTCGCCCAGAAGGTGGAGCGGCTGAAATGAGCGTCTCGGTCGCCCGGGTGCCGACCCTGTCGGCCAGCCGCTATCTCCAGCAACTGGCGAAGCATTGGAGCCACAAGATGGAGGTGGTCTTTACCCCGGAAGAGGGGACGATCGTCTTTCCCAACGGGGCAAGGCTCGAGATGCGGGCGGACAGCCAAACGCTCGACCTCGTTCTGACCGTCCCCGAGAGCGAGGACCAGGCCCGCATGCGCGAGGTCGTCGCCAGCCATCTCGACCGCTTCGCCTTTCGCGAGGCTCCGCTGACCTTCGACTGGCGCGAAGGCTGATCGTCAGGTGCCGTTGGCGAACAAAGCGCGATAGGCGTCGATCACGGCCTCATTCACCTTGTCCCACCGGTAATCGGCGACGCGGGCCCGCCCTGCGTCGCTGAACCGGCGGCGCAGGGCGGCATCGGTGGCGATCCGCTCCAGGGCATCGGCATAGCCGTTGATATCGCGGGGCGACACCAGAAACCCCGTCTTGCCATCGGCGACCAGGTCCATGGCGCCGGTTGCGTTCGCCGCGACGACAGGCACGCCGGCCGCCATGGCTTCGGTCGTGACGTTGCCGAAGGTTTCGGTGACGCTGGGGTTGAAGAAGATGTCCATCGAGGCCACCGCACGCCCCAGATCGTCGCCGGTCTGATAGCCCGCGAGGATCGCGTCCGGCGTGGCGCGCGCGAACCAGTCCTGCGCCGGGCCCTTGCCGATCACCAGCACCTTGTGCGGCACGCCCCGCTGTCGCAGTTCAGCCAGCACCTCGGCAAAGACGTCGAGGCCCTTTTCCTTGACCAGCCGCCCCAGGAAACCGATCGCCACATCCTGATCGCCGATGCCCAGCGACCGCCGCCATTCCAGGCTGCGTCGAGAGGGCTGGAACCGGTCATGGTCAATACCGCGCGACCAGATGCTCATCGGCGGCGTCACGCCCCATCGGCGCAACAGATCGATCATGCTGGGGCTGGGCGCGACGATCCGGTCGAACTTGTTGTAGAAGCGGGTCAGCAGCCGGATGATTGGCCGCTCCATGAAGCCTATGCCATAATAGGCCGGATAGGTCTCGAACCGCGTATGGACCGAAGCGAGCGAAGCGACACCCGTTTCGTGCGCCCAGCGAACGGCAGCATGCCCCAGAAATTCAGGCGCCGAGACATGGACGACATTGGGGGCAAAGGCCTCCAAATCGGCGCGCACCGACGCCGGCAACCCGCGCGCCAGCTTATAGTCCGCCCGGAAGGGCATCGGAAAGGAAGGAACATCGACCAGATCGCCGACCGGCGGAAAGGCCGGAGTCTTGGAGGTCGGCGAATAGACGCGCACCGCTACCCCGCGATCCAGCAAATGGCCGACCAGCAGGTTCAGGCTCTGGTTCGCGCCATCGCGCGTGTAATTATAATTGCCGCTGAACAGAGCGACGCGAAACTGATCTGGGGTCATGGAGCCCGCCCCATAGCGGTGTGACCGGCCGATGACCACCATCGCCGGTGCAACACGACATGTTCCATTTTCGTTCCGCGCGGGTTAGAGGGGGGCATGGCCAAGATCCAGAAGCGCTATGTCTGCCAGTCCTGCGGCTCGGTATCCTCGCGGTGGCAGGGGCAATGCCCCGATTGCTCCGAATGGAATACCATGCTGGAGGAAGCGCCGGTGCAGCTGACGCCCTTTGCCGCCAAGCATAATCTGCAAGGGGGCGGCCGGGCGATCCAGCTCGTCGGGCTGGACGCCGATATCCCGCTGCCGGATCGGATGGCGACCGGGATCGCCGAACTGGATCGGGCGCTGGGCGGCGGCTTTGTCGAAGGATCAGCCACGCTGATTGGCGGCGATCCCGGCATCGGCAAATCGACGCTGCTGCTCCAGGCGGCGGCGAAGCTGGCCATGGCAGGAAAACCGGTCGCCTATGTCTCGGGCGAAGAGGCGGCCGATCAGGTGCGCCTGCGCGCGCGGCGGCTGGGGCTGGGGCAGGCGCCGGTAAGGCTGGCGGCGGCGACCTCGGTGCGCGATATCCTGACCACATTGTCGATCGGCACGCCGCCCGCACTGCTCATCATCGACTCGATCCAGACCATGCATTCCGACCTGATCGAGGGTGCGCCGGGTACGGTCAGCCAGGTTCGTGCCTCGGGCCAGGAGCTGATCCGCTTCGCCAAGGAACGCGGCACGGCCGTCGTGCTGGTCGGCCATGTCACCAAGGACGGCTCGATCGCGGGCCCCCGCGTCCTCGAACATATGGTCGATACCGTTCTCGCTTTCGAAGGCGAGCGCAGCCACCAGTATCGCATCCTGCGTGCCATCAAGAACCGCTTCGGCGGCACCGACGAGATCGGCGTGTTCGCGATGCAGACCGAGGGCCTGACGGAGGTCGGCAATCCCTCGTCGCTATTCCTGACCAATCGCGAGGAAGGCGTGACAGGCGCGACCGTCTTTCCCGCGTTGGAAGGGACGCGGCCGGTGCTGGTGGAAATTCAGGCGCTGACCGTCCGGCTCGCCTCCGGTGCAACGCCGCGGCGTGCGGTCGTCGGCTGGGACAATGGCCGGCTGGCGATGATCCTCGCGGTGCTGGAGGCGCGGTGCGGGCTGAGCTTCTCCTCCGCCGAAGTCTATCTGAACATCGCGGGAGGCTACCGCGTCCAGGACCCGGCGGCCGATCTGGCGGTGGCGGCGGCGCTGATCTCGGCGCTATCGGAGCGGCCGGTACCCGCCGACGCGATCGTCTTCGGCGAAATCGCGCTGTCGGGTGAAATCCGCTCGGTCGCGCACGGACCATTGCGGCTGAAGGAAGCGGGAAAACTTGGGTTCGAGAAGGCCATGGTGCCGCGTTCCGTGGCAAACGACGAGGGCGGCCTGGCCATGACAGGCTTTCGCACGCTGGCCGAGTTCGTTGACCATATGCTGGGGCGGGGGTAGCGGAATAGTGCCGCGTCGCCCATTTCCGTGCGATCGGCATGGGAGTTGGGTACGAAGTTGACGGCGCTCGATATTCTCGTCCTGATCGCGGTGTTCGGCGCGGCCGTTCAAGGCTTTCTGCGCGGTTTCGTCACGGAAGTGCTCGCCCTTTTCGCCTGGATCGCGATCGTCGCGGCGCTCAAGCTCTTCCATATTCCGCTGGCCCAGGCGCTGACCGGCGTGGTCGGCACGGTGTCCGGTGCCGCGGTTCTGGCCTTTGCACTGATCGTTGGCGTGACCTATCTGGGCGGGCGGATCGTGGCGCGGGCCATCGGAGCACGCACCCGGACATCCGTGCTTGGTCCGATCGACCGCGCGTTGGGCTTTGGCTTTGGCGCCTTGAAGGGCTTGATCCTGGCCAGCCTGATCTTCCTGGTCGTGGCCCTCATGGTCGACACCGTCAGCGGTGGCCCCGCCCGGCGCCCCGAATGGATGGTCAAGAGCCGCACCTACAAGCTACTGAACGCGACCAGCGCCGGTATTGCCGATTTTGTTGATCGGCGGCGGCGGGGCCTTCCGGTCTTTGGCGCGCCCACGCCGCCCGCCGACAATGCCAGCGAGACCCCATCATGAACGCCCCCCTCTACAATGCCGAAATCCTGCGCCTGACGACGGCCATTTCCCATGACCAGCGTTTGACCGACCCGATGGCCAGCGTCGAGCGGCGCTCGCCCATCTGCGGCAGCCGGGTTACGGTGGACGTCAATCTCGATGAGCAGGGCCGGGTGCTCGAAGTCGGGATGCTCGTCCGCGCCTGTGCCCTGGGTCAGGCATCGGCCGCTCTGCTCGCGCACCATGTGGTCGGACGCGACGTACGCGAACTGGCGGACATGCGCGACCGGCTAACCGAGTGGCTGGCAGCCGGGGAGGGGACGGCCCCCGAATGGCCGGGCATCGATGTGTTCACGCCTGCCTTGCCCTATACGGCACGGCATCCATCCATCCGCCTCGCCTTTGAGGCCGCCGCCCAGGCGGCCGAAGAGGCCGCCGCCGTCGGAGCGCCGCGCTGATGCACGGGGAAGCCTCGCTGTTGCGCGACGGCGCGATCCTGCTCGGCTTCGGCCTTATTTTCGTTCTGATCTTTCGTCGCATCGGCCTGGGTGCGACGCTGGGCTATCTGGTCGCGGGCGCCGTGGTCGGCCCGCATGTGTTGGGGCTGGTCGGCGACGCGGAGTCCAAGCTCGGCATTGCCGAGATCGGCATCACCCTCCTGCTGTTCATCGTCGGCTTGGAACTCAATCCGGCACGCCTATGGCGGATGAAGCATGAGATTTTCGGGCTCGGCCTGATCCAGGTCGTCGCCTGCGGCCTTGCGATCAGCGGGATCGTGATGCTCGCCCATTTCTCGCCCGAAGCCGCGCTGGCACTCGGCCTGCCGCTCGCGCTGTCCTCGACCGCGCAGGTCCTGCCGATGCTGCAATCCTCCGGCCGGCTGCGCACGCCCTTTGGCGAGCGGGCCTTTTCGATCCTGTTGTTTCAGGATCTGTCGATCGTCCCGCTGATTACCATCGTGGCGGCCATGTCGCGTAACCCCGCCGATCATTCGGGCCCGCCGGGATGGGTTTTGGGGTTGGAGACCGTCGCCGCGATCGTCGGACTGATCGTCGCCGGCCGTTTCCTGCTGCGCCCGTTGTTCCGCCTCATCGGCAATATGGGCGAGCGGGAGATGTTCGTCTTTGCCGGACTGTTCACCGTCATCGCCAGTGCGGCGGTGATGGAATTGCTGGGCCTTTCGACCGCGCTCGGTGCCTTCATCGCCGGCGTGATGCTGGCCGACAGCCCCTATCGCCACGAGCTGGAGGCCGATGTCGAGCCGTTCCGCTCGATCCTGCTCGGCCTGTTCTTCCTGGCGGTCGGCATGATGCTGAACCTGCCCGCCATCGCCGAGCGGCCGCTGTTCGTCGCGACGATGGCGTTGGCGCTGATCGCGACCAAGACGCTGGTCATCGCGCTGATCGGACTGGCCTTTCGTATGAAGTGGCGCTCGGCCTTCGCGCTGGGCGTGTTGATGAGCCAGGGTGGCGAGTTCGGCTTTGTCCTGTTCGCCCAGGCGCAGGCCGGCTATTTGATCGCGCCGGAGGCTGCTAGCTTGTTCGGTGCGATCATCACCCTGTCGATGGCGACCACGCCGTTCCTGATGCGCGCCACCCGCGCCATTCGCGAAGAGCCGATCATCACCCGTGGCAGCGACGAGCGGGAAGGGCCGATGACCGATGGCGCCAACGCGCTGGTCGTCGGCTATGGCCGTTTCGGACAGACGGTCGCGCAGATGCTGATCGCCAGCGACATTCCCGTGACCCTGATCGATCGCGACATTGAGATGATCGATATCGCCGCCGAATTCGGGGCCAAGGTCTATTATGGCGATGGCACCCGGCTCGACCTGCTTCGTCAGGCGGGTGCGGCCGAGGCGGAGTTGATCCTGTTCTGTCTGGACGATGACCAGATCACGTTGGATTTCCTGGAAAGCGTTCATACCGCCTTCCCCCAGGCCACGATTCTGGTCCGCGCCTTTGATCGTCGCGCCGTGCTCCGCCTGAAAGGTGGCCCCGCGGCCTATATCGTTCGTGAAGTACTCGAGTCGGCGATTAAGATGGCACGGCTGGCGCTGGGTAGTCTGAAGATCGACCACGCCGAAATCGATCGGATCGAAACCATGTATCGCACCCGCGACAAGGAACGGCTTGCCGCACAATTGGAAAGCGGCGACCTTCATGCCGCCAGCGATCGGATGATCACGCAGGAAGAGCGAAAGGGCTGATCATGGGAATTCTGGCGATATTGGCGGCGCTGTCCGGGGCGATCGCCATCGCTGCCGGCGCCTTCGGCGCACACCGGGCGGAGGGCGTCGCGATCGAATGGTTGCGCACCGGCGGGCAATATCAATTGATCCACGCCGTCGCGGCGCTGGTCGCGCTCAAATGGGATGCGCGCGGACCGGCCTGGGCCTTCGTCATCGGCAGCGCGATCTTTGCGGGCACGCTCTATGCGATGGCATTCGGGGCACCGCGCTGGTTCGGGGCGATCACGCCGATCGGGGGGACGATATTGATCCTGGGCTGGCTATGGTTCGCCTGGGGGCTTCGCGGCTGAGCCGGCCGGGCTTCACCTGCGCGAAACGATGCTTTAGGGACCGGCCATGGCCGATCCATTCTACATCACCACCGCTATCCACTATCCCAATGGCCGCCCGCATATCGGCCATGCCTATGAAATGGTGGCGGCCGACGTCATCGCCCGGTTCCAGCGCCAGGCGGGTCGCGACGTCCTGTTCCAGACCGGGACCGACGAGCATGGCCTGAAAATGGCGCAGGCGGCGCGGGCACGCGGCATCTCGACGCGCGAGTTCGCTGATGAAATGTCCAGCTATTTCCATGTAATGGCCGACCGTCTTGATATCTCTTACGACCGGTTCATCCGCACAGTCGATGCCGATCACTATGCCGCCAGCCAGGCGATCTGGAAGGCCATGCAGGCCAAGGGCGATCTGTATCTCGACCGATACGAAGGCTGGTATTCGGTGCGCGACGAGGCTTTTTACGACGAGGCCGAACTGACACTCGGGGAGGATGGTACCAAGCTGTCGCCACAGGGCACGCCGGTCGAATGGACCGCGGAGGAAACCTGGTTCTTCCGGCTGTCCAAATATCAGCAGCCGCTGCTCGATCTCTATCGCGACAATCCCGATTTCATCCGCCCCGAAAGCCGCCGCAACGAAGTGATGCGCTTCGTCGAGGGCGGGCTGTCCGACCTGTCGGTGTCGCGCACGAGCTTCGACTGGGGTGTGCCAGTGCCCGACAGTCCCGGCCATGTCATGTATGTCTGGGTCGATGCACTGACCAATTATCTGACCGGGACCGGCTATCCGAACAAGGACAGCGAACTGGCCCGTTTCTGGCCGGCCAATCTGCATCTCATCGGCAAGGACATCGTCCGCTTCCATACCGTCTATTGGCCCGCCTTCCTGATGTCGGCCGATCTGCCCCTGCCGCAATCGGTGTTCGGGCATGGCTTCCTGCTCCACCGGGGTGAGAAGATGTCCAAGTCGGTCGGCAATGTCGTCGATCCGATGGGGCTGGCCGATGCGTTCGGCGTCGATGCGCTACGCTATTTCTTCCTGCGCGAGGTCAGCTTCGGCCAGGACGGTTCCTATTCGGCCGAAGCGATCGTGACGCGGGTCAATGCCGAGCTGGCCAACAGCTTCGGCAATCTGGCGCAGCGGACCTTGTCCTTCATTGCCAAGAATCTGGGTGGCGCTCTTCCCGAGGCGGGGCGGAGCGATCCGACCGACGCCATGCTGATCGAGGAGGTCGTGGTCGCCTGTGCGGGCCTGAAGACGGCGTTCGACGATCTGATGCTCAGCCAGGGAATTGAGGCGTGGATGCGCGGCGTCTACGCCTGCAACCAGTATATCGATGTTCAGGCGCCGTGGTCGCTGCGCAAGACCGATCCCGAGCGGATGCATGCCGTGCTGGGCACGCTCGTCCGTGCGATCCGGATGCTGGCCATCGCCATCCTGCCGGTCACGCCGCGCGGAGCCGGGCAGGTGCTCGATACGCTGGGCGCCGAAGAGCGCGACCACGCCGCGATCGACGATGATGGCTGGTATGCGCGCCGGGCTGCGACGGGCGTTCCGCTCTCACCACCGACCCCGGCCTTTCCCCGCCTAGAAATCCCTGCGGAGGCGGATGCCTGATGCTTGCCGACAGCCATTGCCATCTGAACTATAAGGGGCTGGCGGAAGAGCAGGGCGCCATTCTCAAGCGCGCTCGCGATCGCGGCGTGACCGCGATGCTCAACATCTCGACGCGGGAAAGCGAATGGGATGCGGTCATCGCGACCGCAGAACGCGAACCCGATGTCTGGGCGACGGTGGGCATCCACCCGCACGAGGCCGACGCGCATCCGCATATCGATACGGCCAAGCTGATCGAGCGCGCCCGCCACCCTCGCGTGGTCGGCATCGGCGAAAGCGGACTCGATTATTATTACGACCATAGCGACCGTGAGCGCCAGCAGGCGAGCTTTCGCGCGCATATCGCAGCCTGTCGGGAAACCGGCCTGCCGCTGGTCGTGCATACCCGTGATGCGGAGGCCGATACCGCCGCGATCCTGGCGGAGGAAATGGGGAAGGGGGCCTATCCAGGCGTCATCCACTGCTTCACGGCCAGTGGAGATTTTGCCGATAAGACATTGGCCTTAGGACTTTATATATCCATCTCGGGTATCGTGACCTTCAAGAATGCCAAGGATCTGCAGGAGACGGCTGCTCGGCTGCCGCTCGATCGGCTGCTGATCGAAACCGATGCGCCATTCCTCGCGCCCGTGCCCCATCGGGGAAAGACGGGGGAGCCGGCCTTCGTTGCCGACACCGCCAAATTCCTGGCCGACCTGCGCGGCGAAAGCGTCGAGACCCTGACCCAGGCGACGGCCGAGAATTTCCACCGGCTGTTCGCAAAGACCCGCGCATGAAAATCCGGATCCTGGGGTGCGGCACGTCGTCGGGTGTGCCCCGGATCGGTAATGACTGGGGCGCGTGCGATCCCCAGGAACCACGCAATCGCCGGATGCGGCAGTCCGCGCTGGTCGAGCATGATAACGTTCATATCCTGATCGACACCGGCCCCGATATGCGCGAACAACTGCTCGCGGCGGATGTCGCGACGGTCGATGCCGTCATCTGGACCCATGATCATGCCGATCATTGCCACGGCATCGATGACCTTCGCCAGATCTACCACGCGTTGGGCGAGCCGGTGACCGGCTATGCAAGGCCGAACACGGCGCAATCGCTGCAAAACCGGTTCGGCTATGTCTTTCATGGCAAGACGGGATATCCGCCGACAGCGACGATGGCCGCGTTCGAAGACAGCTTGACCATCGGTGACATTCACATTCGATCGGTCGATCAGCCGCATGGTCGCATATGCTCGGCCGGCTTACGCTTCGAGTGCAATGGCAAGTCGATCGGCTATGCCACTGATTTTCATGACCTGACACCTGAGATGGCGGCGCTGTACGAGGGCGTGGACATCTGGATCGTCGATGCGCTTCGCCGTCACCCGCATCCGGCCCATGCCGACCTGCCGTCGGTGCTGCACTGGATCGAAGCGCTCCGGCCCAAGCGCAGCGTTCTGATCCATATGGACCAGTCGATGGACTATGCCACGCTGTGTCGCGAACTGCCCGATCATGTCGAACCGGCCTATGACGGCATGGAGTTGATCCCGTGAGCACCGATCGGGTCATGGACTTCGTTTATTACGGCCTGATCCTCCTTTTACCGCTCAGCGCCTTGGCCGCACGCCGAATACCGTTGGGACAAGCGGCCAAGCTGGCCTTGATCTGGGTCGGCATCTTTGCTGCGGGCTATCTGGTGATCGCGCAGCGGGATCGGCTGTCCGGTCTATGGACTCATCGGGACGCCATTCAGGGCAGTGCCCGAATTCCAATGGCGGAAGACGGGCATTTCTGGGCGGATGTTCAGATCAACGGCATCAACCGTCGCATGCTGATCGACAGCGGCGCCACGACCACCGCGCTGTCCGCCGCTACGGCCACGGCCGCCGGTCTTGATCTCGACGAAAGCCCGTTTCCACGACTGATCGATACCGCCAATGGCACGATCACGGCGCGTCATACGACGATCGGGACCTTGGTGATCGGATCGATCACGCTCCACGATGTCGGAGCGATTTCGTCACCGGCGTTTGGGGATCAGGATGTTATCGGGATGAACATTCTCGATCGGCTGAACGCCTGGCATGTCGAACGGGGAGTTCTGGTTCTCAACGGCAAATCCTGACCATATTTTACATAATACATATTATCGATTTATGGCTGGTGGTTCGGTTAGGAGGTCGATTCATTCCCATCGCTGATCTTCGCGGCGGGCATCTTCACGGGCGTCCTGTCGGGCACCGGCATGGTCGAGGCGATGAGCAAGGAAGTCGTCGGTTTCGTCCCGCCGGTGCTGGGCCCCTTATATGGCGCCGATCACCGCGATGCTCAGCCTGCCCTTCACCTTCTTCATCTCCAACGACGCCTTTTATTTCGGGATGCTCCCGATCCTGGCCGAGGCCGGCACGCATTATGGCGTCTCACCGATGGCCATCGCCCGCGCCTCGCTGATGGGACAGCCGGTGCATCTGCTCAGCCCGCTCGTCCCTTCCACTTATCTGCTGGTCAGCCTTGCAGGAATCGATATGGCCGATCATCAGCACTTCATGCTTGTGCCAACCGCCATGATATGCGCGGTCATGACGCTGCTCGGGATGGCGGTCCTCGCCTTTACGTTGATGGGATAATATGATGGACACGCTCTGGCAGCATATCCTTGCCGACTTCGCCGCGATCGGCACACCCGCCGCGCTGGCCGCTTTCATACAGGTCGTGATGATCGACGTCCTGCTCGCCGCCGACAACGCCATCGTCGTCGGCGCGCTGGCCGCCGGCCTGCCCCCGGCGATGCGGCGCAAGGTGATCCTGGTCGGGGTCGTCGCCGCGCTGATCCTCAGGATCGGCTTCGCGCTGGTGGTGACGCAATTGCTCCAGATCGTCGGGTTGGTGCTCGCGGGCGGGCTGCTGCTGGTCTGGGTGGCGTGGAAGATGTGGCGCGAGCTGCGCGGCGGCGCGGAGAATGACGATCCGCTCGTGGAGCAGGCGCCGCGTCGCTTCTGGTCCGCCGCCTGGGCCGTGGCGGTGGCAGACGTATCGATGAGCCTCGACAATGTCCTGGCCGTCGCCGGCGCGGCGCGCGACCATCCCGGCATCCTCGCCATCGGCCTGATCCTGTCGGTCGCGCTGATGGGCTTGGCCGCCAATGTATTGGCCCGCGTGATCGAGCGCTATCGCTGGCTGGCCTATGTCGGCTTGCTCGTCATCCTTTGGGTCGCGGGCAAGATGATCTGGGAAGGGCTGACCGACCCGACCCGAGGTGTCCTGACCCTGTTGGCCTGACGGATCGCACAAGAGCGCCCGCTGGAGAAACTTTGGCTGGGGGCGTCCAAAGCGTATGCGACGGGTGCAAAGCCTTTCGCCCATCCGGCACGGATCGGCATAATCCATGTAAGTTTTTGTGTCTGACGGACCGACGGGCCGGTGGAACAGTTCGCACTCCGACCAACAGGGAACTGGAGCGCTTATGAAGATCATTGCCGCCGCCGGCCTCGCCGCGTTGTCCGCATCCGCCACCACCGCCGCTGGCGCACAGACCACTCCACGGCCCGTGCTCGGCGCTCCGACACAGCCCGATCCCTATGCCACCGAGTCTGTGGTGAACCACCCCCGCACCATAGGCTGGCTGGAAGGCCGGACACCCGTGGCGCCGCGTGGCTATAAGGTCGTCAAGTTCGCTGGCGGGCTCGACTATCCGCGTCAGGCGCTTCTGCTGCCCAATGGCGATGTGCTGGTGTCCGAGGCGCGGACCCTACCCAAGCTCGACGCGGAGCCCGAGGTAGAGCGTGGTCAGGCCCTGTCGAAAACGACCGGCTTCAGCGCCAATCGTATCACCCTGCTGCGCGATGCGGACCGTGACGGCGTCGCCGAGCAGCGTTTCGTCCTGCGCGAGGGCCTGAACCAACCATTCGGTATGCAATATGGTGCGGGCCGCTTGTACGTCGCCAATACCGACGGCATCGTAAGCTTCCCCTATCAGCTTGGCCAAACGCGGATCACCACCGCGCCGCGCACCCTCGCGACGCTGCCTGCGGGCGGCTATAACAATCACTGGACGCGCAATCTGCTGCTGAGCCCGGACGGGCGGACGCTGTACGTCTCGGTTGGCTCTGCCTCCAATGTCGGCGAATATGGCATGGACGAGGAAAAGCGCCGCGCCGCGATCCTCGCGATCGACGTCGCAAGCGGGCGCGAGCGCCTCTACGCCAGCGGTCTGCGCAATCCCGTCGGCATGGACTTCGCACCGACGACAGGCACGCTATGGACTGCCGTCAATGAACGCGATCATTTCGGTGACGACATCGCTCCCGATTATCTCGTTGGCGTGCGCGAAGGTGGCTTTTACGGCTGGCCGTACAGCTATTATGGCAAGCAGGATCCTCGCCATGCCAATGAACGGCGTGACCTGCTGGCAACGACCTTGATACCCGACGTGGCCGTGGGGCCGCACGCCGCCGCCCTCGGCATCGCCTTCGCCAAGGATAGGCCCGCGGGGAACCAGCTCGCCTATGTCGCGCGGCACGGATCGTGGAATCGATCGTCCTTCATCGGCTATGACGTCCTCGCCGTGCCCTTTGCGCAAGGCCGGCCGACCGCCGAGCCGCAGCCTTTCCTGACCGGCTTCGTCGCCGATGCGAAGAAGGGCGACGTCTATGGCCGGCCGGTCAGCATCCAGACGCGCGACGACGGTGCGATCTTCGTTGTCGACGATGCCGGCGACACCATCTGGCTGGTCCGCCGCGCTTCGTGATCGCACGAGCGACCGCGTGCATCCTGCCGGTTTTGTTGACCGTGGCGATTCCCACCACGGTCACGGCCCAGTCTCAGCAGGACGTGCCCATAATCGATACCGAGGATGCGACGCTTGGCTCGGCCAGCGTCGGTCCCGGTGCATTGCGCCTGATGGGCAGCGTCGACCTGCGCAACGGCGATTATGCGCGGGGCGCTTATGACGATGACAATGCCGATCTCAGCCGCCTTCCGGTTCACGCCGCATTGGGCTTTGCGGCCGTGTTGCGGAAGCGGCAGGATGGTGAGGGATCGCTGTTCCTGATCGGCCAGACGTCAAACGGCTTCCATGCTCCGGCATCGGATGAAACCCGGTCGCCCCGCAGTTGGTACGAGAGCAATTCGATCGTCGCACTCGCCGCCCGGCCGGTCCAGGGCCTGACCACGGCAATCGCTTATGCGGTGAAGGTCAGCCCCAACAACGTCTCCGCGACGACGCACGAAGCCAGCCTTTCGACCGTCTATAGCACAAAGGACGGGATCGGCTGGTGGCGGCCGACCTTCGTCACGACCCGGCGCACCAAAGGCGATGGCGGGATCTTCACCCTGATCGGCGTATCGCCGGAAGTCGAAGCGGGGGCGCTGACGCTCTCCTTCCCCGTCAATGCGGGGATCGGCTGGGGCGGCTTCTACGCTCCGGATAGCGGTAACCGGACCTATCTCAGCCTGGGTTCGTCGGTGGAGCGGTCGATCGGCAAAAGGACCGCGCTTCGCCTTCAGTTCGTCACGCTCATCCGCGACCGTCGTCTCGCCGATCTCGACGCGCCGCGCGGGACCGATGCGCGCGTCGTGCCGGTCGTCACTCTGGCGCTGACCATCCGATGATGCGGCGGCGGAGCCGGGATATGCTTTGCCGGTCGGGGGTTCTGCCTGTCATGCGCCCCTTTCTCACCGCCCTCGCCTGCCTGACCGCCCTTCCCGCCGCCGCACAGACCGTGCCGCTCGGTGCCAATCTCGAGCGGTTCGACTATCCCGCACCAGTTCGCTGGTTCGAAATGAATTCGCAAGACCGGCCCGTCCGCATGGCCTATCTCGACATCGCCCCTACCGCCGCTGCGAATGGCGAAACGGTGGTCCTTCTCCACGGCAAGAACTTCTGCGCCGCGACCTGGGGCGAAACGGCGAATGGGCTTGCCGCCGCCGGCTACCGGGTCATCGCGCCCGATCAGGTCGGCTTCTGCAAATCCTCGAAGCCCGCGGGCTATCAGTACAGCTTCCACGCCATGGCCGCGCTGACCGCAGGGCTGCTTGATCGAGCAAGCGTGCAGAGAATTACGCTTGTAGGTCACTCTACCGGCGGTATCCTCGCCACCCGGTTTGCGCTCCTCTATCCCCAGCGTGTTGCCAAGCTCGTCCTCGTGAACCCGCTCGGGCTGAATGATACGCTGGCCGAAGGCGTGCCCTATACCGATCTCGGCCGCCTCCGCGCCGAGGAAGCCAAGACCGATGCCGCGTCGATCAAGGCCTATCAACGGCGCAACTATTACCATGGTGAGTGGCATCCCGCCTATGACCGCTGGGTCGCGATGCTTGCTGGACAATATGTCAGCGACGACGGCGACATCGTTCGCGATGCGCAGGCGCGATTGTCCGATATGATCGAAACCCAGCCCATCGCCGCCGAACTGCCGCGTTTGACCATGCCGGTCGCGCTCATCATCGGGCAGCGCGACCTTACCGCCTTTCGCGCCAACACCGCACCGCCAGGCACGCGCGTCCGCACTGTTCCCCAGGCCGCCGAAGAGGCAGTGACGCGCATTCCCCGCGCACAACTGATCCGGTTGAAGGAGTTGGGCCACTCACCTCAGGTCGAGGCGCCTGCGCTTTTCCTTCAGACGTTGCGGACTGCGATCGGCCTTCCAACCTCCGATATTCATTAAAGACGCACGCGTCCCGTTCGCTTCTGTGACGCCTTTATCCGGTGGAGTTGCTCTCTCACGAAGGAAACCAATCTCCATCACGCGCGTCGGGCAAGTGCAACCGGACAAGGATGGATGATGGCGGGCACAGCAGTGGTGACGGGCGGCAGCGCAGGTATTGGGCTTGCCACGGCGGAGAGGCTGGCAAAGGCTGGATGGAATGTCGCGATCGTCGCGCGAGACGCCCAACGGCTGGAAGACGCGCGAGCCATGTTGTCCCAATATGGCGGCCAGATACTGGCGATCAGCGCCGATGTCGCCAATGCGGTGGACGTCGATGCCGCCGCCGACCGGATCGAGCGTGAACTCGGCCCGATCGATGCCTGGGTCAACAACGCCATGTCGACGGTGGTCGCCCCCGCTGATCGGATCAGCGCCAGCGAGTATCAGCGCGTCACCGCCACGACCTATCTCAGCCAAGTGCACGGCACGCTTGCCGCTTTGCGGTACATGAAACCGCGTCGGCGCGGCGCCATCATCCAGGTATCGTCCGGCCTCGGTATCCGCGCGGTGCCACTCCAGGCCGCCTATTGCGCGGCCAAGTTCGCGGTTTCCGGCTTCACCGATTCCCTGCGGGCGGAGTTGATTGCCGACAAGGTGCCGGTCACGCTGACCGTCGTCTATCTGCCGGCCGTCAACACGCCGCAGCCCGGTTGGGCCCGCAATCACACCGGTCGCGAACAGGTGCTACCCGATCCGCTCTTCGACCCCCGGCTGTGCGCCGAGGCGATCGTGTCGGCCATCGAAAAGCCCGAGCGTGAAATCTGGGTGGGACGCTCGACCTTTCAAATGGCCATCGCCCAGGCGCTCGCCCCGGGCTTCGCCGATCGGCAGGCGAGCAGCTTCGCCGAGGATCAACTGGGCGGCCCGATCGGCGAAAAGCCGGGCAACCTGACCGAGCCTGTCCCAGGCCCGGCGCGCATCGACGGCGATGCGACCGACCGCGCGATCGACAGCCGACGCGAGTTCTTCACCTCTCGGCAGCGCGATCTGTTCAAGCTCGGTGTCGCCACCAGTCTGGCGGGTGTCGGTGCGCTCGCCGGATGGGGCGTATCGCGGCTTGTGCCGACGCCTCGACGTTGATGATCGTCCGTCGCATGACCGTCTGTGCGCGGCGCAAAATTTCGTAGGTTTTTCGAATGGCCCTGCACTTCGTGGGCTTTCGCGGCGACGAATATCTCCGCGCGGTGCAGGTCTTCGGACGGCCGGACTTCATCCATATCGGCTGGGATCGCTGGGCCAAGCTTGAGGTGTTTCCAGGCGATGTGGCGGTGTTCGCCAAGGGAACGGCGGACGACGCCCCCTCGGTCTACAGCTTTCCCGATATCCGCGAAGAGTGACACTGCGGGGGTCTTTTGATAGTAAAATGATCCACTTATCGCCATGGCGCGATCCCCGGATGGTCTTGGCAAGACGGCGCGTATCGGGAAGGATGGCCCCGTAAAGCCAATAGGGAGTGGGGCGGATGACGATGCGTGGGATGATCCTGGTCCTGGCGATGCTTTCCGCCAGCGCTTCGGCACAGCGCGCCACGGTGGACGAAGTCGATCCCTTTATCGGCACGAGCGGAGAGGGACATACGTTCCCCGGGGCCGTGGCGCCGTTCGGCATGGTGCAGCTTTCGCCGGATACCGACACGCAATGCGCCCTGCGCGAATGCTATGGCCATGCGGCGGGTTATCGGCATGACGATCCGACGATCGAGGGTTTCAGCCACACCCATTTCTCGGGCGCGGGGCATTCCGATCTGGGCGATCTGCTCGTCATGCCAGTGTCCGGCGACGATGTTCCAATGGACCCGGGGACGCCAGACAAGCCGGGCTATCGCTCCCCTTTTCGTCACGCGACCGAGGTGACGCGTCCCGGCTATTATGCGGTGACGTTGGATCGCCCGGGGGTGCGAGCGGAACTGACGGCGGCGACGCGCGCGGGCGTTCACCGCTACAGCTTTCCCGCTGATAAGGCCGCGCATCTCGTTATCGACCTCCGCTCCTCGCTCTACAATTATCCAGGCAAGATCCTGTGGTCCGGGCTGCGGCTGCGCCCCGATGGGACACTAACCGGCTTTCGTGAGACGCGTGGCTGGGCGCCGGGCCGCAAGTTCTTCTTCGCCATGCGCTTTTCCGCGCCGCTGGTCGCTCATGCGCTGGTGAACCGCGAGGCGGATATAGCCTATAAGGGATTTCAGGGCCCTGGGCGCGGTAGCGATGCGGTGGCCGAAAGACTGGGCCGCGCACTGATGGCACGGCTTGATTTCGGAAAGCTCGACCGACCGCTCGAGGTGAAGGTCGCGATCTCCGGCGTCGACGAGGCAGGCGCGATCGCCAATCTCGACAGCGAGCCGGGCAATTTCGATGCGATCCGCAACCGGACCAACGCCGCCTGGACCCAAGCGCTGGGCGCGATCGAGCTGGAGGGTCCCGCCCCCATGCGCCGGATGGTCGCCACGGCGCTTTATCACAGCCTGCTCGCGCCCAGCATCTGGAGCGACAGCGACGGCCGCTATCGCGGGCCCGACGATCAAGTGCACCGGGCACAGGGTTTCACCTTCCGCTCCACCTTCTCGCTCTGGGATACGTTCCGCGCCGAGCATCCGCTGCTCACCCTGATCCAGCCGGAAAAGGTCAATGCCGAGATCATCCAGTCGCTGATCGCCAGCCGCGAGAACAGCCCCGATGGCATCCTGCCGGTCTGGCAATTCCATGGACGCGAAACCTGGACGATGATCGGCTATCACGCGGTTCCCGTCATCGCCGACGCCTATATGAAGGGCATCAGAGGTTATGACGCCGATGCCGCGCTCGACGCGATGGTCGCGAGCGCGCGGTACGCGCCCTATGGCGGCCTGGGCGAATATATGAAGCGCGGCTATGTTCCGATCGATCGCGAACCCGAAGCGGCATCGAAGACGGTCGAATATGCCTATGACGATTGGGCGATCGCCCACATGGCAGCGGCGATGGGACGGCGCGACATCGTCACCGAGTTCACAAAGCGCGCGGGCAACTGGCGCAACAGCTTCGATACGAAGACCGGCTTCCTGCGCGCCCGCAAGGCCGACGGCAGTTGGCGCGAACCGTTCGATCCTACCGCGATCAACTATGGATCCGACTATACCGAGGGCAATGCCTGGCAATATAGCTGGTTCGTGCCGCACGATCAGGCCGGATTGTTCCAGACGATGGGTGGCGACGCGGCGGTGGTCGCCAAGCTCGATCGCATGTTCGACTATGACAATTCCAAGCTCGACTATAGCCATGCCGAGGATATTGCGGGCCTGATCGGCCAATATATTCATGGCAACGAACCCAGCCACCATGTCGCCTATCTCTACAGCTATGCCGGGCAGCCATGGCGGACGCAGGAACGGCTGAAGCAGATCGTCGACAGCCAGTACAAGCCCACGCCCGATGGCCTGTCCGGCAATGACGATCTGGGCCAGATGTCGGCGTGGCTGGCGTTCACGGCAATCGGCTTCTACCCGGTCACCCCCGGGACCAACCAATATGTCATCGGTCGCCCCTTCCTTCGCCGCACGGTGCTCAACCTGCCCAACGGCAAGCGGTTCGTAATCACGGCAGAGGGACTAAGCGATGCCAATCGCTATGTCGGATCGGTAACGCTCAACGGTCGGCCGCTGGCTCGCGGTTATATCCGGCACGAGGAGATCGTGGCCGGCGGTACGCTGGCGTTCCGAATGACGGCGCGACCCAATCGGACATGGGCCGTCGCCGCCCGTGATCAACCCTATTCCGATACCCATTGAGACCCGCGCCCGTCGTGCGAACCCAAGTGGCGCCCCGCCATTCTCCTTGCTAGACGCCGTCCGATTGTTACCGGCAAGGACTGAATCGATGGAGCGGCTGCTCACGATCATGAAGCGACTTCGCGACCCCGCCACAGGCTGCGAATGGGATGTGGCGCAAAGCTTCGAGAGCATCGCGCCCTACACCATCGAGGAAGCGCATGAGGTTGCCGATGCCATTGCACGCGGCGATATGGCGGAGCTGAAGGACGAACTCGGCGACCTGCTGCTTCAGGTCATCTTCCATGCCCAAATCGCCGAAGATCTAGGGCATTTCGCTTTCCCTGACGTGGTCACAGCGATCAGCGACAAGATGGAGCGCCGCCACCCGCACATCTTCGGCGAAACGGCCGAAGGCGGGCATCATCTCTGGGAGCAGATCAAGGCGGAGGAACGTCGTGCCAAGGCGGCGGGTGGCACGCTCGATGGTGTGGCCTTGGGGCTGCCGGCGCTGATGCGCGCGGAAAAGCTTCAGAAACGCGCGGCGCGGGTTGGATTCGAATGGCCCGATGAAAGCGGTCCCCGCGCGAAGATCGACGAGGAATTGCAGGAAATCGCCGAGGCGGGACCGGAAACCCTGGAAGAGGAATTCGGCGACCTGCTCTTCTCCGTCGTGAACTGGGCCCGGTATCGCGGTATCGATGCGGAGGCGGCACTTCGTTCCGCCAATGGCAAGTTCGAGCGCCGCTTCCGCGCGATGGAGGCCGAGGCCGGCGAAACATTCGCCGATCTCGACCTCGACGCCAAGGAAGCCCTATGGCAGCGCGTCAAGCACCGCGACGGTTGAAGCGCTCATAATCGGACTCGGACAGGCGAACCTCATAGGTCGCCTCCGTCCCCTCGATCACCTGATCGAGCACTTCGCCATGCGCATGGAGCCAAGCGGCCCCCGCCCCGTCGCCGGCGTCCAGCGTGATCCAGTAACGCCTATGGCCCGAGGTCAGCGCGGCAGCAACCTGTTCGACCAACTGGTCGATCCCCTCGCCGCTCATCGCCGACACGGCGACGATATGGGGGCGTCGCCCCGCTTCGGCGAGCAGGTCTTCGCGCAGTTCGCCCTCGACCAGATCGATCTTGTTCCACGCCTCGAACCGCGGCGTTTCGGGATCGACGCCGATCTCGGTCAGAACCGCCTCGACATCGGCGCGCTGCGCCTCGCTGTCCGGATGCGCGATGTCGCGCACATGGATCAGCAGGTCGGCGGACACCACCTCTTCCAGCGTCGCCTTGAACGCCGCCACCAACTGCGTCGGCAGATCGGAGACGAAGCCTACCGTGTCGGACAGGATCGCCTTATCGATGCCGGGAAGCTGAATCTGGCGCAAAGTCGGGTCGAGTGTAGCGAAGAGAAGATCCTTCGCCATGACATGAGCGCCGGTCAACCGATTGAAAAGCGTGGACTTCCCCGCGTTCGTATAGCCGACCAGCGCGATTATCGGCCATGGCGCCCGCTGCCGCCGATCACGATGGAGTCCGCGTGTCCGGCTGACCTGATCCAACTCACGCCGCAATCGCGCCATGCGATCGCGGATCATCCGACGATCGGCCTCGATCTGCGTTTCACCTGGGCCACCGAGAAAGCCGAAGCCCCCCCGCTGCCGTTCCAAGTGAGTCCAGCTTCGCACCAGACGCCCGGCCTGGTAGTCGAGATGCGCCAGTTCGACCTGTAATCGCCCTTCGGCGGTCGCGGCACGCTCGCCGAAGATTTCGAGGATCAGGCCGGTCCGGTCGATGACCTTGGCTTCCAGCGTGGTTTCAAGATTGCGCTGCTGGACCGGGGTGAGCGAACCGTCGAAAACGACCAGTTGCGCTTCTTCCATCCGGACCTGCTGCGCGACCTGTTCGACCTGGCCGCTGCCAATGAGCGTCGCGGGCTTGGGCGAACGGACCCGCAATGCGATCCGCTCGACCACATCCAAGCCGATCGCCATGGCGAGACCGGCGGTTTCGTCCAATCTCGCCTCAGCGTCGCGGGCCGCATCGCCCTGATCGGGAAGAACGATGACGGTGCGGGCACCGCGGGCAAACTCGCCGCGATCGCGGTCAAATCCTGTGCTCAATCCTCGGCCGATCCCGCCTGTTCTTCGGCCAGGTTCAGCGGCCGGGCCGGCTGAATGGTCGAAACGGCGTGTTTGTAGACGAGCTGCGCCATGCCCTCCCGCTGCAGGAGCATGCAGAACAGGTCGAAGCCCGCAATCTGACCCTGCAGCATCACGCCGTTGATCAGGAACATCGTGACGGGGTCTTCGGACTTGCGCACCGCGTTCAGGAAGATTTCCTGGAGTAGCGGCTGCTTCTTCTGATGCTCGTTCATGCCCTCGACGATCGCGGCGACGTCGAGCGGACCCGACGGCATGATCGTGGAAATGGCATGCTTGTAGATGAGCTGGGACTGGCCATCACGGCGCAGCAACACGGAGAAATTGTCGAACCAGGTAACGATGCCCTGAAGCTTCACGCCCTTGACGAGGAACATCGTGACGGGCGCCTTGGAACGGCGCAGCGCGTTCAGAAATAGGTCCTGCAGCGAACCCGATTTGTCGGCCATGGAAGAGCCCTTGTTCTTGGCGGGTCCGTGCCCGCGAGTTGCGCCGTTTCCCGGCGTCGGAACCACGCCCGTGCACCGAGCGCGTCCGATATCTATGGATTGGCGGGGCATTCGTCCAGAGGTCGCTCTGTCCCCGCCACGATCATTCCTCGCGCGTCTCGCTGATCCCCAGCAGTTTCAACTTACGGTGAAGCGCCGAGCGCTCCATTCCGATGAAGCTCGCCGTGCGCGAGATATTGCCCGAGAAGCGACGGATCTGGATGCGCAGATATTCCCGCTCGAAGCTTTCTCGGGCCTCCCGCAAGGGCGCCCCCATGATCGCGGTCGCCCCGCCTCCGCCCATATCGGCCCCGTCGCCCAGCACTTCGGCCGGTAGAAGGTCGAGGTCGATCCGCCCGATCCGGTCGCCGGGCGCCAGGATGATCGTTCGCTCGACGACGTTGCGCAACTGGCGGACATTGCCCGGCCAGTCATAGGATTGCATCGCCACCATCGCGTCCGGCGCGATTTCCGGCGTGCGCACCCGGCGCTCGGCGGCATAATGCGCCATGAAATGCTCGACGAGCGGCGGAATGTCCTCGCGCCGCTCGGCCAGCGACGGGATAGTCACCGGCACGACGTTGAGGCGGTAATAGAGGTCTTCGCGGAAACGTCCCTCGGCAATCTCCCGCGTCAGATCGCGTGCGGTGGCGGAGACGACGCGGACGTCGACCTTCACCACGCGGGTGCCCCCGACACGGCTAAAGCTCTGATCGGTCAGGACACGCAGGATACGCGCCTGGGTCGCGATCGGCATGTCGGCGATCTCGTCGAGGAACAAAGTACCGCCATGCGCCTGCTCAAGAAGGCCGGTACGGACAAGGTCTCCCCCCTCCTCCACCCCGAACAACTCCTCTTCCACCCGCTCGGGCGTCATACGGGCGGCGCTGACCACCACGAACGGCGCATTCGCCCGGTTGCTCCAGCCATGGAGAAGACGCGCCGCCACTTCCTTGCCGACGCCTGCCGAGCCCATGATCAACACCCGGCTGCCCGTCGCCGCCACACGCTTCAGCGTTGCGCGGATGCCGTTGATGGCGTTGGACGAGCCGGTCAGATCGGTTTCGCGCCCGGCACTGGCGCGCAGCGAGGCATTCTCGCGCCGCAGCCGCTCGGTCTCGGTCGCTCGGCCGACCATCAGCAACAAGCGCTCGGCCTCGAAGGGCTTCTCTATGAAGTCGGCCGCCCCCTTGCGGATCGCCGCCACCGCCGTGTCAAGATTGCCGTGCCCCGAGATCACTAGCACCGGGATCGATGGATCACGCCGCTTGATCTCGTCGAGCAGTTCCAGACCGTCCAGCTTCGACCCTTGCAGCCACACATCGAGCAGGACGAGCGACGGACGCCGCACCGCCACCGCCTCCAGCGCCGAATCGCTATCGGCCGCAACGCGAGCCTCATAGCCTTCGTCTTCCAGCACACCCGCGACGAGTTCGCGAATATCGAGTTCGTCATCGACGACGAGAATGTCCAAAGCCATGGTCTTTTTACGTCCGGGTACGAGTCAAAGCGGTGAGCTGGCCCTCCCCGGCCAGTTCAGGTTCGGCGCCCCCCTGGTCCAGCGCCGCGAGGGCGCCGGCATCGAACATCATCGACACGATCGTGCCGCCAGTCGGATTGTCGGAAAAGCCGATCGTGCCGGCATGTTCCTCGATAATCTTGTTGACGATCGCGAGGCCCAGCCCCGTGCCCCGCGCCCGCGTCGTCATATAGGGTTCGATGATACGATCGCGTTCGGGCGGCAGACCGACGCCATTGTCGGCGACCGTGATCGTGACCATGCTCGCCTGCTGGCCGACGATCATCAGAACCTTGCCATCCTTGGCCCCTTCAGGCCTCGCTTCAATGGCTTCTACCGCATTCTTGACGATATTGGTGAGGGCCTGGCTCATCTGTCGGCGGTCGCAGACGAGGGAGGGGACCGGATCGTCCTGAACAAGCTCGAACCGGATCTCGGGATGCGCGACCTCGTGCAGGAACATCGCCTGTGCGCAGATATCGGCGATCGCCTCCTCGCGAAAAACGGGCTTGGGCATGCGCGCGAAGGACGAGAATTCGTCGACCATCCGCCGCAAGTCGCCCACCTGTCGGACGATCGTCTCGGTCAGGCGGCCGAACGTCTCGTCCTGGGGATCGATCACCTTGCCATAACGACGCTGCAGCCGTTCCGCCGCGAGTTGGATGGGGGTCAGCGGGTTCTTGATCTCATGCGCGATGCGGCGGGCGACGTCGGACCAGGCGGCACGGCGCTGATCCAGCAATTGCTGGGTGATATCGTCGAAGGTCAGGATCGGGCCATCGCCGGTCTGCGCGATCCGCACCGCCAGGGTACGCATATCGCCATGAAGCGCGATCTGCACCGTCGCCTCGCGTCGTCCCTGATCGAGCAGTTCGTCCAGCTCGGGCGCGACCTCGCCCAGCTTCCGGCCGACCAGACCGCCCTCATCGGCACCGAGCAGCAGGTCCGCCGAATTGTTGGCGATCCGCACCTGCCGATCGCGCCCGACGGCCATGACGCCTGCCGAAACGCCCGCCATCACCGCCTCGATCAGCGCGCGGCGATTGTCCAACTGCGCATTGGCGGTGACCAGTTCGGTGTTCTGCTGCTCCAACTGGCCAGTCATCTGATTAAAAGCATTGGCGAGCGTGCCGACTTCGTCGCGCGTCCGGGGATCGGGCACGCGCGCGGTCAGGTCGCCCCCTGCGATCCGACGAGCCGCCTCGACCAGTTCGCCGACCGGGCGCACCAACCGGTCCGCTACCGCCAACGCGATCCATACCGCAATACCGACGATCAGCAGCGCGACGGCGAACAGCGCCAGATTGAACTTCAACTGGAGCGAGCGCGCCCGGCCCTGCAGCGCCCGGTAACCGTCCACGACATCCTCGGCGGCGAAGTGCTGCTTGCTGAGGAACTCGGCATTCACGCTGGTTCCGACATAGAGCATGATGCCGCTGCTGTCGGGCAAGGGCGTGACGACCCATACGCGCCGTTCATTGATCCCGACCTCGGGCCGATTGGAACGGCTCGCCTGGTCGATCATTTCCGGTGTCACCAGCTCACGGAAGGTGGCGTCCGAAGGCTGATTGAAGAAATCGTAGAATTTGAACTTCTGCTTGGCGTCATAGGAGAAGAGCACCGCCTCCTCCATGTCGCGCACGATGGTCTGCTGGACGAGATAGTCGTGGAAATCGCGCCGATTCTCGCGTAGCACCGGAAGGTTGCGGCCCAGATCCTGCGACATGGCCCTACCGGCAAAGACCCAACGATTGATGATCTGCTGCTGCGACTGCCGCGCGATGTTCATCGCGTCACCGAACGCCTTGCGCGCCCGATCGGAAATCCAGAACTCGGCCGAGGACTGAAACATCATCGATGCGGTGACGACGGTCAGCAGGATCGGGACACTGGCGGTCAGCGAAAAGATCGCGACGAGCCGGACATGCAGCCTGCCGCCACCGCCAACCGCCGACGCGGCCGCCCGCCGCATCGCCACCCGGCGACCGAGCAACATCAGCAGGAGAATACCGGGGACCAGATTGAGCGCCAGCAATCCTGCGATAACGGGCGGTGCGATCAACCCTTGTGCATCGGTGCGGTGGGCGATGAACCAATAGGTGCCGATGGCGATGGCAACGGCGCCGACGATCACCACGATCTCGATCGCCGGCGTCACCGCAAAACGGTTACGCGGCGTGTCGGTAGGATCAGCAGGCTTCAAAAAGGCCAACATCGTTGCAATCGTACAACGTATAGCGTGACCTGCAAGACACAATCCGTAAAAATCACGTGGCCGAATCGGCCCCTTCTTCGTCTGGCGAAACCGAGATGTTCAAGCTGTCGAGCCTTTTGCGCAGCGTGTTGCGATTGATGCCCATCGCCCGCGCAGTCCGCAGCTGATTGCCGCCATGGCGCGCCAGCATCGCCTCGATCAGCGGACGCTCCACTTCACCGATCACCCGGTCATAAAGCGTGCCATCGTCGAGTAGCAAGGGCCGCTCGATCGCCAAACGCGCCAGATAGGCCCGAACCGCCGCAGCCAGATCGGGTACGGCCGCACGCCCCGACCCAGCGGTCGTCGAATGGAAGGCCGTTTCGCCGAGCATCGTACGGATCGCCTCGGCATCAATCACTTCGTCGCGCGCCAACACCGCCAGCCGGCGCATGAGATTTTCCAGCTCGCGCACATTGCCGGGCCAGTCATGGACGACAAGCACGTCGAGAGCCTGCGCATCGATCTTGCGACGCGGCAAGCCCTGCGCGGCGGCATTTTCGAGGAAGTGCCGCGCCAGCAGCGGGATATCCTGTCGCCGCTCGCGCAGCGCCGGCAAGGCGATCGGCACGACGTTGAGGCGGTAGAACAGGTCTTCGCGAAACTGGCCGGACGCCACCTGTTGGCTCAGGTCGCGATTGGTCGCAGCGACGATGCGGACGTCGGTGCGGATGGTACGCGCGCCGCCGACCGTGGTGAATTCGCCGGACTGAAGGACGCGCAGCAGCCGGGTCTGCGCCTCCATCGGCATGTCGCCGATCTCGTCGAGGAACAGGGTGCCGCCCGCCGCCTGCTCGAACCGCCCCGCGTTGCGCTGGGCCGCGCCGGTAAAGGCGCCGCGCTCATGCCCGAACAGCTCGGCCTCGATCAGCTCGCGAGGGATCGCCGCCATGTTGATCGCGACGAACGGCGCGGCACGGCGGGGGCCCAGATCGTGGATCGCGCGCGCCACCAGCTCCTTGCCGGTACCCGATTCGCCCGAGATCAGGACGGTCAGGTCGGTGGCGACCACCCGCGCGATGATGCGATAGACGCTCTGCATCGCCTGCGACCGGCCGATCAGCGGCAGGGCGCGATCATCCTCGCCCAAGCCATCCTCGACCAGCACGCCACCCCGGGCCAGCGCCCCCGCGACGGCATTGGTCAAAGCATCGAGATCGAAGGGCTTGGGCAGATACTCATAAGCGCCGACTTCGGCCGCACGTACGGCGGTCGTCAGGGTATTCTGGGCCGACAGGATGATGATCGGCAGTGCGGGGAAGCGTGCGGCTACACCGCGAATATGGTCGATCCCGTCGCCATCGGGCAGGATCACGTCGGTCACCAGCACATCCGGCGCCCCACCGGCCAACAGCCGGTCGAGCCGCGCCAGCGTCTCGACGGTCGTCACCTCATGCCCTGCGCGGCGCAAGGCCTGGCCTACGACGGTGCGGATGGCGGCGTCGTCATCGACGACCAGCACATGGCTCATGCCCGGGCCCTGGGAAGCAACAGGCGCAGCACGGTCATTTCGGGCGAACCCTCCCTGGCATATTGGATGATCCCGTTCATGTCGCGCGCCAGCTTGTCGACAAGGGCAAGGCCCAGCCCCTGCCCTTCGCGACGGCCGGATACGAACGGGTCGAACAGATGGTCGACGATATCGGACGGTGCACCGGGGCCATTGTCGATGACGCAGATTTCGATCGGCAGCGGCAACCGCTCCTGTCCCGACCCGATGCTGACCGACATGCCGTGGCGATAGGCGGTGGTCAGGATGATCCGCGGATTGCGTTCCTGGCGCACCGCTTCCCGGGCGTTCTTGAGCAGATTGATAACGATCTGGAGCAGCGCATCCCGGTTGATCCGCGCCGGGGGAAGCGACGGATCGAAACGTTCCTCGATCTCGATCCCCCTAGCGAACCCCGCCAGCGCCACGCCGCGTGAATGGGCGAGCAGCGGATAGATATTCTCTGCCGCCAGCGGCAGCGGCCGGGTATCGCTGAAATCCTGCATGCGGTCGATCAGCGCGGCGATCCGGTCGACCTCCGTGGTGATCAACGTCGTCAGTTCGCCCCCGTTGAGCAGCTGGGCCGCGCCCCGAATGCCCGACAGCGGGTTCTTGATCTCATGCGCCAGCATTGCCGCCGCACCCACCGCCGCGCGTGCGCCGGCGCTTCGGTCGGAGGCATGGCCCAGTCGCCGCGAGGGCCCCGCGCTGTGCAGCGTGATCGCCCGCCAGCCGGGATGATCGGGGATTTGCGCCTCCACGAAATCCACCCGGATCTTGGGACCGTGCGGCATGGTGATGACGGTATCATAGACCGCAAAGCCATGTCCGTCGCGGCTGCGGGGCGCATCGGGCGGGGGCAGGATGGCGTTCAGCGGTTGACCGATCATCAGCCGTTCGGACAGGTTCAGCAATTGCTCGGCCAAGCCATTGGCGTGGGCGATCCGGTCATCCGGATCGACCACGACCACGGCAACGGGCAATGCGGCGAACAGCGCCGCAAAACCGGGTCGACCGTGACGGGCCGGTTCAGGCCGCAGCGGCAAGCTCGATCTGCGGCATGTAGAAGTCGTGGAGCATCGTCTTCACGCGATCGGCGCTCGGTTCCTGGTTCACCTTGTTGCGGAACTCGGCCGAGCCGTGCAGGCCGCGCGTGTACCAGCCGATATGCTTGCGCGCCATGTTGACCCCGGTCTCGGTGCCATAATGGTCGAGCATCGCGTCATAATGTTCGGCGACCGCGCGATATTGTTCGTCAAGCGACGGATCGTCCAGCCGCTCGCCGGTTGCGAACCAGTGCATCACCTGCCCCAGCAGCCAAGGCCGGCCATAGGCACCGCGCCCGATCATCACGCCATCCGCCCCCGATTGGTCGAGCGCCGTATCGGCATCATCGATCGAGCAGATATCGCCATTGGCAATGACGGGGATGCTCACCGCCTCCTTGACGTTACGGATGAAGCCCCAGTCGGCCGATCCCTTATACATCTGGTTGCGAGTGCGGCCGTGAACGGTGATCATCTTCACCCCGATATCCTCGGCAATGCGCGAAAGTTCGGGGGCGTTCAGGCTGTCATGGCACCAACCCATGCGCATCTTCAGCGTGACCGGTACGTCAACGGCCTTGACCGTCGCGCGGATGATCTCCGACGCCAGCTTCAGGTCGCGCATCAGTGCCGAGCCCGCGTCGCCATTGACGACCTTGCGCACCGGGCAGCCCATATTGATGTCGATGATCGCGGCGCCCCGATCGGCGTTCAGCTTGGCGGCCTCCCCCATCTCATAGGGCGTGCAGCCGACCAGCTGCATCGACACCGGCTCTTCCAGCGGATGCCAGGCGGCCTTCTGGATCGACTGGCGGGTCGCGCGGATTGCGGCCTGGCTGGCGATCATCTCGGTCACGTTCAGGCCCGAGCCATAGCGCCGGACAAGCGTGCGGAACGGCATGTCGGTCACGCCGGTCATCGGCGCCAGAACGACGGGGCTATCGATCGTCACCGGACCGACCTGAATGGGAGCGAGGTTACGCATAAAACTGCCTGAAAAATGAGCAGCCGTGTAATCCAAACCGCAGCGAAAGGCAATGTTGCCCACCATGCCCAAAAGCCGTTAGGCGAAGGCCATGAGCCAGACGGAAAAGATCGCCGCGCTGATCGTCGCAGCGGGCGGCGGCACGCGCATGGGTGGCGGCACGCCGAAACAATTTCGCGATCTGGGCGGACGCCCGATGCTCGCCTGGAGCCATGACGCGTTCCGCACGCATCCGGCCATCGCCACCGTCCTGACGATGGTCGCGGGCGATCAGATCGATTTTGCCCGGACGCTGCTGCCCACCGCCGATATTGCCGCCGGTGGCGCCAGCCGGCGCGAGTCGGTTGCCTTGGGGCTTCGGCAATTGGCGCTGGAGGGGGTGACGAAGGTCCTGATCCACGACGCGGCCCGCCCCTTCCTGTCACATGACGTCATCGACCGCGTGCTCGCCGGCCTGGCCTCGGCGGATGGGGCCATGCCGGTGCTGCCGGTGGCAGACACGCTCGCCCGTGACGCAGACGGCACTCTGGGCGAGACCGTGCCCCGTGACGGGGTGGTACGCGTCCAGACGCCGCAGGGTTTTCACTTGCAGGCCGTGATCGCCGCCCATGCCGCCTGGCCGGCGGAGGCGGAAGCCACGGACGATGCGCAAATGGTGCGACGGCTTGGCGGGCGCGTCGCTTTGGTGCAGGGCGATACGATGCTCGAAAAGATCACGTATCCCGATGACATGGCTGGTGCCGACATGCGCCTGGCATGGGAAACCCGGACCGCCATGGGCTTCGACGTTCACCGGCTGGAGGATGGCGAGGAGCTATGGCTCGGCGGCGTTCTCATCCCGCATCATCAGGGGTTGTCGGGGCATAGCGATGCCGATGTCGCGCTCCACGCGCTGACCGATGCACTGCTCGGTACGATCGCCGCCGGCGATATCGGTACGCATTTCCCGCCTAGCGATGCGCAATGGAAGGGTGCCGAGTCGGGCCAATTCCTGCAACACGCCGCCAAGCTGATCGCCGATAAGGGCGGACGGATCGATTTCGTCGACCTGACGATCATCTGCGAAGCGCCCAAGATCGGCCCGCATCGCGCCGCCATGGTCGAGCGGATCGCCGCCCTGCTTCAGATCGACCAGAGCCGCGTCAGCCTGAAGGCGACAACGACCGAACGCCTCGGCTTTACCGGACGCGGCGAAGGCATCGCGACCCAGGCGGTCGCCACAGTCCGCCTGCCCATGGGGGCGCGGGCATGAAGCGGCTCGGCCTGGCCCTCGCACTGATCGGCATGAGCGCGCCCGAAGCGGCGATGGCGCAACAGCGTGCCTGCATCACCGCGCCGGAAGCAGAGGCGATGACGCTGGTCGCGATGCCCGATATCCTGCGCGAAACGGGCCGGGTCTGCGCCGCACGGCTGCCGGCGAACAGCCTGATCCGTGGCAACGGCACGCTAATCGCAAAATATGAGACGGCGGCCGACCAGGCCTGGCCGGCGGCGCGAGCGGCGATCGTCAAGCTGTCCGACCCAACGGTCGATACGCTGTTGCAGTCCGACTTTGCCCGGCCGCTCCTGACCTCATTGCTCGTCCCCTTCATCGTTGGCCGGATCGGGCTGGAGGATTGTGGGGTGATCGACCGCCTGGCGACGCAGCTTGCTCCCCTGCCGCCACGCAACATGGCGTCGGTGGTGGTCACCGCGCTCCAATATCTGAAAAGCGAAAAGGCGCGCGGCCGGCAGGTTGCGGTGCCCGATCTGCCGCTCTGTCCGAACGGAAACCGCTGATGGACGTGCTTCTTCCCGCCGATCTGGTCGCACTGGCCGAACGGGTCGTCATTGCCAACCGCGCGATCGGTCGCCGGGTCGCACTGGCCGAAAGCTGTACCGGTGGGCTGGTGTCCGCCGCCCTGACTGAAATCCCGGGCTCGTCCGAGGTGGTCGAGGCCGGGTTCGTCACCTATTCGAACAAGGCCAAGATCGACCTGCTGGGCGTCAGCTCGGAGCTTATCGAGACATTCGGCGCGGTCTCCACCGCCACCGCCTGGGCGATGGCGCAAGGGGCGCTATCAGCCAGTGATGCGGATATCGCGGTCGCTATTACGGGCGTCGCCGGCCCCGGCGGCGGTACGGCGAAGAAGCCGGTCGGCACCGTCGTCTTCGCCCAGGCGCTACGTGGTGGCGATCCGGAAGCGGTGAAGGCCGAACGCCACGAATTCGGCGATATCGGGCGCGGCGGTATCCGGCTTCAGGCGGCGCTGTTGGCGCTGGAACTGTTGCTGCCGTAAAGCTTGGCGGCGCGATCCTCGAACGCGCCAATCATGCGGCGCAGCGCGGTGCCGAACACCTGCCCCGCCAGCATCTCGAACACCCGGTTCTTGAATGCGAAATCGACGGTGAAGTCGACCGCGCAGCCCTGCTCCTCGGGCCGGAAACGCCAGTTGTTGCGCAAATATTTGAGCGGTCCGTCGAGATATTCGACATCGATCGCCTCCGGCCGGGTCTTGGTAACTCGGCTGGTGAAGGTTTCACGCAGGCCCTTGAACCCGACGATCATGTCGGCGACCGTTTCTTCGTCCGAATCCGACCGCACGCGCATCGCCGATACCCAGGGCAGGAACTCCGGATAGCGCGCGACATCGGCGACCAGATCGAACATCTGCTCCGGCGTGTAGGGCAGATGCCGTGTCTCGCTATGCTTGGGCATCAGCGCGCGCTTGCGAGCTTCGCCTCGCGCGCGGTGCGCAGCCGCTCGAAATCATCACCGGCATGATAGCTCGACCGGGTCAGTGGCGAGCTGGCGACGAGCAGGAAGCCCTTGGCCCGCGCGATGGCGGCATAAGCGTCGAACGCCTTGGGCGTGACGAACTCCGCCACCTTGGCATGACGCGGCGTGGGCTGAAGATACTGGCCCATGGTTAGGAAATCGATATCGGCCGAGCGCATATCGTCCATCACCTGATGGACCTCCAGCCGCTCCTCGCCCAAGCCGAGCATGATACCCGATTTGGTGAAGATCGACGGGTCATGGCGTTTCACGCTCTCCAGCAGGCGCAGCGACGCATAATAGCGCGCGCCCGGTCGGATCGTCGGATACAGCCTGGGGACCGTTTCGAGATTGTGGTTGTACACATCGGGCCGCGCCTCGACGATCGACTCGATCGCGGCCTGCGCCTTGTTACGGAAATCGGGCGTCAGGATTTCAATCGTGGTGTCGGGGGTGGTCCGGCGCAGCGCCTGGATCACCTTCACGAACTGCGACGCGCCGCCATCGGGCAGGTCGTCGCGGTCGACCGAGGTCACGACGATATGGTTCAGCCCCATCTGCGCCGCCGCATCGGCGACATTCTGAGGCTCCATCGCGTCGACCTTGCGCGGCATGCCGGTCTTTACGTTGCAGAACGCGCAGGCGCGTGTGCACGTGTCACCGAGGATCATGACGGTCGCATGCTTCTTGGACCAGCATTCCCCGATATTGGGGCACGCCGCCTCCTCGCAAACGGTCGTCAGGCTCTTTGACCGCATCAGTTCGCGCGTAGCGGCGAAACCTGCGCTCGTCGGCGCCTTGACGCGAATCCAATCGGGCTTGCGTGCGCGCACAGGCGCGGCCAACGGTGTCAACTCGTTCATGGGTTGCGAAATAGCGACGCACCCGGCCGGACACAATGCCTGCCGATGTCCCATCCTTCCGCGTCGGACATACTTTGATATGGAACCGACATGGCCCTGTCCGGTTCCACCGTTACAATGCCGTTTCCATAACTGGATAAGAGAGAGCAATGACCGACTTTAACGACCTCGTGGATGGCTATCAGCGCTTTCGGACATCCGATTGGCGTCGCCAGCGCGACCGCTGGGCCGAATTGAAGGAAGGCCAGAGCCCTAAGGTGATGGTGATCGCCTGCTCAGACAGCCGCGTTGACCCGGCTCAGATTTTCGACACGCTACCCGGCGAAATCTTCGTCGTACGTAACGTCGCCAACCTCGTGCCGCCTTTTGAAACCGGCGGCGGCCATCACGGCGTATCGGCCGCGCTGGAATTCGCGGTGACGCAGCTCGAGGTGACCGACGTCGTCGTCATGGGCCATGGCGCGTGCGGCGGTTGCAAGGCGGCACTGACGCAGGGTTTTGCGCATGCGCCTCAGGGCGAAGGCGGTTTCGTGTCTGACTGGGTGAGCTTGCTCGATGAAGCGCGCGAAAAGGTCATTGCCAAGCATGGCGACGCGGCCGACGCCGACGCGATGCGCGAGATGGAGCTGGAATCGGTCCGTACCTCCATTGCCAATCTGCGCACCTTCCCCTTCGTCACCAAGCGTGAGGACGCGGGCACGCTGACGCTGCGGGGTGCCTATTTCGCGATCGCCGATGGCGTGCTGCACCTGATGGACGAGAATGGCGAGTTCAAGCCCGCCGCTCCGGCCTTGGCTGCGGCGTAAGGAACTCGGTCCGGGTCCTTGACCCGGACTCGAGACGCAAAAAGGGCGGACGCCGCATCCGGCGCCCGCCCTTTTCATTGGCCTGTCGTGCGGATCACCCCGCCGAAGCGGCAACGACCTGATCGACATCCTTCTTCGGCTCTGCCGTCGAACGAAGTGCCAGTTCGCGCATCTGCTTGGCGCTGAGCAGGCTGGGCGCACCCATCAGCAGGTCTTCGGCGCGCTGGTTCATCGGGAACAGCGAGATTTCGCGCAGATTCTGTGCACCGCAGATCAGCATGACGATGCGATCGACACCGGCGGCCATGCCACCGTGCGGCGGCGCGCCGTACTGGAAAGCGCGGTAGAGGCCGCCGAAGCGCTCCTCGACATCCGCCTTCGACAGACCGACCTTCTCGAATGCCGCGACCATCAGTTCGGGGCTCTGGTTGCGGATCGAACCCGATGCGATCTCGAAGCCGTTGCAGACCAGATCATATTGATAGGCCTTGAGCGACAGCGGATCGGCGGAGGTCAGCGCCTCCATGCCACCCTGCGGCATCGAGAAGGGGTTGTGGGCGAACTCGACCTTCTTCTCGTCTTCGTCCCATTCGTAGAAGGGGAAGTCGACGATCCAGCACAGCCGGAACGCGCCCTCCTCGATCAGGCCGAGCTGCTCGGCGACGCGGGTGCGCGCCAGACCCGCCAGCTTGGTCGCCGCCTCAACCTTGCCCGCCGCGAAGAACAACCCGTCATCGGGGCCCAGGCCGAGCGCGGCATAGATCGCCTCCATGCCCTCGGTGCCATGGTTCTTGGCGATCGGACCGCCGAACTCGCCGCCCTTGCGGGTGACATAGCCGAGACCCGCATGACCCTCGGCGCGCGCCCACTCGTTCATCTCGTCGAAGAACTTGCGGCTCTTCTCGGCGGTGCCCGGTGCCGGGATCGCGCGGACGACGCCGCCCGAGCCGACGATCTTCTCGAACAAGCCGAAGCCCGAGGTCGTGAAATGCGCGGACACGTCCGTGATGATCAGCGGATTGCGCAGGTCGGGCTTGTCGTTGCCGTATTTCAGCATCGACTCCGAATAAGGAATACGCGGGAACTGACCGATCGGGGTGACCGTGCGGCCATCGGCGAACTTCTCGAAGATGCCGCCGATCACCGGCTCCATCGTCTCCCACACCTCTTCCTGCGTGACGAAGCTCATCTCGAGGTCGAGCTGGTAGAACTCGCCCGGCAGGCGGTCGGCCCGGGGGTCCTCGTCGCGGAAGCACGGCGCGATCTGGAAATAGCGGTCGAAGCCTGCGACCATCAGCAGCTGCTTATATTGCTGCGGCGCCTGGGGCAGCGCGTAGAACTTGCCCGGATGGATGCGGCTGGGCACCAGGAAGTCGCGCGCGCCCTCGGGCGAGGAGGCGGTCAGGATCGGGGTCGAATATTCAGTGAACCCCGCCGTCTCCATGCGACGACGCATGTCGGCGATCACCTGGGTACGGCGGACGATGTTGGCGTGCAGCGTCTCCCGGCGCAGATCAAGGAAGCGATAACGCAGGCGGATATCCTCGGGATATTCCTGCTCGCCCGCGACCGGCATCGGCAGTTCCTCGGCGGCCGACAACACGGTGGCACCCTTGGCGAAAATCTCGATCTCGCCGGTTGCGAGGTTCGGATTGATAGTACCCGCCGAGCGCGCCTTCACCACGCCATCGATCGTCACCACCGACTCGACACGCACCGCCTCCAGAATGGCGAGTGCGGGAGTATCGCTGTCGGCAACGATCTGGGTGATACCGTAATGGTCGCGCAGGTCGACGAACAGCACCCCGCCATGATCGCGCTTGCGATGGACCCAGCCGGACAGGCGGACCGTCTGGCCAACCGCTTCGGCGGTCAGCGCGGCGCAGGTGTGAGTACGATAGGCGTGCATGGCGGGCATTCTTCCGAACGTCTGATGAAAGTGTCGCCGCTTCCCCGCCCGTCCCGGCTTTGTCAATCACAATGTACCCGGACAGGGCAGGCCGCGCAGCGAAAGCGCGGCTGATCGTAACGGCTTCGTCTTCTTCTTTGTCAACCCGCGCATGGGCCGCTATGTGCGGATGATGCACGTCCATCCGTTGATTACCGACAGCGCCACGCTCGCCAATCTCTGCGCCCGCCTTTCGCAGGCCGACTTCATCACGGTCGATACAGAGTTCATGCGCGAGAGCACCTATTGGCCCGAGCTCTGCCTGATCCAGATCGCCGACACACAGGAAGCCGCCGCGATCGATCCCAAGGCCCCTGGCCTAGACATGACGCCGCTGCTCGACCTGCTGGTCAATAATGACGAGGTGCTCAAGGTCTTTCATGCCGGCGGGCAGGATATCGAGATCATCTACAACCTGACCGGCAAGACCCCTCACCCGCTGTTCGACACACAGATCGCTGCCATGGCGCTGGGGCAAGGCGAGCAGATCGGCTATTCCAATCTGGTCGACAGCTGGCTGGGTATTCAGGTTGACAAGGGCGCGCGCTTCACCGACTGGTCGCGCCGCCCGCTCGACCAGCGGCAGGTCGATTATGCGATCGGCGATGTGACGCATCTGTCGGACATCTTTCCCCGGATGCTGGAACGGCTGCGCAAGACCGGGCGCGGCGCGTGGCTGGACCAGGAGATGGAGCGGCTCGCCGATCCCGAACATTATGCCAATGATCCTAATTCCGCCTGGAAGCGGGTGCGGGTGTCGGGGCGCAAGCCCGACATGCTCGGCCGGATGAAGGCGCTCGCCCGCTGGCGCGAACTGGAGGCGCAGGCCAAGGATTTGCCGCGCGGCCGTATCGTCAAGGACGAGACCCTGGCCGACCTCGCCGGCCATCCCCCACGCAAGCAGGCCGATCTGGCCAAGGTGCGCGGCCTCTCCGCGACCTGGGCGACCAATGATATCGGCGGCCGCCTGATGGACGCGCTGGAGGCGGCGACGCCGCTCAGCGTCGACGAACTGCCCGCGCGCGACGATCGCAAGCCAGGCTTGGGCCGTGAGGGGGCGCTGGTCGCCGATTTGCTCAAGCTGCTGCTCAAGATCCGTGCGCGCGACATCGACGTAGCCCCGCGTCTGCTCGCCCGGTCGGACGATCTGGAAATGCTGGCGGCGGGCGTTCGCAGCGGACTGTCGGTGCTCGATGGCTGGCGTTTCGATCAGTTCGGCCGGGACGCGTTGGATCTGGTCGAGGGACGGCTGGGCTTCGTCGTCAAGAACGGCAAGCTGAAGATGGTCCGTACCGAGGAGGAAGTCGCGTGATTCGTTTTCTAGCTCTGGCGGCGCTATTGCCCGTCGTCGCCTGCGCCACTGCGCCCAAGGCGGAGGACATGACCGAGTCGCTTGGCTGCGGCGAGACCAAGGTCGGTGATCTGGTCGGCAAGCCATGGACCGAGGCCCTTCGGGCGCCGACACTGAAGCGCTCGGGCGCGCGCACGCTTCGGGTGATCGCCCCCGGCGATGCGGTGACCATGGATTACCGCACCGACCGACTCAACATCGAGACCGATGCCGCCGGCCGGGTCATCAGGGTCAAGTGCGGCTGAGCCGTACCGGATTGCGTCCCATGGCGGTGGCCAGCGTCGCATGGCGGCGCTCCACCGCTTCGCCGTAGAAGCCGCGATCCTCGTCGCGCATCGCCAGACCCAACGTCGTGGCGTCCAGCACCAGTCCGCTGCGCTCCAGCGGACCGGCAAGACCACCGCTCAATCGCTGGCCCAACCGGATCGCCAGCCCCCAGCTCGTCGCCAGCTTCAACTGAGCCGGGCTTGCCAGTTCGGCCAGCGGGTTAGGCACGTCGAGCCCCCCGCCCAGGCTGGTATGCAGCGCCTGGGCCAGCATCGCGCGACCGACCGCGTCGATCCCCACCCAATTGCCGTGCAGCGCGATCTCAACGCCCCGTTCGGATCGGAATTCGGGGTTCGCACGCCAGCCGACATCCGCCAGCAGGCACGCCGCATGACGGAGCCGCACCTCGGCCGTGGCTTCGCCACTGAATAAGGGTGCGATCCAGCTTTCCAGCAGATCGCCATGCTCCGGAAATCGGCCGAGCAGCCGCCCTTCCTCGCGCGCGGCGACGATCAGCGGATCGAGCGCCCGCGTCTTGGCGTCGAGCCCGCCATAGAGCAGCCCTTCGCGCAGGCCATAGGCCGAGGCGACCGTCGTGCTGCTGCCCAGATGTTTGAGCAGGACGCTGAGCAAGGCGGTGGCGTCGCCCAGCGTCGCAGCACGGCTGGACGACAGGCCTTTGACCTCGCGCAATCGCGCCTTGCTGAGATGCGGGATGGTCCGCGACAGCCGCAGGATATCGGTCGGGGTCAATTCATAGTGATGAATGATCGGCAGCGGATAATCGGCGAGCGTCATGTCGAGCCGCGCCAGCGCCCGCCACGATCCGCCGACCAGATAGAAGGGCAGGCCCCGCCCGCGCCCTTCCCATCCGGCCTCGTCGATCAGTCGTGCGATATGCCGCTCGAACGCCTTGCTGCCACGCTCGCGTAAGGCGGGAATGCGGAGCACGCCGAGCGGAAAGGACACGCGGTCCTCCACATTGCCATCGCGGATCCGCACCAACTCCAAACTGCCGCCGCCCAGATCGCCGACGATGCCGTCCGCGTCCGGAATGGCGGACAAGACACCCTCGCCCGCCCCCTTGGCTTCCTGCTCGCCCGACAGCAGCTCGACCTCAAGCCCCAGCGACTCGGCGCATTCGATCAACTCACCGCCATTGGCCGCATCGCGCACCGCCGCCGTCGCCACGGTGCGCAAGCTGGTGACGCCCATCTCCCGTGCCAGGCTGGCGAAACGGGCCAGCGCCACCCGCGCCTTGTCGAGCGCGACCGGATCGATCGCGCCGGTTGCGGCCAATCCCCGGCCGAGCCCCGCCATCACCTTCTCATTGAACAGGATCGCCGGCAATCGTGGCGGCCCCTGATAGACGACGAGGCGGACAGAGTTGGACCCGATATCGATGATCGCCGTGCGCGGCGCGCTTGCCCCTGCCATGGTTCAGCGTTCGCCCGTCATCGTTGCCGCCGCAGCGACAGGGTCGGCACCGCCTTGCTGGTGTCGAGCGCAGCGCCCCGCCCGGAAAGCGAGGGATTGGTCATGAAATACCGATGCAGGTTGAAGGGGCGATCGCCTGGTTCCTCGCGGACATAGCGGCCATCGGGCTCGAGCTCCCAACTCTGTTCGTTATCCAGCAGATTGGCGACCATCACCTGATCCAATATCTGGTCGTGCACCGTGGGGTTGAGGATCGGCAGCATATACTCGACGCGACGATCGAAGTTGCGCGGCATCCAGTCGGCCGATGAGATGAAGACCTTGGCCGCATCGTGCGGCAGCGTCTTGCCATTGCCGAAGGCCCAAATGCGGCTATGTTCGAGGAAGCGGCCGACAACCGATTTGACACGGATATTCTCCGACATACCGGGCACGCCGGGCCGCAGACAGCAGATGCCACGGACGATCAGATCAATCTCCACCCCTGCACCGCTGGCTTCGTACAGCTTTTCAATCACCTGCGGATCGACCAGCGAATTGACCTTTACCCACAGACTACCGGAACGTCCCGCACGGGCATGGGCGATCTCGGCATCGATCATCGTCATCAGATTGCGCCGCAGATCGCGCGGCGACAGGCTGACCCGGTTCATCGCGATCGGCTCGACATAGCCGGTGATATAATTGAACATCTGGGCCGCATCGCGCCCGATCAGGGGATCGGCAGTGAAGAAGCTGAGATCGGTATAAATGCGCGCGGTGATCGGGTGATAATTGCCCGTGCCAAAATGGCAGTAGGTGCGGAAATCCGCGCCCTCGCGCCGCACCACCATCGACACCTTGGCGTGCGTCTTCCAATCGATAAAGCCATAGACGACCTGCACGCCCGCCCGCTCCAGCGCCGAAGCCCAGTAGAGATTCTGCTCCTCGTCGAACCGCGCCTTCAACTCGACGACGGCGGTCACCGACTTGCCCGCCTCCGCCGCGGCGATGAGCGCGTTGATGATCGCCGACTGCTTGCCCGCGCGGTAAAGCGTCTGCTTGATCGCGACGACATCCGGATCGGCGGCGGCCTGTTTCAGGAAGGCGATCACCACCTCGAACGTTTCGTACGGGTGGTGGACGACGATGTCCTTGGCCTTGATCGCCGCGAAGCAGTCGCCGGCGAATTCGCGGATTCGTTCGGGAAAACGGGGGCTATAGGGCGGGAACTTCAGATCAGGCCGGTCCTCGTCGACCAGCATGTCGAGATCGCCAATGCCCAGTAGATTGCCGCTTTCGGTGATGATAGCGTCGCTACCGCCCAGCTCGTCGCGCAGCACATCGGCGAGTTCGTCGGGCATGCCCGTCTCGAGCTCCAGGCGGATCACCCGCCCACGCCGCCGCCGCTTGATCGCGTTGGCGAAATAGCGGACCAGATCCTCCGCCTCTTCCTCGATCTCGATATCGCTGTCGCGCAGGACGCGGAACGTGGCCGCGCCGTTAACGACATAACCGGGGAAGAGCAGTCCTGAAAAGCGGCGCAGGATCGTCTCGATCGAGACATAGCGTGCGCCCTCCCCTGGCAACCGGACGAAACGGGGCATGGTCGCGGGGATCATCACCAATTCGCGGATCGGCGCCTGGTCCGACACGCGGGTCAGGTCGAAGATCATCGACAGACCCTTGTTGGGGATGAAGGGGAAGGGATGCGCCGGGTCCAGAGCCTGCGGCGTCAGGATCGGGAAGATCTGGTCGCGGACATGCCCCTCCAGCCAGGCATTGGCCTCGGCATCGATGGCATCGCGGCGCAGGACGAAGATGCCCGCCTCGTCGAGCAAAATGCGCAGGTCGCCCCACACTTCCTGCTGGCTCGCCATCAGCCGGTCGGCCTCGGCGACGATCCCGCTAAGCTGCTGCCCCGGCGTCAGTCCATCGACCGAGCGCTGCTCGACATCCTGTGCCTGCTGCCCCTTGAGGCCGGCCACGCGGACCATGAAGAATTCGTCGAGGTTCGATCCCGAGATCGACAGGAAGCGCAGCCGTTCGAGCAGCGGATGCGCCGGGTTGCACGCCTCTTCCAGCACACGGCGGTTGAACGCCAGCCAGGACAGTTCGCGGTTGAAATAGCGGTCATTGGGCTCCGGCGTGAAATGATCGTCATCCGGCTCGGACATTTGCGCGATATGGGCAGGACGGGTCATATTTCTCGCTCGGACTGCGTTCAGGGCTCGGCGAGAAGGCCGGCCGTGATCAAGGTGGATCGTGCAAGAGCAATGGACAAGCGCGCGCGCCGTTCCATCGCTCCCTGGTCGAGCATATCGACTGCGCGGATGACAGAAAGGTGACTACGCTCCACGCGAGCGGTCAACCACTCGATCAGATCGGGCCGCGCATCGAGTCCGCGCCGCTCGAACAGATGCTCGAACAGGGCGGCGACCAACTCATCGTCCGGCGCGCCGATTTCGGCCAGGCTGCTATTGGCGAGACGCGAGCGAAGGTCGGGCAGCTTGACCGACCAGCGTGGCGGCGGCGCGTCCGCGACGATCAGCAGCGGGCGCCGCTCGGCCTGTGCGGTGTTCCAGGCGTGGAAGATCTGCACCTCGGGCACCCGCTCGGCATCGTCGATGATCGTGCCGTTGCTGCGCGCCGCGAAGATGCGCGCCAGCAGCGACCGGCCCGACTTGCGGGGGCCGGTCAGGATCGCGGCCATGGTCGGCCAGCTTTCCCATTGCTCCAGCATCCGTGCCGCCAGGCGGTTGGAATCGGTCAGCAAAAAGGCGTCCGATCGGGGGTCCGCTGGCCATTGCAGCGGAAGCGCCATCTGGTTCATCCGGTCGTCACAGTATCCGTAGAGGGCGTCGGTGTCGGCAGGGCCGCCCGACGTACGCGCAAGGTGGTGCCGGTGCCCGACACCTGAAAACCACGCTGTTCCAGCGCGCGGCGAAGCTGATCGGGATCGCCGTCATAGGTCACCGCCATCAACGACACGCCGCCCAGCGCCAGGCTGGTCGTGCCCGCCCGCACCACGCCCGGAATGCCGCGCACCAGGCTCTCGACATTGGCGACCGCGCTGGCGGTGGGCGCATCATATTGGAGGGTGACGGCGATGCCGGCCCCCGACGAGGCGATCGCGGCGTCAAGCCCTTCGATCGGTTCCTCGCCGGTACTGCTATCGTCGGTAATTTCTACTTGCGGCTTGGGCGGCGGGGCGAGCGTGGGATCGCCCTGTAGCAGGCCGCCCGCCAGCGCCCGTTGATAGAGCGCATCGAGTCGTGCCACGCCGGTATCGAGCAATTGCCCCAGACCTTCGGTGCTGCCGACCCGCAGCGTGACCGAGCCGAGCAACTGATTGTCCGGCCCATGCCGCGCCTCAAACACGCCGATCACCGGGCCGCCGGGCCATTGGCGATAGAGGCGGACGACGGGGATCAGGATATCCGACGCGCCATATTGATCGAGGATCGAACGCCACCAACCGCGCGACCGCCGCCCGATCTGCCCGGCATTGAGCAGCAACGGATCGGCGCCGGTGCCCGAGGGCCGAACATAATCGATGGTGCTGTTACCGGTGCGGAACCGGGCCCAGGCCTGCTGCCAGGGCGTCCGCGTCTCGAACATCTGCGACACGCCGCCCGATACCTGCAGCGGCATGACCAGCATCGGCGGCGAGCGATCGGCATAGGCCGACACTCCCAGTACCGACGCTGCCCGCGTGCGATCGAACAGGACCCCCAATCGGGCGACATAGCGGGTCGGGCCTATCTGCTCATTCTCGACGACGATGCCCGACACGAGCGAGTCGAGCATCCCGTCCGACGCCCCGACCCCGCTGCGCCCCAGCCGCTGCGCCAGCATCGCCCAGCCCTTGCGCTGCGCGATCCGCCAGCCGCCTAGCCGCGCATCCTCCGCCGTCTTGCCAGAGACATCCACCGTGACGCCCGAGACCTCATAAGCGCTGCCGCTGTCAATCGGCATGACGCCGCGATCCTGCCCCTCGATCTGGGCCAGGACCGCGCTGGCCCCGACGCCGACCCCGGCCAGGGCGGCAAGACCGAATATCCGATGGGGCAATCGCAAACGCATCGCGGCCTTTTGGCGAAGCAGGCGTGGAAATCCAAGCGCGATATAGCTAACGGGCAAACATGACCGACAACAGCACGCCGTCCACCCCCTCATCGCCCGCCGAAACCGGCGCGTCCTATACCTATGCCGATGCTGGCGTTTCGATCGCCGCGGGCAACGCGCTGGTCCGCGCGATCGGCCCGCTGGCCAAGGCGACACGCCGGCCGGGCGCCGACGCCGATCTGGGCGGCTTTGGTGGTTTCTTCGACCTGAAGGCGGCGGGCTTCACCGATCCGCTGCTGGTCGCGGCCAATGACGGCGTCGGCACCAAGCTGAAACTGGCGATCGAGCATGACCGTCATGACGGCGTCGGTATCGACCTGGTCGCCATGTGTGCCAACGACCTGATCGTCCAGGGCGCCGAGCCGCTGTTTTTCCTGGATTATTATGCGACCGCCAAGCTCGAAGGCGACGTGCCCGAGCGGGTGATCGCCTCGATCGCCGAGGGCTGCCGCATTGCCGGTTGCGCCCTGATCGGCGGCGAGACAGCGGAGATGCCGGGCATGTATGCGCCGGGCGATTATGACCTGGCCGGCTTCTGCGTCGGTGCGGTCGAACGCGATCAGGTGCTGACCGGCACCACCATCGGCGATGGCGACGTAATCCTGGGCCTGGCTTCGTCGGGCGTTCATTCCAACGGCTTTTCGCTGGTCCGCCGCCTGGCCGCCGACAAGGGCTGGAAGCTCGATCGCCCCGCTCTGTTCGATCAGGACCAGTTGCTGATCGAAGCACTGATGGCGCCGACTCGCATCTATGTCCGCTCGCTGTTGCCGTCCATCAAGGCCGGCGCGATCAAGGGGCTGGCGCATATCACCGGCGGTGGTCTGCTCGAGAACATCCCGCGCGTGCTGCCTAAGGACGCGCATGCGGTCGTCGATGCCGATGGCTGGGAACAGCCGCGCCTGATGGCGTTCCTGCAGGCGCAGGGCGGGATCGAGCCGGAGGAGATGGCACGGACCTTCAACTGCGGCATCGGCATGGCGGTGGTCGTCGCCGCCGATCAGGCGGAGGCGGTCGCCGCCACCCTGGCGGAAGCGGGTGAGACCGTCCTGATCATCGGCCGTATCGAAGCCGGCGAGCGCGGCTGCACCGTCAAGGGTTCCGCGGGCACGTGGAGCGCCAAGGCGGACTGGACCGCGACCCATGCGGCCTGACAGCCCGGTGAAGGTCGGTATCCTGATTTCCGGCCGGGGTTCCAACATGCAATCGCTGGTCGCGGCCGCGCGCGAGGCGAATGCGGGTTACGAAGTCGCGCTGGTCGCCTCGGACAAGCCCGAGGCAGCCGGGCTGGCCTGGGCCCAGGAACACGGCATCGCGACCTTCGCGCTCTCACCCAAAGGTATCGGCAAGCCGGCCTATGAGGCGGCGATCAATCAGGCGCTGAGCGAGGCGGGCGTCGAAGTGATCGCGCTGGCGGGGTATATGCGTCTGCTGTCGGGCGATTTCGTGGCGCGGTGGCGGGGACGTATCCTCAACATCCACCCCTCGCTGCTGCCGCTATACAAGGGCCTCAACACCCATGCGCGCGCGATTGCGGCTGGCGACACGAAGGCCGGCTGCTCGGTCCATATCGTCACCGAGGAACTCGACGATGGCGAAGTGCTGGGCCAGGCGGAAGTGCCGATCCACCCCGGCGACGACGCCACGGCACTCGCGGCGCGCGTGCTCGTTGAGGAGCACCGACTTTACCCCCAAGTGCTGACGGAGTTTGTGCGTCGATGACCGATATTCTCGCCCGCATCCGTGACATCGCCATGCTGCTGCCTGGCACGACCGAGCAGGCGCCGGACGGCGAAATCCGTTTCCTGGTCGAGGGCGAGCCATTCGCTCGGGTCAGCGAAGGGACGTCCGCTCTGCATCTGCGCATCGCGGATGAAGGCCACGCACCGCATTGGAGCGAAATCACGCTGTCCGCCGACAGCGACTGGACGCTGATCGAGGATCGGATCGCGCGCAGTTGGGAGTTGGTCGCACCGACCGAATTGCTGGAGGCGGGCGGCCGATGAGCGGCACGGCGGGCGAAGAGGCCGCCGAGCGGGCCAAGTCGCGCCGCCGGCTGCTGACCCTTGCGGAGTTCGTGGCGGTCGCCGGCCTGATGGTCGCCGCGCTGACCCTCTATCTCAACTGGTCCCAGCGGCGCAGCGACGCCGCCGACAAGGCTGCCGCCGCCAGCGCCCAGCGTCATGAGCGGGCACGGCTGGACCTGAGCGCGACGGTGGAAAGCGATGGCCGCCGCCTGGCGCTGCGCGATCCGAACCACGACCTTCAGGAATTGACGATCGATTTTCCGACGAAATCCGGCATTGGCCGCCAGGTACCAGTCGGCGACCCGGTGATCGAGGCCGAGCCCATTGCCGGACCGATGCTGGCGCTGACGGATGGTGAGGCCGACACTCGCGAGGGGCGGCTCCCTGCGCTGATCACCACCCGCTATTGGGACGGCGATACGGCACGGACCGTGACCGGTCTGTACGACGTCATCTGGAGCACCCATGGCCGCCTGTTCCGGGGCCGCACCCTGCGGCTGGAAGGCTTGCGGCTGCGTGATCGGAACGGGACGAAGGCAAAGCTGGACGCCGCCTGGGCGGCGCGGCGCGGCTGATCATATTCCACGCACCTTCCCCTTACGGGGAAGGACGGGTTGGGTGCCTTAGTTACAGCGCCCGCGCATAGACGACATCGTCGTAAACGGCTTCGCCCACCCGAAACTGGCGCGTGCCGGTCAGCGTGAAACCTTCCCGCTCGTAAAAAGCCCGTGCCTGCTCATTGATGCCGAGCACTCCCAGCAGCATACGGCGCCGGCCGAGCGCCCGGGCGTCGTCGATCGCCCTGGCCATCAGCTTGTGGCCAAGACCCGTGCCGCGGGTCAGCGACAACGCGTAGATACGGCGGAGTTCGATATCATGCGCATCCGTCTCGATCGGCAGATCGGGGGGCACGAGAAGCGTGTAACCAACGGGTGCGGCCCCATCGGGATGCTCGGCCAGGGTGGCCACGCAGTTGGCGTCGGCGATCCACGCATCGAATTTGGCGGCCGAGCTGTTGAGGGTGCAATGGCGCACCATGTCGGGACCGGCGATGATCCCGGCAAAAGTCTCGAGGAAGCTGGCGGCCGCGACGAGCGACAGCGCGGGCGCATCGCCCGGCCCCGCCCGCCGCAGCCGCCAGGTCATCAGCCGACGATTTCTTCGGGCTTGAAGAAATAGGCGATCTCGATCTCGGCATTCTCGTCCGAGTCCGAGCCATGCACGGTGTTGGCTTCGATCGACTCGGCCAGTTCCTTGCGGATCGTGCCCGGCTCGGCGTTCGCCGGGTTGGTCGCGCCCATGATGTCACGGTTGCGCTGCATGGCGTTCTCGCCCTCGAGCACCTGCACGACGACCGGACCCGAGATCATGAACTCGACCAGATCGTTGAAGAAGGGACGCTCCTTGTGGACCGCGTAGAAGCCCTCGGCCTGCTCGCGGGTCATCTGGATGCGCTTCGAGGCGACGACGCGCAGGCCGGCTTCCTCCAGCATCTTGGTGACGGCGCCGGTCAGGTTGCGGCGGGTGGCGTCGGGCTTGATGATCGAAAAGGTACGGTTCGCGGCCATGATGGTCACGCAGCTCCTGAAATAGGTGTTGGCTGGAAGTGGCGCCGCCCTAGTCGGGGCTCGGGCGCAATGCAATGTCTTATGGAAATCGCAAGCCTCCCCGACACGGGAAGGTGGCAGACCGAAGGCCTGACGGCGGGGATGTACCGCGAGGGTTGTCCTTCGTGGAGAGCCCCCTCCACCAGCTTCGGTGGTCCCCCTCCCCGTAAGCGGGGAGGATCACGTCACGCCGCCTGTTCCCAGCGGCCCTGGTCGTTCTGTTTCCAGTAACGCCGCTCCACCCCGTCGCGGTCGGCCAGCGCACGCCAGGCCGACCGGGCCTCGGCAATGCGATCGCCGTCGAAGAAGTGGAAGGCACGGTCGAAGGTCAGCGCGTCGTCCCGCCATAGGCCATCCGCCAAGGCGACATGGCGCGCGCCGTTGGCCGGATGAACCTCGGCCGCGATCAGTACCGGCTGGGCACTGTCATTCCCCTCGCCCGCCTGGGCATGGGGCAGGAAACTGTCCGCCGGCACCATCCAGAGCTGACGATCGAGCGCCGCACGCTGGTCGGCATCGCCGCTGACGATCAGCAAACGGCCGCCGCCCGCCATCACGCGATCGGCGATGACGGGCAGCAGCCGATCGAGCGGCGCCATGGTCAGATGATAGAAGTCGACCTGCATCGGCGCCGCTCCTGTTGGCTCAGGCTTCGAACCGGTCGGCGACGAAGCGGTCGAGCAGGCGGACGCCATAGCCCGTGGCGCCCTTGTCATGGTTGACGCCCGGCTTGTCCGACCAGACCATGCCAGCAATGTCGAGATGCGCCCATGCGACGCCGTCATTGATATAGCGCTTCAGGAACTGCGCCGCCGTGATCGAGCCGCCGCCACGCGGGCCGACATTCTTCATGTCGGCGATCTGGCTGTCGATCAGCTTGTCATAGGCATCGGACAGCGGGAAGCGCCACAGCTTCTCATCGGTCGCCTTGCCCGCCGCGAGCAGCGATTCGGCCAGCGAATCGTCATTGGCGAACAGACCGCCATGTTCATGGCCCAGGCTGATGATCATCGCGCCGGTCAGCGTGGCAAGATCGACGATGGTCGAAGGCGAATGCGTCTTCTGGACCCAGGTCAGCGCATCGCACAGGACCAGGCGCCCTTCCGCGTCGGTGTTGATGACCTCGATCGTCTGACCCGACATGGAAGTGACCACGTCACCCGGGCGCTGCGCATTGCCGTCGGGCATGTTCTCGACCAGACCCATGACGCCGACGACATTGGCCTTGGCCTTGCGCGTGGCGATCGCCTTCATCGCGCCCGCGACCGCACCGGCGCCGCCCATGTCCCACTTCATGTCTTCCATGCCAGCGGCCGGCTTGATCGAAATGCCGCCGGTGTCGAAGGTCACGCCCTTGCCGACCAGCGCCAGCGTCGGGGCATCGGCGGCTCCGCCATTCCACTTGAGGACTAGCAACCGGCCTTCGCGGACCGAACCCTGGCTCACGCCCAGCAGCGCCCCCATGCCCAGATCGCGCATCTGCGCCTCGTCCAGCACGGTGACCTCCAGACCCAGCCCCTCGACGTCGTTCAGGACGCGCTCGACAAAGCTTTCCGGATAGAGCTTGTTCGGCGGTTCCGACACCAGTGTCCGGGTCAGTTCCAGCCCGCCGTTGACGGCATGGATCGCGGCATAGGCGGCTTCGGCCTCCGCTGCCGCGCCGACGATGGCGATTCGCGTCAGGGTCGGCCGGGACGTCTCGGGCAGCTTGGTGCGATAGACGTCATAGCGCCAGGCGCGCTGCACGGCCGCACCGGCAAAGGCCGTCACGGCATCGAGCGAGGGCGCGGTGGCCAGTGCGTTGAGGTGGACCGACGCGCTCGACGCCTGAGTCAGCAGCTTGGCCGTCAGCGCGCCGCCGGCCTTGCGCCAGTCGGTCTCGCTGCCCGAACCGACGCCGAGCAGGACAACGCGGCCGACCTTGCCGTTCCCCGGCACGAAGACTTCCAGCGTCGAACCGGCATCACCCTTGAACGTGGACGCCTTCGCCGCCAGCGGGGCCAGGTCCGCGATCTCCGCTACACCCCATTGCGCCCGGTCGATGCCGTCCTTCTCGATCGGGAAAACAAGGACATCGTCCGCTTGCGCGACGGAAGAGAAGGCGATCTGCATGGGAAACCCCTGATGAACAAATAACTGTTGCTACCATCTAGGCACTGGGGCGAGCGTGGCAAGCGCGCGATTGCAGCGAACGTCCGGTGATGCGATAGGCGGACCATTCGCGCCGTCACCCTGCCGGGGGGAGGCTTTCATCATGTCGGCAAGGACGGATCTGGTATCATCGTGTTGCGAATGACCCTTTTGACCGGCAGCGCGCTGCCCCTCGCTCTTTTCGCAGCCCAGCCCGCCTTTGGCCAGGACCTGCAGGATCGACCGGCGTCGCCGCCACCCGCGGACAGCCCCGCGCCCGAAAACCCCGACCAGGTGCGGTTCAGCGCCGGGCAGCTCGAATATGACATCAATGCCGATATCGTGACGGCGACCGGCGATGTCCGCATGAACCGCCAGGGGGAAAGGCTGCGCGCCGACAAGGTTACCTGGAACCGTAAGACCGGTAAGGTGCTGGCCACCGGCAATATCGCCGTGACCAACCCGCAGGGCGACATCGCCTATGGCGACCAGATCGAGCTGACCGATTCGCTGAAGGACGGCGTGGTCGACAATATGCTCGTCGTGCTGGAACAGGGTGGGCGCCTGGCGGCGGTCCGGGGTACGCGTCAGGAGAACGGCACGGTCAATCTCGAACGTGCCGCCTATACACCCTGCGCCGTCGAAACATCGGAAGGATGCCCCAAGGAACCGTCCTGGAAGATCACCGCCGTCCGCGTCACCTATCGCCCTGATCGCGAACGCGTCTATTTCAACGGCGCGCGGCTCAATCTGTTCGGCCTGCCCAGCATTCCCCTGCCCCGCCTGTCCGCCCCGATCGGGTCGGGCGGCGACAGCGGCTTCCTGACCCCCGATATCCGGCTCGACCGCGTCAACGGCATCGAGGTGGCGGTGCCCTATTATTGGCGGCTCGCCCCCAATCGGGGCCTGACCGTCACGCCGCACGTCTTCACCGCCGTGCTGCCGATGATGGAGGCGCAATATGAGGCGCTCAATTCGCTCGGCGCCTATCGGATCACCGGCTACGCCACCGCCAGCCGTCGCAGCGACGACCTCAACACACTCAACCCGACCGATACGAGCCAGGCGTTTCGCGGCTATCTCGACGGTGTCGGGCGGTTGCAGTTCTCGCCCGAATGGAGCCTGTCGGGCTCGCTGCGTCTGACGACGGATCGCACCTTCCTGCGTCGCTACGATATTTCGCGAGACGACCGGCTGCGCACGACCGCCAGCCTGGAGCGCATCGACCAGAACAGCTATTTCGCGATCAACGGCTGGTACGTCCAGACATTGCGCGTCAACGATCCGCAGGGACAACAGCCGATCGCGCTGCCCGAGATCGATTATCGCCGCCGGTTCGACGATGGGCTGGTCGGCGGCAAGTTCGAGCTGCAACTCAACACGCTGGCGATCAGCCGTACCCAGGGCCAGGATACCCAGCGCGCCTTTGCTAGCATGCGTTGGGATCTGCGCCGCCTGACCAATTGGGGTCAGGAAGTGACCTTTACCGCCTATGCGCGCGGCGATGCTTATAACGCCAACAACATCGCCACGACGCCGCTTATCTATCAGGGGCTGGAGGGCTTTCAGGGCCGCGCGATCGGTGCGCTCGCGGTCGATGTGAAATGGCCGTTCGTCGGCGAGCTCTGGGGCGGGACCCAGCGTTTCACGCCGCGCGTCCAGATCGTCGCCAGCCCCAAGATCCGCAATATCGAAATCCCGAACGAGGATGCGCGCGCGGTCGATCTGGAGGACTCTAACCTCTTCGCGCTCAACCGCTTCCCCGGCTATGACCGGTTCGAGGACTCGACCCGCATCACCTATGGCGCGCAATGGGCGCTGTCGCTGCCGGGCTTCACCTTCGACACGCTGGTCGGGCAGAGCTTCCGCCTGAACGACCGGCCGACGATCCTCTATCCGGGCACGGGCCTGTCGGATCGCTGGTCCGATATCGTCGGGCGTACCGAATTGCGGTTCCGAGATTTCGTGTCGCTGACCCACCGCTTCCGCATCGACAAGGACACGTTCGCCGTTCGCCGCAACGAGCTGGACGCGACAGTGGGTTCGCGTTCTACCTATGTGCAGGCGGGGTATATCCGCCTCAACCGCAACATCTTCACTTCGATCGAGGATCTTCAGGATCGCGAGGAAATCCGGCTGGCGGGGCGGGTGCAGTTCGCGCGCTTCTGGTCGGCGTTCGGATCGACCGTCGTCGACCTGACCGACCGTTCGGAAGACGCGCTGTCGCTGTCCAATGGTTTCGATCCGATCCGACACCGCGTCGGCGTGCAATATGAGGATGATTGCCTTCGCCTTGGCTTCACTTGGCGACGTGATTACGTAAACACGGGGGACGCACGCGCGGGCAACAGCTTCCTGTTGACGCTGGCGTTCACCAATCTCGGCCGCTAAGCCCCTATTCAGCATGCTCGACCCATATCGCGACGGTTACGCGCCCCATGCAGGCGTGATGAGGATCACAAACACGGTGAAGCAGGACATTCGTATCAAGGGCCGTTTCTTCCGCGGGGCTGCCGCCATGATGCTGGCAGCGGTCGCGGCCGGCGCGCTGGCGCAGACGGTGCCGGACCAGACGGTGCCCGAAACCGGCGGTCTGGACATTCCTTCCAATCTTCAACTGTTCGGAAAGCTGGACCCCAATGTCCGCAAGCCGACCGCGATCGTCAACGACACAGTCCTGACCGGGACCGATCTGGACCAGCGCATGGCGCTGGCCATGGCGCTGAACAATGTTACCAAGCTGTCGCCCGAGGATCGCGACCGGCTGCGGATGCAGATCCTGCGGCAGTTGATCGACGAGACGTTGCAGATTCAGGAAGCAAAGTCCGCCGAGATCACGGTGACCGCGCCTGAAATCGACCAGGCCTATGCCCGCTTCTCGCAGCAGTTCGGCAAGACGCCGACGCAGATGACCGCCTTTCTGCGCCAGGTCGGATCGTCCGAGCGCTCGATGCGCCGCCAGATCGAGGGCGAGCTGGCATGGAACCGTTACCTCCGTAAGCGCGTCGAGCCGTTCATCAATGTCGGCGACGAGGAAGTGAACGCCATTCGCGCCCGGCTGGAAGCGGCCAAGGGTACCGAGGAATATAATCTCAAGGAAATCTTCCTCTCCGCCAATGAGGCGACACAGCAGCAGGTCTTCGCCAATGCGCGCCAGATCATCGCCGAAATCCAGAAGGGGCAGCAGCCCTTCGAATATTTCGCGCGCAGCTTCTCCGAAGCCTCGACGCGCGCGGTGAACGGCGATCTGGGGTGGGTCCGCGCCGCGCAGTTGCCGCCCGAGCTTCAGTCCGCCGCGCAGTCGATGCAGGTCGGGCAGGTTGCCGGGCCGATCCCGATTCCGGGCGGCTTCTCGATCCTGTACCTGACGGACAAGCGGCAGGTGCTAACTGCCGACCCGCGCGATTCGCGCCTGTCGCTCAAGCAGCTGACCATCAAGTTCCCGGCCGGCACGACCCAGGCGCAGGCAACCGCACGTGCCGCCGATTTCGCCAAGGCGACGCAGGCCATTCGCGGTTGCGGCGACGTGGAACGCGTGGCGACCTCGCTCAAGGCCGAGGTGGTCGACAATGACCAGGTCACCATCCGCCAGCTACCCGCACCGCTGCAGGAAATCCTGCTGAAGATGCAGATCGGCCAGGCGACGCCGCCCTTCGGCTCGCCCGAACAGGGCGTCCGCTCGCTGGTGCTGTGCGACCGCGAGGAACCGCGCTCGGGCAATCTGCCGACCAGCGACCAGATCCAGAACCAGGTCGAGCAGCAGCGGGTCAATCTGCGCGCGAACCAGAAGATGCGCGATCTTCGCCGCGACGCGGTCATTGAGTATCGGTGACCGACGCATGAGCATGACCCGGCCTCTGGCGATCTCCATGGGCGATCCCGCCGGCATCGGGCCGGAGATCATCGCCAAAGCCTGGGCCGTGCGGCATTCGGCCGGGCTGCCCCCGTTTCTGGCGGTCGGTGACGCCCGTGCGATCGAGAAGGTGTGGGACGGCCCCACCGTCCGCGTCAGCGACATCGGCGCGGCGGTGGCGGCGTTTGATCAGGCACTGCCGATCCTGTCGGTCGACGATGCGGGCGAAATCACCCCGGGCCAGCCGGATGTCGAAGGTGCACGCTGTGCACTCCACGCCCTCGAACTCGCGGTCGGGCTGGTCCGCTCGGACGCGGCCTCCGCGCTGGTGACGGGGCCGGTCAGCAAGGCGCAGCTTTACGATATCGGCTTCACTCATCCCGGCCAGACCGAGTTCGTCGCCGAGCGTTGCGGTGTGGCGGGGGCTAATGCGGTGATGATGCTCGCGGGGCCCTCGCTGCGCGTCGTGCCGATCACCACCCATGTCCCGCTGGCGGCGGTGTCGGGCCTCTTGTCGATCGAGTTGATCGTCGCCAAGGGTCGCGCCACGGCACGGGGCCTGTGCCGCAATTTCGGGATCGAAGCGCCCCGCCTCGCCTTTGCCGGGCTCAATCCCCATGCCGGGGAAAGCGGCTCCATTGGGCGCGAGGAGATCGAATTGATCGAACCCGCGATTGCCCAACTCCGTGCCGAGGGGATCGATGCGACCGGGCCGTTCGCGGCCGATACGCTGTTCCACCCGCGCGCGCGGACCGCTTATGACGCGGTGCTGTGCTGCTATCACGACCAGGCACTGATCCCCATCAAGACGCTGCATTTCGACGAGGGGGTCAATATCACGCTGGGTCTGCCGCTCGTCCGCACGTCGCCCGATCACGGCACCGCTTTCGGTATCGCCGGGCAGGATCAGGCCCATCCCGGCGCGATGATCGCCGCCATCGCCATGGCAGGAGAGGCCGCGCGTCGTCGGGCCAGCCTCGCCAACTGACATGGACCCGATCACGCCCCTGCCCCCCTTGCGGGATGTCATCGCGCGCCATGGCCTGTCGGCATCCAAGTCACTGGGTCAGAATTTCCTGTTCGACGGGCAGTTGCTTGCGCGGATCGCCGCCATTCCCGGTGATCTGACCGATCAGGAAGTGCTGGAAATCGGTCCCGGTCCGGGCGGTCTGACCCGCGCGCTGCTGATGGCGGGAGGACGTGTCACCGCGATCGAGCGCGACCGGCGTTGTATCCCGGCGCTGGCCGAATTGTCCGAGGCGTTCCCGGGGCGATTGCGAGTGATCGAGGGCGACGCCCTTCGCGTCAACGCGCCCGAGCTGTTCGAGGGAAAGCCGCACATCGTCTCCAACCTGCCCTATAATGTCGGCACGCCGCTGCTCGTCGGGTGGTTGTCGGGTGCATGGTTGCCCTGGTGGCAGTCATGCACGCTGATGTTCCAAAAGGAAGTCGCCGAGCGCATCGTCGCGGCGGCAGACCAGTCGGCTTATGGACGGCTTGCGGTTCTGACCCAGTGGCGCAGCCAGGCACGGATCGCGATGCCGGTCCACCGCTCCGCCTTCACCCCGCCGCCCAAGGTCATGTCGGCGGTTGTTCACATCACCCCGGCCCCGGCGCCCGAGGGTGTCACCTTCCGGACGCTGGAGCGGCTGACTGCCGCTGCCTTTGGCCAGCGTCGCAAGATGCTGCGCCAGAGCCTGAAGCCCATACCGGGTGCGGTCGAGGCTTTGGAGTCGATCGGCATCGATCCCGCACGACGTGCGGAGACATTGTCGGTGGCGGAGTTCGTCGCCTTGGCCAGGGCGCTGGGGTAGCGGCTGGTTACGCGTGGCCTGCCGTCACGCGTACGAGTGACATCCCGACCCTCCGTTCAGCCTGAGCGAAATCGAAAGCCACGCTTTACCATCTCAGCTAGGCCGGGCGGAGCGGCGATGACATCCCTTGGCCTTCGACTTCGCTCAGGCCGAACGGAGGGCGGGGAAAAGGCCTCTTGGCCCCGCCCAACTGATGAACCCTCAGTTCTTGGCAGGCACCTTGGTTTCCACCTGTGCCGTCGTCACCGGCGGCGGTCCCTTGGCAATGACGGCGGCGAGCGCGGTGGCATCGGCGCAGTCCTGTTTGCACAGGGTCTTGATCTTGTTCAAATTATCCTTGGCCCGCGCGACGGCGCCGCGCTTCACCAGCGCCTCGCCCTGCCCCCGGAGCGCGCGCAGGTCATTGGGCTCCAGCAGCAACGCCTCGCGGTACAGGCGGATCGCCTTCCCGGGCAGGCCGCGCGCATCCGCCACTTCGGCGAGCAGGATGAAGGCGCCCCGATTGCGCGGATCGACGGTCACCGCCGTCTCCAGCGTATCGGTCGCGCCATCCAGATTTCCGGCGGCCTTTTGTGCCCGTCCCTGTTCCAGCAACTGCATCGAGCGCGCGTCGATCTGCGCATCGGGACGCTGTCCGCTGAGCGAGGTGGTAACGGAAACCACCGCCAGCGCGGCTGCGGCGGCCATGGACGTCAAACGCATGAAGAACTCCGGACTTGGCACTGGACCGGACGCTAGCATGGCGCCCGGAGACAGGCGACAAAAAACCCGTCGGTGCCATGCGTCGCCGGATCGAGCCGATAGCCCGTACCATGCGGCGTCCCGATCACTTGGGCAGGAGCCTCGACCGACCAGCCGGGGTGGCTCTCCAGGAACGCGGCGATCTGATCGCTGCCCTCGGCATCTAGCAGCGAGCACACGACATAGACCATCCGCCCGCCCGGCTTCACCAAGTCGGCCCCTACGCTCATGACCTGGGCCTGCATGCCGCGCAGCCGGTCGAGCCGTTCGGGGGTCAGCCGCCAACGCGCCTCGGGATTGCGCCGCCATGTGCCGGTCCCCGAACAGGGCGCGTCGATCAGCACGCCATCAGCCTTCGCGATCCAGTCGGAGAGCATTTCCCGCTCGCGCCCCGGATTGAGCAGACGGCTTTCGACGATCGTCACCCCAGCCCGCTCGGCGCGTGGGGCCAGTCGCTGTAGGCGCGCCCGATCGATATCGCAGGCGAGCAGCGCGCCGCGATTGTCCATCGCCGCGCCGATCTGCAACGTCTTGCCCCCGGCACCAGCGCAGAGATCGACCAGCCACTCGCCCGGCTGCGGGGCCAGTGCCGCGCCGACCAACTGGCTGCCCTCGTCCTGCACTTCGATCAGCCCGGCGCGATACAGGTCCGATTGCTCGATCGGCGTGCCGTTGGGCAGCCGCAGCCCCAAGGGCGCAAGCGGCGTCGGGGTCGCGTCGGGCCATTCGGCTAGCACCGCTTCCCGTGTCGTCGCCAAGCTGTTGATCCGGACGTCGAGCGGCGCGCGGTCGATCAGCGCCGCCTGTTGCGTCTCGGTCAGACCGGATTGGCCAAGCGCCTCGACCAGCCATGCCGGCGCCACGCCGCCCGCCGCGCGGGGTTCCGCTGCGTCGATGGGCGCCGGCCCGTGAGGCGATCCATCGAAATTCACCGCTAGGGCGGGATCAAGATCGGCCAGCGCCAGCACCGCCGCACGACCGCTCGCCGGCACGGGGCCGGCCTGGCGGATGGCGGCATAGACGAGTTCGCGCACCGCACGCCGATCCTTCGATCCGGCATAGCGGCGCGTTGCGAAATAGCGGGCGATCAGCGTGTCGGCGGCCGCACCACCCGCCGCGGCGGAGGCGATGATCGCGTCGAGCAACTCGATCGCCGCCTGGGTCCGGGCAGCGGGCGTCACGAACGGGCGTCCGTCAGATCAGCGAGTCGGATAATTGGGGGCTTCCCGCGTGATCGTCACGTCATGGACGTGGCTTTCCTTGAGGCCCGCGCCGGTGATCTGGACGAACTGCGCTCGCTCGCGCAGGTCCTTCAGGGTCGCCGAACCGGTATAGCCCATCGCCGCCTTGATGCCGCCGACCAGCTGATGGATGACGTCGCGTGCCGGGCCCTTATAGGCGACCTGGCCCTCGATACCCTCGGGCACCAGCTTCATCTGATCCTTGATATCGCCCTGGAAATAGCGGTCGGCCGAACCACGGCCCATCGCCCCGACCGAGCCCATGCCGCGATAGGACTTATAGGCCCGACCCTGGTACAGGAAGGTTTCGCCCGGCGCTTCCTCGGTCCCCGCCAAGAGCGAGCCGACCATGCAGGCGCCCGCACCCGCCGCCAGCGCCTTGGCCAGATCGCCCGAGGTGCGCAGGCCGCCATCGGCGATGACCGGCACGCCCGACTTCCAGCCTTCCTCGGCGCAGTCCATCACGGCGGTCAACTGCGGCACGCCGACGCCGGCGACGACGCGGGTGGTGCAGATCGATCCCGGCCCAATGCCGACCTTCACCGCGTCCGCGCCCGCATCGATCAGCGCACGGGTGGCGGCGGCGGTCGCGACATTGCCCGCGATTACCTGCACCGTGTCGGACAGCTTCTTCGCCGCCTCGACCGCACGCGCAACGTCGCGGTTATGGCCGTGCGCGGTGTCGATGATAACGCAATCTACTTCGGCCTCGATCAGTGCACGAGTCCGCTCGAAACCCTTTTCACCGACAGTCGATGCCGCGGCGACGCGCAGACGCCCCGAACCATCCTTCGTCGCCGAGGGATAGGTCACCGCCTTCTCAATGTCCTTCACCGTGATCAGGCCCACGCAGCGATAGCTGTCATCGACGACGAGCAGCTTCTCAATCCGGCGCGCATGCAGCAAGCGACGCGCCTCGTCCTGACCCACGCCAACCTTGACGGTGGCCAGATCCTCATGCGTCATCAGCTCGGAGACGGGCTGCTGCGGGTTCTCGGCGAAGCGCACGTCGCGGTTGGTCAGGATACCGACCAGCCGGCCATCGAACTCGACGACGGGAATGCCGCTGATCCGGTGGCGCGCCATCAACGCCTGCGCCTCCGATAGGGTCGCGGTGGGCGAGATGGTGATCGGATTGACGACCATGCCGCTCTCGAACCGCTTGACCTGCCGCACGGCGGCGACCTGCTGTTCGACGGTCAGGTTGCGGTGGAGCACGCCCATGCCGCCGAGCTGCGCCATGACGATCGCCATGTCGGCCTCGGTCACCGTATCCATCGCCGCCGACAGGACGGGGATGTTGAGCGCGATGGAGCGGGTCAGTTGCGTGCGCGTGTCTGCGGTGCTCGGCAGAACGTCGGACTCCTGGGGCACGAGGAGCACGTCGTCGAAGGTGAGGCCGAGGCGGATATCCATGGGGCTGCCAAATCCTGCGGAGGGAACAAGTGGCGGGCCATGTAACCAAAGCGAGCCATTCACGCTAGGCCCTTGCTGCACCGCCATGCTAGGATCGCACCAGATCGATGGAGTGGGAGGGATGTCGATGGGTCTGATCGTCGCCGCGCTGGCCGTATTGCTGGTGCTGTTATACCTGATGATGTCGATCAAGATCGTCCGTCAGGGATATCAATACACCATCGAACATTTCGGCCGTTATACCGGCACCGCCGTGCCCGGCTTCAACTTCTACCCCGCCTTTTTCTATCGCGTCGGGCGGCGGGTGAACATGATGGAGCAGGTGATCGACATTCCGGGACAGGAGATCATCACCAAGGATAATGCGATGATCTCGACCGACGGGGTCGTCTTCTTCCAGGTGCTGGACGCACCCAAGGCGGCCTATGAGGTGTCAGACCTCTATGTCGCGCTGCTCAATCTGGTTACGACCAATTTGCGCACGGTGATGGGGTCGATGGACCTCGACGAGACCTTGTCGAAGCGCGACGAGATCAATGCGCGCCTCCTGAACGTCGTCGATCATGCGACGACGCCCTGGGGGGTGAAGATCACCCGTGTCGAGATCAAGGACATCCGTCCCCCGGTCGATATCGTCAACGCCATGGCCCGCCAGATGAAGGCCGAGCGCGAGAAGCGCGCCAATATCCTGGAGGCGGAGGGCTCGCGCGCGTCCGAAATCCTGCGCGCCGAAGGGCAGAAGCAGGCCCGCATTCTGGAAGCCGAAGGGCGCCGCGAGTCGGCCTTCCGCGACTCCGAGGCGCGCGAGCGCGCGGCCGAAGCCGAGGCCAAGGCGACTCGCGTCGTGTCCGACGCGATCGCGCAGGGCGGCACCCAGGCGATCAACTATTTCGTCGCGCAGAAATATGTCGAGGCGGTCGGCAAGTTCGCCACCAGCCCCAATGCCAAGACGATCCTGTTCCCGGTCGAGGCAACCCAGTTGATCGGCACGCTCGGCGGCATCGGCGAACTGGCCAAAGACGCGCTGGCCGGCAACAAATCCGGGACCGTCACCGCGGCGAACGCGACTCCCAAGCGCGGGCCGTTCGACCAGCCCGGTTCGTGACGATCGGCGACATCGACCCCGCCGCGCTCTGGCTGGCCGGCGGACTGGCGCTGGGCATCGCGGAACTCTTCGTGCCGGGAGTCTTCCTGATCTTCCTGGCGATTGCGGCCGGCGTCACGGCGCTGACTGTCTGGGCCATTCCCGAACTGCCGGCGGTGCTCCAGCTTGTCGAGTTCGCCGTCTGGAGCGTCGTATGCGTTGTCATCGGACGGTGCTGGTATCGCGATTTCCCAGTGGACAGCGATGCCCCGGTCCTGAACGAACCTGCACGGCGGTTGCGTGGGCAGGTGGTCACGGTGACGACGCCAATCATCAGCGGTGAGGGGCGCGCGCGGCTGGGCGATGGTGAATGGCCGGTGCGGGGACCGGATGCCGGGGCGGGGACGCGGTTACGAGTCGCGCATGTCGAAAACGGCGTGCTGCTGGTCGAGCCTCTGTCGGATTGAGGCTGATGCTCGGGCGTGGCCTTCGACTTCGCTCAGGCGGAACGGCGGTTGGTACGTGATTCCACAATCCGTTCAGCCTGAGCGAAGTCGAAGGCCAAGGAAGGGCACCTGCCAGAAGCGCCCTCCCCCGACCAACTTTACGCCGCGACTGTCACCTTCGGCGCTGCCACGCGGACGCCTTCGTCGACATGATCGGCGAATTGCTGGAAATTCTCGTTGAACAAATCGACCAGCTTGGCCGCCGTCGCGTCATAGGCAGCCTTGTCGGCCCAGGTATCACGCGGGTTGAGGATCGCGCCATCGACGCCCGGCACCGAGACCGGCACCTGGAAGCCGAAATTGGGATCGGTGCGGAACTCGACTTGGTTCAGGCTGCCGTCGAGCGCGGCGTTGAGCAGTGCGCGGGTCGCCTTGATCGGCATGCGATGGCCGACGCCGTACTTGCCGCCGGTCCAGCCGGTGTTGACCAGCCAGCAATCGACGCCGCCCTTGGCGATCCGCTCCTTCAGCAGATTGCCATAGACCGAAGGATGGCGCGGCATGAACGGCGCACCGAAACAGGTCGAGAAGGTCGCATCCGGCTCGGTCACGCCAATCTCGGTGCCCGCTACGCGTGCGGTATAGCCCGACAGGAAGTGGTACATGGCCTGTTCGGGCGTCAGCTTCGCGATCGGCGGCAGGATGCCGTAAGCGTCGGCCGTCAGCATCACGATGTTGCGCGGCACGCCCCCCATATTGTCCTTCGACGCATTGGGGATGAAGTCGATCGGATAGGCGCCCCTGCTATTCTCGGCCAGGCTGCTGTCGTTCAGGTCGAGCTGGCGCGTGACCGGGTCCATCACGACGTTTTCGAGGACGGTGCCGAAGCGCTTGGTGGTCGCGAAGATCTCCGGTTCGGCTTCGGGCGACAGACGGATCATCTTGGCATAGCAGCCGCCCTCGAAATTGAAGACCGCCGTGTCCGACCAGCCATGCTCGTCATCGCCGATCAGCGTGCGGCGGGCATCCGCCGACAGCGTCGTCTTGCCGGTGCCCGACAGGCCGAAGAACACCGCCGTCGATCCGTCGGCACCCATGTTCGCCGAGCAGTGCATCGGCATCACGCCGGTGGTCGGCAGCAGATAGTTGAGCAGGCCGAAGACCGACTTCTTCATCTCGCCGGCATAGCGCGTGCCACCGATCAGGATCAGCTTTTCGGTCATGTTGACCGCGATCACCGTCGACGAGCGGCAGCCATGGCGTGCCGGGTCGGCGCGGAAGCTGGGCAGATCGATGATCGTGTATTCGGCCGCGAACTCACGTAGTTCATGCTCTTCGGGGCGTACGAGCATCGTGCGGATGAAGAGGTTGTGCCAGGCGAGTTCGGTGACGACGCGAACGCGCACCCGGTGCTCGGGCTGCGAACCGCCATACAGGTCCTGGACGAACAGGTCTTCCTTCTGGCCCAGCGCGGCGAAGAAATCGGCTTTGAGGGCTGCGAAATCATCCGGGCTCATCGGTTTGTTGGTCTTGCCCCACCACACGGTGTCACGGGTTTCGTCGTCACGGACCATGAACTTGTCCTGCGCCGAGCGGCCGGTGTGCTCGCCCGTCTCGACGACCAGCGGGCCATCGGCCGACAGCTTGCCCTCGCCGCGTGCGACGGCGGTCTCAATCAGCCGCGCGGTGACGAGGTTCCAGTGCAACGTGGCACGGGTTTCGATGCCCTGCGCCTGAAGCCCGATCTCCGGAATCCGTTCGTTCATGTGAAGCGTCCTCATTCCCGTTGGCACCCGTCGGCGGAGCCGAATGGTACCCTTTGTTATCACACGTGAATACGTATGCGCTGACCGCCTCTTAGCTCAAACGTTTAACACGTCAAACACCCTTAAATACGAAGACGGTTGAGCCGTGTCCCGCTTTGGCCTAACCGAGGGACATGGCCGATCGCTTGCCCGGAAAGTCCCCCGCATGACCGCGACGATCGCGTTGGTCGATGACGACCGGAACATCCTGACTTCGGTGTCGATTGCACTGCAGGCCGAAGGGTTTCTGACGCGCATCTATGCCGATGGCGAAGCCGCGCTGAAGGCGTTGATCGACAATCCGCCCGATCTGGCGATCTTCGATATCAAGATGCCGCGCATGGACGGGCTGGAACTGCTGCGCCGCCTCCGCGAAAAGAGTCAGATCCCGGTGATCTTCCTGACCAGCAAGGATGACGAGCTGGACGAGGCGCTTGGGCTGGCGATGGGCGCGGATGATTATATCGCCAAACCCTTTTCGCAGCGGCTGCTGATCGCCCGCATCCGCGCCATCCTGCGCCGCTCCGAGGGAAGCAGTCAGACGCCCGGCACACCAGCGGCTGAGGTGCAGGGCCCCCTCACCCGTGGCCAGCTCGCGATGGACCCGGCGCGCCACAAGGTGACGTGGAAGGGCGAGCCGGTCACGCTGACCGTCACCGAGTTCCTGATCCTGGAAACACTGGCGCAGCGCCCCGGTATCGTGCGTACCCGCAATCAGTTGATGGATGCGGCCTATCAGGACGATATCTATGTCGACGACCGCACGATCGACAGCCATATCAAGCGCCTGCGCCGCAAGTTCCGACAGGTTGACCCCGAGTTCGACGCCATCGAGACGCTCTATGGCGCCGGCTACCGATTCTCCGAGGAGTGACGCCCCCGACCTCGCGCTGCGCTGGTCGGGCCAGATTTCGCTGACCCAGCGGATCCTGGCGCTCAACATCTTCGCGTTGCTGTTGCTGGCGGGGGGTTTTTTCTATCTCGATTCCTACCGTACGCGGCTGCTCGACAATCGGGTGGCACAGGCGGTGCGCGAGGTTCGGCTGATCGGCGAAGCCTTGACCTCGGTCCAGCCGGGCGAGCGCGATGCGCTGATCGCGCGGCTGGCGAAGGATACCGGCGAGCGGCTGCGTCTTTTTGATGCCAGCGGCCGGTTGATCGGCGACAGTCGCGCGCTGGGCGTTCGCAACTTCGTGCTGCGCGATCCCGACAAACAGGGGCTGGGTCAGGTGATCGCACGCTTCCTCGATGCCGGAATCGACACGGTCGTCGGCGCGGCGCGGCCGCCGCTCTATCGCGAACGGCGCGGGGGTGCGGAATGGCCCGACGTCATGGCTGCGCGGCGAGGGACCATCGCCGCCTCGGTCTGGCGCGCACCCGATCGGACGCCGGTGATTACCGCCGCCGCGCCGCTGCCTGCGGGCGGGGCGATCATGACGACCGAAAATGCCCGGTTCATCACAGAGACGGTTCGCATCGAACGCTTCCGACTGAGCGTCCTGCTCGCCCTCGTCGCGCTGATCTCCGTCCTGTTGTCGCTCTTCCTGGCACGCACCATCGTCCGCCCCTTGCGGCGTCTTGCACGGGCAGCGGTGCGCGTTCGCCTGGGCCGCGCGCGCGAGGTGGTGGTGCCCCGCCTGCCCGACCGTCGCGACGAACTCGGCATGCTCGCCCGCGCGCTGTCGGATATGAGCCTGGCCTTGCGCGCCCGGATCGACGCAACCGAGGCCTTTGCCGCCGACGTCACCCATGAACTTAAGAACCCCCTTGCGTCGCTCCGATCCGCCGTCGACAGTCTGGAGACGGTACGTACCCCCGATCTCCAGGCCCAATTGCTCGCCATCGTCCGCGACGATGTCCGCCGGCTCGATCGGCTGATCACCGACATTTCCGACGCCTCGCGGCTCGACGCACAGCTCAGCCGGGCGAAGTTCGACCCCGTCGATCTCCATGCACTCATCCAGGGTATGATCGAACAGCACGAGGCCCGCGGGGTGGAACGCGGCATCCGTCTGCGCTTCGACTCGCCCGAGCCGGGGCCCGCGATCATCGCCGGAGAGGGCGCGCGGCTGGAACGCGTGTTCGAGAATCTCATCGCCAATGCGCTGTCCTTCTCGCCCGATCAGGGCATCGTCGCGATCAGCTTGGCCCGCGAACAGGACGATGTGATCGTTCGTGTCGAGGATGAAGGGCCGGGCGTTCCCGAAGAGGCACGCGAGGCAATCTTCCGGCGCTTCCATTCGATCCGGCCGAGCGAAGAGAGCTTTGGCCGTCACTCGGGTCTGGGCCTCGCCATTGCGCGGACCATCGTCGAGGCGCATCAGGGCTGCATTCATGTCGAGTCGCGTGAGGACCGGATGAGCGGCGCGCGTTTTGTCGTGCGGCTGCCGCTGGCCCCAGGCGCCTGACCCCTGTTCGGAGCCCGATCGTGTCGCCACCCAATGCCGAACTGATCCACGCGACCTGCGTCGCCATCGGCGGGATCGGTGTCCTGCTGCGGGGCCCATCCGGGGCGGGCAAGTCCGATCTGGCCCTGCGTTTGATCGATCGGGGCGCGGTGCTGGTCGGGGATGATTATGTCCACGTCACAGCGCAAGACGGCGTGCTATCGGCCTATGTGCCGAAGACGATCGCCGGTCGGATGGAGGTTCGCGGCGTCGGCATCGTCACCCTACCTTACCAGCCCGAGGCGCCTGTCGGCTTGGTCGTCGATCTGGGCGAGGAGGATCGCCTGCCTGAACCCGCACAAGCGGTCATCGCCGGCATCGCCCTCCCCCTCTTCCGCCTTAATCCCTTTCCCGCCTCGGCCCCGATCAAGGCCGAGCTACTGCTATCGCAGCGCAAGGAGCGCCTCTGATGGATCGCAAACGTATCCTGCTGGTCACCGGCATGTCGGGCGCCGGCACTTCGACCACGCTCAAGACGCTCGAGGATCTGGGCTGGGAGCTGGTCGACAATCTGCCGCTCTTCCTGCTCGACAGCCTGCTCGAAGCGCCCCCGCCTGCCGGCATGGAAGGCAGGAACCGGCCACTCGCCATCAGCCTAGGCGTGCGGACCCGCGATTTCGATCCCGAACAGATCATCGAACGGGTCCGCCGCCTGAAGGACAGCCCGCGCCTCGCCATCGAGTCGCTGTTCCTCAACTGCGGCGGCGAGGAATTGAAGCGCCGCTATGCCGAAACCCGGCACCGCCATCCGCTGGCGCTCGACCGTGCGGCGGACGACGGCATCGCGCACGAACGCGCCCTGCTTGCGCCGTTGCGCGACATGGCCGATCGGCTGCTCGACACCACCAACATGACCAGCAACGACCTGGGCCAATGGGTTCGCGCCAATTACGCGGTCGAGGGGCTTAGCGAGCCGGTGCTGACCGTCATGTCGTTCGGCTTCTCCCGGGGATTGCCTCGCAACGCCGATCTGGTCTTCGACATGCGCTTCTTGCGCAACCCGCATTGGTCGGCGGAACTGCGCCCCGGCACCGGGCTGGACCAGGCCGTGATTGACTATATCCGGCTCGACCCCGCCTATGACACGGTGCTGAGCCAGATCGAGACATTGCTCGACACGGTGGTGCCTCGTTACATTCAGTCGGGCAAATCCTATATCACCATCGCGATCGGCTGTACCGGAGGGAGACACAGGTCGGTCCACGTCGCCGACCGGATCGCGCGAAGGTTGCGCGAAAGCGGTTTTTCCCCCACGGTGGTGCATCGTGATTTGAGTGCCGTGCCGAAAGACTCTCTGGAAGCCGGGCCGGCCAAGCAATGATGGATATGCGTGTCTGACATGATCGGTCTGGTTCTGGTGACGCACGGGCGGCTCGCCGATGAGTTCGTGACCGCGATGGTGCATGTGGTCGGCCCCCAGGAGCGGATCGCGACCATCGCGATCGGCCCGGAAGACGACATGGAGGAACGCCGCGCCGACATCGCCGCCGCGATCGGCGCGGTCGATGCGGGGCGTGGGGTGATCGTCCTGACCGATCTGTTCGGCGGCACCCCCTCCAACCTCGCCATCTCGCTGATGGAGCGCGGCCGGGTCGAGGTGATCGCCGGCATGAACCTGCCCATGCTGATCCGCCTGGGATCGGCGCGCAAGTCGATGCAGGTCGTCGATGCCGTCGCCGCCGCGCGCGAGGCGGGGCGGAAATATATCTCGGTCGCCTCCGAAGTGCTGGGCGAGGCCGCCGCATGACGGAGCAGACGCGGACCGTCCTGATCACCAACCGCCGTGGCCTTCATGCCCGGGCCAGCGCCAAATTCGTCACCCTGGCCTCCACCCAGCCCTGCGAAGTTCGCGTCGGCAAGGATGGCAGCACGGTGACCGGCACCTCGATCATGGGCCTGATGATGCTGGGCGCGGCGATGGGTGACACCATTACGATCAGCGCGCAGGGCGACGGGGCGGGCGAGACGGTCGAGGCGCTAGCGGCGCTGGTGGAAGCAAAGTTCGGCGAAGACTGACATGCCGCGTGAGATTACTGCCTATTCCAACCCACTGATCAAGTGGGTCCGCGATCTGCGCGACAAGCGCCATCGCAAGCAGGCCCGCCAGTTCCTGGCGGAAGGCCTGCGCATCCTGACCGAGGCCAAGGAAACCGGGCGGCTGCCGACCCTGTTGTTCTTCGCCAAGCCATCGGCCGATCATCCCCTGGTGCGCCAGCTGGTCCGCGCGGTCGAACTGGCCGGCGGCGAGGCGATCGAGACGACGCCCGACATCCTGTCCAAGCTGTCGGGCAAGGACAATCCGCAAGCCGTGGTCGGCGTATTCGAGGAACTGGGCACGACGCTGGACATGCTCGACCGTTCGTCGTCGGGCATCTGGCTGGTCGCCGAGCGCCTGCGTGATCCGGGCAATCTGGGGACCATTCTGCGCACCGGCGATGCGGTCGGCGCGGGCGGGCTGATCCTGGTTGGTGAGTGCGTCGATCCGTTTTCCGTCGAGGCGGTGCGCGCGAGCATGGGGGCGCTGTTCACCGTGCCGATCGTGAAGACCGAGTGGCAACCCTTCCTCGACTGGCTGCGGCAGGGGCCGGGTCAACTGGTCGGGCTGAGCCTGGATACCGAGACGGACTATCGCTCAGCCGATTATACCGCCCCGACTTTCCTGCTGACCGGCAATGAGGCGCAGGGCATGCCGGCCGATTATGCGGCGGCGTGCGATGTGCTGGTGAAGATTCCCATGCTGGGCAAGGCCGACAGCCTCAACGCCGCCGTCGCCACAGCGGTCATGGCCTATGAGGTGCTGGCACAGCAGGGCGGCGGCATGGCGGGCTGAACCCAAAGCACCCCCATCCCCGTTGAGCCTGAGCGAAGTCGAAGGCCAAGGGGTGAGCGTGGCCGACAGGTACTCCCTTGCACTTCGACTTCGCTCAGTGCGAACGGACGTGGTGGCTTAAGCCCGCCGATTGCATCAGCAGGCATCCCTTCCCGATCAAACCCTTTTTATTCGCTCGGCCGGCACCCGAAAGCCTCAGGAAACCTCAGCGCCGTCTCCGGCCTCGGTCAGTTCCGCCACCGGCATCAGCTTGGTCAGCGGCCGAACCGCCTGTTCGCCGATCGGCGGCGATTCGATCGCCTTGCCGCCGGTATCGATATTCAGCGCCTCGAACCGCCGCGCGCTGGTCAGCACCTGGCTCTCCAGGCTGCCGACAAAGGCGTTGTAGGCGGTCATCGCCGTATCGAGATTCTTGCCCAGCTTCGACACATGGCCGCCCATCACCGCCAGGCGGGCATAGAGCTCCTTGCCCAGCGCACCGATCTGTCGCGCTTCCTGCGCCAGCTTTTCCTGCCGCCACACCGCCGCCACGGTCCGCGCGATCGCGATCAGGTTGGTCGGGGTCGCGAGCAGCACCCGTTTGTCGAAGGCGAAGTCCCACAGCGTCGGGTCATGCTCCAACGCCGCCGACAGGAAATGCTCGCCCGGCACGAACATGATGACATAGTCGGGCGCGTCGTCGAACTGGTTCCAATAGCTCTTATTGCCCAGGCCGTTGACATGCGCGCGCATCGCCGCGGCGTGGCGGGAGAGGCCCGCCAGGCGCTCGACCTCATCGACCGCACCGAACGCGTCCTGATAGTCGTTGAGCGACACCTTGGCGTCGATCACCAGCGCCTTGCCGCCCGGCACGCGCACGATCGCATCGGGACGGAGCCGACCGCCCTCGCCATCCGCGACGCTGACCTCGGTCTGGAAATCGGCATGTTCGGACAGGCCACAGCTTTCCAGCACGTTGCGAAGCTGCTGCTCGCCCCAACGCCCGCGCGCCTTGGGGGCGTTGCGCAGCGCATTAACGAGCTTGGCCGCCTCGCCCGAGACGCGTTCCTGCCCGATCCGCATCGCCTCGATCTGGCCCTTCAACTCACCAAAGGCGTCGCGGCGTTCGTCCTCGACCTTGCGGACTCCCTCCTCGTAGCGCTGCAACCGCTGGTGCACCGGATCGAGCAAGGCCTTGAGCGTCTGCCCCGATGACTCTTCCGACTGACGGAACCGGGCCTCGGCGCGTTCGAGAAACTGGCGCTGCGCGACTTCAAGCGCGCGGGCCGCCGCCTCGCCGAACTGGGTGTTGATCTGCTCACGCGCTTGGCCCAGCGCCTCGAGCGTCTGGCCATAGGCCGCCTCACGCTCCTGCGCCCGTGCCCGGAGTTCGGCGAGCTCGCGCAGCGCCGCATTGCGCTCGGCCTCTACCGCATCCCGCGCCGCCCGGATCACATCGAGATCGGCCGCCCGCCCGCGCAGTTCGGCGAGCGCCTGAAGCGCATCGCTCCGCTCGCGCTCGGCAGCATCGCGCGCGGCGCGCAGCGGTTGCACTTCCGCCGCCTGGGCCTTGGCGGTGGCCAGCTCAGCGGCAAGACCATCGGCCTTGCGCCGCGCGGCGAGCCACCCGACCAGTCCCCCCAGCACCAGCGCCAATATCGCGACGGCGATCAATTCGGGCATTATCTCAACCTGTCAAAACAACCAACAGGTCGGAACATAGATCGAACAGGCGCGCGCGAACAGGCCTATTCGGCAGAGGGGCCTCAGCCCTTGCGGATCTTGGAGAGCTTGCGCATCAGCATGTCGCGTTTCAGCCGGCTGACATGATCGATGAACAGCACGCCGTTCAGATGGTCCATCTCATGCTGCATGCAGGTGGCGAGCAGGCCGTCGAACTCGGCTTCATGCGCCTCGCCCTTTTCGTCCAGCCACTTGACCTGGCACCGCGCCGGCCGCTTCACCTCGGCATATTGCTCGGGGATCGAAAGACAGCCTTCGTTATAGGTCGACAGCTCTTCGCTGACCGACAGGATTTCGGGATTGATATAGGCCTTGGGGTTCTTGACCGGCTTGCCTTCCTCATCCTCTTCTTCCTGAAGATCGATGACCAGCACCCGCTTGTCGACGCCGACCTGGATCGCCGCCAGGCCGATGCCATGGGCGTCATACATGGTCTCGATCATGTCGGTGACGAGCTGACGGACGGAATCGTCGACCGCCTCGACCGGCTTGGAGACGAGACGCAGACGGGGGTCGGGAACTTCGACGATCGGAAGAATGGCCATGGGCGTGTCGCTACGGCGCAAGGGCAAAAGCGTCAAGCCGGGCGTCAGACCAGCGTCGTTAGACCACCGGGCGCCGCGCTCGCAGCGCCTGCGCCAGGGTCCCCTCGTCCAGATAGTCGAGCTCGCCGCCGACCGGCAGGCCATGGGCCAGCTGCGTCACCCGCACCGGGAAACGCTCGATCCGCTCGGCGATATAATGGGCCGTCGTCTGCCCCTCCAGCGTGGCGTTCATCGCCAGCACGATCTCGTCGATGGCGCCCTTCTCGATCCGGCGGACGAGCGCGTCGATCGCCAGGTCCTCGGGCCGTACGCCGTCCAGCGCGGAGAGCCGTCCGCCCAACACATGGAAACGCCCCGGAAACAACCGCGACCGTTCCAGCGCCCAGAGGTCGGCGACCTCCTCGACGATGCACAAAGCCGCTGGATCGCGGCGGGGATCGGCACAGATCGCGCACGGATTGGCGGTGTCGATATTGCCGCAGGTCGAACAGGTCTCCAGCCGCTCTTCCACCGCCGCCAGCGCGGACAGCAAGGGTGCCAGCGCCGCCTCGCGCTTCTTGAGCAGGTGAAGAACCGCGCGCCGGGCCGATCGGGGGCCTAGGCCGGGAATACGCGCGAGCGCTTGGGTCAGCGCCTCGATCTCGGGGGATGCCATGAGGAACAGATAGGGGGTTGCGCGCCGTCCCGCCAGCGCAGAGAGGCTAGGCCCATGCGGATCATCTTCATGGGCACGCCGGGCTTTGCCGTCCCGGTTCTGGAAGCACTGGCCGAGGCCGGCCATGACATCGTCGCGAGTTATAGCCAGCCGCCGCGTCCCGGTGGGCGGCGGGGGCGCCAATTGGTCGCCTCCCCGGTGCAGCAGACCGCCGAGCGACTGGGCATTCCGGTGTTCACGCCCATCTCGCTACGGGGGCCGGAGGAACAGGCGGCGTTCGCGGCACACGGGGCCGATGTGGCGGTCGTGGCGGCCTATGGCCTGATCCTGCCGCGCGCGATCCTGGATGCACCCCGGCTGGGCTGCCTCAACGTCCATGGCTCGCTGCTCCCGCGTTGGCGGGGGGCCGCGCCGATCCAGCGGGCGATCCTGGCAGGCGATGCGGTGACCGGCGTCGGCATCATGCAGATGGAAGCCGGGCTCGATACCGGTCCGGTGCGGCTGGAGGATTCCACCCCGATCGGGCGCAAGACGACGGGTGAATTGACCGACGAACTCGCGGCGATGGGCGCGCGCCTGATGGTCCGCGTGTTGGAAGACCCAGCGCGCTATCCGCCCCGGCCTCAGCCAGAGGAGGGCATCACCTATGCCGCCAAGATCGACAAGGCTGAGACGCGGCTAGACTTCACCAAGCCGGCCATCGAGCTGGAACGCCAGGTCCGCGCCTTCAATCCGGCGCCCGGGGCCTGGTTCGAGCATGAAGGCGAGCGGATCAAGATCCTCACCGCCGAGCTGGTCGAGGCATCAGGCGAGCCCGGCGAGGTGCTGGACGACCGCTTGACCATCGCCGGCGCGGAGGGTGCCCTCCGCCCTGTGACCGTCCAGCGCGCCGGGCGTGGCGTATCGAGTGCCGAGGATTTGCTGCGCGGTTTCGCCATCCCGGCGGGGACGCGGCTTTGACCCGTTTTGCGCTGACGGTCGAATTTGACGGGCGGCCCTTTATGGGCTGGCAGCGCCAATCGCATGGCCCCAGTGTGCAACAAGCGTTGGAAGATGCCATCCACGCCGTCACGGGCGAGCGCACCGCCGTCCATGCCGCCGGCCGGACGGATGCCGGCGTCCACGGGCTGGCGATGCGCGCGCATGTCGATATCGCCAAGGTGATCGCCCCCTTCCGCCTGATGGAGGCCATCAACGCGCGCATTCGCCCCGCCCCCGTCGCGGTGCTCGATTGCGTCGAAGTCGCCAGCGATTGGCATGCGCGCTTCTCCTGCATCCGCCGGTCCTACGAGTATCGCATCGTCAACCGCCGCGCGCCACTGACCCATGAACTGGGGTTGGCGTGGCAGGTGCCGCAGGCCCTGGACGAAGCGGCCATGGCCGAGGCCGCCGCGCGGCTGGTCGGACGACACGACTTCACCACCTTTCGCTCGGTCCATTGCCAGGCGGACAGTCCGGTGCGGACGCTCGACCTGTTATCGGTGGAGCGCGATGGCGCGCGGCTGTTCATCCGTGCCGCCGCGCGCTCCTTCCTCCATCATCAGGTGCGGTCGATGGTGGGATGCCTGGCGCTGGTCGGCATGGGGCGCTGGACGCCGGATGATGTCGAGGCGGCACTGGTGGCGCGGGACCGGGCGCAGCTCGGCCTCAACGCGCCATCCGACGGGCTGTTCTTCGTCCGGGCGGATTACCCCGACGAAGGCTGACGCACGAAGCGCGCCGCCAGTTCGACATGGGTCGACCAGCGGAACTGCCCCACCGGTTGCACCCATTCGAGCGACCAACCCTGATCGACCATCATCCGCGCGTCGCGCGCGAAGCTCGACGGGTTGCACGACACATAGGCCACCGCACCGACGGCCGCGCTGGCCAGCGCCTCGGCCTGATCGCGTGCGCCGGCCCGCGGCGGATCGAGCACGATCGCATCAAAGCGATCGAGTTCCGCCTTGGTCAGCGGCCGGCGATAAAGGTCGCGATGCTCGGCGAAAACCGCACGTCCGCAAGCATTGGCCGCCCCCTTCAGCGACAGGATAGCGTCGCGCGCACCCTCGGCGGCATAGACCTTGCCCGGCAAGGCAAGTGCGAAGGTGCCGAGACCGGCAAACAGGTCGGCCGTCGTGCGGGGATTGCCGACCGCTTCGGTGACGGCCGCCACCAGCGCGGCTTCACCGTCACGCGTCGCTTGCAGGAAAGCGCCGGGGGGCAAAGGCACGCCGACGCCGCCGAGGGTGATCGTCACCGGCTCGGGCTCCCAACGGGTCTCGGGGCCCATTCCGTCATCGACCGCGAAACGCGCCACCCCGTGACGCTCGCAGAAACCGATGATCGCCTCGGCGGCCTCCAGGCCATCGGGCGAAAAGCTCGTGACCAGAATATCGGCGCCCTGATCGGCCAGCGTCAGATGGACGTCGCCACGCCGCTTGAACCCCAGCCGCTGGAGCAGCCCCCGCAGCGGCGCGACCAGCGCAAAGAGCTCGGGGGCCAGGATATGGCACTCGACGATATCGACGATGGCGTGGCTCTTCTCCTCCGAAAAGCCGATCAGGACGCGGCCGCCCTTGGTTTCGGCATGGAGGGTCGCGCGGCGGCGGCTGCGTGGCGGCGAGAGATGCGCCGGCCGCAGCGGCGCCGTCAGCCCTTGCGCGTCGAGGGCGGAGGCGATCCGGTCGGTGACGAAGCCCGCATAGCTTTCATCGTCGAGATGCTGGAGCTGGCATCCGCCACAGCGCGGGAAATGACCGCAGGGCGGCGTCTGATGGTGCGGGCCCGGCACGACGGCGCCGTCGGCGGACAGGGTGTCGCCGGGGGCGGCAAATGCGGCATGACGCCCGTTTTCGGTCACGCCGTCGCCACGCGCGGCGACGCGGATAATGATATCGCTCATGGCGATCAGCCTCTGACGGCGGAAAGCGCGTCTGCCAAGTCGTCGGCGATGAATGCCCGGCCGCAGCGACGGGCGGCCCGGCCATGAAGCCACACCCCGGCCTCCGCCGCCGCCAGGGGTTCGAGCCCGGCGGCAAGCATCGCGCCGATAGCGCCCGCCAGCACATCGCCTGTGCCGGCGGTCGACAGCCAGGCATTGGCTTCCGGACAGAGGATGGTGCGGCCATCGGGTGCGGCGATGACGGTATCGGCGCCCTTGTGGACGACGACGGCACCGGTCCGTTCTGCGGCATGGAGGGTCTGGTCCGTTTTGGCACCGGTCGCGTCGCCGAACAGATGCGTGAATTCACCGCCATGCGGCGTCAGTATCTTGGGGCCGATATGCTCGCCGAGCGCATCCGCATCGACCAGCCGTAGCGCATCGCCATCAATGACCAGAGGTCGCCCGCTGCCCAGCGCCGCCCCCAGCTTGGCGCGGGCCACATTATCGCGGCCCAGACCCGGACCGACCACGATCGCGCCGATTCGATCGTCCATCAAAGCGTCGGCGCTATAGTCCCGCCGGACGATGGCATGGGGATGGCCGGCTTGCCCGTCGCTTTCGCTCAAATGGAGCACATAGCCCGCACCCGCCCGCAGGGCAGCGGTTGCCGCAAGCTTCGACGCTCCGGACATGGCCCCTGCAACGATCGTGACTAGTCCGCGACTATATTTGTGCGACGCCGCGTTCGGCTCCGGCAGCCATGGTTTGGCCAGGACGCGGGTCCCGCCATCGACCGGAACGCCGATGTCGAGCAGACGGACATGCCCCATTTTTTGCGCGGCGGGTTGCAGCAGGTGGGCAGGCTTCACGGCACCCAACGCCAGCGTGACGTCGAAGCGGGGGACCTCGCCCAGAAGCTGGCCATCATCCGTCGCCACACCGCTGGGCAGATCGACCGCGATGCGCAAGCCAGCCGCCGAAGCCAGCCGAGACAGGGCGGCTTGTACCGATCCGTCCAAGGCACGCGAAAGCCCGGTGCCGAACAGCGCGTCGACCAGGACGGGTGCCGGACCGGCGGTATCCAGAGTTTCTATGCCGCCTTCCCACAGGCTGCGGGCCCAGCGTCCGCTCTCGCTGCGGGGCTCGCCGCTCGCGGTCACCCGCACCGGCAGTCCCTGACGGCGGAGGGATGCCGCCGCCACATAGCCATCGCCGCCATTATTGCCCGGCCCACATAAGACCAGAACCTCTCGCCCGGCCGCCAAGCGCGCCACCGATTGCGCCACGGCCTCGCCAGCGCGCTGCATCAGGGCGGTTTCCCGCATGCCGCCATCGAACAGCACCTGTTCTGCCGCGCGCATGGCCTTGGCGGTCAAGACCACTTGGCCGTCGATCGGGATCATCGGGCGTTGACGGTCGCGGGCAGGCGATAGCGATCGGTTCCCACGGCGACGCCGATCTGCTTGTCGCCCTCCACCGACACGACCGCCGGCAGTGCCCCATCGGCCGCCGCCACCCCGCGACCATCCTGCGTCACTTGGAGCCGCCGGAAACCGCCATCCGGATGCCGGACGGTCAGCACGACCGCCTCACCTCCCGCGCTTTGCTCGACCGTGCAATCACGGCGGAAACCTGCGTGACCGCCCAGCGCGCATTCGATCGGCAGCCCGGGCTTCTGTGCCGCTGCCGTCGCCGTGGCACCCTCGCCGGACTGCTCGCTTTGTCCCCCGGAACATCCGGCCAGCGCCAGCGCGCCGGCCAGATAGACGGACTCAGATATCCGCATAGACATGGCGCTCGTGCTTGGCGCCGGGATGGGTGACGGCGCCCTGGTGCGCCGGGCCGACATTCTGAGCATAACGCCACAACACGCCGGACTGGTAATCGTTCACCCGCGGGATCCAACGTGCGCGACGCTCGGCCAGCACGTCCTCTGCCACGTCGAGGTCGATCGTCCCCGCCTCGGCATCGATACGGATGATGTCGCCATTCTCGACCAGCGCGATCGGTCCGCCATCGGCCGCCTCAGGGCCGACATGGCCGATGCAGAAACCACGCGTACCGCCGGAGAAGCGACCGTCGGTGATCAGCGCGACCTTCTCGCCCAGACCCTGACCGTAGAGCGCGGCAGTGGTCGACAGCATTTCGCGCATGCCGGGACCGCCCTTGGGGCCTTCATAGCGGATGACGACCACGGTGCCGTCGGTGATCTCGCGCGCCTCGACGGCGGCGAACGCCTCTTCCTCGCAGTCGAACACCTTCGCGATGCCATCGAACTGAAGGCGCTTCATGCCGGCGACCTTCACGATTGCACCCTCGGGCGCCAAGCTGCCACGCAGGCCGACGACGCCGCCGGTCGGCGTGATCGGCGTCTTCACGTCATAGATGACCTTCTGGTCGGGGTTCCAGGTGACCTCGTCGATATTCTCGGCCAGGGTCTTGCCGGTGACGGTGATGCAGTCGCCGTGCAGATAGCCGCCCGCCAGCAGCGTCTTCATCAGCATATAGACGCCGCCCGCCTCATACATATCCTTGGCGACATAGCGGCCGCCGGGCTTGAGGTCGGCGATATAGGGCGTGGTCTTGAAGATCTCGGCGACGTCGAACAGGTCGAAGTCGATCCCCGCCTCGTTCGCCATTGCTGGCAGGTGGAGGCCGGCATTGGTCGAGCCGCCGGTCGCCGCCACGACGCGCGCGGCATTTTCGAACGCCTCACGGGTACAGATATCGCGCGGACGAAGGTTGCGCGCGACCAGTTCCATCACCTGCTCGCCCGCCGCCTCGGCAATGCCATGGCGGTCGAGGAAGGGCGCCGGCATCATATTGCTGTTGGGCAGCGACAGGCCGATCGCCTCGCCAACGCAGGCCATGGTGTTGGCGGTGAACTGGCCGCCACAGGCGCCGTGGCCCGGGCAGGCGACCTTTTCCAATGCGATCAGGTCGTGGAGTGGGCAATTGCCCGCCGCGTGCTGTCCGACTGCCTCGAACACGTCGACCACGGTCACGTCGCGGTCGTGATGACGGCCGGGCAGGATCGAGCCGCCATAGACGAAGATCGAGGGCACGTTCAGGCGAAGCATCGCCATCATCATGCCGGGCAGCGACTTGTCGCATCCCGCAAAGCCGACCAGCGCGTCATAGCAATGGCCGCGTACCGACAGTTCGACCGAATCGGCGATCACCTCGCGGCTGACCAGCGAGGACTTCATCCCCTGATGGCCCATGGCGATACCGTCGGTGACGGTGATGGTGTTGAACCGACGCGGCATGCCACCGCCGCGGATCACGCCCCCTTGCGCGGCATCGGCCTGTGCATCGAGCGTGGTGTTGCACGGTGCCGAATTATTGCCCGCGCTCGCCAGCGCGACGAAGGGCTTGGCGATATCCTCTTCCTGGATACCCATGGCGTAGTAATAGCTGCGGTGCGGCGCGCGCTCTGGCCCGACGGAAACGTGGCGGGACGGTAGGCGGGACTTGTCGAATTGGCGTGTCATGGCGCAGGCCTATGTCGCGAGACAGGCCTTTGACGCAAGCAAATTTCGCAAATTACGTTGTGGGCGCGTTTTACGGAGCCCCGTCGGCCGTCAGAGCGATCCCAGCGCCTTAGCCACGCCGTCCATGGTAAACGGCTTCTGCAGTCGCGGCCGATCGCGGAACCGCTCGTCCACCGCATCGTCCGAGCCGCCGGTCGCGAATACGAAGGGGACGCCACGCTCCGCCAACGCTTCGGCGACGGGAGTGCTCTTCTGACCGCCACGCAGGTTGACGTCGAGGATCGCGGCATCGATACCGCCCTCGGCCACACGGGCGAGCGCGTCATCGACGCTGTCGACGGTGCCCGCCACCTGTTTGTCGAGGACGTCCAGGAAATCCTCGAGCATCATGGCGATAAGGGGTTCGTCCTCGACAATGAGGATTTGCACGGGCTCTGTCATCAACCCTGCCATAACATGGTTTGCGTCATCCGCCAGCCGGTTGTTGCGCAAGCGCCGCCTGGGTCGCCTCCGCCAATTGCTGGACGGAGAAGGGCTTGGGCAGGAAACCGACATTGGGCAGTGTGATCGACTTGCGCAGCTGCTCCTCGGCATAGCCCGACATGAACAGCACCGCGAGATCGGGATAGCGCTTGCGCACCAGCCCGACCATGGTCGGTCCGTCCATCGTCGGCATGACCACGTCGGAGATCAGCAGGTCGGGCTTGCCATGTTTGTCGAGCATCTCGAGCGCCGCCTCGCCATTTTCAGCCGCCAGCACGGTATAGCCCTGTCGTGACAGCGCCCGCTCGGCCACCGCGCGGACCATGTCCTCATCCTCGACCAGCAGGATCGTTCCCGATCCCCAGGGGGTCGCGACCGCGCGTGAAACTGGCTTGCCGGAGGGTAGTTGCGCGGCCGGCACGGCGGGGACGGCATGGACCGGCAGATAGATGGAGAATTTGGCCCCCCCACCCGGCGGCGAATCAGCAAAGATATAGCCACCCGATTGCTTGATGATGCCATAGACGGTCGACAGGCCAAGGCCCGTCCCCTTGCCCAGCTCCTTCGTCGTGAAGAAGGGCTCGAAGATCTTGGGCAGGATTTCCACTGGGATACCGGTGCCGTTGTCGCTGATGATCAGCGCGGTATAGTCGGCCGCCGGCAGGATATCGTTGCCCATGGCGCGCACATCGGCCATCGACACCGCACGCGTCTGGATGGTCAGGATGCCGCCGCCCGCCGGCTCATTCTCCAGGATCGCATCGCGCGCATTGACTGCCAGGTTGACGACCACCTGCTCCAACTGGCCCGGATCGGCACGGACCGGGCCCAGATTGCGGCCATGGCTGACGTCCAGACGGACACGCTCGCCCAGCAGGCGCTTGAGCAGGTTCGACACTTCCGACACGACGTCCGGCAGTTGCAGGATTTGCGGGCGCAGCGTCTGTTGGCGGGAGAAGGCGAGCAACTGCCGTGTCAGGCTGGCCGCGCGGTTGGAGTTCGTTCGGATCTGCTGGATATCGTCATAATCGCTATCGCCGGGCGAATGGCGCATGAGCATCAGGTCGCAATGCCCGATGATCGCGGTCAGAATGTTGTTGAAGTCATGCGCCACGCCGCCCGCAAGCTGGCCGACCGCCTGCATCTTCGTCGCCTGTGCGACTTCGCGCTTCAGGCGGCTTTCCTCCGAATTGTCCTTGAGGCTGAGCAACACGGCAGCCTCGCCCAGGCCGCGCGCGCCGGCGATGGTCAGCGCGACCGGTTCCTCCGGATGATCCTTCAGCCGGACCGCCATGTCGGCGGAATGGGTCGCGCCACCGGCAAAGCGCCGGATCGCGTCGGCGACCGCCGCCTTGTCCTCACGGACGACCAGATCGCCCGGATAGAGCGGCGGCGCGGTGCCGCTCACCCCGGCGGCCCGCATGAAGGCCGAGTTCATCTGAATGAAACGCCCATCGCGGTCGACCAGCGCGATGCCAAACGGCATCAGCGCGACCAGCCCCCTCACATGGCTGCCGGAATTGGTCCCGGCCGGGGCGACCAGTTGCGGTTCCTCGTCGAGGAGGATGACCAACATCGGCGCGCCCTCCCCTTCGACAAAGGGGACCTGAAGGATACGTAGCGCCTTGCCGGTGCCCGCCTCGCTCGCGAAATGCACCTGCCCGCTGGGGTCGTGAGCGAGGAAGCTCGTGAAGTCGCGACCCACGATCGACAGCATCTCGCCGCCCATCGCACGGGCACACAGCGCGCGGTTAGCGGCACGGACCCGACCGTCGGGGGCGATCAGCGCGGTCATGATGCCTGCAGCGCCTAGCCGATCGCCCTGGATACCACCGATCAGCCCTTCAACCGTCTCGGCCAGGTCCTGCTCCTCGGCGATGGCGAATCGCCAGACGAGTAGATCGGCTTCGTCGCCGGCCCGCGTAACCAGCACGGAGAGTTCGGTGCCCATCACCGCAATACGATCGGCGCGGCCCAGTCCATCGCGCCACGCCGCCCGTCCCGCCTGCGCCAATGCCTCGACACTGGGCGCATCGAGCGGCACGCCCGGCGGCGTCGGCATCATCGGGAAGAGCGAGGCATAGGCGTCATTGGCGCAGACCAAGCGGCCAGCGCGGTCGGTAACCGCGATCGCATCCGCGCTGGCATCCGCCACCACGCGGGTGAAATCCCAGTCGATCGTCCGCCGGGTCTGCTCGGTCGCGGGGCGCAGCAGGCGCCATGTGGCGAGAATGCCAAAGGCCAGGAACGCGGCCGCCAGAAAACCGACCGCGACGACCCAGTTGTGGACCGCGAAGAACAATAGCGCCGCCGCGCCCAAGCCGCTGACGCTCGAGACGATCGCGGCGCTTTTCAGCGGGGACAAGGCTGGGGGAGACGCGATCGCCATGGCGAAACTCTTCATCCGGCGACCGGGCACGGGTCAAGCGCGATCCTGTGCCCGGTCACGTCTCCGACGCGGTTTACCAGATTCGCACGCGCTGTTCGGGCGTCAGATAGAGTTTCTCGCCCGACTTGGGCTGATAGGCCGCATACCAGGGATCAAGATTGCGGACGACCCAGGCACGCTGCTGCGACGGCGAGTGCGGATCGGTCAGCAGTCGGTTACGCAGGTTCGCTTCCCGGTAGTTGCGCCGCCACACCTGCGCCCAGCCCAGATAGAAGCGCTGGTCGCCGGTAAAGCCGTCGATGACCTTGGCCGGACGCCCACCCAGCGACGCATGATAGGCATCATAGGCCACGGAAAGCCCCGCCAGATCGGCGACATTCTCGCCCAGCGTCAGCGCGCCCTTCACATGCAGGCCGGGCAGCGGCTCATAGGCGTCATATTGCTTCACCAGCGCGCCCGTGCGCGCCTTGAACGCCGCGACGTCGGCGGGCGTCCACCAGTCGGTCAACTGGCCCTTGGCATCGAACTTCGATCCCTGATCGTCGAAATGATGGCTCAGCTCATGGCCGATGACCGCGCCGATGCCGCCATAATTCACCGCGGCATCGGCCTTGGGGTCGAAGAAGGGCGGTTGCAGGATCGCCGCCGGGAAGACGATCTCGACCATGCCGAAATTGGCATAGGCGTTCACCGTCATCGGGGTCATGCCCCATTCCCAGCGCTGGATCGGCTTGCCGAGATGCGCGATGTTATCCTCGTGCCGCCACTGGGCCGCCCGCAGCGCGTTGCCGAAGGCGTCGCCGCTGACGATCTTCAGCCCCGAATAATCCTTCCATCGGTCGGGATAGCCGATCTTGGGCGTGAAGGCGGCGAGCTTGGCATGGGCCTTCGCCTTGGTCTCGGGCGCCATCCAGTCGAGCTGGTCGATGCGCTTGCCCATCGCGGTCAGCACGTTCCGGACCAGCTTGTCGGCCGCCGCCTTCGTCTCGGGCGGGAAGTAGCGCGCGACATAGACCTTGCTGACCTCGTCGGCGAGCGCGCTGCTGGTGAAGTCGACCGCGCGCTTCCAGCGTTCCTGCTGCTGCGGCGTACCCGACAGGGTGGTGCCGTAAAAGGCGAACTGCTCGCGATCGAACTGCGCCGGCAGGACACCGGCGAACTCGTCGAGCGAGCGAACCAGCAACTGGTCCTTCAGCACCGCGATCGGCGTCGACTGGATCAGCGCGGCGATGCCCGTGACGGCGGTCGGCTGGGCGACCACCAGCGTGTCGACCGGAGTGCCCACGCCCTTCAGGTACGTCGCGAAGTCGAAGCCCGGCGCCATCTTCGCCAGATCGGCGACGCTCATCTTGTTATAGGTCTTGGTCCGGTCGCGGCTGTCGATCCGGGTCCAATGCACCTTGGCGATTTCGGTCTCGAACGCGAGGATGGCCTGGGCGCGCGCCTCGGCATCGGGTTCGCCGGCCATGGTCATCATCTTGGCGAGATGTGCCTGATAAGCGGTCCGCGCGGCCGCCAGCTTGGGATCGCTGCTCAGATAATAGTCGCGGTCGGGCATGCCGAGGCCCGCCTGACGCAAGCCCACGGTGTAGATGTCGGGCTGGCGCGCATCCTGGCCGACGCCCGAGCCGAAGGGAATGTCGACGCCGTTGCGATCCGCCTCGGCGAGAAGCGCGGCATAGCCCGACTTGTCGCCCAGCCCCTTGATCCGGTCGAGCCATGGCTTGATCGGGCTCAGCCCCTTGGCTTCGATCGTGCCGGTGTCGAGATAGGTGGCATAGGCGGTGCCGATCTGGTTCCGCTGCCCCTTGGCCTGCTCCAGGATGGTGTGGGTCCGCTCGCGCGACAGGTCGGCCAGCACGTCGAACGCGCCATAGCTCGCCTTGTCGGCGGGGATCGCGGTCGTCTTCGCCCACTCGCCATTGGCGAAGGCGTAGAAGTCGTCGCCGGGGCGAACCGACTTGTCCATGCCCTTCTCGTCGAAGCCGAAGCGGCCATAGGTCGGGCCGTTGGCGGGGGCGGCACGGTTCTGCGCCTGCAACGCCACGCCTCCCGTGATCGCGGTCGCGCCCAGCAGCGCGGCGATGACCAGGTTCTTCATCATTCTCTCCAAAAAACAAACCTCTCCCGATCGCGCGATCGGGAGAGGCCAGGGGTCTGTTATCGTCTTACCAGATGCGGACGCGCTGCGCGGGCGGCAGCGCCATCTTGTCGGTCGGCTGCACCTTGAACGCCGCATACCAGGGGTCGAGGTTGCGAACGGTCAGCACGCGCTCATGGCCCGGCGAGTGCGGGTCGGAGAGCAGCGCCTGACGCAGCGCCGGTTCGCGCCACTTGGTCCGCCACACCTGCGCCCAGCCATAATAGAAGCGCTGGTCGCCGGTCGTGCCGTCGATGATCGGCGCGGGCTTGCCGCCGAGCGACTTGTGATAGGCGTCGAGCGCGACCGTAAGGCCCGCCAGATCGGCGATATTCTCGCCCAGCGTCAGTCCGCCCTGGACATGCTGGCCGGGCAGCGGCTCGTAGCTGTCATATTGCTTCACCAACGCATCGGTGAAGGTCTTGAACCGCGCCACGTCCTGCGGCGTCCACCAGTCGGTCAGCTTGCCGGTCGCGTCATATTTGCGGCCCTGATCGTCGAAATGGTGGCTGATCTCATGCCCGATCACCGCGCCGATACCGCCATAATTGACCGCAGGATCGGCCTTCGGATCGAAGAAGGGCGGCTGGAGGATCGCCGCCGGGAACACGATCTCGTTCATCGGCGGGTTGGCATAGGCGTTGATCGTCATCGGCGTCATGAACCACTCGCCGCGATCGATCGGCTGGCCCAGCTTGTTGAGGTCGCGCTGGAACTCGAACGCGTTGGCGCGCGCGACATTGCCCACCAGATCACCGCGCTGGATGGTCAGCGCCGAATAATCCTTCCACTTGTCGGGATAGCCGATCTTGGGCGTGAAGGCGGCCAGCTTGGCCAGCGCCTTCTGCTTGGTCTCGGGCGCCATCCATTCCAGGTTGCGCAGGCGGTCGCCCATCGCCGCGATCAGGTTCTTGACAAGCGCGTCGGCGGCGGCCTTCGATTCCGGCGGGAAATACTTCGCGACATATTGCTTGCCGACCTCCTCGCCCAGCCCTTCGGAGACCAGACCGACACCGCGCTTCCAGCGCGGCTGCTGCTGCGGCGTGCCCGACAGGGTCGTGCCGTAGAAGGCGAAGTTGGTCTTGTCGAAATCGCTCGACAGATAGGAGGCGTAGCTGCGCAGGACCTTGAGCATCGCATAGTCCTGCAGGACGTTCAGCGGCGTCTCGGCATAGAGCTTGGCCTCACCGGTCACCGCGCTCGGCTGCGCGACCAGATAGGCGGGACGGTTCGCGACGCCCAGCGTCTGCATATACTGCGCCCAGGGGAAGCCCGGCGCCTTGGCGGTGAAGTCCGCCGCCATCCACTTGTTATAGGTCTTGTCCGCGTCGCGGCTCTCGACGCGTGTCCAGTGAACGTTAGCCAGCGCCTTTTCGAAGTTGAAGACGGCGGCCGCACGCGCCTCGGCATTGGGCTCGCCGGCCAGGGTCAGCATCTTGGCGAGATAGGCCTGATAGGCGGTGCGCACCGATGCCAGCTTGGCATCGTCCTTCAGATAATAGTCGCGGTCCGGCAGGCCCAGCCCGCTCTGGCTGAAGCTGACGATATAGGTATCGGGCGCCTTGTCGTCCTGGCCGACATAGGCGCCGAAGGGCGCGCCGACGCCCTGACGCTGGAGCTTGGCCATCTCGACGGCCAGCGCGTTGCGGTCCTTGGTCGCGCGAATCGCGGCAAGCCATGGTTTGACCGGGGCGGCGCCCTTCGCATTGACAGCGGCTTCGTCCATGAAGCTGGCGTAGAAGTCACCCGCCTTGTTGCCCGGCTGCTTGGTGGCCTCGTCCAGGATGGTGCGAGTCTGCTCGAGCGAGCGGTCCTGCAGCACATGGAACATGCCATAGGTAGAGCGATCGGCGGGGATCGTCGTCGTCTTGTACCAGGTGCCGTTCGAATAATCGAAGAAGTCGTCCCCCGGCTTCACCGAGGTGTCGCGCCCCGCCATGTCGAAACCGAAATCGCCGATCTCGGGGCCGTTCTTGGCATTGGGCTTGACCGGGCCGACGGCGGCCTTGTCGATCGGCGCCTGGGTCTGGGCGATGGCGGGGGAAACGGTGGAAGCGAGAAGAGCAGCGATCAGGACAGAGCGCATCTGAGTTCCCAAATAGGACAGTGATGCGACCGTTGTAGCGGGCCGATACGCCTAGTCAAACGATACACCGGTTCAAATATGCGCCGATCTGCGGCGGTTACGCCATTTACGCGCGATCCACAGCCGCCAGCCGAGCGCCGAGGCGGCATAGCCCAGCACCGCGCAGCCACCGGTCAGCACGCACAGCCCCAGACCAAAGGCCGGACCTTGTTCCCACAGCCAATGAAAGGCGCTCGTCGCCCATTGCAGCCATCCGGTCGCCGCCTCGGCCACCGGTTGCGTGTTGATCGGCGTATCGCTGCGCAGCAGCAGCGTGCCGATGCGGTAGGCGATCAGCCACAGAAGCGGCGTGGTCAGCGGATTGGTGATGAAGGTCGTGAGCGCGGCGACCGGAACATTGGCGCGAAACGGCAGCGCGAAGACCGCCGCGATCGCGATCTGCGCCACGGGAAACAGAAAGCCCGCGACCACGCCCAGCGCGACGCCGCGCGGCACCGATCGGCGGGTGAAGCGCCACAACTCCGGCGCCAGCACCCGGTGCGCGACCGGCCGAAGGAGCCGGTTCCTCTCCATCGAATCGCGGGTCGGCATGTTGCGCCGGACCCAGGCCAGCGATCGGCTCCACATGGTCGGCGCGGCGGACGCCATCAGCCGCGATCGCGCAGGATACGGCCCTGCTCGCGCTTCCAGTCGCGCTCCTTGATCGAATCGCGCTTGTCGTGCGCCTTCTTGCCCTTGGCCAATGCCAGCTCCACCTTCGCGCGACCGCGCGAGTTGAAATAGATCATCAGTGGCACCAGGGTCATACCCTCGCGCGCCACCGCCCCATGGAGCTTGTTTATTTCGCGCTCATGAAGGAGCAATTTACGCGGGCGCTTGGCTTCGTGGTTGAAGCGGTTGCCGTGGCTGAACTCGGGCACGTTGGAATTGACCAGCCACACCTCCTCGCCGCGCACCTCGGCATAGGACTCGGCAATCGATCCCTCACCGAAGCGGAGCGATTTCACCTCGGTCCCGGTCAGGGCGATGCCGGCCTCATAGGTGGTCTCAATGGCATAGTCGAAGCGGGCGCGCCGGTTCTCGGCGACGATCTTCTTCTTGTCGAATGTCTGGGGTTTCGGGCGCATGGACGGGCCGATGTAGGCGCTTGTGCCCCGCGTGAAAAGCCGGTCGATGGCGATGTCCCGTTTCCGTTCGGCACGCGGGCGCCGTCGGACTGGCGCAGCGGGGCAAACTGGCGCAAGGGCGCGGGCATGACCATGCGCCCGAAACCCCAGGCTTTCCGGATCGCCGTCATCGGCGTCGCGACGGCCCTGACGGGCGCGTGCGGCGGGGGCAGCGGCCAGGACGAGCCATCGACACCCATCGTCACCCCGACCGCCAGTCCCACGGCGGCTCCCTCGCCCAGCCCAACCGGCACTCCCGCCGGCTGGTGGCGGCCCGACCGCGCGCTGAGCTGGCAATGGCAACTGAGCGGCGCCGTCAACACCAGCTATGCCGTTCAGGCCTATGACATCGACCTGTTCGACACACCAGTAGCGACCATCACCGCGCTGCACAGCGCCGGTCGCCGCGTGATCTGCTATTTCTCCGCCGGTTCGTCGGAAAATTGGCGCAGCGACGATGGTCAGTTCGCAGCGTCTGACCGCGGAAAGGCACTTGAGGGCTGGGCCGGCGAGCGTTGGCTGCGCACCGATTCGCCAACGGTTCGCGCGGTCATGGCGGCCCGGCTCGATCTGGCGCGAACCAAGGGGTGTGACGCGGTCGAGCCGGACAATGTCGACGGCTATGCCAATGCCAACGGACTGGGCCTGACCGCCGCGATGCAGCTCGACTATAACCGCTATCTGGCGACGGAGGCGCATCGCCGGGGGCTGGCGATCGCACTCAAGAACGATCTGGATCAGGTACCGGTGCTCCAGCCCGCCTTCGACTTCGCGGTCAACGAGCAGTGCCATGAGTATAACGAGTGCGGGGCCTATTCGGCGTTTCTGGACGCGGGCAAGCCGGTGCTGGTCGCCGAATATGCCGATCGCTACCGGACCAACGCCAATGGCGCGCGGGATGCGATGTGCGCGGCATCGCGTGCGCAAGGGGTCCGCACGCTTGTCCTCGCGGTCAAACTCGACGACAGCTATCGCTTCACTTGCGACTAGCCCCGCCGAGCGGGATCTTCAGACGCATCATGGCACGGTTGCTGGGGAAGCCCCCAACGCCCGCCTGCTCGACCTCGCCCGATAAGGTGCCGACACCCGCAATGTCGGTCGCAGCCCTGGGAAGACCGTCTTTCGCGCCATAATCCGGAATGGGGCGCAACCGATCGGCTTCCGCCGATCGCCCGCATACGACGACCTCATCGCCCGTGTCGCTCGGTGGGCAATGCCGGCCGGTCGCTGGCTTCCTGGGCATGGGCAGAACGGGGCCGGCCACCGCCTGCGCCATGATCGCAACCGAAATCCACATAAGGCCGACCACTCCCATCGCCGCCCTGCTCCACCGACCGAAGGGTCGGCAAAGATTGCGGCGACAACAGGGCCAACCGGGTCAGATCAGGCCCGCATGGGCCAGTGCCGCATCCACCTGTGCGCGGGCCGCCTCGGACGGCCAGGTCATGGGCAGGCGGACGCCGGTAGCGAAGCCCCGGATCACCCGGCTCAGCGCATATTTAACGGGCCCTGGCGAGGCATCGGCGAACATCGCCTCGTGCAGCGGGAACAACCGGTCGTGCAGTTCCAGCGCGCGCGCCATGTCTCCGGCCGCACAGGCCGCCTGGAAATCGGCGCAGAGACGCGGCGCGACATTGGCGGTCACCGAAATGCAGCCGACCCCGCCCATGGCGTTGAAGGCGAGCGCCAGATCGTCATTGCCCGACAGCTGGCAGAAATCAGGGCCCAGCGCCGAACGGTGGTGCGACACGCGGGCGAGCGCGCCAGTGGCATCCTTCACCCCAACGAAAATCTCCGGTGCCGCCTGGACGACGCGGATCAGGGTCGCGGGCTGGATATCGGTCACCGTCCGACCGGGGACGTTATAGAGGATGATGGGAAGCGGCGCGTCGTTCGCCAGCTCGGCGAAGTGGCGAACGATCCCCTCTTGGCTGGGTCGATTATAATAAGGCGGCACCATCAGCGCGGCGTCGGCACCGGCGGCCTGCGCGGCCTTCAGATTCTCGACCGCGACGATCGTGTCGTTCGACCCCGCCCCCGCGATCACCGGCACGCGGCCATTGGCCTGATCAACGCAGACGCGGACGACATGGAAATGCTCGTCCTTGGGCATGGTCGCCGCCTCACCCGTGGTGCCGCATGCGACCAGCGCGGAAGAGCCCTGCTCTATCTGCCATTCGACGAAATCGCGGAACCGGCCTTCGTCGAACGCACCGCCGACATGATCGCCACGATCCTCGAACGGCGTCACCAAAGCGGGGATAGATCCTGAAAACATGAGGGGAAATGCGCTCCTGCCGCGCCGAAATATGGAATTTGTTCGGGACATGTACGGGTAGAGGCCCTATTCTGTCCACCATGATGGCATTGACGAAAGCGGGCGCGCTCCTGGCAACACTGGCCGGGGCAATGGTGTCGCCGAGCGGACAGGATCAGCTCGACCGGTACCGGACGCAGATGGCGAATATGAGCCCGAACGGCGTCGCCGCGCCCAGCGACGGGGCGATCGCCGCCGCGCTGGCCCAATGGCGCGCGCTGCAACAGACCGATTCGCTGCCCTTCGACAGCTATGCCGGGTTCCTGATGGCGCATCCCGGCTGGCCAGGCGAGGCGAGCAATCGCCGCGCCGCCGAGCGTCAGGCCGCGAACTTCACCGCCGCGCCCAGCAGCATCGTCGCCTATTTCCGCCGTTACCCGCCCCAATCGGCGGCGGGCGGAGTAGCCTATGCCCGCGCGCTACTGGCAACTGGCGCTCCCGGCGAAGCGGCGCAGGCCGCTCGGACGGCCTGGCGCCGCGGGGTGCTGTCGCCGACCGATGAAGCGCTCGTCTTGTCGACCCTCGGCTCGGCCCTGACGCCCGAGGATCATGACGCGCGCATGGACGCCCTTCTCTGGAGCGGACAGACCAGCGCGGCGGCGCGGGTGCTCGGCTATACCAGTTCGGCCCGCCGGCCGATTTTCGCCGCGCGTCTGGCCTTCCGGACCAAATCCGCCGATGCCGCCAGCCTCTCGGCCTCGACCGCCGAGTTGTACGCCAATGATGCCGGCTATGTCGCCGATCGCGCCCTGTGGCTGCGCAACACGGGCGACAGCCTCACCGCCCGCTCCTGGCTGGCGCGGCCCCGGCAGTTGACCGTGCGGCCGGGCAATGTCGAGGAATTCTACGAAACGCTGCTGCTCAACGCGCGCGCCGCGGCGGCGGACAATCAGCTTCAGACCGCCTATGACATCGCACGGCAGGTGGATGACGCCTATCCCGCCGGCACCGATGTCTCCAAGCGCCCCTATGGCGAGCGCGACGACTATACCAGCCTGGTCTGGCTGGGCGGACAGACGGCGATGAAGCTCGGCCGACCGGCCGATGCGATGACGCTGTTCGACCGCTATGGCCGGGGCAGCCAGTCGCCGCAGACGCGGGCGAAGGGCTTTTATTGGGCGGGTCGCGCGGCGCAGGCGGCGGGCCGGCCGGCGGAGGCCGCTGGCTTCTTCAACCGTGCCGCCGAGTATCGAGACCAATTCTATGGGCAATTGGCATTGGAGCGCACCGGCCGACCGCTGACCGCCCCGCCCGCGCTGGCATCGAGCGCAGTCCCCGCGGCGACCCGCGCCGCCTTCGACGCACGTGAGACAGTGCGCGCCGCGCGCCTCCTAGGACAAATCGGCCAGTGGCAGGATCAGACCGCCTTCATCCGCCAGATCGCCGCAGATGCCACGGATGAGAATGACCATCTGCTGGCGGTCGACCTTTCGCGCAGCTTGGCGCGCCCTGACCTCGCCGTCATGGTCGGACGCAGCGCTTTGCAGAACGGGCTGACCGATTATTCGGCCGCCGGCTTTCCGACCATCTCGGTGCCGTCGGGCTACGATTCGAGCTGGACGATCATCCATGCCATCGCCCGGCAGGAAAGCCAGTTCGACCGCGCCGCCGTCAGCCATGCCGGCGCACGTGGGTTGATGCAGCTGATGCCCGCCACCGCCGCCGAGCAGTCGAACAAGATCGGCCTGTCCTATTCGCCCGCCTCGCTGACCACCGATCCGGACCTGTCGATCCGGCTTGGCGCCAGCTATTTCGAGCGGATTCGCAACAACTTCGGTAGCTATCCACTTGCGATCGCGGCCTATAATGCCGGCGGCGGCAATGTGAACAAATGGCTGCGGCAGAATGGCGATCCGCGCACCGGCTCGGTCGATATCGTCGAGTGGATCGAGGCGATCCCCTATATGGAGACTCGCAATTACGTTCAGCGGGTGCTGGAAAACGCCGTCGTCTATGATCTAATGAACCCCGCCCGGGCGACCAGCCGGGGACCGACGCCGCTGAGCTGGTACCTCGGCAAGTCGCAGCCGGGTTGATCGCCCGGCGGCGCGCGATAGAGCAAGGCGATGGATCGCCCCAATTACATCACGCCTGCCGGCTATGCCGCGCTCCGCCAGGAATATGAGGCGCTGTTCGCGGTCGAGCGGCCCAAGCTGGTCGACACCATCGCCTGGGCCGCCGGTAATGGCGACCGGTCGGAGAATGGCGACTATATCTATGGTCGCAAGCGGCTCCGCGAGATCGATCGGCGGCTGGGTTGGCTCTCCAAGCGGATGAAGGCGGCCAAGGTCATCGATCCCGCCCGCCAAGAGGACCGCAGCAAGGTGTGGTTCGGCGCCACCGTCACCATCGCCGACGAGGATGACAACGAACGCGTGCTGACCCTTGTCGGTGATGACGAGGCGGACGCCGGCCAGGGTCGGGTCGGCTGGAATGCGCCGTTGGTCAGGGCGCTGCGGGGTGCTGCGATCGGGGACCTCCGCCGCGTCGTGCTTCCAGCCGGCGAGCGGGAATATGAGGTGATTGCTATAACTTACCCGACGGAGTGAGGAACGAGTCGTAGTCCTTCTTCGCTGAAGCTCTAGCGAAGACAGGAGAGTGACCATGGAAAATCCCCGCACCACCAGCGCCCGCGATCATGACGACAGCGCGATCATCGACGCGGCGGAAGCGGCCCCGTCGACAGTGGGTCGGGCGGGCGGCATCGCCACCGATGTCGGCACCCGTGACGAACTGACCCGCGCGGTGGACGATCCCGAAAGCCATGAGCGCGTGACCAAGAGCGTCGAGATGGACAATGGTCAGGTCCGCAACGGCGAACGGCGCTGACCGGCTTTTCGTCGATGGCCGGCGCAGCGCGGCTTTGCTAGACCGGGCGTATGAATGCCCTGACCCGCAACATCGCGCTGCTGATCGACGCCGATAACGCCCAATCCGCCGCCATCGACCCCGTCCTGACGGTTCTGGCCGAGCTCGGCACGGTCAATGTGCGGCGCGCCTATGGCAATTGGTCCAAGCCCGGGCTGAAGGGCTGGCGCGATGTCATGGTCAAGCATGGCATCGAGCCGCAGCAGCAGTTCGACCTGACCAAGGGCAAGAACGCCACCGATATGAAGATGACCATCGATGCGATGGACCTGTTGTTTCGTGGCCGAATCGACGGTTTCGGCATCATGTCGTCGGACAGCGACTTCATGCCGCTCGCGACGCGCATCCGGCAGGACGGCTTTCCGGTCTATGGATTCGGCAATTCGCGTACGCCCGAGGCGTTCAAACAGGCGTGCAGTCGCTTCATCGATGTCGGTGCGCTGATCAACGAAGCGCCCCGGCCAATGCCGTCCAAACCGACCACCGCCGATGTGCCACTCGCCGATTCGCTGCCGCCCGCCATTGAGAATGGACGCCGCACCGCAGGCACGCCGCAGCCGATCGACGAGGAACTGCTCAAGCTGCTGGTCGACGCCTATAATTCGGTGAAGCGCGACGAACGCGGCTTTGCCAGCCTGTCCGCCATCGGGCAGTTGGCTGGCAACCGCTCGAGTTTCGATACCCGTAATTACGGGTTCAAGCGGCTGTCCGACCTGATCGAGGCGATCCCGAACTTCCAGACCGAACGGCGCGAGGACGGCCGGACCTTCGTCAAGCGGGTGCGCTGACCCTCAATCGCGCGGATCGACCATGGTCAGCGTGGCGCACGTGCCCGGCGCCATCGTCTCGAACATGATCTCGCCACGCAACTGCCGCGCGAGGCTGGCGATCATGCGCATGCCCAGGCTGTGGCGCGAGGCCGCCTTCATATCGAAATCCGCCGGCAGCCCCTGTCCATGGTCGCGGACCGACAGGATGATGTGACCGTCACGAGCGTGCAGGCCGACATCGATATCGCCGCCTGATTCGCCATAGGCATATTTGATCGCGTTGGTCAGAAGCTCGGTCAGCATGAGGCCGATCGGGATGGCGGTATCCGCGCTGATCTCGATCGCCTCGATATCGCAGTGGACCTGATGATTCTGCGACTGCTGCGCCAATTGCACGGCAATGCCGCAGGCGAGGTCGTCGAGCGACACAATGCCCACCCGGTCCCCGCGCCAGAGCTGGTCATGCGTCTGCGCGATCGCGGTGATCCGCGCCTGCGCATCGTTGAGCATGCGCAGGACGCGAGGATCGTCATCCTCCTGCTTCTGCAGATTAAGCATGGCCGAGACGAGCGCGAGGCTGTTCTTCACACGGTGGCTCGCCTCGCGGGTCAGCAATTGCTGATGCTCGACCGCCTCCGCTAGGCGGCGCTCGGCTTCCTGCCGCTCGATCGCCACGCCGATCAGATTGGCGAAACCCTGCATGAACGCCAGATCGGCTTCCTCGAAGCGCCCCTCGTCAGGGCTATCGACTTCCAGCACGCCGTAACGCTGCCCCGATGCCTCGACCAACACGTTGATCGCGCGGCGGATACCATGTTTCGCCATGAATTCCGGGGTGCGGAAGCGTTCCTCCTGATCAAGATGGTTGGAGATGACCCCCTGCCCCGTCTGTAGCGCGAAACCGGCCGGGGAGCCGAGATCGGTGCGCATCTCGGTCGACCCGACCACGCCCGGGCCCCAGCCCACGCCAGTGCGCACCAATAGCGTCTCGCGATCGGAGCGATATTCCAGGAATTTGCAGAAGCGTGAGCGCATGCCCTCGGCACAAAGCTCCGTCGCGCGCTGAAGCATCGGATCCAAATCTCGCGCGCGCAATGCTTCGATCCCGAACGCGGCAAGCACCGATTGCTGGCGGAGCCGATAATGCAACTGTCCCGCGCCGGCGATTTCCTGATCTTCGCCCTGCGCCTGTTCCACTACCGCCATCCGTTATTCAACCCCTTTGATCCTTTGCCGGACCGCTTCCAGAATAGGCGGTGGGTTAACCAATTTAAAGCCGTAGCGGCTGCGATGGCAAACGACTCGCCCGATTTCGTGGATGCCGCACATGACAACGCCCTTCCCGATCGCTCGGAAAGGGCGCCGTTAGATCCGCTAGGATCGAGGATCAGCGGGTCAGCTTCTTATACGCCAGACGGGTCGGACGGTCGGCGGCATCGCCCATGCGGCGGCGCTTGTCCTCTTCGTAGCTCTCGTAATTGCCCTCGAACCATTCGACATGGCTGTCGCCCTCGAACGCCAGGATGTGCGTGCACAGGCGATCGAGGAAGAAGCGATCGTGGCTGATGACCACGGCACAGCCCGCGAACGTCTCCAGCGCCTCTTCGAGCGCACGCAGCGTTTCGACGTCGAGGTCATTGGTCGGTTCGTCGAGCAGCAGGACGTTGCCGCCCTCCTTCAGCATCTTCGCCATATGGACGCGGTTGCGCTCACCGCCCGATAGCTGGCCGACCTTCTTCTGCTGGTCGGGGCCACGGAAGTTGAATGCGCCGACATAAGCGCGCGTGCCGAGCTCCTGCTTGCCGAAGCGGAAGACCTCCAGCTCGTCGGAAATTTCCTGCCAGACATTCTTGTTGGGATCGAGTTCGTCGCGGCTCTGGTCGACATAGCCGAGCTTGACGGTCGAGCCGATCTCGATCGTGCCCGCATCGGGCTGTTCCTGGCCGGTGATCAGCTTGAACAGCGTCGACTTGCCCGCGCCGTTCGGCCCGATCACGCCGACGATGCCGCCCGGCGGCAGCATGAAGTCGAGATTTTCGAACAACAGCTTGTCGCCATAGGACTTGGTCAGCCCCTTGGCCTCGATCACCTTGCCGCCCAGGCGCTCGGGAATCTGGATCAGGATCTGCGCCTTGCCTGCGACGCGGTTCTCCTGCTTCTCCATCAGTTCCTCGAACGCACGGATACGCGCCTTCGACTTGGTCTGACGGGCCTTAGGCGTCTGACGCATCCAGGCCAGCTCGTCGGCGATCGCCTTCTGCTTGCCCGCTTCGTCTCGCTCTTCCTGCTCCAGGCGCTTGGCCTTCTTTTCCAGATAGCCGGAATAGTTCGATTCGTAGGTGTAATAGCGGCCGCGATCGAGCTCGAGCACCCAGTTCACGACGTTATCTAGGAAGTAACGGTCGTGGGTGACGAGGATGACGTTGCCGGTATATTCCTTGAGGTAATTCTCAAGCCACGACACGCTCTCGGCGTCGAGGTGGTTGGTCGGTTCGTCGAGCAGCAGGATATCGGGCTTTTCGAGCAGCAGCTTGCAGAGCGCGACGCGACGCTTTTCACCGCCCGACAGACGCGTGACATCGGCATCGCCTGGCGGGCAGCGCAGCGCTTCCATCGCCTGTTCCAGCTGGCTGTCGAGCGACCAGCCGTCGACCGCGTCGATCTTGGCCTGGAGCTCGCCCATCTCTTCCATCAGGGCATCGAAATCGGTGTCGTCCTTCGGATCGCCCATCTCGGCCGAGATGGCGTTGAAGCGATCGACGAGATCGGCGATCGGGCGAACGCCGTCCTTGACGTTGCCCATCACGTCCTTCGACGGATCGAGCTGCGGCTCCTGCGCCAGATAGCCGACGCGGACGCCCTCGGCGGCCCAAGCCTCGCCGGTGAAGTCGGTGTCCATGCCCGCCATCACCTTCATCAGCGTGGACTTGCCCGCGCCGTTGGGGCCGATGATCGCGATCTTCGCACTCGGCAGGAACTGAAGGTGGATATTGTTCAGGACAGGCTTGTTGGCGCCGGGGAAGGTCTTGGTCAGACCCTTCATCACATAGGTATATTGGACGGCCATGGCGGCGCGGGGCTCCGTGCTTTTTTGCGACTGTGGGATATTTGCCGCCCATGTAGTGGTTGCGCGGGCGGTTGGCAAACGGGACCGGCTGCGCGACAGTCCCGTTCATGAAGCGCTTTGTCCTTGCGGCCCTGACCGCCACCGCCCTTGCCACCCCCACCCTGGCCCAGCGGACCCCGCCGCCGCCCCCTGCCCAAGTCGCACCGGAGATAGAACGGCTGCGCGATGCCGCGCTGAACGACACCATCGCATGGGACATTGTCGAAGGGCTGACGACCGAAGTCGGCCAACGACTAGCCGGCACCGAGGCAGAGGAGCGAGCGCGCCAATGGGCCGTGGCACGGCTGACGGCGCTCGGCTTCAAGAATGTGCGGATCGAGCCCTATCGCATGCCGGTATGGGAGCGCGGTGCGGAGAGTGCCGAGATCGTCAGCCCTTTCCCCCAGAAGCTGACGCTGGCGGCGCTCGGCAATTCCGCCGCGACCTCGGCCGCCGGGCTAACCGCCGAAGTCGCGGTCTTCCCCAGCATAGCCGCGTTCCAGTCGGCGCCCGACAGCGCGATCAAGGGGCGGATCGTCTATATCGGCAATGCGATGCCCCGGACGCAGGACGGTTCGGGATACGGCGCCTATGGCACCGCCCGCTTCACCGGACCGGCTTTGGCGGCGCAGCGGGGCGCGGTGGCGATCGTCATCCGTTCGATCGGCACCGACCATCACCGCTTTCCGCATACCGGCACGACCAATTTCCCCGACGGCGTGAAGCCGATCCCCGCCGCCGCATTGTCGGTCCCCGATGCCGAGCAATTGGAGCGAATCGCGGCGCGCGGCGGGCCGGTGCGGATGAAGCTGGTGCTGACGCCCCGCATGGTCGGATCCCGCGAATCAGGCAATGTCATTGCCGAGGTGCCGGGCAGCGATCCCTCGGCCGGGATCGTGCTGGTCGGCGGGCATCTTGACAGTTGGGACCAGGGAACGGGCGCGATCGACGACGCCAGCGGTATCGCCATCACTGCGGCGGCGGCCAAGCGGATCATGGATGCGGGCACCCCGCGCCGGACGATCCGCGTCGTGTGGTTCGGTGCCGAGGAGGTCGGCGGCCTGGGCGGTGCCGCCTATGCCAAGGCGCATGCGAGCGAACGCCATGCCACCGCCTCGGAAAGCGATTTCGGGGCAGACCGCATATGGCGGTTCGAGGTCAACCTGCCCGCCGCCGCCCTGCCGATCGCGGACCGGCTACAAACCGCGCTCGCGCCGCTGGGTATCGCACGGGGCAGTGGACTGGGCGGCGACGGGACCGATATCGGCCCCACGTTGAAGCTGGGCACCGCCGCGATCGACCTGAACCAGTCGGGATGGGATTATTTCGATACCCATCACACGCCGGACGACGTGCTTGACCGTGTCGATCCGGCGGCGTTGCGCCAAAATGTCGCGGCCTGGACGGCGATGCTGGCAGTCGTCGCCAACGCGCCCGAGCCGATCGACGCCGTCAGGCCGCGATAAAAGGTTAACCGGCGGTAACGTTTCGGTAACGCCAACGCCTTGAAAAAGCCTGATCCGTGCCATCGGTTCGTCGCGAACCTTGCCGTCATGTGAATTTTGCGGATTGACCGCGATGAACCGCGCGTTATTTGAGCCGCTTCGCGACGGCATTCGGGTCGGCCGCGATGATTGCTATGCTTGGGAGCATTCGAATGAAGAAGATTGCCTTTGTTCTCGCTGCCGCCGGCCTGATGTCCGTGGCCGCCTGCACGAAGTCGCCGGAAGCGGCCGCTGTTGAAAACAACGCGGACATGCTGGCTGACAACATGGAAATGCAGGCCGACAACCTCGAAGCGGTTGCCGACAACACCTCGAACGCGGCAGCTGCCTCGACCCTCGAGAACGCTGCCGACAACATGAACGCCGCTGCCGACAACGTCCGTGACGCTGCCGACGCCAAGGCTGACAACATGCAGTAATGCTGCCTCGGACCTTCGGGTCCGAAGCGCCGACTGTTTGTCGGAAAAGGGTGCCTTCCACCGTGAAGGCGCCCTTTTTCTTTAAAGAGAACGATCGATCCTGGTTGCGGGCGCCCCTTTCGCCACGCTACGGACGTTGACGGTGGGGCCTGTAGCTCAATGGTTAGAGCTGGCCGCTCATAACGGCTAGGTTGCGGGTTCGAGTCCTGCCGGGCCCACCAATACCCCGCACCACGAACCACCTCGCCTGTAAAAGTGGCTTGCGGATCGCCCCCGGCGGTCCATAGGGTGCATCCCGAACCAGACAAAGGACGGGGCATATGGCAGTCAAAGGCGATCCCAAAGTCATCGAATATCTGAACGAGGCGCTCAAGAACGAGCTGACCGCGATCAATCAATATTTCCTGCATTATCGCCTGCTCGACCATTGGGGCGTCTATAAGCTCGCCCAGTTTGAGTATCAGGAATCGATCGATGAGATGCGCCATGCCGACTGGCTGGCCGAACGCATCCTCTATCTCGACGGTCTGCCCAACTTCCAGTTGCTCGGCCGCCTGCGCATCGGCGAGACCGTCGAAGAGGTGCTGAAGGGCGACCTGGCGATCGAGATCGAGGCGGTCGCGCAGCTCAAGGAAGCCATCGCCTATTGCGAAGACGTCAAGGATTTCGTCAGCCGCGACCTGTTCACTCGCATCCTCGCCAGCGAGGAAGAGCATGTCGATACGCTGGAACGCCAGTTCGAAATGATCGCGCGCATGGGCATCCAGAATTATGTCCAGCTCAATGCGATGGCGGAGAACGACACGCCCAAGTCGGGCGCGGCACCGCATCTCCAGGGTTGAATATGAAAAGGGGCGGATCAAGCGATCCGCCCCTTTTATTGGCGTGTTACCCCTGCCCCGTTCAGCCTGAACGGATCTTGGGATGCGGGGCACCATATAGCGCGCCCCGCCCTCCTCAATCCTTATTCCCGAACGGGTTCTTCGGCGCGCGTAGCGTCAGGCGCACCGGCACCGCACCGAAGCCCAATTCCCGCCGCATCGAATTGACCAGATAGCGCTCATAGCTGGCCGGCAATTGATCCACGCGCGTTCCGAAGATCACGAAGCTCGGCGGCCGCGACTTGACCTGGGTCACGTAGCGCAGCTTGATCCGCTTGCCGCCGGGCGCGGGCGGTGGGTTGGCGTCGACCGCACGCTCGAACCAGCGGTTGAGTTCGCCGGTCGGCACACGCTTCGACCATGCGGCGCGCGTCTCGAACGCCGCCTCGATCAGCGTATCGAGCCCTTTGCCGGTCGCCGCCGACACTGCGAGCAAGGGCACGCCCTTCACCTGGCTGAGCCCGTCCTCCAGCGCCTTCTTCACGCCGTTGAACAGCGAAGAGGGATTTTCGGCGACATCCCATTTGTTGAGGGCGATCAGCAGCGCGCGGCCCTCTTCCAGCACGCGGTCGGCGATGCGCAGGTCCTGCGACTCCAGCCCCAGCGTCGCGTCGAGCAGCAACACGACGACCTCGGCAAAGTCCACCGCCCGCAGCGCATCGGCGACGGATAGCTTTTCCAGCTTGTCCTGCACCTTCGCCTTTTTGCGCATGCCCGCCGTGTCGATCAGGCGAACCTGGCGGACTTCGCCGTCGCGGTCGCGCCATTCCCAGTCGATCGCGATCGAATCGCGGGTGATCCCGGCCTCGGGCCCGGTGATCAACCGGTCCTGACCCAGAAACCGGTTGATGAGCGTCGACTTGCCCGCATTGGGCCGCCCGACAATGGCAAGCTTCAAGGGCGCGAAAGGATTTTCGAGATCAACCTCCTCTTCCTCCTCGACCTCGCGATCGATGAAGGGGAGCAACGCCTCGAACAGGTCGCCGACGCCTTCGCCATGTTCGGCGGAGAGCTGGACGGGATCGCCGAAGCCCAGCGCCAGCGCTTCGAGGATGCCTTGCTCTGCGGCGCGGCCCTCGGCCTTGTTCGCGGCCAGCACGATGGGCGTGTCCGAACTGCGCAGCCAGCGCGCGATTTCCTCGTCGAGCGGCATGATGCCCGCGCGTGCATCGACCAGGAACAGCGCGACATCGGCCTCACCGACCGCGGCCTCGGTCTGGCGGCGCATACGGCCGGGCAGCGTGTCGGGATCTTCATCCTCATAGCCCGCCGTATCGATCACGCGGAAATCGAGGCCGAGGAGATGCGCGTCGCCTTCGCGCCGGTCGCGGGTCACGCCGGGCCTGTCGTCGACCAAAGCCAGCTTCTTGCCGACCAGACGATTGAACAGCGTCGACTTGCCGACATTGGGACGGCCGACGATCGCGACGATAGGGAGTTTTGCCATCGCCTTCCGTTAGCGAAAGGCGAGCCCTTCGTCACGAGGATAGCGGTGCAAATGAAGCGCCCCGTGGAACAAATCTCCCACGGGGCGGAACATCACTTACTTATAGGCGGAAATCCGCCCCTTCTGGTCGAGAACGTAGAGCGTCCCGTTGGCCACGATCGGCGGCAGCGCGAACGGCGTTTTGGTATCGACCGTCGCCTGCACCGCGCCATCGCCCGGATTGGCATAGACGATCTGCCCTTCCGAATTGGTCAGGATCAGGCGGTTGCCGGCGAGGACGGGCCCGAACCAGATCACGGCGCCGGTCTTCTTCTTCTCGTTGCGGAAGCGCGGCAGTTGCGCGATCCAGCGCGCCTTGCCGCTCGACCGGGCGAGCGCCACCAGCCGCGCATCGTCGGTGACGAGGAAAATCCACTCGCCCGCGATCCACGGCGTCGAAATGCCGGCGAAATTCTGTTCCCACAGACGCTGGCCGGTCGACAGCTCCAGCGCGATCATGCGACCGCCCTGGCCCAGCGCATAGACACGGCCCTGGTCGATGACCGGCGCGGCGTCGATGTCCGACAGGGTCGACACCGAGGTCGAGATGCTGGTTCGCGACAGCGCATCCTGCCACAACATGCGCCCGTTTTCGTAGCGATAGGCGTTCAGCTCACCGCTCGAAAAGCCGGCGACCACCGTACCCTGGCTGGCGGCGGGCGCCGCGACGCCGAACACGCCTTGGGTTTCCAGCGTCCCCTGCCCGGCCCAGATGATCTTTCCATCGGCCTGATTCAGCGCATAAAGCTGATTGTCCTGGGTCAGGACATAGACATTGCCATTGGCGATGGTCGGCGATCCGCGCAGCGGGCCGCTGGGCTTGGCCCGCCACAGCACCTTGCCATCGGCGGCGCTGGCGGCGATCACATCGCCGAGACCGTCGGTCGCAAACACGGTGCCGCTGTCATAGCTGGCGCCGCCGCCGAACCGGGCGAGGCGGTTCGCATCGCCTTCCGTGATCGAGGTCGACCAGAGGCGCGCGCCCGTATCGGCGCTCAACGCGACGAGATTGCCATGCGCATCGACGACGAACAGCTTGCCCTCGGCCACGACCGGCGCCGCGCCCAGCGGATCGCGGACCGAGCCGCCATCGATCGTCGACTCCCAAAGGCGCTGCGGCTGTTCGCCCAGCGCCAACTGGCCCATCGACTTTGATGCGTTGCCGCCCGGCTGTGCCCATTCGGGGTTCGTCTCGGGCGCGGGCAGCAGCACCTGTACGTCGGCGATCGACTTGTCCGCCTCCACCCCGTTCTCCGAAACCAGGATCGGCACGCGGTTGCCGATGGTCGGGGTCTTTTTCGGCGCACCCTTGAATACGCCACAGGCGCCCAGCGCCATCAGCGCGGCAAGCGCTGCCGAGGTGCGGAAATGCTTCGTCATTGGGTCTTGGTGTCCTCGCTCTGGCCGACCGCATCGACCCCCAATACGCCGGCCATCTGAACCGCACGTTGCCGCAACGTATCGGGCACATCCTTGTCGCTGGCAATCTGGCCGAACAGGCGACCCGCCTGGGCGCGCTTGTTCTGACGGAGATAGGCCACCGCCACCATCTCGCCCGCACTGCCGAACCAAGCATTGCCGGGCACCGCCATGCTGCCCAGTCGCGAGATGACCGCCTCGGGCTTCAGCGTGTCATATTCGGCCATGGTCTGACGAACGAGAGCCAGGTCGCGGAACGGCTGCGCCAACGACGCGTCGTTGGCGATGGCCGCGAAGCGGGCGGCCGCCCCCTTCAGGTCGTTGCGCTGAAGCAGGATATCGGCCTGGGTGAAGCTGGCGAGCGCGCGATACGCGTCGACATTCGACTGGGCGAGCGGCGCCAGCTTGGCCTGCGCGGTCTTCACGTCGCTCTGGCCCAGCGCGTCATAGGCGGCCTGGAGCTGCTCGCCATCCGCGCCTGCCTGTTCGTGCTGGCGATGCTGCCAGTAAAGATAGCCGCCAAAGGCCGCGAGCCCGATCAGCAGCACCGCGCCGATGACCAGACCCCAACGGGTCCAAAAGCTGGTCAGCCTTTCGCGACGCAATTCGTCGTCGACCTCACTCATAAAGGCCTGGCTGGATTGGGGCGTTAGGGCCAAGTTGGGCTCCGCTATTTGGGATCAGGCAATAATGAAGCCGCGACCTTTAGCGAGGAGCAGCCCCGGTGGGAAGCAGGGTTGCACTATCCGGCGTCGCGCGGGGCGTAGATCTGCTCCGGTCCGGGAAAGCGGCGGGCGCGAACATCCTCGGCATAGGCGCGCGCGGCCTCGCCGATGCGCTCGCCCATGGTCTCGTAACGACGCACGAAACGCGCGGTCCGCTCGAACAGCCCCAGCATGTCTTCACCGACCAGCACCTGCCCGTCGCACTCGGCCGAGGCACCGATACCGATCGTCGGACAAGCGATGCGCTTGGTAATCTCGATCGCGATCGGCTCGACCACACCCTCGATCACCACGGAGAAGGCACCGGCGTCGGCCACGGCCACCGCATCGGCGATGATCTTCTCGGCTTCCTCCGGCGTGCGACCCCGCGCGCCATAACCGCCGAGCACATTGACCGCCTGCGGCGTCAGGCCGACATGGCCCATGACGGGGATGCCACGCTCGACCAGGAAGCGGACCGTCGGTGCCATCGCGACGCCACCCTCCAGCTTGACCGCGGCGGCGCCCGTTTCCTTGAGCAGCCAGGCGGCATTCTCGAATGCCTTTTCGGGGCTCGCCTCATAGCTGCCGAAGGGCAGATCGATCACCACCACCGCATGATAGCTGCCCCGGACCACCGCCGCACCATGCGCGGCCATCATCTGAAGCGTGACCGGCACGGTCGAGGGCAGGCCGTAAATCACCTGCCCCAGGCTATCGCCGACCAGCAGCATGTCGCAATGCGGATCGAGCAGTTGCGCCGAGCGCACCGTATAGGCGGTCAACATCACCAGCGGCGTGCCGCCCTTGGCGCGGCGAATGGCCGGCACGGTCAGGCGCTTCATCGGCGCGGGCGTGGGATTGGCGCGACTCGTCGCGGTATCGAGCGTGTAGGTGGTGGACATGGGGCGCGCCTTACTCCCCCCGCCCGCCGGGCTCCACCCCCTTGGTCCGTCAGAAGATTTCGGCGTAGCGCTCGGGCTTGAACCCGATGGTCAAGGCACCGTCGCGGTCGAGCACCGGCCGCTTGATGAGCGAGGGCTGGGCCTGCATCAGGCGGATCGCCTTGTCGGCGTCGATATCCTGGCGGTCCGCCTCGTCGAGCTTGCGAAACGTCGTGCCGGCGCGGTTGAGCAGGACTTCCCATCCCACCTGACCGACCCAGTGCCGGAGCGTGGCCTCGTCGATGCCATCGGTCTTGTAGTTGTGAAAGCGATAGGCGACGCCGTGCTGGTCCAGCCAGGTGCGTGCCTTCTTCATCGTGTCGCAGTTCGGGATGCCGTAGAGGGTAATGGTCATGACGCTATCCGGTCGTTGATGTATCTGGCTCCCTATCGCCAAAACCACCCGGCGTCTTCGTTTCGCGGTCGACCCTACGCTACGTCGAAGGCCATGAGGTTTTCATCTTAACCATGGACTAGCAACATAGGGTGGCGCGCTTTGCACAGCCTCGCTATCCCGATGCCATGCAGGACCATCCCTTTTACGCATTCCAATCCCACGGCCTGATCCGCGTCGCCGCCGCAACGCCGGCGGCCTCGGTCGGCGATCCTCATGCCAATGCAGCGGCGATGCTCGATCTGGCGCGGGAGGCGGATGAAAAGGGCGTCGACCTGATCGTCTTTCCCGAATTGTCGCTGACCTCCTACGCGATCGACGACCTGCACCTGCAGAGCGCCATGCATCGCGCCACGCTCGACGCGCTGGGCGAGATGGTCGATGCCAGCGCGGCCCTGTCGCCGGTGATGCTGGTCGGCGCGGCGCTGCCCCGCAACGGGCGGCTATACAATACTGCAATCGTCATCGCGCGTGGTCGCATTCTGGGCGTGGTGCCCAAGACCTTCCTGCCCAATTACCGCGAATATTATGAGAAGCGCTGGTTCGCGAGCGGCGCGGGGCTGGTCGGGCTGACCATCGATCTCGATGGCCAGTCGGTTCCCTTCGGCACGGACCTGATCTTCGCGGCCGAGGACCTGCCCGGTTTCGTGCTTCATGCCGAGATTTGTGAGGATTATTGGGCCCCCACCCCGCCTTCGACCATGGGGGCGCTTGCAGGGGCGACGATCTGCTGCAACCTGTCCGCCTCCAACATCGTCATCGGCAAGGCCCGCGACCGGGCGATGCTGGCCGCCGCCCAGTCGGCGCGCGCCGCCTGCGCCTATGTCTATTCCGCGGCCGGCATCGGCGAGAGCACCACCGATCTGGCCTGGGACGGCCAGGGGCTGATCCATGAGCTTGGCGAGCAACTGGCGGAATCCGAGCGCTTCACCCGCACGCCGGCGCTGACCATCGCCGATATCGATGTCGAGCGGGTCGTCCAAGAACGACTGCGCGTCGGTACGTTCAACGATTCGGCGGCTTTTGCTGGCCATCCCGAAAATCGTTTTCGGCGCATCGGCTTCATCCATGGGACCGAGCCTGCCGATCGCGGGCTGTGCCGCCCCGTCGAGCGTTTTCCCTTCGTCCCCAACGACCCGGCACGCCGCGACGCCGACTGCTACGAGGCCTATAACATCCAGGTCGAGGCGCTGGCCAAGCGGCTGGAGGCCAGTCAGGCCAAGACGCTGGTCATCGGCGTGTCGGGCGGGCTCGATTCGACCCATGCGCTGATCGTCGCCGCAAAGGCGACCGACCGGCTCGGTTGGGGCCGCGATCGCATTCTGGCCTTCACCATGCCGGGCTTTGCCACCGGCGAAGGCACGAAGGCCCATGCCTGGGCGCTGATGCGCGCCTTGGGGGTCAGCGCCGAGGAGATCGACATCCGCCCCGCCGCGCATCAGATGCTGGAGGATATCCGCCATCCCTTCGCCGCGGGCGAGCCGGTGCATGACGTGACGTTCGAGAATGTGCAGGCGGGCCTGCGCACCGATTATCTGTTCCGCCTCGCCAACCAGCGTGGCGGGATCGTGCTGGGCACCGGCGATCTGTCGGAGCTGGCGCTGGGTTGGTGCACATACGGCGTCGGCGATCAGATGAGCCATTATGCCGTCAATGCCGGGGTTCCCAAGACGCTGATCCAGTTCCTGATCCGCTGGTGCATCCGCACGGGTCAATATGACGACGCGACCAACCGGGTGCTGACCGCGATCCTGGCGCAGGAAATCTCGCCCGAGCTAGTGCCGGCCGACGCCAGTGGCGCCCTGCAATCCACCGAGTCGATGATCGGCCCCTATGCGCTCAACGATTTCTTCGCGCACTATGTCATCCGCCATGGCCTGATGCCGTCCAAGATCGCCTTCCTCGCCTGGCATGCCTGGCGCGATGCCGAGGCGGGCGGCTGGCCCGAGGATCTGCCGGAGGATGCACGCGTCGCCTATGACCTGCCGTCCATCCGCCATTGGCTGGAGCGGTTTCTGACCCGCTTCTTCCAGACCAGCCAGTTCAAGCGTTCGGCGCTGCCCAACGGCCCCAAGGTATCGCCAGGCGGTGCACTCTCGCCGCGTGGTGACTGGCGTGCGCCCTCGGACGGCACGGCGGCGGCATGGCTCGCGGAGTTGCGCGACGGGCTGCCCCCGACCTGATTTGGGACGCTCTTGGCATTCCGTGGTTTACCAGTCTATTGTACCATACCGATCAGTATTGATTACCACGGAATTACAGGCTCCTCCCGGCCTGTCGGCACGAGAGATATCATGAGCCTTGTCGTTCGCACCCTGTCCGAACAGATTTTCACGATCATCCGCGAACGGATCATCAGCGGCGACCTGCCCGAGGAACAGCCGATCCGTCAGGACGCGCTGGCCAACGAACTGGGGGTCAGCAAGATTCCACTGCGCGAGGCGCTGGCACGGCTGGAGCAAGAAGGGCTGCTGACGAGCCAAGCCAATCGCGGCTTCTTCGTCCGCTCGCTGGGTGCGGGCGAGGCGGAGGAGATCTACGAGCTTCGCCTGTCGATCGAGCCCAATGCCGCCGCCCGCGCCAGTCGGGTCGCCACGCCGGCCGATCAGGCCGCGGCACGTGAGGCGCTTCATGCGCTCGACGTGGCGGCGCATGAAGCCCTGCACGACGTCGCGCTCCAAAACCGCGCTTTCCATCTGGCGCTGGTCCGGCCGCTGGGCGCCGCGCTGACCTTTCAGCTGATCGAGCGGTTGCAGGTGCTGGCGGAGCGTTATGTGATCCAGCATCTCAAGCCCGCCGGTCGCGAGGACCGGGCGCATGAGGAACATCATGCACTGCTCGATGCCTGGCTCGCGCGTGACGAGGCGCGTGTGGCTGGGCTGCTGACCGACCATATCGGCGCGACACTGATCGACCTGCGCGCCCAGTTGGCGCACTGACGTACTATCGACCCGCTTGGCGAACGACCGGGGTGGTAATGATCCGCGCGCCGCGCCGATAGGTCAGATAACGCCACAGCCATTGCAGGCTGACCCGGATGCGCTGTGCGAAATTGACCAGCAGCACGACATGGACGATCGCCCACAGCATCCAGGCAGGATAGCCCTTCATGTGGAACCGGCCGAAATCGAAGATCGCCGCGTGGCGGCCGATGATCGCGGCATTGCCCCGATTGTGAAAGCGGAAGGGCTTCGACTTCTGCCCCTTGGTCAGTTCCGCGCGCAAAGCCTTGCCCAGATAATTGCCCTGCTGCTGCGCGACCTGCGCTAGGCCCGGCAACGGACGACCATCCTCGTCGAGGCAGGCCGCGACATCACCCAGCGAATAGACATTCTCCAACCCCTCGACGGTCAGGTCGGAGCGCACCGGCACACGTCCGCCGGGGCCGGGCTCGATGCCGAGCAACTTTGCCGCCCCCGTCGGCGCCACGCCCGCACCCCATAGAACCGTGCAGGCCGGGATGAACTGGCCTCCCGCGGTCAGTCCTTCGGCAGTGATCGATTCGACCGGCATGTCGGTCATGACCCGAACCCCCAGCTGGCGTAGCGCGCGTTCGGCATAGGTGGCGAGATCGTCCGGGAAGGCGCCCAGGATACGCGGTCCGCCCTCGATCAGAATGATCTTCGCGGTCTCGGGCCGGATACGCCGGAAATCGGAGGTGAGTGCATAGCGGGCCAGCTCGGCGATCGACCCCGCCAGTTCGACCCCGGTCGGCCCGCCGCCGACCACCACGAAGGTCATCAGCGCTTCGCGATCGGCCGCACTGTCACGCTCGGCCTCCTCGAACGCGCTCAGGATGCGCGAGCGGATGACCCGCGCCTCCTCGATCGACTTGCACGCCGGGGCCACCGCGCGCCACTCGTCATGCCCGAAATAGCTGCTGGTCGAACCGGTCGCCATGACGAGCCGATCGTAGCTCAGCGTTTCGCCGGTCGACAGTGCCACCTGTCTGGCACCGGTATCGACGCCAGTCACCTCGCCGAGCACGACGCGAATATTGGAGTAGGGACCCAAGACATGACGGATCGGCTCGGCCACATCGGCGGGCGACAGTGCCGCCGTCGCGACCTGATAGAGGAGCGGCACGAACAGATGATAATTGTTGCGGTCGATGACCGTAACGCGGACCGGGGCCCCGCCCAGTTGTCGAGCGGCCGCCAGTCCGCCAAAGCCGGCACCGACAATGACGATATGCGGCCAATTCGGATCAACGAAATCCTTTGCCATGGAGCCTCGGGTCCCCTGATTCGTCATGGCGCGCTCCCTACCATGTTACCGCGATCTTGCCGAAATGACTTCCGCTCTCCTGATGCCGAAAAGCATCGACGAGCCCTTCAAGCGGGAAACGACGATCGATCACCGGACGGATATCGCTGGTGTCGAGGGCACGGACGAACTCCTGCTGCATACGCCGGCTGCCGACGATCAGGCCCTGCAATCGCGCCTGCTTGGCCATCAGGGCGGCGGTCGGAACCTGCCCCGAGACACCGGTCAGCACACCAATCAGCCCGATATGGCCGCCGATGCGAACCGCATCGATCGACTGGGCAAGCGTCGCCGGGCCGCCGACCTCGATCACATGATCGACTCCGCCATCGGCCCAATCATGGACCTGTCGGCCCCATTGCTCCTGTTCGCGGTAATTGACGGTAAAGTCCGCCCCCAAGGCCCGCGCCCGCTCCAGCTTCTCGCCGGAGGAGGACGTGACCGCCACGCTGGCGCCCATGTGCTTGGCGATCTGTAGCGCCCAGATCGATACCCCTCCGGTGCCGAGCACCAGAATCCGGTCGCCCGCCTTCAGCCCGCCATCGACGACCAGGCTGCGCCATGCGGTCAAGCCGGCGGTCGTGATGGTCGCCGCTTCGGCATGATCATAGCCCTGGGGCGCCCGGGTAAAGGCGGTGGCCGGCGCGACCACCGTTTCCAGCGCATAGCCGTCAATGCCGTCGCCCGGTACCGTGGCAAAGTCGCCGACCCGCGGCGGACCTTCCAGCCAGCCTGGGAAGAAGCAGGACACCACGGCATCGCCCACCGCCAGTTCCGTCACCCCGTCGCCGATCGCTTCGACTAACCCGGCGCCGTCGGCCATGGGAATCCGGCCATCTTCGGTCGGCATATTGCCCGACACGATGCCATAATCATGATAGTTGAGCGAGGTGGCGTGCAGCCTGACGCGGATCATGCCCGGCCCGGGTGCGCCAGGATCGGGCCGGTCGACCAGACGCAGGCGATCGAGTCCGCCGGGCGCGTCGAGGATCATCGCTTTCATAACACTCTCTTCCTGATGTCCGCTGATGCCCTGGCCAACGCGGCGGCGGTGCCATGCGATCCCTCAACCGATCGCCAGCGACCATCCGCTGGGCAGGAAATCGAGCGACATATAGTAGTAAAAGGCACAACTGCCGTCGGCGCGATAGCTGCCGCCCTTGACGATCCCGAATGCGGTTCCGCCCAGAAAGACCGGGCCGCCGCTGTCGCCGCTGCGACAGGTCGGGCCGCGCACCGCCACCCAGGTCGGGGTGCAGCCGCCCCCGCACAGATCGCCCGCCGGTGCGAAATCGGGTAGCCAGACCTCGGCACAGCTATAGCCGGTGCGCTCGCCGCGATGGCAGACGATGTCCCCGGCGCGGGTCGAGCGCCGCGTCCGTTGCCCCTGGACGCGGCGCTGCACGGTCTTGGCGGTATCGCTCCAGAATAACGGCGCGAGCGGCAGCGCACCCCCCTGAAGCTGCACGTCCTGATAGCCCCAGCCCCATTGCCCCATAAAGGTCAGCGGCGGGGCGCTACTGCCGCCATCGGCCCAGGACAGATTATCCGGGCAATGCGCGGCGGTGACGATCGCGCTTTCACCGGCCCGCCGCACGACGAAACCGCTGGTACAGGCATAGCGGCGACCGTCACCCGGATCGACACCGACCAGCCGCCCGCCCCCGTGAATATCCGCCATATCCTCATCGGGCCTATCCAGCGTCGCGATCCGCACCGGCACGCCCGTCAGTCGGCCGATCCGGTCGCGCAGCGCATCGCCCGGCTCGGCCAGCGCATCGGCACGGCCGACCATCACCACCAGCGCGCCGATCCGCGGGTCGATCCCGATCCCTGGCGGCTGGGTCAGCGAGCCGCGAATCTCGGTCTGATAGAGCGCCGCCGCCATGACGAGTTGCTCATGAGTGGCATAGGCGCCCGTCCGAAAGCGGATGAGCACCGGCGCCCCCGCAATCGAGACGGTGCGGTCTGCAACCGGGCCATCGCCGGTCAACAATATATCGATACGGAAGGGCGCATGACCGACCGAGAGCCCTGCCAAGCGGCCGGCAAATTCGGTCTTCAATGCGTCGGTGACAGGGACCGAGGCTTCCTGGATTTCCAACTCGCGCAAAGCCTGCCCCGGCGACAGGCCGGACACCGTCGCATAGCTGGCGGCATCCAACGCCAGCGCCGCCTGGGCATCCAGCGGCGCGCTATCCTGTGCCATGGCCGGTATGGCCACGGCGATCCACAAGGCCGCACAAAGCCCGAAAGCCCAGCTATCACGCGCCCAAGAAGAGCATGGCTTATATCCCATTAATTCAGTATGTATTTATGTTGCCAAGCCCGATCCAAGCCGGGCGGCACGACAAGGGGACCGAGTTCATGTTGCGACGTTACGCCTTTCGATTGATCCTTCTGGCCTCGGTCGCACCGCTTGCCGGTTGCTCCCCTACCGGGTCGACCGCTGATACCGCGACCGAGAATGCCGCGACGCTTTCGCTGGGTAATGACGATACGTCATTTACCGACAATGACTCGGCGATCAATGACGCGCTGGCTAGCAACGAGTTCGACGCGAACGCCGCCACCGCGCGCTGATTTTTCCGGGGAGGGGCCGTCCGGCCCTTCGCCAATCCTGCCTCGCCAAAGGAAGCTCCCAGCGGCGATCACCTGGCCCGGCGGCCCCCCGCCGGGCCAATTTTTAATAGATCAATGCTCGGACAGGCCGAGCGTGCGCAACAGCCTCAGGTCCTGCTCGACGACACCGGCGGACAAGCGCTCGATCAGGCGCTGTGCCTGACGCCACATGCCGGTCGCCATCGGCGGAGTCGCGGGGGCGTGGAGCAGATGCCCGCCACAGCTACGCGCCAGTGCACCGCCATGGTCGGCCGGATCGACGATCAGCGAGGGGAACGGCAGCGCCGAATCGGGCGACGCGAACAATTGCCCGCTCGACCGGTCGAGCAGATCGACGGAAGGCGGGTGAAACAACAGGGCGCCAGCGACCTTGTCGACATATTGGCTGGGCGACAGTCTCGCCCACCAGATCGCGGCGAGGCATGCCGCATTCTCCGCGACCAGCAACACCGCGCGATCCGCCTGCGCCACCGCTTGATCGAGTCGACTCGCCCAGACGTTGCGCGCGTCCCGATTTTCGCCGTGGAATGGCAGTTGCACATCACCCGATCGCGGCCAGGCAAAGCTGGTTTCCCAGGGCAATGGCCCTTCCCGCCCCGCCATCGGCAGGGTGATGATGGACAGGGGGTCCTTCAGACGCAGTTCGGCCGGCATGGTCAGCTCCGTCTCTGATCCCCGCCAAGCTACGCCGATTGACCGAAAGGGCAAGGGGCTTCCGCCGTGGCGAAGGATCAGCCTGCCGTGGCGACTCGGGCGGCTCGGCGCGAACCGGCCAGCGCGACGCCGATGCTGTCGACCATCAGTTCATATTGATCGGGCGTATAGCCCGCGGCCAGGAACGCGCGCACTTCGCTCGAGGTGACGCTATAGCCATGATGCCAGCTCAGCACCGCCATCCGGCGCAACGCCTCCAGCGACGGGTCGGCAAGGCGGGGATTGCGCGTTTCGCCGAAGATCGTCGCGAACGCACGCGTCAACCGACTGGGCTCTCGCAGGCTGGACAGACGGTCGCGCCGGGCGAGTGCCACGACCTGCCATTCCAGCGCCGACAAGCGCGCGTCCGGACGAACCGCATTGGCGCCCTGCTGTGCGGTCGCAGCGCCGACTGCACTGATTGCCGCGCCGATTTCCTGAAAAGCGACATAGGCCATGACACAACCCCTTTGCTGCCGCGCGACATCCCTCACGCCGAACGCATCGCCCGGCGCCGTCGACGGCCAGGCCGCCGGCTTTCATGTCTCGCCAAATCCACCATCAGAAGGCTTGGACGCCTTCAATACCAATCGGTATATTAATGGATTGAAAGGTCGTCAAGCACTTTCATACCGGCCGGTATTTATCGCGATGGCCACAACGCAAGGCCGGTATCGACGAGGCGTTCAAGCTCCTCGCGCGTCGCGCCGGATCCGGCCTGCACTGCCATCCCCTGGAACAGGGCATAGAGATATTGCGTCAGCCCCTCGGGTTCGACATCGTCGCGCAGGTCGCCATCGTCCTTGGCACGCTGGAACCGGGCCAGCAGCGCGGCCTGCGACGAAGCACGGCGTTCCAGCACGGCGGCCTTGATCGATTCGGCCTCTTCGCCACACGCCACCGAATGGATCACGCCCAGGCACCCTTGCGGTTCGCCCTTATGGGTCTGCGCATCCAGCGCCCCGCGAAGCAGATATTCCGCCACGCCGCGCGCCGTCGGCTGCTCCAGCGCGTCGCGGATATAGGCCAGCTTCTCGGCCTCATAGAGGTCCAGCGCTTTGTGAAAAAGGGATTCCTTGTTGCCGAACGCCGCATAAAGGCTGGGCTTGGTGATCCCCATCGCCTCGGTCAGGTCCGCCATTGAGGCGCCCTCATAGCCCTTGCTCCAGAATACACGGAGCGCTGCGGCCAAGGCCTGATCGGTGCAAAATTCGCGGGGGCGCCCTTTGCACGCGGGCGGGTGATTTTCCATAACGCTCAGTATAGAATTCGTCGGGCCGTTTGAAAACCCCTGCTGAAGCCGTCGCCGCGGCGCGGTCCGCCCGCGCCGATCGTAGATCGCGCCGTTTCCGATGGATTTGGCCGAGGGGGCTTAAGATCGGGTTGATCATGTCGTCCTATTCTTCGCAGATCGCGGGAAAATAGGCCGATCCATGTTCGATATCATCGGATGCATCACCAACGATCATGATCCATGGATGGTGGGCCTGGCGGCGACCATCTGCCTCCTCGGGCTGACCGCTTTGTATCTCCTGCTGGTCCGCGCCGAGGAATGCATCGAAAATCGGCGACGTAGCTGGACGGCGATCGCCGCGCTGACGGCGGGCCTCAGCATCTGGTCCACCCATTTCCTGGCAATGCTGGCCTATCGAGGACGCTTCCCTATCGATTTCGATCTTTGGCTGACCATGGTGTCGGCGGCGGTGCCGGTCGCCGGGATATGGGCGGCGCTCACCTTCGACCGACATCGGCAGACGCGGCCGGTCGTCATCGTCACCGGCCTGATCCTGTCATTCAGTGTCGCGGCGATGCATTTCGTCGGCATGAACGCACTGATCGTGCAGGCGCGCATCCACTATGACGGGATCGCCATCGCGCAGGCGCTGGCGATCGGTACGCTATTCCTGACCCTCTCCATCTGTACGCACCGGCGGCTGGGCGGCTGGGCCCGGATCATCGTGCCGGTGGCCCTGGGTGCGCTGGGCATCGTGACGCTGCATTTCGGAGCGATGGGCTCGACGACGTTGATCCCCGGCGGAGTCGAGGTCGGGGCGTCATCGCATCTGATCGAGCGCCACATCGTCTCACGCGCGGTGATCATCGCCATGGCGCTGATCGTCCTGACCATGATCGCCGCCGCCGTGATCGACCGGCTGCTGACCGACCTGCGTGGCCTCACCGGGGCGACACGCGAGGGCATCGCGATTCTGAAGAACGGCCGTATCATCGAGGCCAATCCGCGACTGGCCACGCTCTTGGGCACGACCACCGCGCAACTGATCCGAAGCCGCCCGGAGGATTGGCTCGAAGCTTCGGACGGCGCGCCATTGATGCTGATCCCCGACCGCCCGGCCGAGGCGCGCCCGCATGGCGTCACCGATTGCTGTCTGGAGATCGCCACCCATGAGATCGAATATCGCGGCCGCCGCGCCATCGTTCTGGCAATCCGCGACCTGACCGAGGAACGACGTGCCCAGAGACAGATCGCGTTCATGGCGGTCCATGACCCGCTGACCCGCCTGCCCAATCGCGCCTATTTCAGCCAGGCACTAGAAACCGCCATCACCCAGGCCGATCAAAAGGGTCCGTTCGCGCTGCTCGCGCTCGACCTGGACCGGTTCAAGGCGGTCAACGACCTGTTCGGCCATGCCGCCGGCGATTCGATCCTCTGCCGGGTCGCCAGCATTCTGACCGATGCCGTCGACGAGGCGAGCGTGGTCGCCCGGGTCGGCGGCGACGAATTCCTGATCCTTCAGCGCGGTATCGACGGGGCCGAAAAGGTCCAGCGATTGACCGAGACGATCCTGAGCAGTTTCGCCGCCGAGATGGACCTCAGCCGCGATCCCATGGCGGTTGGGGTCAGCATCGGCGTGTCGCTGTTTCCCAAGGATGCGGCCGACGCCGATACGCTACGCCAGAATGCCGATGTTGCGCTGTATCGAGCCAAGATGAGCGGACGGGGCACCGCGTCCTTCTTCGACCATGAACTGGATCAGACGGTGCGCAACCGCCGCGCGCTGGAGCATGATCTGCGCCATGCGCTGCTGCGCGATCAGATGCGGTTGGTCTATCAGCCTCTGGTCGCCACGGGGGGCGCCGCGATCATCGGCTATGAGGCGCTGCTGCGCTGGGAGCATCCCGAACGGGGTGAGGTTGTCCCCGACGATTTCGTCCCGATCGCCGAGGATACCGGCATCATCCTGCAACTGGGCGAATGGGTACTACGCGAGGCGTGCCGCACCGCCGCCTCATGGCCGGCGCCGATGACGCTGGCGGTCAATGTCTCGCCCATTCAGTTCCAGATCCCGAACCTCCCCGAAATCGTGTCCCGTGCACTGATCGATAGTGGGCTGGCGGCGGGTAGGCTGGAACTGGAGATCACCGAGAATGTCCTGCTCCATAACCGCGAATCGACGCTGAAGACGTTGCACGCGCTGAAGGCGATCGGCGTCGGCATCGTCATGGACGATTTCGGCACGGGCTATTCGTCGCTCAGCAACCTGCGCTGCTTTCCGTTCGACAAGATCAAGATCGATCGCAGCTTCATCTCCGGCGTGACCGATGACGAGGCCGCCCGGTCGATCGTCCGGGCGATCGTGGGCCTGGGCCGCAGCCTCAACCTGCCGGTCGTGGCCGAGGGGGTCGAGACAGTCGAACAGCATCGCATGGTGCTGGAGGAAGGATGCCCCCAGGCTCAAGGCTTTCTGTTCGGCTGTCCTGGCGAAGGCCCCGTTTATGCCGCGCCGAGCGCGCTGCGCCGACGCCCATAGACGAAGTAGAAGGCCAGCCCCGCCAGGTTCCAGATCACGAAGCGGACAATCGTCGTGCTGGGCAGGCTGAACAGCAGATAGAGACAGCCCAGAATGGCGAGCGTGCCGACCAGATAGGGCAACGGGCAGCGGAAAAGCCGCTTGGCATCGGGCGCCTTGCGCCGCAGCACCATCAGACACGCCCCCACCGCGATAAAGGCGAGCAGCGTGCCGGCATTGGCCAGCTCGGCGATCTCGTCCAGCCGGAAGATACCCGCAACGATCGCGATCGAAATGCCGGTGACCAGCGTGATCCGCGTCGGCGCACCGCTCCGCTTGCTGACGACGGCCAGCGACTGGGGCAACAGGCCGTCACGCGCCATGGTGAAGAAGATGCGGCTCTGGCCGTACATCATCACCAATATGACCGAAGGCAGCGCGACCACGGCGGCAAGCGCAATCAGATGCGCGGCGGTCGGCTGGCCCAGCGAGCGCAGGACCAGCGCAAGCGGCTCGGGCGAATTGGCCAGTTGCAGGAAGGGCAGCGCGCCGATCGCGGCCACGGCGACCGCCATGTAGATCAGCGTGCAGACCAGCATCGAACCGACGATGCCGATCGTCAGGTCGCGGCCTGGATTCTTGGCCTCCTCGGCCGAAGTCGCGACGGCATCGAACCCGTAAAAGGCGAAGAAGACGATGGCAGCGGCCGCCATCACCCCGCGTTTGGCCCCGTCGATCTCGGTCGCGACGAAGCCGTAGGGCATGAAGGGATGGAGATTGTCCGAATTGAAGGCCGGTAGAGCGAAGGCGACAAAAACGCCCAGCGCCACCAGCTTGACGATGACGAGAATGATGTTGAGCGTCGCGCTTTCGCGCGTGCCGGCAATCAGCATACCCATCACCGACAGTGCGACGACCACCGCCGGCAGGTTGATGATGCCACCACCATGCGGACCCGACAGCAGCGCCGGCGGCAAATGCACGCCCGCCGCCTGTATCCAGCCGACCAGATAGCCCGACCAGCCGACCGCCACGGTCGAGCAGGCCAGCGAATATTCGAGGATCAGGCTCCACCCCACGACCCAGGCGATGGTCTCACCCAGTGCGGTATAGCTGAAGGTATAGGCGCTGCCCGCAGCAGGGATCAGCGTGGCGAGTTCCGCATAAGCGAGCGCGGCACAGGCGCAGACCGCGCCGGCGATGGCAAAGGCCAGGATGACGGCCGGCCCGGCCCGCTCCGCGCCGACGCCGGTCAGCGTATAGATGCCCGTGCCGACGATCGCGCCGACACCCAGTGCGATCAGATGGGGCCAACTGAGCGTCTTGGCCAGCGTCTGCCCCTCGCCATGCTGGGCAGCGCTGCCCAGCGGTTTGAATGGTCCGAACATGAAAGGATAATCCCCCGCCCTAACGGTTATGATCTCTAGCTGACGGGCCCAAACCCGCCTTTCAGGTCCGACAGCGTGGACCGGATATGCCCATCAAGCAATGCCTGAAGCCGATCGGCGTCGCGCGCCAGAAAGGCATCGAGCTGTTCGCGATGCTCTAGATGCGCGCGCGCGTCACGTCCCGCCGGTTGCAGATGCGCGACCACGTAGCGCTCGGCCAGCACCGCCAGTTGTCGAATGATCTGGACCGTCAGGGGGCGACCGATCGGCCGGACCATCGCCATATGGAATTGGCGATTGCACAGCGCGACGCGCGGCAGATCGCTGGTCGCCGCCTGATCCAGCGCCTCGAATTTGGCGATCAGCGTGGCGCGGTCTTCCTCGCTGGCGACCACCGCCGCGCGCGCCGCCGCCCCCGGCTCGAGACGCAGGCGCAGTTCGTAGATTTCCTCGGCCTGTGCGGCGGTCATCGCGCCGACCATATAGCCGCGATTGGCCGCGCTCTGGAGCAGCCCCTCCTGCTCCAGCCGCGCCAGGGCCTCACGCAGCGGTATCTTGCTGACGCCGAGTTCGGCGGCCAGCGCATCCTGGCGAATTGGCCGGTCTCCGGGCAGCGTCCCCGCGACGATCCGTTCGCGGACGATGCCGAAGATGCGATCCGCCAGCGTCTGTACCACGATGACGCCCTCGCCCCGCCGCCGGCCATCGGCCGACGGAATGGCAGCGGGCGAGAGCGTCGTCGCCATTAGGCGGCCTTGCTGAGGCCCAGGGTCGGGCGGGTCGCGGCGGCCTTTTCGACCATCGCGATCACCTCGGCGCGGCGCGCGCCTTCCAAAACGTAACGCGGCGGCAGCACGCGCTCCGAACCACGACCCATGACCTGCTCGGCCAGCTTGATCGACTGGACTAGGTCATGCTCGGCATCGAGGTGAAGCAGCGGCATGAACCAGCGATAGATCTCCATCGCCTTGGCATGATCGCCGCGCTCGAACGCCGCGACCAGCTCGACCGACTCCTTGGGGAAGGCGTTGGTCAGGCCCGAGACCCAGCCCTGTGCGCCCAGATACAGACCTTCGAGCGCGACGTCGTCCAGACCGGCGAACAGGACATAGCGGTCGCCGAACGCGTTGCGGAAGTCGGTGAAGCGGCGGGTATCGGGGGCCGATTCCTTGACCGCGACGATGTTCTTCACGTCGATCAGCGCTTCCAGCACGGTCTGGTCGATGACCGTGCGGTACGCGGGCGGGTTATTGTAGAGCATGATCGGCAGGCCGGTCTGATCCGCCACGCCCTTGAAGTGGTTCACCAGCTCATGCGCCTTGGGCACATAGACCATCGGGGGCAGCAGCATCAGGCCGTCCGCACCGGCCTTTTCGGCCGCCTGCGCATAACGGACGGCGCGGCGGGTGTCATATTCCGAGCAGCCAGTGATGACCGGCACGCGGCCCGCCACCGCCTCGACGATCGCGGTCAGCACCGTGACCTTCTCGTCATAGTCGAGCGAGTTGTTCTCGCCCACCGTGCCCAGCGCGATGACGCCGGTCACGCCGTCCTTGACCAGATCGTCCACGACCCGCTGCGTATCGGCGAGATCGATCGACAGATCCTCCCGCACCTGGGTCGTCACCGCGGGAAATACGCCACGCCAGCCGATGCTCACAGTCTGTCTTCCTAGTCAGTTTTAGATACTGTATACTTTTTAGCGATGTTCTTACGCTAGGTCAATCGCGATCATTCTTCGTCGGGATAGGGGCCCTTGCCCCCTTCGGCGATGAAGCGATCGGTCCGCGCCTCGATCACCGGCAGCGGGACATAACCGAGTTGCAGCATCGCGTCGTGCCAAGCGCGGATGTTGAATTTTGGGCCCAAGGCCTTCTCCGCCTTGGCGCGTGCCCGCTGGAAGGCGAGCTGCCCCATATAATAGGACAGCGCTTGGCCGGGCCATGCGATGTAGCGATCGACCTCCGTCTCGATCTCGTGATCCGACAAAGCCGTGTTGTCGTGCAGATAGGCCTGAGCCTGTTCACGGGTCCATCCCAGCGCATGGATGCCGGTATCCACGACTAGCCGCGCTGCGCGCCAGGCCTGATAGGACAACATGCCGAACCGGTCATAGGGCGTCTTGTAGAAGCCCATATCCTCGCCCAGCGCCTCGCAATACAGCGCCCAGCCCTCGCCATAGGCCGACAGATAGCTGTCGCGACGGAAAGCCGGCAGATCCTTGTTCTCGGCAGCCAGCGGCATTTGGAAGGCATGACCCGGCGCGCTTTCATGCAGGGTCAGCGCCGGTAGCGCATAGAGCGAGCGCGACGGCAGGTCATAGGTATTGACCAGATAGATGCCCGTCCCCCCGCGTCCCGCCGTGTAGAAAGGCGCCAGGTCGGCCGGCACCGGCTTGATCGCGAAGCGGCTGCGCGGCAGGCGGCCAAACCAGTCCGAGGCAATCCCGTCAAAGCTCTTGGCAAACCATGCGGCACGGTCGAGCAGTTCCTGCGGTGTCTTGGCATAAAATTGCGGATCGGTGCGCAGGAAGGTCAGGAAGGCCGGAAAGTCGCCTTTGAACTTCACCTCCTTCATCACGCCGTCCATGCGCGCGCGGATACGCTTCATCTCGGACAGGCCGATCGCATGAACCTGCTCGGGCGTCATGTCGGCGGTGACATATTCGCGAATTTTGGAGCGGTAATAGGCCTTGCCGTCGGGCAGATCATAGGCGGCCGTGCTGAGTTGCGCATGCGGGATATAGTCAGTGCGCAGGAAGGTGAGCAGCTTGCGGTGCGCGGGCAGCACATTGTCGCGGATCGCCGCCTTTGCTTCGGCTCGCAGGGCAGCAGCGGTGGCGGCCGGGATGGTCGCAGGCATGGTGCGGAAGGGCGCATAGAAGGGCTGGTCCTCGCCCGTTCCGGCATCGACCACCTGCGCGACGCCAATATCGCGCCCCTTCAGCGTGATCGCGGGCGGGGTAAAGCCGCGCGCCACCCCGGCGCGCATGTTCGCGATCTGCTGATCATAATAGCGGGGCATCGCACGCAGCATCGCGAGATAGTCGCGATACTGGCTTTCGCGCGTGAAGCTGCCGCGTGCCCAACCTGCCAGATTGCCCCAGAAGCTGGTGTCGGCGTTCAGCGGCTTTTCATAGTCGCGAAACCGCTGCGCGGCGAGCAGCGCGTCGATCTGCCCCTTATAGACCATATAGTCGATACGGGCGTCGGGCGAGAGCGTGGCGGGATCGGTCGCGTCCAGCGCCTTGGCCGTCGCTTCCCACCGAGCGAGACGCGCGGCCTGCGCCGGCGGACCGACATCGGGCAATTGCCGCGAGCCGGCGCTGCCACTGTCCTCATCGGCCGCATTCTGGTTGATCCGCCACTTATATTCCGCCTCCGACAGGGCACGGAAACGCGCATCGGCCCCTTGCCCGGCCTTTGCCTTCGCCGGGGTGGCGCGCTTTTGCGCCGGATGGGGAACCGCGCCGACCAGGGCGGGCACCAAGAGCAACGATGCGCCAGCGAGCAGGCGCGTCATAATATTGGTCATGCTCATACCCCTTTGCTCAACCTTCCAGTGCTATGACGTCGCGGTGCAGATCGGCCGGGATCACCACCCCGTCCGCCAGCGATTGCGCACGCGCGGCGTAGCGGCGCGATGAGGGCAAACGTGCCCCCTGCCCCGTGATCGCACCGAACATCGCCTCCGCCCGCGCCTGATGCTCGGGCAGAAGATCGCCCAGGAACCCCTTGGGATCAATTGCGATGATGAGCTCGCCGCCCAGCGGCGAACCGCCTCGACCTTCATCCCAGTCGATCGATTCGCGGCTGGTCATATCGCCGATCAGCGGCCCTGCGAGCAGTTCGACCATCGCAGCGAGTGCCGATCCCTTATGCCCGCCAAAGGTCCGCATCGCGCCCGACAGGATCGCAGCCGGATCGGTGGTCGGATTACCTTGCGCATCGACGCCCCAATCGTCAGGGACCGTCTTGCCGGCGCGGCGATGCAGCTCGATCTCGCCGCGGGCGACCATGCTGGTGGCAAAGTCGAACACAAAGGGCGGCCCGTCCGGGCGCGGCCAGCCAAAGGCGATGGGATTGGTGCCGAACACCGGCTCCGCTCCGCCCGACGGCGCGACCCAGGCATGGCTTGGCGTGAACGCCAGGGCGACGAGCCCGGCCTCCGCCAGTTCTTCGACCTCGGGCCAGAGCGCCGCGAAATGAACGACATTGTTTAGCGCCAGCGCGGCGATGCCATGGGAACGCGCCTTTTCGATGAGCGCGGGCTTGCCGGTCTGAAAGGCAAGCTGCGCGAACCCGCCACCGCCCTCCACGCGAACCAGCGCCTTTGCGGGATGCGAGAGGACCGGCTCAGCGTCCGGCACGACCACACCCTTGCGGATACTGGCGACCGCGACGAGCAGCCGATAGATGCCGTGCGAGGCACATCCGTCGCGCTCGCCGGCCACCATCGTCTCCGCCACCGCCTCGGCATGTGCCGGCGCCAGCCCGGCGCCTAGCAGCTTGGCACGGGCGAGCGTTCGCAATTCATCCAACGTCATGGGAACACCGCTCATGCCGTCACACCCTTCTTGGCGGTGAACAGCCGCATGCCGAAGATCGGCCCCGCGCTGCTGCGATCATGCGGGACGACACGAACACGGACCGTCTGCTTACCCTGCGTCAGGGCCGCAGGAAGCGGATATTCGACGTCGAAAAACTCGCCTGGCTTATCGTTTTCAAGATGTTGGGTCGCGATCTTCACATTGTCGACTAGGATGTCGAAGTCGCGCTTGCGCTCATCGCCCCAATAGGTCGCCTGGAGCACCAGCGGGCCCGGCTTCACCGCCATAGTGAACTCGAAATAGCCGCCCGATCGGGCATCGCGCCCCTGCCGCCCACGATAGGATACCGGGTAGGAGATTTCCGAGGTAAGCTTATGATCGCGCTCGGGTTGCATCTCTCCCAGATGCATGACGTCGACCGACCGCGCGGCAATGTCGCGGGCGCGAGCTTGCTGTGCCAGGAACGCCGCCTCCTCGGCCTTCCAGCCGCCTTCGGTGAAACGCTTGAAATAGACGGCGCTGCGGCGATCATATTGGCTGAAGAAGGGCACGAAGGTCAGATCGGCTGGACGGAACACCCCGCTGGCCAGATAGCGTGCCGCCGCCGGATCCGTGGCACGGAACGCGGTCAGTGGATTGGCGCCGACCATCGCCGGATCGGGAGAGTCCCAGGGCGTGGTGGTCGGGCCCAGATCGGCGGCCATCACCATCGGCCCGCGCACCACCGCGACCACGCTGTCATCGCCCGGCGTCGGTTCGACCCGCAGGTCGAGTGGCAGGCGGATCGCCACCGTGTCACCCGTCTTCCACCGCCGATCGACGACCGCATAGCCGCGCTCGAACACCGGCGTCACCGGCTGGCCATTGACCTCGACCGCCGCCTGGCCATTCGCCCAGCCTGGGACGCGCAACGCAACCGGGAAGCGACCCGCGCGGTCCAGGCGGCTGAAGGCCAGCTTGGCGGCCCCGTCCATCGGATAGGCGGTGTCGAGGGTCACGACCGCCCCGCGCTTGTCCCAACGCGCCTCGGCGGGAATGTAGAGATTGACGAACAGCGTATCGCCACCCTGCCAGAAGATGGATTCGCCATGCTTGGCATGGCTCTCCATCCCCGATCCGACGCAGCACCAGAAGGCATCGTCCTTGTCGGTCGAAAACTCGCGCGCCATGCCGGTCATCAGCGGCGTCATGTACGTAAAGCCGGCATGCACCGGATGCTGCGCGGCCATGACGTGGTTCAGATGCGCGCGTTCATAATAGTCGAACAGTCGGCCATCCGGCTGCCAGCCATAAAGATGCCGGGTCAGCTTGAGCATGTTGTAGCTGTTGCAATGCTCGCAGGTCTGTTCGGTGATATGGCGCGCGATGGTATCGGGTTCGGAGAAATATTCGCGATCGGCATTGCCACCGATGACATAGCTGTGATGGCCGGTCACGTTTTCCCAGAAGAAGCGTGCCCCCGCCGCCGGGGCCGGCGCGGCGGTGATCTCATGGATCCGCGCCAGCCCGATCAGCTTGGGCACTTGGGTATTGGCATGGAGATTGGCGAGCTGGTCCTTGCCCGCGACGAGCGGATCGAGAACCTTGTTGTCATAGATGCGCTCGGCCAGCGCCAACCATTGGCGATCCCCGGTACGCTGATAGAGTTCGGCGAAACTCTCGTTCAGCCCGCCATATTCGCAGCCAAGCACGTCCTGCAGCCGGGCATCATCCAGCGCGGCGAAGACCCGCGCGAAATAGCCGCCGAGCTTGACCGCCACGTCCAGCGCCTGGGCATTGCCCCAACCGCCATGAATGTCGAGCAGCCCGGCGAACAGCTTGTGCACCGTATAGAGCGGCGACCAGCTACCGTTGAGATCGAAGCCCCCCGACTTGATCTTGCCGGCCATGATCTCGTGGAAGATTTCCTCGCCATCGACGATCGTGCCATCGGCCCGCTTGCGGCCCAGTGCGCCGACATAGCCGGTGCCGCGCTTGGCTTGGGCCTCGGCCAGTTCGGAGACGATATAGTCGGCCCGGCGGCGCATTTCCGTATCGCCGGTCTGCTGCCAGGTCAGCACCAGCGCCGACATGTAATGGCCCAGCGTATGCCCCGCGATCGTGTCGCTCTCCCACCCGCCATAGATGGGCGCCTTGGGCTTCAACCCGGCATAGAGACGGAAATTGTGGAGCAGCCGATCGGGGTCGAGACGGTAGAGATAACGCCGGTTGGTCTCCACCGCCGTCGCGTAGATGGAGGGACGCAACCGGACCGCCGAGAGCGGAAATGGTTCGGCCTTGTCGGGCAGGATCGCCCCCGCCGCCATCGCCTTTGCCGGTACCGCCCCCACCATCGCCATCGTCGCCGCACCGCGCATCCATTCGCGCCTGTTTGCCTGCCGCATCTTGATCTCCCCGAAATACTGTATACCGTATCGGCTCATTGGGAGGGGGTCAATCGTCAGCGCGTGACATGTCAATACCCCGAAAGATGAAGGACTTATCCATGCGCCGCCTGCCGTTTCGCTATGTGCCCCTGAGTCTCGCAACACTCGCGATCGGTGCGATCGGCCCCGGCGGCAATTCCTCGGCGGTCCCCAAGAAAGCAGCGGCGGCACGTTCGCCGTGGAAGACCATTCGGGTCGGCGGTTTCAACCTCAAACTCGATCCGGTCAGCCAGACGGCGCGTGGCCTGTCGCCGGCGACGGGCGCCGATTTCGATTTCCTGCCGATCGGCCGGGCACGCGAGCGGGCCGGCAATGGCTACAATCATCTGGGCGATATCCATGTGCGCCTGCGCAGCGGCGATGGGCCATGGCAGGATTTCTCCTCATCGCGTCAGCGCCGCCCCGTTCATATCCTGCCGGCGCGTGGCGACGTTATGGCCGCCGCCAACATCACCGCATCGATGGGAAGCGGCCTTCCGCTGCGTATCGTTCGCGAATGGGTGAAGGAGGGAAATGGCCCTGCCCTGCGCTTCACCCTGACCAATACCTCATCGCAAGCGGTGGAGATCGGTGCCCTCGGCATGCCGATGACGTTCGACAACATCATCACCGATCGCAATCTGGAACAGGCGCACGCCCAGGCGAGCTTCGCCGATCCCTATATCGGCCGCGATGCGGGCTATGTTCAGGTCACGCGGCTGAACGGCGCCGGCCCTGCCCTGCTGGTCCTGCCTGGGCGCGCCACGCCGCTAGAGGCCTATGTCCCCATCCCCACGCTTCGCGAGACCGGCGGCAAGGCGGTGATCGTCGAGGCCAGTCCCCGCGCCCAGACCTCGGAAGGCTTTTACGATTGGACGGTGGCCAGCGCCGCTTATGCCCAGACCGACTGGGCCAAGGCGGGCAAGCCCTGGAACGATCCGACCAGCATCCGCCTGGCACCGGGCGAGAGCCGTCAGATCGGCCTGCGCTTCGTCACCTCGCCCAGCATCCGGGCGATCGAACCCACTTTGATGGCCGAACAGCGTCCCGTGGTCGTCGGCGTGCCCGGCTATGTCGTGCCGACCGATATCGACGCCTCGCTGTTCGTGCGCGCGCCCTCGGCCATCACCGGCATCGAGAGCTATCCGGTTGGCGCGCTGGCCGTCGAAAAGCAGGAGGGCAAACCCGGCTGGACCCGCCTGGCGGTGCGCGGGCAGCAATGGGGCCGGGCGCGGCTGACCCTACGCTACGCGGATGGCACCGCGCAGACGGTGCATTATTTCGTCACCAAACCGCTCGAACAGACCATGGCCGATCTCGGCCGCTTTTCGACCACGCGACAGTGGTTCGAGAAGAAGGGCGATCCCTTTGGGCGTTCACCCGGCATCCTGACCTATGATCGCGAGGCGAATCGGATCGTCACCGCCGATCCTCGTGTGTGGATTTCGGGGATGAGTGACGAGGGCGGCGCCGGCAGTTGGCTCGCCCCGATCATGAAGCAGCTCGACAATCCCGATGCGGGCGAGATCGCCAGGATCGAGCATATGGTCGACGAAACCATCGTCGGCCGCCTTCAGGTCGCCGACGGCCCTCATGCCGGCGGCGTCAAGAAGAGCCTGTTCTACTACGACCCTGCCGCCTTCCCGAACCTGTATCAGCCGGCCAAGGACTGGCAGAGCTGGACCTCCTGGAAAAAGGATCAGGCCGACGATCTGGGTCGCGCCTATAACTACCCCCATGTCGCGGCCGCGCACTGGGCGCTGTATCGCATTGCGCGCAATCATCCCGGCCTGACGCGGGTGCATGACTGGCAATGGTATCTGGACCATGCCTATCAGACGATCGTCGCGATGATGCGCGACGCACCGCATTATGCGCAATTCGGTCTGATGGAGGGCGATGTCTTCGTCGACATCCTGACCGACCTGAAGCGCGAAGGCTGGACGCAGCAGGCCGCGACGGTCGAAGGATTGATGAAGGGCCGCGCCGATCATTGGCGCACGCTGCGCTATCCCTTTGGCAGCGAGATGGCGTGGGACTCGACCGGTCAGGCGGAGGTCTATGCCTGGATGCGCTATTTCGGCTATGGCCCGCAGGCCGACGTCACCCGCGAAGTGATCCTGGGCTATGATCCGTCGATCCCGCATTGGGGCTATAACGGCAATGCGCGCCGTTACTGGGATTTCCTGTACGGCGGCAAATATCCGCGGCTGGAACGACAGATCCATCATTACGGATCGACCCTGAACGCCGTGCCTTTGTTCGATTCCTTCCGGCGCAATCCCGGCGACATGCATCTTCTGCGCGTCGCCTATGGCGGCCTGATGGGCGGCATTACCAATATCGACCAGGACGGTGCGTCGTCGGCCGCCTTCCATAGCTGGCCAGACCGGATGCAGTGGGACCCGTATAGCGGCGATTATGGCATGGGCTTTTTCGGCCATGCCTATGCGGCGGCGACCTATCTGGTGAATGATCCGGCCCTGAGCTGGCTGGCCTATGGCGGCAACCTGCTCGGCACGGGCGACACGATCCGGATCGCGCCCAAGGACGGCGCCCGCAGCCGGCTGTTCATCGCACCCGCCGGACTCTGGCTGACGCTGGAGGCCGGCAAGATCGCCGAGGCGCGCTATACCCCGGCGACCGGAGAAGTGCGGCTGGTCTTCGATCCCGCCAATCCGCAAACGCCGACCGCGCGCCTGTTCGTCGAAACCACGACGCCGGGCGGCCGGACCTATCGCCCGGACGGGGGCACGTTCGAACGGGGCGGTTACAGCATTCCGCTTTCGCCCGGCGCGTCGGTCATCGCGCTGAAGCCGAGATAAGCGCGCAACTGACGGACGAGCGGACCATCGGCCGGGGGCATGGGCCATGCCTCCATCTCCTCCGGCCGACACCAGATCAGGCCGTCCGCCTCCAGGGCGCGCGGCGTTCCCGACCAGCCGCGAATGACATAGAGCAGCAGGAGCAGATGGCGGTCGGCCAGCGGCTCGCTGGCAAAGCCGGCGGCCTCCAGCGCGGCCGGCGGCACGGTGATATCCAGCTCCTCTTGCAGTTCGCGGATTAGCGCGCCCTCGGGTGTCTCGCCGGGCTCCAACTTGCCGCCGGGGAACTCCCACAAGCCGGCCAGCGCCTTGCCCTGGGGGCGCTGCTGTAACAGCACGCGGCCCGCATCATCCACCAGCGCGGCGGCCACGACGGGGAATAGCGGGTGTCCCTCCGCCCGCATTCGATCCTCGACAGTCATTATTAACCTTTATCTATTAGCATTCGCACCGATGAAGATGCCCTGGCCTCTGTTCAAGCTGGTTCGCGCTATCGGGACCGACCGTCGAGGCGCCACGGCCGTCGAATATGCCCTGATCATCGCGTGCATCATGCTGGTCATTTTCGCCACGCTGTCGCAAGTCGGCGTCAATGTGGCGGGCGTCCTCAGCCATCTGGGCGATCAGCTAAAGTCCGCGACGAATTAGGCTATTTGTTCCGGACCGGCCGAAAATTAAATATTCCTCAACCAGTGCGCGGCTACATCCATCGCTGCTGACCGGCGCTCCGGTTCAGCCGGGTGATCTGCAGATAGAGACGAACGGAGACCGGAATGAATACCCTTCGCAAGATGGTGAAGAACAACAAGGGCGCGACGGCCATCGAATACGGCCTGATCGCGGCTCTGGTCGCCGTTGCGGCCATCGCTGGGATGAGCAAGCTGGGCGGCAGCCTTGGCACCGCCTTCAATACCATCGGCGGCAAGCTCGACACCAACGTCAAGTAATGATGTCGGCCATGGGGGATCGATGACATGACACCGGCATCAGCCTCCATCGCCTGAATAAAAGGCGGATGCGTCTCCCGCGCATCCGCCTTTTTCACGTGTGCGTCACCCGCAAAGCGTTTCCGCCGCGGCCCTGCGGCCGGATCACCGTTTCAACAGGGGAGTGAAGAATATGGCTTCAATTCGGAAGATCATTCACAACCGTAAAGGTGCGACCGCCATCGAATATGGTCTGATCGCAGCCTTGATCGCCGTCGCGGCGATCGCCGGCATGAGCTCGCTCGGCGGCAGCCTCGGCACCGCTTTCAATACGATCGGTGGCAAGCTCGACACTCACGTCCAGTGAGCAGCTAATATCGAATGACGGGTGGCGGGCAACGCCACCCGTCATCAGACCTTACAAGCGGCCCATCGCCAGGAATTTGGCGGCGCGCCCACGCTTCAGTTCGTCGCGGCCAAGCCCCTTCAGCTCGCCCAGCGCCTTCTGGATCGCATCGCCCAGATTGGCGATCGCTCCCGCCGGATCGCGGTGCGCACCACCGACCGGCTCGGTCACGATCGTGTCGATCACACCGAAATGTTTCAGGTCCTGCGCCGTGACGCGCATCGCCTCGGCCGCGTCGGCCGCCTTGTCGGCGGTACGCCACAGGATCGAGGCGCAGCCTTCGGGGCTGATCACCGAATAGACGGCATGCTCGAACATCAGCACGCGGTTGCCCGCCGCCAGCGCCACCGCACCGCCCGATCCGCCCTCGCCGACGATCGCCGAGACGACCGGCACGCCGGCCGCCAGACACGCCTCGGTCGAGCGCGCGATCGCCTCGGCCTGGCCACGTTCTTCGGCCTGGATACCGGGGAAGGCGCCCGACGTATCGACGAGCGTCACGATCGGCAGGCCGAAGCGATCGGCCAGCTCGACCAGGCGAATCGCCTTGCGATAGCCCTCGGGCTTGCCCATGCCGAAATTGTGGCGGAGCCGGCTGGCGGTATCCTCGCCCTTTTCATGACCCAGCACCATGACGCGCTGCCCGCGAAACTGCGCGAAGCCGCCCATGATCGCCTGGTCGTCGCCAAAGGCGCGATCACCAGCCAGCGGCACGAACTCGTCGAACAGCCCGGCGACATAATGTTTGAAGTGCGGACGCTGCGGATGGCGGGCGACCTGCGTCTTCTGCCACGGGGTCAGCTTGGCGAAGGTATCGCGCAGCAGCTTGTCCGACTTGGCCTGAAGTTTGGCGATCTCCGCGCCGATATCCACCGCGCTGTCGGCGGTCGTGTCGCGCAGTTCGTCGATCCGGCTCTGCAGCTCGGCGATCGGTTTCTCGAAATCGAGGAAGCTCGTTGACATAATAGCGTAGCGCCTAGGGGTGCTTTGCCGGAAAATCAACGAGCGGGTGGCGGGCATTGACCAGTTCGACCAGTTGCGTCGCCTCGACATGGGTGTAGATTTCGGTCGTGGCGATGTCGGCATGGCCCAGCATCGCCTGCACCGCGCGTAGATCGGCGCCGCCGCCGAGCAGGTGCGTGGCAAAGGCATGGCGCAACACGTGTGGGCTCACCCGGTCGGGCGGAATGCCCGCTTCCGCCGCTAGCGCTTTCACCAGTTGATAGAGGCGGATGCGCGACAAATGCCGCTTGCCGCCGGGGAAAAGCCAAGCTTTGTCGGTAGGCACATGAACCCGCCACGCTGCAACGGCCGCACGCGCGCGGTCCGAGATCGGCACCATCCGCTCCGCTCCGCCCTTGCCCCGCAGGATCAGGAAAGGGCGATCGGGATGGATCGCGTTGCGCGGCAGGGCGACCAGTTCGCTGGCGCGCAACCCCGATCCGTAGAGAAGCTCTATGAGCGCCGCGAGCCGCAGGTCGTTGGGCGCCGGATGCGCCACCCCGATACGCTCGCCGATCGCGGCGAACAGGCGATCGATATCCGCATGGCTCAGCACCTTGGGCAGCGAACGGCGTTGGCCCGGACGCGGCAGGGCGCTGGCCGGGTCGTCGACGCGCAGCCCCTCTTCATGCAGAAAGGCATAGAAGCGCCGCAGCGCCGCCGCCTTGCGCGCCACGGTCGTGGTCGCCAGGCACGCCCAGCCCTCTGCCAGCCGACGCAGCGCCGCTTCGTCCGCCTCGGCCAACCCGCCCATCGCCTCGCCCGCCAGCGTCAGGTCGGAGCGATAGGCGGCGATGGTATTGGCCGCCGCACCCGCTTCCGCCGCCATCATCTCGAGGAAACGGTCGACGAGCGCGCGGTCGTCGCCGGTCATGCTCGCGCGATCGCCTCCGCCGCGATCATCCGGGCCTCCGCATCCAGTCCGACCGAGCGTAGCGCCTCGACGATGCGATAGAGCGCCTGGGGCGGCACGCCGCGCCACGCGCTGGTCTGCATCCCCACCGCGCTGAGCAGGACGACCATGCCGGTCCGGCCATCGGCCACCGCCTCGTCCATGGCCTCGGTCCAGGCGTTGCGCTGGCCTATCCGCACATCGAGTGCCTCGGCCCCGCGTTCGATATCAGTACGCGACAGCCGGCCGAGCCCCGCCATGCCGGCGAAGAACAGCCGCTGCTTCAGCTTCACATCACCCGACCCGGCATAGTTGGTGATCACATCATAGCCGACGCTGTCCTGATGATCGGGATCGGCCAGCGTGATCATGGCCCAGCCGTCGCTCGCCGGCTTGACCGCACCGGCCCACCGCGCCGCGCTGCGGTCCAGGCCGGCGGAGAGCATTGAGGCGACCAGTTGGTCCGCCTCGTCACGGTCCCATATCACCGGCAACCGCGCCGCCACGCGGGCGGTTAGGATCAGGCGGCCATAAGGCGTACGCTCGCCGCTGCCCCACAAAGACCGGATCGCGCTGAGCCGCGCGCTTTCGTCATTGCCGGCATAGGCATTGGCCAGATCATTGGCGATCGCGGACTGGGCGCGACTGGCCTGGTCATTGTCGGCCAGCCCCGCATAGAAATCGACCAATGCGGCATTGGAAAGAACGCCCAGGCTGGCCGCTTGGTCGACCATGGCCGCCCGGTCCGTTGCGGCAACCGCGGGCGAGGTCGACAGCCAGCCGCGCACCTGTGGCCCGGCATAGGAGATGTAATCCTCAGGGATCGTCACCCCGGTCGCGGTCGACAGGCCGAAACGCCAGGTCGTCAACCGATCGGCCCCGGCCCATTCGACCGTCACCGCACGCCGCCCATTGGCGCCCGAGCCCATCAGCTTCTCGGCGAGCTTCAGATCGAAATCGTCGGTGATCCGCTGGCGGCGCACTTGCCGCAGCAGCGTGCTCCCCCGCGACGCATCGCCGACCAGCGCGGCACACATCGCCTGCGCGACGCGGTAGCCGCCCAGCCCCGTCACCGCCGTGCCGCGATCGGCGAGCGGGCACAGCCCGGCCGGGTCGCTCGACGCGAGCAGCGCGTTTATCGCCACCTGATAGAGTTTGGGCGTGTAATTGCCGGCATCGACCGACTGGACCACGGCGCGCGCCACCTGTGCCTCGCCCATGCGCAGCAGCAGCCAGGCACGCTCGGCAGCGAAATCGGCCCCGTTCACGCCGCGCGGCGTCTCCATATGCGCGGCCAGCGTGCGGCGGAGCAGGATCGACATCCAGCGCGACGGCAAGGGCGCCGACAATCGGCGCATCAGGACTTCGGCGACGCGCCCGTCGGCGCCGGCGAAGACATCCGCCCCCAACGCCCCTTCACGCGGCCCCGCCGGCCCCACCACCGCCAGCGAACGGCGGGCCGAGGCGGGCAGTTCATATTCGGCCAGCGTCGCCGGATCGATCACCGGGGTGGGCGTCGGCGATGGCGTCGGCACCGGGCCCGGCACCGGCGTGGCGAGCGAATCCAGCAACGCCCCCACCGCATTGGCAGGGGTGGGACGCGGCGTGGGCGAAGTCGCGGGCACAGGCGCCGCCGCTCCGCTCGGTGCCGGCCGGGGCGTGGCACGCGGATTCGCAGGGGCCGGCGACTGGCCGAACCCGGGTGGTAATAGTGATTCGGGGCGGTCCTGCGCCGCGGCCAGTGCGGCCGCGCCCGCCATCAGGAGTGCGACGGCCCTGGGCAGATGGCGAAAAGCGCGACCGCGCTTATTGCAGGTTGCCAAGCGAGACCGCCTTTTCGACCTGGGTCGTCGGCCGCTCGCTCGCCCGGCCGGACAGGAAGAAAAGCCCTCCGACGATGATGACAAGCAGGATGATAAGCGAAACGACCGTACGGGACATGGAACGCAAAACCTTATAATGGACCCGTGAAAGCCCGGTCGGTGTTGCCGGGCGCGCGCCTGCTGTATAGCGCAGACGGCAATGTTGCAAAGCCACAACCCTGTTGATTCAAGCTGGACCGGTTCGCCGATCGTGCTTGTCGGCCTGATGGGCGTGGGCAAGTCGACCGTAGGGCGCCGACTGGCGAACCGGTTGCGCGTGCCCTTCGTCGATGCCGACCATGCGATCGAGGAAGCCGCCGGCATGAGCGTGACCGAAATCTTCGAACAATTCGGCGAACCCTATTTTCGCGACGGGGAGCGGCGCGTGATCGCGCGGCTGGTCGATGGCCGGCCCAAGGTGATCGCCACCGGCGGCGGCGCCTTCATCAATGACGAGACGCGCGCGCTGATCCTGGAACAGGCGACCGCCATCTGGCTCAACGCCTCGCCCGAGGTGCTGGCCGAGCGGGTGCGGCGGCGCGACACCCGCCCACTGCTGCGCGGCAAGGACCCGCTCAAGGTGCTGCGCGAACTCTCGGCGGTGCGCAATCCGATCTACGCGCTCGCCCCCATCCATGTCTCCAGCAAGCGGGGCCCGCATGAGGCCACCGTCAACGCCATATTGAAAGCCATAGGACGATGAAAACCGTCACCGTGTCGCTGGGCGACCGCAGCTATCCCATCCATATCGAGGCGGGCCTGCTGCCCCGTGCGGCCGAGCGTCTCGCGCCTTTGTCGCGTGGGCGGCGCATGGCGATCGTCACCGACGAGAATGTCCGCGGGCACCTCGCCACGCTTCAGGCGTCGCTGGAGGCGGCGGGCGTCGCCAGCGAAGCGATCGTGCTGCCGCCGGGTGAGAAGACCAAGAGCTGGGCGATGCTGGAGCGTGTCTGCGACCGGCTGCTCGAACTGGGCGTCGAGCGTTCGGATCATGTCATCGCGCTGGGTGGCGGCGTGATCGGCGATCTGGTCGGCTTTGCCTGTTCGATTATCAAGCGTGGGTGCCGGTTCGTCCAGATTCCCACGACGTTGCTGGCACAGGTCGATTCGTCGGTGGGCGGCAAGACCGCGATCAACACCGCCGCGGGCAAGAACCTGATCGGCGCGTTCCACCAGCCGGCAATGGTGCTGATCGACCCGGACGTGCTCGATTCGCTGCCCGCCCGACAGGTCCGCGCGGGCTATGCCGAGGTCGTGAAATATGGCCTGATCGACGACTTCGCCTTTTTCGAATGGTGCGAGGCGAATGGCCCGGCCCTGTTGGCGGGCGATCCGGCGGCGCGGGTTCATGCGATCGCGCATTCGGTGGCGGCCAAGGCGCGGATCGTGGCAGCCGACGAGCATGAGACCAACGGCATCCGCGCGCTGCTCAACCTCGGTCATACCTTCGGCCATGCGTTGGAAGCCGAAGCAGGCTTTTCCGATCGCCTCCTTCACGGTGAAGGCGTGGCGGCGGGTTGTGCGCTGGCGTTCCGCTATTCGATGCGCAAGGGGCTGTGCGAGCGACAGGATGCCGAGCGGGTGGCGGCGCATTTCCGAGCAATCGGCCTGCCCGATGGCCTCGCCGCCGCCGGGATCGATGCACCGTCGGCAACGTTGGTCGAGCATATGAAGCACGACAAGAAGATGGCGGCGGGCACCCTGCCCTTCCTGCTCGCGCGCGGGATCGGACAGACCTATCTCGACAAGACGGTCGATCTAGCGGACGTCACGGCGTTCCTCGACGGCGAGCCGCGCTGATGCCCAATGGCGTCCGCAAACAGGACCTGCCGAGCAAGACCTGCCCGGCCTGCGGACGCCCCTTCACCTGGCGCAAGAAATGGGCGCGGGATTGGGAGCAGGTGGTTTATTGTTCGGACGCGTGTCGGCGGAAGCGGTGAGGCCTCCGCCTGGCCTTCGACTGCGCTCAGGCTGAACGGGGCGGGTGTATTCTGGGCATAACTCGTAACGTCCGTTCAGCCTGAGCGCAGTCGAAGGCCACGCCCCCCTATCCCCGCACCGACTTCCCCGCCGCAAGTGCCCGCTCCCGCCCCTCACGGTGCCCGATGATCTTTGCCGGATAGTCCTTCGGCCGGCACCCGGCCTCGTCCGGATCGTGGATCGCCGCATCGGACAGGTCCTTCAATTCCGGCACCCACTCCCGAATATAGTCGCCTGCATCGAACTTCTCCGACTGGCTGAGCGGCGCCATGATTCGGCCGAACATGTTGGCGTCGATCCCGGTACCCGCCACCCATTGCCAATTGACCGAATTATTCCCGTAATCGGCATCGACCAGACAGTCCCAGAACCAACGCTCCCCCTCACGCCAGTCGATCAGCAGATGCTTGATGAGGAAGGACGCGGTGATCATCCGCACCCGGTTATGCATCCAGCCCGTCGTCCAGAGTTGCCGCATCCCGGCGTCGACGATCGGATAGCCGGTATGCCCGGTCCGCCAGGCCTTCAAATCCGCCTCGGCCTCCGCGCCTTTTCGCCAAGGCATCTTGTCGAACGCCTCCCGCCCGTTGCGATCGGCATAGTCCGGAATGGCCATCACCACGCCATCGGTAAAGTCCCGCCACGCCAGCTCCTTGCGGAACGTCTCGGTTTCGGCCTTGCGATCGAGCGCATGCCAGACCGCGCGCGGCGACACTTCGCCGAAATGGAGATGCGGCGACAGGCGCGAACTGCCCTCCTCCGACGGCATGTTGCGCGCGGTGTCATAGGCGGCGGCCTTGGCGACGAAATCGGCCATGCGTTCGCGCGCGGTCGCCTCGCCCGGCGTCCAGTCGGCATCGAACCCGGTCGACCAATCCGGCTTGGTGGGCAGCAAGTCCCAATCGGCGAGCTTATCGCTCGCGGGCCATCGATCCGGCGCGGTCAGCGCATCGGGTGCCTCCAGTGGATGCTCGGGCGGCATATGACCCTGTAGCCCTTTCCAAAAGGCGGAATAGATGCGGAAGGGCTTGCCGCTCCCCGTCGTCACCAGTTCGGGGCGTGCCAGATGATTGCCGTCGTAAAGGCATAGGCGGTCGCCCAGTTCATCCTCGGCCTTGCGCCACCAGGGTTCATAATGGCGGATCGCGTGGATCGCCTCTGCCCCCGCCTCCTTCGACAGCGCCTGAAGCACTTCGACGGCGCGTCCCCGCCGCAGGATCAGCCGACTGCCCAGCGCCTTCAAATCCTTGGCGAGCGCCTCCAAACTATGGTGCAACCACCACCGCTGCGCCCCGCCCATCTTCCAATCGCCCGGTGTCTCGTCATCGAGGATATAGACGGGCAGGACCGGCCCCGCCTCGGCCGCCGCCAAAAGAGCCGGTTGGTCGTGAAGGCGGAGATCCTGGCGAAACCAGACGATATGCGGCGATGTCATGCCCGCGTTACGCGCCGATAGGGGCGCGGTTCCGTCGTCCAAGTTTTTGACCCAGGGTAAGAATGGCCCGGACATGCCGCTCGGCGATCGCCATGACGTTGTCGCCATACCCTCCGCCGACCGTGCTCGCGAGCGGCAGGCTGCGCGCCAGCGCCAGATCGGCGATCAACCGATCGCGCGCGACCAGCCCTTCCTCGCTGACCGCCAAGCGCCCCAACCGATCGCCGGCAAAGGGATCGACACCCGCCTGATAGAGGATCAGCTCCGGTGTATGCTCTTCGAGAAAGGGGACCAGCGTCGTCTCCAGCCGCTCCAGATAGCCATCATCATCCACCCCGTCGGACAGACCCACATCCAGCGTCGAACGTGCCTTGCGCGCCGGGAAATTCTTCTCGGCATGAATGGAATAGGTGACGATATCGGCCCGCCCCGCCGTCAGCGCGGCCGTGCCGTCACCCTGATGCACGTCGCAATCGACGATCGCGATCCGGCTTACGATGCCCTCTTCGACCAGCCGTACGGCGGCGACCGCCAGATCGTTGAACACGCAATAGCCCGCACCCGTGTCGGCGAGCGCATGATGGCTGCCTCCTGCCGTATTGGCAGCGAAGCCGTGTTCGAGCGCCAGCATGGCGGCGGTCCAGGTGCCCCCGGGCACTGCGCGTGCGCGATAGGCGACCTGCTCGGTCACCGGAAAGCCGATCCGCCGCGTCTTCTCCGGCGGTACCCGCGCTTCCAGTACTTCGGCGACATAATCGGGGTCATGTACCGCCTCCAGCCAGGCCGGCGGGATCAGTTCGGGTTCGGTCCAGACGATATCCTCGCCCCGTGCCCGCAGGAGATCGCGGATCGCGCCATTCTTGCCCCAGCGATAGGTGGAGCGGGCGGGTGCCTCGGTGACATAGGCGGGGTGATGGACGATATGGATCATGACGCCTAGTTAGGAAGCCATGATCCGCGATAGGAGGCCCCCGGGGCCGCTGCCCGAACTGCGCGCCGATGTCGCGCGTTTTCTGGGCTACTACAACAATCTGCCCGATCCGCCGCATCAGGAGCTCGGTGCCGAGGCGGCCCGGCTGATGATGCGTCAGGCGCGCGACCTGACCGATCCGCCGGTGGGCGTTCTGGCGGTCGATCGGCGCTTCACCATCCCGGGTCTGGGCGGCCCCCTGCCCGTCCGGCTGTTCGACGCCGCGCCTGCCCGTCCGCCTGGGCCGATAGTGCTGTTCTTCCACGGTGGCGGCTTCGTCATGGGTGATATCAACACCCACGCCCCGCTCGCCGCCGAGATCGCGCGGCAACTCGATCTGCCCGTCCTGTCGGTCGGATATCGACTGGCGCCGGAACATCCCTGGCCCGCCGCTCCGCAAGATTGCGAGGCGGCGGCGCGCTGGCTTGCGGCGGAGGGGATGGCGACGGGCCTAGTCGTGATGGGTGACAGTGCAGGCGGTACGCTGGCCACCGTCACCGCGATGAGCCTCAGGGATCGACCCGCCGCCGCGCCGGTGATCGCGCAAGGCCTGCTCTATCCCGCCACCGATATGGGGCGCGCACATCCATCCTTGCGCGATTTCGCCGACGGCTATTTCCTGACCCGCGCGATGCTCGACTGGTTCGTCGCCTGCTACGCCGCCGACCTCGGCGACCTACGCGCCGCGCCTATGCGCGGTGATCTGGCCGCGATGCCCCCCGCCGTCATCGTCACCGCCGAATGCGATCCGATCCGCGATCAGGGACGCGCCTATGCCGCCGCGCTCGCCCGTGCCGGCGTTCCCGTTCATTTCCGGGAGGCGCGGGGTACGATCCACGGCTTTGCCACCCTGCGCAAGGCAATCCCCTCCGGGGCGAAAGACTTGGCCGCATTCCTGCTTGCTTTGCGCGCGATGATCGCCGAGGCGGAATCCGCCCGAGCGAATGGACAATAGTCATGACCGATCTTCCCTATCGCCCCTGTGCGGGCGTCATCCTGATGAACCGCGACGGCCGGGTTTTTGTCGGCCAGAGGATCGATTCGACGCTGGAGGCCTGGCAATTGCCCCAGGGCGGCATCGACCCCGGCGAGGATGCCGAGACCGCTGCGGTGCGCGAATTGTTCGAGGAAACCGGCGTCACCGCCGACAAAATCGAGTTGATCGCCCGCGCGCCGCGCGAGCTGACCTATGACCTGCCCGAGGACATGATCGGCAAGGTGTGGAAGGGCAAGTGGCGCGGCCAGCGCCAGACATGGTTCCTCTATCGCTTCCTGGGCCAGGATGGCGACATCCGGATCGAGACCGAGCGTCCCGAATTCCGCGCCTGGCGCTGGATCGAACCGGCGTCGCTGCCAGCGATGATCGTGCCGTTCAAAAAGGCGCTGTACGAGGAACTGCTGGTCGTCTTCGCGGACCATTTCGCCGCAGCGGGTGGCGATGCCGCCATTCCCGCCGGCGGGCAGAGCGCTTAAGGCCTTTGCCCATGACGACGCGTCTGTTGCTGCTCCCTCTGGCCTTCGGCCTGCTGGCCAATGCGGACCCGAGCGACCCCGACCCCGCGCTGATCCCGCCCCAGATCCGCGCGATGCTAGAGGCGGCGATCGCCAGCGGGAACGAGACCGATATCACCACGGTCGTCAAATATGCGCGCAACGCGGTGCCCGAGGCCGCCGACGCGATCGACGCCATGGCCGATGTGTGGCGCGACGAGAAGAGCGCCAGCCGCAGTCGTACCTTGCGCGAAGCGACCTTCTTCGACCTGTGGCATGGCCGGGTCGAGCTGGGCGGATTCGCGACGACGGGCAACAGCCAGAATATCGGCCTGACCGGCGTCGTCGACCTGACCCGCGAGGGGCTGCAATGGCGGCACAAGCTGCGCTTCCAGGGCGATTATCAGGAAAGCTTCAACGTCACGAGCCGCGAACATTATGTCGCGTCCTATGAACCCAACTTCAAGCTCAGTGCCAACAACTATGTGTACGGCGCGGCGCAATATGAAAGCGACCGGTTCCTCGGCTATTTCAACCGTTTCTCGGCTTCGGCCGGTGCGGGTTACAGCGCGATCCGTAAACCCCGAATGACGCTCGACGTCGAACTGGGTCCGGCGTTCCGGCACACCGAATTCACCGACGCCCGGATCGAAAGCGCGCTCGCCGCACGCGGCAATCTGAACTTCGTATGGAAGCTAACCCCGGCCATCTCGGTAAGCCAGAACGCCTCGGCCTATGTGCAGAAATTCAACAGCACGGTGAGCGCCAATTCCGCGCTCAACGCAAAGCTGTGGGGACCGCTGTCGGCGCAATTCTCCTACAATGTGCAGTATGAAAGCGAGCCCCCTGCCGGCCGCCAGACGACCGACACGATCAGCCGCGCCTCGCTCGTCTACAGTTTCTAATTTGCCCGCCGGGGTTCACCTGAACCCCTTCCATGGCCTAGGCTGGTGGCCATGGAGAGAATGACGACGATCGAGCGCGACGTGGTGGCGTCCGCTTCCGCCTATCCGATGCTGCCGTTGGTCGAGGCGTGGGCCGCGATCAACAGCGGCACCCGCAACCTGACCGGCCTTGCCATCATGGCGGACCGGCTGGCCGAGCAATTCGGGACTCTGCCGGGCACGTTGCGCTTCGTCGAGCCCGATCGGGTCGAGCGGGTTGGTGCCGATGGCCGGCTGGTCCAGATCGGCCATGGCCGCCACCTGCATCTGTCGGTACGCCCCGACGCGCCGGTGCAGATGCTGTTCACCGGCCATATGGATACGGTCTATCCGATCGATCACCCCTTTCAGGCGGTGACCCGGATCAATGCCGAACGGCTGGGCGGCCCCGGCGTTGCCGACATGAAGGGCGGGCTGGCGCTGCTGTTCGCCGCACTCCAGGCGGTGGAGCGGAGCCCGCTCGCCGATCGGCTGGGCTATGACGTCATGATCAATTCGGATGAGGAAACCGGCTCCGCCTCGTCGGCCTCGCTGATCGCACAATGCGCAGCGGGGAAAGTCGCCGCGCTCACCTATGAACCCGCCCTCCCCGACGGCACGCTGGCGGGTGCGCGCGGCGGCACGGGTAATTTCACCATCGTCGTGCGCGGGCGCAGCGCCCATGCGGGCCGCAATCCCGAGGAAGGCCGCAACGCCATCGTCGCGGCCGCGCGGATCACGCTGGAACTGGCCAAGCTCGGATCGGACGACATCACCGTCAACCCGGCGCGGATCGATGGAGGCGGCCCGAACAATGTCGTGCCGGACCTCGCGATGCTCCACGTCAATTTCCGCCCTCGCGCGCTGGCCGCGATCGAGCGGACCGGTCCGGCGATGAAAGCCATCGCGGAACGAATCGCCGCCGAGCATGATGTCGCGGTGGAGGTGCATGGCAGCTTCAACCGCCCTCCCAAACCGATCGACGACGGCGCGGCCCGGCTGTTCGAAACGGTCCGCGCGGCGGGGGCCGATCTGGGGCTGAGCATCGGCTGGCGCGCGACGGGCGGCGTGTGCGACGGCAACAACATCGCCGCCGCCGGCGTACCGGTGGTCGACACCATGGGGGTGCGTGGCGGGGCGATCCATTCGGCGGACGAATATATGCTGATCGACAGCTTGCCCGAGCGGGCGGGGTTGTCGGCGCTGACCATCCTACGCATCATCGGTGCCGCATGAACAGTTTTTGCATCCGCCCCGCGGTCGATAGCGACCTTCGTCACCTGTATGAAATGGCCAAGCTAACCGGCGGCGGCTTCACCAACCTGCCCCCCGACCGCCGCGCGCTGAACGCCAAATTGGCGCGCAGCCGCGAGGCCTTTGGCCGCGAGGCCGACGGCACGGTGCGCGACGAGCTTTTCGTCCTCGTGCTGGAAGACCGAACGACCGGCGACGTTCGCGGCACCTGTCAGATCTTCACCCATGTCGGACAGAAGCATCCCTTCTACAGCTATCGCATCGGCACGCTGACCCAGCATAGCCGCGAACTTGACCGCACCTTCCGCGCCGAGATGCTGTCGCTGACCACCGATCTGGAGGGGGCCAGCGAGGTCGGCGGCCTGTTCCTCCATCCCGGTGAGCGCGCGGGCGGGCTGGGCCTGTTGCTGGCGCGCAGCCGCTATCTCTTCATGCGCGCCAACCGCCCCCGCTTTGCCGACCGGGTGCTCGCCGAGTTGCGCGGCGTGATCGACGAGGCCGGCGGCTCGCCCTTCTGGGACGGGCTGGCGGGCCGCTTCTTCGGGATGAATTTCCAGGAGGCGGACCAGTTCAATGCGATCCACGGCCATCAGTTCATCGCCGACCTGATGCCCAAACACCCCATCTATACCGCGATGCTGACCGAGACGGCGCGGGCCGCGATCGGCCTGCCCCATCCCTCGGGCCGCGCCGCGATGCGGATGCTGGAGAATGAGGGCTTCGCCTTCGAACATTATATCGACATTTTCGATGGCGGCCCGACCATGACCGCGCGGACCGATCAGGTCCGCACCATCCGCGACTCCCGCGAGAGCAAGATCGTCGGGATCGATGGCGAGACGGGGCGCGAAGCCTTGGTGGCGGCAGGTCGGCTGGCCGACTTCCGTTGCGCGCTGGCGGAGATCCGCGACGGGGATGGTGGAATCATCCTGTCGGACGATACGGCACGTACGCTCGACCTGTCGGTTGGCGACACCGTGCTGCATATCGATCGGTGAGGGGGCCAATGCTGAGAGAGATAAACTTCGACGGGATCATCGGACCCAGCCATAATTATGCGGGGCTGAGCTATGGCAATCTGGCCGCAACCCGTAATGCCGGCCATGTCTCGCATCCCCGCGCTGCCGCGCTTCAGGGTATCGCCAAGATGCGGGCGAACCTGGATCTGGGCTTGGTACAAGGGATTTTCCTGCCCCATCCGCGCCCCGATCACCCTTGGTTGGCAAGCCTGGCGACCGATTACGCGGCTGCCTCACCCGTGCTGAAGGCATGCGCCCTGTCCGCCTCGGCGATGTGGGCCGCCAATGCCGCGACCGTATCGCCCGCACCCGATAGCGGCGACGGGCGGTGCCATCTGACGGTCGCCAATCTCGTCACCATGCCGCATCGCAGTCATGAATGGCCTGCGACCCTGGCGCAGTTGCGGCTGGCCTTTGCCGACCCGGCCTTCAGCGTCCATGCGCCGGTCCCCGCGCCCTTTGGCGACGAGGGTGCCGCCAACCACATGCGGCTCTGCACTGCGCATGATCGGCCGGGGGTCGAGGTCTTTGTCTATGGCGAAGGCGGCGGCCCTTTCCCAGCGCGCCAGCATCGCGAAGCCTGTGAGGCGGTGGCGCGCGCGCATCGCCTGTCGCCCGACCGCGTGCTCTTCGCCCGCCAGTCCGAGGCCGCGATCGCGGCCGGCGCTTTCCACAATGATGTGGTCGCGGTCGCCAATGAACGGGTGCTGTTCGCCCATGAACAAGCCTTTGCCGAGCCTGAGCCGCTCTTTGCCGACCTGCGCCGCCTCATGCCCGAGGTGGAAATCGTCGAGGTGCCCGCTGCGCAAGTCAGCCTGGCCGACGCCATTTCCTCCTATCTGTTCAACGCCCAGCTCGTCACCCCGCCCGGCGGCGAACCGACCCTGATCCTGCCGCAGGAGGCGCGCGACACGCCCAGCGTCTGGCGCTGGTTGCAGGACCATGTCGCAGGCAACGGCCCGATCCGGCGACTGGAGGTGGTCGATGTTCGCGAATCGATGGCCAATGGCGGGGGCCCCGCCTGTCTGCGGCTGCGCGTCGTCGCCGATCCCGCCACCATCGACCCGCGTTTCCTGGTCGATCATGCCAAGCTCGGCCGCATCGCCGCCATCGTCGAGCGGCATTGGCCCGAGGCGATCGACCCCGCCATGATCGGCGACCCCGACCTGATCGCGAAAATCGAAGCGGCGCGACTGGCCCTGCTCGAAGCGCTCGACTGTCTCATATTGGCCCAGGGTTGAGGCTTGGCGTGGCGGGCGTCATCTGGTCAGATGGCGTCCGTCATGTGGTCCCGCCTGGTCGCCCTGTTCACCATCAAAACCAAGTTCGAGGCCTTTCTCGTGATCTACGGGCTCGGTGTCGGCGCGGTGGAGCGTGGACAGCATTATCTCAGCCAATATCCCGGCTGGCCGGGCAAGCTGCTCTTCGCCGCCTGCCCGATCGCGGTGTTCATGGCGGGGGCAAAGATCCTCGACGCACTGGAGCGGGACTATCGCGATTGACAGGATAAGTTGGTCGCGCGGTTCGCTGGCGACATTATCTGACAATCCGATGACTGGCCTTACCCACCTGCAACGGCTCGAAGCCGAAAGCATCCACATCCTGCGCGAAGTCGTTGCCGAGACCGAAAAGCCGGTGATGCTCTATTCGGTCGGCAAGGATTCGGCCGTGATGCTCCACCTTGCCAAGAAGGCGTTCTTCCCGGCACGCCCGCCCTTTCCGCTGCTGCATGTCGATACGACATGGAAGTTCCGCGCGATGTACGAGTTGCGCAAACGTGCGGCCGAAGAGGCGGGCATGGAGCTGATCGTCCATCGCAATCCGGAGGCCGAGGCGCTGGGGATCAACCCCTTCGACCATGGTAGCCGCCACACCGACATGTGGAAGACCGAAGGGTTGAAGCAGGCGCTAACCGCCGGCGGGTTCGATGCCGCCTTCGGCGGTGCACGGCGCGACGAGGAAAAGAGCCGCGCCAAGGAGCGCGTCTTCTCCTTCCGCTCCGCCGCGCATGGCTGGGACCCCAAGGCGCAGCGGCCCGAGCTGTGGAACCTCTACAACAGTCGTATCCACAAGGGGGAGAGCATCCGCGTCTTCCCGCTGTCCAACTGGACCGAGCTCGATATCTGGCAATATATCCTGCAGGAAGGCATCGAGATCGTGCCGCTCTATTTCGCCGCACCCCGCCCGACGGTGGAGCGCGACGGGATGCTGCTGATGGTCGATGACGACCGTTTCCGCCTGAAACCCGGAGAAGTGCCGGTCGAACGCTCGATCCGCTTCCGCACGCTCGGCTGCTACCCCCTGACCGGCGCGGTCGAGAGCGAAGCGGCGACCCTGTCCGAGGTCATCCAGGAAATGCTGCTGACCACCACGTCGGAGCGACAGGGGCGTGCGATCGACCACGATCAGACGGCCAGCATGGAGAAGAAGAAGCGCGAGGGGTATTTCTGATGACCGCCTATCAACCCGATGCGCTGATCGCCGCCGATATCGACGCCTATCTCGCCACCCATGCCGCCAAGTCGATGCTGCGCTTCATCACCTGCGGCTCGGTCGATGACGGCAAGTCGACGCTGATCGGGCGGCTGCTCTACGACTCGAAGACGATCTTCGAGGACCAATTGGCCTCGCTGGAGGCCGATAGCCGCCGCGTCGGCACGCAAGGGCAGAATATCGATTTCGCCCTGCTGGTCGACGGCCTTGCCGCCGAGCGTGAGCAGGGCATCACCATCGATGTCGCCTATCGCTTTTTCGCGACGGAGAAGCGCAAGTTCATTGTCGCCGATACGCCGGGCCACGAACAATATACCCGCAACATGGTGACCGGCGCCTCGACTGCCGACCTGGCCGTGATCCTGATCGACGCGCGCAAGGGCGTCCTGACCCAGACACGGCGGCACAGCTATCTGGCGCATCTGGTCGGCATCAAGGAGATCGTGCTGGCGGTCAACAAGATGGACCTAGTCGGCCATGACCAGTCCGTCTTCGACGCCATCGTCGCCGACTATACTGCTTTCTCCAAGAGCATCGGGATCGAGCGGTTCACGCCCATCCCGCTGTCGGGGCTGACCGGCGCGAACGTCGCCACGCCCTCCGAAGACATGCCCTGGTATGAGGGGCCCGCTCTGCTGCCGCATCTGGAAACGGTGGCGATCGATGCCGACCGCGCGGTCAACGCGTCGTTCCGGATGCCGGTGCAATGGGTCAACCGACCCGATCTCGACTTTCGCGGCTTTGCGGGCCTGATCGCCGGCGGCCGGGTGTCGGTGGGCGACCGGGTACGGATCGCGCCTTCGGGGCGGACGACCAGCATCGCGCGGATCGTCACCTATGATGGCGACCGCGAAGAGGCCATTGCGGGCGAGGCGGTGACCCTGGTGCTGGCGGAAGAAGTCGATTGCTCGCGCGGCGACGTGATCGCGGCTGCCGAGGACCCGCCAGAGGTCGCTGATCAGTTCGTCGCGACCATCGTCTGGATGGCCGACGCGCCGCTCGTGCCGGGACGCAGCTATTCGCTCAAGCTCGGCACACAGTTGGTGAGCGCGACCGTCCAGCCGCCGCGCCATGTCGTCGACGTGAACAGTCAGGAGCAGCGCCCCGCCGACACGCTGGCGCTCAACGACATCGGCCTGGCCGAAGTCTATGCCGACCGCCCGATCGTCTTCGAGCCCTATGAGAAGGGCAGCGCACTGGGCGGCTTCATCCTGATCGACCGGGCGACCAACGCGACGGTCGCGGCTGGGATGATCGACCACGCCCTTCGCCGCGCGCAGAATGTCCATTGGCAATCGACCATCGTCACCCGCGAGGCGCATGCCCGGCAGAAGGGGCAATTGCCCCGCGTGCTGTGGTTCACCGGCCTGTCGGGTTCGGGCAAGTCGACCATCGCCAATCTGGTCGAGCAGAAACTGCACAGCATGGGCCGCCACAGCTTCCTGCTGGACGGCGACAATATCCGTCACGGCCTGAACCGCGATCTGGATTTTTCGGAAGCAGGCCGGGTCGAGAATATCCGCCGCGTCGGCGAAGTCGCCAAGCTGATGGCCGATGCCGGCCTGATCGTGCTGACCGCCTTCATCTCGCCCTTCAAGGCCGAACGCGACATGGTGCGCGCGCTGCTGTCCGAAGGCGAGTTCGTTGAGATCTTCATCGACACGCCGCTCGCGGTGGCGGAGGATCGTGACGTGAAGGGTCTCTATGCCAAGGCGCGCGCGGGCGAGATTGCCGAGTTCACCGGCATCTCCAGCCCCTATGAAGCGCCCGACCGGCCCGAGATCCGCATCGACACGACGAAGGAAACCGCGGAACAGGCCGCCTCGCGGATCGTCGAGCATGTGCTGGGCATCTGGAGTTACGATCTGTGACCGACGCCGAACTCGCCCGTGCCGTAGCCGAGGAGGCCGGAGCGCTGCTCAAAGAGTTGCGCGACCACGGCGGCTTCGAGGGTGCCGCACTCGGCCAGAAGGGGGACCGGGACGCCAATAGCCTGATCCTCGATCGCCTCCACGCCGCCCGGCCCGACGATTTCATCCTGTCGGAGGAGGCGCTCGACGATCGCGCGCGTTGCGCGGCACGGCGGGTCTGGATCGTCGATCCGCTGGACGGAACGCGCGAATATGCCATGGGCTCGGACGAATGGGCTGTGCACATCGGGCTGGCCATCGATGGTCGCCCTGCCCTGGGCGCCGTCGCCGTTCCGGCGCGCGACCAGGTTTTTGCCACCGACGATCTGCCGCCCGTCCTTCCACCCTGCCCCGCAGGCCTGCGCGTCGTCGTCAGTCGCAGCCGCGCACCGGACATCGCAAGGTGCGTCGGGGATCGGCTGGGCGCGACGATGATCCCGATGGGATCGGCCGGCGCGAAGGCGATGGCGGTGGTCGAGGGACGCGCCGACGTCTATCTGCATGACGGCGGCCAATATGAGTGGGACAATTGCGCCCCCGCTGCCGTGGCGCTCGCCGCCGGGTTCCATGCCTCGCGGATCGATGGCAGCCCGCTGGTCTATAATTGCGAAAATCCACTGCTGCCCGACCTGCTGATCTGCCGCAAGGAGGTTGCCGCGACCGTTCTGGATGCGATCGCGCGCGGCTGATCGATCCAGCTTGGTAAGAGGTGACCTTGTAACGTTACATGGGCTGGTCCATGGGCGGATGATGCTGCACCTGTCCTCCCCTTGCCCCAGGCCTCGGCCGCAGGTCGTCGCCCGATGACGTTGATCCCTCTCGCCTTCGGGCTAGCGGCCATGGTGGCGACGTTGGCAGGTGGATTGCTGGCGCTTCGGCTGCGCCATCGGATCGGATTGATCCTAGGGGTGACGGCCGGCATCGTGATCGGCGTGGCGCTATTCGATCTCGTTCCGGAGGCCATGGACCTGGCCGGCGATCGCTGGTCGGTGCGCAGCCTGATGATCTTCATGGCGATGGGACTGGGTGGCTATATGCTGCTCGACCGCGTCCTGGCCGGCATTCCCCGCGCGGAGCAATCCTGGCGCGGTCATCTGGGCCCGGCGATGCTGTGTCTGCATAGTCTGATGGATGGGCTCGGCATCGGGCTGGCGTTTCAGATCGATACGAGCGCCGGTTGGATGATTGCGCTCGCCGTGCTGACCCATGACGTCGCGGACGGCGTCAACACCGTCAGCCTCAGCCTGGCCGCACGGTCCGAGGCGGCGGCGCGGCGCTGGCTGGTGGTGAACGGCGTCGCCCCCATGCTGGGCGTGCTCCTGGGGCTGGCCATCGTTATTCCGGCGGCAATGCTCGCGCCGATGATGGGCGTGTTTGCGGGCATCTTCCTCTATATCGGCGCATGCGAACTGGTACCGCGCAGCCGGGCCCTTGATCCCAAGCTGCGTACCAGCCTGGCGAGCATCCTGGGCATCCTGTTGATGCTTGGCGTCACCCACTTCGCCCATTGATCGGGCTGGGATAAGGCACCGCCGCCGGGTAAGGGTGATCCGGCGACGGTGCCCTGGCGTCAGGCGTGTTCGGCAGTTTGCGCCGCTGCGTTCGCGCCACCTTCGGCCATGGTGGTCAGCTTCTCGTCGGTCGCCTTTTCCTCGGCCAGCGTCTCGTCCAGGATCGCCGCGCAGTCGCTCCGCCCCAATTGCCGTGCCCAGGCAACGAGCGTGCCATAGCGCGCGATCTCATAATGCTCGACCGCCTGCGCCGCCGCGATCAGCGCCGCGTCGAGCACCCGCTTGTCAGCGACCTCGCCCGCGACTTCATTGGCTTCCTTGATGATGCCATCGATCGCGGGACAGGTAACGGCCTTGGGCGTGTGCCCATGCATTGCGAAGACGCGCTCGAGCCGCTCGACCTGTCCTTCGGTCTCGCGCAGATGCTGCTCGAACCCGGCCTTCAAAGAGGGGGCGGTCGCCTTGTCGATCATCTTCGGCAGGGCCTTCAGGATTTGATGCTCGGCATAGTAGATGTCTTGCAATTGATGGACGAACAGATCGTCCAGCGTCGCGATATCCTTGGTGAACAAACCCATGATCCGTCTCCTCGATGGTTCAGCGATGGCCTGAGCCGGGCTCGGCGATCTTGCGGTGCGCTTCGGCCAGCACGGCCTGGGGGACGATCCCGGACCCGGCGACCTGCGCCTTGTTCTTCAGGCCCGGGACGATATGCCCCTCGCCCGCCATCATCGCGTCCCAGCCCTTACGGGCGACCTCGGCGGGGTCGTCCTTCTTGCTTTGACCGACATTGGTGTCGAGCATGTCGGCGCGGGCGAAGAACTCGGTCTCGGTCGGCCCCGGCATCAGGGTGGTCAGGGTGACCCTCTCCTCATCCTTCAACTCGTTGCGAAGCGCCTCGGTGAAGTTGTCGATGAACGCCTTGGTCGCATTATAGATCGCGTTGAAGGGGCCGGGGATGAAGCCGACGATCGATCCGGTCACCAGCACCTTGCCCTCGCCGTGCCGGACCATCGCCGACAACACGCGTTGCAGCAGATAAACGGTGCCGGTCACATTGGTGTCGATCGAGCGGCGCCAGTCCTCCACCGACTGGTCGAGGAAAGCCCCGCCCCTGCTGTTTCCCGCATTGGCGCACAGCACATCGATCCGCCGACCATCCGCCGTCGCCAGCAGCGTGTCCACGCCCTCCAGCGTCGCCAGATCGGCCTCGACCGCCTGAACCTGCGCACCTTCCGCCGCCAGCTTGCTCGCGGCGGCATGGATGGCGGGCTCGTCGGCGACGATCACCAGATCATAGCCCTCGCGCGCCGCACAGGCCGCCAGATGATAGCCGATGCCGGTCGATGCACCGGTCACGATTGCGAATTTCCCTGCCATGGCGTCGCTCCTCATTGACCGGGTTTGAGAACGACCTTGGTCACTTCATTCTGCTTGTCATGGAACATCCGGTAACCCTCCGGCGCCTGTTCCAACGGCAGGCGGTGCGAGATGAGGAAGGTCGTATCGATCTTCCCCTCCATGATCGCGTCGAGGAGTCCGGGTAGATAATGCTGCACATGCGTCTGGCCGGTCTTGAGCGTCAGCCCCTTCTGCATGAAGGCGCCCAGCGGGAATTTGTCGACGAAGCCGCCATAGACGGCGGGCATCGACACCCGGCCACCCTTGCGGCACGCGATGATCGCCTGACGAATGGCGTGGATTCGATCGGTGCCCAGGAAGGTCGACGCCTTGATCTGGTCGATCGCATTGTCGACGAACAGCCCGTGCGCCTCCAGCCCGACAGAGTCGATCACCGCGTCGGGTCCAATCCCTCCGGTCATCTGCATCAGCGCGTCATAGGTGTCGGTCTGCTCGAAATTGATCGTCTCCGCACCGAATTGACGCGCGAGTTCCAGACGATGCGGGAAATGGTCGATCGCGATCACCCGCTCCGCGCCCATCAGGAACGCCGACTGAACCGCGAACAGCCCCACCGGGCCACAGCCCCAGACCGCGACGATATCGCCCGGCTCGATCTGCGCATTCTCCGCCGCCATCCAGCCGGTGGGGAGAATGTCGGATAGGAACAGAACCTTCTCGTCCTCCACGCCGTCCGGGATGACGATCGGGCCGGTATCGCTGAACGGCACGCGGACATATTCCGCCTGACCGCCCGCATAGCCGCCGGTCATATGGCTATAGCCGAATAGCGCGGCCATCGGATGGCCATAGAGTTCGCGGGCAATGTCCTGATTGTCGGCCGGGTTGCCATTCTCGCATCCCGAATATTGGTGCTTGCCGCAATGATAGCAGGAGCCGCAGGCGATGGTGAACGGCACCACGACTTTCTGCCCCTTTTTGAGCGTCGAGGCGGAGCCCGTCTCGACCACCTCGCCCATGAACTCATGGCCGAGAATATCGCCCGAGTGCATGGTCGGGATATAGCCATCGTAGAGATGCAGGTCGGAACCGCAGATGGCGGTCGCCGTCACCTTGATGATCGCGTCACGTGGATTGACGATCTTGGGATCGTCGACATTGTCGATGCGGACATCGTGCTTGCCGTGCCAGGTCAGTGCCTTCATGCGCCCTGCTCCTCGCGCTGCTTGGGGTTCATGGCGTTGGTGGCCACCTCGCCGGTTTCCATCAGTTGCTTGAACCGGGCGAGATCGCGGCGGGCCTGAATGGCGGGTTCGCGCTGGAAGAGCTTGGCGACCAGCTTGCCGATCACGCCGGCGGGCGGGTCGTAAAGGATGGTCGCGGTCACGACCGTGCCGCGCGCGCCGGCCTCCTGAAAGGTCACGCGCCCGGAATTGGCGATATCGGCACCCTCGGCGGAGGCCCAGGCGATCCGCCGCCCTTCCTCTTCTTCGGTGACGACCGCATCCCATTCGACCGTCGCCCCGCCCGGCGCCTTCACCACCCAATGCGAGCGTTGGGCATCGATCACATCGATCCGCTCGACATTCTCCATGATGCTGGCCAGATTGGAAAAGTCGCGCCACCAGGCATAAAGCTCGCCCGCCGGACGGCGGATCGTGGTGGCGCAGGCGGTCAGGCTATGGCCGCGATCCTCGATCGCCTCATGCGTGGCGATCCGGACGGCCGCCCCCTGATCCTTCGCCGTGGTTAACGGCGCATCGTCAAAGGGTCGATCGGCGATGTCTGACATCGGGCTCTCCTTGCTCTTGACCCGACAGCGTCGGGCACAGCAGGATGTTCCTCGATTTAAGACGGTTTTTCAGTATCTTGATGCGCGTCAATGATGCGGATCATCACATGTTGCATCCGGACGACGAATGGCCGGTCAAGGAGCCACCACCTTGACTGCCGCCCGTCCCACCTTGCGTGCCAGTTGCTTGGGATCGGGGATCGTCATCGAACGCGTCGACCAGATCAGATCGCCGGCGCGCCGCGCGGCCTGAAGCATCCGGTTGACATGGACCGCCGTCAAACCGAGCGCATCGGCCAAGGTCTCCTGGGTGATCGGCAGTTCATAGCTGCGCCCCTGCGTCAACTCGCTGAGGCTCAACCGCTCATGCAGTTCGAGCATCAGGTCGCCGATCCGCTCCATGGCGTTCATCCGCCCGAGCCGTGCGATCTGCGCCAGCAGATGCGCTTCGTCCAAGGCGTGGCTGACCGCATAGGCCTCGTCCAGCATCGCATGGCTTCCCAAAGCGGGCGGCACGCAGACCGTCACCTCGGTCAGGGTAACGATGGTCGTCGGCGAGATCGGACGGCTGTGATGATAGAGGCCGACCAAATCGCCCGGCAGAAGGAAGTTGAGAAACTGCCGCCGTCCATCCGGGAGGATGCGGACGCGCGCCGCCCATCCGTTCAGGATCCATTGCGGCCCAGCGACATCCCGCCCCTCGACCAGCAGGTCGCGGCGCGGACGCAACACTTGCGGCCGGGCCATCGCCTCGGTCAGGGCCGCCAGGGCCGGCGCGTCCAAGGGGGCCAGTTTCGACAGCCGGTTCAGCGCCGGCGACGAGCGGGCGATGGGGCGCATCATGGTGCGGGTCATGCCGGACGCTCCCCGGTCTTGCGGCCGCCATCGCCCTGCCGCACGCTGTGGGATCGCGAGCATAGGGCATCGAGAAAGGAACAGGGGCTCGGCGATTGCTCGATGTTCATCACGGACTATCCTCATCGGGCCACCGACAGGCCCCGAGCGGACGCGCGGGTGCGATGACGCAGGGGAACGTCATTACCTGTCGTTGGAATTGGAGCGCGGCATAGACGGGACGTTGGGAAGCCTTCACTCCCCATATGGGAGCATGGCCTTGGCATACGACCATAACTTTCCAGTAACGTTGCCCGTCCGAAAAGATATAGGGAGAATTAAATCCCAAACTCCATAATACACATCAATCTAACGATTTTTTTGGAATTTGGGCACTTAAACGCGACGACTGGAGCCCATCGCCGGGTGGTCGGAGCCGATCCGGCCTCATTTTCGCCAAGCAGGTAAGATATGGGCCGCCAAACCTTTCGCTCGAGGAACAGGACAGCTCCGCATTCCATTTCGCGACCATGGCCCTATGGTGCCGGCCCTTATCTCTAAAAGGCCTTTCCATGCGTTTCGCGACTCTGATCCGCCAACCCGACGACCCCCTGCTGAAGATCATCGGCCAGCATGCCGCCGACCCGCGCCCCGGCAAGATCGACCTCGGCGTCGGCGTCTTCCGCGACGAAGAGGGTCGGACACCGGTGATGACGGCGGTCAAGGCGGCCGAAGCGCGACTGCTCGAAACCCAGGTCAGCAAATCCTATCTGGGACCGGAAGGTGATATCGGCTTCGTCCATGCGCTGGGTCGGATCGTGATCGGCGAGGCGGTGCCCAGCGATCGCTATGTCGGCTTGCAGACTCCCGGCGGCACGGGTGCACTTCGCCTCGCCGCCGAAGTGCTGGCGCGAGCGGGTGTCGCCCGCATCTGGATCGGCAGCCCGAGCTGGGCCAACCACGCCCCAATCTTCCGCCAGGCGGGTGTCGAGCCGGCGATGATCCCCTGCTATGACCTGACCAGCCAGACTTTCGATCTGGAAGGGTTCCTGGCCGGGCTGGATGGCGCGGCCGAGGGCGATGCCGTGCTGCTCCATGGTTGCTGTCATAATCCGATCGGCATCGATCCCGATGCCGCCGGCTGGACCGCTATCGCCGAGCGAATCGCCAAGCAGAAGATGATTCCCGTCGTCGATCTCGCCTATCAGGGACTGGGCGATGGCTTCGACGTCGATGCGGCGGGCGCTCGCGCGATCCTGGCGGCGGTGCCGGAGGCGCTGCTCGCCTATTCCTGCGACAAGAATTTCGGTCTGTATCGCGAACGCACCGGCGCGCTTTTCGCGATCGTACCCGATGCGGATGCGGGCACAGTGGTGTTGTCGAACCTGCTGGCGCTGGCGCGGGCCAACTGGTCGATGCCGCCCGATCATGGCGCGGCGATCGTCCGTATCATCCTGGAAGACGAAGCACTGACCCGCGAATGGCGTGACGAGTTGGAAGCGATGCGCGCGCGGCTCGCCGGTCTGCGGGCAAGGCTGGCCGAGGGCGGTCGGATCGGTGCGGTCGATCTGGCCGCGGTCGCGCATGGCAAGGGCATGTTCGCCACTCTGCCGCTATCGCCCGCCCAAGTTGAATGGCTGCGCGATCGGCATGGTATCTATATGGCCGGTTCGGGTCGTATCAACATTGCCGGGTTCAACACCGCCGCCATTGGCCGATTCCATGATGCGCTGCGGGATATGGCGGCGAATGGGGTGGTGTAAGCCGGCTTGGCGTCATCCGGCGCTCCTCCCCGGGCTTGGCTTGGGGAGGAAGTGAAGGGCGACATGATCGCCATGGCCTCCCTCGGCCTTCGACTTCGCTCAGGCTGAACGGAGGTAGGGATGCAGGCTGTGTGCGTCGAGCAGCACCGCTATGGGCCGGCAGAGTCGAACGCGATCGGCATCGGGTCCGCGGCGAATTATTCCCGACGCGCCGTTCAGCCTAAGCGAAGTCGAAGGCCAAGGGAATCCGCCAGCCAAAAAAAGGGGGGCGTATCCGAATAACGGACACGCCCCCCCCCCCCAAATCAGCCAGACCGGCTCACCCGGCCCGACCGCTTACTTGCCCGAATGAACGATGCGGTTGACGATATTCTCGATCCGCTCCTGACGGCCCGAACGGGGCTTGGGATCGATCGCATTTCGCTCCGCGAGGTCGGCGATCCCGGCCAGGTCGAGGCCACCAATCTGCTGACCGAAGTCGCCCTCCCAACCGGCATAGCGCTCGGCCTTGATCGCATCCAGACGGCCGTCCTCGATCAGCGCGGCGGCGTTGAGCAGGCCCTTGGCCACCACGTCGATGCCGCCGATATGACCGTGGAACAGGTCGACTGCGTCCATCGACTGGCGACGCACCTTGGCGTCGAAGTTGAAGCCGCCAGTGGTGAAGCCGCCCGCGCGGATGATCTCCAGCACGGCGAGCGTCAGTTCCTCGACGGAGTTCGGGAATTGGTCCGTGTCCCAGCCATTCTGGTGATCGCCACGATTGGCGTCGATCGACCCGAAGATGCCCAGCGCACCCGCCGTCGCGATCTCATGCTCGAAGGTATGGCCGGCCAGCGTGGCGTGGTTCGCCTCAATATTGACCTTCACTTCGTTCTCGAGGCCATAGGCTTTGAGGAAGCCGTATACGGTCGCCGTGTCGAAGTCATACTGGTGCTTGGTCGGCTCGTGCGGCTTCGGCTCGATCAGGATGGTGCCGTTGAAGCCAATCTTGTGCTTGTGCTCGACCACCAGGGTCAGGAAGCGGCCCAGATTGTCGAGCTCGCGCTTCATGTTGGTGTTGAGCAGCGTCTCGTAACCCTCGCGACCGCCCCACAGCACATAGTTCGAGCCGCCCAGACGGTGCGTCGCTTCCAGCGCGTCGCGGACCTGCATCGCGCCGAACGCATAGACTTCGGGGTCCGGGTTGGTCGCGCCACCGGCGGCGAAGCGCGGATGGCTGAAGAGATTGGCGGTGCCCCAAAGCAGCTTGCGGCCCGAGGAAGCCTGCAGCTTTTCGAGATGGTCGACCGCTTCGGCGAAATAGCGGCGATGCTCGGCAACGCCCTGGGCATCGGCCATCACGTCGACGTCGTGGAAACAGTAATAGGGGATGTCGAGCTTCGAGAAGAAGTCGAACGCCACTTCCCGCTTCTGCGCGGCGGCCGCACTGTCGTTCGCGCCGGCATGCCAGGGACGGTTGAAGGTGCCGCCACCGAACACGTCCGAACCCGGCCAGCAGAAGGTGTGCCAGAAGCAGGCCGCGAAACGGAGATGCTCCTCCATCGTCTTGCCCAGCACGACGCGGTTCTTGTCGTAGAAGCGGTAGGCCAGCTCATTGTCGCTGTCCGGCCCTTCATAAGCGATCGTCGGGATATCGGCGAAAAAGTCGGTAGCCATATTAGGAATTCCTCGGAGTGATGCGGGAATAGCTGTCGCGGAAATGCGCGATCTTGAGGGCGAAGCGCTCGGCGAGCGCGGGGTCGGGAGTGATAGTGTGGCTGACGGGTGGCGGCGCGCAGACCTCTTCCGGCGAGCCGCCGTCGACCGCCAGTTGGGCAAGCCGCGCGGCCCCCAGCGCCGGACCGACCTCGCCACCCTTCAGATAGACGAGCTCGACATTCAGCGCGGCGGCCAGGGTCTGGCCCCAATAGGAGGAGCGCGCCCCACCGCCGATGACCGACAGTTGCGACAGCTCGGTTCCGGCGTCACGCAACACCGACAGGCCATCGGCGAGCGCGAAGGCCACGCCCTCCAGCACCGCCTGCGCCAGCCGCTCGGGCGTGGTGTCATGGTCGAGCCCCAGGAACGCGCCGCGAACCTCGGCATCGTTATGTGGCGTCCGCTCGCCCGAGAGATAGGGCAGGAAGATTTCGGGGCCGCTCGCCGGGCCAACGCTTTCGGCACGGGCGAAGAGTTCGGCCGCCCCCGGCGTGCCGGTCAGCCGCGCGACCCAGTCGATACAGGCCGCCGCCGACAGATGCACCGACATCTGATGCCAGACGTCCGGCAGACAGTGGCAAAAGGCATGGACCGCGCCCGCCGGATTGGGTCGGAACGCCTTGGTCGCGGCGAAGATCACGCCTGACGTGCCCAGCGACAACAGCGCGTCGCCATCCTTGACCACGCCCACCCCCGCCGCGCCGGCGGCATTGTCGCCACCACCGCCAGCGACCGGTACCTGATCGATCCCCCAGGCCTCCGCGACATCGGCCCGAAGGCGCCCCGTCTGGTCCGTTCCCTCGACCGCCTGCGGCATCTGGTCACGGGTCAGGCCGGTGGCGGCGAGGATCTCGTCACTCCACTGGCGCGCGGCGACATCGAGCCACAAGGTGCCCGCCGCATCCGACACGTCGGACGCCTTCTCGCCGGTCATGCGCAGCCGGACATAATCCTTGGGCAGCAGCACGGTGCGAATCGCCGAAAACGTTTCTGGTTCGTGATGCGCCACCCAGAGCAGCTTGGGCGCGGTGAAGCCCGGCATGGCGAGATTGCCCGCGATGCGGTGAAGATCGGGGGCCCTAGCCTCCAGCTCCGTGCATTCGGCATGGCTGCGCCCGTCATTCCACAGGATACCGGGGCGCAGCGGCTGGTCGTCCGCCCCCAGCAACGTGGCGCCGTGCATCTGCCCGGCCAGACCGATGCCGCGCACCGCCCGACGGACCGCCGGATCGATCGCCCGAACGGCGGCCGTCGTCGCCTGCCACCACGCTTCCGGGTCCTGTTCGGACCAGAGCGGGTGGGGCCGCTGGACGGTCAGCGCTGCCGTCCCCTGCCCCACCACGGCACCAAGTTCATCCAGCACGACGGCCTTCACGCCCGACGTACCGATATCAATGCCCAAGAACATCCGCGTCCTTTACTTCACGAACGGATCGATGGTCGGAATCGTGCCGTCCAGGTTGAACCTCAACTCTGTCATCTTGACGTTACGCAGATGGTTCTTGTTGGACAATTGGGTATCGGCGTAGAAAAGCCACCACTTGCCCTTCCATTCGACGATCGAATGATGGCTGGTCCAGCCTTGCACGGGTTTCAGGATATGCCCCTTATAGGTGAACGGGCCATACGGACTGGTGCCGATCGCATAGTTCAGGAAATGCGTGTCGCCGGTCGAATAGGTGTAATAATATTTGCCGTCGCGCTTGAAGACCCAGGACGCCTCGAAGAAGCGGCGGTCATGGTCGCCGCCGAGCACCGGCTTGCCCTTCTCATCGAGAATAACGACGTCGCGCGGGGTTTCCGCGAAGGTCTTCATGTCCGGGTTCATCTTGGCGATCTTGCCCGAAATGGCGGGCTGGTCGTCCTGCTTCAGGTCGGTGTCGCTGCCGTTCGGGTCATATTTGCCGTCCTTCCAGCGTTGAAGCTGGCCGCCCCAGATACCACCGAAATACATATAGGCCGTGCCGTCGGCGTCCTGGAAGACGGCCGGGTCCATCGAGAAGCTGCCGGGGATCGCCTCGGGCTCGGCCTTGAACGGGCCCATTGGATTCTTCGAGGTCGCGACGCCGATGCGGAACGCGCCCAGGCCGTTCTTGTCCTTCGACTTATCGCGCGCTGGGAAATAGAGATAATAGGTGCCGTCCTTATAGGCGGCATCGGGCGCCCACATTTGCTGCGACGCCCAAGGTACATCCTTCACGTCGAGCGCGACGGGGCCAATGGTAACCGGACCGCCCGGTTCATCCATGCGCAACACCCGGTAATCGCGCATCGCATATTGGTTGCCGAGATCGTCATCCTTGGTCTCGGTCGGGATGTCGTGGCTCGGGTAGATGTACATCTTCCCGTCGTTCCAGACATGCGCGGACGGGTCGGCGGTAAAGATGTCCCGCACCAGCGGCTGCGAGAGATAGTGACGGCCATCGGGCGCGGTCGGGTTGCTGTCGTTCGATGCAGTGGTGGCATTGGCTTGCGCCGTATTACCGGCCTCGTTCGACGTTCCGCAGCCCGCCGTGCACAGACCCAGCACGGCCACGCTGGCCATCATCAAGCGCTTCATCGCTTACCTCTCCCATCGCCCCATCTTTGGAGCTGTCAAATAACGATAGCGCTATCACATGAAAGGATGCAAGATCGGTTTGGCGTTTTCGCGACGCAGTCGGTTGGTAAGACCCTCGACCCGATCATGCGCCACGGCAATGCTTGACATCGATCGGCACGCATTGTTGGTAACGATATCTGAGACAGACCGACCCCGTCAGGTCGGCACGAATCCAGGACAGAGGATGACACGCATGGCCCTACGCTCTTCCCGCGCCCGGTGGATGCTGGCCGCCGCTTTGACGCTGATGCCGCTGGCCGCCGCCCCCGCTCAGATGGCGACCCAGGCACCCGCCACGGTGCCCGGTGCCAAGCCGGTGACGGTCGAGCGGATCAAGGTCCATTCCGCCGCCATCGAAACCAATCTGGAGGGCAACAGCGCCGACCGCGACGTCATCGTCGTGCTGCCGCCGCGCTATGCCGCCGAGAAGAACCGCCGCTATCCGGTCGTCTACGCGCTCCATGGCTATTCGATCGGGGCGGAGCAGTGGACCAGCGAAATCCATGTCCCCGCCTCGATCGAGGGCGCGTTCGCGCGCGGGGTGGCGCCGATGATCATCGTCTTTCCCGACAGCAAGACGATGCACAACGGGTCGATGTATTCCTCGTCGCAGACGGTCGGCGATTTCGAGCGGTTCATCAGCCATGACCTGATCGCCGCGATCGATGCCCGATATCGCACCATCCCCCGGCGCGAGGCGCGCGGGCTGATCGGCCATTCCATGGGCGGCTATGGCACCGCGCGGATCGGAATGAAGCATGCCGATATGTATGGCGCCATCTATATGATGAGCCCCTGTTGCCTGTCGCCGCGCGCCATGGCGCGTCCAGATGCGCAGAATGAGGCGGCGCTGACCAGCCTGACCTCGCCGAAGGACTCCGCCAAGTTGAACTGGGGGCAGCGCGCGATGCTCGCCGCCTCGGCCGCCTGGTCGCCCAACCCTAAGAACCCGCCGCTCTATCTCGACCTGCCGATCAAGGACGGCAAGCTGCGCGACGACATCATGGCGAAGTGGCTGGCCAATACGCCGTTGGCCTTTGTCGACCAATATATCGCGCCCCTGCGCAGCTACCGGGCGATAGGGCTGGATGTCGGATCGCAGGACGGTCTGAAGCCGGATGCCGAGGCGCTGCATGAAACGCTCGATCGCTATGGCATCGCCCATCAGTTCGAGGTTTACGACGGGGATCACGTCAACCGGATCGGCGTGCGCTTCCAGGACAAGGTCCTGCCCTTTTTCGGCAAGACGCTGGTCGGCCAGCCGGTGGGCCGTCGCTGATGCGGGCGTCGCGGCGCGGCGTCCTGCATGGATTGGCGGCGGGTGCTTTGAGTGGTGCCCTGGTCAAGCCGGTGGGCGCAGCGTCCATCGCCACGCCCGATCCAACCCATATATTATGGTACCGCGCACCGGCCAAGGCGTGGACCGAGGCCCTGCCGATCGGCAATGGCCGGATGGGCGCGATGGTCTTCGGCGGCATCGCGCGTGAGCGGCTGCAACTCAACGAGGACAGCCTCTGGGCGGGTGGGCCCTATGATCCGATCAACCCCGCCGCCCGTACCGCCTTGCCGGAAGTACGGCGGCTGATCGCGGCAGGCCGGCTGAAGGAGGCTCAGGCGCTTGCGGATAAGACACTGATCGGCACGCCGCGCACGCAAATGCCCTATCAGCCGCTGGGCGACCTGATCCTGACTTGGCCGGGGCTGAACGAGGGCGATGCACGCGACTATCAGCGCCAGCTCGACCTCGACACGGCGACCGCAACCACGCATTTCACCGCGAATGGCGTGACCCATCGGCGAACGGTGATCGCCTCGCCGGTCGATCAAGTGCTGATGATACGGATTGAGGCGGACCGCCCTTTCGATCTGGACGTCGCTTTATCGTCACCGCAGCAGGATGTTCGTGTCGATGCGTCCGGTGGGCGGCTGACCATCACGGGCCGCAATGCCGACCATGCCGGGGTCAAGGCGGCACTCCGCTTCGCCGCACAACTGAAGCTGGTGACGGCCGGCGGCACGGTGACGCTGGGCGAAGGGCTGGCCGTGCGGGGAGCGCGGCAAGTGACCCTGTTCCTGGCCATGGCGACCAACTATCGCCGTTTCGGCGACCTCGGCGGCGATCCGCTGGCGGCCGTGTCCGCCACCCTCGACCGAGCCGCCGCGAAGGGCGCCGCAAAACTTGCGGCCGACGCGCTCGCGGAACATCGCCGTCTCTACCATCGTGTCACGCTCGACCTCGGCACCAGTCCGCAGGCCCTCCGCCCCACCGATGAACGTGTCCGCGCGGACCGGGCGGTCGACGATCCGGCGCTCGCGACGCTCTATTTCAACTATGGCCGCTATCTGCTGATCGCCTCCTCCCGCGCGGGTGGGCAACCGGCCAATCTGCAAGGACTGTGGAACGAGAGCACCAATCCGCCATGGGGCTCCAAATACACCGTCAACATCAACACCGAGATGAACTATTGGCCCGCCGAGCCGACCGGCCTGGGCGAGTGCGTCGCGCCGCTGATGCAGATGGTCCGCGAACTGGCCATCAGCGGCGAGCGGACCGCGCGGGACATGTATGGCGCACGCGGCTGGGTGTGCCATCACAATAGTGATCTGTGGCGCGCGACCGCGCCGATCGACGGCGCGCCCTGGGGCATGTGGCCGACCGGCGGCGCATGGCTGTGCACCCATTTATGGGAGCATTACGACTATCACCGCGACCCGGCCTTCCTCGCCTCGGTCTATCCGCTGATGCGCGGGGCGGCGCTGTTCTTCCTCGACACGCTGCAGAGCGATCCCAAGACCGGGCAGTTGGTCACCAGCCCGTCGCTGTCGCCCGAAAACGAACATTCCCCCGGCGTCTCGATCTGCGCGGGGCCGGCGATGGACCAGCAGATCCTGCGCGATCTGTTCGACCAGGTCGCTAGAGCCGCCGCGATCCTGAACACCGATGCCGATTTCGCACGCCAGGTCACCGCCACCCGTGCGCGCCTCGCCCCCGATAAAATCGGTCGCGACGGCCAATTGCAGGAATGGCAGGAGGATTGGGACGCCCGCGCCCCCGATCCGCATCACCGCCACGTCTCGCATCTCTATGCGCTGTTCCCCAGCGACCAGATTTCGCCCGACCTAACCCCGGCGCTAGCGCAAGCGGCGCGCACCTCGCTCGAGACGCGTGGCGATCAGTCGACCGGCTGGGCGACCGCCTGGCGCGCCAATCTCTGGGCGCGGCTGCACGATGGCGAGCATGCGCACAAGATCATCGCCTATCTGCTGGGGCCGCAGCGTACCTATCCCAATCTCTTCGACTCGCACCCGCCCTTTCAGATCGACGGCAATTTCGGCGGCACGCGCGCGGTGGTCGAGATGCTGATGCAGAGCCGTGATGACGAACTGCTGCTGCTCCCCGCCCTGCCCCGTGCCTGGCCCACCGGGTCGGTCCGCGGGCTGTGCGCGCGGGGGCGATGCCGGGTCGATCTGCGCTGGCGGGATGGCCGACTGGTATCAGCGGTGCTGACCGGCGATGTGGCGGGCGAGCGGGTGGTGCGGCTTGGGAACCGGCAAAAGCGGATCATGCTATCGCCGGGGCGTCCGGTCCGTCTGCGCGAACCGGACTTCGCCTGAGGCCTTAATCCGCAATCGGGCGGGGTGTGGCGACGGCAAAGGTCGCGCTGCGTCCCGCCACGCCCGTATCCGGTTGGCCCGAGCCGACCGAGACGCGGTAATCGCCCTTCATCACCAATCGGTGACCATCCGCATCGACTGCGCTCAGGTCGCGAGGGTCGAGGGTGAAGCGCAACATCCGCCGCTCGCCGGGTGCGAGATGCACGCGCTGGAACCCACGCAGCGCCACGCGAGGCGCGCCATCGACCTTGGGGAAGTTCAGATAGAGCTGCGCCACCTCGTCCCCGGCGCGCCGGCCGGTATTGCGGACCTCGGTCGTGACGGTCAGTCCATCCTGTACTCCGGTCACGGCAGGCGTCAGTTTCACCGGCGCATAGGCAAAACTCGTATAGCTGAGCCCATAGCCGAAGGGATACACCGGCGTGCCGGTGAAATAGCGATAGGTGCGCCCCTTCATGGCATAGTCGCCAAAGGCCGGCAGATCCTCGACCGAGCGATAGAAGGTCAGCGGCAGGCGCCCGGCTGGATTGGTCTTGCCGGACAGGACGTTGCCCACCGCCAGGCCGCCCGCCTGCCCAGGATACCAGGCCTCGACGATCGCATCGGCATTCGCCTTCGCCCAGGCGAGGTTCACCGGGCTGCCGTTCATCAGCACGACGATCAGCGGCTTGCCGGTCGCCTTGGCCTGTTCGAGCAGCGCCTGTTGGTCGGCGGGCAGGTCGAGCGTGGTCTTGTCGCCGCCCTTGAAGCCAGGGACCGAAATCGGTGCCTCCTCCGCCTCCAGGTCGGAGGTCAGGCCGACCACCGCGACCAAGGCGTCGCTGTCCTTGGCCGCCGTGCGCAGTTCGGCCGCCGGATCGTCGGACACGCGTTTCCAAACGAGGTTGATGCCGGTCAGGATGCGCGCCTCGGTCGTGACGCTGATCGGATAGCGCCGACCTTTCTCCAGCGTCACGGTACGCATGGTCGGCAGGCTGTTCCACGACGCCTTGGAAAGATCGACGAAAGGCTGCCCCTCAAAGGTCATCGCGCCGTTGAACCCGGCGATGCCCAGCCGGTAGCGGCCCGTCTCCGGCGGCACGAGAAAGCCGGTCCAGATCGCCCGGTGGACGTCGCGGACCGAAGAGAGATCCAGGCTGCGCGAGGCGGCATTGGCCTCGACCCGGGTGACGACCGGGCGATCCTCGAACTTGGCCGCCTTGATCCATGCATCGAGCGCACCGGGCGCGAAATGCTCGGGGATGCGCCCCTCGACATTGTAATAGCGGGCGAGCAGGCCCGGTCGACCATCCGGGGTCTGTAGCGCGCTGGTCGGGATGAGATCGCCATCGGTATAGGTTTCGGTGAACGGGACGTAGCGGACTTGCGCCTCCGGCATGGCACGGCGCAAACCCTCCATGACCGAGAATGAGGGGCCGGACAGCGACGACGAATAATTACCGCGCAGTACGCGGGTCGCATCGCCCAAAGGCCCGATCACAGCAATCCGCGCCTGGGCCTTCAGCGGCAGGATGCCCTTGTTCTTGAGAAGCACGAGGCTCTTTTCGGCCGTTTCCAGTGCCAGCGCCTGATGCGCGGGCGTGCCGATATCGGCCGGGCTGCTGCTCTGCATCGACAGGGGCCGGACGCCCGGCAGATCGCCGGTGCGATAGCGCGCCGCGAACAAGCGGGTCAGCGAACGGTCGATATCGGCAACCGAGATGAGCCCCCGCGCCAGCGCATCGCGATAGGGATTGGTCAGCCCGTCGGTATCGGTCAGCGTCGCGTTGTTGCACTCATTATCGACCCCGGCGCGCATCGCGGCGGCGACCGCCGTGGCCGGATCGGGGGCATAATGGTGATTGGCGTCGATATCCTTCACCGCGTCGCAGTCGGAGACGACATAGCCCCGAAAGCCCCATCTCCCGCGCAGATAGTCTTTCAGCAGCAGGTCGCTAGCACAGGCCGGCTGACCATCGATCCGGTTATAGGCGCACATGATCGACCCCGCGCCCCCCTCGACGATCGCCGCGCGAAAGGCGGGGAGATAGGTGTCGACCAGATCATGTTGCGAGACATAAACATTGGCCTCGTGCCGTGTCGATTCCGGGCCGCTATGGACGGCATAATGTTTGGGGGTCGCGACGACGTCGATGCGGTTCGGATCGGTCCCCTGCATGCCACGCACGAAGGCGACGCCCATGCGCGCGGTCAGGAACGGGTCTTCGCCATAGGTTTCCTGCCCCCGCCCCCAGCGGGGATCGCGAAAGATATTGATGTTGGGCGACCAGCTATCCAGCCCCGTACCGATCCGCCCCAGCCGGCCCGTCTGCCGGGCCAGCGCGTGAAGCCCCCTCACCTCCCGGCTGATCGCCTGCGCCGCGCGGCCGACCAGCGCATCGTCGAAGGTCGCGGCCAGCCCCACAGGCTCGGGGAAGTTGGTGGTCGGCACCGGCCCCAGCGCGCCATGCAGCGACTCCGTCCACCAATTATAGGCGGGTACGCCCAGCCGGGGGATGGCCGGCGCGGTGTTCAGCAACTGATAGAGCTTTTCGTCGGTGGTCATCTTGCCGACCAGCGTGGCGGCCAAGGCGTTCGCCTCCTGCTCCGCCCGCACTGCCGGCTCGGCGCCCTGCTGCGCCATCACCTGCGGCGACGCCGACAGCATCAGCGCCAGCACCGACATCTGCCATGCCTTCATGCTTATCCCACTCCCAGACCAGCTTATTTTTGGTAACGGTACCAGTTGAGACGGCCATGTCCAGCCTCGGCGGGAAAAACAGGCTGGCTCAAATGCTTGACTGGACAGCCATGGATTAGTCCGACAAGATAACGCCAAACGACAATAAGACGGGTGAGGGAATGCGCGGGATCAAAAAGGCCTATCTGGCAGGCGCGGCCGCGCTTGTGTGTCTGTCCGCCGCCGGGGTCGCACAGACGGTGCCGGCCAAACCCGATCCGCTTGCCCCGACCGGACGCTGGACCGCGAACCAGGACGGCCAGGCCGCGCTACCGCCAATGGGTTGGAATAGCTGGAACGCGTTCAACAGCGATGTCGACGAGGAAAAGGTCATGGCCTCGGCCAGGTTGATCGTCGACAAGGGGCTGGCCGCCGCCGGCTATCGCTATATCAATATCGATGACGGCTGGTGGCTGCGCCGTCGCCAGCCTGACGGCCGGCTGGTGATCCGCGCCGACAAATTTCCCTCTGCCGCTGCGGGACCGAACCAGCAGACCAGCTTTCGCCCGCTGACCGATCGCCTCCATGCCATGGGGTTCAAGGCCGGGATCTATTCCGACATCGGGCGCAACAGTTGCGGCCAGGTCTATACCCCCAACTTCGCCAATCAGCCGGAGGGCACGATCGCCGAGCGCGAAGTGGGGCTGTACGGTCATATCGACCAGGATATCGCGCTGTATTTCCGCGAATGGGGGTTCGATTACATCAAGGTCGATGGCTGCGGCATTCGCGGGCTGGGCCGGGATTCCGAGCATGTCCGTAAGGGCGATTATCGCGAACTCGCGCCGCTGATCGACATGAACTCGCTGGCGCGCACCGACATCCCGGCGGTCCGTGCGCTGTACGACCATGTGGCGATGGCGTTGAAGCGCGAGAATCCGGACGGCGATTATCTCTTCTCGATCTGCCTCTGGGGCTCTGCCGATGTACGCAGTTGGGCCAAGCAGCTCGGCAATGTGTCGCGCACCAGCGACGACATCACCGCCCATTGGTCGCGGATGCTGACCAATTTTGATACCAGCGCGACCCGCGCCCTCTATGCCCATCCGCATAGCTGGAACGACCCGGACATGCTGTTCATCGGATCGGGTGACTTCGACGCGAACCATATGACCGAGGCACGGTCGCATTTTGCGCTCTGGGCGATGATGAACGCGCCGCTGCTGATCGGCTTCGACCTGCGCAAGGCCAATGCCGAGCAACTGGCCCTGCTGGGCAACCGGGCGATCATCGCGCTGAACCAGGATCCCGCCGGCCATCAGGCGGTGCCGGCCTATCTCTCGCACGATGTCCAGATCTTCGTGAAGACCCTGGCCAATGGCGACAAGGCGGTGGCGATCTTCAACCGTACCGCCGCCCCCGTCCAGCCGGTGCTGACCGCCGATCACCTGAAGATGCTCGGCAACCAGCCGGTCGCGATGACCGATCTATGGACCGGGCAGAAGACCAGCTTCACCGGAGAGACCAAGCTGACCGTCGCTCCGCATCAGACGCTGATCTACCGCGTCAAGGGCAAACGGCGGCTGGCGACCGGTCATTATCTGTCGGAGACGCCCGGCGATGTGAACCCGGCCGCGGACGGCGTCGTCACGCCCGAAGGCGACCCGACCATCCATCACGAGCTCAGTCCGTGGGGCGGGTCCAAGGGCCCCGGCGACTATCCCCAATATGGCGGCTGGGGCGGTGCGCAGGCGGACCGCACGCCGTTCGGACGGCCGCTGCGGATCGCGGGCAAAGTCTATGACACCGGGCTGGGTGTGCTCGCCAATTCCCGGCTGGAAGTACGCAATCCTGGCCAGTCGCGTTTTGTCGCCACGGTCGGGATCAACGATTCCACCACGGCACGAACGCAACGCGTGGTGTTCGAGGTCTATGGCGACGGCCGCCTGCTGACCCGCTCGCAGCCCATGGCCTTGAACCATCCGCCCGCCATGATCGAGGCGGATGTGCGCGGCCGCAAGCTGATCGAACTGGTCGCTCGCGCCGATAGCGCTCCCGATGCGGCGCTGCCCGTGACCTGGGGCGACGCGCGCCTGCTCGACTGACCGAATTCTCCCGCTTCGCCATGGCCTTGCCGTTTGCGCGGCGCCATGCAAATGTCGTTGCAAAGCACAAGGAGAGGGTGATGAAACCCAAGGGGCAAGGCCCGACGATGACCCGTCGGCAACAGCTTGTCGGGATGACCGGCGGCCTGATGATGGGAGCGCTCCCGTCGCGATTGGTGGCGCAAAGTGATGTTCCGCTGCGCGATCTGGCGGCGGCCAAGGGCATCTTGTTCGGAACCGCGATCAATGCCGGTCGGTCCTCGCCGATCCACGATCCGGCCTATGGCGCGATCGTCGCGCGCGAATGCGCCGTCGTGGTGCCTGAGAACGAGATGAAGGTCTATGTGCTCGGCAACGACCCGAACGCCCTGAATTTCGGGCCTGCCGACGCGATCGCCGCCTATGCCCGCGACCACAAGATGAAGCTGCGCGGGCATACGTTGCTGTGGAACTACGGCAAATATATCTCGCCCGCGCTGGCCGAGCGCGTGCGCGCGACCGGCGCCGAAAAATGGCTGCGCGCCTACATCGCCAGCGTGGCCGGGCATTTCGGCGATCAAATCTATTCCTGGGACGTGGTCAACGAGACGATCGATCCCAAGACGGGCGAGATCCGCGACACCGTCTTCACCCAGGCGCTGGGCTTCGACGCGCTGAAGATCGCCTATGAGGCGGCGCGCGAGCATGCCCCGCATGCCCAGCGAGTCTACAACGACTATATGTCGTGGGAGATCGGCAACGAGAAACACCGCGCCGGCGTCCTCCGCCTGCTGGAGCGGTTCCGGCGCGAGAAGGTGCCGGTCGATGCGCTCGGTATCCAGAGTCATCTGGGCAATGACGGCAGCCATTCGCGTGCCCAGCGCGCCGAGTGGAAGCAGTTCCTCGATGCGGTGGTGGCGATGGGCTATCGCCTGCTGATCACCGAGTTCGACATCAACGATCGTGAACTCCCGGCCGATCCCGTACGCCGCGACGCGCAGGTCGCCGCCGTCGCGCGCGACTATCTCGACCGCATGTTCGCCTATCCGCAGCTAGACCAGTTCCTGTGCTGGGGCCTGTGGGACAAGCATAGCTGGTTGCAGGGTTTCGCCCCCCGCACGGACGGCGCCCCCCAGCGCCCCCTGCCCTATGACGACGATCTGCATCCCAAGCCACTGCGCGCCGCCATCGCCGACGCCCTGCGTGCGGCCCCAGTCCGAAAGGGTATCGCATGATCCGCCGTCGCTTCACGCTGCTTGCCCTGGCGCTGGGCCTGGCGGGGCCCGCCGCCGCCCAGGTCGCGCAGTTCGACGATTTCCGCTATCAGGGGCGCTCGCTGGAGCAGGTCAAGCCGGGTCCGGGCGAATATCTGAACCCGATCGTCTCGGGCTATTATCCCGATCCGTCGGTCACGCGGGTCGGCAAGGACTATTATCTCGTCAACTCGTCCTTCGCCCATTTTCCGGGCCTGCCGATCTTCCACTCGACCGATCTCGTGAACTGGACCCAGATCGGCAACGCGATCGACCGGCCGGGGCAGCTCGACTTCAGCGGTCGCGCGATCTCGGAGGCGGTGTTCGCGCCCGATATCAGCTATCACGACGGCACCTTCTACATCGTCAACACCTGCGTCCAGTGCCGGGGCAATTTCGTCATCACCGCCAAGAACCCGGCGGGCCCCTGGTCCGACCCGATCTGGCTGCCCTTCGAAGGGATCGATCCCTCCATCTATTGGGAGGGCGACCGCGCCTATATCGTCAACAACCGCGCCCCCGCCGAGCCGCCGCGCTATGATGGCCACCGCGCCATCTGGGTCCAGGAATATGACTGGCGCGCCGGCAAGATGGTCGGCGAGAGCACGCAGCTGATCAATGGCGGCGTCGATCTGTCGAAGAAGCCCGTCTGGATCGAGGGGCCGCATATCTTCAAGAAGGATGGCTGGTATTATCTGACGGCCGCTGAGGGCGGGACCAGCGTCGACCATTCGCAGGTCGTCTTTCGCTCCAAGGCGCTGCGGGGGCCGTTCGTGCCCTTTGCCGGCAATCCGATCCTGACCCAGCGCGATCTCGATGCGAACCGCCCGCATCCGATCAGCGCGGCGGGCCATGCCGAGCTGATCCAGACGCAGAATGGCGACTGGTGGGCGACCTTCCTGGCGACGCGCCCCTATGCCGAGGATTTCTACAATATCGGGCGTGAGACCTTCCTGCTGCCCGTGACATGGAAGGATGGCTGGCTGATGATCCTGGAGCGCGGCAAGACCGTGCCCTGGACCCATGCCAAGCCGAACCTGCCCGCGAGCCCGGCGCCCAAGCTGCCGACCAGCGGCGATTTCGGCTATGTCGACCCGTTCGACGGCAACCGGCTCGCGATGCAATGGATCGGCATCCGCACGCCCAAGACCCCCTTCTACCGCGTGGCGAACGGCCGCCTGTCGCTGGATGGTGGCGCGGCGCTGGGCGATCGGAATGGTGTGCCGGCCTTTGTCGGGCGGCGGCAACAACATGCGGTGGCGGATGTCTCGACGACGGTGGACTTCACCCCCGCCAAGGATGGCGCGCGGGCCGGACTTGCCGCGATCCAGAACGACTATGCTTATCTGTTCTTCGGGCTGACCCGCATCGATGGCCAGCCGCGGATCGCGCTCCACGTCCGCGAGGGCAAGAACACGCGCGACGAAGCCGCGCTTGAAACGCTCATCGCCTCCGCACCGGTCACGGCGAAGGGCCCGGTCACGCTGACCATCCATGCCAAGGGCGGCGCGATGACGTTCGACTATCGGGCGGGCGGCAAGAGCGCGACGCTGAAGTCCGATCTGGACGTGCGGTTCCTCAGCACGGCAAGGGCGGGCGGCTTCGTCGGCACGGTCATCGGCCCCTATGCATATACCCCGCAATGAGGTGGCGGTCCTTCTCGTTCGCGCTGCTCGCCCTCATCCCCGCGATCGCAGGCGCGCAGGCCTGGCAGTCGGATCGCGGTGACGGCACCTATGCCAACCCGCCGCTCTATGCCGACTATCCCGACCCCGACATCATCCGGGTGGGTCGCGATTTCTATTTCATCACTACGACCTTCGCCAATGTGCCGGGTCTGACGATCATGACCTCGCGCGATCTGGTGAACTGGCGCTTCGTCGGCCATGTCATCGATCGGCTGGAAGGGCTGCCGGAATATGATCTGAAAAACGGTGGCGCCTACCGTAAAGGCATTTTCGCCCCCAGCCTGCGCTACCGCGATGGCACCTTCTACATCGCCGTCACGCCGGTGGGCGAGAACACGCGCATCTATCGCTCGAAGGATATTCGCGGCCCTTGGGCGATGAACCGGATCAGCGAGGAAGCCTTCGACCCGGGCCTGTTCTTCGACACCGACGGCAGCGCCTATATCATGACCTCGGTCGGGTCGGACGGCACCAACACGCTGCTCAGCCTGGACCGCGACCTGCGCACCGTGACGGACAAGCGCGTCGTCTATTACAACAAGGGCGCGGAAGGCTCGAAGCTCGTCAAGCGCGGCTACTATTATTACATGTTCAACGCCATCCCTCGGCGGCTGGGCATGACCGTCTCGCGCGCCAAGAGCCTGTTCGGCCCATGGGAAACGCACGACCAGATCGACGACAAGACCGGCGGCCATCAGGGCGCGATCGTCGATCTGCCCGATGGACGCGACTATAGCTTCGTGATGATCGATGCCGGCGCGGTCGGACGGATGACCAATATCAGCCCGGTCTTCTGGAAGGATGGCTGGCCCGTCTGGGGCACGCCCGACGCGCCGGGCCGCGTGCCCGCCAGTGCGACCAAACCGATCCAGGGCCAACCGGCCAGCCTGCTCCCCGCCTCGGACGATTTCGCCAAGCCCGAGCTCGGCCTCCAATGGCAATGGAACCACAATCCGCTGGACGATCGCTGGTCGCTGACCGAGCGGCCGGGCTGGATGCGACTGCGCGCGGGCGAGGCCCCCGCCCTTTGGAGCGCGCGCAACACCCTGCTGCAAAAGGGGCAGGGACCGTTCAGCCGGGGGATCGTGGCGATCGACCCATCGCATATCGCCGTCGGCGACCAGTGCGGCTTCGGCACCTTCGGCAAATATAACGGCCATATCGCGGTCGGCCGGGGACGCGATGGTCGACTGACGCTCACCATGCGCGTAGTCGAGGATATGGCCGACACCCAGAAGACCGAAGTCCGCGTCGATGCCCAGCCGATCACCGCCAAGCGGCTGTTTCTGCGCACCGACATGGATTTCAAGACCGATCGGGGCAGCGTCGCCTATAGCGTCGACGGGCGCGACTGGCGGACGCTGGGCGGCGATTTCCCGCTCGCCTTCGACTGGCGGACGGGCACGTTCCAGGGGCAGCAATATGCGCTGTTCTGCTACAATCCCGGCGCCAAGGGTGGGTGGATGGATATTGACAGCTTCACGCTGTCAGGGCGGTAAGCCCGCCGGGCGAAGTCGACGCTCTTCCCTTGGCCTTCGACTTCGCTCAGGCTGAACGGAGCGGAGTAATGAAGGCCAAAGATCCCAACCTCCGTTCAGCCTGAGCGAAGTCGAAGGCCACGCGCCGCCCTCAGCGCCTAGATCGTCGGCAACCCCCGCTCGACGATCTTGCGGATCAGATCACGGTGGCGCGGCAGGCCGGCAAGCATCCGCCCGGTCTGCACGTCGTTCTCACGGCGCGCACGCTCGGCGACGATGGCTTCCGCCTCCAGGCTGCCGGGGGCGATCTCGGTGCGCTGGCCCATGCCGTAGAGGACATATTGATAGCTGGCCGAAGGGAAAACCTCCTCCACCCGGTCGAATTCATCGTGCATCCACGGCGCTTGGTAACGCCACAGCGTCATCAGTTCCTGCAAACGATCGGGCATCGTCTCCGGGCGGCAGTTATCCCGCCAGAAGTCGCTATCGGTCCGCTGGGTCAGCGCATAATGGAGTTTCAGGAAATCGACGATCCGGCCCCAGCGATACAGCGTCGTGTCGTTGAACCGCTTGGCGACCGTGTCCATCACCTCGCGGCACGCCGGCATCTGTTCTGCGATCAGCTTGGCCGATAGCTCGATCAGCACGATGGCCGAGGCTTCGAGCGGTTCCAAGAACCCCGCCGCCAGCCCAACGGCGACGCAGTTCCGTTCCCAGAAGCGCGTCCGATGTCCCGCCCGGATCTTCAACTCGCGCACCGGCAGATCACGCCCCACCTCGCCCAGATAGACGCGCAGTTCACGCTCAGCCTCGTCGCGGCCGATATGGCTGCTGGAAAAGACATGCCCCACCCCGCGCCGGGTCGGCAGGCCGATATCCCAGATCCAACCCGACGACTGCGCCGTCGAGATGGTGTGCGAGGCGATCGGCGCCTCGGGATCATCATAGGGCACTTGGATGGCGAGCGCGGTGTCGCAGAACAGCACATCGCCCAGCGGCTTGAATGGCACCTCCATCGCCTCGCCGAGCAGGAGCGAGCGGAAACCGGTGCAGTCGACGAACAGGTCGCCGGTCACTTCCCCCGCCTGCGCCGTGCGGACCGCGCGGATGTCGCCCTGCTCGCTCAGCAGCACCTCTTCGACATCGGCGAGCACATGCCGCACGCCCAGCGTCTCGCAGCAATGGCGGCGCAGGAAATCGGCGAATTTGCCGGCATCCAGATGATAGGCGTAGTTGGCCAGCGCCTCATATTCGGGCGTCGCGATCGTCTTAGGTGCGAGGCCGGCGTCGCAAATCCGCCCCTGCGGCGTCACCGCGTCGCAGAAGCTGGTCGCCTCGCTTGCCGCCAGCCAATGGGTGGCCAGGTTCACCTGGCCGAAACTCTGCGGCAGCATCAGCGGGTGGTAATAGCCGTCATCGGCCGCGCCCGTCGTCCAGCGATTGAAGCGCGCACCCTGTTTGAACGACGCATCGCACTCGCGGAAGAATGCGGTCTCCGACACGCCCATCTTTCGCAGAGTGGTGCGCAGCGTCGGCCAGGTCCCCTCGCCCACCCCGATGATCGGCACGTTCGGGGACTCGACCAACGTCACGGTAAAGCCGTGCGGCCGCCGCCCCTGATGCCGCGCGGCGATGACGCCGGCCGTCAGCCAGCCAGCGGTGCCGCCACCGACGATCACGATATTCTGAACGGGCTGAACCATGGTCGAGAAGGTCCAAAAGAGAACGGGGATGTCAAGCCGAAGCCCGACATCCCCGCATCATGCTATCATCAGAAGCGATAGCGCGCGCCGAGCGTGAAGCGCCGGCCATAGTCGAACACGTCGAGCAGCTGGTTCTTGAACCGGCCATGCGTGCTCTGCTTGTTATTGTTGAGGTTCAGGATTTCGCCAAAGATCGAGAAGTCCTTGGTGACGTCATAGCTGCTGGTCAGATCGACCTGGAAGCTCTGGTTCACGAAGGTCGGCTCGGCGCCGTACGCCCCGGTATTCTGGTTTTGGCCGAAGCCCGCCAGATACTCGTCACGCCAGTTGAGTGCCGTGCGGATCTGGAAGCCGTTCTTGTCGTAGAAGCCGACGAAATTGGCCGAATTGGCCAGACCCGTGACCGCGAAGCCCGTCTGCGAGATGTTGGTCGCATCATAGGGCTTGTTGGTATCGACCAGCGTCGCATTCGCCTGGAAGCCGAAGCCGCTGTCGCCGAACACCTGCTGCCAGGCGATTTCGACACCGCGCACTGTCGCGTCCGGACCGTTGACCTGCGCCGAGATGGCGAAGCTCGCCGGCTGGCCCGTGGTCGGATCGATCACGCCGTTCACCGTTTGCCGCGTCACGCCGCCGACGATGAAGTTGCTGACGTTCTTCAGGAAGAAGTCGACCGCGAGGTACGAATTGCGCTGATAATACCATTCGGCCGCGACGTCGAAATTGTCGGCCAGATAAGGCTGCAGATTGGGGTTGCCACCGCTGCCCGACAGCGCACCGACACGCTGGCCGATACCGACGTTCAGCACCGGGTTCAGCAGGTTGAGGCCCGGACGAGTCAGCGTGCGCGATGCGTCGAAGCGCAACTGCAGATTGTCGGTCACTTCCAGTCGCGCGTCGACCGAGGGCAGCACATAGGTGTAGCTGTTGCGGCGTGCCACCGGCTGCGTGTCGGAGAAGCCGATGGTCAGCAGCGACGGGTCGGTCGTGCTGCGCGTGATCGACGTCGGCTGACGCCCCTGCCCGATCGAGCGCAGACGGGTATTCTCGGTACGGACGCCGAACGCGACATGCAGCGGCATCTCGCCGATCCGGCCTTCCATCGCCGAGCTGAGGAAGAAGGAAAGCGTCTTTTCGTTGACCGTCAGGATGCTCGCCGGATCGACCGCCTCGGTGAACTGACCACGGAAATTCCGCAGCCCATTCGACGTATCGTCGGGCGCCGGATAGTTGAAGCCCGGAATCGTCTGGGCATAGGGATTGCCCAAGCTCGACAGATAAGCTTGGTAGGCCTGCGGACTGTAAATCAGGACGGACGGCGGCAGGCCACCCGCGAAGCCGGGGATGAATTTGTCGAGGCTGATCGAACCCTGGTAGAGGCTGGACGGCAGCGGCGACACGCCACCACCCTGACCCGATGGCGCGCCGTAGCCCGAATAGGCCTGCCAGAAATTGTTAGTGAAGGTGCTGCGGTTCAACAGCTGGAAATTGTCCTCGACATACTGGCCGCCGAGCTTCAGCGTGATATTGTCTTCCTTCCACGTTGCAACGCCGCGGAATTGCTTGAGCTCGTCGGTATTCTGCTGGGTCTGATTGACCGTGACGTGCGAGCCGATCAGCGCGGGATCGGCCCAACGCGCGCCGTCGCCGGCCGGGCCGAAATTGCTGATCGTCGGGAACGCCTTGTTGCTGTCGCCCGTGATGTTGAAGCCCAGATTGGTGCCCAGGCGACCGCCATAGCCGATGTCGCCATTCTGGCTGCCGATGACATTGCCGGGGTTCAGCCAGCTCTTGGCATAGGCGCCGTCGGCCTCGACCGTCAGCTTTTCGGTCACGTCCCACTTGACGTTCAGGCCGGTCTGGTTGGTTTGGAGGATCTGGCGGTTATGCGCGCTGGTGAAGTCGGTCGGCGACCCCGCCTGGGTGAAACTGACCGCTGTGCCGTTGGCGTCCTGCTTGACGTTGCGCAGCGACTCCTGGCTGAACCACACGCCAAAGCCGTACACGTCGGTATTGAGCGTCTGGCGCGAGAAGTTGTTGTCCAGCGTGACCATTACGCCTTCGGAAGGGTGCCATTGCAGCGCGATGCGGCCATCGACACGTTCGTCCTGCACGCGCTGCTGTTCCGCGCCATATTGCTGCGGGAACCAGCCCGTCAGGCTGCGAACCTGGCTGGGGTCGTTACCCGAGTTGACCGGATTGCAGACGGTGGCGGTGCTGCCCTGCAACTGGCAGGGGGCGAAGCCGTTGCCCGGCCAGCCCGATACGAAGACGCGGTTGGTATCGGTATCACGCCGGGTGTAGATGAAGCTCGACAGGATGCCGATCGTATCGTCGGCGAAGGTGTCGCTGACCAGCGCGCCGAGCGTCGGCACGACATGGCCCGCACGGTCCTGCAACGAACCCGAGGCGCTGACCGCCGCGCGGAAGCCGGGATGGTCGAACGGCTTGGGGAATTGGATGTCGACGGTCGCGCCGATCGAGCTGGATGCCAGCGACACGTCGGGCGTCTTCAGGACGCTGATGCCGCCAATGAAATCCGAGCCGACGGTGCTGAAGTCGATCTGGCGACCACCAGTCGCGGTCGAGATGCGGCGGCCGTCATAGAGCGTGGTGTTGAAGTCGCCACCAAAGCCGCGAACGGTGATGCCGGTCGGCTCGCCACGTGCGCCCGAGCGCTGGATCGACACGCCGGGCAGACGCTGGAGCGAGGCGGCGACGTTGGAGTCGGGGAATTTGCCGATGTCTTCCGAAGAGATCGCGTCGACGACACCGGTCGCAGTGCGCTTGATGTCGAGGTTGCGCTGGAGCGAGCTGCGCAGGCCGGTGACGATGATGTCGGCCGAGCTCGCCTCGCCGGCCGGAGACGGGCTGTTGTCCTGTGCAGCAGGATCGGTCGCCTGGCTCTGAGGGGTGCCCGCTTCCTGGGCGGTGGTGGTGTTGGCCTGGACCGCGACATCCGGGCGTACGCCGGCGGGAGCGGTGCTGGTCTGAGCAAAGGCCGCGTCCGGCGATAGCAAAGCCAAGGCCATCAACGGCGAGACTCCGGTCATCAGCCTGCGCCGCGAAATCAATGCGCTCACGAAAGCAGTGCGAGCCACCATCTTCCCCTCTCCTTCGGTTCTATAGTTCATAGACGACCAGCGTTATGCCGCCGTACCGCCCACATGATGCATCAATGGTAGCGCTATGATAGCGCTATAACAAGCAATTTGTCAGAGCACTGAATTGCCGTTATTTGCTGGGCTTGACGAAGGTCGGAGGGAATAGACACAACCCCGATATCGTCGCCCCGGCCGGCATCGCATCCGCCCGGGGTTAGAGGGGACGCGACGCGAAAGGGACCGACGATCATGGCCGAAATGGAATTGCTCGATAGCGCTCGGCACGCCGCCCTGCGCGTGTCCCCCGCCCCTGACGCTACCCGACATTTTGTGCAACTGGTGGCCGAGGAATTCCTGTCGGCCTCGCTCCATTATCCCATTCTGTTCACCCGGCATCCGGAGACGGGCGACCTCTATCCGGGGGCGCTGATGGGTCTGGTGCCGGACGAGAATCTCTGCCTGGGCTCCAACCATATGCTGACAGGCTATCGCGCCGCCGATCTGGAGCGGCAGGGCTTTTATGTGTCGGGTGAGAATATCGCGATCGACCGCGATCATCCGGCGCTTCGCCAACCCGAAGGTGAACCGGTGTTCGACGCCGATGGCGCACCGACCCCGATGCTACAGCGCGTCCAGGCCGCGCTGCGCCGGCTGCACAAGGGCCTGCCCGAGACGGAGCGCTTCGTCGCCCAGTTGCTCGCCCACAATCTGGTCGAGCCGATCGACCTGAGTTTCCGGTTCGACAATGGCGAAAGCCTGCGGCTCGATTCGCTTTATACGATCAGCCTCGATGCGCTCCACGCCCTGCCCGATGACGTCATCGTGTCGCTGTTCCGCTCCGGCGATATGCAGTTGATCTATGCGCAGACCAATTCGGTCCGCCACGTCCCCTTCCTCGCGCGGCGGCGCAACGACCGGTTGAGCGGACTGGCGGCGTGAGTCCGAAGGCCGCCGAGGTCGACCGCGAAGCGCTGACCGATCCGGCGGCGTTCGGGCGGCTGGTCGCCGAGCCCTGTCAGCCGGTCGTGATACGCGGCGCGGTGGCCGATTGGCCAATGGCGCAATTGGCCGAGGATGGCGCGGCGCTGCGGGCCTATCTGGCGCGTTTCGATGCCGGCCATCCGGTCGAAGCCTTTGTCGGCGATCCCGCCATTGCCGGTCGCTATACCTATACCGACGATCTGGCGGGCTTTAATTTCCGGCGTGAGCGGATGCCGCTGGGCGAGGCCATTGCCCGGATCACACGGCCGGGTGAGGCGACCGAAAGCATCTATGCCGGGTCACTACCCACCGAAATTTTCCTGCCTGGACTGGCGGAGGACAATGCCCTGCCCTTCGCACCGTCCGGGGTGTCTCCACGGCTGTGGATCGGCCATGCCTCGACCATCGCCTGTCATTACGACATGATGGACAATATCGCCTGCGTGGTGGCGGGACGGCGGCGCTTCACCCTTTATCCGCCCGACGCGATCGGCGACCTTTATGTCGGCCCGATCGATCACACCATGGCCGGCCAGCCGGTGGCGCTGGCCGCAGAGGCGAAGCCGGGCGATCCGCGCTATCCCCGTTTCGAACATGCGGCCGCGCGCGCGATCACGGTCGATCTGGGGCCGGGGGATGCGCTCTATATGCCCAAGCTCTGGTGGCACCGGGTGGAGGCGAGCGGATCGCTCAACATCCTGGTCAATTACTGGTGGGATGCCTTTCCGGTCGGCCCCGACCAACCCTTTATAACGCTGCTGCTCGCCATGAGCGCGATCGCTGCGCGACCCGCGCCCGAACGCGCCGCCTGGGCCGCCTGGTTCGACCATTATGCCTTTCGCCCTGATGGCCATCCGCTGGCGCATCTGCCCGAAGAGCGGCATGGCGTTCTCGGCCAGGACCCGGAAAATCTCGGCCTGCTCCGGGCTCAGGCGATGCGGATGCTGCGCGGCGGCTAGCTCACCCCTTGGCGGGGTCGAGGGTGATGCCCTCGATCACCACTTCGGGATCGACCAGCCATAGGGTCAGCCGATGCCGTCCCGCCGTGATGCCGGGCAGGGTCGTCGTCGTAATCCGGCGATTCTCGATTACCGAGCGGCTCCACGTCTCCACCGATTCGCCGGCCATCAGGTTCAGCATGATCGGCGCCCCATCGTCGATCGACACCGCGATCCGATGCTTGCCACCACCACGCACGTCTAGACCCGGCGCGGCAATGACCCCCAGCGTCATCGGCCCGACGCGGTCCCATGTGACGTCATAGACGATATGCGGACTGGCCCCGCCGGGCCGTTCTATGGTCGGCGCGGTGGTGGGCGTGGCGATCATCGCCGCACCTTCCGCAGTGAAGCCGGCCACGCGCTGCCACCGGACTCCGGCGCCATCCACCGCGCGGCCGCTATCGGCGGCGATCCGCCGGGCGGGTCTGGATGTGGCGGCGGGCAGCGGCAGGGGTTTGGCGACCGTCGCCAGCGCGGGCATCGAGTTGGTATCGGGCTGCTGCCAGCCGGTATAGCCGATATGCGTCTGCGCCATCATGCTCGGCCATTTGCCGCCGGCCGTCTCGACCTCGTAGCGCCGACGGATCGCGGCATCACGTTCGTAATAATCCCGCGCGGCCGACGCCATCCGCTGCGCCATGGCGGCATCCCCTGCGCTCGCCGCCGCCCGGTTGGCCGCGACGGCCTGATAGAGCCGATGCAGGTTCGTCATCGCCTCCACCCGGTGGAGCACCAGTTCATAATAGGCATCGCGCTGATCGGCGGGCAGCGTCGTTTCGATCCGCCGCGCATCGGCGTCGAGCGTGTTCCACTCCGCCAGCACCCGTGCCCACTCGCCGCCCGCCAGATCATAGGTCGTCGCATCAATCAGCTCGGGCTTGCGGCGGCTGGCCAACTGGCCATAGCGGGTCAGCAGAGCCCCGATGGCGGGCCCCTGCGCGGGCCCAAATTGCTGCGTCGCCCAGCGTGCGGGATAAGCCTGCATCGTGGCCAGATCCATGCGGGCCGGGTTCCAGGCCATGGCGAGGAAAAAGCTGGTCGCATATTCCATCGGCTTCAGGTCGCCGACATTGACGATCCACAGCCGATCCGCGCCATAGTCGCTGGCCATCCGCATCTGCTGCCACACACGCGGGATGGCATTGGTGTCGAGCCATTTATAGTTACGCGGATCACCGACATAATCGAAATGATAATAGACGCCCGCGCCGCCGGCCCGCCGCTCGCCGGGCGGCGGCAGGCGGCGGATATTGCCCCAATTGTCATCGGCGAACAGCAGGGTCACGTCATCGGGGACGCGCATCCCCTTGTCGTAATAATCCTGCACTTCCTTATAGAGCGCCCAGACCTGCGGCGTCTCCGATGCGGGACGCCTGGTGACATCGGCGATGATCTTGCGTTGATCGGCCACGATATTCTGAAGCAGGTCGATCGCGGTCCCCTCGGTCATCGGTTCGTCGCCGTCACCGCGCATCCCGATCGTGACGGGGTCCTCGGCCCGGCCGCGCCGCTCGATCCCCTGCCGCCAAAAGGCGCGCAGCGCTGGGGCGTTGCGGGTGTAGTCCCAGGCACCGCCGCCCTGCCGCTTCCAGTCGACCTGCGCGCGTTGCATCGGTTCGTGATGGGAGGTGCCGAGCAACACGCCCATCTCCTGTGCCAGCGGGGCGGAGGCGGGATCATCCTCCCATAGCGACTTGCCCCACATGGCCGGCCATAGGAAATTGGCCTTGGAGCGGAGCAGCAGGGTAAAGACCTTCTCATAGGCCAGGTGATTGACGCCGCCGAACTTGGCCCGCGCCCAGCCACCGAAGCCCGGTTCCTCGTCATTGATGAAGATGCCGCGATATTTGACGACCGGATGATCGGCGACGCGCCCGGCGGTCAGATAGAGGGTCGGATGGCGCTGCGCCGGCACATCAGCCCACCAGGTCCAAGGGCTGACTCCGGCCTTCGTGCTGATGTCGTACAAACCATAGATGGTGCCCCGTCGATCCGCTCCCGCGATGACCAGAGCGCGGGCGACGCCGGGTGCGGGATTGTCGACCACCTGTTCGACATAGCCCTCCCACTGGTCCTTCAATCCACTCACGTCGAGCTTGCCTGCCCGTGCCAGCGCGTCGATCATCTGGCTATGGCCTAGGGTACCCGCGATCACCGTCGCCCCGCCCGTCGGCGCGCTCGCCAGCAGGACTTCGCCGCCACCCACTGCCTTCAGATCGGTGACCAGATCCTGCGCGGCGCGGCGAACACCCGGCTCGTCCCCGTCCTCGACCACGACGGTCGTGGCGCGGCCGGGCGATAGCAGCGACAACGCCCCCGGGGTCGCGCGGTCACAGGCCATGACCGGGTCGGGGCAAGCGGGCGCGGCCCAGGCCGCAGCGGGCAAAAGGGCGATCAGCGCAGCGGACATCAGCAAATGAGGCATCGTCTCTCCCGGCTCCGTCTCACCCAAAGGCGGCGGGCTGTTTTCGTTTGGCAGCGACCCTGATATCGCTACCAGACACCGGGCCGCAAGCACGGATGGATAGGAAGAGGATCGGGCATGATGCGTTGGGGCTTCACGGCAGCAGTGGCGGCCTTGGCGATGACGATGGCTGGGGGCGCCGTTGCGCGCGACGCCCGCTGGACTCCGGCCTGGGGATCATCGCAGATGCGGATCGACGGTGCCAATGCCGACAAGCTGGCCAAGGCCGGGCCCGCCACGATCCGCCAGACGGTTCATCTGACGGCCGGTGGCCGTACCCTGCGCCTGCGCCTCTCCAATGTCGCCGGCACCACGCCGCTGCGGATCGGCGCGGCGACGATCGGCCTGGGCGCGCCGGGTCGCTCCGAGGTTGTCGCGCCCCTGCCCGTGCGGTTCGACGGGGCATCGACCGTCCTCATTCCGCCGGGCGCGGAACTCTATTCGGACGATATCGCCCTGCCAGTTACGCCGGGCAGCGATGTCACCGTCAGCCTCTATTTCCCCGAGGCCGCGACCGTTCCGACCGGGCATCCGGGCGCGCGGGCAACGACCTATCTGGCGGCGGGCGATGCCACGATGCGCCCCGCCCTACCCGAGGCGCAGAAGATCGGCGGATGGTGGGCCCTGTCCGACATCGAGGTTCGCGACGCCGCACAGAGCGCGACGATCGTCACCATCGGCGATTCGATCACCGACGGCTATGGCATCACCGACAACAGCAACACCCGCTGGCCCGACGATCTCGCACGTCGGCTGGCGGCGAACCCAGCGACACGGCGCTTTTCGGTCGTCAATGCCGGGATCGGTGGCAACCGGGTGCTGCTCGACGGGCTGGGTCCGAACCTCATGGCGCGGTTCGATCGCGACGTGATCGCCCGGGCCGGCGTGACCCATGTCATTCTGCTCGAGGGCGTCAACGATCTGGGCGTACTCACCCGCGAACATCCCGCCGATGCGGCCACGCACCAGGCGATGGTCGCGCAGATCATCATGGCCTATCGCCAACTCGCGGAGCGTGCCCATGCCCATGGCATCCGCCTGATCGGTGGCACCATCACGCCGTTCCAGGGCAACGACTATTATCATCCCGGCCCGGAGACCGAAGCGGACCGGCAGGCGATCAACCGCTTCATCCGGACATCAGGGGTGTTTGACGGCGTCATCGATTTCGATCAGGCGGTGCGCGATCCCGCGCGTCCCGATCACCTGCTCCCCGCTTATGACTCAGGGGATCATCTCCATCCCAGCATGGCCGGCTACCAGGCGATGGCGGTTGCGATCCCGCTGTCCTTGTTCGCCGCGAAGCCGCGCCGCTGATCAGAAGGCCGCGTCGAGCCCGAGGCGCAGCGTGCGCGGGCGCAGCGGCGTCACCTGGTCGCGACCCGTGGTGAACGGCGTGCCCAGGGCGAAGCGATTGCCGCGGACATCGGCCAGATTGGTGACGCTGGCACTCACCCCGAACGCGCCCAGACCCAGTCGGGCGGTCAATCCGCTATCCAGATAGCTGCCCTGCCGCTCGCCCAGAACCGGCCCGACACCCAGCCGCGACGCGCCGACATAGCGCAACCACCCATCGATCCGCAGATCGCGCCCGCCCGCCAATGTCCGATGATAGACCGCCCCCGTCCGCGCCGTGATCCGCGCGATGTTGGGGATCTGGCTTAACCGCGCGAGGATCGTTGCCCGCGCCAGCATCGGATCGGCGGTGCCTCCCTCCAGCAAGGCAAAAGCGCGGGCGCTGGAGGGCTCATCGATATGGCTGTCGTTATACGACACCGCGCCCTCGATCCGCAGCGAATCCGACAGTCGCGCGCCGACCAGCGCCTCGATCGTCCAGAGCTGGCCATCCCCGATATTGGCGGTGCTGGGCAAGCCGGTGGAGTCGATGAAATCCGCCTGGATGTCGCGCCAGGCGGTATGTGCCAGCGTGACCGACGCGTCGAGCGGGTCGCGGCCCGGCCGTCCGGCGCGCAGTCCGGCCTCGATCGTCGCGACACGATCATTGCGAAAGCGCCGGACCAACGGCCCTTCGATCGTCAGGCCGCCGGGCCGGAAACCCTGTTGATAGCGCAGGAAAAGCTGCGCCTTGGACGTCAGGTCGATCAGCGCGGAGGCGGACGGTAGCAGGATGGTCTGCGCCCGGCTGGCGGTCACTTCCCGCAACTGCCGCACGGCCTGAAGCGACAAGGCGGAGGGCAGGTCCTCGCCGCCGCCATCGAGCACCGAATGGGTGATGCGCAAGCCGCCGGTCGTCAGCAGGCCGGGCAGCAGGCGAAAGCTGGCCTCGCCATAGAGGGTCGCTTCCTCCACGCCATTGACGACGCCAGTGCGCGGCAGCAACGCCCCCGGCTCGCCGAACAAGCGGGTCAGGCGGGTGGTGTTGTGAATATAGCTGAACCCCGCCAGCCAGCCTGATCCGTCCGGGGCAGAGTACCAGGCGCGGGTCTCATTGGCCTGCATTCGCGTGCGATTGGCCTGGGCGAAGAGCTGGACGGGACCGCCGGGGGGCGTCGCGTCATAGCGCTCCATCAGGTCGTGCGCGGTGACGCCGCTGCTCGACCGAAAGCGGATCTGGCCGATCCGGCCCGACAGGACCAGTTGCGCTTGTGTGAAGTCGGCCGAGAAACCCTCGGTCACCGGCGCCGAACGGCTGAGCGGTGGTCCGTCACGATCCGCATATTGGCTGTCGGCACCGCGAATGCGCTGACCGATGCCGATCGCCTCGACATTCCATCCGCCGCCCAGATCAAGCCGGGCGGCTGCCCGGCCGCCCTCGATCCGGGTGCGATTGACGTCGGTACGGCCCAGTAGCGGCTTGTCGATATAGCCGCCCTCGCTCGCGGCATCGGCGACGACGCGGATCGCCAGCCGATCGGCGATCACCGGCAGGTTGAGCACCGCCTGCGCATCCGCCCCCGGCGCGCCGTGCGTCGTCGCCGATCCGCCGAGCATCGCCGATCCGCTGAACCGCGTCGGATCGGGCGCATTGGGCACCAGCCGGATCAGCCCGCCCAGCGATCCCGCCCCATAAAGCGTCCCCTGCGGCCCCTCCAAAACCTCCACCGCCGCCAGATCGGCCAGCCGCAAATCGGGATCGGGCGCATTGTAGCTCAGCCGCAGGTCGCCGAAATATTGGCCCACCGTCGCCTGGGTCGGTCCGGTGAAGCTAGAATCCGCGATTCCCCGGATGAACAGCTTGTTACGGCCCGCGCCCAGATAGGTCGAGGCGACCGCCGTCATCCGGTCGGCCAGCTTGGACGTGCCCCCCGCCCCGCCCAGTTCCAGATCGGCGCCGGCGACCTGCACCACCTGCCCCGCGAAATGATCGCGAAGGGTGTCGCGCTTGCTGGCGGTCACGATGACATCGCCGGCAGGGATTTCCGGCGGCGGTATGGGAGCCGGGCGGCGTCTGATGACGGCGGGACGCGCGGCATGGTGCGGGGCGAGCCGCCAACCCGCGCTTCCCAGCCGCTCGGCCCGCGCCTCGGCGCGCCGTGCGATCATGGCCAGCGCCTGTTCGACCGTCATCCGTCCGCGCAAGGCCGGAACCGGCCGGCGCCACAGGCCGGCATCGGGCACGACGATGCTGGCGCCGGCGCTGCGCCCCAATGCCATGATCTGATCCCCAACGGTTCCGGCTGGCAGATCGACGGAAACGCGTTCGGCCGCCGCAGCGGGTACCGCCGCGACGATGCTCAACCCCAAGCCGAACACGCCCCCCGAAAGCTTCACCTGCGCGGTTCCAGCATCCAGGCCTGACCATCATCCCGCACCGCGACGTTGAGCAGGGCCGCGAGGAGTTTGGGATCGCGCCGCACGGCATTAAGGTCGATCGTTCCCCGAAAGGGCTGCGCCGCCACGGCCGGACGGACCGTGACCGGCCGCCCCAGGAAACGGGTCAGATCCTCCGCCACTTCGGATAGCGCGGCACCGTCATAGGCCAGTCGTCCGTCCTGCCAATCGCCGACGGTATCCGGCGCGACCGCCTGACGGATCAGCCGGTTGCCTTCCGCGACCACCGCCTGCCCCGCATCCAGCCGCAGCGCCGCGCCGCGCGGATCGACCATCACCGCGCCTTCGGCCACAGCGACCCGGGTCTGCCGCGTGCCCAGACGGACGTCGAAGACGGTCCCCAGATCGGTCAGCGCCAGCCCCCGCGCATCGACGGCGAAGGGGTGGCGACCGTCATGCCGCACTTGGAACAATGCTTCGCCGCGTTCGATCACCGCCCGACGGGGATCGCCATGATCGAGCATGATTCGCGAGGCACCAGCTAGCGTGATGACGCTGCCATCCGACAGGGGAATACGCCGCAACTCGCCCGCCGCTGTCTCGATGGCGTATGGTCGCGGCCGCTCGCTCCATAACCCCAATCCCACCGCACCGACCAGCGTCGCCGCGACAGCACCGCCAAACCAGCGTAGCGAACGCCGGCGAGGCGGCTCCGCTTCCGCCGAGACCGGCTCGGGCACGGCTACATCGGGATACGCCGTCAACGCCTCCTCGGCATCGAGCAGCGCCGCCGCCATGCGATCGTAGCGCGCCGCATGGTCGGGATCGGCCTCCAGCCAGGCGGTAAAACCATCCCAGTCGGCTCGCGCCGGATCGGCCATGCGCAGCACCCAGTCGAGCGCGACGTCGTCCGGATTCTTCATCGGGTCCTGGCTCATCCGATCTGGTCCTTGAGCGCAGCGAGCGCATGGGCCGCCATGCGCAGATCGCTTTCGACGGTGCTGATGCTGACGCCGAGTTCGGCGGCGATCTGGCGTTGCGGAATGCCCTCCACCCGGGCGCGGCGGAAGACGTGTGCGGGCCGCTCTCCCAAAGCGGCCAGCGTTGCCGCCACGCGCTCGGCCGTCTGGCGGGCGACCAAGGCGCGCTCGGCGGGCGGTTCGGGACCTGCCTCCTGCTGATCCTGCCCTTCGGCCCAATCCTGATCGCGCCGTTCGGCCTGGCGCCGCGATCGATAGCGATCGATCATCAGCATGTCGGCGGCGCGGTAGAGATAGGCCAGCGGGTTGGCGATCGGTCCGTCCATACGGCCCGCCATCTTGACCCACAGATCCTGGACCAGATCCTCCGCCGCATCGCCCGCGCCACGCGCCGCCAGAAAGCGGACGAGCTTGTCGCGATTGGCGAGGAAGACGGCCTCGATCCCGGTGGGCGTCATGGTATCGACCGGACAAAAAGGGCGGAAGGCCGGTCGTTTAGCCGAACCCTCCGCCCGTGAAAAGGAGCCCCACCCGAGGACGGGGTGGGGCTCCGAACGCCCGCGCGCGGTACAGGGGGGATGCACGCGGGCGAACTCGCCTTAAAAGGCGAACTGCAGGGCCGCGCGCGCGGACAGCGCCACGTTGCCAAGCCTTTGTTCGGCATTCACTTCGCCGCTCAGCCGGATTTCACTGGTCCCGGTGATCGCGCGGACCCGGCCGATCCAGCCGCCGCCGCGCCCTTCGGGATCGAGGATGAAGGGGGTGCCGTCGCCGAAGCTGGCCACCGTGCGGCCCAGCGCCCCGGCCACCCGCTCGCGCCGGCCGGCCTCGACCTCCAGGCGGCTCCATTGGGCGTAACGATTGTCGCCTCCGAAATTGATGCCGGCCGCGACGCTCGCGGTCACCGCCAGTTCGTCGCTGTTCCGCTTACGCACGGTCAGGTCATAACCGGTGCCGCCGCCCGCCTCGCGATAGCCATCCTCGTTCAACCGGTAATAGTCGACGGCTAGGATGGGGCGGATATTGAACTGGCCGACCCAATGTTCGTACGAGACCGAGCCGGAGCCCGAATAGAGCATCCCCTTCCAGTCGGCGGTCGCGCGGCGCTGCACCGCTTCCGACCCCATAACGCCGTCGAACTGGCGCTGCGATTCGAAGTTGATGAAGGCCGCCGAAGCCCGTGCCTGCGCTGCCAGCGCGCCCCAACGGGCCCGCCAGAAACCGGCCAGCTCATATTGGCTGTGGTCGACGCGGTTGACCGCCGAGCCTTCATTGTCGCGCCCCTTCAGGTAGGAAAGCGACGCGCCGAAATTGCCGGCATCGGTCTTGTGCTCGATCCCGCCGCTGACGCCCCAGCCGCGCACGTCATAGCTGCGCGTCGAACGCGTGCCCTTGGACGAGTCCCAGCCCAGCGGGCTCAGCCAATAGCCCCATTTGCCCTCTTCGCTGAACTCGCCGGCCGGCTCGCGGAGCTGGGCGGCGGCGGTGCGCGAGGCGAGCGTCACGCCCTCGAACACGCCGCCGGCATAGTTGGGCAGCATCTGCTCGATCGCGCCCCGGAAGGCCGCACCGTCGTAGATGCCCCGGATCGAGTCGGAGAGCTTGGCATCGCTGCCGATCGCGGCGTCGATCGCGTCGAAGGCGCTGACGCCGGCGTTGCTCAACCCTAATTCGGTCTTCGCCTTGCGGCTGACCTCGACCGCGATCTCATTGGGTTGGCTGGCGACGATCGCGCCCTTGTAGAGGAAGGGCATGGCGGAGGGCGCGAGCGACAGGTTGTCGGCCCCGGTCAGCGTGCCCGAGCGCAGGACGACATAGCGGCCCGTCACGTCCGACCCGCCCGAGACCCGCAGCGCCAGCTGGCTATTCGCGCCGATCGTCGTCGCGCCGCCGACCTGGATCAGATTGGCCGTCGGGTTGGTCTTGTCGAGCGCCACGCTGAGGATCGACTGGTCGCCCATGGTCAGCGAGGCGATATTGGTCGTGCCATTGGCGGCAAAGGTGCCGCCGCCGCTGGCCACTGTCACCGCGACATGCCCCGCATTGGCGAGCCGGCCAGCGAAGACGCCCTTGCCGGTGATCGACAGCGTATCCTGACCTAGCCCGGCGAAATCGGCGACGCCGTCGAACCGCGCGGTGTCGCCGATGACCAGCGTGTCTGCACCGGTGCCGAAGGTTACGGTGCCCGCATAGATGCCGGTGCCGCTCATCTCCAACCGGTTGTTGCCGGTGCCGAAGCTGACATCGCCCGACACGGTCCCGGCGCCGATCTCCAGCCGGTCATTGCCGCTGCCGAAGCGGATGGCACCGGTGATGGTCGGAGCGGCTGCGCCCGTGGCCGGGGCGATCTGGCGCACCACCGCGCCGCTGCTGTTCGCCGACAGGTCGATCGCGACGCTGCGTGAGGAATCGGCGCCTGCGCCCGCGATCGCGCCGTTATTCTCGACGAGCGTTAGCCCGCCCGTCCGGTCGAGGATTGCGGTGGCCGATGCCGTGGCGGCGCTGGCCTTGATGCTGCCGCTGTTGCGGATCGTGGGCAGGCTGGCACCGGTATCGACCAGTACCGCCGTGGTGCCGGTCGCGGATGCGCCGCCGCCGGTCGCGCTAATCGTGCCGCTGTTGCGCAGTTCGGGCGTGGAGGCTCCGGCGCCGAAGCGGATGGCGGTCGCCGCCGCGCCGTTGGCATTGGCCTGCACCGTCCCGCCGACCGCGACCCCCTGCGCGATCTGGACATTGCCGCCTAGCCCGCCGATCGCCAGGCCGGTGGCGGTCACGCCGCTATACACGCCGACACCCGAGATACGGCCATTGACCACCAGCCCCGCCGCCGGGGTCGCGCCGCCGGTGGCCCCGATCACGATCGCCCGGTCGGCCGCGCCGATCTGCATCGCGGGTGCCGCACCGTTGGAGACCAGATCCGCCGCCTTGCCCGTGGCATTGCCCAGCGTGATCCCGCCTGCGACATTGCCGCCGACGATCAGCGCCGATCCGCCCTGCAACAGATCATCGGGATCGAGTTTGGAAATGTCGGCCGGTGGCGTGGTGTAGCGATAGCCGGTCGACCCGATCGCCCCTTCGATGGTCAGCGCACCGCCGACATCGCCATCGATCCGCGCACCCACCGCGCCCTGTCCGACCGCGACAATCGTGCCACCCAGCGTGACACTGCCCGATACCGCCCCCGTCCGGACGCCAACCGAGCGATCGCCCAGCACATTGATCTTGCCCGACTGGACGAGATTGCCGGTCAGCGGCCCGGCCAGAAAGATACCGGCGGAATCATTGCCCTCGATGGTGATCTCACCGCCATTGGTGATGGCGCCGGTAAAAGCTCCGGCCGTCCGGATCCCGGTGCGACGTGCGCCTTGCGCGAAAGGACCGTCCAGATCGCCGTCCTTGTCGAGATCGACCGGGGTGTAGCTTTCGTCGAGGATGATCTTGCCGGTGTTGGTGATCTCGCCCTGCACCCCTGCGGTGGCACCGATGCCGATGGAGTCATTGGCATCGGTGATCTGGATCGTGCCGGCATTGGCGATCTTGTTGTTGCTGTCGACGGAAACGGCGGTGCCGCCGGTCGTCACCACGCTGCCCGCCGTCGTGATGCTGATGTCGCCCGCCGCGCCATTATTGACGGTCGCGGTCCGGACGGGGGTGGTCCGCTTGGTATCGATCACGGTCTGGGCCGAGGCCGCCGATCCCGCCACCAGGGCAAGCGTCGCGGTCGAGGCGAAAAGCAGGCGATGCACGAATATAGTCCCCTTTGGATGCTTTTGCCTTCCAGACGGAGCCGGCACCGGGATCCCTTGGTCGCTTCGTGAAAAATGTGTCAGATGCCCGGAACTTTTCCCCCCGAGTGTTGACGATCGGCGGGGTCGGGCGCAGATGGCCCATAGGCGCGGGAGCCCCCGCGTCGTTCCAGAAAGCGAGAACATGTCCAGCGACAGTTCCAGTAGCGCCGCACGCCTCGGGCCCGTTCGCTAGTTTTCGTAACTGGCTTTCGTCCGCCCGGGTCGTGCGGTCGAAAGGTTTGAAATGGTCAACGATCTGATTGCCGGCGTCGCCGCCGGTTTCCGTTCCTCGCGGCGCGGTCTGTCCATCGCCGATCTCGTCGATATGTTGCAGTCGCTATCGGTCGCGGAGGCGGCCGACGCCCTGTCGCAAATGCCTGATACGCGCGCGGTGGCGGTCCTCGATAGCCCTGAACTCCGCTGTGCATCGGAAATCCTGCCGCTGCTGACCACCACGCGCGCTGCCGCTTTGGTGTCGCAAATGGCGGAGGACCGCGCCGCAGACGTGCTGTCGGAGATGGACGAGGAGGAGGCGGAGGCGATCCGCGCCGCTCTTCCTGCTGCCGTCCGAGCCTCGATCGAAACCCTGTTGAGCTGGCCGCCGGACAGCGCCGGCGGCATGATGACCACCGAATATGTCGCGTGTCCGGCCGACGCGACCGTCGCCGAAGTGCTGGCGCATATCCGCACCGTCGAGCGCAGCCGTGAGACCGTCTATTCGGTCTTTCTGCTGGAGCCACAGGGCCGGCTGGTCGCGACCGTGTCGCTGCGCCAACTCATTGCCGCCGAGCCTGAATCGCGCGCGATCGATCTGGCGCGGGGCCATGATCCCGTAACGGTCGCACCGACCACCGATCGCGAGAAGGTCGCCGACCTGATCCGTCGCCACGACCTGCTGGCGCTGCCCGTCGTCGACGAGCAGGGCCGACCGATCGGCATCGTCACGGTCGACGACGTGCTCGACGCTTTGGTTGCGGCGCATACTGAAGACACGCAGAAATTCGGCGGCGTCGAGGCGCTCGACAATCCCTATCTGGAAACCAGCTTCTTGGCGATGATCCGCAAGCGCGCCGGCTGGCTGAGCATCCTGTTCTTCTCGGAGATGCTGACCGCCAGCGCGATGCAGCATTTCGAATCCGAGCTGGAGCGCGCCGTCGTGCTGACCCTGTTCATCCCGCTGATCATGAGCTCGGGGGGCAATAGCGGCAGCCAGGCGACCTCGCTGATCATCCGTGCGCTGGCGCTGGGCCAGGTGCGGGTGCGCGACTGGTGGCGGGTGGCGCTGCGCGAACTGCCGGCAGGGCTGACGCTGGGGGCGATCCTGGGCCTGTTGGGCATGGCGCGGATCGCGCTGTGGCAGACGCTGGGCTTCTACGACTATGGCGCGCATTGGGGGCTGGTCGCGGCGACGGTCGGCACCGGGCTGGTCGGGATCGTGACCTTCGGCTCGCTGGCGGGATCGATGCTGCCCTTCGTCCTGCAACGGCTGGGCTTCGACCCGGCCAGCGCTTCGGCGCCGTTCGTGGCGACGTTGGTCGATGTGACCGGGCTGGTCATCTACTTTACGATCGCATTGGCCATCCTGTCGGGGACGTTGCTGTAAACCCTTTACGGGTTCGACTTCCAATACCGCACATAGTCCACGCGCATGGCCTGCGGCAGGGCGGCATCATCGACGCCCTGCTCGCCACCCCAGTCGCCACCGATCGCCAGGTTGAGGATCAGGGCATAGGGCCGGGTGAAGGGCCAGGCCGCCGCACCGCCCGGCCGGTCGTTGCGCACCTTCATATAGGCGCGTCCATCGACGCCGATCGTGATGGCCTGCGGCGTCCAGTCGAGCTGATATCGGTGATAGGCGGTGCAGGCATCGGCGACCCGCGTCTCCGCCCCGCGTTGCGTGCCGCGTACGTGATTATAGGCAGCGGAGTGGATCGTTGCATGGATCACATTAGGGTTCCAGCCGACCATCTCCATGACGTCGATCTCACCCCCCGCCGGCCAGGGCGCGCCACCCGTCGGCAACAGCCAGATGGCAGGCCACATGCCACGCCCGCAGGGCAGCTTGGCGCGTATCTCGTAAAAGCCGTAACCCAGCGTCTGGCGTGTCACCAGCTTGGCGGAGCTATAGGCCTGCCCACCCCAATCGGGTTCGTCCTTCAACGCCTCACGCCGCGCCTGCAGCACCAGCGATCCATCCTCAATCCGCGCGTTGGAGCGATCGGGACCGGCATAATATTGCAGCTCATGATTATACCAGCCGGCTTTGTTGCGATCCGTGTCCCAGCCCCAGCGGCTGGGATCGATCCGGCTCGTGAATTCATCGCCGAAACTGGGGGCGCGATCGGGGGGCGCCATAGGACCATCGGCCGCATAGTTGGTCGCTCCCAGCGATCCGGTCTCGACCTGCTGGCCCACTGCGCTGTTCGCCAGCAACGCCACCGATGCCAGCACCACCCAATGCCTCTTCATGCCCTGCCCTCTCCGTTTTGCGGCGACTGTCCTCCGAGCGGAGCAGCCGCGCAACCGAAAAGGGCGAAGGGTCACCCGGCGATGGTGAAAACGGACCCCGAGTCCACACGGATACCCGCGCCATTGATGAAGCTCGCCCGCTCCGAACAGAGAAAGGCGACTGCGGCGGCGGCCTCTTCGGGGCGGCCGCGCCGCTTCAGGACCATGCCCGGCCGCTCTTCCTCCAGGAAGCTGTCGATCGCCTCGTCGAAGCTGGTGCCCTTTTCCTCGGCCCGTTTCTCCATCATCTTGTCGGTCATCGGGGTCGCTATGAAGGCCGGCGACACGGTGTTCACCAGCACATTGTCGCAGCCATAGGCCTTGGACAGACCCTTGGCGAGGCTGAGGATACCTGCCTTCGCCGCACAATAGGGAAGCTCGTCGATATAGGGCTGGACCGCGTCCTCCGAGGCGAACAGCACGATCCGACCCCAGCCCTGGGCGCGCATCGCTGGGATCGCCTCGCGGCACATGCGCACCGCGCCCATCAGGTCGATGTCGAGCGTCTCCTGCCAGCCGGCATCGTCGATCTCCAGGAAATCGCCGGTGGCGCCGGTCACGCCGGCCGCGTTGACATAGATGTCGGGATCGCCCAGCCGCTCGCGCACCTCGCGCCAGATGGCGGAGACCTCATCGGGCTTGGTCACGTCGCCAGTGACCGCAATCACTTCGCCCAGCGGCTCCAGTTCGGCGACCGCTTCGTCGATCGTCCCACCCGGCTTGTCGGTCAGCGCGACCCGCACGCCGGCCTCCAACAGGAAGCGAGCGGTTTCCTTGCCCATACCCGAATCCGATCCGCTGATGAGCGCGATGCGCCCCTTGATCCCCAGGTCCATCGTCTCTCTCCTTGCTCGATCGGCATGAAACCCGGTGAGACGCCATCGCGCGCCGTCACCTGGGTCAATAACCTGGCCATGAAGAGCCGAGCAGGAATAGGGTTCCTACACCGCGCCCAATAAGTCGCTAAGAAAACCCGGAACGCCGGCCCACCCGACCCGTTCGGATGGGGTCCGCGATCTTATCCCAGGCCATTGGCGAGCAGAGCCCGGCCGGGATAGATGGTCGCCCATTTCGAGGATCCGCCATGCCCTTCCCCACGCCTTATACCGCCGATGCCAACCGTTACGAGGCCGGCATGCCCTATCGCCGCGTCGGGCGCAGCGGGTTGCGCTTGCCGGCGATCAGCCTAGGGCTGTGGCAGAATTTCGGCGGCACCGATGTGTTCGAAACCGGCCGCGCGATCCTTCGCCGCGCCTTCGACCGCGGGGTCACCCATTTCGATCTCGCGAACAATTACGGCCCCCCTTATGGCTCGGCGGAGGAGAATTTCGGGCGTGTGCTGGCCGCCGATTTCGCGCAGCACCGGGACGAACTGATCATCTCGACCAAGGCCGGATGGGATATGTGGCCGGGGCCCTATGGCGATATCGGCTCGTCGAAGAAATATCTGATCGCCAGTTGCGAGCAGAGCCTGAAGCGCATGGGCGTCGACTATGTCGACATCTTCTATTCGCACCGCGTCGACCCCAACACACCGCTGGAGGAAACGATGGGCGCGCTGGTGCAACTGCACCGGCAGGGCAAGGCGCTCTATGTCGGCCTCTCCTCCTACGAACCCGGCCTGACCCGCCGTGCGGCCGCGATCCTGGCCGAGGAGAAGGTGCCGCTCTTCATCCACCAGCCGAGCTATTCGATCCTGAACCGCTGGATCGAGCGCGAACTGCTGTCGACGCTGGAGGATCTGGGTACCGGCTGCATCGCCTTCTCGCCGCTGGCGCAGGGCATGCTGACCGACAAATATCTGAACGGCGTGCCCCGGGATGCCCGCGCCAATCGCGGCGGTTCGCTGTCCCAGTCGCTGCTGACCGAGGGCAATCTGGCGGCGATCCGCCGCCTGAACGAGATTGCCGGCGCGCGCGGGCAGACACTGGCGCAGATGGCGATCGCCTGGGTGCTGCGCGATCCGCGCGTGACCTCGGCCTTGATCGGCGCGCGCACGGTCGAACAACTGGATGACTCGCTCGACGCGGTGCGGCGGTTGGACTTCGCGTCGGAGGAACTGGCGGCGATCGATCAGGCGGCCGAGGATGGCGGGATCAACCTGTGGGCGGAATCCTCCGACATCGTCGCCATGCCGGCGGCACAGGGCATTCCCGCCACGTCTTCGCGCTGACGCCGATCTCTATCAGCACCGGTCGGGCCGCCGAGCGACAGCGGTCACGGCCGGCGCCAAGGGAATTGCGCCTGAATGGATGTATCCGTCCCAAAGACGAACACATCATGTTCCGCCCGCCCATTCTACAAAGGGATTTGCCAAGCAGAAAAGGATTTACCGCCACACCTTTGCTTGCGACGTTCGGGCGAAGAAACCCTATCCATATCACTGTTTTATCAAGCCTTTTTGCCCTTCCATAGATCCAATCGCCTGCGTTCCGCCCGCTCTTTTGTTGGCATCGGGAATACGAATAGCGTTGCGCGAAGAGGCAGCATTGCCCTGGATAGGACCGCCCCATCCGCGTTGCGGCGCAGGGGTGGCTTATCTAAGCCCGACCTATCCAAGGGGCGGGGACAATCATGGGCTTTGATATTGCGCGATCGGGAAACGCGTGTGTTGCAAGGGGGATTTGCGCGGTGCGGGACAGCGATGCCCGCTCCACCCTTTGCCCCTCGTGCCGCGCCTGACGCGGACGGACGGCCATCATGTCCTCTTCCACCCATAGCGCCACTTCCGCCGAGCATTTTCTGCGTCCATCGTCCTTCACGGGCACCGAAGAACGCTCCGCCCATGCCGATCAAGCGTCCGCCGCCCCGCTTCAACCCAGCAAGATCGCCTATCGCGCCGATATCGATGGCCTGCGCGCCCTGGCGATCGTGCCGGTGGTTCTCTTCCACGCCGGGGTCGAGCTGTTCCGCGGCGGCTTTGTGGGCGTCGACGTCTTCTTCGTCATTTCCGGGTTCCTGATCACGACCGGTCTGCTGCAGGACGCGTCGATCACCCGCTTCTATGAGCGCCGCCTGCGCCGCATCCTGCCGGCGCTGACGGTGATGCTGGGCGTGTCGACGATCGCGGCGCTGGTCATTCTCCTGCCGGGCGATCTGTTGGCCTTCGGCAAGAGCATGGGATCGGCCCTGCTGTTCGGGTCGAATGTCTATTTCTGGCGGCAATCCGGCTATTTCGCGACGATTACCGAGACTTGGCCGCTGCTCCACACCTGGTCGCTGGGTGTTGAAGAGCAATTCTACATCTTCTTCCCGCTTTGCATTCTGGTGCTGGGGCGCTGGCGGCGTCGCGTCCTGCCGATCGCCATCGTGGCGATGATGGCCGCGTCCTTCTGGGCGGCGCAGTTTCTGGTCGGCAACATGAAGGGGGTCATGGCCTTCTACCTGATGCCGTCGCGTGCCTGGGAATTGCTGCTCGGCTCGCTGCTGGCGACGGGGATCGTGCCGACGATCCGCCATCGCATGATCGGCGCTTTGGCCGCGCTGGCCGGTGTCGCCATGATCCTCTTCGCCGTCCTGACCTATAGCGCCGCGACGCCCTTTCCGGGCCTGAGTGCCGTGCCGCCGGTGCTCGGCTCCGCGCTGATCATCTGGGCGGGGCAGAGGGGCGAGCATGGTCTGTCGTCGATCCTGGGCAGCCCGCCGCTGCGGTTCGTCGGGCTGATCTCCTACTCACTCTATCTCTGGCATTGGCCGATCTTCGCGTTCCTCCGCTATGCCGCCATCGATCCGATCACCCCTGCCGTCGCGACCATGGCGGTCGTCGCCTCGGTCGGCGCGGCCTTTTTGTCGTGGCGCTATGTCGAACGCCCCTTCCGCCACCTGAACTCGCGCGCGAAAATATGGGGATGGTCCGCCGCCGCCGGTGGCGTCATGGCCCTGGCGAGCGCGGCGCTGATCGTGAGCCATGGTTTTCCGCAACGCTTCTCGCCCCAGATCGTGGCGCTGAACGCCGATCAGGACGACAGCTGGCGCTGTAGCCCCTCGTCCTTCGTCCGACTGGGCGGCTATTATGCCTGCGCCATCGACCTCCCTTCACGCGACGTTCGCAAGGCCGATGTCATCCTGTGGGGTGACAGCCATGCGCAGATGTATGTCCCGGCGCTCCGGGCGGCCCTGCATGGACGCTCCGCCCTGCTGGTCAACGCCTATGGCTGCGCCCCGACCGTGAGCGGCGGACAGGACGCCGATTGCGCACAGGTCCAGAACCGCAATTTCCGCGAGATCGCGGCACTCCCCGCCAAGACCGTGATCCTGGCGCAGAATTGGCCGCAATATCGCAACGAAGTCGGCAAGCAACGCGGCGGGGCCACGCCCGCCGACCAGCGCTTCCTGCCCGCCGCACGCCGCTTTGCCGAGACGGTCGATGCCCTTCGCGCGGCAGGCAAGACGGTCTATGCCCTGACCGCCATTCCCAATCCGGAATATGAACTGCCCAGCGTCGTGTCGCGCGACCTGGCCTTTCATGGTCAGCCACGCCATCCAACCGGCGTGAACGGCGCCGATTTCCGCCGGGATTTCGCCAATGTCCTGGCCACCGAGAACCGGCTGGTGGCGGAGGGCAAATTGTCGCTGATCGATGTGCGGAAGTTCATCTGCCGCCGCGACACCTGCGATTATATCCAGGACGGCCATAGCGTCTTTGCCGATCATGGCCATGTGACCAACGCCTTCGCCCATGCCATGGGCCCAACCTTCGATGCGGCGCTGCCCCCGGCCAAGACCCCGGTCGAGGCCAAGCCGTGATGGGCCGTTCCCCTGCCCTGACCGGTGCTCGTCACCCCCATGCAAACTGGGCTGCTAACCGGGCTCCGACTACCGCGCGCGGGTTCGGCGGATGGATGATCGCGCCCTTTTCGGGGCTGGTCTTCCTGCTGCTGACGGTCCGGTTCGGGATGGACCGCGTGCTGATGAGCACGTCCATCTCACTGGGCTCGGCCAATTTCACGTTGGGCATTCTGTTCAATTTCGCCTTCGTGTTCATCGCCTTCGCCCTGCTCGGCTTCACGCTGTTCTCGAACCGTGCGATGCAGTCGGATGCCGCCGTTCCGCTGGCCTTGTGGCTGCCCTTTCTGGTCTCCCTGTTCGGATCGGTGATCTACACGGCCTATCCGGTCGACGGGATCAAGTTCTTCTGGAACGTCCTGACCTTCTTCTGCCTGTTCGTGATCGGCTATCATTACAGCCGCTATTTTCCGATTGGACGGATCGCCGAGATCATCATCCTGACCGGCATCTTCCCGATCTTGATCTCGATCCTCTATTACGCCATCGATGGGTTCGGCGAGCGTCTGCAGGGCGCGGCGGGCCATCCCAACATGCTGGCCTTCTTCCTCTTCTTCTATGTCAGCTTCTGCTATCATGGGCTGATATGGGGATGGATCAAGGGCCGGGCCATTCGCCATGTCGCCATCGTCTTTTGCGGGCTGGCGACACTCGAGCTGCTGCTGACCGGGACCCGCTCGGCCTTTATCGCCCTCTTCGCGTTCATTCTGGTGTCGACGCTCCGTCGCCCCATATGGCTGTTGATGGTCCTGCCCGCGCCTTTGCTGGCACTCGCCATCCCCAGCGTGAACGAACGGATTACCGAGGTCTTCCACTCCAAGCCGACCGTCAGCTATGAATATTTCGTCGCGACGGCGCGCGGCGACACCGATGCCGAGGGCGGGGTGGAAGCGGATTCCGGCACTTGGCGGGTCTTTCTCTGGAAAGCCTCCTGGCCTGTCATTCTGGAGGCGCCACTGCTCGGCCATGGCGCCTATTCCTTCCTGCCCAGCTCGCAGCAATTCTTTCCGCTGAACGCCTCCGGGGGATCGGGCGCGCATAACATCTTCGTGCAGATCACCTTCGAACAGGGCTTTGTCGGGCTGGCGGCCTATCTTTGGCTGATCTTCGGGATATGCGTGCTTGCGGTCGTGCGGTTCCGCCATGACCCGGGGCTTGCGACCTTCATCATCATGCTGAACCTGAGCTTCAACGTCGCCGGCCTCAGCGACAACATGCTCTATTATCTGATCGACCAGATCTACATCTGGTTCGCCCTGGGCATCACATTGGGCCTGCTTATGAAGGCGCCCTTGCCGAAAAGGCCGATCGCGCAGCGGGTTCAGCCGCCTCGCTGACCGTCATGGCCCATCAATGCGATGGGCCATGCACTTCCGCCGGATAGCCATCGAGCCTGCGCAGGTCCTTGGTCCCCTGGCGTACCAGATGTGAGGCAATGACCCGCAGGTGCGACAGATAGGCCGACAGGCTATGCCGGCGCTCGACCAGGGCGGCCGCACGCTGGCGAATGGCGTCGACCGCCGACTGGTTGCCCGGATCCTCGGCCCAACGGATCGCCTCGGCAAAGGCCTCCGGCGTACTGTCGACGACCAGCCCCGTCTCGCCATCATCGATATAGTCGCGCACGCCCCGCACATCGTTGACGATGACCAGCTTTTCCAAGAGCATCGCATTCAGATAGGTCTGCTGACCGGCGCTGCGGGTCGACTGTTCCAGCGGAACGACGACGTGCCGGGCACCGCGCAGTTCGTCCATATAGACATGGTGCGGCAGCGATCGGCAGAGTATATTGGCCGGCAGGTCTTCCTCACGGTAAGAGGTGGCCATGCGCAGTTCCATGTCAAGACCGCGGAACGCCGCCGTGATCAGCGGGTAATTGCGCAGTGAATTGCCGCCCGCAAACACATAATTGCCCTGCCAGCGCGGCTGATGCTTCTCATGCATGGTGTGGCAAAAGGGCGTGAACACCACCCGCTCCGCATCCACCTTCCACCGCTCGGCGAATTCGGCTCGTTCGGAGGAGGACAGGACGCAATAGATCGTCTTGTCATGGTCGATCAGGCGAACCATGGATTTCGACAGCAGCGGCATGACCCAGGACAGCCACGGCGCCCGCTTCTCCAGCGCACGGCTCTTCTGCTCCCAGGTACAATCGACCAGGACCACCCAGGGCCGTCGCCCGCATCTCAGGACCAGCGCGGCCAGGAGATCGCAATAGCGGTCGGCAAAGCCCAGCGCGCCATTCAGGATGACGACGTCCTTGTGGCGGCTCTCGCGCCGGATCGCGCGCAGATAGCCCAGCAGTCCGACATTCCGCCGATCGATCAGATGAACGTCACGCCAGACCGCCCGATCGCTCCAGAGCGACGACGCCACCCGTCCCTGATCCACCGTCATCATGCCAAGCCCCCCGGATAGCCAGGCCGGAGCGCATCGATCATCCGAACGCTTCCGGCATTGCCGGTCGTCTATCCACCGCCCAGAGCGCACTCAACATGGGGTTACCCGCCGCTATGGCAGGCGGCCGAAACTTGTCCCCTTATGGTTCAAATCTCCCGGTAGGCCATGCCGAACAGGACGGTGCACCCGAGCTGGAAAGGCTGTGTTTCGCGAAACAACGCATGCCGCCCTGATGCACAGGGCCGGAGCCTCGCCTATCTTGGAGGCATGAAAAAGATCGGTTTCCTGTCCTTCGGCCATTGGTCCGCCTCGCCCCATTCCGCCACGCGTTCGGCACAGGATGTGCTGCTCCAGTCGATCGACCTTGCGGTCGCGGCGGAGGAACTAGGCGCAGACGGCGCCTATTTCCGGGTCCATCACTTCGCGCAGCAGCTCGCCTCGCCCTTCCCGCTTCTGGCGGCCGTCGGTGCGCGGACATCGCGGATCGAGATCGGCACCGGCGTGATCGACATGCGCTATGAAAACCCCTTCTACATGGTCGAGGATGCCGGATCGGCCGACCTGATCAGTCGAGGGCGCTTGCAATTGGGTATCAGCCGCGGCTCGCCCGAGCAGGTGATCGAGGGCTGGCGCCATTTCGGCTATGGCCCGGCGGAAGGAGAGACCGACGCCGATCTGGGCCGTCGCCATGCCGAGGTGTTTCTGCACCTGCTCAAGGGCCAGGGCTTCGCCAAGCCGAATCCGCGCCCGATGTTCCCCAACCCGCCCGGCCTATTGCGGCTGGAGCCGCATTCCGACGGTCTGCGCGACCGCATCTGGTGGGGCTCCGCCTCCAACGCCACGGCGATCTGGGCAGCCAAGCAGGGCATGAACCTGCAAAGCTCGACGCTGAAGGCCGATGAAAGCGGCGAGCCCTTCCACGTCCAGCAGGCCAAGCAGATCCGCGCCTATCGCGAGGCCTGGACGGCGGCCGGTCACACACGCCAGCCCCGCGTCTCGGTCTCCCGCTCGATCTTCGCGCTGACCACCGATCAGGATCGCGCCTATTTCGGGCGGGACGACAGCAGCGACCAGGTCGGCATCATCGACAATATGCGCGCCGTGTTCGGACGCTCCTATGCCGCCGAACCCGACCGGCTGATCGAACAGCTTCGTGCCGATGAAGCCATTGCGGAGGCCGATACGCTGTTGCTCACCGTCCCCAACCAATTGGGCGTGGCCTATAATGCGCATGTGATCGAAAACATCCTGCGCCATGTCGCGCCGGCCCTTGGCTGGCGCTGATCCTGACAGGCGTGCCCCGGCCGCGTGCCGGGGCGGCGCATAGACTTGCGCGCGACGGCCCGATGCGGGGTCATCGATCGATATTATGGGAAAGAAAATGGCGCGCCCGGAACGATTCGAACGTCCGACCCTCAGATTCGTAGTCTGATGCTCTATCCAGCTGAGCTACGGGCGCGCGGTAGGTCGATGAAGACCTGAATGTGATCCACTGGCGCGCCCGGAACGATTCGAACGTCCGACCCTCAGATTCGTAGTCTGATGCTCTATCCAGCTGAGCTACGGGCGCGCTGTGGAGGTGGGCTCTTAGAAGTCGTTTCGGATTGTGGCAAGGCCCTTTGCACGGTTATCCACAATTTCTTCGCGCAAGGCACGCATTGACCTTTGTGGCATTTTGCCTTCGCGTCTTCCGCGTCTAGGGTGATCCGCAATGATCCATGCTTCCTTCCGCCCCCGCCCGGCCCGGTCCTGGCTGATCCTCGGCGCCGCTCTGGCCGTGTCGCTGACCGGCTGTTCCCGCGATACCACCACCTACCCCTCGCTCGCGGTCCGGCCTGCCGAGAAACAGGGTTTCGCCGAGCCGGAGGTACCACCGGTCGTGCTCAAGCCCGACCCCGCGCTGGATACCACGATCGCGGCGCTGGGCGACCGACTGGATGCGATCGAAGGTGAGTTCGCCAAGGCCTATGACCAAGCCCGCGCCAGCGCCGGCAAGGCGCATGGCCAGTCGGTGGGCAGCGAGGCGTGGCTGACCGCGCAGACCGAGTTGGCGACGCTCGACGAAATCCGCGCGCGGACCTCCGCGATCCTCGCCGAGATCGACGACCGCGCCATTGCCCGCGCCGCCGAGTTGCAGCCCGACTATCCCGCGCTGGTCGCCCTGCGCGCCCGGGCCGCGCAGCTTGTCGAGCGCCAGGGCGGTCAGATCGCCACGCTCTCGGCCAGCCTGCCGAGCGCCTGAGCCGCTCAGAACCGGCGTATGAAGGGCAGGACGGTCGAATAATCGTCCGTCCAGGCCCGCAAGCCCGCCGGAGCGGTGACCTTGGTCCAGTCGCCGCCCTGCTCTTCGAGTTTCTCCAACACGCGCACGTCACGCGACAGGGCAAGCCAGATCGAATTCGTGGCCTGCGCCTCCCGGTCCAAGTCGGAGGGAATATAGGCCATCTTGCGCACCGCCCAGCCCCCGTCACGCGCCGCCGCCGCCACGATCGGCTCCAGATCGACGAACCGATTGGAAATATGCACGAGCAATAGCCCCTGCGGCGACACTATCCGGCCATAGGTCTGGAACGCCTCGCGCGTCAGCAGATGCGCAGGCACGGCATCGGACGAAAAGGCATCGAGCGCGAGGATATCCAGCGTGTCGGATGCCTCCTGCCCCAGGCGGATGCGCGCGTCACCGATACGGATCACTGGTCGCGGCAGGCAATGGCGCAGATAGGTGAACTGACCCGTATCGCGCGCGATGCGAACGATGACGGGATCGATCTCGTAGAAGCGCCAAGCTTGGCCGGGACGCGCGTAGCAAGCGAGCGTCCCCGTACCCAGGCCGACAACCCCAATCCGAGCCGCCGGGCCATAGAGCATAGGCGCCGCACGCATCGCTCGCCCCACGCCGGAGTACGCCGCATAATAGGTTGTCGGGGTCCGTTCACGCCGTTCCGAGCCCCGCAATTGAATGCCATGGACGGTCGCGCCATGATCCAGTTCGCGATACCCCGCCCCATCACGCACGGTATAGACACCAAAATAACTGCGCATCCGCGCGTCATGCTCCATCGACAATGATAAGGCCCGATAGCCGCCGAACAGGATGAGTGCACCGGCGAGGAGCAGGGTAAAGCCCAGCCGAGCGCCGATCGTCAGAAAGGCGAGGAATGCCATAACGAGAAACGCCGTACCCTGCCGCTCTTCGCCGAACCAGTTGGCTGGACCGACAAGCCGCAGGTCGAGCAACAACCCCACCATGATGGCAAGCGCGACCAGCATCCCACGATGATGTCGCCGCCACATCCGGCGCAGCCCCTCAGTCATGAACTGCTGCGGGATAAGCGCACCCGCCGCCAGGATCAGCAGCGGATATTCATAGGTCCAGTCGAATAGCACTGGCGCCAACAGCCCAGCGAATACGCCACCCAGCACGCCGCCGACCGCCATCCACAGATAAAAGCCCGTCAGCCGATCGGCGGCGGGTCGTGCGCGATAAAGTGCGGTATGCAACGCGACCGACACCATGAAGAGCAGCAACAAGGCGATGGCCGCATTGAAATAGGGCCGCTGCGGATGGCCCTCCATGATGATCCCGCCGAACAGCAAGAGCGTCACGGGTGCGATGCGGGTCAGAGTGTCCGCTACACCCCGGCGCGTTGCAAAGGCGATGATGAAGCTGAGCAGATACAAACCCAGCGGCAACACCCAGAGAAGCGGCATCGCCACGATATCGGTGGTGATATAGGTCGAGGTTGCCAGCACCAAACCCGACGGTACCGCCGAAAGCGCGATCCACAGAGCAATCCGCTTCGGTCCGGGGGCAGGCGATGCAGCCGCCACCAGCGGTTCGCCGCGCGCGACCGCCGGCAGGCGCGTCGCACAGGCCAGAACGAGCAACGCCAGCAATCCATAGCCCGCCGTCCAAATCAGGCTCTGGGCATGAAGCGCCATGCTCGGCTCGACCAGCAATGGATAGGCGATCAGTCCGGCAAAACTACCCAGGTTGGAGGCGGCATAGAGCGCATAGGGATTTCGCCCCGGTTCGGCGAGCGCGAACCAGCGTTGAATGAGCGGCGCCTGGGCGGAGACGGCAAAGAAAAGTGGCCCGATCGACAGACCTAGTAGCCAGGGCACCCATAGGGCCGGCTCGGCATCGGCGGAAGGCTGCACCGCGATCAGCCCGATCGGCAACCATAAGGCAGCAAGCAGCAACACGGCCAGATGGATCGCCGCCTGCACGCGCGGTCGCCAGCGTCCCAGAACATGGGCATAGGCGTATCCACCGAGCAGCAACGCCTGATAGACCAGCATTGCCGAGTTCCAGACGGCAGGCGCGCCGCCTAGGCGCGGTAGCGCCATGCGCGCGACCATCGGTTGAACCAGGAACAGCAGGAACGACCCCGTCAGGATCGTCGCGACGAACAACGGACGCGCCAGGCGCGCGGCCAGCGAACCGGACATGGCGAACGTAACGCTTCGGATCAGGCGTTCAGCAGACGCGCGGCATGCGCGGCATGATAGGTCAGCACCCCCGAACAGCCGGCACGCTTGAACGCCATCAGCGTCTCCAGCACCATTGCATCTCGATCGGCCGCGCCGGCCGCCACCGCCGTCTCGATCATCGCATATTCGCCCGACACCTGATAGGCGAAGGTCGGCACCCGGAACTCCTCCTTCACCCGGCGAATGATATCGAGATAGGGCAGGCCCGGCTTCACCATCACGCTGTCCGCGCCCTCCGCGAGGTCGAGCGCCACTTCACGCAGCGCTTCCTCGGCATTGGCGTGATCCATCTGATAGGTCTTCTTGTCACCCTTCAGCAGGCCGCGCGTGTTCACCGCATCACGGAACGGGCCATAAAAGGCGCTCGCATATTTGGCGGCATAGGCCATGATCTGGACGTTCGCGAAGCCCTCGGCCTCGAGGGCGTTTCGGATCATGCCGATCCGCCCGTCCATCATGTCCGACGGCGCGATCACATCCGATCCGGCCCGCGCCTGGGTCAGCGCCTGCTGGACGAGCGCATCGGCAGTGCTGTCATTGACGACATAACCCGCGTCGTCGACCAGCCCGTCATGGCCGTGGGTCGTATAGGGATCAAGCGCGACATCGGTCAGCACGCCGATCTCGGGCACCGCATCCTTGATCGCGCCGATCGCGCGGCACATCAGATTGTCGGGATTCAGCGCCTCGCGTCCATCATCACTTCGCAGATGCGAGGGGGTGTTGGGAAACAAGGCCAGGCAGGGAATGCCCAAATCGGCCGCCTCACGTGCCCGCGCCACGATCCCATCGAGCGACCAGCGCGACACGCCGGGCAGGCTGGCGATCGGCTCCTCTACCCCCTGCCCCTCGGTCACGAACAGCGGCCAGATCAGATCGGCCGGGGTCAGCACCGTTTCGGCATGAAGCCGCCGGCTCCAGGCGGAAGCGCGGGTACGGCGAAGGCGAAGCGCGGGATAGGAAGCGGTCATCATATTGGCATTTGGGGGATCATACCGCGCTTGCCAAGCGTTGCGCGGGCGAAAGGAACCCAGGTTGAGAGAGATACGATCGGCCGCCATGGTGGTGAACGCCAAGTCCCGGCGGGGCCAGGCCCTTTTCCGTCGGGCCTGCACCGCGCTGTCCGACCTGCCATACGAGGTGGACGCGCGGGCGGTCGAGGACCCGAAGGATTTGGAGCCGACCGTCCGCGAATTGCTGGCTACCAAGCCCGATCTGCTGATCCTGGGCGGTGGTGACGGTACGATCAGCGGCCTGGTCGACCTGATGGTCGGGCATGACGTGATGCTGGGCGTATTGCCGCTCGGCACCGCGAACAGCTTCGCGCGATCGCTCGGCATCCCGCTCGATATCGAGGGTGCGGTGGAGGTCATCCGCACCGGCCGACCGCGCCGCATCGATCTGGGCATGATCGATAATGACTATTACGCCAATTGCGCCGCGATGGGGATCAGCCCCAAGATCGCAGAGACCGTGCCCCATGGCCTGAAGCGGGTCGCGGGGCGGCTGGGCTATCTCGGCTGGGCGGCCTATCAGTTCCTGCGCTTTCGGCCCTTCACCCTCATCGTCGAGCAGAATGGCGAGCGGGAACGGCTGCGGGTGGTCGAGGTCCGCATCTCTAACGGTCCCTATCATGGCGGCACCGAGCTGGTGGAGTCAGCGGAGGTCGATTCGGGCGAGATCGTCGTTCAGGCGGTGTGCGGCCATGTGAAACGCCGCCTGCTCGTCAACTGGGCCGCCAGCATCCTGCGCAGCGACTATCGCAAGGAAAAGGTGCGCGAGTTCCGGGGGCGCGAAATCCGGATCAACACCATCCCGCCGCTGCCCATCTCGATCGATGGCGAGGTGCTGGCCCGCACGCCGGTCACGGCCCGGATCGCGCCGGGGATCATCGAGGTGATCGCGCCGGCGTGATCGGCACGGGTCAGCCGACCGGCATCGGCTTGTTGGTCGCCTGCCCCTCCGCCAGCGCCTGTTCCTCGCATTCCTCCTTGCCGGCCGCAGTAGCCATCCGGCCCTTGCGCCAGCCACCATGGCGGTAATAGCCGATCGTCATCAGCATCGACGCCAGCGAACCGGCCGGAAAGCTCCACCAGATCGCATCCGCCCCCAGGCTCGGCTCCAGCAGATTGGCGAGGCCGAAGCGGACCGGGAACATGGAAATGGCCAGGATCACCAGCGGCCCCACGACCGCCCCGTTGGCGCGCACCGTCGCCGCGAGCACCATCGATACGCCGAACAGGATGAAGCTCCATCCGCCGATCAGGTTGATCTGGGTCGCGATGGCGATCGCCCCCTGCTCATTGCCCAGAAACAGCCACAGGACATGCCGGTCGAGCAAGGTCACGGCCAGCACCAGCACGCCGGTCAGCAACAGGTTCATGCGCAGCCCCGCGCGGGTGATCCGATCGACCCGGTCCCATTGCCCCGCCCCGATATTCTGCGCCGCCATCGCGCTGACCGCCGCGCCCACCGCCATGGCCGGCATCTGGATATAGGTCCAAAGCTGGTTCGCCGCGCCATAGGCCGCCGTGGTCGAGGTGCCGTGGCGGTTGACCAGCCCCATCATCGCCAGCGCCGAGGTAGAGACGACCAGCATCTGAAGCCCCATCGGAAAGCCCTTGACCACGATGGTCTTCAGCAAGGCCGGGGTCGGGATCAGATAGCGCCATTCCGCTCCACGCAGCCGAATGACCAGATCCTTGGCATAGAGATAGGTCACCAACGCCAGGAGCGCGCCGCTATTGGCGATCAGCGTGGCGATCGCCGACCCCTCGATCCCCAGCGCCGGGACGGGGCCCAGTCCCAGGATGAAGACAGGGTTCAACACCACGTCGAGCCCCGAGCCCAGCGCCATGAACTTCAACGGCGTGATCGAATCGCCCACACCTCGCAGCGCCATGGTCAGCAGCACAGAGAGGAAACCCGGCGGCATCGCGACGAAGATCACGCGCAGATAGGCCAGCGCCAGCGGAAACACCTCCGCCGGGGTTGCCAGGGCGCGCAGGATCGCGGGTGCGGCTAGCCAGCCGACGACCACGGTCACGATCGAGATCACCGCGAACAGCCCCAGTGCCGACCCCAGGACTCTGCGCACCGCATCGACATCGCGTCGCCCCATATTCTGGCCGATCAGGATCGTGGCCGCCATGCCGAAGCCGAACGTCGCCGCGACGAGCAGGAACATGATGATATTGGCGTTGGTCGTGGCCGCCAGCGCCCGCTCACCCAGAAACTGCCCAATCCAGATCGCGTTGATCGACCCGTTCAGCGATTGCAGCACGCTCGATCCCAGCGTCGGCAGTGCGAATAGCAGCAGGGTGCGGCCGATCGGCCCGGCGGTCAGATCGCGGCGTCCGCTTGGGGGTGTCACGCTTTTTTCTCTCCGGCGAGTATTCCATCTTCGATGAAACGCATCATCGCGGCATATGGGAACCCTAGCGTACGATAGCCCTGCCACGAATAGAGACGGCCCAGCTTCATGCCGAGCCGCTCGGCATTGCCCGGAATGTGCTCGGCGATCGGTAGGGCGACGTTGGTGGCCAGTCCGCGACTTGCAATGCACACCGGCCTGGTCAGGGAAGAGAACGGCTGGTGGCTGGCGGAATAGCCCGCAATGGCGGCGAACCCGCGCAAGGTCTCGCGCTCTGAAAGCAAAGGCCGTGTAGTGTCCACAACCGGGCCTGGATCAGGCGGTGCCGTCGCCTGTGCGCCGGCGCTGGATCCCGATGATGCGGCAATGAGCATCGCCAAAGCTTGGACAAGCCATGCCCTTATTCCAGTCCGCCACTCGAAACGATCCTGAGCCCTTCCGTCGTGCGGCGTCATTCCGTCGCGGCTTCCTGTTGGATCGTGCGAGCCATATTCGCCACCTGCTGCGATGCCAACGCATGAGGTGGTGACTGATAGAGCCCCTTCAAAAGACCTCGATCGAAATCGGTCAACTCTGCCGGGGGCGCGGCATCCTTGTCGAACAGCGTCAGGATACTGGGCATCGCCATATCCGCGACCGGACGCGTCGCCGCCATGCCGCGCATCACGGCGAAATCCGCAATCTGCCCCAGCGTCTTGTTGAGCAGCGCCTTTTTCTCGATCACCACGACCGAGGCTGCGATATCCTGCCGGATCGGGGTCAACAGGCGGGACGCCGCACCGACTTTCAGCTCGAGCCAATTGTCTTGCTGGAATGGCTGATCGCCATCACGAGACACGCGGATCGCCGCGTTCCACGCATAAACGGGGCCGGGCGACTTCAGAATGCGGCTTACCGCCGGGCGCGTCAGGTCGCCGAAAATCTCCGGCGACTGTGTCCGCAGGCGGAGCAATTGCGCCTGGGGATCGTCGGCAAAAAGGACCAGGATATTGGGCCGGCAGCCATCCGGCGCCATCCGCATTCCGAGCGACTGGACGGTCGCCATCATCCGCCGCAGGATTTCCTCGCTGGCCGCGACGGGCAGTCCCGCCGTGCCGATGCAGACCGGCTGGCGAAACCGCATCAACGGCATGTCCGACCGGGGATGACCCGTCACCGCGCCGATCTGTTGCCGGACCTCGGCCTTTTGCGGGATGGGGCGGGCGGTCACGACGACCGGATCGTCGCCAGTGGCCGCCGCAGTCTGAGGTTCAGCCGTTTGTGCGGAAAGCGGCATGGGCAAGAGAAGCATGGCCCCCGATAGCAGGGCCGTCGTCACGCTCTTGTCCATTGCCACTCTCCCTTGGCAGTCGTCGAATATTACCCCGCCAGCGCGTCCCGTACCGCCTGGAGCGCCTCGGCGCCCTTGGTGCCGTCAGGGCCACCGCCCTGCGCCATGTCGGGACGGCCGCCGCCGCCCTGCCCGCCCAGCGCGGCCACCGCCTTGCGCAGCAGGTCGACCGCATTGTGCTTGGCCGTCAGGTCGTCGGTGACGCCGACCGCCACCGAGGCACGACCGTCATTGACCGCGACCATCACGGCGACGCCCGAGCCGCCCAGACGCTGCTTGGCATCGTCCACCGCGCCGCGCAGCCCCTTGGCCTCGAAGCCGTCGAGAACTTGGCCGATAAAAGCCACGTCACCGATCTGCTCCGGCCCGGCCGCCGCGCCACCAGCCCCGCCGCCCATGGCGAGCGCCTTCTTGGCCTCGGCCAGTTCACGCTCGAGGCGGCGGCGCTCTTCCACCAGGGCCGCGATGCGTCCAGGCACCTCATCGGGGGTGGTCTTCAGCGTCGCGGCGGCGGCCTTCAGCATATCGTCGCGGTGCGACAGATAAGCACGCGCACCCTCACCGGTCAGCGCCTCAACCCGGCGAACGCCGCTCGACACCGCGCCTTCCGACACGATCTTGAAGACACCGATCTCACCCAGCGCGTTCACATGCGTGCCGCCGCACAGTTCGAGGCTATAGGTGCCGTCGGCATCTTCGCCCATCGATACGACACGAACCTCATCGCCATATTTCTCGCCGAACAGCGCCATGGCGCCCATTTCGATCGCTTCGTCTGGGGTCATCAGGCGTGTGACGACCGGGCCGTTGCCGCGCACCTGTTCGTTCACCTTGGCCTCGACCTCGGCGATATCGTCGGCGGTCATGCCGACCGGCTGCGAGAAATCGAAACGCAGCCGTTCGGGCGCGACCAGCGAGCCCTTCTGCGCGACGTGCGTGCCCAGACGCTGGCGCAGCGCCTCGTGCAGCAAATGCGTCGCCGAGTGATTGGCGCGGATCGCGGCGCGGCGGGTGGTGTCGATCGCCAGCTTGACGCTGTCGCCGACCTTGATCCCACCTTCCTGGATTTCGGCATTATGCACGAACACGCGGCCGAGCTGCTTGGAGGTGTCGGTGACGACCGCCTTCAGCCCGGTATCGCTGGAGATCGTGCCGCTGTCGCCGACCTGGCCACCGCTCTCGCCATAGAAGGGCGTCTGGTTGACGATGATCGACACGGTATCGCCCGCGCCTGCGCTATCGACCCGCGCACCATCCTTGACCAGCGCCAGCACTTCACCCTCGCCGGTGTCGGAGGCATAGCCCAGAAACTCGGTCGAGCCCGTCTCTTCGGCGATGTCGAACCAGACGTCATCCGACGCCTTCGCGCCCGACCCCTTCCAGGCGGCACGCGCGGCGCGCTTCTGCTCGGCCATGGCGGCATCGAAGCCCGCGCGGTCGACCGACAGGTTCTGCGCGCGCAGCGCATCTTCCGTCAGGTCGTAGGGGAAACCATATGTGTCGTAGAGCTTGAACGCCGTCTCGCCCGCCAGCGTCGCGCCGGGGGCCATGCCTGCGGTCGCTTCGTCGAGCAGCTTGAGGCCCTTATCCAGCGTCTGGCGGAAGCGCGTCTCTTCCTGCTTCAAAGTGGCTTCGATCAGCGGCTGAGCGCGGACCAGTTCGGGATAGGCCGCGCCCATCTCGGCGACCAGCGCCGGGACCAGCCGGTGCATCAACGGCTCCTTGGCGCCCAGCAGATGCGCATGGCGCATCGCGCGGCGCATGATGCGGCGGAGCACATAGCCGCGCCCTTCATTGGCAGGCAGCACGCCGTCGGCGACTAGGAAACCGGCCGAGCGCAGATGGTCGGCGATGACGCGATGCGACGCCTTCTGGCCATCCTCGGCCTTGGTATGGGTCAGTTCGCACGAAGCGGCGATCAGCGCCTTGAACGTGTCCGTGTCGTAATTGTCGTGCACGCCCTGCAGGACGGCGGCGATCCGCTCCAGCCCCATGCCGGTGTCGATCGACTTCTTGGGCAGTTCGCCGACGATCTCATTGGCTTCCTGCTCGAACTGCATGAAGACCAGGTTCCAGATCTCGACGAATCGGTCGCCATCCTCCTCGGGGCTGCCGGGAGGGCCGCCATAGATATGGTCGCCGTGATCGTAGAAGATTTCAGAGCACGGACCGCATGGCCCATTCTCGCCCATCGCCCAGAAATTGTCCTTGGTCGGGATGCGGATGATCTTGTGATCGGGGAGGCCCGCGATCTTCTTCCACAGGTCGAACGCCTCGTCATCGGTGTGATAGACGGTGGCGGTCAGCTTCTCAGCGGGGATACCCCAGACCTTGGTCAGCAGGGTCCAGGCATGGGTGATCGCCTGTTCCTTGAAATAATCGCCGAACGAGAAATTGCCCAGCATTTCAAAGAAGGTATGGTGCCGCGCGGTATAGCCGACATTGTCGAGATCGTTGTGCTTGCCGCCGGCGCGCACGCACTTTTGCGAGCTGGTCGCGGTCGAATAGGGGCGCGTCTCCAGGCCGGTGAACACGTTCTTGAACGGCACCATGCCCGCATTCACGAACATCAGCGTCGGGTCGTTCTGCGGCACGAGCGGCGCGGACGGCACGATCTGGTGCCCTTGCGAACCGAAATAGTCGAGAAAGCCGCGGCGGATGTCGTTGGTCGAGGTCATGAAACGCGACTTAGGCGAGGTTTCGCGCCCGCTCAAGCGCTCGCGCGTCAGGGGTGTTCCATCGCATCGGCCCGGAGGGCGGGACGGCGCCACCAAAGATACCAGATCAGCGTGAAAGCCAGCGCGTCGCCGACGAACCGCCCGACCGGATGACCGGCCATGTCCGCCACGTCTTCGAAGCGCCCCAGTGTGAGGCCCAGGACGAACAGAAAGGCAGGCAGCCGGGGTGCGTCGACGTCGAAGACGCGCTCGAGCAGCCATCGGACCACGATACAGGCGATGACGACGTTCATCAGGCCATTGGCCAGGCCAACGAACAGGTCGGTGACCAGTGTGACGTTCATGATGTTCTCCCCCGCCCGTCCGTGCCCCAGCGCAGACCACCGGGCAAGTCATCCGCCGACAAGTCAATCTGCAAGACCCGCCGATGCCGCCCCGGCCGCGCCCGTGCCGAACCGTGAAGGATCAGCGTGCGATAGAGCCAGACCGATCCCGCCTCCGCGAGGCACATCGCCTCACCATATTGTTCGATCACGTCAGCGATCCGCGCTTCGGCGATCAGACCCAGCCGGTGCGATCCCGGCGCGACCATGAGCGGCGCATTGTCGATATCGACCGCATCGAGGTGGAAACGCACCGTCAGCATCCGTGCCAGCAGCGAGACCAGTGGCGCGACATGGACGCGACCCTGCTTCACCGTCCATGGCCCGAAACCCTCAGCCTCGCACCGCTCCGCCACTTCAATGGTACGATCCTGGTGCCAGCCCAGTGCCCAGTTCGCGCCATCCTGCTTGTCGAACAGAATGGCCCGAACAAGCCGCATATCTTCGCCCAATAGGGCCGCCGTCGCCGTACGGAGACGCCTTACCCCCGCCAGATCGCCCGCGCGAGCCGAATCGATCCGCTGCCCCGGGCATCCGCTCGGCCAATTCACGAAAAGTGCCGCCAATTCGGCGCGCTCCTCGTCATCGAGGCGCGAGGGCCAAAGCGCGCAGCCCCGTTCGTCCAGTTCGGCTATCATCCGATCGGCGCGTCGATCGACGTCGGCGGCTTGGAAAACCAGACCGGCCCACTGTCAGCCATATGGAAGCAATCCTCCAACCGGATGCCGAACTTCCCCGGCAGGTACAGCCCCGGCTCGTTGGAGAAGCACATGCCGGGCGCGAGTGGCATCGCCTCGCCGCGTACCAGATTGACCGGCTCGTGCCCGTCCATGCCGATGCCGTGGCCGGTCCGGTGGGAAAGGCCCGGCAGGCGATAGTCTGGGCCATAGCCTTCTCGTTCGTAGAAGCGCCGCACCGCATCATCGATGCTACCCGCCGGCGCCCCGATCCGCGCCGCCGCGCGCGCGACCTGCTGCCCCTTCGCCACCGTGTCCCAGACCTTGCGCTGCTCCGTCGTCGCGCGGCCATGGACCCAGCTTCGCGAAACGTCGGACTGATAGCCCTGCACCGTGCAGCCGCAGTCCATCAGCACGACCTGGCCGTCCGCCACCCGGTGGACCTGCTTGCTACCGTGCGGATAGGCCGAGGCTTCGCCGATCAGCGCCATGCTGAATTCGGGATTGCCGCCCAGCTTGCGGGTCGCAGCGCTCATCAGTGCCCCGATGTCCGCACCGGTCATTCCCGCCTCGACCCTGGGGTGGAGCCAGCGATAGGCCGCCATGGTCACATCGGTCGCGACCTGCATGAGCGCGATCTCGGCGCGGGTCTTCACCATCCGGCACCCGCGCACCACCGGGTTGGCCGAGACGAGGCGGGTGCCCGGCAGCGCCTTTTGCAGCCCGTCAAAGGCGAAGAACCGCGCCGTCTCCTCGATGCCGATCGGCCGGCTCGCCAGTTTGCGATCGCGCAAGTAACCCGCGACGACGGCCAGCGGGTTCTGATCCTCCTGCCACACCCGCACCTCGGCGGGGATGGCCAGCGTTTCGCGGACCGAGGGCTCCTCGAAAAAAGGCGTGACGATACATGGCTCGCCCTCGACCGGCAGGATCGCGGCGGTCAGCCGCTCGCTGCGTCCCCAACGGACGCCGGTGAAATAGATCATGGTCGATCCCGGCTCGATCAGGATCGCGCCGATGCCGTTCGCCTTCATCAGCGCTTGCGCCCGCGACAGCCGCCGGGCGCGTTCGGCCGCGTCGATCGGAACCGCCCCGGTGGTGATATCGCGCAGGTCCGCCAGATCGGGCTCGGCCGCACGCAACAGGCCCGGCCGGACGAGAAGCGGCAGGGCGGCGGCCGCGATCATCGCGCGGCGGGACATCAGGGTCTGCATGACCGCGATGATAGAATTCTTGACCTGAGCGCCGCAATGCCCTTGGCTCGCGCGCGAAATCTATATTGGGGTATGCATGGCCAAGCGGCTGACCTTGTACATCTTCATCGGGCTGGTGCTCGGCCTGATCGTGGGCCTGGCGCTCAACCTGTCGCTCGACGACGGGAGCGCGACCGCGACCGAGCAGCTGAAGACCATCGCCGGCTATTTCGCGATCGTCACCGGGCTGTTCCTGCGGCTGATCAAGATGATCATCGCCCCCCTGGTCTTCGCCACTTTAGTGTCCGGCGTCGCGCAGATGGGCGATACCAAGGCGCTGGGCCGGATCGGCGTGCGCTCGCTCGCCTGGTTCCTCTCGGCGAGCCTCGTCTCGCTCAGCCTGGGCATGATCCTGGTCAACCTGCTCCAGCCGGGCGTCGGCATCAACCTGCCACTGCCCGCCGTCACCGCCGATAGCGGCGTGGTGAAGGCCGGGTTCGACCTGCAGAAATTCGTCACCCACCTCGTCCCCGCTTCGCTGATCGAGGCGATGGCGACCAACGAGGTGTTGCAGATCGTCATCGGTTCGCTGTTCCTCGGCGTCGCGATCACGGCGGTGGGTGAGCTCGCCGCGCCGCTGGTCCGCGCGGTCGATGCGCTGGTCGCGGTGATGCTTCAGGTTACCGACTATGTCATGCGCGTCGCGCCGATCGCGGTGTTCGCCGCCGTCGCCGGCACGCTGGCCGAGCGGGGGCCGAGCGTCATCGGCAAGCTCGCCTATTTCATGGGCAGCTTCTATCTCGGGCTGTTCCTGCTCTGGCTGGTCCTGATCGGTATCGCCACGCTGTTCATCGGCGGGCGCATCCGCGAGTTGCTGGCGCATATCCGCGCGCCGCTAATCCTCGCTTTTTCGACCGCCTCGTCCGAAGCCGCCTATCCCCGCATCCTGGAGGGGCTGGACCGATTCGGCGTGCCGCCGCGCATCGCCAGCTTCGTGTTGCCGCTGGGCTATTCGTTCAATCTCGACGGCTCGATGATGTACATGACCTTCGCGGCGCTGTTCATCGCCCAGGCCTATGGCATCGACCTGTCGATCGGGCAGCAGATCACGATGCTGCTGGTGCTGATGGTCACGTCGAAGGGGATTGCGGGCGTGCCGCGCGCCTCGCTCGTCGTGATCGCGGCGACGATGCCGCTGTTCCATATCCCCGAGGCGGGGCTGCTCCTGATTCTGGCGGTGGATCATTTCCTCGACATGGGCCGTTCGGCGACCAACGTTATCGGCAATGCGGTGGCGAGTGCGCTCATCGCCAAATGGGAGGGGCCGTTCGATCCGCCCGAGCCGGTGGATGTGCCCTCGCTCAAGGCACCATCCGGCACCCCCACAGAACCCGCCCCCGACAGCTTCCGTCAGATCGGCGGCCACTAAGCGCCGGCCCCGGTGTCGACCGGGGTCGGACCATCACGCTCTTTGGTCAGGCATAGGCATAGGGCCCACCCTTGGCCAACGCCGCCTGATAAGCGGGCCGGGCATGGATGCGCTCAAGCCAGGCGATAGTGGCGGGCCGCCGCTCATCGAGGCCGGCCCGGGCGCGAGCGGCCTCCAACGGAAAGCTCATGATGATGTCCGCTGCCGTCATCTGGTCGCCCGCAAACCAGGGTGAGCGGGCGAGCTCGCTTTCGACATAATCAAGATGCCGGTCGACCATCGGCTGAAACCGCTTGATCGCCGCCTTGCCGAACAGCGGAATGCGGCTGAGCACCAGCAGGACGAAGAGCGGGGGCATCAGCGAGCCTTCGGCATAATGCAGCCAGAAGCGCCAGCGCTGCATCGCCTCGCGGTGGGCGGGGGGCCCGAGGCGGCCATCGCCTTTGCCGACCAGATATTCGATGATCGCGCCCGTCTCGGCCACGACCAGCCCGTCATCCTCGATCACCGGCGATTTGCCGAGCGGATGCACGTTGCGCAATTCGTGCGGCGCCAACATCGTCTTGGGATCGCGCTTATAGTGGCGGACCTCATAGGGCAGGCCGAGTTCCTCCAGCATCCACAGGATACGCTGCGACCGGCTATTTTCGAGATGATGGACGATGATCGTCATGCCTGTTCCCCATATGCGGCCGCGATAACGCGCGAGCTAAGAGACCGGGCCCATGGACGGCGGAAGCTCGATGCGTGGATCGATCCGAAAAATGCGTTTGCGGGGCAGCTTCGCATTCGCTTTTTGAACGAAGGGGAATGCCGCCATGCTACGCATGGCCCCCCTCCCAAGCAAAGCCTCGAAGAGGAATGGGTTCGCCGTTCGCCCTTCGCTCAGGCGGCCGCCGAAGCGCGCCAGATCCAGGCACTGGCCGGGAGGATCACCCTATCGTCGTTCCGATAGGCCAAGAGTATCTCGCGCAGGGCCGAGGTGATCCGGACGCGCTCCTCCGGTTCCGCAGCGGCCATGGCACGCGCGGCGGGGCCGATACGCGACAGGAAGGACAGCGCGTCCTCAACCGGATCGTTACCCTGCCCCGCGACATAGTCGAAGGAAACACGGGCTGCGCCTTCGGGACGCCATCCCGCCTGTTCGAGCCAATCGGAAACCTGATCGCTATCGGCAAAGGCGAAAGGCCCCGGCTCATATCCTTCGACAGGTTCGGGCGTGACGCCGATCGCCTCGTCCGCCGCCGTCGCAAAAGCATTTCGCGACCGGTCGTCGAAACAGGAAAAGACGAGGGCAGCGCCATCCTTTGCCGCCCTGCGCAATCCCGCGAAGGCCGCCACCGGATCGGCGAAGAACATGACGCCGTGGCGAGAGCAGAACAGATCGAACAGCCCTTCCCGCTCGGCCACCGCAATGGCGTCCCCGCAGACGAAACGCGGAGCATCCGGTGAAGCCTGTTCGGCCCGACGGCGTGCTAGGGCGACCAACTCCGGCGACAGGTCGACGCCAGTCACATCGAGCCCGGGCCGCGCCGCGTGAATTGCCAGGCTGGTCGACCCGGCACCGCTGCCGATATCCAGCGCTCGCCCCCGATTTGGCGCGACGCCGGCGATCGCCTTGTCGAGATGTCGCGCGAGATCGGCAAAGCTGCGCTCCGTCCGCTGCCATTCGGCCGCCCAGACATCGCCGACACGGCCTTGCCAATCCTGTCCGCTGGTCATCACCCTATCCTTTACGACCCATTGCGATCGCCCAAAGAAAACGGCCCGCCGTCACCGGCGGGCCGCATGTCGCTTAGATATCGTCCTCGGCATCGGGGCCGGTCATCATCTCCTCGGCCACCTGTTCGGTGCGCTGACGGATCGCCCGTTCCAGACGGTCGGCCATGTCCGGGTTCTCGCGCAGATAGTTCTTGGCATTCTCACGCCCCTGCCCGATCCGCACCGAGTCGTAGGAGAACCAGCTACCCGATTTCTCGACCAGTCCGGCCTTGACGCCCAAGTCGAGGATCTCGCCGATCTTCGAGATGCCTTCGCCGTACATGATGTCGAATTCGACCTGCTTGAACGGCGGCGCGACCTTGTTCTTCACCACCTTCACACGCGTGGTGTTGCCGGTGATGTCCTCACGGTCCTTGATCTGGCCGGTACGACGGATGTCGAGCCGGACCGAGGCATAGAATTTCAGCGCATTGCCGCCCGTCGTTGTCTCCGGATTGCCGTACATCACGCCGATCTTCATGCGCAGCTGGTTGATGAAGATCACCATGCAGCGCGAGCGGCTGATGGAGCCGGTCAGCTTGCGGAGCGACTGGGACATCAGGCGAGCCTGAAGGCCGACATGGCTGTCGCCCATCTCGCCCTCGATTTCGGCGCGCGGCACGAGTGCGGCGACCGAGTCGACCACCAGCACGTCGATCGCATTCGAGCGGACCAGCGTGTCGGTGATTTCCAGCGCCTGTTCACCGGTGTCCGGCTGCGACACGATCAGTTCGTCGATGTTGACGCCCAGCTTCTTGGCATAGACGGGATCGAGCGCGTGTTCGGCGTCGACGAAGGCGGCGGTGCCACCCATCTTCTGCGCCTCGGCGATGACGTGCAGCGCCAGCGTCGTCTTACCCGACGATTCGGGGCCATAGACCTCGATCACGCGGCCGCGCGGCAAGCCGCCGACGCCGAGCGCGATGTCGAGTCCGAGCGAGCCGGTCGAGATCGCCTCGACCTGCATCGTCTCCTTCTGCCCCAGCTTCATCGCCGAGCCCTTGCCGAATGCCCGGTCGATCTGGGCGAGCGCGGCGTCCAGTGCCTTTTGCCGGTCTGCGTTTGCGGTTGCCATGCCTGTTTCGATCACTTTCAGATTGGCGGCCATCAGATGCTTCCCTCGCTAGACCAACCTTATGGTCCATTCAACGCATCTGCAATGTATGCACTTTGTTCCGCGAGAACAAGATGGGAACAAAAATCAGCTCAAAAAAGTCGGCAACCCCCACCAGCCTTGCGTCATGGCGGCCCGGGCCGCCGCATCGCGCGCCTCGACAGATTCGAAGACCGCGAAACAGGTCGCTCCCGATCCCGACATGCGCGACAACACGACCCCCGGCGCTTGGGCGAGAAGCGCCAGAACCGTGTCGATCGCCGGGGCGAGCGCACGCGCGGGCGGCTCGAGATCGTTGCGCCCCGCCGCCGCCATCGCCCAGACATCGCCTTCGCCCAAGCCCCCGCGATCCACGCCGTCCCAGCGGGCGAAGACCGCCGCCGTCGATACGCCGACGCCGGGGTTGACCAGCAATACCGGCCGATCGCCGAGCGAGGCCAGCGGCTGCAACGCATCGCCCTTCCCCTGTCCCAGTGCGATGCGGCCGAGCAGGCAGGCCGGCACATCGGCCCCCAATTCGCCGGCCAGCGCGAACAGTTCCGGATGATCCACGGCCACGCCATGCAGCTTCGCCAGCGCACGCAAGGTCGCCGCCGCATCGGCCGAGCCTCCGCCGATCCCCGAGGCGACCGGCAGATGCTTGTCGAGCGTGATGGCATGGTCGCCCTCGACGCCGAACCGCGCGACGAAACCGCGCGCGGCCCGCATCACCAGATTGTCGTCCTGCACCTCGCCGGCCAAAATCTTGGCGAACGGTCCGGTCAACGTCAGACTGGTCGCGCCCGCGCGCTCCACCGTCACGACATCGCCGTCGCGGCAAAAGGCGAACAGCGTTTCCAACTCGTGATAACCGTCATCCCGGCGGCGACGGACATGGAGCGCCAGATTGATCTTGGCGGGCGCGGGCTCGACGATAACGGTCATCGCCTGCCCATGCGATGTCGGACACGCCGCGACAAGCGGGATCAGCGTGCGATCTTGGCGGCCAGGTCGGCCTGCTCACGCTCCTCCGCCGTCAGCGCCGCCGCGCGCCAAGCATAGCGCGCCTCATAATGCCGGCCGAGCGACCAATAGATATCGCCGAGATGGTCGTTGATCTCGCTATTGGCGGGTTCCGCCATCGCCGCCTGCTCGACGAGCGGAAGGGCGCGGCGCACCTGCCCCGCCTTGAAATAGCCCCAACCCAGCGAATCGGTGATGGAAGCATCCTCGGGCGCCAGCTTGCTCGCCCGTTCCAGCAGGGCCAGCGAAGCCGCCACATCCTGCCCCCGCTCGATCCGGGCATAACCCAGATAGTTGAGCGCCAGCGGCTCGTCCGGGCCGAGTGCCACCGCCTTGGCGAGCGCCGCATCCGCCTCGTCCTTGCGCCCCGCCTGGTCCAGGGCACCGCCATATTGCAGCCATGCCGCCCAGGGGAGTGCCGGATCGGATTGCGTTACCCGTTGATACCAAGGCGCCGCATCGGCCGGGCGCTTGGCGGCGATCAGTTGGTCGGCATAGACCTGCCAGTCCTCGACGGTCGATTGCTTGGCGGTCGCCAGCCCTTGCGCGAGCATCAGCGCCTCGCCCTGCCGGTCCGCCTCTGCCAACAGGCCGATACGGACGATCGCGGCGCGATGGGCAAAGGCGCCGCGCGGATCGATCCCCTCCAAGGCGGCGATGGCCGCCGTCCATGCTTCGTCCTTGGACAAGGCTTCCGCCAGCACCAGTCGGGCACGGTCGTTGCGCGGATCGGCGATCAGCGCGGTGCGGGTCAGCGCGATCACCAGCGGGCGCGGCCCTTCGCTCACCAATTCTCCCGCGACCCGCAGCAACAGGCGAGACACGCCGAAGCCCAGACTGGGCTTGGCACCGAGCGTCTTGCGGGAGGCGGATACCAAAGGATCGGTCAGCAGCGCCCGCGCGGTCGCCTCGTCCCCGCGCCCCGCGATCAGGGCTGCGGCGGCGATGCGGGTATCGGCGGGCGGGCGCGTCGCCTCCACCAACAGCCGGGCAGCCTTATCATCCATCTGCCGCGCCGCGATGGCGATCAACAGCCGGGTTTCATCCGCCAGCCGGCGGGCCACCGGTTCCTTGCCAGCCATGGCCAGTGCAGGTTCGACCGGCTGGCGCCGATCCCAGGCGGCCCAGCCGCGAAGGCTGGGCGACAGGATGCGCAGCGGTCCTTCGTCCAGCCGCACCACCGCCGCATCGAAACGCTTGGCGTCCCGCTCACGCGCGGCGATCGCAAGATCGAGCAGGGTCACGTCCATCGGCGCTACCTTCTCGGCCTCCAGCACCCGTGCCGCGCGCAGAGCCAGGGCTTCGTCGCCGCTGATCATCGCCTCGCGATAGGCGCGCACGGCGACCGCCGGATCGTCCGGCCAACCGGTCAGCGCGATCGCGAAATCATCCGCCGCCGCATGGGCCTGCCCGTCCGCCGCCGCGACGCGCGCGGCAAGATAGGCTGCGAGCGGCTCCGACGCCGCAACCGCCCGCCCGGCCCAGCCGGCGGTGATCGCCAACATCAGGATCGATGGAAAAAGCGGCCGCTTACATATTGGGATAATTGGGTCCTCCGCCGCCTTCCGGCACGACCCAGTTGATATTCTGGGTCGGGTCCTTGATGTCGCACGTCTTGCAGTGGACGCAGTTCTGGGCGTTGATCACGAACTTCGGATCGCCCTCTTCCGCGCCCACCACCTCGTAAACACCGGCTGGACAGTAGCGTTGCGCGGGCTCGTCGAACAAGGGCAGGTTGTGTTCGATCGGGACGCTGGCATCCTTCAGCGTCAGATGGACCGGCTGATCCTCCTCGTGATTGGTGTTCGACAGGAACACCGAGGACAGTCGGTCGAAGGTCAGCACGCCATCGGGCTTAGGATAATCGGGCTTCTTCACCTGATCCTTGCGCCACAGGCTCTCATGATCCGGCTTATGCTTCATGGTGAAGGGCATCTTCAGCCCGAAATGCTCGGCCCACATGGTGACGCCCGCCAAGCCCGAGCCCATCGTGTCGCCATATTTCTTGACCAGCGGCACGACGTTGCGGACGGTCGACAGCTCCTTGTAGAGCCACGACGCGCGGAACGCCTCCGGATAATCGGTCAACTCATCGCCCTCGCGGCCCGCCTGCACCGCCGCGAAGGCCGCCTCGGCCGCCAGCATCGCCGACTTCATCGCGCCGTGCGTACCCTTGATGCGCGGGACGTTGAGGAAGCCCGCCGAACAGCCGACCAGCACGCCACCGGGGAAGGTCAGCTTCGGGATCGCCTGAAGCCCGCCGTCATTGATCGCGCGGGCGCCGTAGGAGACGCGCTTGCCGCCCTTGAGCAGCTCGGCGATGACCGGGTGGGTCTTCCACTTCTGCATCTCCTGAAAAGGGGAAATGTACGGGTTGGTATAGTTCAGCCACGTCACGAAGCCGAGCGCGACCTGCCCGCCCGCCTGGTGATAGATGAAGCCGCCGCCATTGGCGTCATCCCCCAGCGGCCAGCCCTGGGTGTGGATCACCCGTCCCGGGACATGCTTGGCGGGATCAATGTCCCACAATTCCTTGACGCCCAGGCCGTAAACCTGCGGCTGGCTGTCGCGCGCCAGGTCGAACTGACGGATGATCTCCTTGGACAAATGCCCGCGCACGCCCTCGGCGAAGAAGGTGTATTTGGCGTGGAGTTCGAGGCCCGGCTGATAATCGGGCTTGTGCGTACCGTCGCGCGCCACGCCCATGTCGCCGGTCGCGACGCCCTTCACCCGGCCATCCTCATGGAACAGGATTTCGGCCGCCGCGAAACCAGGGAAGATTTCGACCCCCAGTTCCTCGGCCTTGCCGGCCAGCCAGCGACACAGATTACCCAGGCTCCCCGTATAAGTGCCCTTGTTATGCATGAATGGCGGGGTCAGCGCATGCGGCAGATTACGGTGCTTGTTCGCACTCAGAATCCAGTGGAGATTTTCGGTCACCGGCACCTCGGCCAGCGGACAGCCATCCTCACGCCAGTCGGGCAGCAGCTCGTCGAGCGCGATCGGATCGATCACCGCGCCCGACAGGATATGCGCGCCGACCTCGGACCCTTTTTCGAGAACGCAGACGGCCAGCTCAGCGCCCGCCTCAGCCGCCAGTTGCTTCAACCGGATTGCCGCCGACAGGCCCGCTGGGCCAGCGCCGACGATCACCACGTCATAGGGCATCGATTCGCGTTCGCTCATGGCATCCTCGCATCTGGTCCGCGCCGCGCATATAGCGTCCCGTTCGACGGGCTCGTCCGGGCGCGGACGGGAAACATTCTGTCCTGACAGTCGATCCGACAGATTGACGCGCACGTCAACCTTGCAGCATGGGCTAATTCGATATGGGGGCCATTCCGACGTTCGACACCGCACCGCTCGACAGTGCACTGGCGGCCAGCCTGCTGGAATGGTGGCACGATGCCGGCGTCGACCTGCTCGTCGAGGATGAACCCCGCGACTGGATGGCGGAGCCCATCCGGCCGGTCAGCTTCGCACCGCCATCGGCGCCACAGTCACCGGCCGCACCGCATCCCTTGGCCCCGATCCTGACGCCGGCCGCGGCGCAATTGCCCGATACGCTGACGGCATTTTTGGAATGGCGCCTGTCCGATGCCGCGCCCGAGGCGTCCTGGGACGGCATTTCGCTGACCGCGACGGGCCCTGCCGATGCCACGCTGATGGTGCTGGTCGATTGCCCCGATCGCGATGACGGCGAAGCGGGGCAGATCCTGTCCGGCGCGCCCGGCCGGTTGTTCGACCGGATGCTGGCCGCGATCGGCCAGTCGCGCGAGACCGTCCACCTCGCCTCCGTCTGCGCGCGGCGGCCTCTCGCCGGCCGCACCCCGGCCGATCTGGAAAGCCGGCTGGCCGAGATTGCCCGCCATCATGTCGGGCTGATCCGCCCGCGCGGGCTTCTCCTGCTGGGCAATGCGGCGAGCCGTGCCGTCCTCGGGACCGAATTAACCAGCGCACGCGGACATTTGCATGCTGTTGACCATAAGAACGGCAAAAGTCAGGCGGTCGCCAGTTTCCATCCGCGTTTTCTGATCGAAAAGCCGATGGCCAAGGCGGAAAGCTGGAAGGATTTGCAGTTGCTCATGGGGGACTTGGCGGAATGAAGCTGGGCTACGCTGTCGGACGCACGCTGGCGATCGGGGCCCTGCTGGCCACCGGAACAGCGATGGGCGGGGCCGCGATGGCCGACCCGCTCGACACCGCCAGCACCCGCAGCCCCGCCGCGCTGAAGGCGCCGCCCAGCATCCCCGCGCTTCTCGATGCCGAACAGAAGGCCGGTTACGCCCGCGTCTTCGCAGCGATCCGCGACAGCCGGTGGACCGATGCGCAACTGCAGCTCGATGCGCTGAAGCCCGGGCCGCTCCACGCCATCGCGCGCGCCGAACTCTATACCGCCAAGGGATCGCCCAAGGTCGATGTCGAGCGGCTGGTTGCACTGCTCAACGAAGCGCCTGAGCTGCCCCAGGCCGAACAGCTCGCACGCCTTGCTCGGTCGCGGGGCGCGCGTGACCTGCCGCCGCTGCCCGAGACGCACACCCTGATCTGGCAGGACGGCGCCCCCCGCCGCATCCGTGCCAAGAGCGTGAAGAGTGACATGATCGCCGCCGACTTGGCGGTGAAGATGCAGCCCTTCGTCAAGGCCGATGACGGCGCCTCGGCGCAGGCGCTGCTCGAATCGACCTCCGGCCTGTCCTCCGACGCGCTGACCGAGTGGCAGCAGCGCGTGGCCTGGATGTATTTCCTGTCCGGCGACGACGCCAATGCCCGCGCCATGGCGACCAAGGCCGCCAATGGCTATGGCGACTGGGCGATCCAGGGCCGCTGGACCATCGCCCTGTCGGCGTGGCGGCAGAATGACTGCCAGACCGCCGAAACCGCGTTTGAGGGCACGGCGGCGCGTGCGACCGATGTCGATCTGCGTGCGGCGGCGCTGTACTGGGCGGCGCGCGCGGACATGGTGTGCGGGCGCCCCGACCGGATCGAGGGGCGGCTACGCACCGCTGCCCAGTATCGCGAAAGCTTCTATGGCCAGTTGGCGCGTCAGGCGCTCGGCATGCAGGGCCAGCGCGAACCGCGCGGGCAGCTCGTCGCGACCGATTGGGCCGCGCTCGATCGTCGTCCCAATATCCTGGTTGCCGCCGCCCTCGTCGAAATCGGCGAGACCGATCTGGCCGATCAGGTCATCCGCCAGCAGGCCCGGATCGGCCAGCCGACCGAATTCCGCAGCCTCGTCCGCCTCGCCGAATCGCTCGACCTGCCCGCGACCACCGTCTGGCTGGCGCATAACTGTCCCGCAGGCGTCACCGCGACCGCCGAGGCGCGCTATCCGACGCCCAGTTGGACGCCCGACAGCGGCTGGCGTGTCGAAAAGGCGCTGGTCTATGCGCACACGCTTCAGGAAAGCGGCTTCCGCAACAAGGTGGTCAGCCCGGCGGGCGCCTATGGCCTGATGCAGATCATGCCGGCCGCGGCAACCGATTTCGCGCGTGAACGCGGTGTGTCGATCGACCGTTCGGCGCTGACCAAGCCGTCGACCAATATGGATATCGGCCAGCGCCATCTGGAGCGATTGCGCGATATGACCACCGTGACCGGCGGCCTGCTGCCCAAGGTGATCGCGGCCTATAATGCCGGTCCCAAGCCGGTCGGTGAATGGAACAGCCTGGTCCGCGATGGCGGCGATCCGCTGCTCTACATCGAGAGCATCCCCTATTGGGAGACGCGTGGCTATGTGACCATGGTCCTGCGCAACTACTGGATGTACGAGAGCCAGACCGGCAAGGCCAAGTCGCCCAGCCGCGCTGCGCTGGCGCAGGGGCTGTGGCCGCGCTTTCCCGGATTGCCGGGGGCGTCGGCGGTGCGGCTGCAACGCCCCAATGTTGCGCAGGCGAGCGTCGCGCCCAGGACGACGATCGCACTGAATGCGACGGTCAGCCCGCAGTCGAATACGGCGCTGCCCCAAGCGAATTGATCGGATACGGGCCGGAGGGATTCCCTTGGCCTTCGACTTCGCTCAGGCTGAACGGTGGCCGGGAAGCATGCAGAGGCAAGAATAAGCGGCCGAACCTCCGTTCGCGCTGAGCGAAGTCGAAGTGCATGCCCACGCTGCGGTTGGACGCAGAACCGGCTTCGCGCCATAAGCAACCTACCTCCGTTCGCGCTGAGCGAAGTCGAAGGCCACGCCCCACCCGCCCCCAAAACCCGCCACCGGACGTTCCACCCGCCATGCCGATCGATACCACTCGCAATTTCACCCCCGTCCGCATCGCGGTCCTGACCGTCTCCGACACGCGCTCGCTGGCGGAGGACCGTTCGGGCGACACGCTGGTCGGCCTTCTGACCGAGGCCGGGCACGAACTGGCCGAGCGCGCCATCCTGCGCGACGATGCCGATCATATCGTCGCGCAGCTTCACCGCTGGATCGATGATGAGAGCATCGACTGCATCCTGACCACCGGCGGCACCGGCGTCACCGGCCGCGACGTTACCCCCGAGGCCGTCGAGCGAGTCGCGACCAAGATAATCCCGGGCTTCGGCGAACTCTTCCGCTGGCTCAGCTTCCAGACGATCAGCACCTCGACCATCCAGTCGCGGGCCTGCGCCTGTGTCGCGCGCGGCACCTATATCTTCGCGCTGCCGGGCTCGACAGGGGCGGTCAAGGATGCCTGGAACGGCATCCTGCGCGACCAGCTCGACAGCCGCCACCGCCCCTGCAACTTCGTCGAACTGATGCCGCGCCTGCTGGAGCGCTGATTTACGCGGGCTGCATCGCCGCGAGTTCATGCCCGTCGATATCGCGGAAGTGAAACCGCCGCCCGCCGGGAAAAGCGAAGATCGGCACGACGATGACGCCACCCGCCGCCTCCACCGCCGCAAGCGCCGCTTCCAGATCGTCGACGCGAATGACCGGCGAAGGCGCCTTGACCTTCTCCGGCGCGGCGTCGAGCCCGACATCCGTATCCCCGCTCATCGTTGCGGCATAGTCGGGTCCGAAATCGGTGAAGGTCCAGCCAAAGGCCTCCGCATAGAAGCGCTTCGCCGCCGCCCGATCCCCGACCGGCAATTCCAGATAGTCCAACCGCGCCATCTCTACCTCCATCGTTCTTGCTATGTTCCGAAAGCTGCCCTAGTTTCGACCGATGGGCAAGCCGGATCAGCCGAAGCGGGCGCAACGGGGCGCGACGGTCAACGCCATTAGCCGCCGCTTCGCGCTCCCCGAGAGTATCGCCGACGGGGACTGGCTCGATGCACAAAGCACCATTGACGGCTCACCGCCACCGTTGCGAACGAGTGTCACGGTCGAGCAGGCACGTACGATCCTTAGCCGCAACAGCTCGCCGGACGTGCCGTTCGACCGTTCGATCAACCCATATCGCGGTTGCGAACATGGCTGCATCTATTGCTTCGCCCGGCCGACGCATGCCTATCACGACCTGTCGCCAGGACTGGACTTTGAAAGTCGGTTGTTCGCCAAGCCCAACGCGGCTGAACTTCTGCGGGTCGAGCTGGCCAAACCCAGCTACCGTGTCGCGCCGATTGCGCTGGGCACCAACACCGATCCCTATCAACCGATCGAGGGCGAATGGCGGATTACCCGCGCGATCTTGCAGGTGCTGGCCGAAACCAATCATCCGGTGGCGATCACCACCAAGTCCGACCGGATCGTGGGCGACTTGGATATATTAGGGTCGATGGCGACCAAGGGGCTGGCCACGGTCTGTATTTCGGTTACGTCGCTTGATGCCAAGGTCGCGCGTACGGTCGAGCCCCGCGCGCCCACGCCTGAGCGACGGCTGGCCGCGGTGGGGAAATTGGCCGCGGCAGGCATCCCGACCTATGTCTCGATCGCACCCGTCATTCCGGCGATTACCGATCACGAGATCGAGCATCTGGTCGCTCGCGCAGCGGAAGCGGGCGCGCGTCATGCCTTCTTCATCCCGGTTCGCCTGCCGCACGAAGTCGCACCGCTGTTCCGCGCCTGGCTGGACACGCATTTTCCCGAACGGGCAGGCAAGGTGATGGCGATCATCCAGAGCTTGCGTGGCGGGCGCGACAATGATCCGGATTTCTTTACCAGAATGCGGGGTCAGGGGCCTTGGGCGGACCTGCTGCGGGTCCGCTTTCACCGCGCCTGTCGGCTGCATGGGCTCAATCGGGATCGGCCGATGCTCGACACCAGCCAGTTCCGCCCGCCCAAAGGTCCGCAAGGTGAGCTGTTTTGAGGATCGCGCTGGTTCTCCAAAGCGTTATGCCGCCTGAAGGAGAGAGTGAATGATCAACGATCCCGAACAGACTCAGCCGGAGCAGGTCCCGAACGAGGATGAAGCCGATAGCTCGGGCGGCGGCTATGGCAATCACGGCGACGCGGGCGAAGAAGAGCAGGATCGACGCGAAGTCGGTGGCTGACACCCCCGCGAAGATTTGTTTCGATAAAATTGCCACCCCAGCGCAGGCTGGAATCGTGCAATGGGTTTGCGCCTTCGCTCCAGCCTGCGCCGGGGCAAAGGCGCGGTGGATTACCCGACCAAAGCCAGCCGCGCCTCGGACGACTTCATCGCTACCGCCTTCACGCCCGGCAAATCCTCGATATGGCTCGCCAGTTCGGCGTCGAGCAGGAAATTCCGCCCAAGCGTCAGCAGCGTATCGCCATCCCCCCCGACGATCCGGGCCCGCACCTCGCCACGTCCGTTGCGCAAGGGATCGAGCATCGCCCGCAGCGCAGGGAAGGCCGCCTTGTCGGTCACCGTCACCTCGACCACGAACTTGGCCATGCTGGCGAGGCCGTCGAAAAGCTGGACCCGCTTGATACTGACCCGCGGCGCTTCCTCGCCCGGGCGGCGATCGAGTTCGACGGTGATGAGCGCGCAGTCGCCCTCCTTGGCCGCCTTCTCCAAATCGGCCGCGACCGAATCGTCGAAGCACGTCGCCAGGAACTGCCCCGTCGCATCGGAGAGCTGCGCCATCATGTAGCGCTTGCCCCGCGCCGAAGTCCGCCAGCGGGCATCCTCGACCAGCGCCGCCATGGTCGCGCCGATCCGCGCACCGTCATCGGGGATGATAAGCTCGGTCAGCGAGGTATAGGTGCGCGCTCCGTGCATCTTGGCGATATGCGCGTGGCGATCGACCGGATGTGCCGAGAAATAGAAGCCGAACGCCTCCTTCTCCTGCTCCATCCGCTGCGACAGCGTCCAGCGCACGCCCGAAGGAAGCTTGATCGCATCGCCCGCGACCTCGGTCTCGCCGAACAACCCGCCCTGCCCGCTAGTCCGGCCCTCATGGGTGCGCGCCGCGATGGCGAGAACCGTTTCGGCGACCGCATGGACGCCTGCGCGGTTAGCCTCGATCCCGTCGAACGCCCCCGCCGAGGCGAGCGTCTCCAACTGGCGCTTGTTCATCAGCCGGGGATCGACCCGCTTGGCCAACGCATCGAGCGAGGCGAAGGCCCCGCCCGCCTCGCGCTCGACGACCAGCTTCTCCATCGCCCCTTCGCCCACCGACTTGAGCGCGCCGAGGGCATAGCGGACGGCGAGGCCATCCTCATATGGTTCGACATCGAACTCGGCCTGGCTGGCGTTGATGCAGGGGGGCAGCATCGTCACACCCATGCGCCGCGCATCATCGACGAAGATCGCCAGCTTGTCGGTCAGCGCCATGTCGTAGCACATCGACGCGGCATAGAATTCATGCGGGTGATGCGCCTTCAGCCACGCCGTCTGATAGGCGAGCAACGCATAGGCCGCCGCGTGGCTCTTGTTGAAGCCATAGCCGGCGAACTTGTCGATCAAATCGAACAGTTCATTGGCCTTTTGCGCCGGGATGCCGTTCACCTCCTGGCAGCCCTTGACGAAGATGGCACGCTGCGCGTCCATCTCCGCCTTGACCTTCTTGCCCATCGCGCGGCGGAGAAGATCGGCGCCGCCCAGCGAATAGCCCGCCAAGATCTGGGCGGCCTGCATCACCTGTTCCTGATAGACGAAAATGCCGTAGGTCTCGGACAATATCTGTTCGAGCAGGGGATGCGGGTAGATGATCTCCTCGGTGCCCTGCTTGCGGCGACCGAAGCTGGGGATATTGTCCATCGGGCCCGGCCGATAGAGCGACACGAGCGCGATGATGTCGCCAAAATTGGTCGGCCGCACGGCGGACAGGGTGCGCCGCATGCCTTCGGATTCCAGCTGGAACACACCGACCGTATCGCCCTTCTGAAGCAGGGCGTAGGTGGCTTCGTCGTCCCAAGCCAATGCGCCCAAGTCGACATCGACGCCGCGCTTGCGGAGCAACTGCACCGCCTTCTGCAACACCGACAGCGTCTTGAGGCCGAGAAAGTCGAACTTGACCAGCCCGGCGCCCTCGACGAACTTCATGTCGAACTGCGTCACCGGCATGTCCGAGCGCGGATCGCGGTAGAGCGGCACGAGTTGCGCCAGCGGCCGGTCGCCGATCACCACGCCGGCGGCGTGGGTGGAGGAGTGGCGCGGCAAGCCCTCCAGCTTGGTGGCAAGGTCGAGCAGCCGGCGGACCTGATTGTCGTTGGCATATTCCTTCGCCAACTCGGGCACGCCGTTCAGCGCGCGCTTCAGGTCCCAGGGATCGGTCGGATGGTTGGGCACCAGCTTGGCGAGACGGTCGACCTGGCCATAGCTCATCTGTAGCACGCGGCCGGTGTCCTTGAGCACCGCGCGCGCCTTCAGCTTACCGAAGGTGATGATCTGCGCGACCTGATCGCGGCCGTACTTTTCCTGCACATAGCGGATGACCTCGCCACGCCGGGTTTCGCAGAAGTCGATGTCGAAGTCGGGCATCGACACACGTTCCGGGTTCAGGAAGCGTTCGAACAGCAGGCCGAGCTTCAAAGGATCGAGGTCGGTGATGGTCAGCGCCCAGGCGACCACCGAGCCCGCGCCCGAACCACGGCCGGGCCCCACGGGAATATCGTGATCCTTGGCCCATTTGATGAAGTCGGCGACGATCAGGAAGTAGCCGGGAAAGCCCATCTGGATGATGATGTCGACCTCGAACGTCAGCCGTTCGTGATAGGCCTCGCGCCAGCCGGGTTCGCCCTCGCCCTCCAGTTCGGCGATACGGTCGAGCCGAGCCTCCAGACCGGCGGTCGCGTCGCGACGAAGCATCGCCGCCTCGCCCTCACGGTCGCCCGCAAGGCTGGGCAGGATGGGCTTGCGCCATGGAGCCATGACGGCGCAGCGCTGCGCGACGACCAGCGTGTTGTCGATCGCTTCCGGAAGATCGGCGAAGAGCTGCTTCATCACCTCGGCAGGCTTCAGCCAAGCCTCGGGCGAGCTTTTGGGGCGGTCGTCCATTTCGACATAGGTCGAATTGGCGATGCACAGCATGGCGTCATGCGCATCGCGGAACCCGCTATCGGCGAAGCAGCAGGGGTTGGTCGCGACCAGGGGCAGATCGCGGTCATAGGCCAGATCGATCAGATCCTGCTCGGCGGCGATCTCCGTGGGATCGTCGCGTCGGGCGAGCTCGATATAGAGCCGGTCGCCGAACATCGCCTGAAGCCGGTCGCAATAGGCCTTTGCCCGGTCGGGCTGCCCCTCGGCGAACAGGCGGGCGATGCCCCCCTCGCCGCCCGCCGTCAGCGCGATCAGGCCGGTGCTGAATTTACCCAGCGTGTCGAAACCGACATGCGCGGCCAGTTCGATCGGCCGCTCCAGATGCGCCGCCGAGACGAGTGCGCAGAGATTGTCATAGCCGGTCATGTCCTGCGCATAGAGCGCGATCCAGTCGACCACTGGCGTCACGCTATCGGGCATGTCGGGCCGCGCGACGCCCAGCATCGTGCCGATGATCGGCTGTACGCCGGCCTTCTTCGCGGCGTCCGAAAAGGCCATCGCGGCATAAAGGCCGTTGCGATCGGTCAGGCCGGCGGCGGGAAAAGCGTTCGCCTTGGCCTGCGCCGCGATCGCCTTGGGATCGATCGCGCCGTCCAGCATCGTGAAGGAGGAAAAGATGCGAAGCGGCACATATCCGGAATGCATACCCCCCCCTACCCGACGCCGCGTGATTCGACCAGCACGGAACCGGGAGGAAGGCGAACCGTTACGGTGACAGAAGGATTAATCCAGATTGGAGGATTAATCCAGATTGGGACGAGAGACGATGACCGACACCGACCGTTCCTTTGCGACCTCGCTCCGCCCCGGGGCGGGATGGGGCTGGATTCTGGCCTATGGCGTGCTGTCGGCACTGCTCGGCTTCGCGGCCTTCCTGTTCCCGGTGCCAGCGACCCTGGCGGCGACCCTGGTGATCGGCGCGTTCTTCATCGCCTCGGGAATCGTATCTATCGGTGCCGGAATTTTCGGCAAAGGGCATGAGGGGCGCGGCTATGCCATCGGCTTCGGATTGGTGTCGTTGATCATCGGCCTGATCATGGCCTTTGAGCCGGCAACGGGAGCGATCTCGATCACCTTGCTGGTCGCGGTGTGGCTGGGCCTGCGCGGCGGATTGGAAATCGGCTTGGGCGCGCGGATGCGGCGGCGGCGCGGGTGGATGATCGCCATGGGGGTGCTGAACATCATTCTGGCGTTGTTCGTGCTCGCCACCCTGCCCTGGAGCGCGATGACGTTGCCCGGTTATATTCTGGGTCTTAGCTTCCTGTTCGGTGGGATCACCGCCATCGCGTCCGCGCTGGATCACAAGAAGGGAACGAGCGCGTTCGCCCTTTGACGAGATGGGAGCCGAAGCCTAGTATCGCTCAGGCTCCGATTTCGGCGTTTTCGGCGTTTAAAGGACGGAATAGGGCAGCTTGTGAGCGCGCCCTTACGACACTCGCTCGGGCTGAACGGAGGCAGTCTTACAGAACGGCCTCGATATCCTTTGACAAATCTTCGGGTTTGGTTGTCGGGGCATAGCGGCCCACAACCTCACCATCGCGGTTGACCAGGAACTTCGTGAAGTTCCACTTGATCCTCTTCGTCCCCAACAGCCCAGGCGCCTCCGCCTTCAGCCACTGGAACAGCGGATCGGCCCCGTCACCATTGACTTCCACCTTGGCGAGCACGGGGAAGGTCACGTCATAGGTCGTCGAACAGAAATTCGCGATCTCGGTCGCATCGCCCGGCTCCTGCCCACCAAACTGGTTGCAGGGAAATCCCAGCACCGTCAGCCCCTGCGCCTCATAACGACGATGCAGCGCCTCCAGCCCTTCATATTGTGGGGTGAAGCCGCATTGGGACGCCGTGTTGACGATCAAGAGCACGCGGCCGGCATAGGCGGACATGTCGACGGCCCGGCCATCCGCCGCCGTGACGGTGAATTTGCCGATGTCGCTCATTCGTGCTTCCCCAGCAGATAATCTAGATTGGCGCGGACGCCCGGCCATTCGCGGTCGATGATCGAATAGACGACACTATCCCGGATGCGGCCATCGGCCATCACCTGGTGGCCGCGCAATACGCCATCCTTCTTCGCGCCCAATCGCTCGATCGCGGCCTGGCTGCGCTTGTTGAGCGAGTCGGTGCGGATCTGGATCGCCTGGACTTCCATGACCTCGAACGCATGCGCCAGCAGCATCCGCTTCGCCTCGGTATTCGCGCCCGTACGCTGGACCCGGGTGGCGTAGAAGGTGCCGCCAATCTCCAGCCGCCGATGCTGCGGCGCCATCCGCATATAGCGGGTCGTGCCGACCACCTCGCCATCCGGCGTTTCGACCGTGAAGAGCAGCGCCCGGCCAACGTCACGCTCCTTCAGCGCCGCCGCCAGCCAGCGTTCAGGTGTCTTCATCATCGAGACATTGGCGTAGAAGATGTTCCAAAGCCCACCCTCGCGCGCCGCCTCGACCAGCGCGGGCAGATCATCCTCGACAAAAGGGCGCAATGTCACGTGACGGCCTTTCAGTGTCGGCGTCTCTGCCCAGACATTCATTGCAACCGCCCCTCATGCAAGCGGACCACCCGGTCCATCTTCAGCGCCAGCCGTTCGTTATGCGTCGCGATCAGCGCTGCCGAGCCCTCACCGCGCACCAGCCGCAGGAACTCGGCCAACACCACTTCGGACGTATGCTCGTCGAGATTACCGGTCGGCTCGTCCGCCAGCACCAGCGGCGGCTGGTTCGCAAGCGCACGCGCCACGGCGACACGCTGCTGCTCGCCGCCCGACAATTGGCTGGGCCGATGGGTCAGGCGATGGCCAAGGCCCAGCGCGGTCAGCAAGCCCTTGGCGCGCGTATCAGCGGCGACAGGCAACTTGCCCTGTACCAGTTGCGGCAACACGACATTCTCGATCGCGGTGAAATCGGGCAGCAAATGGTGGAACTGATAGACGAAGCCCAGATAATCGCGCCGCGCGACCGTGCGGCCATGCGAGTCGAGCTTCGACACTTCCTCGCCGGCGATGCGGATCGATCCCGAAAAACCGCCTTCGAGCAGCCCGACGGCCTGCAACAGCGTCGACTTGCCCGATCCCGAGGGGCCGAGCAGCGCGACGATCTCACCCGGCGCGATGGCCAGATCGACGCCGCGCAGCACTTCGATCGTCTGGCCGCCTTGGGTGAAGCTGCGCGAGAGGCCGACCGTCTCCAGGACCGGCTCGGCGGCGCGGGGCGCGATGGCGGTCCCCATGCGGATGATCGGGTCATTCATAGCGCAACACCTGAACCGGGTCCGTGCTCGCCGCCTTCCAGGCGGGGTAGAGCGTGGCAAGGAAGGAGAAGACCAGCGCCATCGCCGCGATCACCACGATCTCGATCGGATCGGGCTTGGAGGGCAACTCGGTCAGATAGCGGATCGAGGGGTCCCACAAATTCTGACCCGTGACGAACTGGACGAAATTCACCACCGCTTGGCGATAGAAGAGGAAGACCGCGCCCAGTACCAGCCCGGCGACGGTACCGAGCGCGCCGATCGTCGTGCCGACCGTCATGAAGATGCGCATCAAGCCACCCCGCGTCGCGCCCATGGTGCGCAGGATGGCGATATCACGCGTCTTGGCACGGACCAGCATGATCAGCGAGGACAGGATGTTGAACACCGCGACCAGGATGATGATCGACAACACGGTGAACATCGCCACCCGCTCGACCGCCAGCGCCTCGAACAATTGCGCGTTCATCGTCCGCCAGTCGGCGATGACCGCGCGCCCGCCCAGCTTGTCGGCGAGCGGCGCCAATATCTGGCCCACCCGGTCGGCATCGGTGGTTTGTACTTCGACCATACCGACCGTGTCGCCCATCAGCAGCAAGGTCTGCGCATCCTCGATCGGCATGATCACATAGGCTTTGTCGTAATCATACACGCCGATCTCGAAGATCGCGCCAACCGTATAGCTGACGATACGCGGCACCGTGCCGAAAGGCGTCGTCTGCCCCTGCGGACTGATCAACGAAATCTCCGAGCCGACCTGTGCGCCCAGCGCCTCCGCCAGGCGACTGCCGATCGCGATCCGGTTGCTGCCGGGGGTCACGCTCATCAGATTGCCCATGATGACCTTGGACCGGATCGCCGAGTTGCCGCGAATGTCGCCGACGCGCATGCCGCGCACCAGCACCGCCTCGACCCGGCCATTATAGGTCGCCATCAGCGGCTGCTCGATCATCGGTACCGCGCTAGTCACACCGGGCGTCGCCTTGGCCTCGCGCACGATATCACGCCAGTCGGGCAGACGGCCGCCCGTGCCCTGCACCACCGCATGACCGTTGAGACCGACGATCTTGTCGAACAGCTCGGCGCGAAAGCCGTTCATCACGCTCATGACGATGACGAGCGCGGCGACACCCAGCATGACCGCCACCAGACTGATCGATGCGACGAGGAAGATGAACGCCTCCCCCTTGCCCGGCAGCAGATAGCGCCGGGCGATCATCCGTTCATAGCGAGACAGGATCATGCAAGTCCGATCGATCCATGGGAAAACCTAAAGCGAATGCGGCTGTAGGGGCGGCTCCCCATGCTGGCAATGCCACCGCTGGCGACCGGGCAGAAACCGGTCAGCACGGACATTGTTGCGTGCCGGACACACTTCCACCTCAATCGTAGCGCGGATGCCGCAAGGGTATGGCAAAAGCCGTGAGGCTCACGTACCACAATCTCACTGAGACACAGGCAGCAACGGCCGTGGTTCGGGGATTGCTCCAACGCTCACCCAAAGAGGTTGATGCGGGAGTGGGAAAAGGGGGCTGACGAGCGATCGTCACGCAGGCGCCCGGATCGGAAACGGTCCGGGCGTTTGTCATTCGGGCATCGGCTCTCACTCACCATCCGACGAAAAGCCGCCGAGACCGGCGAGGGAACGGGGAGCTTCCAGACTGCCGTTCCCAGGTGCCGGCCCGGCGCCCGTACGGGATCTTCGCTATAACAGATCAAGATGAACCGAATCTGGACGGATTATGAGATTCGCGGATCGGAGGTTCTCTTGGTGAAGCGCTGCTGCTTCAACGCCGGGTCCGTCCGGCGGCACCCCCATCTCCAATGAAGGTGCCGCTCAGCTCTGCCCATAGTCGGGTCGCCGATTGCTCCGATCAGAACGATTTGGAAATCGTGAACCCATATGTCCGGGGATCACCTGGCTGCCCGACGATCAGGCCCGTCGAACCCGACTGGGTCGCCAGCAGCTCGTAGTAATTATGGTCGAACAGATTGCGGACCCAGGCAAAGGCGTTCCAGCTCCCCGGCGCCTTGAACCCCGCACGGACGTTGGACAAGCTGTACCCGTTGATATCGGTATAGGCCGAGCGTGACGGGTTGGACGAGAATTTGGACCGATAGCTGCCATCATAGCCGAGGTAGAACTGCCCCTCGGTCCCCGCCACCGTCGCGGGCAGGTCATATTCCGCGCCATAGGAGAACGCCCAGCGCGAGACGCCGGGCAGCCACTGCCCCGAGATATCGCAATAGGGCAGCGAATTGCCCGGCGTGCCCGCCGGTGCCGGCGTCCCGACGATCTGGCCATTCACCACGGGCAGCGCAGTGCCACCCGACAGTTCAGGCGGGCACGGCGCGTTGGTGAAACGGGTATAGCGCGCGTCGGTAAAGGCACCATTGGCGTAGACATTGAATCGACTGGTCGGGCGGAAGGCCGAATCGATCTCGATCCCGCGCGTTCGCACCCGGCCGGCATTCGCCAGATAGCCACGCAGGACATTGACCTGCAGATTGTTCACCGTCGCCTGATAATCCGCGATCTCGGTCCAGAAACCGGCGATGTTCACCGTCGCGCGGCGATCGGCAAATTGGGTCTTCAGCCCCAGTTCGAAGTGATTGACCTTTTCGGGCCGCACGGTCTGCGTCGCCAGGATCGGATTGGCGTTCCGGTCGAGCGGCAGGCCCGACAGGTTGATCCCCCCGGACTTATAGCTGCGCGCATAGGTCGCATAATAATGGACGTTGGGATTGAACGTATAGGCGACGGTCAGATCGCCGGACAGATTCCAGTTGGTGAAGGACGGGGCGTAGCTTTGCGGCGACAGCACGCCGCGCTGGTCGCTCGTCAGGTTGCCCGAACCGGCGCCATTGGTGACGGTCGACACATAGGAGCCGTCCTTGCGATCATAGTTGAGCCGCAGGCCGGGTGCGATCGACAGTTGCTCGGTCGGGTGCCAGGTCAGCTTGCCGAACAGCGCCGCCGAGGTGTTGGTGAAGCCGATCGTGTTCCGCGCGGTTAGCCCGTTGAGCGTCGCGGGATTGCGCCCCGCCGCGCTGGTCGGGTTGAGCAGGAAGGCGCTCGCCGCCGGCCCCTGAACTTGGAGCCCCTGGGTGTCGATCGACTGCCAGAAGTAAAAGGCGCCCAGCACATAATCGAGCATCCGCTTGCCGTTGGACGCGATCCGGATCTCCTGCGTCACTTGGCTCTGCTGCGAGGGGTTGGCGGAGACGGTGGTGATGGGCAGACCGATGAAATCGCGGTCGTTGGATGGGTCCCAATGCCAGAAGCGCCACGCCGACACGCTCGTCAGCGTCGCATCGCCGATATCCCAATTGGCGAGGAGCGACAGGCCACCCAATTCCTGCTTGGCGCGCAGATCGGTATCGACATCGGTCAACCGGTCGAAGGCGTTGGTCGAGGGGACGCTATAGCCCTGCGCGGCGGCCAGCGCGGCATATTGCCGGTTGAGCGGCCGCTGCGTCGCGCCGACGCGGGCATAATATTGGACGCAGCAATTGGGGTTCTGCCGCGCATAATCGCCCGACAGGGTCAGGTCGAGCGTCGGGGTCGCGTGCCATAGAAATTGGCTGCGCAGCGACAGATTGTCCTGGCTGTTCTGCCATTCCTGCTGCCGGGTGTTGTAGACGGTGCCGCGCCGCGTGGTGATCGAGGTCGACAGCCGCACCGCGACCTTATCGTCGACCAGCGGGCCCGACACCGACGCCTTGCCCTGGAAGAAATCGTAATTACCAGCGCTCAGCTCGACGCGCCCCTCGGGCGTGAAGCTGGGCGGGCGAGTGATGATGTTGATCGCGCCAGCCGTGGTGTTCTTGCCATAGAGCGTGCCCTGCGGCCCGCGCAGCACCTCGATCCGCTCGGTATCGGTGAAGTCGAACGTCGCCGAGGCGATGCGGCTGTAATAGACCTGATCGACATAGATGCCGACGCCCTGTTCGATCCCGTCATTGGTAAGGCCGAACGGAGCGCCCAAGCCACGGATATTGGCCGCCGAATTGCGCGGGTTGGTCGAATAGAATTGCAGCGTCGGCTGTATCTGCGTCAGCCGGTTGACATTGTACGTCCCCGTCTCGGCCAGCGCGGTGCCGCCGATCACCGATATGGCGATGGGCACCGTCTGGATGGTCTCGGCCCGACGGCGGGCGGTAACGACCACATCCCCCCCACCCTGCTGCGCGGTGCCCAACCGCCCTTCGTCGCGACGGGCTTGGGTGGTCGGAGCCTGGGGGCTCGCGTCTTGCGGGTCGGCGGCGGCTGGCGCGCCGCTTTGCGCGGCCAGGATCAAGGCCAGGGTCAAGGACATGGAAGCTCCCCTTTTGATTTCACCTCCTATTCACACATCGTTTTAGTAGGCGTTCAAGCCGTCGGTGCCTTGGGGCCAGCGAAGATTTGCTTTTCGATCCGAAACGGCCCTTGAATGCATCTCATTACGAACCATATCGGTTCGCGTGTGGTGCCGATAGCGGGCCGCACGGATGGGTCGAGACCCCCGTGCCGGGGCGCACCGGCCGATCCCGTTTCAATTCGCTTCTGATGGAGGTTTTGACATGCGTATCGATCTGACCCCGTATCGCCGTTCGACCATCGGCTTCGACCGGCTATTCGATCTGCTGGAGGCCAATTCGCGTGGCGCTTCAGCGGAGAATTACCCCCCCTTCAACCTCGAGCGTCTGGCGGACGACCGTTACCGCATCACCCTGGCGGTGGCCGGCTTTGCCCGCGACGAGATCGAGATCACCGCGCAGCAGAATATGCTGCTCGTCACCGGCAAGAAGGATGACAAGGCGAATTCGCCCAACTTCCTGCATGTCGGGATCGCCAATCGCTCGTTCGAACGGCGCTTCGAACTGGCGGACTTCGTGTTCGTCGAGGATGCGCGCCTGAACGACGGTCTGCTCGTCATCGACCTCGTCCGCGAGGTGCCCGAAGCGATGAAGCCCAAGACGATCGCGATCAAGACGGGCCAGCCGCTCGCGGCAGTGGAACATCACGCCGATCAGGCCGACGAGGCCAAGGCGGCCTAATCCACTCGGCGTCTTTCACTCCCTGAAGACGTCGCGGGGCGTCCGGACCGACGGGTCCGGGCGCCTTATGTTTGTGTCTGGACGAGTCCGGACCACCGTTCAGGCTGAGCGTAGTCGAAGCCCATGCCTTGCCACCCCCAGGTGGACAGGCTTTCCCTTGGCCTTGACCTTCCACTTCGCTCAGGCTGAACGGAGGATAGGATTGCCCCAAAGGAAAACCCCGCCTCCATCTGGGAGGCGGGGTTCCAAAATCATACCAACCGGCTCTGCTTCACCGCCGCTTCGACGAAGCTGGCGAAAAGCGGATGCGGGTCGAAGGGCTTGGACTTGAGTTCCGGGTGGAACTGCACGCCGACGAACCAGGGATGGTCGGGCCGCTCGACGATCTCGGGCAGCGTGCCGTCGGGCGACATGCCGCTAAAAACCAGGCCGCCCTTCTCCAGCGCTTCCTTGTAGGCGGTGTTCACCTCATAGCGGTGACGATGCCGCTCGGAGATGTCTTCGCCGCCATAGATGGAGGCGACGACGCTGTTGCCCGCCAGCTTGGCCTGATAGGCGCCCAGCCGCATCGTGCCGCCCAGGTCGCCGCTCGCCTCGCGCTTCTCCAGGCCGTCACGGCCCATCCATTCGGTGATCAGGCCGACCACCGGCTCGGAGGTCGGGCCGAACTCGGTCGACGACGCATCAGCGATCCCGGCGAGATCGCGCGCGCCCTCGACGCACGCCATCTGCATGCCGAAGCAGATGCCGAAATAGGGAACGCGACGTTCGCGCGCGAAGCGCACCGCCGCGATCTTGCCCTGCGCGCCGCGCTCGCCGAACGCGCCGGGGACGAGGATGGCGTGGCACGGCTCGAGCTGCTGCGCGATCTCACTCTCGTCGCCCTCGAACAGCTCGGCGTCGATCCAGCGGATATGGACCTTCACCTTGTTGGCGATGCCGCCATGGACCAGCGCTTCGTTGAGCGACTTGTACGCGTCCTGCAGACCGACATATTTGCCGACCACGCCGATCGTCACTTCGCCTTCCGGATTGGTCAGGCGGTCGACGATCTCGGTCCAGCGCGACAGGTTGGGCGCGCCTTCCGGCTCGATACCGAACGCGCGGAGTACTTCCGAATCGAGACCCTCGGCATGGTACTGGAGCGGCACCGCATAGATGCTCGACGCGTCGAGTGCTGGGATGACGGCGGACGGCGGCACGTTGCAGAACAGCGCGATCTTGGCGCGGTCGGACGCGGGCAGCGGATGCTCGCAGCGGCAGACCAGCACATCGGGCGACACGCCGAGTGCCGCGATCTCGCGCACCGAATGCTGGGTCGGCTTGGTCTTCAGTTCGCCCGCCGCCGCGATATAGGGCACCAGCGTGACGTGGATGCTGATCGACTGGCCACGGCCCAGCTCGTTCTTGAGCTGGCGGATCGCCTCGATGAAGGGGAGCGATTCGATATCGCCCACGGTGCCGCCGATCTCGCACAGGACGAAATCGAGATCCTCGCCATTCTCATCGACCGTATCGGCCCGCGCGAACGCTTTGATCGCGTCGGTGACGTGCGGGATCACCTGGACAGTCGCGCCCAGATAGTCGCCGCGCCGCTCGCGCTCGATGATCGTTTTGTAGATGCGGCCCGAGGTGACATTGTCCGACTGGCGCGAGGCCACGCCGGTGAAGCGTTCATAGTGACCCAGGTCGAGATCGGTCTCGGCCCCGTCGTCGGTCACATAGACCTCGCCATGCTGATACGGGCTCATCGTGCCCGGGTCGACGTTAAGATAGGGGTCGAACTTGCGGATGCGCACGCGGTAACCGCGCGCCTGCAAAAGAGCCGCAAGAGAGGCCGCCATGAGGCCTTTGCCGAGCGACGAGACCACGCCGCCGGTGATGAAGATATACCGCGCCATGGGAAGAATCGCCTAGCTTGGATGGGGTGGAAACGACAACAGCAAAGATGCGCGCCGCCGGAAATTGTCGGCGGCACGTTGGCCTATGCTGCGATGGAAACGAGACTTAGCGGGCGAGCGGAACCGCCGAATTGTCCGCCGGCTGGGTCGCGGGGGCCGCGCCGGTGGGAACCGGTGCCGGGGCCGGCTGGGTGATCGGCGCCTGAGTCGCGGGCGTGCGGGCCAGCGAGGTGTCGATCGTCGGCGCGCTGCGCGTCGCGGCGAGGACCGCGAGCAGGATCGAGAAGCCGACAAAGGCGGTCGCCAGGACCGCCGTCGCGCGGCTCAGGAAATCCGCGGCACCCCGCGCCGACATCAGGCCCGACGGGCTGCCGCCCATGCCCAGACCGCCGCCCTCCGACCGCTGCATGAGGATCACCGTGACGAGCGTCGCAGCGATGATGGCGTGGATGACGAGCAGGAAAGCGAACATGAGGCGCGTATGATCCCGATGAAAGGGTGTGCGAAAGCGCGCACATAGGCGAGGCAACGCTTGCGATCAACCATGCGCGGGGTCCCAGCGCATTCACGAGCCACCAAATGGTTCCGCCGCGCGCCGATTTTAAGATGTTACGGATGGCGGAACATGAGTGGAAACCACCGCGAACAAGGGGCGTTATGACATCGAAACAACGTCCGGCAAAGGCCGGCACAGCCATTGGAATCGCTATCGTGTCCCACCCACACGAACCGCAGTCGCTGTTGGCCTGGATGAGCGCCTTGGTCGATTATGTCCGTTCCGGTGAACCTGATCTGACCAATCGACAGATGGCCTTGCTACTCGTCGTCTATCTCCGTCCCGGCCCCCATACGGTGCGCGGTTTGGCGCGCGCCTTGAACGTCTCGAAACCTGTCGTTACCCGCGCCTTGAATAGACTGGGAACGCTGGGCTATCTGCGCCGCCAACGCGATGATAGCGACAAGCGGAACATCTTTGTCGCCAGGACACCTGAAGGGGCGGACTTTCTTGAAGAATTCGGACATTTCATCGGCGCTGGCGACGCCCCCACCCTCCAACGGGCCAGCGCGTAAGAGCTTTTCCCTGCAGGGGCGCACGGTCAGCCTCGACCCGCGCACCCATGCGGTGCGGCCCGACCTGGCCGATGTGCGGCTCGCCGAATATGTATTCGCGCCGCATTATGCGGCTCCCCTCTCCTATCGCACCAACGCCCCGGCTACCCTGCGCGAGGGGCGGCGCGCGGACTCGGCGGTGCTGGCCGAACTGAAGGCTGGCGAAGCCTTTGAGGTGCTGGAGCTGGCGGGTGGCCATGCCTGGGGCATCGCGCCGCTGCTCGGGCTGGTCGGCTATTGCGATGCGACGCTGCTGGAGCCGGTGCAATGACCAAGACGGTATTCATCGATGGCGGCGCCGGCACCACGGGCCTGGAGATCGCCGACCGGCTGGCTGGCCGGCCCGACCTGTCGATCCTCACCCTGCCCGATGATCGCCGCAAGGACGCCGGGGCGCGGCGCGAGGCGATCAACGACGCCGACTTCGTCATTCTCTGCCTGCCCGACGATGCGGCGCGCGAAGCGGTGTCGCTGATCGCCAACGACCGTACCCGCGTCGTCGATGCCTCGACCGCGCACCGCACGGCCGAAGACTGGGTCTATGGTCTCGCCGAGCTGGAGCCCGATCAAGCCGAGCGGATCGCGGCGGCGCGTTTCGTGTCCAATCCCGGCTGTTACCCCACCGGCTTTCTCGCGCTCGTCCGTCCGCTGGTGCGCGCAGGGATTATCCCCGCCGACTGGCCGGTCTCGGTCAACGCCGCCTCGGGCTATTCGGGCGGGGGCAAGGCGATGATCGCCGAATATGAAAGTGCGACCAACCGCGCCTTCCGCCCTTACGGCCTGACGCTCGCGCACAAGCACGCACCGGAGATGCAGCGCCATTCCGGCCTGACCCACGCGCCGATCTTCGCGCCAGCCGTGGTCGACACCTATCGCGGCATGGTCGTAGAGGTGCCCCTGCCCCTCCACGCGCTGCCCGGCACGCCGTCGCTCGACAACGTCGTTCAGGTGCTAGCGGAGGCCTATGCCGACAGTCGCATCGTGCGCTTCGCCCCGGATGACGTAGCGGCGGTGAATATCGAGGAAAATGCCGGAACCGACCGGATGACCTTGCGCGTGTGCGGCAATGCGGCCACGGGTCAGGCTCGACTGATCGCCACGCTCGACAATCTGGGCAAGGGTGCCGGTGGTGCGGCGGTCCAGAATTTGAACATCATGGCCGGGCTCGATCCGACCGCCGGCCTCGTCCTCTAAGGAGACGTCATGACGCGCAATCCCGTAGGCAAGCTGCTGCTGTTCGGCGCGACCGGCGACCTGTCGCAGCGGATGCTGCTGCCGTCGCTGTTCAATCTTCACTCGGACGGATTGCTGCCCGACGGGCTGACCATCACCGGTACCGCGCGATCGGATCATGACGATGCCAGCTTCCGCGAGTTCGCCTCGCACGCGCTCGACACCTTCCTGCCCGAGGACCGCAAGGATGCGGACAAGATCGAGAGCTTCCTGAGCCGCCTGCAATATCAGTCGCTCGATGCCTCGAAGACCGACGGCTTTCCGGCCCTGGCGGAGAAGGTCGGCGACGTCTCGAACGGCCTCGCCATCTATCTGTCGACCGCGCCCAGCCTCTTCGAGTCCACCATCAAGGGCCTCGAATCGGTTGGTCTGGCGGGCGAGACGGTGCGGATCGGCCTGGAAAAGCCGCTCGGCTACGATCTCGCTTCGTCCAAGGAGATCAACGACGCGGTCGCGTTCGGCTTTCCCGAGGAGCGGACCTTCCGCATCGACCATTATCTGGGCAAGGAAACCGTCCAGAACATCCTGGCGCTACGCTTCGGCAATTTCTTCTTCGAGCCGATCTGGAATGCCCACGGCATCGACAATGTGCAGATCACCATCGCCGAAACCGTCGGGCTGGAGGATCGCGCGGGCTATTATGAAGGCGCCGGCGCGCTGCGCGACATGGTGCAGAACCATATCCTGCAACTGCTCGCGCTGATCGCGATGGAACCGCCCGCCCGTTATGACGGCACCGCGATCCGCGACGAAAAGGCCAAGGTCTTCCGCTCGCTGCGCCAGATGACGCCGGAGGAGGTGCCGCACAACACCGTCACCGGCCAATATGTGGACGGCGCGGTCGGCGGCAAGATCGTTGGCTCCTATGCCGACGAACTGGGCAAACCGTCCAAGACCGAGACCTTCGTCGCGATCAAGGCGCATGTCGACAATTGGCGCTGGCAGGGCGTGCCCTTCTACCTGCGCACCGGCAAGCGCATGGCGACCCGCCGCTCGGAAATTGCGATCCAGTTCAAGCCGGTGCCGCACTCGATGTTCGCGGGCCGCGGCGGTATCCTTCAGCCCAACACGCTGGTCATCCGCCTGCAGCCGGAAGAATATATCCAGCTATTGGTGATGGCCAAGGAACCGGGCCTCGACCGCGAAGGCCTGCGCCTGCGCGAGGTGCCGCTGAACCTGTCGCTCGATGCCGAGTTCGCCGGGACCCGCCGCCGCATCGCCTATGAACGGCTGCTGCTTGACCTGATCGAAGGCGACCAGACGCTGTTCGTCCGCCGCGACGAGGTGGAGGCCCAATGGGCCTGGATCGACGCGATCCGCGCCGGTTGGGACGCCAACGACGTCAAGCCCAAACATTATCCCAGCGGCAGTTGGGGTCCGTCCGCCGCGATCGCGCTGACCGAGCGTGACGGCGTGACCTGGCAGGACGACTGACACACCCCATTTCTGATCGAAGTTGGGACGACTTTGGCGCTTGCGTGGCTTGCCCGATCGGCGGGACACGCTTCGCGCCCGCAATATCAGGACAGGATGACATGACCGACGAAATCGAATGGTGGGATTATGAAGACACCACCGAAATGGCGAACGCGCTGGCCGGCGACATCCAGTTCATCATCGAAAGCGCGATCGAGGCGCGCGGCGCGGCGGTGATCGCGCTGTCAGGCGGCAAGACGCCGGTTCCGGTCTATGAGAAACTGGCCCAGGCCAAGCTCGACTGGAAGCGTGTGACCATCGTCCCCGCCGATGAGCGCATCGTGCCGCTGGGCGATCCGCTATCCAACGTCACCATGATCGGTAAGACCTTCCTGCCCAAGGGTGCGCGGGTGATGCCGATCGTGCCGCAGGCGACCCCGGATTATAAGGCTGCCGGTCGTTCGGCCGATGCGCTGATGCAGGAGCTTCACTGGCCGCTCGACCTGGTGCTGCTGGGCATGGGCGCGGACGGGCATACCGCTTCGATCTTCCCCGGCCCCGATTATGACGAGGCGCTCAACGGGCCGAAGGAACGTCGCGCGCTGGGCCTGATGCCCGATCCCCTGCCCCCCGAAGCGCCGGTCGCACGCGTAACGCTCAGCCGCGCCGGGATCGTCTCGGCCCGTGCGATCATGATCGCCATTTCGGGGCCCAAGAAGAAGAAAGTGCTGGAAGACGCCATCAAGGAAGGCGCATCGTCGCCCTATCCGATCGGTCGAGTCCTGGCCGAGGTGGAACTGCCGATCGATATCCACTGGAGCGAGCAATGAGCCTGAACGCCGCCGTCTCCGCCGTCACCGACCGGGTCATCGAACGCTCGAAGCCAGGGCGCCAGGCCTATCTCGACCTGATCGCGCACGAGGCCGAGACGGCGGTGCGCCGCCCCAATCTGGGCTGCGCCAACCTCGCCCATGCCTATGCCGGGACCGAGGAAGACCGCGACGCCATGAAGGCCGATCGCGGCATGAATATCGGCATTGTGTCGGCCTATAACGACATGCTGTCGGCGCACGCGGTCTACTACCGCTATCCCGAACTCATGAAGGTCTGGGCGCGCGAAGTGGGCGCAACCGCGCAGGTGGCGGGTGGCGTACCCGCCATGTGCGACGGCGTGACGCAGGGCTATGCGGGCATGGAGCTGTCGCTGTTCAGCCGCGACACCATCGCGCTGTCCACCGCTGTCGCCCTGTCCCACGGCACCTTTGAAGGCGCGGCGCTGCTCGGCATCTGCGACAAGATCGTGCCCGGCCTGCTGATGGGTGCGCTGCGCTTCGGCCATCTGCCGATGATCTTAGTCCCCGGCGGCCCGATGCCGACGGGCCTGCCCAACAAGCAGAAGGCCGCCGTCCGCGAAGCCTATGCCGAGGGCAAGGCGGGGCGCGGCGAACTGCTCGACGCCGAGATCGCCGCCTATCATTCCAAGGGCACCTGCACTTTCTACGGCACCGCCAACACCAATCAGATGATGATGGAGGTGATGGGTCTGCACATGCCGGGCGCCGCCTTCGTCAATCCGGGCACGAAACTGCGCCAGGAACTCAGCCGCGCCGCCGTGCACCGTCTGGCCAAGATCGGGCAGCAGGGCGAGGATTACCGGCCATTGGGCCGATGCGTCGATGAAAAGGCGATCGTCAACGCGGCGGTCGGCCTGCTGGCGACCGGCGGCTCGACCAACCATCTGATCCACCTGCCCGCCATCGCGCGGGCGGCGGGGATCATCATCGACTGGGAGGATATGGACCGCCTCTCGGCCGCCGTGCCGCTGATCGCGCGGGTCTATCCCAACGGGTCGGCGGACGTGAACGGATTCGAGGCGGCAGGCGGCATGCCCTATGTCATCCGCGAACTGCTCTCGGCAGGGCTGCTCCACCGCGACATCCTGACGGTGGCGGGCAAGGACCTGTCCGATTATGGCCAGACGGCCGTGATCGCGGACGACAAGCTCTCTTGGACCCCGGTCGGCGACAGCGGCGACGAGACGATCCTGCGGCCTGCCTCTGCACCCTTCTCGCCCGATGGCGGCATGCGCATCCTGTCGGGCAATCTGGGTCGCGCCTGTATCAAGGTGTCGGCGGTCGAACGCGAGCGTTGGATCATCGAGGCACCCGCCCGCGTCTTCTCCGATCAGTCGGAAGTGCAAGCCGCGTTCAAGGCGGGCGAGCTGGAGCGCGACGTCGTCGTCGTGGTCCGCTTCCAAGGGCCCAAGGCCAATGGCATGCCCGAGTTGCACAAGCTGACCCCGCCGCTGGGCGTGCTCCAGAACCGGGGCTTCAAGGTCGCGCTTGTCACCGATGGCCGCATGTCGGGCGCCAGCGGCAAGGTCCCTTGCGCCATCCACCTCAGCCCCGAGGCGATCGGCGGCGGCGCGATCGGCCTGATCCGCGATGGCGACATCGTCCGCCTCGACGCGGTCGCGGGCACGCTGAACGCGCTGGTCGACCCAGCCGAATGGGCCACCCGCAAACAGGCGGAAACGCCCGCACCGGTCCAGGGCATGGGCCGCGAGCTGTTCGCGCTGTTCCGCCAGGCCGCCGACGAGGCTGAGAGGGGCGCATCGCCCATCCTCGCCGGCGCGGGCCTGTAAGAGACAAGGGGGAGAGGATCATGGAAATCGTTGCCGTCGACATCGGGGGCACCCATGCGCGCTTCGCGATCGCCGAGGTCGAGAATGGCCGCGTCGTCAAGCTGGGCGAGCCGTGCACGCAGAAGACCGCCGAGCATGCCTCGCTCCAGACCGCGTGGCAGGCGTTCGAGGCGCATGTCGGCCGCCCCCTGCCCAAGGCCGCCTCGCTCGCCATCGCCTCGCCGATCACCGGCGACGTGATCCGCATGACCAACAACCCTTGGGTCATCCGCCCCTCGCTGATCCCCGAGCGGCTGGGCGCGGACGTCTATACGGTCATCAACGATTTCGGCGCGGTCGGCCATGCGGTCGCGCAGGTGCCGCAGGAGGACTTCCTACACATCTGCGGCCCCGAGGAGCCGATGCCCGAGCACGGCGTCGTCACCGTCTGCGGCCCCGGCACGGGCCTGGGCGTCGCGCAGGTGCTCATGACGCCCAACCGCTATCACGTCATCGAGACCGAGGGCGGGCATATGGACTATGCCCCCCTCGACGGGATCGAGGACGCGATTCTCAAGCGCCTGCGCCGCACCTATACCCGCGTGTCGTGCGAGCGGATCTGCTCGGGACCGGGCATCGTCGCGATCTATGAGACGCTGGCGTCGCTGGAAGGTCGCGCGGTGCCCAGCCGCGACGACCGCGAGATCTGGACCGAAGCGCTGGAGGGCACCGATTCGATCGCGCTCGCCGCGCTTGACCGTTTCTGCCTCGCGCTCGGGGCCGTCGCGGGCGACTTTGCGCTGGCGCAGGGCGCGAAGACCGTCGTGATCGCCGGTGGCCTGGGCTTCCGGATCAAGGACAAGCTGTTACGATCGGGCTTCGACCAGCGCTTCGTCGCTAAGGGACGGTTCCAGTCGCTGATGGCCCGCATCCCCGTCAAGCTCATCACCCATCCCCAGCCCGGCCTGTTCGGCGCAGCCGCGGCCTTTGCCCAGGAGCATACATGACCGACATCGCCACCATCATGCGCACCAGCGCGGTCATCCCCGTGCTGGTCATTGACGACGCCGCCACCGCCAAGCCGCTGGCCGAGGCGCTGGTCGCAGGGGGCCTGAAGGTGCTGGAGGTGACGCTGCGCACCCCCGCCGCGCTGGAAGCCATGGCCGAGATGAAGAAGGTGCCCGGCGCGATCGTCGGTGCCGGCACCGTCGTCAACGAGCAGCAACTGCGCGACGTGGCCGATGCGGGCGCGGAATTCATCGTCTCGCCGGGCCTGACCGATCGTCTGGGTGCCGCGGTGATCGACAGCGGCATCCCCTATCTGCCGGGCATCGCCAATGCGGGCGACATCATGCGCGGGCTTGACCTGGGCCTGACCCATTTCAAATTCTTCCCGGCGGAGACCAGCGGCGGGCTGAAGGCGCTGAAGGCGCTCGCCGCCCCCTTCTATCAGGCCCGCTTCTGCCCCACCGGCGGCATCACCGAGGCGAGCGCGCCGGACTGGCTCGCCTTCGACCGTGTGCTCTGCGTCGGTGGTAGCTGGGTGACCGGCGGATCGATGGCCGATGTCGAGGCCAAGGCGCGCGCCGCCTCGGTCCTGCGCACGCCCGTGGCCCGCTGAGGCGGACGGCAGCAAAACTCATTTCGGCGACGGCCAGCCTATTACTGCGATAGGCTGGCCGTCATCAATTCTGCTCCCCCAGCAGCGCCGATGCGCCGGGCGGAGGAACGCCTTGTCCGGTCAGCTCGACCAGTGCCGCGTCCAGCCAGAGCGCGACGTTTGACGCGCCCAGTTCGTCCGCCAGCAGCAACGCTTTCAGGGTCAGGTCACGCAGAGATTGAAATTGCTCCCTCGTCACCAACCCTGATTAAGCGAGGTCCATGGCGAAACCTAGCCCTGTACGGCAACCGCCAAGGCGGAACGAGTGTCTCGCGCCCAATCGAGAATCCGCCACCAACTGGCGTCGCTCAAGGCGAGAAAGCTCCGACGCCGATCGGAAGGATCGCAAATCCGGGTCACCAGGCCATCGTCCACCAGCCGATTGATCCAACGCAAGCCGGTCGTCGGCGCCGCTCGCGTTGCAGCGGAGGCGCTGGTCACGGACAGTCGCTTGCCCTTGGCTTCGGTGACGAACATGTCGATCATCAGATCCCAGGCGGGGTCGCTGAGCAAGCCGGCGGGAAATTGAGACCGACGGGCATCCTGAGCCTTCAGATACGCCTCGAGCCATGCGATCAGTTGATGACCTTCCCGGATCTCCGATCGAGCGCGATCCCGAGCACCATCGCCCCCAGGCACGGAATCGCCCATACCGTACTGAGCGCATAATAGATTTTCGGCACGAACTGGGGAACGAACGCGACGGCGCAGTGACTGATCGTCGTCAGCATCTGCGCGCTGGCCATCCAGATCGGCCAATAGGACCGACTGAGCAGCATCAACACCATAAGCGCGCCCAGCAAGGCCACATCGATCGCCACCGCCACCGGATGGACGGTCACGTAGGAGGGACGAAGCAGGTCGTCCACCATGGTCAGAACGACCGCCAACACTATGAATCCCGCGGCCCATCGGCCATCCCTTCCGCCAAAAAGGCCCGCATAGATCAGGCTGAAAATCGTCAGGATGAGAAAGGTGACCTGCACCATAAGCTATCGATCACCTTCTCATTCCATCATCGCGCCCGATCAGGCGACGATGCGCAGGGGCTGCTTTTCCTGGGCATAATCCAGCGGATTATTGGGGCCGGGACAACCAAAGCCGGTTTCGGCGATATTGCTGCGCCGCTGAATGCCCGTCATCATCGCGGTCGCGTCGGTCATGCCGCCCCGCGCCGCCACGAGGTCGCCCTGGCTCTTGTGGAAGACCGACAGGATGCGCTGGCTTTCCTTGGCCGTCACGCCGCTGTCCGAGACCGCATTCAGGAAGGAAATGGTCAGCGTCGCTGCGCTTCGAAGGGCATCGTCCATCTGGCGGAAGGTGGACTGAGTATCGCGAGCAACGGCAGCGGCATCGTTCGGATCGATCGTAATCATGGGGCCTCCACAATGGGGCCTCAGCGTAGAACGCGCAAAGCCCCGATGAATATGAGCGTCAGACTGGCCACGACGACCACCATCAGACAGGCGGCGCGCAGCATTTCGCGGATACGGTCGGCATAGGTCAGGTCATTCAGAACACCGCCGACCGGCGGCGGCCTGAGCAATCCAGCGATCGTCAGGCCGAACCGCCGAGGCCCGTTTTTGCGATCGGGATCAGATTTGGGAAGGTGTTCCGATCCAGATACGAATTGTTCGGATAGCGCTGAAGGGTCGGAAATCGACCCAGCACCTGGGTCTTTCGGGGCCATGTCGGCATCTACCCTCACTTGAGGGGTAGGCCGATCAACGCTTTCAAACTGAACAAGAATTCTGGCTGCCTCACGACGATCGCTCGTGCCGAGCTGGACCATCGCCAACCGGATATAAGTGTCGATCGACGCGGGCGCCAAATGGACGATCGGCGCGATTTCCTTGGTCCGCAGCCCTTGATGGACGAGGCGCAAGCAAGCCTTTTGCCGCTCACTCAATCCCAAGATCTTGTCCAATGGCACTCCCTCACTTGCGCTTGCAATATCATTGTTTGAGCAAGGTTAAACGACCTGACGCGGATTTATCTACTTGGGTCGATCAACACGGAGAAGCAGTATCCGATTCGCTGCTTCAGCCGCCATCATGGCATGGGGAGCTAGAACCATGTTCGCCAGATTCGCCACCCTTCCGCTGGCCACCCTTGCCGCCAGCCCCACGACGCCGCCCGCCCCGCTGACCCGCCCGATCGTCACCAATCGGACGGCGGAATGGCTTGCGGCACGTCCGTCGGCTCGGGTGTTCGGCAACGCCGATCTGGTGGGCTTTGGCGGCCTGAACGTCGCGCTGATCAACACGGACCGTGGCCTCATCCTGATCGATGGCGCTCTACCCCAGGGGGCGCCCGCGATCCTGGCCAATGTCATGAAACTCGGTTTCCGGCCGCATGACATCAAATATATCCTGAACACCGAGCCACATTTCGACCATGCCGGCGGCATCGCCGCGCTGGCCCGCGACACCGGTGCGACGGTCATCGCCAGCGCGCGGGGGGCAGAGGGATCGCGTACCGGGCGGCTGGCGGCGGACGATCCGCAGCGTGGCTATGACAGACGTTTTCCCGCCGTGGGCGCGGTCCGGGTGATCCGCGACGGTGAGCAGCTAGCGCTGGGCAACACGATCGTCACCGCCCGGGCGCCCCCCGGACATACGATGGGCAGCATGAGCTGGAGCTGGCGTGCCTGTGAGAGTACGTGGCGCAAAGCGGTCGTCTTCGCCGCCAGTCTCAACCCGGTATCGACCGACGATTATCGCTTCTCCGCTGCCTCGAACAAGGCGGTCATCGCGGCCTTTGCTCGGGGCCAGGCGGCGATGCGCGAGCTGCCCCGCGACATCCTGATCACCGCCCATGCCGATCAGGACGGTGCGACCGGTCGCTTCCTGACGGCACCTGGCGCCTGCCGCCCCTATGCCTTGTCATCGCAGCGGAAGCTCGCCCAGCGCCTAAACAGCGAGCCGCGCTAAAGCTCACATCTCTCCGCGTTGGCGGCGGATCGCATACCATTTCTGCACATTGGCGTTATGCTCGGCCAGCGTGTCGGCAAAGACATGGCCGCCCGATCCGTCCGCCACGAAATACAGCGCCTTGCTGTCTGCGGGGTTCAACACCGCATCGATCGAGGCACGCCCGGGATTGGCGATCGGCCCGACCGGCAGGCCAGGGCTGGCATAGGTGTTATAGCCGTTCTTGGCATGAAGTTCGGACCGCAGGATACGCCGGCCGAGCGGGCGCCCCTTGGTGATGGGATAGATGACGGTCGGATCGGCCTGAAGCGGCATGCCAATGCGCAGCCGGTTGCCATAGACCGCCGCGACCGTCCGCCGCTCGGATGGCTTGCCAGTCTCCTTCTCGACGATCGAGGCGAGGATGATCGCCTCTTGGGGCGACTTGACCGCTATGCCGGGCTTGCGGTTCGCCCAGGCCTTGGCGAGGTAATCCGTCATCGCCTTCTGCATCCGCGCCACCACCGAGGCGCGGGTGTCGCCCTTCTGATAGGCATAGCTGTCGGGCAGGATCGAGCCTTCCTTGGGAACCGCCACGTCGCCGGTCAGCCCGTCCGCACGCATCAGCGCATCATGGACCAGCACCGAGGGATATCCTTCCGGCACCGGCACCAGCCGCTGGCGGACCTTGCCTTCCTGCAACAGCGCCAGCACATCGGACGCGCTGGCCTTTTCGGGAATCGCATATTCGCCTGCCTTGATTGCCCCGCCGTCGCCGAACAACCGGGCATAAAGACGGAAGCGGCTCGCCGAGCGAATCGCGCCCGCCTTTTCGAGCTCATTGGCCGCTCGGGCGAGACTGGCGCCTTCGGGCACGACCACCGCCAGCGGCTTCTGCGCCGGACCGCTACCGGCCCAGTCATGCGCGACCCAGGCGAATACGGCGATGCCGATCAGCCCCAGCAGCAACCCGATACAGCCGACCTTGCGCATATCTCACCCGGTTTGGTGGGGCGATGCCCCGGACATAGAACAACCCCGGCCCCGATCCGGGTCCGGCTGCGATCAGGCCGATGGCGCGGCTTGATCCAGATTGCAACCGGACCCGGTCGTAGCCGGGGTTGAATTTAATACCACGCGCCGTTCGCACTGAGCGAAGTCGAAGTGCGCGCCTTGAACCCACCCCGCATGCCGTGGCCTTCGACTTCGCACAGGCTGAACGGGGATTTAGGGTGGTACGAAAGCTCAGATCGCCTTCATTACCAGCGAAGCATTGGTGCCGCCGAAGCCGAACGAGTTGTTCAGCACCGCCTTCACTTCACGCTTCTTTGCCGTGTGCGGAACGAGGTCGACACCCTCGGTCCCCTCGTCCGGATTGTCGAGGTTCAGCGTCGGCGGCACGATCTGGTCGCGTAGCGCCAGGATGCAGAAGATGCTCTCCACCGCACCGGCGCCGCCCAGCAGATGGCCGATCGCCGACTTGGTGCTCGACATCGACGCACCCGACAGGTCGTCGCCGAACACGCGCTTGGCCGCGGCCAACTCGATCGTGTCGGCCATGGTCGAGGTGCCATGCGCGTTGATATAGTCGATATCCGACGGCTCCATGCCCGCCTTGCGCAGCGCCATGCGCATCGCATTCTCCGCGCCCTTGCCCTCGGGATGCGGCGCGGTGACGTGATAGGCATCGCCCGACAGGCCATAGCCGACGACCTCGGCATAGATCTTCGCGCCGCGCGCCTTGGCGTGCTCATATTCCTCGAGCACGATGACGCCCGCGCCCTCGCCCATCACGAAGCCGTCGCGGCCCTTGTCATAGGGGCGGCTCGCCTCGGTCGGACGGTCGTTCATGCTCATGTTGAGCGCGCGCGCCTGGGCGAAGCCGGCGACGCCCAGCGGGTTGATGGTGCTTTCCGCACCACCGGCCAGCATGATGTCGGCATCGTCGTCGCGGATCATCCGCGCGGCGTCGCCGATCGAGTGCGCGCCGGTCGAACAGGCGGTGACGACCGCATGGTTCGGCCCCATCAGGCCATATTTGATGCTGACCTGACCCGAGATCAGGTTGATCAGGCGGCCGTGGACGAAGTGCGGGCTGACCCGGCCGGGACCGCGCTCATGCAGGTTGACCGATTCGATCTCGATACCCGGCAGGCCGCCGATGCCCGAGCCGATCGACACGCCGGCGCGCAGCTTCGTCGCCTCGTCCATCTCAGTGAGACCGGCGTCTTCCAGTGCCTGACCGGCGGCGTCGATGCCATAGACGATGAAGGGATCGACCTGACGCTGGACCTTGTGGTCGACGCGCTTATCGGGATCGAAGCCATATTCATGGTCCTTGGGCTTCACCTCGCACGCGATGGTGCATTTCTGCCCCGTGGTATCGAACCGCGTGATCGGACCGGCGCCGGACTTGCCAGCGATCAGGTTGGCCCAGGCGGTTTCCACGTCCGCGCCCAGAGGCGTGACAAGACCCAATCCGGTTACGACGACGCGCCGCATATTCCACTCCATTCCACAACGAAAACGGCTCCCCGCCCGCTATGTCGGGGTCGGGGAGCCGTTTGAAACCTGGCCTTGTCGGCCCGTTCGGCCCGCATGATCCGCGGGCCGAGTGGCCCCGGACTTAGGCCTTGTTCTCGTCGATATACGTGATCGCGTCCTTGACGGTCGTGATCTTCTCGGCGGCATCGTCCGGGATTTCGACACCGAACTCTTCCTCGAACGCCATGACGAGCTCGACAATGTCGAGGCTGTCGGCACCGAGGTCGTCGATGAAGCTCGCGTCCTCGGTCACCTTATCGGCTTCGACGCCGAGATGCTCGACGACGATCTTCTTCACGCGGTCGGCGGTCTCGCTCATGGTAATCCCTTCTCGTATCTAATCGGGGGTTGGTAATTCCTGAACGCACGTAGAACGCGCGTCCTTTTCTGGCAAGCCCGTCCAGCGACGGAGTTGGACCAGGATACGCTCATTCGTGGCGATTATGCCCCTCAGAGCATCGCCATGCCGCCATTGACGTGCAGCGTCTGGCCGGTGACGTAGCCCGCTTCCTTCGACGCCAGATACACGACGGCGGCGCCGATGTCCTCGCCCTTGCCCAGATCGCCCGCCGGAATCTTGCCGAGCAGCGCGGCCTTTTGCGCGTCGGGCAGCACATCGGTCATCGCCGAACGCATGAAGCCGGGGGCGACGCAGTTCACGGTGACGTTACGGCTGGCCAATTCCTGCGCCACCGCCTTCGACATGCCGACGATGCCCGCCTTGGACGCGGCATAGTTCGCCTGCCCCGGGTTGCCCGTCGCGCCGACGATGGAGGTGATCGAGATGATCCGGCCGAAACGCGCCTTCATCATCGGCTTGGCGGCCGCGCGGATCAGGCGGAAGGTCGCCTCCAGATTCACGCTGATGACCTGATTCCACTCCTCGTCCTTCATCCGCATGGTCAGATTGTCGCGGGTGACGCCGGCGTTGTTGACCAGGATGTCGAGCTTGCCGCCCAGCGCTTCCACCGCCTGCGGGATCAACGCATCGACGGCGGCAGGGTCGGACAGGTTGCACGGCACCGCGACATGATCACCGCCCAGCTCGGCACGAAACGCCTCCAGCTTGTCGATATTGGAGCCTGAGAGCGCGAGCTTGGCCCCCTGCGCCGCCAGCGCCTTCGCCACCGCCGAACCGAGGCCACCGGACGCACCGGTCACGAGGGCGGTCATTCCTGTCAGGTCGAACATATGCAATTCCTTCTTATGCCGGGTCGCGCACCGGGCGCGTAATTCAGAGCTTGGCGAGAAGCCCCTCGATATCGTCCATCGTCACGACGCTGACCGCATCGGCGTCGGGCGCGATGCGCTTGACCATGGGGCCTAGCACCTTGCCACCAAACTCGACGAACTGGGCCACGCCTGCATCCTGCATGGCCAGCACCGATTCGCGCCAGCGGACCATGCCCGTCACCTGCGCCACCAGCAGCGCGCGGATCGCGCCCGGATCGGCAACGGCAGCCGCTTCGACATTGGCATAGACCGGCACCAGCGGCGCGCGGATCGTCGCTTCGGCCAGCGCGGCATCCATCGCGTCGGCGGCGGGCTGCATCAGCGGGCAGTGGAAGGGCGCCGACACCGGCAGCAGGACGGCGCGCTTGGCGCCCAGATCCTTGGCGAGCGTCACCGCCTTCTCGATCGCCGCGCGGTGGCCGGAAATCACGACCTGGCTCGGATCATTGTCGTTGGCGACCGTGCAGACCAGTTCCTCGCCACCCTCGGCCAGGATCGAATCGACCGCCGCGCCCGCGATGGTCTTCGCCTTCTCCAGGTCCGCGCCGAGCAGGGCGGCCATCGCCCCCTCGCCCACCGGCACCGCCGCCTGCATCGCCCGGCCGCGCAGCTTCAGCAGGCGCGCCGTCGTCGCCAGATCGAGCGCATCGGCGGCACACAGCGCCGTATATTCACCCAGCGAATGCCCCGCGACGAAATCGGCCTTCTCCGACAGGCGGACGCCGCCTTCCTTCTCCAGCACCCGCAGCGTCGCGATGGCGTTCGCCATGATCGCCGGTTGCGCATTCTCGGTCAGGGTCAGTTCGTCGGCGGGTCCCTCAACCATCAGGCGATAGAGATGCTGACCCAGCGCCTCGTCGACCTCCTGGAACACCTCGCGAGCAACGGGGCTCGCTTCGGCCAGCGCCTTGCCCATGCCGACGGCCTGGCTGCCCTGGCCCGGAAAGATGAATGCACGCATATGTCTTATCTGCCATCAAAGCGTTAAGTGGATGGCCCGCGCGGTAGAAAGGTCGCCCGCCGCTGGCAAGTCCGCCCCCTTCCCCGCTTGCCTTTTGCGGCCAAATCGCTATGAGCCAGCGCACCATTGGGCGGGAAGCACCTGCTTCACCCGCCCTCATGCCATTTTGGCGTGACGGTATTGAAGTATGGAAGACAGCCGGAGGGGCGTGCCACATGGGGTGGGCGTCAGCGATCGGCCAACATAAGGTAAGCTGCATGGCTCTTTACGAGCACGTGTTCCTTGCGCGCCAGGATCTGGCACAGGCGCAGGTGGACGCGCTGGCGGAAGCCGCCACGAAGATCGTCGAGGACAATCAGGGCAAGGTCGTGAAGACCGAGACCTGGGGCCTGCGTTCGCTGGCGTACAAGATCGCCAAGAACCGCAAGGCGCATTACGTCATGCTCGAAATCGACGCCCCCGCCGGTGTCGTCGCCGAGCTGGAGCGCCAGACCCAGATCAACGAAGACGTGATCCGCTACATGACCGTCAAGGTGGACGGCCATGAAGAAGGTCCCTCGGTGATGATGCGCAAGCAGGAGCGCGACCGCGAGCGTCGTGCCGATCGTGGCGAACGCCCCGACCGCGCTGACCGCCCCCGTCGTGATCGTGAAGAGGAAGCCGCATAATGGCCCGCCCGTTTTTCCGTCGCCGCAAGAGCTGCCCCTTCTCCGCGAAGGACGCGCCCCGGATCGACTATAAGGACGTCCGTCTGCTCCAGGGCTTCGTGTCCGAGCGCGGCAAGATCGTGCCTTCGCGCATCACCAGCGTGTCGGCCAAGAAGCAGCGTGAGCTCGCCCAGGCGATCAAGCGCGCCCGCCACCTGGGCCTCCTGCCCTACGTCGTGAAGTAAGGAGTCCTAGAGATGGACGTTATTCTGCTTGAGCGCGTCGAAAAGCTCGGCGCCATCGGCGACGTGGTCACGGTGAAGGACGGCTTCGCCCGTAACTTCCTGCTGCCGCGCAAGAAGGCGCTGCGCGCCAACGAAGCCAACAAGAAGGTGTTCGAGGCCAACCGCGCCCGCATCGAAGCCGAGAACGCGAACCGTCGCGCCGAGGCCGAGGTCGAATCGAAGACTTTCGACAACACCACCGTCACCCTGATCCGTCAGGCGTCGAACGTCGGCCAGCTCTATGGCTCGGTCGCGGTGCGTGACCTGGTCGAGGCGCTGGTCGCCGACGGCCACAAGGTCAACAAGAGCCAGATCGTGCTCGACCGTCCGATCAAGGCGATCGGCCTGTACGACGTGCGCGTCGCGCTTCACCCGGAAGTGGCCGTGACCGTCAAGGTCAACGTCGCCCGCTCGCCGGAAGAAGCCGAAATGCAGGCGCAGGGCGTCGACGTCATGGCCTCGATGTTCGAGCGTGACGAAGCCGGATTCACCGAGGATTACGATCCCAACGCAGAGCCCGGCGCCACTGCCGAGGTTCAGCCGGAGCAGGAAGAAGCGCAGGGCTGATCCCCGACGCTTTACCTTGTCCGCCGATAAAAGAAGGGCCGCCCGGCATGCCGGGCGGCCCTTTTTGCGTCTTGGGAGACGGCAACATGGTGCGCGACCGACGGCCGCGCGAATGGGCTATGGGCAGGCCACGCAGGCTCCAACAACAGCGGCCAGCGGAATGAGCGCGAAGACGATGGCCATAAGGTGCTTCATGATCTCGACTGCCTACCTATCCAATAGCCTATTAATACACGGCCAAGTGCAAAAGTTTCGTTACGGTGAACGCTGAAACGTGAAATTTCTCGACTCATCGCTCTATGATATCGGTTCAACGCGTGTTCAAGCGCCGAACTAGCCTAAATCAAGCAGAATTTGCCCTGATCGGTGACTTTTTAGCGTTTCATCGGGAGGGCTTGCTGTCCATGGGTCGGCGGAACCGTTCGTGAGGTATTGAAGGCTACGAAAACGCCGACTGCGGCCAGAAATCCCAGACAGGCCTGGAATACCGCCTTGAAGATTTGAAAGCCCCGTTCGCCCGCCTTCACCCGTTCCCAGTGCCGTTTCAACGGCACCCGACCTGCGCTTTCGATCACCGCCGTCGCTTCACGCAGCACCGCTCGATCGATCCGCCGCGCGGCGAGCATCGCTCCGATCCGGTCGAGCGCGGCCAGCACCTCGCGCCATTCCTCACCGCCCGGCCGCTCCCGCAGCGCGATCCGCGTACGTGCCGCATGGAACTCTGCCAGCCACCGCCCGCGCTCTTCGGCCTCCAGCGTTGCGCAAAAGCCCTGCGCCGCCGCAATCGCGGCCGCTAGATCGGCGCGCTGGCCATCGATCCAGGACTGACGAAATTCGCTGATCTTGTTTTCCTTCGTCGCGATCAGCGTGACTGCGGTGATGATCGCGGTGACAAGACCAAGAATGAGGGTGACGATAGGAGCCTGCTGCATGATCGCCTTTCCGCTCGGTTGAAGGGGGGCAGCCTAGCGACTTCACAGCGGGGCGCGAAATGGGAATGGACCAACCCCACCCGCTCGCCCTTCACTTCCGCCCGAACAGCTTCTCGATATCGCCGTGCTGCAATTTCACCCAGGTCGGGCGACCATGGTTGCACTGGCCCGAGTGCGGCGTGACCTCCATTTCGCGGAGCAGTGCATTCATCTCGGCGACTGACAGGATGCGACCCGCGCGGACCGAGCCGTGGCAAGCCATTGTCGCGGCAACATGATCCAGCCGTTCGCGCAAGGATAGTGCCTGATCGAACGCGGCCAGCTCATCGGCCAGATCGCTCACCAGCCCCTTGGGATCGCTCTGCCCCAGCAGCGCAGGCGTGGAACGGACCAGCATCGCGGTCGGGCCGAAGCGTTCGAGGTCGAGGCCGAATTCCGCGAGTTCCTCTGCACGTGCTTCCAGCCGGTCACAGGCGGGTTCATCCAGTTCGACGACTTCGGGGATCAGCATCGCCTGCGACGCGACCCGTCCTCCAGTCAGCGCGGCGCGCATCCGCTCCAGCACCAGCCGCTCATGCGCGGCATGCTGATCGACCAGAACCAAGCCGTCCTCGGCCTCTGCGACGATATAGGTCTTGGCAACCTGCCCGCGCGCCACGCCCATCGGAAATTGGCGGACCTCGGGCGGCGGCGCATGGGCGGCCTCGGCGCGCGCCAGCGGCGGGGGCGCCATGAAGCCTGGACGGGGCGCGAAGAGCGACTGCCGCTCCATGACCCGCGTCTCGGGCGCGGCGGGGCCCCAGCCATCCCTGGGCAGAGGCGCTGCGGGGGCCGGCGGGAACGCCCCGGCCTCACCCACGGCTTCGGTCTGCCACATCGCCAAGGCCGAGTCCGGCGGCCGCTGGACACTGCGATGCCCGGCTTCATCCAGCGCGCGGCGCAGGCCCGAGACGATCATGCCACGAATCAGCGCAGGGTCACGAAAGCGCACCTCGGTCTTGGCGGGGTGGACATTCACATCGACCTCGGACGGCGGCATGTCGAGGAAGAGCGCCACGACCGCATGACGATCGCGTGGCAACATCTCGGCATAAGCCCCTCGAATTGCACCCATAAGCAATCGGTCGCGTACCGGGCGGCCGTTGACGAACAGATATTGATGGTCGGCGATTCCCCGGTTGAAGGTCGGCAATCCCGCGACGCCGCCCAGGCTGACCATGTCCCGCACCCAGTCAATCGCCACCGAATTCTCAGCAAGCGCCCGGTCGGTCAGTCCGGCGACTCGCCCCGGTCGCTCCTCGCCCCCCGGCACCGTCAGGACACGCCGGCCATCATGCTCCAGCGTGAAGGCGATGTCAGGCCGTGCCATGGCCAGGCGGCGGACCATATCCAGGCAGGCGGCATATTCGGACCGTGGCGAGCGCAAGAATTTGCGCCGCGCAGGAACGCGCGCGAACAGGTCCTCCACCACGATGCGGGTCCCCGGCGGCACGGCGGCGGGGCCGTCGCGCAGCACCTCGCCATTGTCGACGACGCGGCTCCAGCCGTCGCTCCCTGCCGGGCGGCTCTCGATCGTCACCCGCGCCACGCTGGCGATCGACGGCAGGGCTTCGCCGCGAAAACCGAGGGTTAGGACGGCTTCGATCGCTTCGTCGGGCAGCTTGGAGGTACAATGCCGCTCCAGCGCCAGCGCCATATCGTCGGCCGACATGCCGCATCCGTCATCGGCCACCTCGATCCGACCGATCCCACCCTGGACAAGGACGATGGCGATCCGGGTGGCGCCGGCGTCGATCGAATTTTCGACCAGTTCCTTCAACGCACTGGCGGGCCTTTCGACCACTTCACCGGCTGCGATACGATTGACGAGATGCGGAGGCAGACGCCGTATTGACATGCGGCAAACCCTAGCCCAAGCGACGGCATCCCGCGACCCCGCAAATGACGGTGCAGGCGCCTGTGACGGCTCTTGGCGGCGGTTCGGGATATGAGTCACGCCCACCCGGTCCACAGACGGAACGAAAGCCTCGATGCCCCTGCCCCGCTTCCTGAAATTCATGTCGCAAGACATGGCGATCGACCTCGGCACCGCCAACACGGTGGTCTATGTCCGCGGACGCGGCATCGTGCTGAACGAGCCGTCCGTCGTCGCGGTCGAAACGATCAACGGCATCAAGAAGGTGAAGGCGGTCGGCGACGACGCCAAGCTGATGATGGGCAAGACGCCCGGCAATATCGAGGCCATCCGCCCGCTCCGCGACGGCGTGATCGCCGACATCGACGTCGCGGAGCAGATGATCAAGCATTTCATTCTGAAGGTGCATGGCCCGCGCAAGTTCGCGCGCTGGCCCGAGATCGTGATCTGCGTGCCGTCGGGTTCGACCAAGGTCGAGCGCCGCGCGATCCGCGACGCCGCGTCGAACGCCGGGGCCAGCCAGGTCTTCCTGATCGAGGAGCCGATGGCCGCCGCGATCGGTGCCGACATGCCCGTCACCGAGCCGATCGGCTCGATGGTTGTCGATATCGGCGGCGGCACGACCGAAGTCGCGGTGCTGTCGCTCCGAGGCCTTGCCTATACGACCTCGGTCCGCGTCGGCGGTGACAAGATGGACGAGTCGATCGTCTCCTATGTCCGCCGCAACCACAATCTGCTGATCGGCGAAGCCACTGCCGAGCGGATCAAGCAGGAAGTCGGCATCGCGCGTCCGCCGGCCGACGGCATCGGCGTGACGATCCAGATCAAGGGTCGCGACCTGGTCAACGGGGTCCCCAAGGAAATCTCGATCAACCAGGGCCAAATTGCCGAAGCGCTGTCCGAACCGGTGGCGACCATCGTTGAGGGCGTCCGTGTCGCGCTCGAGAACACCGCCCCCGAACTGGCGGCCGATATCGTCGACCAGGGCATCGTCCTGACCGGCGGCGGCGCGTTGCTCGAAGGGCTGGACGAGGTGCTGCGCGACGAGACCGGCTTGCCGGTGACGGTCGCGGAGGACCCGCTGACCTGCGTCGCGCTGGGCACCGGCCGCGCGCTGGAAGACCCGATGTACCGCGGCGTCCTGCTGAACGGCTAACCTCCAGCATAAGGGGACCGGCGCATGGCGCCCGCCCGCGACCGTCGCACCGGTTTCTCGCGACGGCGGCAATATGGAGCTTTCCTGGCCTATGTGCTCGCGGTGGCGGGTGCGGTGGTGGGGGCGGTGCTGCTTGTCGCATCAACCTTCAACCCGCCCGCCTTTGGCGCGCTGCGCATGACGCTGGGCAGCGCGACCGCGCCGATCTCGGGCGCGTTCGTCGCGGTCGGCGATGCGGTCAACGACATCCCCGCGACGATCGGCCATTATTTCTTCGTCCATGCCGAGAATGACCGACTGCGCCAGGAACTGGAACAGTCGCGCAAGCTGCTCCAGACGGCGCGCACCATCGCCTATGACAATCGTCGCCTGCGCCGTTTGCTGGCGGTGCGCGACCGGACGCCGGACACCGTCGCGGTCGCTCGGCTGGTCAGTTCGACCGGATCGAGCGGCCGCCGCTTCGCGCTGCTCAACGCCGGTCGTTGGCAGGGCGTCACCCCCGGCATGGCGGTGCGGGGGCCCGAGGGACTGGTCGGCCGCGTGACCGAGGCGGGGCCGGCGGCGGCGCGTGTCCTGTTGCTGACCGATCCGGAAAGCATCGTCCCCGTGCGTCGTACCCGCGACGGTATGCCGGCCATTGCGGTCGGGCGCGGCGACGGCACGCTCGATGTGCGCTCGGTCGCCACCAATGTCCGGCTGGCCAAGGGCGAGTTGTTCGTGACCTCCGGCACCGGCGGCCTTTACGCGCCCAATATTCCTGTCGCCCGCATCGAGACCGCCGGTGGCGACGTCGCCGTCGCGCGGCCGTTCAGCCATCCCGACACGCTCGATTTCGCGATCGTTCAGCGCGCCTTCATGCCGATGCCGCCACCAGCGCCGGCACCTCGGCCGTGACCCTCGACCATTATAACCCCTTCGACCCCGGACTGCCCCCGTCACGCGCCCGCGCGCTGCCCTGGCTGACCGTGATGGCCGGTTCGCTCGTCGCCATCGTGCCGGTGGTGGCGATTGTGCCGTTACAACCGCCGACGGGTTTGCTGATGCTGCTCGCCTGGCGTCTGGTCGCGCGCTTCGCCTTGCGCCTCTGGGCCGCCGCGCCGCTGGGCCTGTTCGACGATCTGCTGTCGGGGCAGCCGCTAGGTTCGGCCATGCTGCTCTGGTCGCTGACCTCGCTCGCCATCGACCTGTTCGAGCATCGGCTGGTCTTTCGCGATTTCTGGCAGGATTGGCTGATCGCCAGCGGCGCCATCGCCTTTTGCCTGATTGCTGGCCGCTTCATCGCGGTGCCGGTGGGCGCGCAGGTCGATGCGCCGCTGATCATCCAGATCGTGATCACCATCCTGCTTTTCCCGATGGCGACCCGCTTGGTCGCGTGGATCGATCGCAAACGCGGGCGAAATGAGGTAGGGGCCTAACATGGATCGCCCCGGGCGGATCATGACCGAGGCCGCGCAGGCCTATAGCTTCTCACGGCGCGCCTTCGTGCTGAGCGCGGCGCAGGGAGCCGTCGGCCTGATGCTGGCCGGCCGCATGGCCTGGCTGTCGATCGCGCAGAACGAGAAGTACAATCTTCTTTCCGAAAGCAACCGGGTCAACACGACGATGATCCCGCCGCGTCGCGGCTGGCTGATCGATCGGCACGGGCTTCCCATCGCCAACAATCGCACCGATTTCCGCGTCGACATCATCCCCGACCGGCTGGAGGACAAGGACCGAGTGCTCGGCCTGCTCCGCCAGATCCTGAAGCTCGATGACGAGGCGATGGAGCGCATCCGGCTCGACCTCGAACATGCCGCCGGGTTCCAGCCGGTGCAGGTCGCCGAGCGGCTGGACTGGGACCGGTTCGCCGCGATCAGCGTGCGGCTGCCCGAATTGCCGGGCGTGCAGCCGACGCGCGGCTTTGCGCGCTTCTATCCCGCTGGACCGGCAGTCGCGCATCTAACCGGCTATGTCGGTACGCCCACCGCCGAGCAGTTCAAGGAAACCCACGACCAGCTGCTCGTCACCCCCGGCTTCAAGCTGGGCAAGGACGGGCTGGAAAAGATGCTAGAGCCGCAATTGCGCGGCAAGCCCGGCGCCAAGCGTGTCGAAGTGACGGCGCGCGGCAAGGTCGTGGCCGAACTCGCCACTCGTCCGGATACCCCGGGCCACAATATCCGCCTGACCATCGATGCGGGGCTACAGGAATATGCCGCGCGCCGGCTCGGCACCAATTCGGGATCGGCGGTGGTGCTCGACTGCCGCACCGGTGAGACGCTCGCGATGGTGTCGATGCCCGCCTATGATCCGAACAGCTTCTCGGACGGGATCAGCCACTTGGAGTGGGCGATGCTGTCGGAAAACGACCATGTGCCCTTGATGAACAAGGTGACGCAGGGGCTGTATCCGCCGGGCTCCACCGTCAAGCCGATGAACGGCTTGGCCCTGCTCGAAGCGGGCGTGGGCGCGGACGACCGGGTGCTCTGCACCGGCGCGATGCGGGTCGGCACCGGCGTCTTCCACTGCCACAAGCGGGGCGGTCACGGCGCGCTCAACCTGAAGGGCGCGATCGAGCAGAGCTGCGACATCTATTTCTACGAGATGATCCGGCGCATGGGCTATGACCAGATCGCGCCGGTCGCGCGGATGCTGGGGCTGGGCCAGAAATTCGACATGCCGCTCAATACGCAACGTTACGGCACAGTGCCCGATTCCGCCTGGAAGCTGAAGAAATATAAGACAAAATGGACCGTGGCCGATGGCTTGAACGCCTCGATCGGTCAAGGCTATGTGCTGGCCAATCCGCTCCAACTGGCGGTGATGGCGGCGCGGATCGCCTCGGGCCGACATTTGCAGCCCAGCCTGCTCGCACATCAGGTTCATCTCGACTCGCCTGCCCTGCCGGTCGCGTCCGAGCATCTGGCGGTGGTGCGCGATGCCATGTTCGGCGTGGTCAATCAGGGGGGCACCGGGGGCGCCGCGCGGATGCTGGTGCCGGGCGTGTCGCTCGCCGCCAAGACCGGCACCGCCCAGGTGCGCCGCATCACCATGGCCGAGCGACGGATAGGCGTTCTGAAGAACGGCCAATTGCCCTTCAAGCTGCGCGACCACGCCCTGCTGGTATGCTTCGCACCGGCGGACAATCCGCGTTATGCCGCCGCGGTGGTGCTGGAGCATAATGGCCACACCGTGCGCAACCTCGACGCGCCACTGATCGGCCGCGACATCATGACCTATCTGTTCGACCGCGACCGTGCGCTGGCCTCGCTGGCGGAAGGTGAGCCGACCTGGGGCGGCGACATCATGACGCGGATGCGGGCGGAAGAAGCCGCCTATCGCGCCGCCCAGTCTCCCAAGCCCGCCTCGGTAGCGACCAAGACCGATGCCGGCGCCGCCACCGACGCACCCGCCGTCGAAGCCGCGACGAACGTCGCCGACGCACAGGCCGAGGCGATGGCGACCAGCCCGAACGAACCCCGCGCCGACACGGCGGAGCCCAATCCATGAGCGGGCCGCGGATCATCCCCGAACCCATTGCCCAACTGCCTTGGCGGGTCATTCTGCTGGTCATGGCGATCGGTTGTTTCGGACTGGTCGTCCTCTATTCGGCCGCCGGCGGTTCGCTGACCCCTTGGGCCAAGCCGCAAGGAGTGCGCTTCTTCGTGCTGCTCGCCGGGTCGCTCGTGCTGTCGCGCCTGCCGCTCGATCTATGGCGGCGGATCGCGATACCGGGCTATCTGATCCTGGTGGTCGCGCTGGTGCTGGTGGAATTGCTCGGCGCGGTGCGCGGGGGCAGCCAGCGATGGCTGGACGTCGGGTTTATCCGGCTCCAGCCGTCCGAACTGATGAAGCTGTTCATCGTCCTGGGGGCCGCGCGCTTCTATGAATTGATGCCACCAGCAGAGACAAGGCGCTTCTCCGGCATATGGCCCGTCGCGGCGATGATCGCCGTGCCCGCCGCGCTGGTGATGAAACAGCCCGATCTGGGAACCGCGCTGATGATCTGTGCGGGCGGCGCGACCGTGATGTTCCTGGCCGGGGTGCCGCTTCGCCTGTTCATCGGCGGAGCGATGGCGCTGGCGGTGCTGGCCCCGCTCGCGGTCAATTTCGTGCTTCACGATTATCAGCGCAACCGCGTTCTGATCTTCCTGGATCCCGAAAGCGATCCGCTCGGCACCGGCTATCATATCAGCCAGTCCAAGATCGCGATCGGATCGGGGGGCATCTTCGGCAAGGGGTTCCTGAACGGCACCCAGAGCCATCTCGATTATCTGCCAGAGGGCCATACCGACTTCGTCTTCGCCACCATGGCGGAGGAATGGGGGCTGGTCGGCGGATGCTTCCTGATCCTCGCCTTCCTGCTGGTCATCCGCTGGGGCCTCAACGTCGCGCAGGCGGCGCCCAATCGCTTCGCCCGGCTGACCGCCGCCGGCCTGTCCACGACCATCTTCATCTACGTCATGGTCAATCTGATGATGGTGATGGGCTTGGCCCCCGTGGTCGGCATTCCGCTGCCGCTGGTCAGCTATGGCGGTTCGTCGCAGATGACCGTGCTGCTATGCCTGGGCATCCTGATGGCGATCGACCGGGAAAATCGTCGCTCCACCCGCTGGTGAAGGAAAAAAGCGGCTTTTCCCCGAAAAAGCATTTGCAAAGCGGGAAGCCAATGCTAAAGGCGCGCCTCCCGATCGCGAAGCGGGTCGCAAGACCCACGCTTCCATCGTGGCAAATGGACGCATAGCTCAGTTGGTAGAGCAGCTGACTCTTAATCAGCGGGTCCTTGGTTCGAGCCCAAGTGCGTCCACCAGTTTCTCCAACGGCTCCGCGAACAATCGCGGGGCCGTTGTGCATTGAGGCCCTCGGGCCCCCTCCAGCGGGATAGATGATTGATGGCAGGCTATAAGGTTCCCGGTTTCTCCGATCGTGCAGCGGCCTCGCGCGAGGCCAAGGCAGCGGCGCTCGAGCGTCTGCGCAACAAGGCCGCGCCCGACCCGGCGGTCGTCGCCGCTCGCGCCGCAGCCCGCGAAGCCAAGGCGGCGGCCGAAGCCGAACGCCGCGCCGCGCACAAGGCGGCGATCGAGCAGGAAAAGGCCGCTCGCGAAGAAGCCCGCGCCAAGGCACAGGCCGAGGCCGAAACCGCCGCAGAGGCTGCCGCTGCCGCCGCACGCCCGCCCGTCGTCCCGACCGCCGCTGAACTGAAGGCGGCGCGCGACGCGCGCTATGCCGCGCGCAAGGCCCGCCAGGGCAAATGACCCCGCGCGAGCTGCTGGGCGTCGCCGAGGTGCCCGGCGGCGAACCGCTGCGACTGTTTCGTCGTGGCGGCGATTTCATGATCGTGCTCGACCGCAACGAGCTGATGAGCACGCGGATGAGCGGCTCGGAAGTCGCACTGGGCACCATGACCTGCGACCGCCTCAGCGACCGCCCTGCCCCGCATCTGCTGATCGGCGGCTATGGCATGGGCTTCACGCTGCGGGCCGTGCTGGCGCGTCTGGGCCCCAGGGCGCAGGTGACGGTGGCGGAACTGGTGCCGGGTATCATCGAATGGGCGCGTGGCCCGATGGCCGCGCTGACCGACGGATGCCTGGACGATCCCCGCGTGACGCTCGCCATGGGGGATGTCGGCAATGCGATCTATGCCGGGCGCGGGCAATATGATGCGATCCTACTCGACGTCGACAATGGCCCGGACGGGCTGACCCGTCCGGCCAATGACGGGCTTTACTCGGCGCGTGGCCTTGATGAGGCGCGTCTCGCACTGCGTCCGGGTGGCGTTCTGGCCATCTGGTCCGCCGCGCCCGATCCCGTCTTCACCAGGCGGCTTGGCCGCGCCGGCTTCGCGGTCGATGAGGTCAAGGTACGGGCGCGCGAGAACGGCAAGGGCGCGACACACACCATCTGGTTCGCCACGGCGCGCTGACATCTCTGCGACGGTAGTCCAGCTACCCTCCCCGCTCACCTGCGGTGAGTGGGTACCTTTCCTTTCCCATCAGGGGAGAGGAGGCGCGAACCGCCGGAAGGGTGAGGGTGTTGATGAGACGTTCTATGTCTCAATTCTCGCGCTTTGCCCCGTCCAGTTCCTTCTGCAAGCGATCCTTCTCCGTCGCATCACGCTGTTTTTCCGCCTTGGTCCGACCGAAGCGTGCCCGGTTCTCGCTGGCCTGTTGCTCGGCGGCCTGCCGGGCCCGCGCCTTGCGGGCTTGGCGGAAATTGACGACGTCGCCCATCAGCGCCGCCGCAATCGCCGGAACAGACCCTTGCGAGCACTGAGCGCCTCGAACATCTCGTCGGGCCCTTCGGGATCGAGCACCTCGTTATCGGCCAGCCATTCCTCGACACTCGACAGGTCCGGCACCTCATAGGGGCGCAGCGTGCGTCCCTCGGTGCCGCGCAATGTTTCCACCGTGGCGATCAGCGATCCGGTCCGCGCGAAAGTCTCGGACACCGTCGCCGGTGCCACTCCTAGATGCTCGGCGAGCAAATCATCCCGAATGGCGGTGATCCGCTGCGCCGCAGCGCTGCCCGCCTCGACCGCCAGCGCAAGGTCGCATTCGGTATCGAGCCGCATCGACCGATTGTTGAGATTGGACGACCCCAGCCGGAACACGCGGTCGTCCGCAATCAGGATCTTGGCATGGCAGTAGATCGCCTCGCCATCCGCCGTGAACGGATGATAGAGCCGCAGCCGGCCATGACGGTCGCGCCGTCGCAAAGCCTCCACCAGCCGCGCGCGCGCCGTGTCCATCGCGATCGGCTCCAGCCAGCCTTGCGCGGTCAGCGGATTGACGATGACGAACTCCGGTCCGTCCTCCTCATCCAGCCGCCGCGCAATCGCCTCCGCCACGCGGCGTGAGGCGAAATACTGGCTCTCGATATAGACGTGCCGCTCGGCCCGCGCGATCTGCGCCAGGAACAGCGCTTCATTCTCATGGACGGGCGCCTGGTCTTCCATCTCGGGCATGGTGCGCGCGATCGCGACGGGCTGGTCGGTGAAGTCCGCCTCCAACCCCTCCGGCCAGCAGCTCGCGCCCGGCACCGCCGGGGCCATATGCTTGCCCCCCGCCGCATGCCAGCGCTGGCGGAACAGCTCGCCCAGCGCATGGGTGACCGGCCCCTCGACCGCGCTGATCGCATCGTGCCAGGGTTTGTAGGGCTGCCCCCCAGGCCGCTTGCGGCCGGGGTCTTTGTCGAGATGCGCGCGCGTGTCCCAGCGATCGCCGGTCATGTCGATGCCGCCGCAAAAGGCGAGTTGGTCGTCGATGATGACGATCTTCTGGTGATGCGAGGCCGCGACCGGATGATGGCCGTCCAGCTTGGTATGGATGCGCTTGTGCGCCATCCACTTCATCACGGTGAAGAAGGTGCGACCGCGGAACATCGATTTGATCGCACCCGTATCCCAACGGAGCAGGAAAATTTCGAGATCAGACTGCCGCTGGACCAGCGAGTAGATGAAATCGCCCAGCGACTCGTTGGGTGCCTCGTCATGGTCGAGCACGATCCGCGCGTCGAAATCCCAACCGATCAGCAGGATCTGCCGCCGCGCGTTCAGCATCGCGCGGCGCGCCATCCGGAAATAATTCTCCGCGTCGACGATCACCGCCATCCTGTCGGCCTGTTCGATCCGCCAGCATTCCTGTCCGACCCGCAATGCAATCTCCCCGGTTGCCGATGGTTTCAATGCCCGCGCTGTCACCCGCTGGCAAATGCCGAAACACCAAAGCCGGCGAAACGGCGCCACCGCACACCGGAAAATCGACAGCGCGCCCGATCTCGGCCCTGCCCCGCTCCGTCCGCATGGCATCTTGCATGTCCGGCGCGGAAGGCCGATCTCCCGCGCGCATCATCGCCAGACTATCGGAAAGGACGCGCATGACCGCCCAGCAATTTGACGTGAAGAACGGCCTGTACATCGCCGGGGAATGGCTGGGTCCGGAAGGGCGCGACACCCAGGCCGTACTGAACCCCGCAACCGGCCAGCCGCTGGGCGACCTGCCGCTGGCGACCACCGCAGACATGGACCGCGCATTGGAGGCTGCCGCGCGCGGCTTCGATCAGTGGCGCAAGACCGCACCGCAGGAGCGGGCAGCCGTCCTCCACCGCACCGCCGCGCTGGTCCGCGAACGCGCCGAGGAGCTTGCCCGCCTCGCCACCCTGGAGGAGGGCAAGCCGATCGTCGAGGCGCGCGGTGAAGTCGCCGCCACCGCCGCGCTGCTCGATTTCCATGCGGGCGAAGCGGTGCGGACCTATGGCCGCGTCCTACCCCGCCCGACCGGGACCCGCTCGCTGGTGCTGCACCAGCCGGTTGGTCCGGTGGCGGCCTTCTGTGCCTGGAACTTCCCTGTGATGAACCCCGTCCGCAAGCTTTCGCCCGCGATCGCAGCGGGTTGCTCGGTGATCCTCAAGCCCAGCGAAGAAACGCCGGCCAGCGCTATCGCGATCATGCGCTGTTTCCAGGATGCCGGCCTGCCCGGTGATGTCGCACAGCTCGTTTTCGGCGTGCCCGATGCCGTGTCGCGCCACCTGCTCGCCTCGCCGGTCACGCGCAAGCTCAGCTTCACCGGCTCGGTGCCGGTCGGCAAGCATCTGCTCAAGCTCGCTGCCGACACGGTAATGAAGTCGACCATGGAGCTGGGCGGTCATGGCCCGGTGCTGGTGTTCGACGATTGCGACCTCGACAAGACGCTCGACCTGCTCGTCACCCACAAGTTCCGCAATGCCGGCCAGGTCTGCGTCGCGCCCACTCGCTTCCATGTGCAGGAGGGCATTTACGAGCGCTTCGCCAAGGGCTTTGCCGAGCGCGCCGCCGCGCTGAAGATCGGTGACGGCCTGTCGTCGGAGACGCAGATGGGCCCCATGGCCAATCCTCGCCGTCCCGAGGCGATCGGCGCGATGATCGAGGATGCGGTGAAGAACGGCGCGCGGATGCTGACCGGCGGCGAGGCCAAGGGCGGCGAAGGCTTCTTCTTCTCGCCCACCGTCCTTGCCGATGTCTCGCTGGAGGCGCAGGCGATGAACGACGAGCCCTTCGGCCCGATCGCGCTCATTCGCCCCTTCGCCACCACCGAGGATGCGATTGCGGAAGCCAACCGCCTGCCCTTCGGCCTGGGGGCCTATTGCTTCACCGAAAATGGCCGCCGCCAGAACCAGTTGGGCGACGAGATCGAGGCCGGCATGGTCGCGATCAACACCGTCCGCCTGAGCTGGGGCGATGCGCCGTTCGGCGGGGTCAAGGAAAGCGGCTATGGCTCGGAGGATGGCCCCGAGGGCATCGCCAACCATATGATCACCAAGGCGGTTCACATCGCCTGACGGGCGTCCCGCCTTCCTAATGAAGGCCGCTATCGGAGAGGGGGGTCACCATGGGCGGCGGCACCCCTTTTCGTCATCTCGTTGCCCGATAGGCCACCCGTGCCGCCTCCACCTCCGACTGATGGGCATCGGCCCAGCGGATCAGCCCGCGCATCGGCTCCAGAAACGACCGCCCCAATTCGGTCAGCCGATATTCGACGCGCGGCGGCACCTCCGGATAGACGGTACGCTCGACAAAGCCATCCTCCTCCAACCGTCGCAGCGTGCGCGACAGCATCTGCTTCGACACATCCCCGATCCGGCGCAGCAGCGTGTTGAAGCGCAGAGTCTCGGGCTCCAGCGCGGCCAGCACCAACAGGCTCCACTGATCGCCGATCCGGTCGAGTACGTCGCGGATCGGACAGCCGCCCTCGCCCGTCAGCATGGGTCGCGGGGCGGTCACATCGGTGTGACCCGGTCCCTCGAAAATGACGTCTTGTGAGGTCGCATGGCACGGCATAGCTCAACGGTCTACAAAATGGACCGCATGGTCAAGACGAAAGAAAAGCCATGAAGATCACGTTGATTGGAGCCTCGGGCAATGTCGGCTCGCGCATCCTGAAGGAATTGTCGGATCGCGGGCACGCGATCACCGCCATCGCCCGTCAGCCCGAACGCATTGCCGCCCAGCCGGGTGCGACGGCGGTGACCGGCGATGCGGCCAAGCCGGATGCTCTGGCCGAAACGCTGCGGGGCCATGACGCGGTCGTCAGCGCCCTGCCCTTCGCCCCGACCGATGCGCAAAGCCTGATCGACACCGTCCGCGCGTCGGGCGTGCGGCGCTTTCTGGTCGTCGGCGGCGCCGGCAGCCTGGAGGTCGCGCCCGGCCAGCGACTGATCGACCAGCCGGGCTTTCCGGACGAATATAAGCCCGAAGCCAGCGCCGCCGTCACCTTCCTCGATCTGCTTCGCCAGGCCGACGATCTGGAATGGACTTTCCTCTCCCCCTCGGCGCTGTTCGTACCGGGCGAGCGAACGGGCGTGTTCCGGCTGGGCACCGATACGCTCCTGTCCAACGAACAGGGCAGCAGCATCTCTTATGAGGACTATGCGATCGCCCTGGCCGACGAGATCGAACAGCCGCGCCATATCCGCCAGCGCTTCACCGTCGGTTATTGAGCCACGGATCGGCCGGGATCGGAGCGTCGATCCCGGCCGCAAGAAAAATGTCAAAAACCCTCTTGGCAGGTCGGACATGCTCGGCTAACAGCGCGCCACCAGCCGGGGACACCGCTCCCCGCCATGTCGAAATCGACATCGGACGCATAGCTCAGTTGGTAGAGCAGCTGACTCTTAATCAGCGGGTCCTTGGTTCGAGCCCAAGTGCGTCCACCATTACTCCCCCTATTCCAGATCAACGATCCTCCGGAAAGGGGCGATACCAATCGTGTTCGGTCGGCAGGTCGGGTCCCGGAGCGAACCGTCGTATCAGCGCGAGATTGAGCCGTTTGACCCGATCGTAATGGGGGCTGCAATTGCCGCGCCCCGACGTCACCCGCTCCCCCCTGAGCCGCTCGAATGCGACCGGCGCCCCATCGGCGCACCCCTCATCGGCACCGGGCCAGCCATCGGTCAGCTGATCCATCACCTCCGCATATCGGCGATAATTCCATGCCGGAACCGTGAAGGCTCGGCGTTGAGTGACTGCGTCAGGCGTTCGGGTGCCGAATATATAAAGTACGCCCTCTGCCCGCTTCGCTCCCTGCGTAAATGAGAGGGTAAAGGCATAATCGCTTTGGCTAAAACTGGGTGTGACGACGAAACGAAAGCCATTCCCGTGCAAGCCCGTGATCGGGGGCAACCGCCTGAGATAATCCAGCATATCATCATTCGGCAGGCGAGCGTCTGGCTTGACTGGCCCCTCCTGCGTCTTGGACAGCGCCAACCACGTTCGGGAACGATGAGCCTCCTCCCACTGAAGCCAGCAAGCGGTGCCAATGATGACCAGAATTTGGATAGCCACCAGCGCCGTGGTTCCATAGCCGATGCGATGCAGCCATTTCAGGCGGGTCGGGTAGCGACAATGCTGAGACGCATCCTGCTCCGGTACGGTGCTCATCTTCGCTCCCCGACCGCCATCGCGCTCGATCAGTTTGATCGCCGGTCCAAAGCCCCTGCCCCCTGTCCCGAAGGCGGCACCGGCGGGGTCGATGACTTCGCATCGCTCACTGCTTCGTCATACCAGCGCGCCAGATCCGCTTTCATGCTCCGCAATGCATCGGGGTTCAGATAGGTCATGTGCCCCGCCGGATAATAGGTGAACTGCAAATTGGCCTGCTGCGCCGGCTCCAGCATCATATGGCCCAGATCGTTCTCGGTCCCGAAGAACGGCGTCGCCATGTCGTAATAGCCGTTCATCGACAGCACCTTCAGATACGGGTTGGCCCGCATCGCAGCGCCAAGGTCGATCGCGGTGTTGGGATTGTTCTGGGAGCCGTCGGGCGCCTTGTGCTTCCAATTCCAGGTCCATCCCGCCGCATCCCGCGCCGACAAGCGATAGGGTAGTTCGGTCTTATAACCGAGCGTGGACTGCAGGTAATCTTGGAAGGATGCGATATAAGCCCCTGAAATCGCGTCCGAAGAGGCATCCGTCTCGGGCCGCTCGCCGGCCGCGTCGGTGTCGATGCCCAGATAGCGCGAGTCGAACCGGCCCACCGTCCGCGCCTGCCCGCGCAACAGTTCCTTTTGGAAACGCGGCAGGTCGATGCGCAAGTTCGCGCGCTTGATGAACTCGGGCGACAAGCCGATCAACCGGCTCATCTGCTCGGCGATCTGGTCGCGCTCCTGCGGCGAGATGGACTGGCCCTTGGCGAGCGCCGACATATAGGGCCCCACCGCAAAGGCACGCGCCTGTGCCACTACGGTCGCCACATCGGCCGGACGGTCGGTCAGACGATTGTGATACCAGGCGGTCGCCGCATAGCTGGGCAGGTAATTCAGATAGACCTGATCGAGCCCCGGCTGGCGATAACCGTAATTCATGATCGAGCTGAGCAGCACCACGCCGTTCAGCGCCATGCCCCGCTCCTGCAACTGATAGGCCAGCGCGCCCGAACGCAGCGTGCCATAGCTTTCGCCGAGCAGGAATTTGGGGCTCATCCAGCGGCCATATTTGGTGACGTAACGCTGGATCGCGCCGGCAAAGACATCGACATCCTCGTCCACGCCATAGAACTGCGCGGGCTTCATATCACCCAGCGGCCGCGAATAGCCCGAGCCGATCGCGTCGAGGAAGACGAGGTCGGTCTTGTCGAGCAGCGAGTCCGGATTGGGCCCGACATCATAGGGCGCGGGGCGGACGAATTCGGGGCTGGTGGTACGAATGCGGATCGGCGCGAACGACCCCATGCGCAGCCAGAAGGAAGGAGAGCCCGGCCCGCCATTGTACAGGAACGTCACCGGCCGCTTGGTCCCCGGCTTCACACCGTCCAGCGTATAGGCGGTGTAGAACATCGAGGCGGTCGGCTTCCCCTCGATATCGCGCACGGTCAGCGTGCCGGCAGAGGCGATGTAAGGATAGTTGCGGCCGCCAATCGTCACGCTGTCGCGGTGGCGGACCTCGGCCTCCTCGATCGGGGCGCGGGCCCAGGCGGCTTCAGCTTCCGCCTTGGCCGCCTCGGCATGTGATCCGCCCTTCTTCTCCCCCTCCTCCTGCGCGGCAAGCGGCGCGGTCAGGGCGGTGGCGGCGAAAAGGAGGACCAGAGTGTTGCGGATCACGGAGCGCTCGCATGTGAATGACGGGAGCGTCATCGTTCCGCGTTTTCGACGGCAAGGCAAGCGCTTCGCTTGCCCTCACCCCTCCACCACTTGGCAAGGCCGGACGGTGGAGGGGCAGAACCGACGCAGGATCAGCGCGCCAGCCAAGCCTCGACCGCGGGCTTCAGCCGGTCGGCCACCGCCTTGCGCACCGCGATTTGCGAGATGGAGCGTTTGGCCCCGCCGCGCGAGCCCTCGGGCAGGTTGGCGGCGGCCCAGCTTTCGATCTTGCCCGGCATGGCCGGATCGTTCGAGCCCGCGCCCAACCCGACAATGAAGGTCGCGCGGTTGCTTTCCTCCAGGAAGCTGTCGACCAGCGACTTGTTGGCCACCGCCCAGTCGAACGCCATGTCCGAATGCGCGCCCGCGATGGAGCGGAGCAGCGCCGCGCGCTGCGGCGGGGTGAAGGTGTCGCTCTTCAGAAGGTTGAGTGCCCGGCGCGCCGCGCTCTCATCCTCGGCCGAGCCCAGCAGCGAGACATAGCGGTTCTTGACCACCGGATTGCGCTCGGCCTTGGCGAGGTCGAGCAGCTTGTCCCACTCGGCGGGCGTCGCGCGGGTGGCATAGGTCGCCAGGATCGGCTGGCGGATCGCGCCCGGAATGGCGTTGGGATTCTTGGCGAGGGCCGCCACATAGCCGCGGGCCCGCGCCGCGACCATCGCATCGCCGCTGGTACCCAGCCGCCCGATCAGCGTCTCGCGCAGATTGGAGACGAGCGCGCTGTCATCGGGCTTGGGCTCGAACCCGATCCGCGCCAGCACCGGCGACAGGATGGCGGCGACCTTCGCGCGCAACGGCTTTTCAAGCGGCGTACCTTCGTAAAGGCCGTCGAGCCGTGCCAGTTCGCCCGCCACCGTTTGCCATTCCAGCGGATCGGCCTCGGGCTGGACCTTCGCCATCAGGTCGAACCAGCGGCTGAGATTCTGATAGCCGCCCGCCGCCAGCGCATAATCGTCGCCCAGCGTGCCCAGGCGGTCCTCGAGCGACAGCTTGGCATAATCGCGCACGATCGCGGCATGGCCGGCATCGTCATACATGACGCGCGTATAGGACCCCTTGCCCCGGTTCAGCACCAGTGCCCCGCACCCGCCGACGCTGACCGGCGTCGGGGCCGCGCCGGTGACGACCGCACTGGTTTCACCACCGCCGATCGTCGCGACGCGGATCGGCACATGCCAGGTCTGCGGCGCCTTGGACGCCTCATCCAGGCCGAAACGGCCCTGGCTGAGCATTGCGACCGTCTTGCCGCCCTCGCAACGGCTGCCCGCCATGGTGATCAGCGGCACGCCGCCCTGCAGCGTGAAGTCGTTGGCGATTGTCACGACATTGGTGCCCGACGCCTTGGACAGCTCCGCCCAAAGCTGGTTGGTGACGGTATTCTGATACTTATACTTGGCCATATAGGCGCGGATGCCCTTGCGGAACGTGTCCGCGCCCAGCGTGGACTCGAGCATCCCGATCACCGCCTGGCCCTTCAGATAGGTGATGCTGTCGAACGCCTCACCGATCTGGTCGACGGTCTCGACCTTGCGAATGATCGGATGGGTGGCGCTGGTCGCGTCGATCCCCATCGCCGACTCGCGTTCGCCCGCGACGCTGGCGGCGGCCGCCTCCCAGCTCGGATTCAGGTCGTTGGAAGCCTTGCCCTCCATCCACGACGCGAAGCCCTCGTTCAGCCAGAGGTCGTCCCACCAGCGCGGCGTGACGAGGTCGCCGAACCATTGGTGCGCCATTTCATGCGCGACGACCGTATGGATACGCTGGCGATTGCTCTCGCTCATCACCTTAGGATCGAAGAGCAGCTCGTTCTCGAAATAGAAGATCGCGCCCCAATTCTCCATCGCGCCGAAGAACTGGCTGGAGCCCGGCCCGGCGATCATATCCATCTTGGGCAGCGGATAGGGCGTGCCGAAATAATCATTGTAATAGCTCAGCAGCTTGGTTGCGGCGCCCAGCGAATAATCGCCCTGGTCGACTACGCCCTTGCGGCTGACCACGCCGATCTGGACGCCGTTCGCATCCACCGTCTTCCGATCCAGATTCCCTGAGCCGAAATAGAGCAGATAGCTCGACATCACTGGCGTCTCGTCGAAGCGATAGAGCTGGCTGCCGTCTGCCTGGGGCGTGATCGAGGCGGCGGGCATGTTGCTGATCGCGCGCTGCCCCTTGGGCGCGGTGGCGGTCAGGCGAAACTTGGCCTTGAAGGCGGGCTCGTCCCACATCGGCGCGAAGCGGCGCGCGTCGGGCGCCTCGAACTGGGTCGCCAGCATCCGGTCGGGCGTGCCGTCGGCGTTGGTATAGTCGATCGCGAACAGGCCATTGGCCGAGCGGTTGATCGTGCCGGTCCACGCAAACCCCACCTTGTGCCGGCCGACCGTCGCGGCCTGCGGCAGGGTGAGCGTCAATGTCTGCGCCGCCTTGTCGAGCGCGAAGGGGACCGACTTGCCGTCGAACGTCGCACGGGTGATGGTCAGGTCGGCAGCGTTCAGCACGATCGTGGCGGTCGCCTGACGCACGTCGATCTCTACCGTCTCCTCGCCGGAGAAGGTCAGCGCCTTGGCGTCGGGGCGAATGGTGATGTCATAGAGGACCGGCGCCACCGTCTGCGGCAATTGGCCTGCCGCCAGCGCAGGCGTGGACACGGTCAAGGCAAGGAGGACCGAAAGGGCGGACTTCATCGGGATCAAGGCCTTTCATTCTGGAATGGCCAAGCTCTACGCCCTCCCCCGCTCAAAGCAAATGTCACTCATGTCATAATATCCCATCGCATCGACCGGAGGCAGGCTGGACACACTTTCCGTTTACGTTATCGTAAAGCCATGAGCCTGCCCGCTGCCTTGAGTCGCCTCGCGCTGCCCGTGATCGGGTCGCCGCTGTTCATCATTTCCAATCCCGATCTGGTGATCGCACAGTGCAAGGCGGGGATCGTCGGCTCCTTCCCCGCGCTCAACGCCCGACCCGCCAGCCTGCTCGACGAATGGTTGCATCGGATCACCGAGGAACTGGCGGCGCATGACCGCGCGCACCCCGATCACCCGGCCGCGCCCTTTGCCGTCAACCAGATCGTCCACCGCTCCAACGACCGGCTGGAGGACGATCTGGCGACCTGCGCCAAGTGGAAGGTGCCGATCGTCATTACTTCGCTGGGCGCGCGCGAGGACGTCAATGCGGGGGTCCATGGCTGGGGCGGCATCACGCTGCATGACGTGATCGACGACCGTTTCGCGCGCAAGGCGGTGGAAAAGGGTGCCGATGGCCTGATCGCAGTGGCGACGGGCGCGGGCGGTCATGCCGGGCGCCTCTCGCCCTTCGCGCTGGTGCAGGAAATCCGGCAATGGTTCGACGGACCGCTGGCGCTGGCCGGCGCGATCGCCACGGGGGATGCGATCCTGGCGGCCCAGGCCATGGGCGCCGACTTCGCCTATATCGGCTCGCCCTTCATCGCGACGGTCGAGGCCAATGCAGCGCAGGCCTATAAGCAAGGCGTCGTCGACGGCCGGGCGAGCGATATCGTCTATTCCAGCCTGTTCACCGGCGTACATGGCAATTATCTGCGCGCCTCGATCATCGCGGCCGGGCTAGACCCCGATCATCTGCCCGAGGGTGATGTCTCAAAGATGGATTTCGGTGGCGGACAGGCCGCCAAGGCGTGGCGTGACATCTGGGGTGCGGGTCAAGGGATCGGCGCGGTGGAGGCCATCGAGCCTGCCGCCGACCGGATCGCCACCCTTGCCCGTCAATATGCCGCCGCCCGCCAAAGGCTGGCACTGACAGCCTGATCCGGCGGCGGCGGACTCAGAAGGCGCCGCCGAGACGGGCCTGGAGCATCTGTACCGGGCTGACCTCCGCCACGGGCTCATCGGCCATCTGATCCAGCCGTTCGACCCGGCGGTGAAGGTCGAGGCTCGCCTGCGTCAGCGCAGCGGCGCGCGGCGGCAGCGCGGCGACCGCTGCCTCGTCCGACTCGGGCGAACGGCCCAGCCTGCGGACGGGATCGCGTGATTCGGACCATGGCAGTTCCCCCGCATCCACCGCGCGTTGGGTGAGTATCCAGGCGATGACATGCATCAGGCGGGTGGTGACCTTCAGCGACTCGCAGGAAAAGCCGATCCTCGCCACCGGTTCGAGCGCGTCACGATCCTGCCGGCCGATCCCGTCGAAATAGCCGCGCGCGGTTTCCGCCAGGGTCATCACCTCGGCATAAAGGCCATCGATCAGCTTGCGTTGGAAAGGACCATGATCGGACGAATGCAGCATAGCTGCTTCGCTCGCACGATGCGGAACTAGGCGACAATAGCCTGGATCAGCCGCCTGTCCCGATACGAAGCGGTCAGGCGATGATGTCGGGAATCAGGCGATCTTCCAGTTCGGCAAGCTCGTCGCGCAACCGCAATTTGCGCTTCTTCAGCCGCGCGATCTGCAACTGATCAGGAACCGTGGACTGGAGAAGTGCGGCGATCGCATCGTCGAGATCGCGATGCTCGACACGCAACATGTCGATCCGTGCGCGTGCCAGCGTGACGTCCATCCTGCCCCTCCCTGTCGAGCTCGCACCCCCTCTAGCAAGCCCCGCGTGATCGCGCGAGAGGGGCTTGGACACGGCAAGAAGGGCGGCCGAGAGGCCATTTGCATGTCATCCCGAGAAATGGCTCGGCCGGTCGATTTCGACGAAAATCAAGGGCGACAATCTGCCCGATTGATGATTTACTCCATTCCCCTAGCAATGGACAGGAGGTTGAAGCCCTATGCATACGGCGCATCAAACGGCCCTGGAAACCAAGCATGCGACGCTTGATCGGCAGATCCACGCCGAATCACAGCGCCCAATGCCCGACCCGGCGATCCTTGCCGATCTCAAGAAGCAGAAATTGCGACTGAAGGAAGAGATCCAGAATATCTAGAGGAACGCCTCTTCGGCAATCGATGGCGCCCCGTGCTTCATGAGGGGGCCTAGGGCGGCCGGACCACAACCCCATGCGCGGACCGACCGCCGCCAGATCGATCCATAACCGGCCGCGCGGGCACATGCCCGCTGCGGCCTTTTTATTGAGGTCGCGTGCGGAGGGTGATCTCTGCCCAACGGCAACCCTGCTGCTCGACCGCTATATTGTCCGATTTGAGGGCGACCGCGAAATCCGGGTTCGGTCCCGACATAAGGCGCACGAGCGCGGAGCGACTTATCGGCGAAGTTTAGCAAAAATGCCGACGAGGCTGCGATACCGCCCCTCGGAAAAGGGCCTTAGCGGTGAAAGGATCGCGTGTGCGGGGTCGTCGGCGCCTTCGCATATTCGGGCGTGGTCGTTCCGCCGCCAACCGGCTTGCGGACGAGCTTGGGATCGATCGGCCGATCGAAGGCCACGCCTACGCGACCTTGGGTACACCAGGCGACCCGGCCCGATACCGGACCGATGCCGCGCAGATCGAACATGATGGCGGTCCCGATCTCGACGGGGATCGCCAGTTCGGCCATCAGCCCACCCTCGGAGATATTTCGCACGCGCACGTCGCGAGAGGTTGGGTCGCCGGCCAGGGTCACGGCCGCCATCAGCAACAGGCTGTCGCGTCGCTGCGCCCGGTTGCCCTGCTGCTGCTCTGCCTCGTTCGGCCCGGTGTCGGGCTCGCGCCTCATCGCATCCATATCGAAATCCGTGCGGCCCCGTTCTTCCTCACGCGATCATGCGTTACGCGCGATAGGGTTGCCATTCCATTAATATCCCGGAGCTCGCAAGGCCAAACGACGCACCGGGAGAAACGGGCCACCCCGCCCCCGATCGGCGGCGGAGCGATAGCCCGTTCCCCATGGCTCAATCGTCTCGCGACACCTTCTCGTTCCGTTCGTGCCGCTCCTGCGCTTCGACCGTCATCGTCGCGATGGGGCGTGCCTCCAGGCGGCCCAGGCTGATCGGCTCTCCAGTGACTTCGCAATAGCCATATTCGCCTTCGTCGAGGCGGCGGAGCGCGGCATCGATCTTGGCGATCAGCTTGCGCTGGCGATCGCGGGTGCGCAGTTCGATCGACCAGTCGGTTTCGCTCGAAGCGCGATCGGTCAGATCGGGTTCGCGCAACGAATCAATCTGCAATTGCGACAGGGTTCCCTGCGCCTCCCGCTGGATCGAGTCCTTCCAGTTTAGCAATTTGCGCCGGAAATAAGCCTGCTGCTGCAGGCTCATGAACGGCTCGTCCGCGCTGGGACGGTAATTTTCATCTAGATCATTGGCCACATCCGGGCCCGTGGAATCCGTCATGCGATCAAACACCGTCGCCATACCACTCTCCCAAAGGGCCCGTCGGCGCGACACTTTGCACCGCGTCCTCGGAGCCGCCCCCTGATGGTCCAGAGCGCCTATAGTCGGTGCCACCACTTGCCGCAAGCGACCGGCATTTCGTCGTACTAATCATTTTGATAATAAAGTTGCGAAGTGAACGGGATATGGACGAACTGTCGGTCGGCAAACGATTTTCCACACCCGAATCTCGAAAAAGGCGGATGACCCGCCGGTGGAGGCATCTGGCACACGCCATATGCCCGTCACCCGGCCCGGATGGGATGCCGTACCCGAATCCCATTACTGAACGCAGCGGCGAATATCGCGCTTGGCCCTTAAATCTTTTTTGGTCAGTGTGATGACAGGGGAATGACTGAAAGAGCCTTGGACGCGCCGGAAGGCCGCGCCATTCGGCTGCACGTATGAGGAAGTGACAATGTCCGTGCGAATGGCCCTGGCGAAGCTGACCGCCTGTGCAGCGGGAGGCGCCGTGATCGGCGGTGGGGCCGTGCACATGGTCGAGAGCCCCAAGCGTCCGGCCGTGGTCAAGCAGACCAAGCCCGGCCGAAAGATCGTCCATCGCCGGGTTCCGGCCAAGCCCGTGCGTCGGGTCGTGACGCGCCGGACGGTCACCACCTCGACGCCCCCACCAACCGTCGTCACCGTGACGACGCAGTCCCCGCCCATCCCCGTGCCGCTGCCCGCCGCTGCACCGCCGGTCGTCAGCGGCGGTGGTTATGTTCCGGCCGTGATCGGCGGTTGGGGTGGCGGCTGGGGCGGTGGCTTTGGCGGAGGTTTCGGGGGCGGCTTCGGCGGCGGTTTCGGCTTTGGCGGCGGATCGAACGGCAATGTCGTCGTCTCCTCGACCAGCAGCGGCGGGTCGAGCTCAACCTCATCGGCATCGGGCGGATCGGGTGGTTCGTCGACCTCCACCGGAGGTTCGTCCACATCCACCGGCGGATCATCGACCTCGACCGGCGGTGTCAGCAGCACCTCGTCTTCGGGCAATGTGTCGTCGACCAGTTCGTCGTCGGGCGATGTCAGTACCTCGACCTCGAGCGCGTCATCGACCTCGTCCGCCTCGTCGAGCGGCTATGGGTCGAGCAGCGATGGCTGGTCGTCCAATGGTTCGTCGGCCAGTTCGGCCTCGAGCGCGTCGAGCGCATCCTCCGCCAGCAGTGCCTCGTCTTCGGGCAATTCGACCGGTGGTCCGCCGACCCCGGTGCCCGCGCCACCGATGGTGTTGTTGTTCGGCGGCGCGGCGGCGGCGCTGGTGATCCGGCGGCGGCTCGCCAAGGCGCGCTGACGCGCCGCCCATCGGAAGGGCCGCGTTACGCCTTTTGCAGCGCGGCCTCGATCTCGGGCACCGGATGCCCGGTCAGGTCCTTGGCCAGTTCGCCGACCAGACGATCGGTGACTTCCTTGTGATAATGTTTGCGCAGCTCGCCCAGCATCTTGGGCGGCGCGACGACGATCAGCGATTCGAACTCATTCGCCATCGCACGGCGCTTCAGCATCTCGGCGGTCTCGGCGGCGAAGCGGTCCTCTTCCTGTTGGTGATAGTCGGCCTCGCCCATCGATCCGCGTGACGGGGCGAACTGGGCGCCCTGCCCGCCGCCGCCCGCCTGATTCGATCCGCCGCGCGCGATCGCCGGCGCGCCTGCGCCACTCTGTGTCGAGGACGCGCTCCCGGCCCTGTCGGTCTTTTGATCGCGATCGGCGGGATTGGGGTGCTCGACGGCATGTTCGACGGTCAGATTGGGATATTGGGCATCCCCTTCGTTGCGGAAGAACAGGCTCTTGCGGCCATCGACGACCAGCACGAAGCTGTTATGCGGCACCTGCATCGCGTATCTCCTTGTCTGTGCAAGGGGATAACGCGATGGCTTCGCCACGGGTTGCGTGACGGCGGAGCGGAGGCCATAGCCTCGCCCCCATGCACGACATTCGCCTGATCCGGGACGACCCCGCCGCCTTCGACGCCGCCCTCGCCAAGCGGGGTGCCGAGCCCCAGGCCGAGACGCTGATCGCGATCGACGAACGCCGCCGCGCGATCATCGCCGAGGCGCAAGCGGCGCAGACCCGCCGCAACGAATTGTCCAAGCAGATCGGCCAGGCCAAGGCCGCCCGTGACGAGGCCCGCGCCCAGGCGCTGATGGAGGAAGTCGCCGGGCTGAAGGCGCGCCTGCCCGAACTGGAGGAGCAGGAGCGCAGCGTCGAGGCCGAGTTGAACACCGCGCTTGCCGCCCTCCCCAACCTGCCCGCCGCCGATGTGCCGGAAGGCGCGGACGAGGATGACAATGCGCTGGTGCATCAGAAGGGCGAGCCGACAAGCTTCGCCTTCGAGGCACGCGAGCATGACGTGATCGCGCCGGCGCTAGGCATGGATTTCGACACCGGCGTCGCCTTGTCGGGTGCGCGCTTCACACTGCTGCGCGGGGCGATGGCGCGGCTGTCGCGGGCGCTCGGCCAGTTCATGCTCGACCGCATGACCGAGCAGCACGGCTTCGAGCTGGTCCAGCCCCCCCTGCTGGTGCGCGACGAAGCCGCATTCGGCACCGGCCAGTTGCCCAAATTCGCCGAGGATCTGTTCCGGACCACCGATGGTCGCTGGCTGATCCCGACGGCCGAGGTGTCGCTGACCAATATCGTGCGTGAGGCGATATTGAGCGAGCAGGAACTGCCGCTGCGCTTCACCGCGCTGACGCCCTGTTTCCGCTCGGAAGCGGGCGCGGCGGGTCGCGATACACGCGGTCTCATTCGCCAGCATCAGTTCGACAAGGTCGAGATGGTGTCGATCACCACCCCCGAGCAATCGGATGCCGAGCATGAGCGGATGACCGCCGCCGCCGAAGGCGTGCTGGAGGCACTCGGTCTCCCCTATCGCCGGATGCTGCTCTGCACCGGCGATATGGGTTTCTCGGCAGCGCGCACCTTTGACCTGGAGGTCTGGCTGCCAGGCCAGGCGCGCTATCGCGAGATTTCGTCCTGCTCGACCTGCACCGATTTCCAGGCGCGGCGGATGATGGCGCGCTATCGCCCGACCGAGGGCAAGGGCACGCGCTTCGTCCACACCCTCAACGGCTCGGGGCTGGCGGTCGGTCGTACCCTCGTCGCCGTCATCGAGAATTATCAGCAGGCCGATGGCTCGGTCGTCGTGCCGGAAGCCTTGCGCCCCTATCTGGGCGGACAGGCGGTGCTGGAGCCGCGCTGATGCGCATCCTGCTGACCAATGACGATGGCTATCATGCGCCGGGCTTGGCGGCACTGGAGCGGATCGCAGCCACCTTGTCGGACGATGTCTGGATCGTCGCGCCGGCCGAGGACCAGTCGGGGACCAGCCGCTCGCTGACGTTGACCCGGCCGCTAAGGCTGCGCCAGTTCGGCGAACGGCGCTTTGCGGTCAACGGGACACCCACCGATTCGGTGCTGATGGCGCTGGGGGAGGTGATGGCCGGTACCAAGCCCGACCTGATCCTGTCGGGCGTCAATCGCGGCGCCAATCTGGGCGAGGACGTGTTCTATTCCGGGACGGTGTCGGCGGCGATGGAGGGCGCGCTGGCGAGCATCCGCTCGATCGCGCTCAGCCAGCGTTATGCGGCCCAAGGCCTTGGCGACGGCGTGCCTTTCGCCACCGCCGAAGCCTGGGGCGAGCGGGTGTTGCGACCGCTGCTCGATCTGGACTTCGGTCCGCGTACGCTGGTCAACATCAACTTCCCGCCCGTCGAGCCCGAGGCGGTGAAGGGCATTCGCATCGCGCGCCAGGGGCTGCGCGATTATGGTCGCGCGACGTTCGATCGGCGCAGCGATCCGCGGGGATATGACTATTACTGGCTGGCGCTCGGCCGCCTGCCGCACCAGCCCGGCCATGACACCGATCTGGACGCGATTGCCGAGGATTGCATCGCCGTCACCCCCCTGCATCTCGATCTTACGCATGACGCATCTCTTGCTATGCTCGACGCGGCCTATCGCTGAATGAACCGGGGGGAACGGGGCGTGGAACGGAAGCTGGGGATCATCGGCATCGGGATGCTGGTCACGGGATGCATCCCGAATATGGAGCCACCCGCCAGCTCCACAGTGCCCGCCGCCCCGCCGATCGTCCAATCGCCGCCCGTGCGGGCCACCCGCTTTACGCCGCGTCCCGTCACGCCGCGCCCTGCGCCAGTGCCGACGCCCACCACGACCAGTGCCGGGCGACCGCCTATTCGCCGCTCCGTGCCGGCCACCGCCAGCCGATCGATTCCGCGCCCCCAATTGGCTCCCCCCTCCATCGAGGCTACCGCACAGAAGCCGGTAACCTCCCTGCCCGCGCCGCGCCCCTCCTGGGAAATCCGCCCGGTCACGCCCGACGCGCGCGAGATTGCGGGATCGACCTATATCGTCCGTCCCGGCGACACGTTGCGCGGTATCGCCGATCGAACCGGTGCCGGCGCCGACGCGATCGCGCGGGCCAATGCCTTGCCCCCGCCCTATGTCGTTCGCGTCGGGCAAAAGCTGATCATTCCCGGCGGCCGCTTCCACCTGGTCCGCTCCGGAGAAACCGGCATCGCGATCGCGCGCGCTTACGGCGTGCCCTGGTCGCAGATCGTCGACGCCAATGCATTGACCGAACCCTATGTGCTGCGCGCGGGCCAGCGTATCCTGATCCCGGGCGGGACGGTCGGCGCCCCCGCGAGCACCGCCGCCGAGCGCGCCGCCGCCTTCACGCTCAATATCGACGACATCCTGACCGGCGGCGAGCCGGCGCTGGCGAACAACCAGGCCCCCGCCAAGCCCAGCACCACGCCGTCGCGTGTTCTGCCCCCCACCGCCGTGGTCGCCGCCCCGGCCCGGCTCAATTCGGGCTTTGTCTGGCCAGTCGAGGGCCGCGTCGTGAAGCGCTTCGGCGCCGGCTCCAGCGGCGAGCGCAACGACGGCATCAAGATCGCCGTGCCGATCGGCACGCCCATAAAGGCCACCGCCGACGGCGTCGTCGCCTATGTCGGCGACGGTATCGCGGCGCTGGGCGGCTTGGTGATCGTCAAGCATGGCGACCGCTGGACCAGCGTCTATGGCCATGCCTCCAAGCTACTCGTCCAGCGCGGCCAGGCGGTCAAGCGCGGCCAGACGCTCGCTTTGTCAGGACAGAGCGGCTTTGCCGACCGGCCGGAGGTGCATTTCGAACTCCGCCGGGGCCGCACCCCGGTCGATCCGCTGACGCAATTGCCACGCCGCTGACATCTTCCCGTTAAGGAACGCGACAGCGCCTTGCCGGTTAAATGCCGGCATGGGGCCGTTGCCCCGAGGAGTCGGCGTATGAAAAAGATTCTTCACCTCTTTGCGGTACTTGGCCTGTCGGTGGCCGGTGTGGCCGCCACCGCGACCCTGCCCGCCTCGGACGCGCAGGCTCAGTCCTGGCGCGACGGACCGCGCTATGATCGGGATCGCGACCGCCGTGACTGGCGCGAGGATCGCGGCGACCGGCGGGGTGACCGCCGGGATTGGCGAAATGATCGTCGCGACTGGCGCGGCGAACGTCGCGGTTGGCAGGATGATCGCGGCTGGCGCGGTGACCGCTGGCAGGCCCGGCGTGAGGCGCGGGTCGCCCGCGAATATGATCGGGCGCGCCGTACGCCGGGCTATGTCGATCCCCGCTCACAGGGCGATTATACCAACTATACCGGTCGGGGCTCGGGCTATCGTCCCTGCACCTATGTCGAGCGGAACGGGCGCACCGTCTGCCGCTAACGGCGTAACGAAGGAGCGCGGGTGGGATCTCACCCGCGCTCGCTTTGTATCGGCGGAGGGTGACGAACGGGGAACGGCGGTGTAACGGACCGCTATCATGACGTATCAGTCCGACCTGCTCCGCACCCTGAACGACCGGGGTTACGTCCACCAGATGACCGACGCCGCCGCGCTCGACCGGCTGGCTTCGACGCAGGTGGTGCCCGGCTATATCGGCTTCGACCCGACCGCGCCGTCGCTGCATGTCGGTAGCCTGGTGCAGATCATGCTCCTGCGCCGGATGCAGCAGACCGGGCATAAGCCGATCGTGCTGATGGGCGGCGGCACCGGCAAGATCGGCGATCCCAGCTTCAAGGACGAGGCGCGCAAGCTTCTGGCCGAGGACGGGATCAAGGCCAATGTCGCCTCGATCCAGCGTATCTTCGAACGTTTCCTGACCTTTGGCGATGGCCCCACTGATGCGGTGATGGTCGACAATGCCGACTGGCTCGACAAGCTCGAATATATCCCCTTCCTGCGCGAGGTGGGACAGCATTTCTCGGTTAACCGAATGCTGTCGTTCGATTCGGTAAAGCTGCGGCTCGACCGTGAGCAGTCGCTCAGCTTCCTCGAATTCAACTATATGATCCTTCAGGCCTATGACTTCCGCGAACTGGCACAGCGTCATGGCTGTCGCCTGCAGATGGGCGGATCGGACCAGTGGGGCAATATCGTCAACGGCATCGAACTGGCCCGCCGCATGGACGGGACCGAGGTGTTCGGCGTCACTACGCCGCTGATCACCACGGCGGATGGCGGCAAGATGGGCAAGACCATGGCCGGCGCGGTGTGGCTGCATGAGGACCAGTTGCCGCATTTCGATTACTGGCAATTCTGGCGCAACACCGACGACCGCGACGTGGGCCGCTTCCTGCGACTGTTCACCGACCTGCCGCTCGACGAGATCGAACGTCTCGAAAAGCTGGAAGGCGCGGAGATCAACGAGGCCAAGAAGATCCTGGCGAACGAGGCCACCGCCATGTGCCGTGGCCGTGCCGCCGCCGAGGAAGCCGCCGAAACCGCCCGTCGCACTTTCGAGGAAGGCGCAGCCGGCGCCGCCCTGCCCAGCTTTGCGGTGGCAGGCGGCTCAATCACCATCGTCGACGCGCTGATCGGGCTGGGCTTTGCCAAGTCCAAGGGCGAGGCCCGCCGCCTGATCGCAGGAGGCGGCGCGCGCATCGATGGTGAGAAGATCGCCGATGAGAATGCGGTCATCGCCGTCGGCGGACAGCCGGTGAAGCTGTCCTCGGGCAAGAAGCATCACGGCCTGCTGGTCGCGGGCTAAGCCGCGATAGCCTGGGCCGGTCGTCGCGGATCAGCGCGACCGGTCCAGCGATATATCAGCGCCGGTCGGTGACGGCCAATTGCCGAGCGACGGCGAAAGTCTGGACGACGAACAGCAGGATCAAGCCGACGCCGATCCCTCCGATCAAAATGTCGAACCCCGACACATTGCCGATCAAATCCTTGGTCGGATCGTCGAACATCATCGCGACCGTCAGCAGCATCAGAAACAACCGAAGCTCGGTCGGCCCGGCCGCCATATAGGACAGCCGCAACTCGCCGATCACCCGCGCGGCGAGGAAGGCGTGCATCGACATCAGGAAATAGCCGGCCAGCGCGATCAGCGCGACGTTCATGCCGACAAAGGGCGACAGGCCGATGCCCAGCACGATCATCAGATTGGCCAGTCCGTCACAGCTATGATCGAGGAAATAGCCGTAGGATGGCCGCTCGATCTTGCGATAGCGGGCCAGGCTGCCGTCCAGCGAGTCGCCGAACCACTGCACCGCATAGCCGGCCAGCGCGAGCGCCAGCCAGCCCGCGCCAAAATTGCTGCAGACATAGCCGATAAAAACCAGGGCCGCCCCGGCCATGCCGATGGCCGTCAGTCGATCGGGGGTCATTGCGGGGGGCATCTTGCCGCACAGCCAAGTCAGGATCCGACGCTCGGTGGTAGCGAGCCAATTCTGCTGAATGCGGTCAAGCGGCTGCGGCGTGTGTAACCGTTGTTCCATAGGCTATTATGCGGCAGCGCCCGCCTTTGCGCAACCGGTTGAAATATCTTGGCTCTGCCATTGGTCGCTTCGTCCGGCCGATTGGCGGCGCTTGGCCGCATCATTTGGGTGGACGCCCTTGGTGTCTTATCCTGCGCCGGGATAGGGCGCGTCCGCATCGCGATCCGGCACCGCGCCGCGCCGCTGAATCACCCATCCCGCCAGCCGATGACCGGCCGACGCCGCGTCCTCCGGCGCCTCGCCCGCCATCCGCGCGAGCAGATACGCCGCGTTGAATGCATCCCCCGCCCCGCTGGTGTCCACGGGTACCAGCGATGTGACGGGCGCAACCACTGCGCCGCCGGTGAGCCGACATCCGGCCGCCCCCATCTTCACCACGACCTCCTGCGCTCCTGCCGCACGCCAATGCGCCTCCACGGCGTCAGCGTCCGACTCCCCACTCAGCATCGCCTCATCCTCCGCCGTGGGCAGGCCGATCGTCGCACAGCCGATCGCGGCATCACGCCAACGAACCGCCTCTGCGCGATCCGCCCACAAGGCGGGCCGATAATTACCGTCGAACGCCACGGTACGCCCCGCCGTCCGAAGCCGGCGCGCAACGTCGATCAACACGTGTCGCCCCTCATCCGGCAGAACGGCAAGGCTGATCAGCGAGAAATAGAACAGGTCGGCCGCCATCGCTCTGGGAAACAACATCGCGGCATCGGGCAATGCAAAGAAGCGCCGCGCCGCACTGTCGCTACGCCAATAGGAAAAGCTGCGCTCGCCCGACGCATCGGTACGGATGGCATAGAGGCCGGGCATCCGGCTGGGATCGCGCAGCACCATCGATACGTCCAGGCCATCGCTCGCCCAGGCACTCAGCAAATCCTCGCTAAAGGCATCCGTCCCCAATGCCGTCGCATAAGCGACATCCGCTCCCGAGCGGACCATATGGAGCGCGGTATTGAGCGTATCCCCGCCATAGCCAAGCCGCCAGCCGGCCGCGCCGATATCCGCACCACCGGACAGTTCCAACATGCCTTCACCGATGATGACCGCCCGCATCCTATATCCTCTTTTGTCGAGTTCTTTTCCGACGTCTTAGCGACCTACTGGACGTCGCCGGTTCCGGACAGCAAAAAGCCTTCGAAAGCGGGCGACTTTCAGAGGCCAGTATAGGGTCGCGGGCCAGCTATCTTAGCCGGGCCAAAATCGGTCAGGACGCGCAGGCGGAGCAGCCAGCCAGTATCGACAGCGACATACCTTGAAGGTGGATTTCGCCGCTCGATAACACGCTGAAGCGTTCGATCAGGCCGCCCCGTCCGAGGCAATACTGCTTAGCAGATGATTTCATACACTTCTTGATTGCCGGCGGTTTCGTCCCAGTGACGAAACCGCCTATGCCTCAGACCTCAACCGACAGCGGGGAATTCCGGTCTTGACGGTGCCCTATTCCGCTGCTTCCTTTTTCGAATACCCAGGCGCGCGGCTTTAGGCGGCGCGACCGAAATCCGCATCCTCGCTGTCCGGACCGCCGCTAGCGAGGTCCAATGCATAACCCCGCGCAGGCCCCTGCTGATCGACAATTCCGTTCGGCTTGACAGCGGGCTTGGCCTTCCTGGCGGTCGGCGTCGACACGCGGGCCGCTACACCCCGGTGGCCTTTGAGGCGGCTGAACGACCTCTACAATGCCGGTTATAAGCGATAAGGGACGTCCTGCTGACGACCGCCGCAGTCATTCGCGGCGCCGAGCTTTTCCAGCGTCCGCCCTTCGTTCATTTCGCTCTTCGCAGCGTCCAGGGCGTGGATCACATTGCGCTTTATCGATGTGAGGACTGAAATTTCGTCAAATAGCCAAGTTACAATTTTCGAAACCGGATCGCCTGCCCACCGCCACGCGCCAGACGGAGCGACAGGGCTTCTCCGGCCGATATCTCTTGCCGTCGGATCGCCAGCTTTTCCGGGGCGGTACGCCAGTCAGCATCGGCGCCGTCGGCATAGATGGTCGCCTCGTACCGCGTGCCCTTGTCGAGAAAATCGAGTGGAACGGTCAGCGTGCGAGCACTGTCGTTGGTGATCGCGCCCAGATACCAGTCGGAGCTTTTCCGGTCGCGCCGCGCTACGACCGCATATTCGCCGATCGCCCCTTGCAGCGTACGGCTTTCCTCCCAATCAGTCGGCACGTCGCGGATGAAACGAAACGCGTCGGCATGTTCGTCATAATGCTCGGGCAGATCGACCGCCATCTGCACCGGGCTGTAGAGCACCACATAGAGCGCCAGTTGGTTGGCCAGCGTCGAGGGGACGCGGTTGTTCGGCCGGGTCGCGCGATAGTCGAAATGGACGACGCCGGGCGTATAGTCGAACGGCCCAGACAAGAGCCGGGTGAAGGGCAAGATCGTAGTGTGGTCAGGGGCGTTGCCGCCGTCCGGGCTGCCGCCATTATATTCCTGTCCCCGCGCGCCTTCGCGGCTCAGCAGATTGGGCCAGGTGCGGCGCAGGCCGGTGTCCTTGACGGGCTCATGCGGGAAGATGGCGATATGGTGCCGCGCCGCCGCCTCCACGACCTTTTGCAGGCTCTCGACCGCATATTGGCCATCGGGCCATTCGGTCTCGTCCAGACGCGTCCCGACATAGCCCAATTTGATCGCCCGCACGCCGTAGCGGTCATAATAGTCGAGCGCGGGTTCGAGTTGGCGCAGATAATCCCGCACCTGCCCGCCGGTTTCGTGATGGCCGATCAGGTCCACCCCCTTGGCACGCGCATGAGCCGACACCTCGGCCATATCGAAGGCGGGTTGCGCGCGGTCGAACAGGAAGCGCGAATGGCCGTTCTTCCACCATTCGGGCACGTCCCAGCCGATATTCCATCCCTCGACCAGTACGCCCTTGATCCCGTGCGCCGCCGCCCAGTCGATATAGGATTTGGCCTGGGCGGTGGTCGCGCCCAGCTTCGGCCCCGGCTCCCAGGTCAGCAGGCCGGTATGCATCGCCCAGAAGATGCCGATATATTTCTCCGGCTTCACCCAGGACACGTCGCCCAGCCGGTTGGGCTCGTTGAGGTTGAGGACGATGGTCGAGTCCGCCAGATGCGCCGCATCCGGGGCCACCATCACCACCCGCCACGGCGTCACCGCCCCGCCATGCGTCCGCGCCCGGTCGCCATTGGGCCAGGGCGAGAGATCCGCCTTGAGCGTGCGGCTATTCTCCTCGGGCATACGCAGGTTCATCGAGGGGAAATCGACCAGCGCGGCTTCGTGCACCGCCATCGCGACGCCGTCGCCCTCCAGCGTCAATGGGGTTTGCGCGGTCTGGATCGCCGACAGCGCCGACCGGCTATATTCATACTCGCTATATTTCTCGCGATAGGCCGGGATCGACCAGGCGCGGTAGTTCTGCGCGAAGTGAAACTCGGTCCGTTCGTCGGTCACGACCAGAGACTGTGCCGCCAAGCCCGGCAGCGTATAGCGAAAGCCGAACCCGTCATCGAAGACGCGGAACTCGACGCCCAGCCTGCGCCCGTCCGGCGCGGCTAGCGTCGCGACGAGCCCGCGATAATGCTCGCGCATCTGCCGCCGCTCACCCCAGGGCTGGGTCCAGGGGCGGTCGAGCGCGGTCGGGCGGCTGTCGATCAGCGTCAGCCCCTGGTCGATGGCTGCGGCATCCTTGAACCGGAAGCCGAGCCGCGAGCGGTCGAGGATGGGCTTGCCGTCATAGCGGGCGCGGTACACCGCTTCGCCCTGGTCCACCGCCAGGTCCACCGTGATCCGGCCGTCGGGCGAGGTCACGGTCCGCCACGCCTGCCCCAGCGCCGGGGTCGCCGCGACCAGCGCCGCAAGCCCGACAATCATGCCCAGCACCTTCGTCATCAGAAGCTGTAGGTCAGGCTGGCGCGGACGCGGCGGCCGAAGATCGGGCGCCCCTGGAACGCGGTTTCCTGCACGCCGATGATCGAGCCGGCGCGCGGATTGCCCTCGGTCAGACCGACCTCGTTGAACAGGTTCGTCGCGACGACCTGCGCCTGGAGCGCATCCGTGACCTTCCAGTTCGCGCCCAGCCGCACCTCGGTATAATGCGGCAGGACGATGGTGTTCGCCACGTCGACATAGCGTTTGCCGGTATAGGCGGCCTCTCCGAACAGGTTCACCCGGTCGCCCAGCAGATGCAGGGTCGGGCGGATCGAGAATTGCACCTGCGGCTGGCGGACGATCTGGTTTCCGCTGAAGTCGAACGGCCCGCTCGCATCCTGTCCGGCGAAGCTGGTATAGGCGATATGCTGGTAATTTCCGCTCGCCGCGAGTTCGAAGAAATCGACCGGGCGCAGCGACAGTTCCACCTCGACGCCTTTCGACTCCGCCGCAGCCGTCTGGTTGATCGTCTGCGCCTGTCCATTGGGGCCTGCGACGATCGTCTGGAAGGCGATGTTGGGGAATTTATTGTAGAACAACGTGACGAAGGCCGAGAAGGGTCGCGTCGAATATTTCACGCCGCCCTCGACCAGGTCGATACGGTTCTCCACCGGCACGCCGCCGAACCACTGGACGAACTCCGGCGTCACGCGGAAGCTGCGGCTATAGCGGGCAAAGGCGGCGACCTGCTTGCTGAACTCGTAATTGGCGCCCGCCGAAAAGGCCCATTGCCCGGTCTTGAAGCGATAGGGTGTGTTCGCACCGGTGAAGACCAGCACATTGTCGTCGGCGATCGTCGTCGCGTCGCCTAGATTGGCGCCGGTCGTCTGCGCGATCGTGCCCTTCTTCGACACATGATGATAGCGCGCGCCCAGGTCGATGCGCAGCGCATTCGTCACCTGCCACGCATCGGTCAGGTAGAGCGCGTTGATCGTCACATTATCCTGAAAACGCTGCAAATTGCTGTGCAGGTTGAGCAGGCCGTTCTTGGTCAGCGCGACCGTCTGCTGCCCGGCCGCGTTCAGCCCGATCACGTCGAAATAGCGCGGGCGGTTGATCGCCTCGACAAGAATGTCGTTCCAGTTCCAGTTCTGCGTCTGGTTGAAATGGCTGAAATAATAGCCGCCGGTCAGGGTGTGGCGGCCCAGGCCCGTGTCGAACCTCTTCGTGACGCTCAGGTCGTTGATGACATTCTCGACATCGACGACCGTGTTGAAGATGCTCTGGGTCAGCGCGAGCTGATTGCCCAGCGCGGAGGCGGCGACCGTCTGGCCGTTGCTGGCATCGCGATAGACCGCCGACACGGTATCGGGCCGCGCCGCGCGCAACCGGGTCAGCGCATTGGCCAGAAAGCCCTGGCTGGTCGCGATACCGGAGCTGAACAGCCCGTTGAAGTCCACCATGCCGGTCGTATAGCGCGCGCGGTCATTGACCTCCCAACCGTCACCGAGCGGCTTGTTGAAGATCGCGGTGAAGGTATCGGTGTCGGTGTGAATACCCTGGGTCAGGTCGACCCGCTTGTTGAAGGCGCCGCTCCCGTCAGGCACGGTCAGCCGCGCAAAGGCGGTGTTGACCAGCGTCCCGTTGCCCGCATCCAGCCCCTGCAGCCCCTGGCTGGGGCTGGCGAGCGGGATGGCGGTGTAGAAGATGTTCTTGTCGTCCAGCTTGCGATAGCTGACGAACAGCGACCCGCTATCGGCGAAGTCATATTGCAGGCCGACGCGAAACTGCCCGCCCTGATTGCCGGTGAAGCCTGGATTGCGAAGCCCGTTATCCTCGCGGTAGAAACCGCCGATCGCGAAGGATAGCCGATCGTTCAGCGGCCCCGAGACATTGGCGTCGAGCCGATAATGGTCCCAGTCGCCGACTTCGCCCTTCACCATGCCTTGCAGCGTGCGGGTCGGCCGCTTGGTCAGCACGTTGACGACCCCGCCGGGCGCGTTGGACGCGGTGATCGAGGCCGAGCCGCCACGGACGATCTGAAGCGAGTCGACCGTACCGTCCACGCGGAAGAACTCATCGGCATTGGTGAAGGCCCCTGCCCCCTCTTCCCAAACCGGCAGCCCGTCTTCCAGCAGCGGGAGATAGCGGTAATTGTCCGCTGGAAGGCCACGCGAATAGACATTGTTGCCGACCTCGCCGCCCGAGCTTTCGACATAGATGCCGGGCGTCGAGGCGATCAGATCGGCGATGCCCAGCGGTGCCTTCTGCGCGATCGCCTGCGGGTCGATGGTGGTGATGGCGTAGGACGTCTCGAACTTGCGGGTGCCGGTGCGGGTGCCCGTGACGATGATTTCATTCAGGCCCAGGTCGTTGTCCTGCGCCGTGTCAGTCGCGGCAGGCGCCTCGGCCACGGGAGGCGATGCGGCAGACGAAGCCGACTGAGCCAGTGCCGGCACCAGCGGCACCGCCCACGCAACCGAAGCCATCAACGCCAAGCGACATGCACGCATGAAAATCCCCTCCGAAAACGCCTCTGCTGGGCGGTTCAATGATGGAGGAAGGGTGATCCGATCCGCAAAATTATGCAACGATTATTAGCAATCGATTGCAATTTACATGACTTTGCTTTCCTTAAGCGATCACATACCTTCTTTTATCGGGACTTAATGCCAGCCCACGTCATTATTTTGCACGATATTAGCATCATCAGCGCCCGCAGGATTCGCGAATCACCAGGTTGGTCGGCAACCGCTCCGACCGCGCGCGATGACCGTCGATGATGCGCAACAGCTTGGACACCAGCAGATTGCCGGCCTTGATGACATCCTGCCGAATGGTGGTGAGCCCGGGAGTCGACAGCGCCGCCGCATCGATATCGTCATAGCCGATCACGGCGACATCCTCCGGCACGCGCAGCCCCCGCTGGCGGAGTGTCTGGATCGCCCCCAGCGCCACCAAGTCGGACGCCGCGACGATCGCATCGAAGGCGATGCCACGCTCCAGCAGATTGTCGACCGCCTCGCCTCCCTCGAACCGTCCGGCGGCCGGGGTCTGGATCATGGCGGGATCGAATGCCAAATCATGGGCGGCCAGCGCCGCGCGATACCCGTCCAGCCGGATCGCGATCTGTGAAAAGGGCGTGCGCGCGGCAACGATGGGCGGCATCGCCCCGATAAAGGCGATGCGTCGCCGCCCCTTGCGCAGCAAATGGGCGGTGGCCTGAAAGCCGCCCTCGTAATTGTCGCTGCCGATCGAGCAATAGCTTTGCCCCGCCACTTCGACACCCCAAGCGACCAATGGCTTGCCCATGGCCGCATAGCGATTGAGCGTCTCATGGAATTGCGACTGGCCGAGAAAGATCGTGCCCGCATAGGCGCTCTGGTCCAGGAACTGCGCCAGCGTCGCGTCGTCATAGGGCGTCTGCCACACGACCGACACGTCGCGCCGCCGCTCGCGCAGCGCAGTCCCGACACCGCCGATCAGCGCCAGTTCGAATGGATTGGCAAGCTGGCTGCCATGCGCGGTCGCGACAGGTACGACGAGGCAGATCTGTTCGGATAGCGACGGAGCCGCGCGGCGCACCCGCTGCGGCACATGGACATAGCCGAGCCGGTCGGCGGTGCTCAGCACCCGCTCACGTGTCTCCTCGCTGATCGCGCTATGCCCGGTCAGCACGCGCGATACGGTGGCGACCGAAACCCCGGTTTCCGCTGCGATCCCGCCCAGCGTCGGCCCGCCGCGCTTCACCCGTGCCATGACTGAATCCATATTTGCATTTTCTTGCACTACGTCAGTGCAACGCCCTCGTCCATGCCGGACAGACACAAGCTCAAGACGGCGCCCGTCGCCATCAACGCACCCGCCAACGGCAGGACAGGCCAGGCGCTCCCGCCCAGCCCATGCGCGATGACCCAGCCCATGCCCAGCCCCGCGACCAGTTGCGGCACGACGATGAAGATGTTCATGACGCCGATGAACATACCCGCAGTCGCGCTGGATACCGTCCGCCCGGCCAAGACGAAGGGCGCGCTCAGGATGGATGAATAGGCGATGCCGATCAGCACCGCACAGCCGATTAGCCCGACAGGATGCGCGATCAGGGCCAAGCCGCTCAGCCCGAATGCGCCCATCGCCAATGCCGCCGCATGGACGCGCGTAACGCCAAAACGGCGGAACAAGCCCGGCAGCAGAAAAGCGAACAGCCCCGCAACGCCATTATAGGTGCCGAACAACACTCCGACGAAATCGGCTCCCCGCGCATAGGCCCCATCGAACGGCGACATCGCGCCATAGAGCCGGGCTGCGATCACCGGCGTCGCATAAACCCAGAGGAGATACAGGCCGAACCAGCTCAGGAACTGGATGGCAGCCACCGGACGCAGCGCCCGCCACAATGTGACCACCTCATCCCAGCGAAGGGGCGCATCGCCGCTTGCCCTGCCCTGCACCTCTGGCAAACGAGGTTCGCGCACGCGTGCCACGGTCCAGCCGACCGACATCGCCACCGCGATCGCCGCCGCCAGGAACGCGACCCTGATAGAGGGTGCGGTCTGCCCCGGCTGCGCGACGTTCGACCAGCCTCCCCAGGCCAGCAGGATCGGCGCGCAGGCCCCCGCCAAGGCGCCGAGCCCGATAAAGACGGTCTGCATGGCATAGCCGCTCGCCTGGTCCGCCGGCGGCAAGGTATCCGCGACCAGCGCACGATAGGGCGCATGGAGCGCATTCATCGCCGCCTCCAGCACCCAGACCGCCGCCACCGCCGCGATTAACGTTGCCGCCAGAGGCAAGACCGCCAGCGCCGCGATCACCATCAGGGCGGACACCAGGATATAGGGCCGCCGCCGTCCTAACCGGCTGTCATGCCGATCGCTGAGCACCCCCACCACGGGCTGCACCAGCAGCCCCGTCACCGGTCCTGCCAGCCAAAGGATCGCGAGCTGATCGACAGAGGCCCCCAGCCCTTGAAACACTCGGCTCAAGCTGGCACTTTGGATACCGAAAGCGATCTGAAGCCCGAAATAGCCGACGCTGAGATCAAACCCCTTGATACGCATCGGCCTCCCCACTGTTCAGTCCCCCACGGGCCCAATAGCGTCGACCTGAACATAGCCGACATGGCTCTGTTCGAAAGATAATCGGCAATGACCGCAGGCGATTCTCGACCTGCTCCCGGGGCTTCCCGAAAGCAGTCGGTCATTCGGAGTCAGCAACGACGCATGGTTGCTCTCTCGGCAGGAGGGCGTCAAAACAATTGGGCTATTCTGGGCATTCATGGCTTGATGCCCCGCTCCGCAACGATGATGGACCATTCGTGACCACCAAAATCTATCTGTCCGCCGATCGCCTGCTGGAGGATTCGTTCCGTCTGGCCAATCTGGTCTTCGATTCCGGCTTTCGCCCGACCCATATCGTCGGCATCTGGCGCGGCGGCGCGCCGGTCGGCATCGCGGTTCAGGAACTGCTCGAATATCGCGGGCTGCAGAGCGATCATATCGCGATCCGCACCGCCTCCTATACCGGCATCGACCAGCAGGAACCGCAGGTCCGCATTTACGGCCTGGGCCATCTGGTGGACGTCCTCAATCCTGAGGACCGCCTGCTCCTGATCGACGATGTCTTCGATTCCGGGCGTTCGATCCGCGCCTTGCTGAAGGAATTGAAGCAGCGATGCCGAAACAATATCCCGGACGAAGTGAAGGTCGCGACCGTCTATTACAAACCGTCGCGCAACGTGACCGACCTCAAGCCGGACTTCTTCGTCCACGAAACCAATGACTGGCTCATCTTCCCGCACGAGATCAATGGCCTGACCGAGGATGAAATCCGGGCGCACAAGCATGGTGCCGATATCATCCTGCGCTGATGATCGACGCACGGCCCGGACGCAGGTGCTATATTTGCTCCGGGACCGCCCACCGAGGCTTGAGGCAAAGGGTCAGGCCCCGGAAACACTTGGCCCAGCAGATGAACGCGGCAAAAGGAGCGCCATCACAGCTCTGTTTCAAAGCGTGGCAGTTGTCGACGCCCCTACGAACCAGCCCCCCATTCTATCCATGCCGCCTAGCAGTCCGTCAGAATCTCCCGGTTGGCGTCTGCGATCAGGCGCGCCATACGCTCGGCATCCTTGGCGACTTGGTCGTCGTCCAGTTCGCGGCGCAACCACCGCAGTTCGTGAAGCTTGCCGTTGTCGTCCAGTTCACCACATCCGACCCGCTTGCCATAGTCCAGCAACGCACAATTCGCACCGGGAACATGCCTCCGAACGATCTGCTGCACCTGATCGATAACGTACTCGCCGGAACCTGCGATCTTCGCCATATTGTCCTCCCGTTGAGCGTCCTGGTAACATTCGCATCTCTGCGCGCGAAGTCGTTCCTTCAATTCGACCATATTCGGACGCACACAGCTTATTTCGACATTTCTCATAGCCGTCGGCGGCCGCCATCCGGCACAGATCGAACGTCCGTCTCGAACCCGAGTGCGACCATGGACGCCACGGTGAGGCGACAGGTGATCCGCCTTAGGTCCGACATGTCCGTGCCGGTCTTTTCGGCACCCGCGTTAAGGCGGCTCAATTGCCTTCGGCGTCGACCATGAATACCACCGGCTTGCCGCGGGACATCGGATCCCAGCCGGCCGACACGGCGGAGCGCACGCATCGCGTGATCGTCGCGTCGTCGAGTTGGAGCCGACCGCGCGGCAGTCCTTTCAACAGCCGCTTGGGCGCCGGGAATTCGACGAGCGCTTCGCGCTTGGCATCCTGCTGAAGGAGCGAAATCGTCATGCCCTTCCACCCCTCGTCATCCGACTGATGAGGTTCGCTGTGAAGGTGCCAATCATAGGCCACTCCATCGACAGTGACGGTTCCGGCGTGCATGTGCGATTTCGACATATGCGGGGCTCTAGCACGACAAATCCGCAGAAGCACAAATCAGGCAGGCGCTTTTCCCGGCGCCGGCAGCGACCAGCCGGTCAAGGCAGCAATCCCCAGCGCCCGCACATCTTCCGGCACGATGAAGGCATCGCCGACCGCTTCGAGGAGCAGGTCTACGACATGTCGCCGGTGGGCGAGCAGCGGCAGTGGAAGCAACTCAAGATGAATCCTTGGGGCGAAACACCGACGCTCGAACTGGCGGAGGGCAGCTGCATCTCGGAGACCGCTGCGGTCGTGCGCTATCTTGACTAGGCATTTGCCGGGCGCCGGATCATGGGCGAGACGGCCGAGGAGTAAGGGCTGGACGCCATGTGGGAGAACCGCATCTGGGTGCATATCCTATACCGCATCACAACGGTGTTTCATGTCTTGCACCAGGGGCTCGGTCCTAAGCTCGAATTGACTTCGAACCCGGCCTGGGGCGAGCATTGCCGCAAGGAAGCGCTGGCGCATAGCGCGCTGATCGGCCGGCATCTGGCCGATGGTCGCGGCTGGCTATTCGGCCCTGCGGAGCCTACTTTCTCGAACATCACGCTGGCGACCACGATCGCCTCTTTCAAGTTCGAGGTGAACGCGATGCCGCTCGACGAACGCTACGAACGTATCGATGCGTTCTGGCGACGGTGGCAGCGCCGCCCGACCTTCCTCGCCGCCTATACCGACCGCAGCAGCGGCGTGCCGGAACTGGATAACCGCTCGTAGCAACCGGATGACCCGGATGCGGTTCGTATGCGTTTCAAAAATACCCTGTGCAGGAGAGAATGAAGTGCTGTTTCACACGATGGTTGGATCGAACGACATTGAACGATCAAAGCGCTTCTATGACACGGTGCTTGGCACCCTGGGCGTGGGAGAAGCGACGCTAAACATTGCCGACAGCGGCCATACCCGGCTCATCTACAATAATGGCAACGGGACCAACTTCATCGTCAGCCAGCCGATCAACGACGAACCGGCGACCGTGGCGAACGGCAGCACCGTCGCCTTTGCGTGCAACTCGCCGGAGCAGGTGAAGCAGTTCCACGATATCGCGGTCGCCAATGGCGGCACCTCGATCGAAGCCCCGCCCGGCCCGCGTCACACGGCGTCGATGGGCACCATCGAACTGGCCTATGTCCGCGATCCCGACGGCAACAAGCTCTGCGGGATTCATTTCCCCAAATAATCGGGATTATCCCATATTCACTCAGATACGCTGCGCGTCTTTACCACGGACGGGCAGCGTATCCGATTTCAAATGGGGCGCGGGACACAGTCGTGTATTGGGCGATCCGCAAGCGCTTCTCCAGATCGCCGGACCGCTTCGGATCACTCGATAGGGGTGCGCCATACCTACAACACGGCGATCACGACGATGGCCGTCAGCACGCCGTACATCGCCCGGGCGGCGTTGACGGCTGGGACCAGCGCGGCCTTTTCCGCCAGTGGGCGCACCTTCTCCACGGCGAAATCGTCCAGTGGCTGGCCGCGCTGTTCGGGAAAGGCGTCCCTGGGAATGCCGATGCGCAGCGCCGTATCCAGATCGCCCGCCTGGACGCGGTTGGCGATATCGCGCCCCTCGGTTCGCAGCGCGGCTGAAGATCATCGTGTCGACCAATGCAAGGCCGTCATTCTGCTTGCACCTCATGATATCGTGGCGATCAAATCGCGACTGTAACGCTCCTGACCATACGCATGATGCGCCAAAAAGTGTGCAGCGCTGAAGGAGCATATCGCCAGCCTCAAGATCATCCGCGATCAGTCGCGCCTCGACGCCGACCAGGCGCAGGCGATGCTGGAGAGCACAGACGAGCGGACGATCACGCCGGAGAGGTCTGGCGCCTGTCACGGGCCGCATGAGCAGATGCGCGTCGACCGGGGCGGCTATCGACGGGATCACCTGCGCGCGCTCGCCTAGCGTGTCGAAGCCGGCAACGACGGGGTCCGCATCATGGGATCGAAGAGCAACCTGCCCAGAACGCTGGTTGCTGCAGAACGAGGAAATCGGCGGCGATCGGCGTGCCCAGCGCAAACGCACAATCCGCTACGACAAGGACAGATACCGCGACCGCCACCTGATCGAGAACACCTTCTGCCGTCTCAAAGACTTCCGCCGCGTCGCCATCCGCTATGACAAACTCTTCGCCACCTTCCTGTCAGGCGTTGCGATCGCAACCGCACTCGCCCTCTGGCTCCAATTGAGTCTTAGCCCTAAGCCCTGCTCCGAAACGAACGGCCAGTGAGACGGCGGGGGCATTCCCATTGCGATCGAGTTTTGAGACATCATTCGTTTGACCGATTTGCTTTTTGCACGGTGCGTGCTTACCTGTTTCGCAATACCGGAGTGCCCTGACAGTGATCCTGTAACGAAGCCATCTTGGCTGATCGCATCGCGCGGTCCCGTTTTGAGTCTGCGTCCAAACGGCGCAGTCATAGCTTCGTTTTATGTCAGCTCGCTCGTTCCAATGCGTGCCAGTCTTGCACGGGTGACTGCGTCGGAACGAGCAATTCTACAGGCATCATTATGTCATTTTTAGATCGGTCCCCGGAAAGCATTGTCGCGCATAATCAGGTCGCTTGGGACAATCTTGCCGCGCAGGATTGCGAATGGTCTCGCCCGGTGTCTCCGCAAGCTATCGCGGCAGCCCGTCAAGGAGATTGGTCGGTGCGGTTGATACCGGACGATATACCCGACCATTGGCTGGGGCAGGTGGCAGACCACGACATCCTTTGCCTTGCGTCCGCTGGTGGTCAACAAGCCCCCATCCTCGCTGCGGCGGGCGCGACCGTCACCGTCCTCGATGCCTCGGAAGGGCAGTTGGAGCAGGACCGGTTGGTGGCAGCACGGGACGGCTTGGCCTTGTCTACGATCCAGGGAGACATGCGCGACCTGTCCATATTCCCGGACGAGTCTTTCGATATCATCTTCCATCCCATTTCCAACCTCTACGTGCCGGATGTCCGGCCTGTCTGGACGGAATGTTACCGTACCCTTCGTAAGGGTGGACGGCTGCTGGCGAGCTTCTACAACCCGGTCGTCTTTGTGGGCGATCGTGATCCCAAATGGCGAGAGCAGGGGCTCATTCGCCCCATACACACCATGCCCTATGCCGATACCGAGGACATGGAGGCCAACGAACTAGAGGCGAAAGTCGCACGCGGCGAAGCACTGGTCTTCGGCCATAGCCTGACCGATCAGATTGGTGGCCAGACCGAGGCGGGTTTCAGGATCGCAGGATTTAGGGAGGCTCGTGCGCCGGTGCCGCGCTTCGTCATCGACCAGTATCTGCCGACGTTCATTGCGACGTTGGCGTTGAAGGCGCTTTGATCTGCGCCTCCCCTATCGGGATGGCCACGAGCGTCCCGATAGGGAACGGCCAAGAAGGCGGCTGGGACATTCCCGTTGGGATGGTGAAGCGCGAAGTCCCCTCTTCAGCGATGGTGCCAGGTTCGGCTGATCAACCTCTACCAATTAGAGATTACGGAACCGGTAGATTCTGCCGTCAGGCGCGTAGGCGAAGCTTACATGACGTGCGCGGCCGTTGCGGCTTATTCTGTAGCGCCGGACGTGGCCGCCAGGTTCGGCATGATGTCCGACGAGACGAAATTCGATGCCCGTCGCGTCCGCTCCAATTTTGAACGGCACCACGACGCCAGCGGCTCGCCCCTCCATTAAGGCGGAGATTTCGGGTGTGAACAGGTCCGGGTCCAGTGGCCGGTCGCCACGTGTCAGCAGCGCCAGCGCCTGCGCCGTGACCTCCGGCGCGTCGTCCTGGGCCGGAGCCAGCCCCAATGGTGTGGATCCCGGAGCAACAAACTCCGCCAGCATCAGGCAGGCCTCTTCAATGAACCGACCTGCTGGTCCGCTCTCAATGTTGACCATGACGGTAACCGCAGTCCGGGTGGACGGCGCGCGCCAGGCGAAGGTCAGAAAGCCTGTCACACTACCGGAATGGTACTGGACCGCGCGGCCATTGATCTCATCGGTGAACCAGCCCGCGCCATAGGCTGCGCTGCGACCTGAGGACATAAGCGCCGGACGCACCAAACTCGCAACCGTCGCTGGCGATGGGACCGGGCCAACCTGAAGTGCGTGTTCCCATCGCGCCGCATCGCGCGCCGACATCAATACGCCGCCGTCTGCTGATTGCGAGTAGTCGGAACTCATGCCAACGGCGTGCCGCGTGACATTATCTTCCAGCACGTAAGGCTCCGCGCGTCCGGCGATCACGGCGCTCGCGTCGTCCACCCGGGAATCGATCAGGCCGACACGCCTGAGCAGTCGCTCGGTCACGAGGTCGCGATAGGATTTCCCGGTGACATCGGCCAGCAGATAGCCGAGCAGCACATAACCGGTGTTGGAATAGGCCCAGGCACGGCCCGGTTGGAAGTCGAGCGGGACGCCAGCTACACCAGTGAGAAAAGCCTCGCGCGTGATTGGGCGATCGGCCTCGAACCCGGGCAACCCTTCATAGTCCGGCACCCCCCCAGTGTGGCTCAACAAGGCGCTGATGGGAATCGCAGCAAAAGCGTCCGGAAGGCCTCGCGCATAGCGCCCGACCGGACCATTCAGATCGATCGTCCCGGCTTCGGCCAACTCGAAGACCAGAGCAGCCGTAATTTGTTTGCCCACTGATCCAAGGTGGAAAAGCGTCTTCTCATTTGCGGGAACATCGAACGGTAGAGAGGCCGTGCCCAGACCTTCGGTCATCATCGTGACGCCATTATGCACCACCGCTATCCCCGCAGCGGGAATCCGCCTGTCGCGCATCATCTCCCGAACGCGATCAAGCGCTGCGGGCGGTAATCCGCTTCCTTGCGATGCCATTGCGAAGCCTGGAGCGGCCAGTATCCCGGCGCCAATGGCCATCACGGATCGACGGTTCCAGCCATTCATGCTCTCAGCCACCCTAAATCCTTATTCTTGCGAAAGACGCTGGGTTGGATGTGATCCGCTTGCTAGTACCGCCCAAGGTATCGGGAGCCATGTGTATTGCAACATCGGTTCCGCCCTCATCTATGCTAGCGTATTAGCAACAAGCTTTCCGGTGTTGATAAAAGTTTTTTTGAATTGCCTTGGCTATGTTTTACCCCGTACGTGTAGACCGCCATGACGATTGGCGTATCGGGCTTGGACCTGGCGACAGCAATGTTTTCAGGCCATGTCGCAACCACTGCGTCCGGTTTTATTGCCGATACGACGAAGGCAGGAACAACTAATACGAGGCAGTCAAACCTATCCGACGTACCGTCATAGGCATTCCCATAAACGAACGGCCAGCGAGGCGGCCGGAGCATTCCCATTGGGATCGAGAAACGAGCACGGGTCGCTACTGCATGATTAGGCCGCCATCGACGGCGTATTGGCTACCCGTGACATAGGACGCATCGTCCGACAGGAGGAACAGCGCAACGGCTGCGGCTTCGTCGGGTGTGCCGGGGCGGCCAAGCGGGACCTGTCCGACGACGAAATCCTCGAAACCACGCTTTGCGTCATCCGGCAGGAAGTGGCGAAAATTTGTGTCGATTGGTCCCGGCACGATGACGTTCACACGGATGCTTCGCGGTGCCAGCGCCGTTGCCCAAGACCGCGCCATCGCAACCAATGCCCCCTTGGTGGCAGCGTACAGACCTGTCGTGGCCGCCCCCTCATAGGTGGAGGACGATGAGGTAACGACGACCGATGCCCCACTCTTCAGGTGGTCGGACAGCGCGGCCAGTTGCAACATCGGTCCGCGCACGTTGACGGACATCATGCGGTCGAAGACGTCGGCGTCGACCTCCTCGGGCGCACCAAGCGCGGCATAGCCGGCGTTGAGCCATAGTCCGTCCAGCCCGCCTGCATCGTTCGCCGCTTCGACCAGCATGGCGACGCTTGAAGGATCAGCAGCATCATTGGCCAAGACCTGGCCGCGATCGCCGAAAGCGCGCCGTGATCTATCGATACGATCCGGATTGAGCCCCGTGACGATGACGCTCCCGCCTTCCAGGATGATGCGCTTCGCCCCGGCTAGCCCCATGCCGCTCGTTCCCCCCGTGATCAGGACGCGTTTGTTGTCGAACCTTGCCATTGAGCGATGTTAGCAGATGACGCCGCTCCTTGCATCGGGTCTCAGGGCAAACGAACGGCCAGCGAGACGGCGCAGGCGTTCCCATTGGGATCGATAAATGGGACAGTCGGCATAATTGGATTTCATGCCGTGGCTGTCGCGATCCATGTTGCCGATCCCAGATGCACCAAGCCATCCCGTTCACGCGCTGCGAGCGCAGAGCGCACGATTGGCTCTGTAACTGGCAACAGGTTCGGGTTTTCCCGTAGAGCCTTTCCGCGAGCGCCAACCCTTGTCACAACTTTCAAAGTCGAAGCGGTGTCGCCCGCGGTTATTGGCACATCGTGCGCCTCGATGACAATACCGAGGCGCCGCTCGCCAGGACCATGATAGCAATCCGCGGCTTCGTCGTAGCGGAGCCGTTCTTTGGGAAAGCGACCATCACCGATGGCCGCACCGTGCTGCGGGCGGGCGGGCGAAATAGGGAGTGATGCCAGTCCGTTCGCACGCGGCGATGTCCTCGCCAAGCAATACCCCATGTCGGCAAACACATCGATCCGGTCGACGCCGAAGAGGCCCTCTGCGGTGCTGGCCGTTTCAGCCAGAAAGCCAAGATCGCTGCCCGCTTTGGCGACGTGTTGTTCGACGATCAGCTTGTGCTTCGCATCGACCGCGACCTGGGCGTTCTAGCCGACGCCGAGCTTGGGATGGGCCGCCATCGCATGCCCGTCGGGATCGGTGACCTCGATGCGGCCGTCCTCGATGGTCTGGACGAGCTGTTCCCATGCCCCAAGGGCCACGTGCCGCTGGAAATACGCTAGGCGAAGCGGTAGACGCCGCCGGCTTCAGCCGCGACGAAGCGTTCCGGTGCAACGCTCGCAGCACGCAGTGCCGTTGCTAGTTCCTCAACAGGCTCTTCGCGTGCCTCATCGGTCAGCTGGAACGTGCCCCAATGAATACCCAGCGCTCGCCCCGCCCCCACGTCGTTGACGATCTTCACCGCCTCGGCCGGGTCGACATGCTGCGCGGCCATGAACCACCTCGGCGCATAGGCACCGATCGGAATGAGGGCGACGTCAGGTGATCCCAGGCGTTCGCGAACCTCGCCGAAGATGTGTCCGTCGCCATAGCCCGTGTCGCCGACAAACCAGATCGCGCCCGCCGGCGTGTCCAGATAATGCCCGCTCCACAGCGTCATGCGCGTGTCGCTCGGCCAGCGGTTCGACCAGTGGTTGGCCGGAGTCAGCGTCGTGGCGATGCCGCCCAGGTCGAGCCGGTCCCACCAGTCGCCACTCACACAACGCGCCGCCGGCACCGCCGCCCGGACGACCGCGTCGTTACCGAGCGGCATCGCCATCAGTGGATCGTGTGCGGCGTGAAGGCGCCGCAGCGTGTAGACATCGAGATGGTCGTAATGGGCGTGGCTCAACAGCACGACATCGATCGGCGGTAGATCTTCGAACGCGATCCCCGGCGCGGTCACCCGCTTCGGCCCGACGCGGCGGAACGGACTGGCACGCTCCGACCAGACCGGGTCGGTGAGGATGTTCACCCCTGCCGCCTGGATCAGCAGCGACGCATGGCCGACCATCGTCACGCACAGGCCATCGACGCGCGCTTCTGGCTTAGCGGGCGTGACGGGCACCGAAGCCGGCCATTTGGCAGCAGCACCGGCTAGCTTCCAGCGCAGAATAGCGTGCAAGCCTCGATCGGTACTGGGCTGCCCCGGATTGAAGAAACGGGTACCGTCGAAATGATCACTCGGCGGCCCGTCATAATAGCGGTTGCGGGTCATGGTCAGGCGACGCTCATCAGCTGTGACGGATAGGCCGTCAGCAAGCTGAGCGCGTCCTCAACCGGTGCGGCCAGCCAGCGTTCCTGATCTTCTGCGAGCAGGATGACCGGCATCGCCTTGGGGTGCTTCGGCGCCACCAGCGGATTGGGCTCGGTCGTACAGAAAGCATAGACCTGGTCATGATCCTGATCGACCTTCCACAAGCCGGCAAAGCACGGTACCACCTGATCCTCGACGGTGAACCACCAGTTGGTGTCGCCTGGCGCCTTCCGATCGGCAGCTACCTTGGGTTCGGAAAAGTGGGTGAAGGGCACCAGGCAATGGTGCTCGGCCTTCATCAACCACGGCTTCCACATGTAGCTCTGCATGTTCCGAGCGTTGGTCCACCAGTTGTAGAGGAAGGGCAATTCCCCGTCGCGCGCTGGTCGCGTGCGCGGTTTGCGCGTCGGGAAGCCCCAGCGCATCGTGCTTAGCAGCCGCTGGTCATCTTCCAGCCGGACGACGTATCCGGGTTTGCCAGGCGCCGTGTAATCCTTTTCGACCTCCAGTATGTTGCCCGCCTTGTCGACCGCAGCAAGCGCGTCAAAATAGCTGCTAGGATCGACCTCGCTGTTGTAAAGATTACACATTCGCCTGTTCGATCACGACCGGTAGCGCGAGACAAGCTTCTTCCACGTGGCGACGTCGGGATAGGGCAGAGCGGCACCGGTCGGCGGTCCCGGCCGATCACCACATGGGGGCGCAGGGTGTGTCCTTCCGGTTGGCATGCCGAGCAGCATAGCCGCTGCCCGACCGACCCCAGCCTGCCGTCCCATCTTCGCTGGCAAAACTTCCACCAGCGCGCAACGGCGTCGAGGACGCGCACGTGACCGCATTTCGAGCAGGTAAGGTGCAACGTCTGCTCGTGAAGAGCACACTCCTCCAGCGTGCGCAGACGCCACTCGATATGATCGTGATCGGCGGCTGACGTCGAGCGCGCCGCGCGCCTCGACCCGCCGCACCATCGCCAACATCGGTGGGCATGATGACGGACAATGCCAACTTGCCGAGCACCGGAAAGGCGCCACGCTCGAGGCGGTGGCCATGCCATTTGCGCGCCGCCTCCTCGAAGGTCATCTATGCCCTTGGCTTGCGCCTGGGTCCTCCCTCGCCAAGCATCGCTTTGGCCTTGGCGCGGCGCAACCTCGCCTCGGCCAGCGAGACGGCCGGATGGCGCCAAAACTCAGCATCGCCGGGGCGCAAATGAACCACCCTGAGCCCGCGGGACTCCCGGCCAAGCCGCTAAAAAAAGGCATAAAAAATCCGCCTCGGGAGATCCTGAGACGGTTTGGTTGTTGTTGAGTTGGTTGCGGGGGCAGGATGGTTTTGCACCCACGCCAGCACCTATCCATATAATTTATTTGCCTATTTCTTTCACGTTACCGGCTGACACCCCCATCTGGGTCTGAAGGCGCCGAGGCGGTAAAAATCTGCGACAAATGATCCAAGCAGCGGCAGCTCGACTATGAGGCATCAAGTCGCATTGGAACCGAATGCATCGATGTTTTCATTGGGGTGCAATTGCGGACGAGTACGTCACTCCCAGCGAGATTTAACGAACCGGGCTATCTCGGTCGCCAAGTCGTCATCCTCCGGGGTGTTCCCTTGAAATCCTCCGTGCGGCATCGCTTCAAAGACATGCAGTTCGGCATCCACATCCGCCCGGCGCAGTGCACGGTGCATCCGTACAGCGTTGGACAGGAAGAGGTCTCGCGTGCCGGATTGGAGGAAGGCCGGCGGCAGGCCTTTTAAGTCTCCGAACAATGGCGAGAGGTAAGGATGCGACAGGTCTGCCCCACCGGCATACAGCGCGTTGTTCCGCATCAATGATCCGGGCAGCACGACATCCACAATCTGATTGACCTGGAAACTGTCGCCGGACTCGGTCAGATCGACCTCTGGTGACAGGAGAACCATGCCGGCGGGCATGGGCAGCCCTTCGTCCTTCGCGCGCAGGAGCATCGCGACGGCGAGGTTGCCGCCCGCCGATCGCCCGCCCACGACGATGCGCGACGGTGCGTGCCGTTCCAGCACGTAGCGATACGTCGCCATCGCGTCATCCAATGCCGCCGGATAAGGATGCTCGGGCGGCATCCTGTAATCGACGCCGTAGCTGAGCGCCCCAAGCTGATCCGCCTGCATCCGCGCCTGCACGCGACACGCCTCGCCGCCACCAAACACGAACGCCCCGCCATGGAAATCCACATAGGCACAATTCGGTGCCGAGATGGCTTCGGGCGTCGCGACGTGAATCGTGGACTTGCCGATACGAACCGTTTCGGCGCTGGCACGCAACGTGCCCGCCAGCCCTCTCACCGCCGCCGCATAATGCCCGTCCGCTGCCTCCTTGATCTTCATCCAGCCTGCATGATCGTCCGCCGGTGGCATCGAGTAGAGCGCGTTGATCGGGACGCCATCGTCATTCACCAGTCGTTCGAGACTGGCGCGAGCGTCCTGGCTTATCGATGAGGGAAACGGTATCAAACGGCCCTGGACCATAATGCCGCTCTTCTGGTCGGTCATGTCGTTGCACTCCTCATGACGCGCGCCGGATCGCAGCTGCGCCGCAACCAATGCTGACGGGGCCCAAGCATTGCGTCAAAGCGCCCCCTCCCCCCTTCCCGCGACGGACCTTGGGCGGGTTGGCCTTGCGCCGCCGGGGGGACAACGTCGTTCGAAGCGATAGCTCCTCAGGCCCGGCCGCTCAGGTATCTTCCTCATAATCGGTCGAACGCGTTACGCTTTCCCAGCGATCCATCTCGTCGATCACCACGTCGAGCTTGTCTCGCGCACGTCGCAGCGCGTCGCTCCCAAGCAGCAGATGCAGCGGCGGATTGTGCGTGTCGACCAGTTCGAGGATCGCCGCAGCCGCCTTGTCCGGATCGCCGATCTGGCGCCCGGCCATCGCGTCAAGCCGTGCGATTCCGGTCCCGACGCTTTCGGCATATTGCTCGCTGCCCTGACTGCGGCGGATCGAATGACCGCTGAGAAAGTCGGTACGAAAGGCACCGGGTGCGATGGCCGTGGCCTTGAGACCAAAAGGCGCGATTTCGTGGGCCAGGCTCTGCGTCAGCCCTTCGAGCGCGGATTTGGTCGCGGAATAGAGGCCGGACGATCCCGCCGGCGCACGGCCTGCGATCGAGGTGATGTTCAGGATGTGACCGCTGCCCTGCCGCCGCATGGCCGGAAGCGCGGCGCGGATGATGGCAAAGGGTGCAAAGACGTTGACTGCAAACAGCCGTTGAAACTCGGCGTCCGTCGCTTCCTCGATCGCCCCGAGCAGGCCATACCCAGCGTTGTTGACCAGCACGTCGATGTGGCCAACCTTGTCGAAGGCCGCACTTACAGCCGGTGCGATCGCCGCCGCATCGGTGAGATCGACGGTCAGGACATGCAGCGTACCATGACCCACTTCCAGGTCCGGCGCAGCCTCGCGCACCGTGCCGACGACGGTGTCGCCCCGAGCGAGCGCCGCCTGCGCGAGCGCCTTGCCGAGGCCGCGGAAAATACCCGTGATGAACCATGTCTTCATAGCTGTTCTCCTTCGCCGCCAGATGTAGCGCTTCACATCAAGCGGATAATCGACCATTTTCTACCCAGGCTTATAAGGCCAGCTTCACAATGCTGAGATGCACCCCATGATCCATCCTAGCGAGTTCGGTGCCTTGCGCGCCTTTGCAGCCGTAGCCGAGCAACGGAGTTTCAGCCGGGCGGCCGAGCAGTTGGGGGTATCGTCCTCGGCGCTGAGCCAGCTGATCCGCGGCCTGGAGGAGCGGCTGGGCATCCGGCTGCTCCATCGCACCACCCGCAGCGTGTCGTTGACCGAGGCTGGCGCCGCGCTGCTCGGTGATATCGCACCCGCGATCGACAGCCTGACGGGCGCCCTGGAGCAGGCGCGTACTACCGCGAAGCTGCCGGCCGGTACAGTCCGCCTGCACTGCTTCCATGCTGCCGCAGACAGGTTCGTGGTGCCGATCCTGCCGAGGCTGGCGCGCGCCTTCCCCGATATCACGCTCGATCTCACCATTGATGACACGGTCGTCGACATCGTCGGCAGCGGCTATGATGCCGCGATCCGTATCGGCGAGGTGATCGAGCGCGACATGGTCGCGCTTCGGCTAGGCGAGGATATTCGCCAGTTGGCGGTCGCCGCGCCCGCATATCTGGCCGAGCACGGCGTTCCACAAACGCCGAAGGACCTGCTCCAGCATCGGTGCATCCGCTGGCGCTGGCCGGGGCAGCCCGGCCCCTATGCGTGGGAGTTCTTCGAGAACGGCCACTGGTTCTCCGTGGCGGTCGAAGGGCCGTTGATCACCAGCAGCCGCGCCGTGATGGTGGACGCGGCGCTTGCTGGCATCGGAATCGCTTTCCTCAAGGAAGAGTCCGTCGTCGACGCTTTCGACCGGGGGGCACTCGTTGCGTTGCTGGCGGACTGGTCGGTTCCCTTTCCCGGTTACTATTTGTGTTACCCCCAGCAGCGGCAGATGGCACCGGCCCTGCGAGCGGTGATCGATATGATCAGATCGGGTGACAATGACGCAAGGCCGGCACATGCGAACGAACGGGTATCGGCGGAGGGCGACGCGACCTCCTAGCCAGCCGCATCGCAGTGCGCGTCGAAATCGCGCGCCAGTTCGGCCAAGCTGATGGCGTCGAGGCGTGCCACCAGCAGCGTCTCGGCATCACGGAGCGCATCATCCAGCGCTGTATTGACCGCCTTTTCGACCGCGCAGTCGGCGTGGGCGTTCTCATGGCCGATGGCGAACAGGCGGGGTCCGCCAACCGCACGGTGCACATCCAGCAAACACACGCTTTGCAAAGGCTGCGCGATTTCCCAGCCGCCGCCATGGCCCTTTTCCGGCCCCACATACCCTACATCCCGCAGGCCCGCCATCGTGCGCCGTACCACGACCGGGTTGGTACCTAGCATGCGGGCAATCGCCTCGGAGGTCATCGGTCGCTCATGCCGTGCCATGTGGAGCAGCACATGGAGCATTTGCGCAAGACGGCTGCAGTTGCGCACGATATAATCCTTCACGGCGCCATCGAGATTGGCAAGGGCTCAGCATCACGATACCTATAATGTTACGTGATTCGTGGAGCGTCGATTATGCCTGCCTATGAAAACCCAGATCATTGGGACACAGCCGCCTAGCATTACGAGAAGACGGCCCATCCATTCACCTCCCTTTATGCCGAGGCAGCACTCGCGAAGGCCGCATTGACATTGGAAAGCCACGTGCTGGATGTGGCGGCCGGAACTGGCGCACTGACGCTGGCAGCGGCGCGTACCGGCGCGCACGTGCTCGCGACCGACTTCTCCCCCGGCATGGTGGCGCGGATCGCAGCGGCGAACCTACCCAATGTTGAAGCGAGCGTCATGGATGGACAGGCCCTGGACTTGGCAGACGGCTGTTTCGATGCAGTCTTCTCGATCTTCGGTGTCATCATGTTTCCCGACTGGCGCAAAGGCCTGTCGGAAATGGGGCGGGTAACGCGACCGGGCGGCCTCGGCGTGGTTACAACTTGGCAGGATGGCGGGGCGGCGACCTTTCTCCTGCTCGGCCAGATCCGTCGCAAGCTGTTTCCCGGGCGCGACGGCATGACCATGCCAAATGCGGTCAAGGCGCTGAGCGACCCGAGCGATTTCGCCCGCGAACTCATCACGGCGGGATATCAGGACCCCCAGATCGAGCATGTCACGCACGACTATTTGCTCGATGTCGGCGCGCTCGCCGAACCCGATACCTTGTTCGGCATGTCCCCCGACTGGATCAGTTTGACCGACACCGAGAGGGCCGCCGTCGTTGCTGAGGTGCGAGACATGGCTGGTGATCGGATGATCCTGCCCATCCCTTCAACCGCTCTTATTGGGGTAGCCAGGCGCTGACCATCACTATGTCGCACGATAGTCACCGCAATTGAAGAACGGCATATCCGCGTGGATGGAGTACACAGTTCTACGCCTCCACGCCGTTATCAAAGTCCCAAATTTGAAAGGCGTGCCCAAGGAGGGCATAGGGAGCGCCGCGGCTCAAAACTCTTTTCCACCAACGATTTAGAGCCGCCTGTTGGCATCAACCAAACTGAGGTCGTTTTTGTGTTCAGGATATTACTCCGCTCCATGGCTCTTCCCGCTTGTGTGCTCGCGCTCTCTGCGTGCGGGAGCAAGGGAGAGGGAAATTCAAGCGCGGTGACATCGGCTGCCGACCAGAACGAAACGCAGAAATACAATGCCTATGTCGAAGCGGCCAATACGGCGCGCACGCCCTTTGCCGACATCGTGGCCACTTATCAGCGCTCCATCAAACCGGTTTTCGACAGCGGCAAGGACCTGGCAAAACTGTTCTTTCCGTCGGACCCGGGCATCGACCGGATCAAGGAACAGTTGGACAAGGCTTTGGCCATGAAGCCCGCCATGCCGGAACTCGACGGGGCGGCGCGGACCTATAGCGAAGCGCTCGCCAAGATTGCGCCGCTCTACCGCGACATGGCGAACTATATTGAGGCCAAGACCTATGTGAGCGACAACGGCGCCCATGGCCGCGAGCTCCAGCCGGCGCTGCTTACCGCCTTGAACAATGTTGCATCGGCCCAGGCTACCTATGCAAAAGCCATCGACGCCACGGACCGCGCGCGCATCAAGGCCGCGTTCGAGGCAACGAAGAAGGATACCCTGGACTATTATCGCAAGGGCACGGTCTATTATCTCAAGGAAAGCATGGATCATGCCTCCGGGGTGCTCGATGGCAAGGGATTGGGCGACCAGAAGGCGGCATTCAAAGCGTCCCTGGACCAGTTCAACACCATGGCCGTCCAGTTCGACAACAAGGTCCGCGAGAAGGACAAGACGGCATGCGCGAGCTTTATGCTGCACGCCAATGCGTATCTTGCAGCCGGGCGCGATATCATTCAGCGCACCGAGGACGGCACCTATGCCAAGGATCGCAAGAATGGCGCCTCGTTCCAGATGATGAAGCCGAAGGCGGTAGAGGACGCCGAAACGCTGCTCCAGACCTACAACAGCGTCATCAACGACCTCAATGTCAGCCAGTGCTGACATCTGAGAGGGTTTTGTGAATTAACTGGCATCCCATTCCTCGATTTCGTAGGAATGGGATGCTGAGGCGAACGGCACCAAAAACGGCCGGACTTTTGTACAAATGACCCAGAACCGGTCATTCAAGGTCGTCCTCCGCGCTCCCAGCTTCCGCCATTCGTTCATTACGGAAGCAGCAGGCGTGCGGCGGTTGCTCCAAGGTGGACGAAGCGCATGGAATGGTGGAAAGCGGACGTTTCCCGCTTACTATCTGGCGAGCTTATGGCGGGCTGCTGCGCGGAGGATTGTGCGGCCCAGTAGCGCGAATAGAAGACCAACGCCCGCGAAGAAAGCGAGCAATAGGCCAATTTTCATATCAGACGAAGGCTCGCCGGTATTCCTGTCGTAGATAGGGACATCGAAGCCATAGTGCGCAACGCCCACAACTAATGAGAAAATAACGAATATGGACCGATCAGGATCATTGCCTGCGGAATGCGACGTGCGGTATAGAGACGGCTCATCGAGGTACCATGTCGCCATAGGCGAACGTCCGCAACTGGGCGAGAGCTGTCGCCCCCCCTTCGCCGCGATGACCCAATTGCAGACATCTACGATCCATTCCCCGCTTCCGAACTTTTGCCATTCGTTCATGTCGACCTTCCAGCATCGTCATCGCATAGCGCGATGATCGGAAGGTCGCGGCTGCTATCGGTGCGGCACGAGCTGGTTTGATGGTGCCAGCCGACCTCAAGCCGGCTGGAGCACTTCGTCAAATCTGCGCCAAGCCACCGTCGGTAAACAGCTCGCTGCCCGTCATGAAGCTGCTGTCCGATGATGCCAGGAAGGCAGCAGCAGCCGCGACTTCTGACGGCTCGCCGACATGTCCGATCGGCGTCGTCGCCCCCATCTCGATCATGGCATCACGGCCAACGACCTCGGCGGCAAGCTCGGTTAAAGTCGGACCCGGCGACAGGACGTTGACCCGGATACCCGTGCCCCGCAGATCCTGCGCCCAGCTGCGCGCCAGGTTGCGGACCGCCGCCTTGGAGGCGCTGTAGACGCTGAATGCCGGCGTCCCCATGACGCCTGTGGTCGAGCCGGTGAGGAGGATCGACCCGCCGGCCTCCATCAGCTTTAGGCCTTTTTGAACCGTGAAGATCGTGCCCTTCACATTGACGTCGAACGTCGCGTCGACATGGTCGGGCGTAATCTCGGACAAGGGCGCCAATGCCCCCGTGCCTGCATTGGCGAACAAGATGTCGAGTTTGCCGTGCTCCTGCTTCACTGTGTCGTACAGCCGGTCGAGATCTCCAGCATCGGTGACCGATCCCGCAACCGCCCGCGTATTGCCGCCGAGCGCCGCCACCGCAGCTTCCAGCTTTTCCGCCCTGCGTCCGAAGAGGTACACGACCGCCCCTTCGCTGATGAACCGCTTCGCTGACGCCAGGCCAATCCCCGTGCCACCCCCGGTAATAACAGCGATCTTCCCGTCCAGTCTGTTCATAAGTGCCTCCATTCACTGGTTGCACGCAGTTGGCAGGCAGCCTACCTACAGACAAGTATGCACCTTTTGGTAAGTGCCTATAATGTCTGAAATGCTACTCGCCGACGATCCCGTCATCGCGCCCATCGCGCCTGCCTTCACCTGCGGGCTCGACGCTACGCTCAAGGTCATCTCGGGAAAGTGGAAGCCACTGATCCTGTACTTTTTGCTGCGCGGGCCCACCCGCTATGGGGAATTGAAGCGCGCCATCCGCGACGTCAGTGACAAGGTGCTGATCCAGCAACTCAAGGAACTCGAAGCGGACGGCGTCCTGCGCCGGAACGACTACAAGGAAGTGCCGCCGCGGGTCGACTACACGCTGACCGAACTCGGCCAGAGTCTCGCCCGCGCGCTCGAGCCGTTATGCCAGTGGGGCACCGACAATATGGTCGTAATGCAGAAGCTATTGGCTGAGCGTGACGGATGGGGGCGTGGGCGCAATTGAACGGCAGACCATTGGGCCTGACTCGACAAGCATCGCACGCATCGCTTCTGGATCAGCCTGGCCCGAAGTCGGCCGTTCGCGTCCCTCTTTCCGCTTCCATGAGCTGGCCAATCGTTCGTCTCTGTGTACCGAGCGCTCCGGGATCAGTCAGCCAGACCGCTCACGCCCTCAATGCTCCGATCAGCGCATCGCGCGCCAAGGCAACGCGGGGGTGGCGCAAGGAGGATTTGGCCCAGACAAGGTAGTATGCGTTGGTCGGCACGCGGATAGGCGCTGCAATTTCGACAAGGGTGCAGGCCGTACGTTCGGCCCTGGTGAGATAGCCGGGTAGAACCGTCCAGCCCAATCCCGCGCATAGGCCAGAGCGCAGGACGCGCAGATCCGGTGCGGTCAGGGCCGGAAGCCGCGCTACCTCGATCTGGTTCGCCTCCAGCCAGTTGCGCACCAATGGCCGGTCGAGGTCATAGGCAATATAAGGCACCGTATTAAGCGCCTCACTGAGCGGCATGTGCGACATTTGCTCGGCTACGGCGGGCGCGGCCACGGCTCGCAGGTCTTCCGAGCCGATCTCCTGATAGGCAAGCCGTGCGTCCTCCGGCCGAGATGCGGTGATGCCGAGGTGCACCTTGTCATCAAGCAGCATGGCATAAAGGGCTTCGCGCCCACCGATATGCAGGCGCAGATCAAGCCCGGCGTCGAGCAGTGGCCCGAGCCTTGGCGTGATCATTTCGCCTAGAAGGTCCGATGGCGCCGCGATGTGGACCGTCCCGGAAATGCGAACCGACCGCGCGCGTGCCGATGCCAATGCGGCTTCGGCCCGGTCGAGGCTGCTGCCAATCGAGGCGGCGAAATCATCCGCGATTGCCGTGGGACGGACGCCGCGCGAATGGCGGTCGAAAAGCGGATGGCCGAGTTGCGCCTCAAGCGAGGCGATGTGCTGGGACGCCGCCGGCTGCGTGATGCCGAGTGCACGCGCCGCATCGCTCAGCGACCGACGGCGATAGACTTCGATGAATGTGCGCATCTGTGGAAGGGACATTGTGTTTCCATAAATTGATTTATGGATGGTGGCCATTCCCCTTGGGTTTCATGATGAGCGCTCACGCCTATTTGAACGAGCATCGACGCGACAGACGGATAACTGAGGCTGCATTCTGACAGGCGTTGGTGCGAGCCATCGCTGCAACGGCATCGTCACTCGTCCCCGATCCGGCACGCAAAGGAGCCAAACCGATGACACGCATTCTCATGATCGCCACGTCAGCCGATCGCATGACGCCCGGCACCGAGCCGACCGGCGTCTGGCTCGAGGAACTGACCACGCCTTACTATGCCTTCCGCGATGGAGGCGCCGACGTGACCCTGGCCTCGATCAAGGGCGGCGCGATCCCGGTCGACCAGCGCAGCGTCAACGCCGATGGCGAGAATGATGCGTCGGTCGAACGCTATCTGAAGGACGAAGCGTTGAAGGCCGAAGTGGCAGATACGCTCGCTTTCACCAGCATCGACGCGTCAGTTTACGACGCGGTGTTCCTGCCCGGCGGGCACGGCACGATGTTCGACTATCCCGGCAGCGAGGAGCTCGCGCGACTGGTCGAGCGGTTCGACCGCGAAGGCAAGATCGTGGCCGCGGTCTGCCACGGCCCCGCCGGGCTTGTTTCCGCGAAGAAGCCCGATGGCACGCCGTTCGTGGCGGGGCGCCGGGTTGCCGCCTTCACCGACAGCGAGGAACGCGCCGTGGGCCTCGATCAGGCCGTGCCGTTCCTGCTCGAAACCCGCATGAAGGAGTTGGGCGCCCATCATGAGGGCGGCCCCGATTTCCAGCCCTTCGCTCTGCGCGATGGCAATCTGGTGACCGGACAGAACCCCGCTTCGGCCACACGCACGGCGGAGCTGGTCATGGAAGCCCTCACGGCAAAGGCCGCCTGATCATGCGCTATCTCCACACGATGCTGCGGGTTGCCGATCCGGAGGCGACTATTCGTTTCTTCGAACTGCTGGGCCTCAGGGAAACCCGGCGGATCGAAAACGAGCAGGGGCGATTCACCCTGATCTTCCTGGCGGCCGACGAGGATCATTGCGGCGAAGGCAAGCCGGGCCAGGCTGAGGTCGAATTGACCTATAACTGGCCGCCCGAGGATGGCAGCCCGGCCGAGACCTACACCGGTGGCCGCAACTTCGGCCACCTCGCCTACCGCGTCGAGGACATCTGCGAGACCTGCGCCCGGCTGCAGGCCGACGGGGTGACGATCAATCGCCCGCCGCGTGATGGACATATGGCGTTCGTCCGTTCGCCCGACGGCATATCGATCGAACTACTCCAGCAGGGCGAACACAAGGCGCCTGCCGAACCATGGGCCTCGATGCCCAACGTAGGAGAATGGTAATGGCCAAGCTTTTCGACCCCCTGGACGTGGGCGGGATGTCGCTCCGCAACCGTATCGTGATCGCGCCCATGTGCCAGTATTCGGCCGAAGACGGTGCGATGACCGACTGGCACCTGATCCATCTTGGCCAGCTCGCCATGTCGGGCGCGGGCGCTCTTACGATCGAGGCGACGGCGGTCACGCCCGAGGGGCGCATCACCTATGGCGATGTCGGATTGTGGGATGATGCCACCGAAACGGCGATGCAGCGCGTCGTCGATGGCGTGCGCCGTTGGTCCAACATGCCGCTGATGATCCAGATGGCCCATGCCGGACGCAAGGCGAGTACGGCAAAGCCCTGGCACGGTGGGGCGCAGATCGCACCCGATGCCGAACATGGTTGGCAGACCCTTGCCCCGAGCGCCCTGCCGTTCGAACCCGACGAGCATCCACCACTCGCGCTCGATCGCGATAGCCTTACGCGTATCCGCGATGCCTTCGCCGATGCGGCACGGCGCGCAGCCCGGATCGGTCTGGACTCGATCCAGATTCACGCCGCGCATGGCTATCTCCTGCACGAATTCCTCTCGCCCCTCTCCAACACACGCGAAGATGAATATGGCGGTGATCTTGCCAACCGGATGCGCTTCCCGCTCGAAGTGTTCGACGCCGTGCGCGCCGCCTTCCCGGCCGACAAGCCGGTGACGGTTCGCGTCTCGGGCACGGACTGGGTCGAAGGCGGCTGGACGGTGGACGAGACCGCGATCTTTGCTTCAGAACTCGAGACGCGCGGATGTGCCGCGATCCACGTGTCCAGCGGGGGGCTCGACCCTCGCCAAAAAATCCCGGTTGGTCCCTCCTACCAAGTGCCGCTCGCGAAGGTGGTGAAGCAGGCCGTGTCGATGCCGGTCATAGCGGTCGGTCTCATCACCGACCCACATCAGGCCGAGTCCATCCTTCAAGACGGCGATGCGGACGCGATCGCGATCGCACGCGGCGTGCTTTGGGACCCGCGTTGGCCTTGGCATGCGGCTGCGGCTCTCGGCGCATCGGTGGATGCACCACCGCAACATCTGCGGTCCGAACCGCATGAGGCCGGGCGCATCCTCAAGGAAATGGGCCCAACCAAGTCTACACCACGCGGCTGATCGTTCGTATCCAAGGCTCCCTCGCTCCGATTGGGTTCGTCTCACGCATGGACGGATGCGGAGTGAGGGAGCGCGCTTGACCCTGCGGGGATAGGCCGCGCTCCGCTATATCGACGGACCGCTAAGTGACGAGGATCGCCTCTACCGGCTCAAGTGCAGTATTGTCGGTGCGAACGCTCACCAGCAGGCCACTGAGGCGGCCAGACCCATGTGTGGACGGCCCTCCGTTGGCAAGCTCGAACAATTGCTTCGCGTTGCTGGTTGGTGCGGTTATGTGTCCGACCTGTTTATGCGGCGATGGTGCCGCTGGCCGTAATGCCATTCGCGCGTCTCGGGTCCCGATCACTTTCACGCGCTTGATGCGCTTGGGTCATTGTGGGTTTTCCCGATCCGGCGGTTCAACCGGCTTGTTGCATTAGCTCCTCTTCGCCCTTTCCAACCTCGTCAGGCGCGGTCGCCCGCGCCGTATCTATTACGCGGCCTGCGGCTCGCAATAGCGTTCGCCGCTGGACATCATCGCCCAGATCATGCGTGCGTTCTTGGTGGCGAGCGCAACCGCCGCGACCTTGGCCTTGCGGCGGGCAAGCAGCTGAACAAGCCACGGCCGCTTGGCACCGTTACGTTCGGCAAAGCGCACGACCGCCATGGCGCCGACGATCAGCATCTGGCGCAAGTACTGATGCCCGGCCTTGGTGATGCCGCCGAGCCGCTCCTAGCCGCCGCTGGAGTTCTGCCGCGGCACCAAGCCGATCCACGCGGCGAGGTTGCGGCCTGAGCGAAAGATCGCAGGATCGGGAACGGTGGCGACGATGGCACTGGCGAGCAGCGGCCCCACGCCGGGTATCTCCATCAGCCGACGGCCAAGCTCGGTCTCGCGTGCGCTCGCCAGGATGCGGCGGTCGTTCTCCAGGATCTGCTCCTTCACGATGCGCAGCTGAGCCGCCAGCATCTCCAGGCAAAACCGCGCATCGGAGGGCACCGCTCGTCGGTCGGGTCGGCGATGACGTCGAGGAGCTGCTCGATGCCGTTCCTGCCGATCGGCGTGGCGATCCCGAACTCGGCCAGGTGCGCCCGCATCGCGTTCGACAACTGCGTCCGTTGGCGATTCAGGATCAGGCGAACACGATGCAGCATCATCGCGCCCTGCTGCTCGGGCGACTTGATGCTGACAAAGCGCATCGTCGGGCGGGTCACCGCCTCGCAGATCGCCTCCGCATCGGCCGCGTCGTTCTTGCCCCGCTTGACATACGGCTTCACGTACTGCGCCGGCATCAGCTTCACGTCATGCCCGAGCAAAACCAGCTCGCGTGCCCAGTAGTGCGAGGTCGCACACGCCTCGATACCGACCAGACATGGCGGTAGCTTGGCGAAGAACTTCAGCATGCGATCACGGGTCAGCCGCTGGCGGATCACCGCCACGCCCCCCGCATCGACGCCATGCACCTGGAACACGTTCTTCGCGAGATCTAGACCTATCGTGGTGACGCTGCCCATCGCAATTCTCCTTCCGGCTCTACGCAGATCATTCTGCGGGAGGGTTGGAGAGCCGTCCACGTCATCACTTGCGGACGTTCGCGGCCGCTTCCCGGCTCCTCAATACCGGACATTGCTTCAGGTGAGTAAGCGTGGCCGGCAGACCGCCTTGTTATGGGGCGCGGCTCTTCTGATAGGCGAGTTTGCCGGCGTGGCGGCGAATGGCAATGGCGGCGACGGCGCGGCGGGTGAAGCGTTCGTCGATGTCGTGGGCGTTATAAGGGCCGCCATACCATTCGCGCAGGTGGTCGTGTTCTTCGTGGTTGGGGTCGGCCATGGCATCGAGAAACATCTCGAACCCGGGCAAGCCGCCGACGTCCCCGGGCGGGCAGCGCCGGGCGCCATCGACGAAGCGCGGATACTTGACGTCGGGTTCGCCGGGGCCGACATCCTCGAGCGTGATAGTGTGCCGCCAGTCGTCGCCCATATCGTAGGTGTAGACGAACTCCCGCACGCCCCGGTTGATGAGGGCCGCAAGCTTTATGTTCTTCGCAGCGGTCATGCCGCTCTCCGGCCACATCGGGTCGGGGATGCCGTAGCGCCGGTCGCCAGCTTCGAAATGCCACAGATGGCAATCCTCCCAGCCCATCGCGGCCTGGACGATGTCGTGGAGCATCTTGAGGCTGGCGGAGACCGACACGTCGACCCGGCGCCAAATGGTACGCTCGATGTCGTCGAGGACGTTGTGCAGGCGGGCAGCTCACCCGCTCGAGACGCTTGGCATGGAGCACCAGGCCCTGGCCGTCCCACCACTGCAGCTTGACCAGATCGCCACGCCTGCCCCGGAAGGCATACACCGCACCGCCAAAGGGATCCTGGCGCAGCCTCTGCTGCACTAGCGCGGCAAGCCCATCGAAGCCCTTGCGCATGTCCGTGACACCGGCCGCCAGATATACCCGGACGCCGGTCGGCGGCCCGATCAAGCGAACCCGGCCGGGCCGACCACCTCCACCACACCCGGTCCGAGCGGCTCCGGCTGCGGCACCATGGGCACGCCTGCCATCTCGACCGGCACGAACGCCGCGCCGGGCAACGGCAATGCCTCGCTCGCAACCCGTCGCGCAGCAGCGTGCGTCGCCAGCGGTACACCAGCGACGTGCACACCCGGTGTCGCCGCGCCACGTCCAACACGCTCGCGCCCGGCATCATCGCCTCCGACACGATCCGTGCCTTGTCATCGTCGCTGAACCATCGCCGCGGCTCAGTCCCAACCATCTCGATAATTCGCGTTGCCATGATGTCGCACCGGTGCCTGCCACAGTGCCGCACCTGTGGCTTGCGCATCACCTAGCCTGCAAGGCGGGGAAGACCGGACGCTTACGGCTCTCTTGACTATGCTGTATCGCTAGCCTGCCCCGGCGAAGGCTGGGGGACCGCCTCTGTCGTGCGGGCGCTCCCGTGTAGAACCTGTCCCATAGTGCATCCTTCCAGGCTTGCGCCGATGATGCACCATCAAATGCCGGGATCAAACACCTAGGTGTCACCCTAGTTAGAAGAATCAAACAAAAAATCACCACTTCCAAATATTTGCCTTGACGTCTTTTCCCACCTTTCAAGCACCTGCCGTATCGCAGCTGCATCTGCGGCTTCAACCGCCGGAGCAATCTCAGCCAATTTTTTTAACGCGGATTTGTGAAGTTCCTGCTTCTTTTAGTCTTCAAGATAATGAAAGGCTTCTTCAAAACGCCCTTCTCTAAGGTAACATAAATACCTTACCCATATAGGGTAGAAGCCGCCAATATTCTGATTTTTCAAATAGCCAATTAGCTCAGCTGGAGAAGCGATTGTAGCGATTTCCGCCCGGTACTCAGAGACCGCCCGATTACATTCGCTTGCTGCATTGTCACTGGCGGAGCAATGAACAATCCTACGGCCCAGCGCCCACGTGATAAATGTTAGCTCATCAAATACAGGCAGAACGAACGACGATATGTAGATATCAGATGGGGATCCCTCAACTAGCAAACCCGATACCACGTCATCACCGCGAAATCCCAGCCACCCTCCTTTGCCGAGAGAAATAAATCCTCGCTTCCTAAGGATGCTGCCGACTTGCCGGCGCTTTTTAGCGGCGCCCAAAATTTCTGCGGAATTAAGTTTTATCTGTTTCAATGAGCCAGACATGGTCCGCTTACATCCCTTGCTCAAAAATTTCGCAAATACGCGTCTTCGGTGGCAAGTTGTTAAAGTAGTTAGACAGCTGAGGCTCTCCCAAACGGGCATTCCCAGTTTTAAGTTCGACAACAAAGTCAGGACTGTTCAGCGAGCCGCTCACAGCGGCAGGTCTGACCGATCCGAGGTCAAGCCAACCGGCAACTGCGCCATCACGATATGACACGTTCACGTGCGATGAAATACCAAAAAGAGGAAAAGTCTTAACCTCGCGCGAGAAAGCCGTGTGGATAAAAATACCTCGCAACCACGCAGGGATGAAACTGTTTACTGGATTCTGAGCAATCGCGCTCGCTGCAGCAACTTGGTAGGCCGCAAAGCCGGGAACTCCGTCACATGTGTGGCGCTTACGCTGGTTGTTCCTCGGCGCTGGCATACCTCGTCCTGGGATGTAGCCTGGGCCTCCACCAGGCGTTAGGCCTGGGTTTGAGGGGAAGTCGGGGATGTATGTGCATTGCGTCACATAGTGACCACCACTAACAACAATATCGCCGTTCGTTCTGTTATGCGTGGGGAAACCACCGGTCAGTCGCTCTTGGCAAAACTGATAAAGCCCCGTCGGATCGGTCAGATTAACGGGGTTTCCCCCGACATAATTGTAGAGGTTCAAGCCTGCTCGATACCCGATTGGGTCGGGTTGCATGAAACGTCCTAGCGTCAGTGAATATATGCGGGCCTTATAATACGCCATGCCAAGCTCAGGGAGCCAAGCCTGCCCGGTATATTGAAAGCGCTGGGTATAGCTGCCGCCAGGGATGCCATATTCATCATAGGCCATGATCTGGCAGGCATTACCGGCATCGTCAGCGGTGGAAACAACTGAACCCCGTTCGTCCGCATACAGCCAGCTGCGGCCCTGCGGGCCATAGCTGACGATCGGATCGTCGTTACTAGTGGTAGGAACATGACGCCGCGTGATGTTGCCGCCCGCATCATACTCGGCAACTATCTGGTCACCTGCGTAGCCGAACCTAGTGATGCCGCCGCCATTGACGGCGGTGTAGGTCAGACGGCCGAGTGCGTCATAGGCAAGTTGAGCGCCGCTGTTCGAACCTGTCAGATGGCCGAGCATATCGTATGAATAGCTGATCCCACCATTGGCATCCGATATGAGATTTCCGCGACCATCATAGCCCAGTGCGCCGGTGCCCACTTGCGTATACTGATTGAGGGCGTTGCTCGTGTAGGCGCGATCCGCTGCGACCTGGGCGGTCCAGGCGTAGCTGTCGTTCGAACGCGTCTGGATCGTCGTGCGGGAAAGCTGGTCGAAGGTCGAATTGTACGTGACATCGGCCATCGTGCCCGCAAGGTCATGGCTCAGGCTCGCCAGACGCGAAAGGCCATCATAGCCGTAACTGCTTGATGTGCCATTGCCGCGAGAGAGCGTGGTGCGACGCCCGAGGGCATCATAGCCATATTCCCCCAACACTGTCGCACCGTTCTCACGGACGCGCTGCAACAGCCCGTCGGGACGGTATTCATAGGAGGCGAAGAAGCCATCGCTCCAGGTAACCCGCGTACGATTGCCCGCAGCATCGTACAGGTACGATGTGGCACGGGGTCCGATCCCACCCGGATTACTGGTTTCCGACATCATGCGACCGAGGGCATCGTACGCCATCGCAGTCGTATTGCTCCATGGGGCCTGACCGTTGCCGTTCGATGCCGAGGTGACGCGACCCAGCAGGTCATAGCCCAGTGATATGTTGCTGTTTGATCCGCCAGCGGGAAGGCTGATGGTGGTGATTTGCCCCAGCAAGTCCTGCCCATAGGAAATCGAGGGGGCGTCGCGCTGGCGCAGCGAGGTCACATCGCCGTAGCCGTTGCGATTGATATATTCATAGCTCTGGTCGGCGTAGGTCGTCCGGAGCAGCCGGTCATAGCCGTCATATTGATAGCTGGTCGTGTTGGATTTGGCGTCGGTGACGCTCGTAATCTGACCATTACCGCTATAAGCATAGCTTGCCATGACGACGCCATTCAGCTTCTCGGTGGTGAGTCGCCCGTCGCTACCGTAGCTCCGTTCCCGAACGTCGTCCGAACTGGCACCGCCGTTCAGGACCGCACAGGCATCGCCCGACGCACCGCCGCTTCGCGCTGCGGTGCAACGCAGCCGGTCGTCATTGTCGTAGGTATAGTCAGTCAGCTGCGAAACAGAGCCCTG